>NZ_CP027433.1:0-1335495 GCF_002993285.1 Gordonia iterans | reverse complement strand
AATCAGGCGGTCGACAAGATCCGCGCCGAGGCGTCGGTATGACCCGCGGCGCCGGTGCCGACCCGGCGCCCGCGCACACAGCGGAATGGGTCTTCGACGCCATCGGCACGCGCTGGCAGATCGACACGCCGCGCGCCCTCACCGAGTCCGAGCGTCGCACCGTCCTCGAGCTGACCGAGGAGTTCGACCGTGGATGGTCGCGGTTCCGCCCGGACTCGGTGGTCTCCGCGGTCCGCTCGGGCCCGGGACGGTACCGGCTGCCCCATGACGCCGGTCCGATCATGGAGCTCTACCGCACCCTGTTCGAGTTGACCGACGGCGCGATGAGCCCCGCGGTGGGCGACGGACTCGAAGCGCTCGGGTACGACCCGGAGTACACGCTGCGCGCGGGCCCGCCGCGGCCCGCACCGTCGTTCGCCGACCTCGACTGGGTACCCCCGTATCTGGTCACGCCCGTCCCCGTGGTGCTCGACGTCGGGGCAGCCGGCAAAGGCTACCTCGCCGACCAGGTCGCCGGCCTCGTCGCGCAGACCCTGGCCGCGGACCAGAGATCCGAGCACGCCGGCTCCTTCACCGTGGACGCGAGCGGCGACCTGGTCCGCCGGGGCGCACCGATCCGGGTCGCCCTGGAACATCCCTGGGCGCCGACGACCGCGGTCGGGGTCGCCGACCTGACGGACGGCGCGTTGTGCGGGTCGGCGGTCAACCGTCGTGCGTGGGGTGACGGACTGCACCACGTCCTCGACGCCCGCACCGGCGTGCCGGTGGCGGGCCCGGTCGCGACCTGGGTGGTCGCCGACGATGCGCTGATCGCGGACGGGCTGGCCACGGCATTGTTCTTCGTCGCGCCGGAACGTCTCGCCGAGGCGTTCTCGTTCGAGTACGTGCTCATGCCCTCGCGCAGCGAGCTGCGCCGGTCCCCGGGCTTTCCCGGCACCGTTTTCCGCTGACGGAGTGACTGTGAGACATCTGGACGACCTACTCGGACGGGTCACCATGTACCGCCTGGTGACCATCCTGCTCGCTCTGCTCGCCGGGGTCGCGTTCGTGCTCAGCGCCACCGGCGTGCTGGACCGATCGATCTTCCCGCTCCGCCAGATGGCCCTCGCGCTCACGGTTCTGCTGGTCGCATCCGTGGCGTCGAGCCGGCTGTTCGGACTCTTGTTCCGGCTCCGGCCGCACACCGAGTCAGCGGTGATCACGGCGCTCCTGATGTGGTTCCTGTACTGGCCGCCGGCGACGTCGTCGTCGTTCGCCTGGCTCGCCGGGGCCGCGATCCTGGCCAACGCATCGAAGTATCTGCTGGCCGTGCGCGGCCGCCACGTGTTCAATCCGGCGGCAGTCGGCCCACTCCTGGTGGTCGTGATCCAGCAACTGATGAGCATGTCGCCGGGCGATCGGCTGTACACCACCTGGTGGGTCGCCAACGAGCCGATGCTGCCGTTCGTGGTGATCGGGGCGCTGCTGGTGCTGCGCCGTACGCATCGGGTGTGGCTCGGCGCGGTCTTCGTCGCCGTGGGCGGAATCTTGATCTTCGCGAGTCTGCTCGCCCTGGGCACCGAGACGTCGTCCGCGGTCGAGCAGACCTTCTACTCGTATCCACTCGTCTTCCTCGCCGGGTTCATGCTCTCCGAGCCGCTCACCCTGCCGCCCAGGCGGTGCCAGCAACTCGGCGCCGCCGCCCTGGCCGGGGTCGTCGTCTCCCTGCCCGTGCTCTGGCCGGCCCTGACGGACCGGCCCTTCGAGGTGTGGGCCTTCACCTCCACCACCGAACTCGCGCTGATCGCCGCCAACCTGGTCGGTCTCGCCTGCGGGCAGCGCCGCGGCATCCGGCTGCAGTTCCTCGGCAAGCGGGAGCTCTCGGATTCGGTGTGGGAGTTCCGGTTCGAACCGATGCGCCCGGTGCGGTTCACACCGGGCCAATACCTGGAACTGGACCTGCCGAACAGGGGCGCCGACCGCCGCGGCACGCGCCGGATCTTCAGCATCTCCTCACCTCCGGATCAGCGGGAGTTGACCATCGCACTCCGCATCCCCCCGGAGCCGTCGACCTTCAAGCAGGCGCTGGCGGCATGCCGGCCGGGAGACGTCGTGCGCGCGACGAGCGTCTCGGGCGACTTCGTGCTGCCCCGCACCGGTCGGGTCCTGCTGGTCGCCGGCGGGATCGGGATCACTCCGTTCGCCAGCCAGCTGCGGGCTCTCGACACGCACGACGTCGACGCCGTGCTGGTCTACGGCGTTCCGGACGCGCACGACGTGGCCTACCGCGACGTCCTGATCGCCGCGGGGATTCCCGTGGTGCTGGTGGCACCCAGCCCGCCGGACGACCTCCCGCCGGGATGGACGCACGTCACCGGCACCGCGATCCGGGCCGACGAGCTCACCGCAGCGATCACCGACCTGGGCGCCCGCCGCGCCTACGTGTCGGGCCCGCCCGCGATGGTGCACACCGTGCGCGGGTCGCTCCGCCGCCACGTCGCGGGGACGCGCAGCGACTACTTCAGCGGTTACTGACCTGGCCGCCGAGCTCACTCGTCGAGGAGTCCGGCTTTCCGGTCCCGCCGCACATACCACGGTTCCGGGCCGTGCCAGCCCAGACCGAGCGAGGCCAGGCGCAGCGCGGTCGCGATCACCGCGCACGCCAGGCCCATCCACGGCTGGTAGTCGGTGTAGCGGAGCAGCAGGGTCACCACGGTCGCACACAGCAGCGCCGGAATGGCGTACAGGTGCTGCTGTGGGCGCAGCACGCTCGGAATCTGTCCGGTGAGGACGTCACGGATCACGCCTCCGCCGATCGCGGTCGTCATCCCCAGCAACGCCGCGCCCGGCGCGTTCAGCCCGGCCTGGTGGGCGACGACGGTGCCGGTGACCGCGAACAGTCCCAGTCCCACCGCGTCGGTGACGTCCAGGGGCCACCGGGTGAGCCGGACCGGCGGCCGCCACACGCAGATCACCGCCCCCGCCGCGACGGCCGTCCCCAGGTACTGCATGTTGGTGAAGGCCACCGGCGGATTGTTGCCGATGATCAGATCCCGGATCACGCCGCCGCCCAGGGCGGTCGCGACCGCCAGCAGCAGGACACCGACGATGTCGAGCCGGTGACGCACCGCGACCAGACCCCCCGACAGCGCGAACGCCGCCACCCCGGCCAGCTCGCCCACGTGCTGCACGGTCGATACCGCGTCGTTGATACCCGCCACAAGACCACCACCCTAGTGGCCCGGGTCGACCGTCGGCGCAGATCCGACTTAGGATGCACTAATACGCAGGTCAGAACGGGTACGCCGTATCATCTGCCCTTGTGAGTGAATCAGCCCCAGCCCCCGAATTCCTCTACTCCGACCTGCTGCCCGCGGATCACGACGACACCCCGTATCGCCTGATCACGACGGAGGGCGTCTCGACCTTCGAGATGGACGGCCGGACCTTCCTGAAGGTGGATCCGGAGGCCCTGCAGAAGCTGACCGCCGAGGCGATTCACGACATCAGTCACTACCTGCGCCGGGGGCACCTGCGCCAGCTGCGCAAGATCATCGACGACCCGGAAGCCTCCGGCAACGACCGGTTCGTCGCGCTGGATCTGCTCAAGAACGTGAACATCTCGGCCGGCGGCGTCCTGCCCATGTGCCAGGACACCGGCACCGCGATCGTGATGGGCAAGAAGGCCGAGGGCGTGCTGACCGGCGCCGACGACGCCGAGCACATCTCGCGCGGCGTCTACGACGCGTACACCAAGCTGAACCTCCGCTATTCGCAGCTGGCGCCGCTGACGATGTACGACGAGAAGAACACCGGGACCAACCTGCCCGCGCAGGTGGAGATCTACGCGACCGAACAGGGCCCGAAGGGTCCGGAGTACAAGTTCCTGTTCATGGCCAAGGGCGGCGGCAGCGCCAACAAGTCGTTCCTGTTCCAGGAGACCAAGGCGATCCTGAACCCCAAGAAGATCCTCTCCTTCCTGGACGAGAAGATCCGCTCCCTCGGCACCGCGGCCTGTCCTCCCTATCACTTGGCGGTGGTGATCGGCGGTACCTCCGCGGAGTTCGCGCTCAAGACCGCCAAGTACGCCTCTGCGCACTACCTGGACAACCTGCCGACCGAGGGCAGCATGGCCGGCCACGGCTTCCGGGACACCGTGTTGGAGGACGAGGTCTTCAAGCTCACCCAGTCGTTCGGCATCGGCGCGCAGTTCGGCGGCAAGTACTTCTGCCACGACGTCCGGGTGATCCGTCTGCCGCGCCACGGAGCGTCGTGCCCGGTGGCCATCGCGGTGTCGTGCTCGGCCGACCGTCAGGCACTGGGCAAGATCACCGCCGACGGCGTCTTCCTCGAACAGCTCGAAACCGATCCCGCCCAGTACATGCCGGACGCCGGGGTAGCCGAGGACATCGAGGGCGGCGAGGTGGTCCAGATCGATCTCAACCGCCCGATGGACGAGATCCTCGCCGAGCTCACCAAGTACCCGGTCAAGACGCGCCTGTCGCTCACCGGTCCGCTCGTCGTCGCCCGCGACATCGCACACGCGAAGATCGCCGAGCGGCTGGAGGCGGGTGAGCCGATGCCCGATTATCTGAAGAACCACCCCGTCTACTACGCGGGCCCGGCCAAGACCCCCGAGGGCATGGCGTCCGGCTCGTTCGGCCCGACGACGGCCGGCCGGATGGACAGCTACGTCGAGCAGTTCCAGGCCGCCGGCGGCTCGATGGTGATGCTCGCCAAGGGCAACCGCTCCAAGCAGGTCACCCAGGCCTGCGACACGCACGGCGGGTTCTACCTCGGCTCCATCGGGGGCCCCGCGGCCCGGCTCGCACTCGACTGCATCAAGAGCCAGGAAGTCATCGAGTACCCCGAGCTCGGTATGGAGGCGGTCTGGAAGATCGAGGTGGAGGACTTCCCCGCATTCATCGTCGTCGACGACAAGGGCAACGACTTCTTCACCGACCCCTCCGGCGCGGTGAGCGTCCCGGTCAGCGGGGTGCGGATCCGCTCCAAGGAGCGCTGATCACACCTCCGGAACGCGCCGGGTCAGCCCCGGGAAGCGAGCGACGTCGCGGTCGAGGGTGTGGGTGCGAACCCTGAAACCCACCCTGAAATGCGGGGGAAGCCGTTGATCGACTGACGCGACGGCCCGCATGGTCGAGAGATGACCAGCCGTCACGCCCGCACCTCGCTCCCACACTGCGAGCGGCACGCGGCGAGCGGGTCCGGATCAACGTCACCAATCGCCTCGGCGAGGCGAGCACCCTTCACTGGCACGGTATGCGCCTGCCCGCGCGGATGGACGGCGGTCCGCATCAGATGATCGAGCCGGGCGCCACGTGGACGCCTCAGTGGACCGTCGATCAGCCCGCGGCCAGCCTCTGGTACCACCCGCACCCGCACGGCGCGACCGCCCGTCACGTCTACCGCGGGCTGGCCGGGATGTTCGTCATCGACGACGAGGCCGAATCCCGGCTCGACCTCCCGCGCCGCTACGGCGTCGACGACCTCCCGATAATCGTGCAGGACCGCAAGTTCCACGACGACGGCACACTCGACACGTCGGTGTCGCTGTTCCAGTCCGAGGGCATCGTCGGCGACACCGTGCTGGTCAACGGCACACCCGGTCCGTACTTCGACGTCACCACGCGCACGGTGCGCTTGCGACTGGTCAACGGCTCCAACACCCGTCCGTACACCTTCGTGTTCGACGACGACCGCGAGTTCGCCGTCATCGGCACCGACGGCGGTCTGCTGCCCACACCGGTTCCGGTCCGGTCGCTGCCGTTGTCACCGGGCGAGCGCGCGGAGATCGTCGTGACTTTCCGGCCCGGCGAGCGAGTCCGGCTCCGCAGCGCGCCCACCGACACCGAGATCTGGTCGGTGACCAACAGTGGGGATGCGGCGCACAACTTCCACATCCACGACGTCCAGTTCCAGATTCTCGACGTCGACGGTCGCGCACCCCCGCCGCACCAGCGCGGCTGGAAGGACACGGTCTGGGTGCCGCGGAACCAGACGGTCCGGCTGATCATGCGCTTCTCCCACCACACCGACACCGCGGTCCCGTACATGTACCACTGCCACCTGCTCCGCCACGAGGACGAGGGCATGATGGGCCAGTTCCTCGTCGTGCCTCCAGGAACGAGCACCGACCCCGCCGACTACTCGACACGCACGGGCGGGCACCACTGACGAGCGCGGCGCGTCAGCGCGGGGTGACGATCACGACCACCGCCTCCGCCGGTCCGTCGGGTGCGGCGAATCGGTGACGCCGGTCGCTGACCCAGGTATGCGTCTGCCCCTCACCGACTCGGCTCTCCGCCCCGACCGGTCCCGCGAGCACCTGTCCGAGCACGACAGTCAGATGCTCGGTCACGCCGGAACCGTGTGACGGCGACACGTGATCGGCGCCGGCCGGGAACTCCAGCCGGAACACCTCGACGGTGCTGTGCGGCAGGTGCCGCACCGACAGCAGCACCGTGCGCATCCCACCGTCCGCCGCCGGGTGCACTCCCGAGGTCTCGCCGACCAGCGCGGTCAGCGGCACGTCGAGGGGTTCACACAGCGCGTACAAGGTCTCGACGGTCGGATTCCGACCGCCCGCCTCGATCTCGGAGAGCGACCCCTTCCCCACCCCCGCTCGACGGGCCAGCTCCGAGAGACTCAGTCCACGTCCGAGGCGGATCTCCCGCAGGCGACGCCCCACCTCTGCCACATCCATCCCTCGATGATACGTTCCGAGAACAGAACGTTCCGCAAACAGAACGAATCCGGAGGTGGAGATGAATCGGACCCCGATCTCAGTGCCTGTGAGCGCCGGTGTCGTGTGCGCACTGGTGGGTTTCACGTCGTCGTTCGCGGTGGTCCTCGCCGGTCTTCGCGCGGTCGGCGCGAGTCCGGGACAGGCCGCGTCGGGATTGGTCGCCGTGAGCGTCGCGATGGGTGCCGCGTCGATGCTACTGTCGTGGCGCTTGCGCATACCGGTGACGTTCGCCTGGTCCACCCCGGGCGCGGCGCTGCTCATCACCACCGGGACGGTGGCCGGCGGCTGGCCCGCCGCCGTCGGCGCGTTCATGGTCACCGCGGTCCTGCTGGTCACCACCGGCCTGTGGCCGGCTCTCGCGCGCCTGGTGACCCGCATCCCGCACGGCGTCGCCCAGGCCATGCTGGCCGGCGTGCTGCTACCGCTGTGTATCGCGCCGGTCACCGCGCTCGCGGAGGATCCCGCGGCGATCGCGCCGGTGCTGGCGGTGTGGCTCGTCCTCCTGCTCACCCGGCCCCGGTGGGCGGTGCCGGGAGCGTTCGGTGCCGCGGTCGTCGTGATCGCGGTGACGCTCGCCCGGAACCACGACGTCCCAGCCGCATCGGCGTGGATTCCGCACCTGGAGCCGACCGTCCCGACGCTGACGCTGCAGGCGCTGACCGGCATCGCCCTTCCCCTCTACATCGTCACGATGGCGGCGCAGAACGTTCCCGGCGTCGCGGTGATGGCCGGCTTCGGCTATCAGGTGCCGTGGCGCGCCGCCCTGACCGTGAGCGGATTCGGCTCCCTGTTCGGCAACCTCTTCGGCGGGCACGCGATCAACCTCGCCGCCATCAGCGCCGCGCTGGCCGCGGGCCCCGACGCCGACCCGAATCCACAGCGGCGATGGGTAGCGGGCTTCACCACCGGAGCGGTGTACCTCGGACTCGGGCTCGTCTCCACCGGGCTGTGCGCCGCTCTGCTCGCGGCCCCGCCCGGCGTGGTCCAGGCAGTGGCGGGCGTGGCACTGCTGAGCGCCTTCGCCGGAGCGTGCGCGGGAGCGATGGCCGACGAGCCGGCCCGGATCCCGGCCGCGGTCACGCTCGTCGTCGCCGCCTCCGGCACCACCCTCGCAGGGGTCGGCGCCGCATTCTGGGCACTGGTCGTCGGCGTCGTGCTGCACCGGCTCCTCCGAGCGCGCACGATGTCGGAAGCATCACAACCCCGACCCGGACCGGCACGTTAGGGTTAGGCAAACCTAATCGCCACCGTCGAGGAGCAGTCTGATGACCCAGTCCGAGGAGACCCGGTACCGCATCGAGCACGACACCATGGGTGAGGTGAAGGTCCCCGCCGACGCGTTGTGGCGGGCGCAGACGCAACGCGCGGTGGAGAACTTCCCGATCTCGTTCCGACCGCTCGAGCGCACCCAGATCCGCGCGATGGGACTGCTCAAGGCGGCGTGCGCCACGGTGAACAAAGAGCTCGGCCTGCTCGATGCCGCCAAGGCCGACGCGATCGTCTCCGCCGCGATGGAGATCGCCGACGGCGAGCACGACGACCAGTTCCCGATCGACGTGTTCCAGACCGGCTCGGGCACCAGCTCCAACATGAACGCGAACGAGGTGATCGCGTCGATCGCCAAGCGCAGTGGCATCGAGGTGCATCCGAACGACGACGTGAACATGTCGCAGTCGTCGAACGACACCTTCCCGACCGCGACGCACGTGGCCGCGACCGAAGCCGTGGTCAAGGATCTGACGCCCGCGCTGCAGCACCTCGCCGACGAGCTCGGCGTGAAGTCCGACCAGTGGCGCACCGTGGTCAAGAGCGGCCGTACCCACCTGATGGACGCGGTCCCGGTGACCCTCGGCCAGGAGTTCGGCGGGTACGCCCGGCAAGTGGAGGCCGGGATCGAGCGCGTGACCTCGACGCTGCTCCGCGTCGGCGAACTGCCGATCGGCGGCACCGCGGTCGGCACCGGCCTGAACGCACCCGCTGGCTTCGGCACCAAAGTGGTCGCGGAGCTGCAGCGCCTCACCGGCGTCGACGCCCTCCAGCTTGCGCAGGACAACTTCGAGGCGCAGGCCGCGCGCGACGGGCTCGTCGAACTGTCCGGCCAACTGAAGACGGTCGCCGTGTCGCTGACCAAGATCGCCAACGACGTCCGCTGGATGGGCTCGGGACCGCTGACCGGCCTCGGCGAGATCCTGCTCCCTGATCTGCAGCCGGGCAGCTCGATCATGCCGGGCAAGGTCAATCCGGTGCTCCCCGAAGCCGTGACTCAGGTCGCCGCGCAGGTGATCGGGAACGACGCCGCCGTCACCTGGGGCGGCGGCAACGGCGCTTTCGAGCTCAACGTCTACATCCCGATGATGGCGCGCAACGTCCTGGAGTCGATCTCCCTGCTGGCCAACGTCTCCCGCCTGTTCGCCGACCGCTGCATCAGCGGCCTGGTCGCCAACGAAGAGCGGCTGCGCACGCTGGCCGAGTCGAGTCCGTCGATCGTCACCCCGCTCAACAGCGCGATCGGCTACGAGGAGGCCGCGGCCGTCGCCAAGCAAGCGCTCAAGGAAGGCAAGACCATCCGGCAGACCGTGCTCGACCGCGGCCTGATCGGAGACGCCCTCACCGAGGAGGAGTTGGATCGCCGCCTCGACGTCCTGAAGATGGCCAACCTCGACCGCGAGCGGTAGGCGCTCAGCGACGGGCCGAAACACTACGATGACAGCCATGACCACCCAGGCGCACGGACTGCCGTACGGACGTCCGCTGACGTATGCCGACCTGGAGACGATGCCCGACGACGGGCATCGCTATGAACTCGTCGACGGGGTCCTCATCGTGAGCCCCGCTCCCGTCACCAAGCACCAGCGAGCCGTGGCCCGATTGACGGTGGCGCTGTTACCCGAGTGCCCTGAGGGTGCAGAGGTGCTCCCGGCACCGTTCGACGTCGTACTGGACGATCACACCGTGATTCAGCCGGACCTCGTCGTCGCGCGCAAGGCCGATCTCACCGACCGCAATCTTCCCGGCCCACCGCTGCTCGCCATCGAGATCCTCTCTCCGTCCACGCGCGCCATCGACCTCGCCGTGAAGAAGGACCGCCTGGCTCGCGCCGGCTGCCCGCAGTACTGGGTGGTCGATCCCGACGAGCCGTCGATCACCGCGTGGGCTCTGCACGACGGCGAGTACATCGAGACGGCACACGCGACCGGAGCCGAGCAGTTCTCGGTCACCGAGCCGTTCCCGGTGACTTTGACGCCCGACTCCCTCGTCGCCTGACCGCGCGCCGAGTACCGTCGGGACCATGAGCGTCGCCGAGTTCCCGACCGACTGGTCCAGTGCCCTGATCCTCGTCGCACACCCCGACGACCCCGAGTACGGCATGGCCGCCGCGGTGGCGCGGTGGACCTCCGAGGGCAAGAACGTCTCGTACGCCCTGGCCACCTCGGGCGAGGCGGGCATAGAGGGAATGCCGCCGGAGAAGGCGGGTCCGCTGCGCGAGGAGGAGCAACGCGCCTCGGCAGCAGTCGTCGGCGTCGACCATGTCGAGTTCTGGGGCTTCCCGGACAGCGAGGTGTTCAACACGCCGGAGTTGCGCGCGAAGGTCGCCGAGACCGTCGAACGGCTCGCCCCGGACCTGGTCGTAGCGACCTACGGCGGGCCCGAGTGGGGACCCGGATTCCCGAACCAGCGCGATCACATGGAGTTCGCCGCCGCCGTCGTGGACGCCTACGACGCGCTGACCGACCCGCCGCGCGCGCTGTTCGTCAACGGCCCGGGATCCACGCACGCCGTCGACGTCGACGGCTTCGTCGACCAAGCGGTGACGTCACTCTGCCAGCACAAGGTCTACCTCGAGGTCCTCGACCCGGAGACGCCGGTCGTCGACCAGGCCCGGGCAGTAGTGTCGATGGGGACCGGCCCGATCGACGGCTTCCCCGCGGCACACGCCGCCGGATTCACCCAGGTCCGGTCGGCGTAGGCCGCCCCGAGATGCGCACCGGGGCCGCGCGCAGAACAGCTGCACACGGCCCCGGGCGGGGAAACGGCCGGCGACTCTACGAGCCGGTCACCGACTCCAGAAGCTGCGGGATCAACGGGGCGAACTGGTCGAGAATCCCGGTCAGTGCGTCGCCGGACAGCGGGTCACCCTGCGGCCCGGTCAACGACGGCGCGTCCCCGACGTCGGCCGGCGTCGACTTGTTCACGCCGATGCTGATCTTCGGGTTCTTGGCCGGGTCGAGCCACTTGAGGATCTCGACCATCTTCTCGCGCTCGATCGCGACGCAGCCGAGTGTCGGATTGCCGTCGGTCACATGCAAGAACATCGCCGAGGCCTTGCCCGGCGTGTTCGACGGGTTGTGCGCCATGTTGACGGCGTAGTCGTACATCGGGCCGGTGTTGTACAGGTTCTCGCTGTCACCGCCGGGGCTGTTCGGCTGACGGACCATTCGGTTGTACGTCGGCGACTGCATGTTGGAGTCCCACCAGTCCTGGGCGTCGACCTTCTTGTACGGCATCTTGGTGCCCGGATTGTCCTGGCGTCCGAAGGCCTGATCGAGCGGGAAGGTGCCCTGCGGGGTGCGCGGGACGTTGTCCTGCGGCTCCCCGACGCCCTTCTCGCCGACGATGGCCTTGGTCGGCCCGATGACGGGCTTCCACTGGCCGTTCGCGTCCTTCTCGAACGCGGTGAGCGTGCCGGTGGTCGACGACGCCTCCGGCACCGAGACGACGATCATCTGACCGGTGTCGGCGACCGGGTTGCCGGGGTTCGGGCCACCCGGGAGGGGCAGCGCGCGCAGAAGATTCTCCAGCATCGACTGCACGTCGGTGGTCGACGGCGCCGGGCTGGGCGCCGGAGTCGTGGGGTTGGCGGCGGCGGCACCGGCACCGGAGGCGAAGGCCACGACCACGGCCAACACCAGCAGTCCCAATTGCCACATGCGGCTCTTCAGTAACTTCAGCACCACTTCATGGTGCCAAGAGAATCACCGGCGTGCCACTCGGAGAGACCATCGTCACCGGACTGCAATCAACGCGGGCACGCTCACCGCGGGCACTACGCTGGGGGTATGGCGACGACTCCTCCCCGCTGGATCACCGACACCAAGCCCGGCCACAGCGAGTGGTACATCGACCGATTCCGGAAGATGGCCTCCGACGGCGACGACCTCGGCGGCGAGGCGCGGCTGATCGACGCCATGGTGCCGCGACACTCCCGAATCCTCGACGCCGGCTGCGGGCCGGGACGGCTCGGCGCCCATCTCTACGCGGCCGGACACGACGTGATCGGCGTGGACGTCGACCCCAAGCTGATCGCCGCGGCCGAAGCCGACCATCCGGGTCCCACCTGGCTGGTCGGCGATCTGGCCGAACTCGATCTTCCCGCCCGGGGTGTCGACGGGAAGTTCGACGCGATCGTCTGCGCGGGCAACGTCATGGTGTTCATCGCCCCCGATACCGAGGTGCAGGTGCTACGCCGGCTCGCCGCGCACCTCGCGGACGACGCACCCCTGGTGGTGGGCTTCCACACCAACCGTCACCTGAGCCTGGATGCCTTCGACGCCGCGGTCGCCGACGCCGGCCTCCGCCTGGATCTACGGCTCGGCACCTGGGACGTCCGCCCGTGGAGCCCAGAATCAGACTGGGCGGTCTCAATCCTGCGCCTCGCCGGACCGCCCGCGTAGAGAGGCGCGCCACCCGATTTCGACTCGCTTCGCTCGCTCAATCATCGAATTCGGACCGCCCCGACGAAGGAGTCGAAGTCGGACCGCCCCGATGATTGAGCGAGCGAAGCCGACCGACGATTGAGCGAGCGCAGCGAGTCGAAATCCCCCTCTCCTCGATGATTGAGCGACGAAGGAGTCGAAATCACCCCTGCCCGGGGGCGAACTCCTCCAGCATGTCGGTCACCAGCGCCGCGATCTGCGAGCGCTCGCTACGGGTCAGCGTCACGTGCGCGAACAACGGGTGCCCCTTGAGCTTCTCGATCACCGCGGCGACGCCGTCGTGCCGACCCACTCGGAGGTTGTCGCGCTGGGCGACGTCGTGCGTGAGGACCACGCGCGAACCCGAGCCCAGCCGCGAGAGCACGGTCAGCAGCACGTTGCGCTCCAGCGACTGCGCCTCGTCGACGATCACGAAGGAATCGTGCAGCGAGCGGCCGCGAATGTGGGTGAGCGGCAGCACCTCGAGCATGCCGCGGGAGAGCACCTCGTCGATCACCTCGGTCGAGACCAGCCCCTCGAGCGTGTCGAACACCGCCTGAGCCCACGGCCCCATCTTCTCGTCGGCGCCGCCGGGCAGGTAGCCGAGCTGCTGACCGCCGACCGCATACAGCGGTCGGAACACCACCACTTTGCGTTGTTCCCGGCGCTCGAGCACCGCCTCCAGGCCCGCGCACAGGGCCAGCGCGGACTTGCCGGTGCCCGCCTTGCCGCCGAGCGACACGATCCCCACGGACGGGTCGAGCAACAGGTCCAGAGCGACCCGCTGCTCCGCGGAGCGTCCCCGCACACCGAACGCCTCCCGGTCGCCGCGGACCAGCTGCACCTGTTTGGTCTCGGTGACCCGGCCCAGTGCACTGGCGCTGGCGTCCGTGCCGAGCAGCCGGACCCCGGTGTGACACGGCAGGTCGCGCGCCTCGTCGACGTCGACGATGCCCTCGGCGAACAGGTCGTCGATCACTCCGCCGGGCACGTCCAGCTCGTCCATGCCGGTCCAGCCGGATACGACGACGTCCTGCGCGTGGTACTCGTCGGCGGCCAGCCCGACGGCACCGGCCTTGACGCGCAACGGGGTGTCCTTGGAGACCAGGGTGACGTCTTTGCCCTCCGCTCGCAGATTCAGCGCGCACGCCAGGATCCGCGAATCGTTGGAATCGTTCCGGAAGCCGGCGGGCAGCACCGCCGGGTCGGTGTGGTTGAGCTCCACCTGCAGCGTCCCGCCGTCAGGGCCGATCGGCAGCGGGAGGTCCAGCCGCTCGTGCTCGATCCGGAGATCGTCGAGCAGGCGCAGGGCGGTTCTGGCGAACCAGCCCAGCTCACTGTGGTGGCGTTTGCCCTCGAGCTCGCTGATGACGACCAGCGGAAGAACCACGTGGTGCTCGGCGAAGCGGGTCACAGCCCACGGATCGGAGAGCAGAACGGAGGTGTCGAGGACGTAGGTGCGTGCGGTCACGGCTGACTCCCGGTTCTCGCGCGGCCCCGCGCGAGGTGAGTACTGTTGGCCGGCCGGATCGCCGTCCTGTTCGGTCTATCCGAACCGGACGAGGACCGGGGCCGGCCCTCTCGTGACTCCCACGTTGTCCACGAATCGAACCTCCCGGGACGAACCGCTTCCCCACGGCCCGTCGATGCTGACGCTACGCGCGACGGCGGCCCGGAGGTCAGACCTCCGGGCCGCGTGTCGGTGAACGTTGCGTTACGTGACGCCGACTCAGACCTCGCCCTTGGCGAGCTTCAGGATGCGCTGGCGCGCCGCCTCGGCCTCATCGCTGAGTTCCTGAACGCTCTCCAGCTTCAGCTCGTCGGCGAGCTTCGCGGCGATGGCCGCATCGGTCGAGACGTCCTCGAAGTCGGAGAAGTACTCGCGCTGCTCGTCGTAGTCGTCGACGTCCGAGCCGATGTGCTCGATCTCCCGCAGCGCCTTGTCCACGGCCAGGACGGTGGCCTCCTGGTCGGCGACCATGCCGGCCATCAGGAACGCCTGGAAGGTCGACGCCTGCACCGCGTCGTCGGTCTGGATCTTGTCGAGGATCTGGATCAGGACCGGGTCCTCGGCGTACTCCTTGAGCCGGCCGATGAACTGCACACACTGGTTCTCGTGCACGGCCAGCAAGGCCAGCGCGTCCATCGGCCCGACGGCGTCGGACTCCTCGGGGCTCTGCTTCCAGCCCTTGACGACGTGGATCCGGCGGCGGTTCTCCGCCTCGACCGGGTCCTGGCAGCGGGTCACCACCAAGTAGTCGCGCAGGACGATCGCGTGGCGGTTGTCCTCCGCGGTCCAGACGCCGATCAGCTGCCGCCAATCGGAGAAGGCCGGAAAGTGCAGGGCCAGGATGCGGTGCTGGGACGGGAGGTTGTCCTTGGTCAGCAGCAGAGCGAGAAGAGCGGCGTTGGCCGTCTCGTTGAGGCCGGCCTCGCTCGGATCCCAGTCCTCACCGCCGAGGAACCGGAAGTTGCGCCCCTTGCTCCAGGGCACCCACGCGTGCGGCATCCAGTCTTCGGCCGCCTCGGCGTGCTCCTCCGCGAGAGTGGAGAGCGACTTCTCGAGTGCGGTGATCAGTTCGTCTTCGTCCAAAACAGCCACGGGTGACAGCCTAGTCGATGTCAGCGCCCGCTCATCATTCCCCAGGACTCAAGTCCCTCATAGAGCGGGACGTCCAGCGCCAGCCGGGACACCCGGCCGCGCAGTGCGGCGACGTCCGCATCCTTGCCGCCGACAAGGGCGGTGGCGATCACGTCGGCCACCTCGGTGAACTGTTCGTCGCCGAATCCGCGGGTCGCCAGGGCCGGGGTGCCGATGCGCAGGCCCGAGGTGACCATCGGGGGCCGCGGATCGAACGGCACGGCGTTGCGGTTGACGGTGATGCCCACCTCGTGCAGCAGGTCCTCGGCCTGCTGACCGTCGAGCTCGGAGTCGCGCAGGTCCACCAGGACCAGGTGGACGTCGGTGCCGCCGGTGAGCACGGTGATCCCGGCGCCGGCGACGTCGTCGCGCGTCAGCCGCTCGGCCAGGATCTGCGCGCCGGCCACGGTACGGCGCTGCCGCTCGGCGAACTCTTCGCTCGCGGCGATCTTCAGTGCGGCGGCCTTGGCGGCGATGACGTGCATCAACGGACCGCCCTGCTGACCGGGGAACACCGCGGAGTTCAGCTTCTTGGCGTACTCCTGCTTAGCCAGGATCAGACCCGAGCGCGGCCCGCCGAGCGTCTTGTGCACGGTGGTCGAGACCACGTCGGCGAAGGGCACCGGATTCGGGTGCAGACCCGCGGCCACGAGCCCGGCGAAGTGAGCCATGTCGACCCACAGCTTGGCGCCCACCTCGTCGGCGATCTCCCGGAACGCCGCGAAGTCCAGCGTGCGCGGATAGGCCGACCAACCGGCGACGATCACCTTGGGCTTGGTGTCCTGCGCGATCTTGCGGACCTCGTCCATGTCGATCCGGAAGTCTTCTTTGGAGACGCCGTAGAACTGGTTGTCGTACAGCTTGCCCGAGAAATTCAGGCGCATGCCGTGTGTCAGGTGGCCGCCGTGCGCCAGGTCGAGCCCGAGCAGAGTCTCCCCCGGCTCCATCAACGCCATCAGGACGGCCGCGTTCGCCTGCGCGCCCGCATGCGGCTGCACGTTGGCGAACTCGGCGCCGAACAGTTCCTTCGCACGGTCCCGCGCGATGTCCTCGACGACGTCGACGTACTCGCAGCCGCCGTAGTAGCGCCGGCCGGGGTAGCCCTCGGCGTACTTGTTGGTCAGGACGCTGCCCTGGGCCTGGAGCACCGCGCGCGGCACGAAGTTCTCCGAGGCGATCATCTCGAGCGTGTCGCGCTGTCGCGCCAGCTCACCGTTCATCGCTGCAGCGAGGTCGGGGTCCAATTCGGCCAGAGACTGCGAAAACAGGGTCATGGCGTCATACTAGGCCGTCGCGGTCCGGGCCCGTCGCACGGCCCGCCCGCAGCCGGGCCGGGGTCAGCGGCTCGTCGAGCAGCCGCGCGAAGCGACCCAGTCGCGTCCCGGCCACCTCGTCGCCGGCGCCGTCGAGCCAGCGGTCGAGCAGTTCGTAGCCCTCGACGTAGGTGGAGATGTACGCCCGCCACAAGGGCGAGGTGAGGAAGCGCAGCATCTGACGGGCGCGTTCGGGCGGCGCGAGCAGCCATCGCTGGAGGAAGGCCGCCACGTCGTCGGGGTCGCGGTGCTCGTCGTGCAGCGCGAGCGCGGCGTCCTGCCGCACGTGGAGCAGTCCGGCCGTTCCCTCCGCCACGGCGCGGGACTTTTCGGCGTCGAACCGCAGTCCGAAGTCGGCGTAGATCTCGGCGGCCCACGACTGCCAGTCCCGCCCCGTCGCCGCCGCCAGTGCGTGGTCGGCCAGGCCCTCGGCCATCAGGCACTGCGGCGTGTTGACCAGGAAGATGGTCTGCTCGGTCTGACCGCCGCCGACCAGGAGCTGCTCCTTGCGGCAGTGCTCGGTGTGGTGACCCGGGTATGCCTCGTGAGCGACCAGCGCAGGCAGCGCGGAGAGGTACTGGGGCAGGTCGGTGTTGATCGCCACCCGGGAGCGGTAGTCACCCAGGTAGTAGTTGAAACCCGACCACGGCTTGTCGGAGACGATCTCGAACTCGATCGTCTCGGCCTCCGGCAACCCGAACCGGTCGCGGACCACTTCGCGGAGCGCTCCGCTGAACTCGTCGACCAGAGGCCGGACCAGCCGCGCCGGTATCTCCTCGGCACGACGATGCGCCGCGTACGCGTCCCGCAGCCGCTCGCCGGTCGCACCCGGAACTCCCAGCGCCGCAGCGATCTCGGCGTGCGCCTGCGCGTAGCGGTCCTCGTCGGCCTTGGCGATGTCGACGTCGAAATACGCCGCGACCTCGTCGACGAAGCCGATCGGCTCGCCCGCGAACTTGCGGGCCGAACACTCCAGCGCCCGCAGGTGCGCACCCACGAACTCGGCGCGCTCGGCCGGCAGTCCGCCCGGCAGGCGCGCTGCGAGGTCGCGCGACCGTCGCGCCAGTTCCCCCGGATCCGGGGACGGCGCGTTCTCGGCTTCGCTGCGCAGCGCCGGGTCCCCGGTGTAGGCGTCGACGAACCCGGGCTCGATCCGGTCGAAGAGCAGGCCCAGGCGCAGATACTCCTCGACCAGCCCGGCAGCGGTGTCAGAACTCACGCGGCCCACGCTACCGCCCGTCGGCCGGGCCTGTAGTGTGCCGGACATGGCGCGCCTATCCAGCGATCGCGACCCCGGTCTGTACCTCGAATTGGGCCGGCGACAGTGGCGCGAACTCCGGCAGTCGATGCCGATGGTGCTCAACGAGGACGAGCTCGAGCAGCTCGTCGGACTCGGTGAACAGATCGACCTGAACGAGGTCGCCGAGGTCTACCTGCCGCTGTCCCGACTCATCCACCTGCAGGTGGAGGCGCGCCAGCGCTTGTTCGCCGCGACGTCGACGTTCCTCGGCGAGCGGCAGCGCAACCGGCAAGTTCCCTTCGTGATCGGTATCGCCGGCAGCGTGGCTGTAGGCAAGTCGACCACCGCGCGCGTGCTGGCGAAACTGTTGTCCCGCTGGGAGACCCACCCCAAAGTCGATCTGGTCACCACCGACGGCTTCCTCTATCCGACGGCCGAACTGCAGCGCCGCGGGATCATGCACCGCAAGGGTTTCCCCGAGTCGTACGACCGCCGGGGGCTGCTCCGCTTCGTCACCGAGGTCAAGTCCGGCGCCGAATCGGTCAAGGCCCCGGTGTATTCGCACGTCTCCTACGACATCGTGCCGGGCGAGTTCCACGTCGTGAACCAGCCGGACATCCTGATCATCGAAGGCCTGAACGTCCTGCAGACCGGCCCGGCGCTGACGGTGTCGGACCTGTTCGACTTCTCGATCTACGTCGACGCGAATCTGTACGACATCGAGGAGTGGTACATCTCGCGGTTCCTGCAGATGCGGACCACGTCGTTCGCCGATCCGCAGTCGCACTTCCACTACTACTCCTCGCTCACCGACGAGCAGGCGACCATCGCCGCGCGAGACATCTGGACATCGATCAACCGCCCGAACCTGATCGAGAACATTCTGCCGACGCGGCCGCGTGCGACGCTGGTGCTACGCAAGGACCGCGACCATTCGATCAACCGGGTCCGCCTCCGCAAGCTCTGAGCGGAGCCCCTCGCCGGTCGAGCGGAGCCCCTTGCCGGTCGAGCGAAGCCCCTCGCCGGTCGAGCGAAGTCGAGACCCGAGTCAAGAACCCTTGACACGGCGGTGTCAAGGACGCTTTACTTCTGGGGTGCCCGAAACGACGTCCGAGGTCCGCGCCGCCCGCACCCGCGCGGGACTGCGGCAGGCCGACCTGGCCGCGGCCGTGGGAGTGAGTCGGCAGACGATCGTCTCGCTGGAGCGCGGCGACTACTCGCCGTCGGTCTATCTCGCCATCCGCATCGCCCGGGCACTGGACAGCACCGTCGAGGAACTGTTTCCGCTCCCAGAGGAGGACTGAGAAGATGACCGCCCGAACCCTGCCGAACCTGCTCCTCGCCGAATCCGCCGAGTCGTGGGGCGACGAGCGCGAGCGCTCGGTGATGCTCACCGGCTACGCCTACGTGTTCATCCTCACCCAGTTCCTGCTGTGGACCGTCGGAGCGATCGTCGCCTGGTTCATTCCCGGCTGGGTCACCGCCGTCTTGTTCCTCGCCTTTCTGCTGCCTTCACTGGAGTGGCAGCGCTTCAACAGTGCCCGAGACGTGGACGCCTACTCGCTGGCCTACACCGGCCGCTCCCTTTGGCGAACCTCGGTGACCGGACTCTACTTCGGCGCCTGTGCGATCTCGATGGCCGTGGCGGTCACCGCGCAGTGGGCGCCCGACGACAGCGGGTCCCTGCGCGGCGGCATCGTCGGCGGGATCATCGGCGGCGTCGGGGCCATCGTCTTCGGCTGGTGGTACGCCAAGAGGAAGGCCGCCCGGGCCGAGGCCGCGCTGCCCGACGAGGACTGACGAACGACGAGGCCGGAGCCGGTCAGCCGGCGACGATCCCGGTCACGGCGGCCCCGGTGACGGCGACCAGATCCGCCGGAGCGAGCTCGATCTCCAGCCCGCGCTTCCCGGCACTGGCCAGCACGCGGTCCCATTCCAGCGCCGAGGAGTCGACGACGGTGGGCAGCGCCGTCTTGGCGCCGACCGGCGAGACACCGCCGAGCACGTAACCGGTTGCGCGGGTGACGGCGGCGGGCTGAGCCATCACCGCCTTCGGAACGCCGAACGCCTTCGCGACGGCCTTGAGCGAAAGTTGTTGCGGCACGGGAAGTACCGCGACGCCCAGGCGACCCGCACGATCCCGCGAGCCTGCCGAGAGGTCCACCACGAGCGTTTTGAAGATCTGCGCCGGGGCGACGCCCAACCGCTCGACCATCACGGCGACCGCTTCGGCGCCGAAGTCCGAGTTCTTCCGGTCGTGCTTGTACTGGTGCACCACGTGCTCGACGCCCGCGGCTTCGAGCGCCGCGATCGCGGGAGTGGGAGCCATCGTCGTCCTGCCCTACTTGCCGTACCGGCGTCCGCGCGCGGCGAAGTCACGCAAGGCGCGCAAGAAGTCCACACGCCGGAACTCCGGCCAGTAGGCGTCGGTGAACCACATCTCCGAGTAGGCGCTCTGCCACAGCAGGAAGCCCGACAGCCGCTGCTCCCCCGACGTGCGGATCACCAGGTCCGGATCCGGCTGGCCGCTGGTGTACAGGTTCGCGTCGATCCCCGCGACGGTCACCGCGTCGATCAGTTCTTCGGCGGATGCGCCCTCGGCGAGCTTGTCGCGCAGCAGCTTCTGCACGGCGTCGACGATCTCCTGCCTGCCGCCGTAGCCGACGGCGACGTTGACGTTCATGCCGCCGCGCCCTTCGGTCCGCTCCGAGGCCAGGCGGAGCCGCCCGGCGACGCCGTCGGGGAGCACATCGAGATTGCCGACGATCCGCACCCGCCAGTCGCCAGGGGCGTCGGCGATCTCGTCGACGATATCGGGGACGATCTCCATCAGCGCGTCGAGTTCGTCGGAGGCCCGTGCCAGGTTCTCGGTCGAGAGCAGGTACACGGTGACGGTCCCGATCCCGAGCTCCGAGCACCAGCCGACCATGTCGGCGATGCGCTTGGCACCCACTCGATGACCGTGCGCGACGTCCTCGAAGCCGGCCTCCCGTGCCCAGCGCCGGTTCCCGTCGCAGATGATCGCGACGTGCCGCGGGACGCGCTCGGTGTCCATCAGCTGGATCAGCCGAGTCTCGTACACGCGGTACAGGCCACCTCGTACGCGCTCTGGGATGATTTTCACACGGCAGATATTACGCCTGCGATAAGTTACCGACGCGAAACTTACGGTACCGTAGGTTTCATGACCGACACCCTCGCGCGCGACGCCGTCGACGGCAGGCCCCGGCTGCGCGGCGTCATCCACAAGTACTCGGCGTTCATCGCCGCGGCGGTGGGGATCATCCTGATCGTCGGCACCGCCAGGCACCGCAGCGGAGTCGACGTCGCCTCGGTGTGCGTCTACGTCCTCGGCATCACCGGTCTGTTCACCACCAGCACCGTCTACCACCGCGTGAACTGGACCAACCCGCGACATCGCATCGCGATGAAACGCGCCGATCACTCGATGATCTTCGTCTTCATCGCCGCCTCCTACACACCGTTCTGCATGATGGGCCTGGACTCCCCCGAACGCTGGTGGGTGCTCGGCATCGTGTGGGTGGGCGCGATCGGCGGGGTGGCTCTGAAGCTGATCTGGCCCGGCTCGCCGCGCTGGCTCGGCGTGATCCTGTACATCGTGCTCGGCTGGGTGATCGTCTGGGTGGCGCCGGCCCTGCTGCAGAACACCGGGGTCGCGGTCTTCGTGCTGCTCGCCGCCGGCGGCGTCCTGTACAGCGTCGGCGGGGTCTTCTTCGCCCTGCGCTGGCCCGAACCGTGGCCGGCCACGTTCGGTCACCACGAGGTGTTCCACACCTGCACCGCGGTGGCCGCGCTGCTGCACTACATCGCCGTCTGGTTGGTCGTACTCGGCTGACGCTACAGTCAGCGCGTGCCTGAGACTGTGCCCGCGACCGCGCTCCCGCGGCTGCGTTCGGCGACGGTCGGGGTCACCACCGCGGGCACCGGAATCCTGGCGCACGCCCAGGGCCACGGCGCCGTTCCCGACAGCGGTGCGCTGCTGATGATCTGTCTCGCCGGGCTCGGGCTCGGCGTCGCCACCGGATCCGGAGCCGCCCGCGACCGGCGCGGCACGACGATCCCCCGCGTCGACCCCTCCTCGGCCTGGCGCCTGCTCCCGGTGCTCGCCGGCGGCCAGATCGCCGTGCACCTGCTGATGATCGCGCTGTCCGGGCATCACCACGAGTTGCTGACCGCGCCGATGGCGCTCACGCACACCCTCGGCACCCTGGCCGCGCTCGTCCTGGTGGTCGCGGCCGAGTCCCTCGTGCGCAGCGTCTCGGGTCTGGCCCTGCGCGTCGTCTCACTCCTGCTGAGCGGCCCGGTTCCCGAGCCGGCCGCTGCTCCGGCGCCGCGGACCGTCGTACGCGTGCCGGAGTCGCTGTTGCGCCTCGCGGCAGTCGGCACCCGCGGACCGCCCGCAGTCCTCGTCTGAAGCTTCTCCTCCGCACCGACCTGTGCGCGCATCTGCGCTGCCGGGCCGGGCATTCCTTCGTGACGAAAGGCGATACCGCCATGTCTGTGACCATCCCCGACCATCCCCCGACACCGGAGACACCCGCCGCCGAGCCCTCCTCCCGCCGCCCGAAAGCCCCGGGAGCAGGAGTCCGGCTTCTCCGTCGTCTGCACTTCTACGCCGGGGTGCTGGTAGCCCCGTTCCTACTCGTCGCCGCCGTGAGCGGCGCGCTCTACGCCCTCGCCCCGGCCACCGAGCAACTGATCTACCGCGCCCAGCTGCATACCGACTCGACTGGGCCGAGCCAGTCGATCGCCGCACAGATCGCCGCCGCCCGTGCCGAACAGCCGGACCTGACTGTGACCGCGGTCCGTCCGGCACCCGGCGCCGGTGACACCACCCGGGTCCTGTTCGACGATCCCTCGCTCCCGGCGTCCACCAGCCTGGCCGTGTTCGTGGACCCGGTCACGCTGCAGGTTCAGGGCTCGCTACCGAGCTACGGGAGCAGCGGCGCACTGCCGGTCCGCACCTGGCTGAGCGACCTGCACCGCAACCTGCACCTCGGTGAGCCGGGCCGGTGGTACAGCGAGCTGGCCGCCTCCTGGCTGTGGGTCATCGCGCTGGCCGGTGTGGCGCTGTGGATCGCCGAATACCGGAAGAAGCGGCGCAGCCGCGGCCAGGGAAACCTGATGACCGTCGACCGCAAGGCCACGCGGCGTGCACGCACCCTGAACTGGCACGCCGTCACCGGCATGTGGATCGTGGTCGGTCTGCTGTTCCTGTCGGCGACCGGCCTGACCTGGTCGCGCTTCGCCGGCGAGAACGTCTCCGAACTGCGTTCGGCCCTGAACTGGACGCAGCCGACCGTGGACACCGCACTGACCCCGTCGACCGGCGATGACGACGACGGCGGCACGCACGGCGGGCACGACCACGGCGGGCACGACCACGGCGGCGCGGCGCCGACCGGATCCGCCGGGATCGCGGCCGACAACCCCGGCTACGCCGACACCGCGCTCGCCCTGGCGCGCTCGGCCGGGGTCGGGCGCGCCGACGCCGTGCAGATCGCCATCCCCTCCGACACCGACACGGCCTTCACGGTGACCGAAGTCCGGGCGCCGTGGCAGTTCTCGCCGAACACCGCAGTGGTCGATCCCGCCGCCGACCGGGTGGTCGCGGTGAACTGGTTCGCCGACTGGCCGGTGGCCGCTCAGCTCGCCAGCCTGGGCATCGCGCTGCACATGGGCCTGCTGTTCGGGCTGCTCAATCAGCTCGTCCTGTTCGCGGTGGCGGTGGCCCTCATCGCCGTGATCGTCCTCGGCTACCGTATGTGGTGGCAGCGTCGACCCCGGTCATCGCATCGGCCGGGTCGGGCGCCCGCGCGGGGTGCACTTACCGACCTGCCCTGGCCGGTGATCGGGTCCGTCGCCGTGGTCGCCGTCGCCGTGGGCTGGTTCGTCCCGCTGCTGGGCTGGCCGCTGCTGGCGTTCTTGGTGATCGACGTCGCGATCGGGCTGTGGCGACGCGTCCGTGCGACCACGGACGCCGACGCCACTTAGCGGCCGGCGCGGGCGAGGGAGGCCAGCACCTGGGCGCTGGCCTCCCAGCCCATGCACTTGTCGGTCACCGACTGGCCGTAGACCAGGTTCTGCGCACCGACCGACTGCGCTCCCGGCACCAGGAAGCTCTCCAGCATCACGCCGCTGATCGCCGGCTCGGCGCCGTCCCGGCGGTCGGCGGCGATCCGCTCGGCGACCTCCAGGGCGACCAGGGCCTGACGCTCGTGGTCCTTGCCCGAGTTCGCGTGCGAGCAGTCGAGCATCACCTTGGGCGCCAATCCCTTGCCGCGCAGCCGCTCGACGGCCGCGGCGACCGAGTCGGCGTCGTAGTTCGGTCCGCCGGTACCGCCGCGCAGGATCACATGACAGTCTTCGTTGCCCGCGGTCTGGACCACCGCGCCGCGGCCGAAGTCGTCGATGCCGAAGAAGGCGTGCCGCCCCGCGGCGGCCTGAACGCCGTCGATCGCCACCTGCACGTTGCCGTCGGTGCCGTTCTTGAAGCCGATCGGCATGGACAGGCCCGACGCCAGCTGGCGGTGCACCTGAGACTCCGTCGTGCGTGCGCCGATGGCGCCCCAGGCGACGGCGTCGGCGATGTACTGCGGGCTGGTCGGTTCCAGGAACTCGCAGCCCACCGGCAGGCCGATGTCGATCACGTCGAGCAGCAGTCTACGGGCGATCCGCAACCCCTTCTCCACCTGGAACGAGTCGTCCATGTCGGGATCGTTGATCAGGCCCTTCCAGCCGACCGTGGTGCGCGGCTTCTCGAAGTACACGCGCATGACGATCTTCAGCGTGTCGGCGTACTCGGCGGCCAGCGGGGCCAGGCGGCGAGCGTAGTCGAGGGCCGCGACGGGGTCGTGCACCGAGCACGGTCCCACGACGACGATCAGGCGATCATCGCGACCGGACAGGATCGCCGCGATCTCCTCGCGGTCGCGGGCCACCGCGGCCGCCCGGCGAGCGGTCAGCGGCATCTCGCTGCGCAGCGCCTCAGGCGAAGGGATGGCGGTGAATTCGGTGACGCGAGTGTCGTTGGTGGTAGTCGGACTGACCTCGGACGCGAGTGTCATGGGAGGGCCTTTCGGGATTTCGCGGGGTTTCGGCGGACTAGGACCGGCGGCGTTCCCGAGTGACGGCGGCGCGTGGCCCCGGAAACGACGAAAGCAGCGACCAGACGGTCACTGCTTCGGCTCCGGGTACGTGCGGCGTGCGCGCTTCAGCGCTTCATCGCAGGCTCACCCGGAGCCTGGATAAAGCGCCAATACGCGCGCACGGTGGTGTTCACGCCGTCGAGCCTAGCACGAGCTCAGCAGCGCTGCCGACCGGGAGGTCGCAGGTGCGGCCCCGGCACAGGTACGCGGCGTCGGCGCCGTCGACCGGCCCGCGGCCCTCCAACAGCGGCAGGCTGTCCCGGGCGCCGGCCACCACGACGGCCCCGCCGGGGGCGCATCGTCGGACGTCGGCGGCCAGAGTGCCGTCGCTGTCGGCGGTCTCGGCGACCGCGATCTGCACCGGTCCGGCCAGGCGCGCGAGCGCGACGGCGAGCCAGTGCCCAGCCGAGCGCGGCATCTTCTCCAGGATCAGTCCGGCACGGGTCAGCGTCTGGTCGCAGAGCTCGGCGTACCGTGCGCCGTCGGGCTCCGGTGCGAGCAGCGACGCCGTCAGGAGGGCTTCGGCCATCAACGACGCTCCCGCAGGCGTGGCGCCGTCGACCGGGTCGCGGGGCCGGGTGATCAGCGATCCGGTGGTCGCGTCGTACCAGGCGCCCGGGGCGCCGGCATCGGCGAACAGCTCGACGGTCTGGTCCAGGAGGGTCAGCGCGCGGTCCCGCCACGACGTCTCGCCGGTCACCTGGTGCAGGGTGAGCAGGGCCGTGACGAAGGCTGCGTGATCGTCCAGGGCGCCCACCGGCTCGCCGACGACGCCGCCGAGTGACGCGCGCCGCAGTACCGTCCCGCTGGCCGCATCGTCGACGAGGTGCCGCTCCCAGAGCGACTCGGCAGTTTCCGCGGCGCGCTCAACCCATTCCGGATGCCCCAGTGTCGCACCGGCTTCGGCGAGCGCGGTGACGGTCAGCGCGTTCCACACCACCACGACCTTGTCGTCCCGCGCGGGCTGTGGCCGCGTGGCTCGCGCGGCGAGCAGGCGGGCGCGCACCGACTCGTAGCGGGCGGTGTCGTCGGGGTCGCGCAGCAGTTGCAGGGTGGACTGGCCGTTCTCGAACGTCCCGGCTTCGGTCACCCCGAAAAGCGGTGCGGCCCAGTCGCCGTCGTCGTCGCCGAGGACCTGCCGCAACTGTGCGGGTGTCCACACATAGGTGAGGCCCTCGACGCCGTCGGTGTCCGCATCGAGCGAGGAGGCGTACCCCTGCCCGGTCCAGAGCGCCTCGTCGAGAAAGCCGACGGTCTCCTCGACGACGCGCAGCGCAAGACCGGCCCCGCCCCTTGAGCTTGTCTGCTCGCCCCTTGAGCTTGTCTGCTCGCCCCTTGAGCTTGTCTGCTCGCCCCTTGAGCTTGTCTGCTCGCCCCTTGAGCTTGTCTGCTCGCCCCTTGAGCTTGTCGAAAGGCGCGCGAGGTGCGCGTACACCCGCAGGAGCAGCGCGTTGTCGTAGAGCATCTTCTCGAAGTGCGGCACCACCCAGTTCGCGTCGACGGCGTAGCGGGCGAAGCCACCGGCGAGCTGATCGTAGATGCCGCCGCGGGCCATCGCCGCACACGCGCGCTCGACCACCGCGCGCGCACCCGTATCCGCCGGTTGAGCCGTATCCGCCGGTTGAGCCGTATCCGCTGGTTGAGCCGTATCCGCTGGTTGAGCCCCGTCGAAACCCTCCGCGACCCGCAACAGCGCCTCCAGCATCGACGACGGCGGGAACTTGGGTGCGCCGCCGAAGCCGCCGGCGCGCGGGTCCTCGTCGTCGAGCACCGACGCGACGGCGGCGGCGACGAGGCGTCCGTCGATCGCTGGCCCGGGCGGCACCGGTCCGGCGTTGGCCCGGAGGTGCTCGGTGACGCTCCGCGACGCCGCCGTCACCTCGTCGCGCCGCCGGCTCCACGCGTCGGAGACAGCCGCGAGAACCTGGCCGAAGCCGGGCTGCCCCGACCGCGGCACCGGCGGGTAGTAGGTGCCGCAGTAGAACGGTTCGCCGGCCGGGGTGAGGAAGCAGGTCATCGGCCAGCCGCCCTGCCCGGTCATCGCGACGGTGGCGGCCATGTAGATCGCGTCGATGTCGGGGCGCTCTTCGCGGTCGACCTTGATGCAGACGAAGCCGTCGTTCATCTGCCCGGCGAGGGCGGGATCCTCGAAGGACTCGTGCGCCATCACGTGGCACCAGTGGCAGGCCGCGTAGCCGACCGACAGCAGCACGGGGACGTCGCGTTCGCGTGCCTCGGCGAAGGCCTCGTCCGACCACTCGCGCCAGTGGACGGGATTCTCCGCATGCTGGCGGAGATACGGGCTGGTGGCCGTTGCCAGTCGGTTGATCATCTTATTTCACTCCTGCCGGATGGGCGGTCACTCGGGGCGCGTCAGGACATTGAGGAAGTCATCGTTGACGAAGAGAAGCTCCCGACCGGCCTTGACGTCCGTGAGGAGCCCGGCCTGGACCAAGGCGTGCAGCCACGATGACGCAGTCTGGCGCGATACATCGCACCGCTGGGCGACGGTGTTGATGCGGCAATACGGCTGCTCGAACAGCACCGCCAGAAATTGCGCGTCGCGCCCGCCCGTCGTCGCGGCGCGCGCGCGATCCGCGATGTCCTCCTGACAGGACCGAATGGCGCTGATCTTCCGCGTCGTCGAGGTTGCGGACTCTCGGACGACGTCGAGGACGTACAGAATCCAATCGATCCAGGCGCCCTCGGCCGTCACGGCTCGCAGGAGCCGGTAGTAGTCGTTCTTACGGGCGATGATTGCACGCGAGAGATAGAGGATCGGGTCATCCAACAGGCCGGCCTCAATCAGCATCAGGATGTTGATGACACGGCCAGTTCGCCCATTGCCGTCGTGGAACGGGTGAATGGCCTCGAACTGGTAGTGGGCCAGCGCCATGCGCACGAGCGGATCAAGATCGTCGTCAGCATGGACGAAGCGTTCCCAGTCCGAGAGCTTCTCACGAATGAGGTCGACGCCCTCTGGCGGTGCGTAGACGATCCGCTGAGTAGCGGGGTTCGCGATCCTTGTTCCGGGCACCGCCCGGATGTCCGTCTCCCGACCCTGGAGCGCCGAGCAGATGCGCGCGGCCGTAACTGCCGTAAGCGGGCGACTCTTGATCGACTCAACTCCCGCAAAGAGCGCGCTGCGGTATCGCAGTGCCTCCTTGGTCGCGTGGTCTCCCCCACCGGAGTCGGCATGCCTGAAGAGTTCGTCGGCCGTCGTCACGATGTTCTCGATTTCGGAACTCGCCTGCGCTTCGAGCAGTGGAACCGCATGGATCAGGATGTTGGGGTTCGGTAGCAACCGACCGGCCTGAGCAAGGGTCGCCAGAGCAGTTCGGGCGTCGATGGCGGCCTTCAGCACCTGCTTGGGCTCCAGGTCGAGGCCTGGTGGTGGCAGCGCGGGCAGGGCGTCGAAGGGTACCTCGGGGCTCCAGACCACGTGTTAGCTCTCTCGACTCATCCTCATGACATGTTAAGAATCTTCAAAAAACCTAACACATCACCGGGACGTGTTACACGACCCGACACGTCGCGGGGCGATCGGCAGCTTCACCGGTCCGACACCGTCGACCGACAAGGCGAGCCCCGCCGCGAACGCCGACAGCTCCGCACTGAACGCCCCCGGCGCGTCTCCGCCCGTCAACAGGAGGGCGATGTTCTCACGCGCGAGCCGTGCCACACGGAGAAGCTATCAAGCTGCTTCCGGCTGGCGCACTGCCTGACCCGAGATGCCGCCGCTCACCGACCGCGGTCGTCGCTGTGGTCGGAGGGTGCGGTGCCGCCCGCCGACGCAGAGGCCTCGCCGGAACCGTGTGTGCGCCGCTCGCCGTCCGTCGACTCATCGTCGACGACGTCGGTGCCCTCGTCGAACGCCTGATCCGGTTCGGGATTGGCGGTGTCGAAGCTGTCAGGAAGCTTGCGCAACTGGCGGTTCATCGAGCGGATGAGCAGGAAGGTGGCCACCAGGAGCACGACGATCACGAGCAGCCCGACCGGCGACGCCTTGCCGAACTCAGGGCCCTTCGTCTGCTCGTCGGCGAGCACGTATACGGCCTCGCTCGCCAGGTCCAGGACGGTGTTCACGGCGCCTCGATTCCGGCGAAGAGATCGGTCTCCGGGATTGCGGTCTGCACCCGGGTCTGCGCCAGCTCGAACTCCTCGGTGGGCCACAGCCTTTGCTGCCACTCGAGCGGGACCGCGAAGAAGAAGCCGTTCGGATCGATCTGCGTGGCGTGCGCGCGCAGCGCATCGTCACGCTGAGGGAAGAACTCACCACACGTCACCTGCGTAGTGACCCGGCCCATCAGATCGCCCTGCTCGCGCTTCCACTTGGCGAGCCACTCCTTGAAGGGGCTCTCTTGCCCCGACTTCTCGAACTCCTCGGAGAACCGGTGGATCCGGTCGCGGATGAAGCCGTGCGTGTAGTACAGCTTCAGCGGGGTCCACGGCTCGCCGGCGTCGGGGAACGCCTCGGGATCGCCGGCGGCGTCGAACGCGGCGACGGACACCTCGTGGCACTTGATGTGGTCCGGATGCGGGTAGCCGCCGTTCTCGTCGTACGTGATCATCACGTGCGGCTTGAAGTCGCGGACCACCTCGACCAGCTTCTCGGTCGCCTCCTCCAGGGGCACCAGCGCGAAGCAGCCCTCGGGCAGCGGCGGCAGCGGGTCTCCTTCGGGAAGCCCGGAATCGACGTAACCCAGCCAGGTCTGTTCCACCCCGAGCGCGGCGGCCGCGGCCGCCATCTCGTCCTTGCGGATCTCGGGCAGCTTCTCCTGGACGCCCGGGCGATCCATGGCCGGATTGAGGATGTCACCGCGTTCGCCGCCGGTCAGCGTGACGACCAGGACGTCGTGTCCGGCCGCCGCGTATTTGGCCAAGGTCGCGGCCGCCTTGCTGGACTCGTCATCCGGATGTGCATGCACAGCCATGAGTCGCAGGCGCCCCGTGCTGTCGGTCACGCTTCCTCACCTTCGCTCGGTACTCCCCTACATGGTAGGTATTGACGCGTGAGCAGTTCAGACGGGGTCGCCGACCAGCCGAAACCACAGAGCGGCCCGCGGGCGACGTACCCGGTCGAGCAATCGCCGTCCAGTCGTCGCCGCTGGTTCCTGATCTGCTCGGTGGCAGTGGTGATCGCCGGTGTGGCGCTGGCGTACATCGGATTCAAGCAGTTCGGCGACCCCGAGGTCTCCGGTCAGGCCGTCGGTCACGAGGTCCTCGGTTCGGATGCGGTCGAAGTGCGCTACACGGTGAACCGGAAGAACCCGGACGCGCCGGTGGCCTGCATCGTTCGCGGCCGGGCGCTCGACGGTTCGGAAGTCGGCCGGCGCGAGGTGCTGATTCCGCCAGGCGCGGTCCAGGTGGGCGCCCAGACGACTGTTTACACCTCCCGGCCACCGGTGATCGGTGAGGTATTCGGCTGCACCACCTCGGTGCCGGCCTATCTGAAACCTGACAAGTGAGGTACCACCCGTGACCGAGGAGCCGACACACTCTGGACAGCCGGGCGCCACGCGCCCGGCGCCCAAAGCAGTTTTCGCGACCCTTTCCTCTCCCTACTACCCGGTCCTGATGGCGGTTTTCGTCGGCATCATGCTGATCAGCAACATCGCCGCCACCAAAGGCGTCGGACTGTTCGGCGGCTGGCTCGTCACCGACGGCGCCTTCTTCCTCTTCCCCCTCAGCTACGTCATCGGTGACGTAATCAGCGAGGTGTACGGCTTCCGCGCGATGCGGCGCACCATCTGGACCGGATTCGGGGTGCTGATCCTCGCATCGCTGGTGTTCACCGCGACGATCGCCCTACCCCCGCTCGACGGATACGAGAACCAGGCCGCGCTCGAAGCGGTCGTCGGAGCTGTGCCGCAACTCGTCGTCGCCAGTCTCGCCGGATACCTCGTCGGCGAGTTCAGCAACTCGTACGTGCTGGTCAAGATGAAGGAGTGGACCGGAGAGAGCCAGCTCTGGGCCCGGCTCCTCGGCTCAACGGTGGTCGGCGAGTTTTTCGACACCGTGATCTTCTGCGCCATCGCGGCCCCCGTGATCGGAGTCGAGACCTGGGGCCAGTTCGTGTCGTTCGTGGCGGCCGGCTTCCTCTGGAAGACACTGGTCGAGATCATCGTCATGCCCGCGACCTACGGCGTCATCGGCTACCTCAAGCGCGCGGAACCGTCGTACGCACAGGCGCTCGACCGCGTCTGAACGCACCCTCGTCCGACGACGCTGCCGCGTCGACGTGCAGGTCAGACGTGATGTCGTGTGCGTTGAGACACACCGACTGGTAGCCTGGGTGACGCACGGCTCCGCGAGGGGTCGTGTTGCTGCATCTAGAGACTGATCGAATGCGGCTGTAGACGAACGCGCAGTCCAATGGCGGACAGCAAAGGAGATCCACAATGACCGACACAGGTGTGACCTGGCTGACCCCCGAGTCTGCCCAGCGTCTGAAAGAGGAACTCGATGCGTTGATCGCGAATCGAGACGTCATTGCTGCGGAGATCAACGAGCGCCGCGAAGAGGGCGACCTCAAGGAGAACGGCGGCTACCACGCAGCGCGCGAAGAGCAGGGCCAGCAGGAAGCCCGCATCCGCCAGCTGCAGGATCTGCTGAACAACGCGAAGATCGGTCAGGCCCCGACCCAGTCGGGCGTCGCGCTCCCGGGCTCCATCGTCACCGTCTACTTCGACGACGACGAGTCCGACACCGAGACCTTCCTCATCGCCACCCGCGAGGAGAGCATCGCGACCGACGTCGAGGTCTACTCCCCGAGTTCACCGCTCGGCGCGGCGATCCTCGACGCCAAGGTCGGCGAAAGCCGCTCGTACCGGGTGCCCAGCGGCGCGGAGGTCACTGTGACCGTCGTGAGCGCAGAGCCCTACCAGCACTGACACCCGCCGCCGAGGGCCGGGCCGCAGTCTCACTGCAGCCCGGCCCTCGTGCATCGGGCTGCTGAGCACCGGATACCCGCGTCCCCGTCCGGACGGTCCGCCGGAATCCCTCAGCGCTTCTTGTCGGTAGTCGCCGCCTTGTTCTTCGGCGCGTCCGGACGCGGCACCAGCCGGTGAAGGGTCTCCTCCACGCGCGACATCGCGGTGTCGCTCGCCTGCTCGGCAGATCGTTTCGGCAGGCGCGGCGTGTTCACGTCGGGCAGGAGGTACGACGGCGGGACCTCGAGAGCGTGCGCCAGCCGGTACACCGTCGACAGCTGAGGGTCCGACACGAAGGGCTCTCGATTGCTGGTTCCGCGCTCGAGATTGGACACCGCGTTCCGGTGCAGCCCACTCCGATTCGCCAGTTCCTCCTGCGAATAGCCACGCTGCTGGCGCACGGTCAGAAGCCGATTGGCGAAGGAGAACGCATAGGTGTCCCACTGCAGGTAACCACCTTCGCGCGACGACACCTCTTCAATCTGCTGGATGCACACCGGATTGTCTGCCCACCGTGTTGTGCATCCGAATAGTGTTGCCGCCCAACCGAATTGACGAATCACGACAAACCCCATCCCCGGGAACCGACATCCCTCCCGTCGTGATTCGAGAGCAGTGCTCTTGCGCCGGCGTCCAGGCTTCGATATCGTCGTCGACACGTAACGAGAGCAGTGCTCACACTTAGGAGGAAAGCCATGCAGCACCTCGTCACCGGGGCCGGCCAGATCGGCACCCAGCTCGCCGCCGACCTCGTCGGCGGCGGGCACCAGGTCTCGGTCCTGCGCCGCTCGGCCGTTCCGCTGCCGGGGACCACCCTCATCCAGGGCGACGCCGGCGATAGGGGACTTCTCCGTGAAGCGATGGCGGGTGCGGAGGCCGTCTTCCACTGCACGCACACCCGCTACAGCGCGAAGGCGTGGGAGCGAGATCTGCCGCAGCGGGAGCGGGCCGTCATGGACGTCGCCGCCGAGTACGGTGTGCCGGTCGTGTTTCCCGAGTCCGTGTACGCCTTCGGCATGGGGGCTCAGCGCCTCGCGGAAGACTCGCCGCTGGATCCGGTCGCACCTCTCGGCCGGGTACGTGCGGCCCTGCTGCGGAACCGTGCGGCACACCCGGCCCAGACGCTCTCGGTGGTGGCTGCCGATCTACTCGGTCCGACAGCGGCGCCTGCCACGTCGGTGTTCCTTGCGATGGTGCTCACTCCGGTGGCCCGTGGCCGTCGAGCCTGGGTGCTGGGCGACCCGGACGCGCCCCGGTCGGCGACCTACATCCCGGATCTGACCCGCGCCATGGCGACCGCGGCCGATCGCGCCGACGAGTTCGCTCCCGACGGCGACGCCGTTCTCCTCGCCCCGTCACTGCCGCCGCTCACCCAGCGCGAGATGGCGCGCCGCGCATCCGAGGCCCTGCACGGTGCAGACGGCGTACGACCTGCGCCCGCGGTCTCACGCATACCGGCGGCCGCGTTCTCGGCGGCAGGGCTGGTCTCCCCGATGGCGCGCGAACTGCACAATCAGCAGTACCTCTGGCGCGCCCCCGCGGTGATGGGCGAGGGACGACTCGTCCGGGACTTCGACCTGCGCCCGTCGTCGTGGGACGACGTCCTCGCCGAGTGGGCCGCCGGCGTGAACGGAACCTCCGCCACCCCACTCCCCGCTCAGTGAGGGATCTTGTCGATCGTCGCCCTGGTGAACGCGATCGCCCTATCGCAGATCTCGGAGACTGGCACGCCCGTATCGAGCGTCACGACGATCGTGCTCACCGCAGCCTTTCCGGATTGGACGTATGTTTCGCAGTCTCCGCCGATGATTAGGTGGTGAACCCCGACTATCCGTCCGCCGATGTTCACATCAGGCAGCCATTCATCGACCGAAGTTGACGCCCGCTTCTTCTCATGCTCGAGGCTCGGCGAGTTCCCCACGATTTGACTTACCGTCCAGTGGTCTCCCACAGACCCAACGTACTTCCAGGAGCAACCCCTGGCGGTTTGTCCATCGGTCGCGGCCGCATCTGCTACGGAGTCAGGCACTATACCGAGGGCGAAGAGGCCACCTGGACTCAACGCTGTACAGGGTTCGTAGGTTGTGCCGTCGTTTGCACCGTTCCAACGCTGAGTTAACGTCGTGTCGAAGGGCAGCTCATGTGTCTCAGCCACTCCAGCAGCCGTGGAGTGAATCAGCGCACTTTTCGAATGGTCGCGTCCGGAACTCTCGACATGTGCACAGGAAGTCACAGCCAAGCAATATGCAGTTATTGCTACGAGTCTCACCAAGGGTGCACGGCTGCGCAGCACTTGGACCTCACTCCGGCAGGGAATCGGCGCCAGCGTACGCGGAGGCCGATGCACGGCAGCGCGACGCCAGGACTTGCGCATCCGTCATCGCGTCACGGAGTACGTCTACGCCGCCCGCGACGACGATTCGTAGCTGACCGTACATCGCCTCACCTTCGGCGCAGTCTTCGCCGAGTGTGTTTCTTGATAAGACTCGCCGAAGAGCCGGGATGAGATCTGCGAGTTCCTCCGCAGCTTCGGCGGCAATCTTGGCCCGGTCGCGCCACACTGCCTCGATCGAGACCAGTTCGCTCACGTCGTCCTCCGTCGTCGTCGATGACTCCTCCGAGGCTGCGCCGGAGGCCGCCTCCCCCCGACGACGACCCCCGGCACAGTCTTCCCCGACAGGCGCGTAGCCACCGTCCCCCGACCGCGGTAGCTGCCCGCCCTCCTCGAACTCCGAATCCGCCGTCCCCCCGACCAACGGTTTCGATCGTTCACAGATTTAGACGCACCAGGTGCCGCTTCGGTTCCATTTCTCTTCGAGATTCTTTCGCCTCGACCGGAGAACCCCGGGCGAAGCGGCATATGCCCACCCGAAACAAGGGTGCTGGGCACCCGAAACTCGATCTGGCACCTCCAGCTGAGGGTGCCAGTCAGAGCCGAGGGTGCTCGGCACCCTGATCTCGACCCGACCCGTGAAGCGCGGCCGGTTCAGCTCAGCCGAGCGCCTGCTCGACGTCCGCGATCAGATCGTCGACGTCCTCGATACCCACCGACAACCGGACGAGGTCGTCGGGCACCTCCAGCAGCGAACCGGCGGTCGAGGCGTGCGTCATCGCGCCGGGGTGCTCGATCAGCGACTCGATCCCGCCCAGCGACTCGGCCAGCGTGAAGATCTTGGTGCGCGCGCAGAAGTCCAGCGCCGCTTCACGACCGCCGGCCAGCCGCACCGAGATCATGCCGCCGTACCGGCGCATCTGCGCAGCGGCGAAGTCATGTCCCGGATGCGACTCCAGGCCCGGGTACAGCACCGACGCCACCTTCGAGCTGCCCGAGAGCACCTCCACCAGCTTCTCGGCGTTGTCGCTGTGCCGATCCATCCGTACCGCGAGCGTCTTGATCCCGCGCATCGTCAGATACGCGTCGAACGGTCCCGGCACCGCACCGGCACCGTTCTGCAGAAAGGCGACGTCGGCGTCGAACTGCTCGTCGTCGGTGACGATCGCGCCGCCCACCACGTCGGAGTGCCCGCCCAGATACTTCGTCGTCGAATGGACGACGACGTCGGCGCCGAGATCGATCGGACGCTGCAGGTACGGCGTCGCAAAAGTGTTGTCCACCACCAGCTTCGCCCCGCCCGAGTGGGCGACGTCCGCAATCGCCGCGATGTCGCCGACGTTCAGCAGCGGGTTGGTGGGCGTCTCCACCCATACCAGCTTGGTCTTGGGGGTCATCGCTGCGGCGATCGCTTCGGGGTCGACGATCGGCGCCACCGAGTACTCGATCCCCCACTGCGAGAACACCTTGTCGATCAGCCGGAACGTCCCGCCGTAGGCGTCGTTGGGGATCACGAGGTGGTCGCCGGGACGCAGCGCCGCCCGCAGGATCGCATCCGTCGCGGCCATGCCCGACGCGAAGGCGCGCCCGTACGCGCCGTTCTCGAGCGCGGCCAGGTTCTCCTCGAGCACCCGGCGCGTGGGGTTGCCGGTACGCGCGTACTCGAAGCCGTCGCGCATGCCGCCGACGCCGTCCTGCGCGAAGGTCGACGACGCATAGATCGGCACGTTCACCGCACCGGTCCGGCCGTCGGGTTCCCAGCCCGCGTGAATCGCCTTGGTCGAAAATCCTGCGGTAGTCGGCAGTCCCTGGTCGGTCACTTCTTGCTGTCCTCACGAGTCGGCAACGGATGGCTACTGGCGAACGCGAGCAGATCATGCCGAGTGATCACGCCGATCGGCTTGCCGTCCTCCACCACCATCAACGCATCCGAGGCGCTCAAAGCTTCCAGCGCTGCCGACACCGGTTCGCCGGAGCCGATCATCTGGAACGGCGGACCCATGTGCGCGGACACTGGATCCGCCAACGACGCGCGTCCCTCGAACACCGCCGACAGCAGGTCGCGCTCGTTCACCGACCCGGCCACCTCGCCGGCCATCACCGGCGGCTCGGCGCCCACGACGGGCATCTGCGAGACGCCGTACTCGCGCAAGATCTCGATCGCGTCGCGGAGCGTCTCCTGCGGATGCGTGTGCACCAGGTCCGGCAGCGCACCGGTCTTGCCGCGCAGCACCTCACCCACGGTCGACTCGGGCTTCTCGCCCTCCAGCGGCGTGCGCAGGAAGCCGTAGCTGCTCATCCACTCGTCGTTGAAGATCTTCGACAGATACCCGCGGCCGCCGTCGGGCAGCAGCACGACGACCACGGCGTCCGGCCCCTCCCGCTCCGCGACCTCCAGCGCGGCGACCACGGCCATGCCGCACGAGCCGCCGACCAGCAGGCCCTCTTCGCGTGCGAGGCGGCGGGTCATCTCGAAAGAGTCCGCGTCGGACACCGCGATGATCTCGTCGGGCACCGTCGGGTCGTAGGCGTCCGGCCAGAAGTCCTCACCGACGCCCTCCACCAAGTACGGCCGGCCTGAGCCGCCGGAGTACACCGAGCCTTCGGGATCGACGCCGACGATCTTGACGCGCCCCTCCGACACCTCCTTGAGGTAGCGGCCGGTGCCGGTGATGGTTCCGCCGGTGCCGACGCCGGCGACGAAGTGCGTCACCGTGCCGTCGGTGTCGGCCCAGATCTCCGGACCGGTGGTCTCGTAGTGGCTGCGCGGTCCGTTCGGGTTCGCGTACTGGTTCGGCTTCCACGCGCCGTCGATCTCACGGACCAGCCGGTCGGAGACGTTGTAGTAGCTGTCCGGGTGCTCCGGGGGCACTGCTGTCGGGCACACCACCACCTGAGCGCCGTACGCGCGCAACACGTTCCGCTTGTCCTCGGCCACCTTGTCCGGGCACACGAACACGCATTTGTACCCGCGCTGCTGAGCCACCAGCGCCAGACCGACGCCGGTGTTGCCCGACGTCGGCTCGACGATGGTGCCGCCGGGCTTCAGTTCACCGGACTCCTCGGCGGCGTCGATCATCCGGGTGGCGATGCGGTCCTTCGAGCTGCCGCCCGGGTTCAAATACTCGAGCTTCGCCGCGACCAGACCCGCTCCCGGCTTGGCGACCGAAGTGAGCTTGACCAGTGGTGTGTTTCCGACGAGGTCCACGACATGATTCGCGATGCGCATACCTCCTATCGTGACACTCCCGCACGACGAACTCGACTCCGGTCCGGCCGTCCCGACCGCTGGGTTACGCTGACGACATGCCAGAAGCCGTGATTGTCGCCACTGCCCGCTCCCCGATCGGCCGCGCCGGAAAGGGTTCTCTCAAGGACCTGCGCCCCGACGAACTCGCCGAACAGATGATCGCGACAGCGATCTCGAAAGTTCCCCAGCTCGCCCTGTCCGACATCGAAGACATCCACCTGGGCATCGGCCAGCCCGGCGGTGCCGGCGGATACAACATCGCCCGCGTCGTCGCCGTCGAGCTCGGCCTGGACCACGTTCCGGGCGTCACCGTGAACCGCTACTGCTCGTCGTCGCTGCAGACCACCCGCATGGCGTTGCACGCCATCCGGGCCGGTGAGGGCGACGTCTTCATCTCCGCCGGAGTCGAGAGCGTGTCCAGCTTCGGCACCGCCGGCGCCGCCGACGGACTGCCGAACTCCAAGAACCCGTTGTTCAACGAGGCCGAGGCTCGCACCGCGCTCGCGGCGCAGGGCGGCCAGGGCCCGTGGCACGATCCTCGGGAGGACAGCCTGCTTCCTGACGTGTACATCGCGATGGGCCAGACCGCCGAGAACGTCGCGAGCTACACGGGGATCTCACGCGAGGACCAGGATCGCTGGGCCGTGCTCAGCCAGAACCGGGCCGAGAAGGCGATCGCCGACGGATTCTTCGCTCGGGAGATCGATCCGATCACCCTCCCGGACGGCACCAAGGTCACCGCAGACGACGGCCCCCGAGCCGGCACCACCTACGAGAAGATCAGCCAGCTGCAGCCGGTCTTCCGACCAGACGGCACCGTGACCGCAGGCAACGCCTGCCCGCTCAACGACGGCGCCGCCGCGCTCGTCATCATGAGCGACACCAAGGCCAAGGAACTCGGCCTCACCCCGCTCGCGCGCGTCGTCGCCACCGCCGCCACCGGCCTCTCCCCCGAGATCATGGGTCTGGGCCCGATCGAGGCGGTCCGCAAGGTCCTCCGGATCGCCGGTATGACGATCGACGACCTCGACCTCTACGAGCTCAACGAGGCCTTCGCCGTGCAGGTGCTCGGCTCGGCCGCCGAGCTCGGCATGGACCACGACCGCCTGAACGTTTCCGGCGGCGCGATCGCCCTGGGCCATCCGTTCGGCATGACCGGCGCCCGCATCACCACGACGCTGATCAACAACCTCCAGACGCACGACAAGACCTTCGGTCTGGAGACCATGTGCGTCGGCGGCGGCCAGGGCATGGCGATGATCCTCGAACGCCTGAGCTGATCCCGCCCATCTGATCCCACCGAGCGCAAAAGAGTGCGGCCAAGTGGTTCCCCAGGAACCACTTGGCCGCACTCTTTGGGTTTCGACGAGCTCAACCAGCGATCTGGTCGCTCAACTGGCGAGCAAGCAGCTCGACCGGCGCGGCTAGTCGCTGTTCAGGTAGCTCAGCAGCCGCAGGATCTCGACGTACAGCCAGACCAGGGTGACGGTCAGGCCGAGGGCGACACCCCACGCGGCCTTCTCCGGAGCGCCGGCCTTGACCAGCCGGTCGGCCGAGTCGAAGTCGAGCAGGAACGAGAACGCCGCCAGCGCGATGCAGACCAGCGAGAAGATGATCGCGATCGGGCCGCCGCTGCGGATACCCATGTCCACGCCGAACAGGCCCAGGACCAGGTTGCCCAGCATGAGGACCAGGACGCCCACCAGACCGGCCATCAGCATGCGGGTGAAGCGCGGGGTCACGCGGATCGCGCCGACCTTGTAGACGATCAGCATGCCGAAGAACACGCCGAGTGTGCCCAGGACTGCCTGGCCGATCATGGTTCCGGCACTGACGCCGTCGGCGACCACGACGTTCGCGAACACGAACGAGATGGAACCGACGAAGAGACCTTCGAGCGCCGCATACGAGAGCACGATGGCCGGATTGTCCTGCTTACGCCCGAACGAGGCGATCAGCACCAGGACGAACCCGCCGAGGGCGCCGACCAGCAGCAGCGGCATGGCCAGCGACAACTGAGCGGACTCGGTCGCGCGGGTGACGATCGCCGCGTAGGTCGCGATGGCCACGGCGATCAGCACACCGAGGGTGATGCCGGTCTTCATCACAACGTCGTCGATGGTGATGGTGCGGCCCGCGGTGGTCGGGGCGTAGTTCTGCTGCTGGTACGGGTTGGCCTGCTGACCGGCCTGCATCATGCCGGTCTGGGCACCGGGGATGGCCTGACCGAAACCGGCGTAGGGGGCAGGCTGGTTGTCGCGGATCACTCCGCGCATAACCGGGTTGCTGCTCTCGCGCACTTATTGCTCCTTCAAAGGGTGGATGCGGTCGCTCACGTCTATTCAACGTACGTCGGGTCGCATTGGTTCCAACTTTACCGAGTCTTGAACAAATCCGCTGAAGGCGGCCCGCAGTACGTCCTCGGCGACGGTCAGTCCGTCGCCCCACGGCAACCCCGGCTTGGCGGTCATCAGGTCGGCGACCCCGTGCGCCACCGACCAGAGCCGCAGCACCATTCCGGTCACATCACCCGGCGGGAGCAGCCCGGCGTCCATCGCCTCGGCGACGGTCTCGGAGAAGTGCTGGATCGCCGACGCCATGAGCACCTGATCGGTCTGCGTCGGGGCCGACGTCGAGCGTGCGAACGCCTCCCGGAAGATCACCGGATTGTCGAGCGCGAACCTCACGTACGCCAGCCCCTGCGCCAGGGCACGTTCGACGACGTCGGCGGCGTCGGCCGATTCGGCCATCATCACCGCGTCGAACCGCTCGAAGAAGCGCGCGCACACAGCGTCGAGCAGTTCTTCCTTGTCCGTGAAGTGCAGGTAGATCGACGGCGGCGTGACGCCGACGCGGTCGGCGACGGCGCGCACCGACACCCCTGCGGAACCGCCGCCCGCGATCAGCAGGTCGGTGGTCGCCTCCAGAATCTCCTCGGCCAGCTGCTCCCCCGAGCCGCGGGGCGATCGCTTGCGCACCCGGCATCTCCCCATCGTTCCACTCCCCCCGTCACGTCACTCCTCGGTCAGGCCGATCCGGTCGTGCAGCCGGCGCAGCGGTCTGGGCGCCCACCAATTCCATCGGCCGGCCAGCCGCATGAACGCCGGCACCAGCACCATGCGGATCAGCGTCGCATCCATCAGTACCGCGAGCGCCAGGCCCACGCCGAACATTCGCATGAACGAGACCTGCGATGCGGCGATCCCGGCGAAGACGATCGCCATCAGCAGGGCGGCGGCCGTCACCACCCGGCCGGTGCGAGCCAGACCGACCGCGACGGCGCGGTCGTTGTCCTCGCGCGTCCGGCCCGATTTGAGCCACTCCTCCCGTATCCGGCCCAGCAGGAACACCTCGTAATCCATCGAGAGACCGAATGCGATGCAGAACATCAGCACCGGCATGGTCGCCACGAGGATGCCGGTGGCCGTCGTGCCGAATCCGCCGAAGTGCCCGTCCTGGAAGATCCACACCATCGCGCCGAACGTCGCCGACAGCGACAGCACGTTCAGAACCAGCGCCTTCAACGGGAGCACGACGCTGCCGGTGAACAGGAACAACAGGAGGTAGGTGGCCACCGCGATCACCAGCAGTACCCACGGGAGGTTCTGGTAGATGGCTGACACCACGTCGGCGTTCACCGCGGCCAGGCCGGTGAAGCTCACCGTCGCACCGTCCGGCCTGGGCACGTCGCGCAGCTCCTCGATCTGGCGCTGGCCGTCGTCCTGCATCGGCTCGACGTCGCCGGTGATGTTGATCAGCGCATGATCGCCGTCGACCAGATCCGGCTGCGCAGGCGCGACCACCACGCCGTCGCGGTAGACGCCGGCCGGACTCGACACCGCCGTCACCTTGTCGACCTTCGACAGTTCCGAGGCGTACGACGCCATCGCCTGATCGCCGACCGTTCCTTCGATCACCACGATGGTGTTCGACGACGAGCTCTCGTCGTATTGTTCGCGGATCTCTTTCTGCACCGCGTGGGCGCTCGCCGATTCGGGGAGGACGCGGTCGTCGGGGAAGCCGAACTTGATCCCGGAGAACGGCAGTCCCAGCACGATCAGCAGGGTCGTGATCGCCAGACCGGCGGGCACCGCATGGCGCAGCACCCACTGCGCGCTGCGATACCAGAATCCCTCCTCCAGCGGCTTCGGCTCGGGTTCGGGCCGGCCTCGCATCTTCCGGACGGCGCGCCGCAGGTCCAGTGCGTCGATCCGATCGCCGAGCACCATCATCAGCGCGGGCGTCACCACCACCGCGGCGATCAGTGCCACCGCCACCACACCGAGGCCGGCGTAGGCGAACGAGCGCAGAAAGTACATCGGGAAGATCGCAAGCGCAGCGAGCGACAGGCCGACCGTCACCGCGGAGAAGATCACCGTGCGCCCGGCTGTGTTCATCGTGCGCACGATCGCATCGGGCCGCGGGAGCCCCCGGCCCACCTCTTCCCGGTATCGGGTGACGATCAGCAGCGTGTAGTCGATCGCGAGGGCCAGCCCCATCGCCGTCGTCAGGTTCAGCGCGTAGATCGACACATCCACGAACTCGGCGATCACCCGCAGCAGCGCCATGGTGCCGATGATCGAGACGATGCCGACCAGCACCGGCAGCGCCGCGGCGACGACGCCGCCGAAGATCACGATGAGCAGCAGAAAGCTGATCGGGATGGCGATGGCCTCGGCGATCAGCAGGTCCTTCGACGTCTGATCGTTGACCTGCTTGTAGACCAGCGCCGGTCCGGCGACCTTGATCTCGATGCCCTGCCGGGTTCCCGTCAACTCGTCGGAGAGTTCCTGCGCATGTCGCGGCGCGTGCTCATCGCCGCCGTCGACGCCGAAGACGATCTGCGTGGAGGTCTTGTCGCGACTGAGCAGTTCCCCGGCGAGCTGCGGGGAGTTCCACACCGTCAGCACCGGCTGCTGCACGTAGTCGAGAGTGGCCAGGCGGTCGGTGATCTCCGTGCCCACCGCCTTGGCGGCCGGGTCGGTCGCCATGTCCGTTCCGGACGGACCGTCGAGCTTGATCACCACCTGCGCACCGGCCTGCCCGAACACCTCGTCGAGCACTTGGGAGGCGTGGGTCGATTCGGAGCCGGGGTCCTCGTAGCCGCCGGCGAGCATCTTCCCCGCGGCGCCGGCGCCGTAGATGCCTGCGGCGACAAGCAAGACCAGGGTCAGCGACAACACGAGTTTCGGGGCGGCGATCACTCGCCTCGTCAGACGCTCCAGCATGTGTGATCCTCGTCGTGTCGTCGTCGCTCATTGAGCTCGTCGTCGCTCATTGAGCTCGTCGAAATGGTTACCGGCGTTAAGTTAGCAGCAGTAACCTAGCTGCGGAACCCCTGAATCACGCCCGCACATGACGCATTCGCGCATGTCGCCGCCGTAACCCGTGTTCTGATGGAGCCGTGTCCAGCCTGACCCACGACGAGGGCCACGAGATCGCGCGCCCTTCCGAATCCCAGCGAGACCCGGTCTACCTGTGTGAGCGCCTCGACTCCTGGCTCAAGTCGACCGTCGGCGACGACGCCGAGGTGACCGAGGTCCAGCTGCCGTCCGCCAACGGAATGTCCAGCGAAACCCTGCTGGCGGACGCCCGGTGGGGTGGCGAAGATCACGCGCTGGTGGTGCGCGTGGCACCGCTCGACGCGAGCAATCCGATCTTCCCGTCGTACGACCTCGACTGGCAGTTCAACCTGATCAAGCATGTGGCCGAGTCCACCGATGTCCCGGTGCCGCAACTGTTCTGGTCTGAGACGAGCTCCGACGCGCTCGGGGCGCCGTTCTTCGTGATGGCGCGTGTCGACGGCCGGGTGCCGCCGGACGTGATGCCGTACACCTTCGGCTCGTGGGTCACCGAGGCGACCGCGGAGGAGCGCGACGCGATGGTCCGCAACACCGTCGGCGTGCTCGCCCGGATCCACGCGACTCCGTTGGACGGCGCACCTCTGGCACTGCCGAACGACGGCGAGACCCCGCTTCGAGCGCACCTGCGCCGCCTGCGCGAGTTCTACGACTGGGCGAGTGCGCGCCGGACCGGTTCACCGTTGATCGAGCGGGCCTTCGCACACGTCGAGGCCCGCCTCCCCGAGGAGTCCGAGCCGGTGCTGAGCTGGGGCGACGCGCGAATCGGCAACGTGATGTACGACGGCTTCGAGCCCGTCGCCGTGCTCGACTGGGAGATGGCCACGGTCGGCCCGCGGGAGCTGGACCTGGCCTGGATGGTCTTCCTCCACCGGTTCTTCCAGGACATCACCGAACTCGCCGGCCTGGGCGGACTGCCCGACTTCCTCACTCGCGAACAGGTCGCCGCGGAGTATTCGGCGGTGACCGGTTACCACCCCCGCGACCTCGACTTCTACACGCTGTACGCGGCATTGATCCACGCCGCGGTGATGTATCGCGTCCAGACGCGCGCCATCGCCTTCGGCCAGGCGGCGGAACCGGACGACCCCGACGACATGATCATGCACCGCACGACCCTCGAAGCCATGCTCGCCGGAACCTACTGGGAGAACATCCGATGACCCTCTCCCCGATGGACGATCACCCGATCCACCAGATCTCCGAGGTGATCCGCCACGTCGGCACCTCAGATCGCAACTTCTACGACCGCTACTACTTCAACTGCAATCCCCGGCTCGACGACTCGTCGAGCCCCGTCGAGACGCCGTGGTTCATCTTCGGCCTCGGCGTCTACCCGAATCTCGGTGTGGCCGACTGCTTCACCGTGGGACGGCACGGCGACGATCATCTCGTGGTGCGCGCATCTCGCGCGCTCGGCGCCGACCGCGACGACCTGACCGTCGGCCCGTTCACCGTGGAGGTTCTGGAAGGTCTTCAGCGGCTGCGCATCTCGCTGGAGCCGGGACACGGTGACGTCGCGTTCGAGCTGACCTTCGACGCCGACGCTCCCGCCGTGCTCGAACCCCGGCACTTCCAGAGGCAGATCGAGCGGGTTGTCTTCGACACCCAGCGGTTCGTGCAGACGGGCAATTGGAGCGGCTCGCTCACGGTGGGCGACAGCACCTTCGAGGTCACCCCCGAAACGTGGCGCGGCAATCGTGACCGCTCGTGGGGCATCCGCCCGGTCGGCGAAGCCGAGCCGCCCGGGCGTCGTGCCGCCGATTCCGACAACGCAAGCTTCTTCTGGATCTACTCGGTCATGCGGTTCGACGACTTCGCGGTCGTCTCGATCGTCCAGGAGAAGCGCGACGGCGAGCGCGTGATGGACGACGCTCGCCTGATCCGGGCCGACGGTTCAAGCGATCCGGAGTGGCTCGGGCGCGTCGAACACGAAGTGAGCTTTGTCCCCGGTGGTCGCGAGCCGGCCTCTGCGACATTGCGTTTCGTCAAACCGTCAGGCGCCACGACGACGGTGGAGTGCTCCCCGAAGGTCGCGAACTACATCGGGTTCGGAACCGGTTACGGGCTCGAGCAAGACTGGCGGCACGGCATGTGGCAGGGCGCGGAGAAGGTCGAGTCGCTCCGGCTGAAGGTCTCCGAGCTCGACAAGACGATGAAGCTCTTCTGTCCTGTGGACCATCTCGCGTCGTTCACCATGACCGGACCCGACGGCAGGGTGCATCGCGGTGAGGGACTCTTCGAGTTCTCCGTGATCGGCCCGCACGATCAGTACGGGTTCACCGACTACGTCGACGTCGTGCCGGAGTAGTGCTCCCAGCTCTGGTTCAGGAAGTCGAGGTAGGTCTCGGCCGGCTGGGCGCCACTGAGTACGAAGTGCCGCTCGGCGACGAAGTACGGCACCCCCTGGCACCGGAGTTCGCGGGCGAGTTCCTCGTCGTCCCGGACGGCTTGGGCGTATCGGTCCGGGTCGGCGAGGACCGCGCGCACCTGGGCCTCGTCGAACCCTTCGTAGACGGCGATCTTCACGAGGCGTTCGTGACTGCCGAACAGCTTCTCCTCCTCACCGAAGTTGGCGTGGAAGAGCGCAAGCAGCATGTCCTCGGCCCGACCCGACTCGCCGGCGAAGTGGACCAGGCGATGCATGTCGAAAGAGTCCCCGAAGTCGCGCCCGCTGGTCACGTACGGCAGCCCGAACTCCTCGGCCTTCTGCGCGATCTGCAGTTCGCCCTGCGCGGCCTGTTCTTCGGTGAAGCCGTACTTCCCCGCGAGATGCGCGACGACGTCCCCTGATGCCCCGCGCGGCTGCGTGGGGTCGAGCTCGAACGACCGGTGAATCACCGCGGTCTGAGCGGCATGATCGAAGTCGGCCAGCGCCTCGTTGAACTGGCTGACGCCGATGTAGCAGAACGGGCAGTTGATGTCCGACCAGATCTCGACCTTCATGCCTCCTATGGAACCATCTGCCACCGGCACGGGTCGAACTCCTCCACCTCGCCGATCGAGCGCCCACTCGCCGGTCGAGCGAAGTCGAGACCACCCACCGCCCCCTCGCTGGTCGAGCGGCCCCCTCGCTGGTCGAGCGAAGTCGAGACCACTCACCCCCGCTCCAGCACCTCCGAGCCCGCAGGGAGAGGAGGCCGTCGAAACGCCCCCGCGATGGAGTACCGTCCAGACTGCGCCTGGCAAGATCGACCCCGCGCCCCCGTAGCCCAATTGGCAGAGGCAGCGGACTTAAAATCCGCGCAGTGTCGGTTCGAGCCCGACCGGGGGCACCGCTTAACCGCAGGTAGCAGCCTCGACTGACCTCTTCAGTGGTCGAGATCAGATTTGTCAGAGGCTCGTCGTAGAGTGATGTCAGACACACAAGGAGAACCGGAACCAACGGTTCTACCAGCGGGAACAGCACTTCGGGGGAGGTGAACATCGTGACTGTCAACGGCATCTCGTACAACGACGACACTGCCGGTTTCGACCCCGACACGCTGATCGCCGGCCTGTCGCCCGCAGAATTGCTGGCGGTACAGACGGCCGCCGAACAGCGCTTGAGCACCGAAGCGGCCGCCTTGGTGGCCGCCGAGTCCGACGACGCCCTGCTGGGTCTGCTCGACACCCGTGAACAGACCCGACGCCGCGCCGAAGTGTTCGACGCCGCCCTCTACATCGAAATCTCGAACCGTGGCGTATACCGGCGTGCTGGGCTCATCTCGACCCACCAGCTGTATGCCCACGGTGCTCGCCTGGGTGTGGGTGAGGCCCGCCGCCGCCGGGTCACCGCCGAAGGCATCGGCGCCATGGGTGCTCTGACCGGTGAACGCCTCGAACCCCACCTCGCAGCGACCGCGGCGGCGGTCGCTGACGGAGACGCCGGCGGCGCCCACGTCGCGGCGGTCACCGAGATCATGGACAAGCTGCCGTCGGCGGTCACTCACGATCAGCGCGTCAAAGCCGAAGGCATGCTTGCTGATGCGGCGCGGCGTCTGGACCCGGCCGCGGTCACCGTGGTCGGCAACCGGATCCTGGCCTGGCTCGACCCCGACGGCACCCTGGCCGACGACCACGACCGCCAGCGCCGCCGCACCTTCAACCTGCAGCCGCAGAACCGGCAACTGATGAGCAAAGTCCGCGCCCTGCTCACCCCCGTCCTGCGCGCCAAGCTGGAGGTGGTCTTGCATCAGTGGGCCACCACCGGGATGAACAATCCCGACGACCCGGACTCCCCACGTGGGGCCGCCGACCAACCCGGCCTGGACCCCGCCGTCCTGGCCGCCGCCGCCGAACGGGACACGCGGACGCTCGGCCAACGGCAGCATGACGCTCTGGAAGCGTTGTGCGACTGGGCTGCGGCGCTGGCCGGCCAGCCGGCCCCCACGAGGATTCCGTCGCAGACCGTGGTCACGGTGACCGATGAGGATCTGGCCAGGCAGGCTGGGATCGGCTGGACCGCCACCGGCACCCGCATCCCGGTGTCTGATCTGGTGCAGTTCGCCGCCGACACCATCCCGTATCTCGCGGTGTTCTCCAAGGCCACCGGACAAATCCTGTACCTGGGGCGCGCCAGCCGGTTCGCCACCGCAGCACAACGGCTGGCGCTGTTCGCCCGCGACCGCGGTTGCACCGCCCCGGGCTGCACCGTCCCGTTCATCCGCACCCAAGCCCACCATATGCCCGACTGGACCGACGACGGGCAGACCGATATCGATCGTCTGGGTGGGGCATGCGGACGGCACAACCGCATGAACGGCACAACCCCGGGCCATTGGGAGTCGACGGTCCTCACCTTCGGTCCCGACGCCGGACACGTCGGGTGGCGGCCCGTCGGACACGGCACCCCATGGCAGAGCAACATCATGTTCCACCCCGAACGCCTCGCACCCGACCCCAGCCGCATCCCAGCAGCAGATGAACCGCCGGCCGACACCAGACCGCCCGGCAACATACGAATGCCCGACGTCAGCGCATTGCGTGAAGTGATCGCTTCACCGGACGCGACCGGGCCACCGGGCGAACACCGGACTGCCCGTCCATTCCGGATCGTGCACGGACACTGGGTCGCCTGACCCCGGACCACCCGAGGATCTCGGGCCACAAGAGCCTGACCGCACCGGCCCCGAATCCGCCGCAACATCCTTCAACGCCACGTTGTCAACGTTGTGATGACAACACATTGTTGAGAGCGTGTACTGGGTTGATGACCGAAACACACGAAGGCCCCTGGGCGGCTCTGTTCCGCATCTGCGAGCGGCACGCGGCGACCGACGAGCAGCGGAAGCGCGCCATGAATCAAGCCATGACCGAACCCTACGAAGCGATTCGGCTCGTCACCGGCCTGCTCTTCGGGTCGATCCCCTACGACCCCGACGAGCCCCCTGTCGACGACGCAGACCTACTGGCGACCCTCACACTCATCGATCTCCTCCGGGCCGACGAGGACCGCGTCGAACTGGAATTGCTGAACGCGGCACGCGAGCGGGGAATGACGTGGCAGTCGATCGCCCAGGGCGTCGGACTGAACAGTGCTCAAGCCGTCCAGCAGCGCCACAGCCGACTGTCCGCACGACAAGAGTCCGAGGACGAGAGTCCTAGGTCATCCTGATTTCCCAGGTCTCACCCGTCGACCACAGCCAGCACCACACGGTGACGACCGACGTGGTGGCGTTACCGTGGAGGCACCGATCTGAAAGGACCGCCATGAGTCTCCTCGCCGGCGCCGGTCGCGCCCTCACCGGCCTTCCGTACATCAGGATGGGATACGCCAGCGCCAGCGCACCGGGCCCGCGCGTCGAGATGGCCGCGCCCTTGCTGGACAAGGTCCGCGCGGTGGTGCCCCTCCCCGTCGACGACGCCGTCCTCGTGCGGGCCAGCGGCGGAGCGATGGTGGTCGGCGGAACGATGGTCGCGTCGAGCCTGGCAACCCGCTCCGGAGCGGCGCTCGTGGCCGCGACGCTGGTCCCCACCACGCTGGCCGGGCACGCCTTCTGGAAGGAGACCGACCCGGCGGCCCGTACTCAGATGCGGACGCAGTTCCTGAAGAACACCGCCATGCTCGGCGGCCTCCTCGTCATCGCCGGAAGCACGTAAACAGCCTCACCCCTTGAGGCGCCACTTGACCGACACGTTCACCCGAATCGTCTGTTCTCCCGGCTCGATGACGGCCGGCGCGGCGCCGAGCTGCTCCCTGCTGAACGGCGTCTGCTGCCCGGTCACGTTCTCTTCGATGCTGACGACGCCGCCGAGCTGGTCCCCCGCCAGTGCCGCGTACTGCTCGGCCTTGCCCTTGGCATCGGCGAACGCCCGCTCCCGTGCATCCGAGACCAGCTTCGAATCGTCCTCGATCGCGAACGAGACCCCGTTCAGCCGAGTCTGATCGCCACCGGCCTTGATCGCCGCGTCGAGCACTGCCGACGCCTTCGGCAAATCGCGCACGATCACCCGCACGGTGTTCCGCGCCTGGTATCCGCCGATCGTGCTCGTCTGCCCCGGCTCCGGGCTGGTGCGACGCGCCGAGATCGACATCTCCTGCGTCTGGATGTCTTTCTCCTCGACGCCCTCCTCCTTCAACGCCTCGCTGACCCGTGCGGCCGCAGTGTTGACCGCACTGATCGCCGACGACACATCCGGGCCCTCGGCCTCCACGCCGATGTTCGCTCGCAGTGTGTCCGGTGCTCCCCGCACGTCCCCGGTCCCGGCGACCGTCACCACCCGTGTATCCGGGTCGCCCGAACCGCCGTCGTCTCCACACGCCGCGACGAGCAGGGCGACCGCCGCGAGCACGGCGATGAGCGGCCACCGCACGACTCCGGTCTTGACTTGAACAGCGCGCATCGGTTCCTCACTCGGGTTCGGGTACTGGTTCCACTCCCCGATTGTGCCGATTCTCGCCGCTCTACAAGCGCATAAGCCGGTTGCGGATCGGGAAGTGCCCCTCGATCGTGATCCACTCCGGTTCCCCGGCAAAGGGTTCGGCCGAGTCGGTCGACGGCCTCTGCGCGTGGAGGTGCAGGTGAGGCTCTGACGAGTTTCCGGTGTTGCCGACCCGGCCGAGCAGTGTCCCAAGCTCCACTCGGTCGCCTTGCTTCACGACGACGCTGCGCTGCCGCAGGTGCGCCAGCAGCACCTGCGACGCCCCGCATTGGAGAAGGACGTAGTTGCCCGCCGGATTCTCGCGATCCACCTGCGGTACCCGCTGATCCACCAGGTCGTCGCGCGTGGCGACCACACTCCCGACGCACGGGGCGATCACCGGCTCGCCGAAGATGAAGTAGTCCTCCGGATTCTCCGGTGCGATGCCGTGGGCCCGCCTCCCCAGCGAGTCGACCTTCACCAGGTCGACGCCCCGGCTCTGCCCGCGCCAGGTGTCCGAGTCGCGGGTGGCCAGGTGCCGGTTGAGCGCGATCGTCGAGCCGCCGCTCGCCACATAATAGGTGCCCGGGTCCAGCGGCTCGGCGAGATCGACCACCGGCCCCCGAGGCAGGGTCCGGCCGGCGGCGGCGGGCACCACCAGCACCACCAGCACTGCCACCGCCGTCACCGCGACGATCGCCGTCTCGCTCCACCGCCGCCACGGTCTCCGCGACGCCCCGCCCCGGGACAGCCGCAGGATCGGCGGGATCAGGCTGAGCAGCGCGAAGACGACCATCACGAACGGCGTCCACCACGGCGGATACAGCCAGAGCCCACCCAGCACCAGCCACGCGAGTCCCAGTCCGAGCAGCAGCGCCCGCATCCCCAGCGCCCACCAGGAGGCCGCCGGCACGATTGCGTTCAGCACGATCAGCACCAGTGGCACACCGATCTGCACGATCGCCAGCTGTGCGATCGGATTCATCCAGGGGCCCTTTCGTCGACCATCGCCAGAAAGTGTGCGCCGCGGCAGCGCGAGTCACCGGCCGAGTCGCCGATTCGTTATCCAAATCCCCGGTACAACCAGCCCGGCGACGTCGCGTCGCCGATGGGCTAGCGTCGGCGTGGTGAGCCATCGCCAGCCCGAACCGCCCGCGCCGCACGGGCATTCCCACGCCCACGCGTCCGGCCCGGTGGAGAACCTGGCACGCCACTCCCGATCGATTGTCGTCGCCGTGCTCGCGGTCGCGGCCGTCGCGGTGGCGATCGGTGCCGCGCTGCTGTGGCCGAGCCACGCCGACGACCGGCCGCTGCCGACCCGCTTCCAGTCCGCCGACGGCGGACCCCTCACTCTGGTCGACGCCACCGTGGTCGCGCAGTCGCGCGCCGCCTGCTCGGCGGTCGGCGACGGCACGTCGAGCAGCGAGTTCCCGCAGATCCCGTCCACCGGCGGCGACTGCATCGCCTCGGTGGTCCGGATCCAGTCCGGCGACGACGCCGGACGCTACGCCGTCCTCGCGGTGCCGACCAATGCGAGCCTGCACGACGACGACCGTCCCGGCGGCACCGAATCGACCGCGGGCCTCGATCCGGACGCGCCCATCGCCGGCCAGCCCGACCTGAAGATGGACGACGAGGTCCGGCTCGCCGAGATCACCGCGCCCGACGGCGAGCAACGCTACTCGTTCCACGACTACCGGCGCGGCGGCGAGCTGATCCTGTGGGCGCTCGCCTTCGTCATCGCGGTGATCGCCGTGGCCACCTGGCGCGGGCTGCGCGCGGTGATCGGCCTCGCGTTCGCGTTCGCGGTGCTCGGCTACTTCACGCTGCCGTCGATCCTCGACGGGAACAACGTGGTGGCCGTCGCCGTCGTCTCCTCGGCGGCGATCCTGTACCCGGTGATCTTCCTGGCGCACGGGGCCAACATGCGCGCCGCGTCCGCACTGCTCGGCACGCTGATGTCCCTCGGTCTGGCGGCGGCGCTGAGCTACGCGGCGGTGGCTTCGCTGACTCTGACTGGACTGTCCAGCGAGTCGACCCGGAGCCTGCAGGTGTACCAGGGTTCCATCTCGTTGTCCGGGCTGCTGCTCGCCGGCTTCGTGATCGGGACGCTCGGCGTGCTCAACGACGTCACGATCACCCAGGCGTCGACCACGTTCGAGCTCGCCGCCCTGCCCGGGCAGTCGCGCCTGTCTGCCTTCCGCGGCGCCATGCGAGTCGGCCGCGATCACATCGCGAGCACCGTGTACACCCTGGTGTTCGCGTACGCGGGCAGCGCCCTCCCCCTCCTACTGCTGTTCTCCGTCGCCGGTCAGCCGATCTCGGGTCTGCTCACCGGCGAGGAAGTCTCGATCGAGCTCGCCCGAACCTTCGTCGGCGGCATCGCCCTGGCGATGTCGGTCCCGATCACCACCGCGATCGCCGCGGCACTGGTGTCTCCGCCCGGTTCACGGCCCCTCCGCAATTCACCTTCCTTTTAGAGCGGAAACCGCAACAAACGGAAGGCAATTCTCGGCGCCTACCATGGGGGCATGTATGCCAAGGTGTGCGGCCTGACCGCGGTCGACGACGTCGCGGTGGCCGTGAGCGCCGGCGCCGACGCGATCGGCATAGTGATGAACGACACGAGTCCGCGCGCGATCGACGCCGCGCTCGCCCGGCGCATCGTCTCGGCCGCCGACGACGAGGTCGACACGGTGCTCGTCGTGAACGACAAGCCCGCCGACGTCGCCGCCCGCCTGGCACGCGACCTCGGCGTCTCCGTGCTCCAGTTGCACGGCCGCCGCTACACCACCGACGACTTCGCCGCGGCTCTCGCTATCGTCCCCCGCGTCTGGCGCGCCACGTCCCTCGCCCACGCCCCCGACCTGCACGTCGGCGCCTTCGGCGAGGAACTGCTGCTCCTCGACGCGCCCTCGCCCGGCTCGGGCGAGCAGTGGGATCTGGCGGCGCTGAACGACGCGGGACCCGACGGCAGATGGCTGCTCGCCGGCGGACTGCGACCGGACAACGTGGCTGCCGCGATCGCGCTGGCGCAGCCGTGGGGAGTCGACGTGTCGAGCGGGGTCGAGTCGGCGCCCGGCTTCAAGGACCACGGACTGATTCGGGAGTTCCTCGCCGAGGTGTGCGCGGCATCACGCTGAATCCGCGTTGCCGACAAAAGTGTTAGTCAGTAACACTTGACGGCATGTCCTCCGTTCTCTTCCGGCTCGGCCGGTTCTCGTTCCTCCACAAGTGGTGGGTGCTCGGCACCTGGGTCGTGATCGCCGCGATCGTCGGCGGCCTCGTCTACGCCCTGTCGCCACAGTTCGACAAGAGCTTCGACCTGCCGGGCACCGACGCGGGCATCGCGATGGAGCAGATGCAGGAGAAGTTCCCGCACCTCGCAGAACAGCAGACCAAGGCGCGCACCGTCGTCGTCGTCGCCGCCGACGACGGTCTGGCGGCCCATTCCGGGCAGATCGACAAGCTCGCCGCCGGCCTGCGGAACCTGGACGAGGTGTCCGAGGCGGACGCCATCGTCAACCCCGTCACCCTGGCGGCCGCCGATCCCTCCGCCGGGGCCCAGGTGCTGTCCCGGGACGGCACGATCGGCCTGATCACGGTCAGTCAGGACATCGACATGATGGAGGTGGAAGGCGAGCACAAGCAGGCGCTGCTGAAGGTGCTGGAGCAGAACCGGACCGGCGGTCTGGACGTGGAGGCCACCGGCACCCTGATGCAGGCCCAGGAGGAGAGCGCGGCCGAGGCCATCGGCTTCGGCGTCGCGTTCCTGGTCATGATCGTCGCCTTCGGCGCCCTGATCGCCGCGTTCATTCCGCTGATCAGCGGCATCGTCGCCGTCGGTCTCACGATGGGGCTGCTGACGCTCAGCGCCGAGTTCATGTCCGTCAACCAGGCCGCGACCGGCATCGTCATGATGCTCGGCATCGCCGTCTCGATCGACTACGCGCTGTTCATCGTGTCCCGCTACCGGACCGAACGGAACCGCGGCGGCGATCCCGCAGACGCGGCCGGCCGCGCCGTGGGAACGGCGGGCACCGCCGTGGTGTTCGCCGGCCTCATGGTGGTCGTCGCCGTCGCGGCCCTGATGGTCATCGGCATCCCGATCATCACCCAGATGGGTCTGGGTGCCGCCGTCGCCATCGTGGCCGCGGTCCTGTCCTCGCTCACCCTGATCCCGGCGATCCTCGGCGCCTTCGGACGCTTCGCCTTCACCCCGCGGATTCCCTGGATCAAACATGCGGAGGCCGACGAGAGCTACGAGTCGCTCGGAGTCAAGTTCGGCAAGGCCGTGGTGGCCCGGCCGCTGCCGTTCATCGCCGTGGGTCTGGCGATCCTGGTCGCCGCCGCGATCCCCGCCAAGGGCATGCAGCTCGGCATGGACATGACCTCCGACGAGGAGGTCGCCGCCCAGGAGATCATCGCGAAGGGATTCGGCGAGGGCGTCAACGGCCAGTTGCTCGTGGTCCTCACCGCCGACCAAGAATCGGAGGTGGGGCCGGCCGCCACCGCTGCGGTCGACAAGATCAAGACCCTTCCCGGCGTCGCCGTTCCCGAGGCCCTCGGGTGGATGGGCAACGGCACCGGTGAACCGCTGATGCAGACCGGCGCCGACGCCGCCCTGATCATGGTGACCCCGCTGAGCTCGCCGGCGTCACCCGAAACACACGACCTCGTCGAGGCCATCCGCGCGCTGAGCCCCGGGATCACCGAGTCGGGCGGCATCACCATGAACGTCGGCGGTGAGACGGCCACGCTCTCGGATCTGTCCGCGAAGCTCGACGACGCACTCATCGGCTACATCGCCGTGGTGGTCGGCCTGGCCTTCCTGATCATGATCGTGGTGTTCCGCTCCATCTGGGTGCCGCTGATCGGGACGCTCGGCTTCGTGTTCTCACTGATGGCGGCGTTCGGCGTCACCACCGCGGTCTTCACCGACGGCTGGCTCGGCCTGATCGAGAACCCCAAGCCGATGATCTCGATTCTGCCGATCTTCCTGGTGGGCGTGGTGTTCGGCCTCGCGATGGACTACCAGGTGTTCCTGGTCACTCGCATGCGCGAGGAGTTCATGCACGGCATGTCGCCCAAGGACGCCATTGTGGCCGGATACCGGCACGGCGCGCGTGTGGTCACCTCGGCAGCTGTCATCATGATCAGTGTGTTCGTCGCCTTCATGCTCTCCCCCGAGACCATGGTCGTGATGATGGGCTTCGCGCTGGCCGTGGCCGTGTTCTTCGACGCCTTCATCATCCGCATGATCGTGGTGCCCGCCGTCATCTCGCTGCTCGGCGCCAGGGCCTGGCGACTGCCGTCGTGGCTGAACAAGGTGATCCCGAACGTCGACGTCGAAGGCAGCGCCGTCCGCAACCGGGGTATCAGCGCCTCGGCCGAGGAGCCGGTGGACCTGCCGGAACCGGCAGCGCGCACGTGACGACCGGATCACAGCCGCCCGGGTTGCGCGAGCAGAACAAGGCGCGCACCCGGGCTGCCATCCGTTCGGCCGCACTGGAATTGATCGCCGAGCAGGGCTACCAGGAGACCACCGTCGCCCAGATCGCCAAGCAGGCGGGGGTCTCGCACACCACACTGTTCCGGTACTTCGACACCAAGGAGCAGGTGATCCTGCACGACGACCTCGACGAGGCACGACGACGCCTGCTCGCCGAGATGCCGCCGGGGCTGGGCCATTTCGATCTGCTCCGCCGCGTCGTCGTCGGCCTGTTCGCGCTCGCCGCGGACGATCCGTGGGCGTCGAATCCGGAACGGATCCGGCTGATCCTCACCGAGCCGACTCTCCGGATGGCCCACCAGCTCGATGCGGACCACGTGATGCAGGAGATGACCGACTTCTTCGCCGAGTACACCGGGACGCCCGCCGATTCCCTCCGGCTGCGCGTCTTCATCGCGGCCGCGTCCGGTGTGATGATGCACATCGCCGAACGCTCCAGCACGCCCGACGAGGCCGCCCTCGCCGAGTTCCAGGAAGCCCTCACCCTGCTGGAACAGGGTCTCCCGCTCGGTGAGGCGCCCCGGTAACGTCGTCGGCTATGACGACACCAGGGGATCGCAGCGGCAGCACTCTCGGACCGTATCGGCTGGTCCGGAGGATCGGGCGCGGCGGCATGGGCGAGGTCTACGAGGCCGTCGACACCGTCAAGGACCGCACCGTCGCCCTCAAACTCCTCCCGCCGCATCTCGCCGACGACGACGAGTTCCGCACCCGGTTCCTGCGCGAATCGCAGACCGCGGCCCGTCTCAACGACCCGCACGTGATCCCGATCCACGACTACGGCGAGATCGACGGCCAGCTGTACCTCGACATGCGCATCGTCGACGGCGAGGATCTGCGCGCGCTCATCGGCCGCGGGCCGCTGCCCGCCGAGCGGGCCGTCGACATCGTGGCGCAGATCGCCGGCGCCCTCGACTCGGCTCACCAGGCCGGTCTCACCCACCGCGACGTCAAACCCGAGAACATCCTGCTCGACGCGCGGGGCTTCGCCTATCTCGTCGATTTCGGCCTGGTGTTGTCGGCCGGTCAGACCGCGCTGACCTCCACCGGCTCGGCGATCGGCTCGTTCAACTACATGGCTCCCGAACGGTTCGGCACCGGAGCACCGGTCGGACCGGCCAGTGACACCTATTCCCTGGCCTGCGTCCTCTTCGAATGCCTCACCGGCGCAAAGCCGTTCGGCACCGACAGCATGGAACAGATCATCGCCGGCCACCTGCACCGGCCGCTCCCCACCACCGGAACCGCGTTCGACGCGGCCATCGCGCGCGGCACCGCGAAGAACCCCGCCGACCGCTACCCCACCACCGGTGAGTTCGCGGCGGCGGCGCGCGCGACCCTGGCCGGGTCCGCGCCGCCGATGCCGCAGACGCCCGGACCTCTGCTCGGCGCCACCCAGGTCGCACCGGCCGGGACGTATCCGCCGCCGCAGCCCCCGGCCCCGGCCCCTTCCTCACCGCAGCGCTCCGCCACCACGCCGCTGCTGGCCGGTGTCGCGGTGATCGCCGTCCTCGCGCTGGCCGGGGTCCTGGTCTGGATGTTTCTGTCCGGCAACGACCCCGACTCCGCTGCGCAGCCGACCGATGCAGCGGCCGCCGAGCCGACGGACACCACTCTCACCGTGACGGCGACCGCCAGCCCTCCGCAGACCAGCACGGATCGCCAGACGCGGCCGGCCGGCGACCTGGGTCTGCCGGTGCCGATCTCTGACCCGCCCTGCGACGGGAGCACCGTCGCCGTCGTCTACAACGCGGTGACTCCGGGCGCGTACGCACAAGAGGTCGGAGCCGCGCTCGCCCGGTACCCGGGAGCGTCGTACCTGCGCACCGACCAGTCGTGCCGTTCACTCAAGCAGGCCGAGAACGGCAATCCGATCTACGCCGTCTACTACCCGGGCGCGACACCGGCCGAGACGTGTTCCATCAAGGCCCGGGTGGGCGGCGACACCTACGCGCGGCGCTTGGACGACCGCACCCCGGTCGGCACCGAGGTCTGCTGATCCGTGCGACGACGACCCGCGATGATCAGGCACGACGGGCCGAAGGACCACAGTGTCGCCATCCGCCACAGGTTGTTAACTTTGAGCAGTTACCATCCGAGACGTGCTGGAAGATCTCAACAAAAAGGCGAAGAACGTCGGGCTGCACGTCGCCGACGCCAAGAAGTCCAAATTGTTCACCATCCGAAAGGTCAAGAACGGGAAGCTCGTGGCGAAGAACGTCGACGCAGACGAGGCCTTGAAGATCATCAAGAAGTACAAGTGAGACGCGGCGTGCACGCGTTGGCGACCGCCGCGCTGAGCCCGCTGCGCACCCTCGCCGACCTGCCGCGCGCCCTCGGTTTTCAGCACTCCTCGCTCCGCGGCCGGCTGGTCGTCGTCACCGGGGCCTCCTCGGGCATCGGCGAGGCCGCCGCACGCCGGTTCGCGGCGCGGGGCGCCGAGGTGGTGCTCGTGGCCCGGAACCTCGAGACCCTCGAGGCGGTCCGCGACTCCCTCGCCGCCGACGGCGCCACCGCACACGCCGTCACCGCCGACCTCTCCGACGTCGACGGTGCGGCGGCCCTCGCCGCCGAGATCCTCGAGCGTTTCGGCGCCCCGGACGTTCTGGTCAACAACGCCGGCCGATCGATCCGTCGCAGCGTGCTCGACACCGTCGATCGCTTTCACGACTTCGAGCGCACGATGGCGCTCAACTATTTCGGCGCGGTTCGCCTGACCACCGCACTGCTGCCGGCGATGATCGAGCGCGGCAGCGGCCGCATCGTCAACGTCGTCACCTGGGGCGTCACCGCCGGATCGATGCCCAAGTTCAGCGCCTACCACGCGTCCAAGGCCGCCCTCGCCGCTTTCGGACGCAGCCTCGACGACGAGTGCCGGGGCACCGGCGTGACTGTCGGCAACGTCGGGTTCCCGCTCGTCCGGACCCCGATGATCGCGCCGACCGCCGACTACGACGACGCGCCCGCCCTCACTCCCGAGCAGGCGGCCGAGTGGATCCTCGACGCCGCCGAGACCGGGAAACCGGAGATCTACCCGATCTACGCCGCGGTCCTGCGCACCGTGTCCGGCTTCTCGCCACGCCTGACCGGCGACCTCATCCGCCGGTCGGGAATCTGAGCCGGCGGCCTTCTGCCAGACTGACGGGCATGGCCGATTTCATGTCCCGCGCAGACCTCGATTTCCTCCTGTACGACTGGCTGGACGTCTCCGAGCTCACCGCCCGCCCCCGCTTTGCCGACCACACGCGAGAGACCTTCGACGCCGTGCTGGATCTCAGCCACGACATGGCCGCCAAGCTCTTCGCCCCGCACAACAAGAAGTCCGACCAGAACGAGCCGCAGATCGGAGCAGACGGCAAGGTGGTGCTGCTCGACGAGGTGGTCACCGCCGTCCGCACCTTCGGCGAGGCCGGACTGAACGCGGGTTCGTTCGACGCCGAACTCGGCGGCATGCAGTTGCCGCACACCCTCTCGCGCGCCTCGATGGTCAACTTCCAGGCGGCGAACGCCGCCACGTCGTCGTACGGCTTCCTCACCGTCGGCAACGCCAACCTGCTGGCGAAGTACGGGTCTCCCGAACAAGTCGACACCTGGGTCCGGCCGATGCTTCAGGGCCGCTACTCGGGAACGATGTGCCTGTCCGAACCGCAGGCGGGCTCGTCGCTGGCCGACATCACCACCCGCGCGGTACGTAGCGAAGACGGCACCTACTCGGTTACCGGCACCAAGATGTGGATCTCCGCGGGCGACCACGAGATCACGGAGAACATCGTCCACCTGGTGCTGGCCAAGACCCCCGGCGGCGGGCCGGGAGTGAAGGGCATCTCGCTGTTCATCGTCCCGAAGGTCCTGCCCGACGGGCGCCGGAACGACGTCGCCCTGGTCGGCCTCAACCACAAGATGGGCAACCGGGGCACCACCAACTGTCTGCTCAGCTTCGGTGAGAACGGGGGCGCGGTGGGCTATCTGGTCGGCGAGGAGCACAACGGCTTGCGCTACATGTTCAACATGATGAACGAGGCCCGGATCGGCGTGGGCTTTCTCGCCACCGCCCTCGGCTACGCCGGCTACCTCCAGTCGGTCGAGTACGCGAAGACCCGCGAGCAGGGCCGCCCGGTGGACTCCAAGGATCCGCTCAGCCCGCCGGTGCCGATCATCGAACACGCCGACGTCAAGCGGATGCTGCTGGCGCAGAAGGCCTATGCCGAGGGCGCACTGGCGCTCGGGCTGTACGCTTCACGGCTGGTCGACGAGGAGGAGACCGCGCCCGACGAGGCAGACCGCGTCGCAGCGCACACCCTGCTCGAGGTCCTCACCCCGATCGTGAAGAGCTGGCCCAGCCAGTGGTGTCTGGAGGCCAACAGCCTCGCCATCCAGGTGCACGGCGGCTACGGGTACACGCGGGAGTTCGACGTCGAGCAGTTCTACCGGGACAACCGGCTGAACCCGATTCACGAAGGGGCGCACGGCATTCACGGCCTGGATCTGCTGGGCCGCAAGATGATCATGGACTCCGGCGCCGGATTACGGGTGCTCGCCGGCGCGATCGGCGAGACCGTCGCCAGGGCGGCCGAGGCAGGCGAGGCGGCAGCCGGATACGCCCGCGAGCTGGACGCGGCGGTGAACCGGCTGACGGAGGCGACCGCAGCGGCGTGGGCGGACGGGGACCCAGCCGTGGCCCTGGCCAACGCCACGGCCTATCTGGAGGCCGCCGGACACATCGTCGTCGCATGGATGTGGCTGGAGCAGTTGCTCGCCGTCGGCGACCGGGAGGGAGCGTTCTACGACGGCAAGCGCGCCGCCGCACGGTACTTCTTCGTGTACGAACTGCCCAAGACCGGCGCCCAGCTCGACCTGGTCGCGGGCCGCGACCGGACGACGCTGGACGCCGATCCCGCCTGGTTCTGAGCCCCCCGGCTCAGTGCTCGGCGAGCCAGGCCAGGACGTCGTCGAGCACCTCGTCCTGTTCGGGCTCGTTGAAGATCTCGTGGTACAGCTCGGGGTAGATCTTGGTGGTCACGTCGCCACCGCCGCCGAGTCTGCCGACCAGGCGCGTACCCTCGGGGTTGGCGAGCACGTCCTGTCCCCCGTGCAGACAGAGCGTCGGCACGCTCAGTGAGGGCAGCCGGTCGGGAAAGGTCGTCATCTCGGCGATCAGCGTGCCGCCCAGACCGGCCGGGATCTTGCCGTGGTACACCAGCGGGTCCGCCTCATAGGCGGCGACCACCGCCGGATCACGACTGACCGCAGAGGCCGACAGCGCGGTCGCCGGCAGCCGGGGCACCATCCGGCCGAGCACCGGCGCGAGGGCGATCATCACCGGCGGCAGGTCGTCGCCCGGCACCACGGCCGGGCCCGAAAGCACCAGCCCCGCAAGACCGTCGGGATGGTCTAGCGCATACGAGAGCGCGATCGCCCCGCCCATGCTGTGGCCGATCACGTACAGCGGCAGCCCGGCCCGTTCCACCGAATCGATCACGCGTTTCACGTCCGCGACGAAGTCGCCGAACTCCCGGACGTCGGCCGGCGTGCCGTCGGACCGGCCGTGCCCGGCGTGATCGGGTGCGACGACGACGTACCCCGCACCGGTCAGCCGAGCGATCACGTGCTCGTACCGGCCGGCGTGTTCGCCCAGGCCGTGCACCAGCGCGACGACGCCCACCGCCTCGGAATCGGGGCGGTGGACGTCGTACACGATGGTCCGGCCGCGCCGCCCGACCAGGGTGCGCACGACGGTGCTCATGCGTCCGTGTCCTCCGGGATCACCGCGCCACCGGCGATGTCGGGCTTGGACAGCTTCTCCCACAGCAGCGGGTAGAGGAACCCGCCGATCACGGCGCCGATCAGCGGCGCGACCCAGAACACCCAGAGCTGTGCGGGAGCGCCGTCACCGTTGAAGAAGGCGACCGCGGTGGAGCGCGCCGGGTTCACCGACGTGTTGGAGATCGGGATGGAGATGAGGTGGATAAGGGTGAGCGCGAGCCCGATCGCGATGCCGGCGAAGCCGACCGGTGCACGGCCGTGCGTCGCGCCCAAGATGATGATCACGAAGAACGCGGTCAGGATGATCTCGGCGACCAACACCGAGCCGAGAGCATAGCCGCCCGGCGAATTGTCGCCGAAACCGTTGGCCGCCATGTTGCCGGTGGCCTCCCATCCGGGCTGGCCGGAAGCGATGCCCCAGAGTGCGAGGCCGGCGATCAGACCGCCGATCACCTGCGCGATCCAGTAACCGGGCAGATCCTTCCACGGGAACCGGCCGGAGACGGCCGCACCGAGGGTCACCGCCGGGTTGAAGTGCGCGCCCGAGATGTGCCCGACGGCGTACACCATGGTCAGCACGGTGAGACCGAACGCGAGCGAGACGCCGACGAAGCCGATGCCGAGCTGAACGCTGCCGACCACACCGTCGACGTCTACCAGATACTGGGCCGCGAAGATCGCGCTGCCGCAACCGCCGAAGACGAGCCAGAAAGTGCCGAATGCTTCGGCGAGCCATTTGGCCGCCGTGGAATCAGAGTTCACGAGGTTCCCCTTCGATCAGTGAGTGATTCACCGGTGATCGTAAGAGAACCGCCCGGAACTTTCAGTCGCGACTCGGCAATCCGCGACGGGAATCGTCATGCGCCTTGCCCCCGAACCCGAGGAGACCGACCACTCCGCGGCCCGCAGACTCGATCAACTCGATCGGCCGCAGGGCGGTCTCGGTGAGTCCCACCAGGACCTCCACCTGATCGACGATGCGCTCGAGCCGGGTCACCACGCCCGCCATCCGCTCGACGGTGTTGTCGACGTTGTCCAGGGAGGTGTTGAGCCGGACGAGAGTGCCCTCGAGATTGTCGATGGCGCCGTCGAGGTCACCGATGGTGTTGGTGAGGCCGTTCAACACGGGGCCGAGGTCCCCGAGGATCCCCTCTACCTGATCGACGGTCTGGTCCGCGTTCATCGCGGCCTGCGCGAGTTTGCGCAGGCGCTGCCGTTCACGGCCCGGCCGGTCGTTCATCGGATTGATCGCCATGGATCTGATTATGGCCGTTGTCAGTCCGTCCGGGCGCGAATGAGCGTTATCCGGTCGCGTCAGTTCCGATCCGGTCCCGCCGGTCGATCAGCGCCGCGATCTCGTCGTCGGAGGTGATCCCGCGGCGCCGACGGGCGTGCTCCAGGCCCCGCGCCAGGGACACCTCGTTGCGGACGTACCCGGTCAGCAGCATCAGTGTCGACAGCTTCTCCAACGGGGCCAGCGGCTCACCGGCCAGCGCGTCGAGCGCCCATTCCATCCAGGCCAGCGCCTTCGGCAGCATCGGCGGCCCGGTGACGGGGACGTCGAGGATCCAGTCGTGTGCGGTGTAGTCGTCCATCAGTCGGGCCGCCCAGAGCCGCAGACCGTTCCGCCACCCGTCGGCGGCCTCGGCCGGCGGCGCGCTGAACGCTTCGTCGACCATCAGCTCCAGCAGGACGTCTTTGGATTCGACGTGACGGTAGAGCGACATCGGCGAAGCCCGCAGGTCCTGTTCCTCGACGAGCCGACCACGGGCCTGGACCCCCGCAGCCGCCAAGATCTGTGGAGCACCGTCGCCGAACTCGCCGCCGACGGCACCACCGTGGTGCTGACCACGCAGTACCTGGAGGAGGCCGACCGACTCGCCGACCGGGTCGCCGTGCTCGACGCCGGCCGGATCGTCGCCGAGGGCACCGCGGCCGAGTTGAAAGGGCGGGTGGGTGCCGAAGTGGTGGAGATCGAGTTCGCCGACGGCGGTGTCGAACAACTGCCCACCGACGGCAGCGTCGAGCGGATGCGCGCGATCCTCGACGACGTCGGCACCCGACCCGCGCCCGCGCTGCGCGTCGACGTGCGCACACCCACCCTCGACGACGTGTTCCTCTCCCTCACCGACGCGAAAGCCGGAGCCCGGCGATGACTCTCACCCCGAGCGAAGCGGCGCACGACGTCGCGACGATGACCGGCCGGAGCATGCGGCACACGGTCCGGAACCTCGATTCCCTGCTCACCTCGGTGTTCCTGCCGGTGATGATCCTGGTGCTGTTCACCGTCGCGTTCGGCGGCGCACTGGACACCGGCGGCACGGCCTACATCGACTACGTGGTGCCGGGCGTGATCCTGCTCTGCGCGGGTTTCGGCGCGGCGTCGACGGCCATCAGCGTGACCAAGGACATGACAGAGGGCATCGTCGCCCGCTTCCGCACCATGAACATCCTGCCGTCGGCGGTGCTCGCCGGGCACGTCGTCGCCAGCGTCGCCCGCAACCTCGTGTCGACCGCCCTGGTGCTGGCCGTCGCCTGCCTGCTGGGATTCTCGCCGTCGGCCTCGCCGGCGCAATGGCTGGCCGCCGCGGGCCTGGTCACCCTGTTCATCGTGGCGCTGTCGTGGTTCTCGGCGATGGTCGGCCTCCTCACGCGCACGGTCGACGCCGCTGCCGCGCTCGGCTTCTTCATCCTGTTCCTCCCCTACGCGTCCAGCGCCTTCGTGCCGGTGTCCACCATGCCCGGCTGGCTGCAGCCGTTCGCCGCGCATCAGCCGATCACGCCGGTGATCGAGACACTCCGGACCCTGCTCGACGGCGCCTGGCCGGGAAGCCGGGGGTGGGCCGCGGCCGCCTGGTGCACCGGCATCGCCGCGGCCTCGATCGCAGGCTGCGTCGTCGCGTGGAACCGCTCGCGGCGCGGGCCGCGCTGACACCCGGAAGCGATCGGGAATACCTCGCCGCGAGCGGGCGTTGACCCGGGTGCAATACTTCAAATTTGTACTATCTAGGAGGCAGTCATGCCCGCCGTCACCGCCGACACCCTGACTCTCCCCCGCGTGCGAGAGTCCGGACCCACCGCTGTCGACCGCTCCGTGGTCTCGCTGACCACCGGGCCGCGCGGCTACGAGGGCGAGGGCTTCCCCGTCGTCCGCGCCTTCGCCGGAGTGTCCTCCGCCGCCCTGGACCCGTTCATTCACATGGATCAGATGGGCGAGGTGGAGTACGAGCCCGGTGAGCCGCGGGGCACGTCGTGGCACCCGCATCGCGGCTTCGAGACCGTCACCTACATGATCGACGGGCTGTTCGCGCACCAGGACTCCACCGGCGGCGGCGGTCTGATCGCCGACGGCGCCACCCAGTGGATGACGGCCGGCGCCGGAATCCTGCACATCGAGACGCCGCCCGCCGAACTGGTCGAGTCCGGCGGCACGTTCCACGGCATCCAGTTGTGGGTCAACCTGCCGGCCAAGGACAAGTTCCTGCCGCCGCGCTATCAGAACCTGGAGGGCGCCCAGGCGGCGCTCCTCTCCTCGGCGGACGGCGGCGCGCTGATCCGGGTCGTCGCCGGCGAGGTCGACGGTCACGCCGGTCCGGGTGCCACGCACACGCCGATCACCTTCGCGCACGCGACGATCGCCCCCGGCGCGCAGCTGACTGTACCGTGGCGGCCGGACTTCAACGCCCTGGTGTACGTCCTGTCCGGCAACGGCACGGTCGGCGCCGAGCGGCGGCCGATCACCGGCGGCCAGCTCGCCGTGCTGGGCAAGGGCGACCGGATCACCGTCGCCGCCGACGCCCACGGCCAGGATTCGCATCGTCCGGCGATGGAGGTCCTGCTGCTGGGCGGGCAGCCGATCCGGGAGCCCGTCGTGGCGTACGGCCCGTTCGTGATGAACACCCGGCAGCAGCTGATCGAGGCGATGGACGACTACCAGGCGGGCCGATTGGGCGTCATCCCGGACGACGCCCTGATGCCGCACGTGCCGCGATGAGCGCCGAGGCCGGCGTGAGCATGCCGATCGAGGACGCCGACCCGCGCGGACCGGCCTGGCGTCTGTTCATCGAGACCAGCGCCCGCCTGACCACCGCGCTCGACGACGATCTGCGGCGGGTCAGCGGGATGTCGCTCGCCGACTACCATGTGCTGCTCCTGCTCAGCGAGGCGCCCGATCGACGCCTGCGGATGAAGGAACTCGCCCAGCGGATGGTGTTCTCCGCCTCCCGGCTCACCTATCAGGTCGACCAGCTGTGCTCGCGCGGCTGGCTCCGCCGGGAGCCGGTGCCCGAGGACCGCCGCGGCAACTACGCGATCCTCACCGACGCCGGCCGCGAGGCGTTCGCAGCCGCGGCGCGCGACCACATCCTCCTGGTGCACGCCCTGTTCCACGACGCGCTGTCGGCAGACGACGGGCGGCGCCTGGCCCAGCTGATGCAGCGTCTCGCAGCGCATCTCGACACGAAGGACGACTCGTGACCGAGCAGCTGATCCGCGCCGGCGACCGCCACCACTGGGCCAACGAGTGGCTGACCTCGTGGCAGAGCTTCCCGGCGACCGGCAACTACGACCTGTTCGGAAACGCCCACGGTGTGCTCGTCGTGCACAACGACGACGTCGTGGGTGCGGGTGAAGGTCTCGACGCGCATCATCACCAGAACATGGAGATCCTGACCTGGGTGGCGGAAGGCGCAGTCGCGCACCGCGATTCCGGGGGTGCCGAGGTGGTGCTGACGCCCGGCCGGTTGGGTTACATGCGGGCCGGGCGGGGGATCACCCACTCCGAGCGGAACGCCGCCGCCCGCAGCAGCGGCGAGCGGCTGCGCGTGGTGCAGATGTGGGTGGCGCCGCACGCCGACGGTCTGGATCCGGCGCACGCCGAGCGTGAGCTGAGTGTCGCCCTCGCCGCCGGAGAGCCGGTGGTGGCGGCGTCCGGGCTGGCCGCTCACGCCGGCAGCGGAGCCGTCGAGATCGCCAACCGTTTCGCCGCGCTACACGTGGCCAGGCCGCGGGACGGACAGTCGATCACACTGCCGGGCGCACCGTTCGGGCACCTGTTCGTGGTGCACGGCGACGTCCTGACCGCGTCAGGACTCGCGCTGACCGAAGGGGATGCGCTGCGAACCACCGGAGCCGGGCCGCTGCGTCTGACCGCGTCCGCCGACTCGGAGATCCTCTACTGGGAGATGCACGCGAGCTTCGACGTGTGAGAGTAGAGGCATGAACCAGAAGACTCTCGCCGACCGTGTCGATGCTCTGATGGGACTCGCGCGGGCCGACCTCACCGAAGCCGTCGCGTTCGCCTCGGTGCACGACGACCCCGACCGTGCCGCCGCGAACGCGGCGAGCGCTCGGTGGGTGGACGAGAAGTTCCGCGCGCTGGGTTTCGAATGCGAGGTGATCGAGACCTCCGACGGCTCCCAGGCGATCGTCGGCTACCGGCCCGGACCGGAAGGGGCCCGTACCGTCGCGCTCTACAGTCACCACGACGTGCAGCCTGCCGGGGACGAGTCGCTGTGGGACACACCGCCGTTCGAATTGACCGAGCGGAACCGCCGCTGGTTCGGCCGGGGTGCGGCGGACTGCAAGGGCAACCTCGTGGCGCACCTGACCGCGCTGCGGGCCGTCGGCGATGGGGCGTCGTGCCATGTGCGGATCATCATCGAGGGTTCCGAGGAGGCCGGTGGCGAGGGCCTGGACCATCTGGTCCGCGAGCGCCCCGAGCTGTTCGACGCCGATCTGATCCTGATCGGCGACACCGGCAACATCGAGGCCGGAACGCCGACTCTCACCACCAGCCTGCGCGGCGTCGTCAACGTCCGGGTCGACGTCCGGGCGCTCTCGACCGCCGTTCATTCCGGCCAGTTCGGCGGCGCCGCGCCGGACGCCATGGCCGCCCTCATCGCGCTGCTCGCCACTCTGCGGAACGATGACGGCGACACCGTGATCGACGCGCTGCCCGGTGACCAGAAGTGGGCCGGTGCCCCGTACCCGCCGGATCGGTTCCGCACCGACGCCGGTGTGCTGCCGGGTGTGGACCTCCTCGGCTCCGGCGCCCCCGCCGACATGGTGTGGGCCCGCCCGGCCGTCACCGTGATCGGTATCGACGCGCCGTCGGTCGACGATTGCGCGGCCGCGGTGATCCCGAGCGCGTCGGCACTGCTCAACCTGCGGGTTCCGCCTGGCCTCGACCCGACTCACGCGTACGACGCGCTCGCCGCCCACCTCGCGGCCCACGTGCCGTGGCAGTGCGAACTGACCGTCACCGCCGACGCGATGGGCTCCCCGTTCGCCGCGCGGACCGACGGGCCCGGTTACGCCGCGCTGACCGCGGCGATGTCCGAGGCGTACGACGGCGCCGAGGTGGTCCACTCCGGACAGGGCGGGTCGATCCCCCTGTGCACGGTGCTGGCCGAGACGGTTCCGGGCGCCGAGATCGCGCTGCTCGGCGTCGAGGAGCCGCAGTGCCGGATCCATGCCCCGAACGAGAGCGTCGACCCCGATGAGTTGCGTCGGACCGCACTGGCCGAAGCGATCCTGCTGAGCCGCTACTAGCCGACTTGCCGGGCACGCACGAATCAGCCGAGCGGATTCAGCGGCGAGCAGGAGCCTCCGGCGAACTTGCCGATGTTCCGCAGCCACCACTGGCCGACGCGGGTGACCATCCGCGTTCCGTCGGAAAACGACCCGCTCCGGGGCTTGGCCGCGATGCTGACCCCGAAGCTGCCGCGCGGCGTCGTCACCACGGCCAGCTGACGGACGACGTGCTTGCCGGTGCCGTCGGACACCGGTCCCCAGCCGCCCTTGACCGCGGACCTGACGCCCTTGCCCTTCGGCCTGGCGACACCCCACTGCTGGTTCTTGCCGACGTGCGCCATGAAGTCGAGCACGTCCTCGGTATCGGGCATGCAGGACAGGTGCGCGGCGAAGATCGACTGGTCGGTCAGCGCCCACGGCGTGTGTCCCGGGTAGCTGCGCGGCTCGTCGAGTTCCGAGGAGACACGAGTGCGACTGTCGTGCCCCTCGCGCAGCACCGCGGTGACCGCGTCGACCGACTTGCGCCCGCCGCCGAGCGCACCCCACAGTGATTCGGCCGCATCGTTGTCCGAGACCTCGATCGCCTTGAGCTCGTCGGCGGTGACCGCGGAGCCCCTCGCACGCTGCGCGGCGATCGCGACCGGCACCTTCATCGTCGACCAGGCACGAGCCACTGTGAGCGATCCGAACGACGTGGGCAGATCGCCGCCGACCGGAGTGATCGCGATGCCGACCTCACCGGGCAACGACTTCGCCATCGACTTGGTCAGCGAGCGAAAGCTCTTGTCCAGATCGGCCTTGGGCACCGTCGGCGCACCGAGACTCCCGTTGGGCAGCCCGGGCAAGGCCGCGGCCGCGCCGCCGGTCACCGTCGCCGCGGTCACCGCGACCGCCATCCCGAGACCGGCCAAGCATCGTCGTACCGACGTCACATCTACCCCTATGGTCACTCTGTCAACACGAGCAACACTAGAGAGCGCGCACACAGCCGCCAAGGGGCACGACCACGACGAGACCCTCGCGTGGCCGCGTCGTGACCTCAGCAGCGACCGGCGGGCAATGCCGCCAGCCGGGCGCCGAGCCACTGCCCCACCCGGTTCAGCGCCGCGATCCCGCTGCTCAGCGAGGCGCCCGGCGCATAGGTGGTCAGGGCGAACGCCGTCTGTTTGCCGTCCTTGCGGGTCAGCAGACCGATCTGGCGGACCACGTACCCGCCGCCCGCGCTCGGGCCCCAGCCACCCTTGACCGCGGTGGAACGATTCGGGATCACCTCGATCCCCCACTGCTGGTTCTCCGCCACCTGCCCCATCAGCGAGACGACGTACTCGGAGTCGGGCAGGCAGGGCAAGTTCGCCGTGAAGGTCGCCGCGTCGGGAAGCGCCCATACCGTCTGACCGAAGATCGTGAACTCGGGGCGCCGCCGCTCCGACGGCACCACGGAGTTCTCATCGCCGCCCTCGCGCAACACCGCGGTCACCGCGGCCGCCGCCTGCTGATCGGTGCCCAGCGAAGCCCACAGCGCCTCCGCGGAACCGTTATCGGAGGCGACGATCGCCGGGGACTCCGCCGGCATCCGGCCGTTCTTGCGCTGCGCAGCCAGTGCCAGCGGCACCTTGATCGTCGACCACGCGACCTGCGGTGTTTGCTCCCCGAGACTCACCACCTCGCCGCCGCCCACCGGCGCCATCGAGACGCCGACCGGCTGCCCCAATTCGCGGGTCAAGGCCGCAAAACTCGCCGCGAGGCCCCGTTTGGGGGTCGCCGCCGGACTGCTCTCGGTCGAGGACGGCGCCTGCCCGGCAGACTCGGTCACGTACACGATCTCGGTGGCCGTCGGGGCACTGTCCCCGTCCGAGCAGGCGGCGGCGCCGCCGGTCAGTGCGAGCACCACCAGCACTCCGGCGCCCCGGCGCAGGAGCGATCGTCGATCACGCACGTACCTTCTCCTTCGTGTCGCGTGCCCCTAGTAGATGTGCACCACGGCGTTGTTGCCACCGCGACACACCACGATGCCCGATTCCGGCACGCACGACATCGTGTACGTCTCCCCGGTCACCGGACTGAACGCGCGGACCGTGCGCGATTCGCCCTTCGGGCCCGCCGCCAGATACGCAGTCCGGACGCTCTGCGCGAACTCGCAGCTCGTGACACTGCTGCCGATTCCTTCGGTCTGGGTGCAGGGCGACGAACCCGGCGGCGGGGCGGCGAGTGTCGGTCCGGGCGCGTCGATGGTGCTGGTGATGGTGGTCGTCGACGACGGTGCGGCCTGCGTGGATCCGTTCCCCGAGTCCCGGAACGCGAAATAGTAGACGCCGAGGCCGATCAGCGCCGCGATCAGCACCCCGATCACCCCGGCCAGGATCAGATTCGAACTGCTGCCGCTCCGCGGGGGCGGCGGATACTGCGGCGGAACCGGCGCGTACTGCGTCCCCGCGTAGGACGCCTCGGCGGCGAGCGACGGCTGCTGCGCCTGCGCCTGCGGCTGCTCGGGCACGATGTTGGTCGGATACACCGTCGTCGGCGGTGCGGCCGGGATGAACGACGTCGCCGCCTCACCGGACAGCGCGGCGCGAGCGGCCGCGCTCAATTGCGCGGCCGTGGCGAAACGGTGCGCCGGATCCTTGGCGAGCCCGGTGGCGAGCACCTCGTCGAGTGCTTGCGGCACAGCCGGATTCAGCGCCCTCGCCGACGGGACGTCGTTCAGCACCGCGGCCTTGATGACGGCGGTGACGGTGTCTCCGGCATACGGTGTCCGACCGGTCAACAACTCGAAGAGCACCGCCGCCAGGGCATAGACGTCCGACGACGAGGAAGCCCGCACGTTGTCGAAGAGCTCCGGCGCCATGTACGCGGTGGATCCGATCGCCGTGCCCGCCCGGGTGAGACCGGAATCGGCCCCGTCGTTGGCGATCCCGAAATCCACCAGGTAGGCGAATCCGGTCGGCGTCAGCAGGATGTTCTCCGGCTTCACATCCCGGTGCACCAGCCCCGCCGCGTGTGCGGCGTCGAGCGCATCGCCGATCTGAGCGGCGACCGACACCGCCTCCTCGGCGGGCAGCGGCCCGGACCGGCGCAGCACCTGGCGCAGGTTGTCTCCGTCCACCAGCCGCATGTCCAGATAGAGCATGCCGTCGATCTCGCCGTAGTCGTGGATCGGAATGATGTGGGGCTCACCGAGTTTCGCCACCAGCTGGCACTCGCGCCGGAATCGTTCGGCAAAGGTGCCGTCGTCGGCGGTGGTCCCGCCGAGCAGCTTGAGCGCCACCTCGCGGTCGCGGACGGTGTCGTAGGCCCGGTACACGGCCCCCATTCCACCGCGCCCGATCAGTTGATCGATGCGGTACGGGCCGACCACAGACCCCACCAAGTGTTCGCTCACCGCGCCGTCTCCCTCCACTGGCCCATCCCGAGGATCACCATCACCAGTTGTTTCTCTGCGCGGCGCACAATCGTTTCTTCGGTCCCGATTCGGCCGTCACCGTCGAGCAGCTCGGCCACCGCGGTCATCATGATCGTCACGAACATGTCGGCCGCGATCTCCAGGTCCTCGGCCTCCCAGCGGGCGAGCGCCGGAATGCGGGCCAGATCGATCGCCAGCTCCCGGGAGAACAGCCGCAACTCGGTGCTGATGGCACGCCGCACCTCGGCGACGCCGCCGTGCTGCTCGCGGATCAGGAATCGGAACTTCGCCTCGTCGGCACGGACGTGCCGCAGCAGGATGTTCAACGACTCGCGCGCCGTCGGCATCCCGCGGCTGGCCAGATCCCGACGACCCTCGCGCAGCGCCCGACGCAGGACCCGCATGGAGTCCTCGACCAGCGTGACTCCGAGATCCTCCATCGACGCGAAATGCCGATAGAAGGCGGTCGGGACGATGCCGGCCCCGCGGGCGACCTCACGCAGGGACAGACTGCCGAATGAACGGTCGTCCACCAAGTCGATGGTGGTGTCCAGCAGCGCCTGCCGGGTCTGCTCCTTCTTCTCCGCACGCGAGAACCCGGCGTCGCCGTCGGCCTTGGCCCGCCTCGGACGACGACGGGAACCACCAGCGGAATCGGTCGTTGCAGCCACGAGGTCAGTCTAGGCGGTGACGGCCGACACATCGGAAAGCCTTGCACGCCTCCTGGGACATATGCCATCGTTCTTTGTGTACAGCCGTTCACTCACAATCAGCACAGCCCCCAAGGAGCGACAATGGCTACTCGACTCACCGGTCTGATGGAGAACCTCATCGAGGCCACTGCCACCCCGTACCCCGTCGACCGCTACCTCGAGTTCGTCAACCCGATGCTGACCTGGCGCGAGACACGCGCCAAGGTGATCGGCCGCGAGAAGCAGACCGACCGCACGGTCACCCTCACCCTGTCCCCCACCCGCCAGTGGAAGGGCCACGTCGCCGGACAGTATGTCGAGGTCAGCACCGTCGTGGACGGCATCCGGCACCGCCGCTTCTTCTCTCCGGCCAACGCCCAGCAGGACGCGGGCATCATCGAACTGACGGTCACCGCGCACGACGACGGCTTCATCTCCAAGCACCTGCGGGAGAACGTCCGCCTCGGCGACGTCGTGCGTCTCGGCGCCGCGACGGGCTCCTTCGTCCTGCCGGCGCAGCGCCCCGCACGCACTGTCCTGGTGAGCGGCGGCAGCGGCATTACACCTGTCATCTCAATGCTGCGTACGCTCGTCGCCGAAGGGCACGACGACCCGGTGACTCTGGTGCACTACGCGCGCACCGCCGACGACGTCCCGTACGCCGCCGAACTCGACGCCGCGGCACGCACCCTCGGCAACGTCGACGTGCACCTGCACTACACCCGCGAAGCCGGCGGCGGCCACTTCTCGCCCGCACACCTCGACGGGATCGCCGACGCCGACGGTGCACAGGTGTTCCTGTGCGGCCCGTCCTCGTTGATGGCGCAGGTCCGCGAGTACATGGAGAGCCGCGACCTCGGCGACCGTCTCCACAGCGAGGCGTTCACCCTCGACACCGCCCCGGTGATCGACCCGAACCAGCCGATCACCGGCACCGTCACCTACACCGAGTCGGCCACCACCAGCGAGAACGACGGCCGCACCATCCTCGAGCAGGCCGAGGCCGCCGGCCTGAGCCCCGAGTACGGCTGCCGCATGGGCATCTGCTTCTCGTGCACCAAGGTCCGCAAGTCCGGCTGCACCCGCAACATCCTCACCGGCGAGCTCGACTCCGAGGCCGACCAGCAGATCCAGATCTGCGTGTCCGCCCCGGTCGGCGACGTCGACATCGAACTCTGAATCTCACCACCCCACGCCCCAGGAGGTCCAACCATGGCTGTCAACATCGAACCCGCTCGCTTCGCTCCCGGCGTTCGCAACATCGAACCCGCTCGCTTCGCTCCCGGCGTTCGCAACATCACCGACTACTTCAAGTCCCACGAGAAGACCGACGTCGTCGAGGTCAACCTGACCGCCGAGCAGGTCGAGCAGATCGGCAAGGAGCTCGACGACCTGCGCAACCGCATCGTCGCCGACCTCGGCCAGTCCGACCGCGACTACATCTACGGCATCATCGAAGCGCAGCGGAAGCTGGAGTTCGCCGGCCGCGCGATGATGTACTTCCCCTTCCTCCCGCCGGTGTGGCTGGCCGGTGTGGCGTCGCTGGGCATCTCCAAGATCCTCGACAACATGGAGATCGGTCACAACGTGATGCACGGCCAGTACGACTGGATGCGCGAGGACACCTACAACTCGCGCGAGTTCGACTGGGACAACGTCTGCCCGGGCGACCAGTGGAAGCACAGTCACAACTACATGCACCACACCTTCACCAACGTCCTCGACGAGGACCGCGACATCGGTTACGGCATCCTCCGAATGGCCCGCGACCAGAAGTGGAACCCCTACTACCTCGGCAACCTGGGCTACGCCACGGCCTTGATGCTGCTCTTCGAGTGGGGCGTCATGCTGCACGACCTGGAGGCGGAGAACCTGGTCCAGGGCAAGCGCAAGTGGACCGACGTCAAGGGTCTGGTCAAGGGCATGTGGCGCAAGGCCAGCAAGCAGGTCTTCAAGGACTACATCGCCTATCCGGCGCTCACCGGTCCGTTCTTCGTCACCACGCTCATCGGCAACGCGGGCGCCAACCTGATCCGCAACGTCTGGGCCTACTCGATCATCTTCTGCGGTCATTTCCCGACCGGTGCGCAGACCTTCACCAAGGAGGAGACCGAGAACGAGACCAAGGGCGAGTGGTACCTGCGCCAGATGCTCGGCTCGGCCAACATCGAGGGCGGTGACCTGTTCCACATCATGAGCGGCAACCTGAGCCACCAGATCGAGCACCACCTGTTCCCCGACGTGCCTGCCAACCGCTACCCGGAGATGGCCGAGGAGGTCCGCGCGATCTGCGAGAAGTACGGTCTGCCGTACAACACCGGCTCGCTGAGCCACCAGCTCGCCTCGACCTGGACCAAGATCGCCAAGCTGTCGCTGCCGAACTTCATGACCGAGGACGACAACAACATCGTCCTGAACATCGAGCGCAGCAAGGACGCGGCCAAGGCCACCCGCTCGACCAAGGTCGCCTGACCCCGCGCGCGATCGGCGTGCGTCGTCGCTACTCGGTATTCTCAGACGGGAACGAGCGAAGGAGTCGCCGCAGTGGGCAAGATTGAACGCAACAAGGACCTGGTCCAGGACGTCGTCGAGAACACCGCGCGCGGCGTCGGATCGATCGCCTCCATCATCACCGGCGCCGTCGCCGACGTGACGCGCGAGATCGGCGACATCGTGACCGACGGCCTGGAGATGCGGGAGGCCGCCAAGGCGGCCAAGCGCGCCGAAGAGGACGCCGACGCCGAACTCGACGCCGAACCGGCTTCCGAGCAGCGAGAACTGGAGGCGTGACCCCCGCCCGCGAGGCCCTTCGCACCGTCTTCGGCTACGACTCGTTTCGCGGAGACCAGGAGCGCATCGTCGATCACGTGATCGACGGCGGCGACGCGGTGGTGCTGATGCCCACCGGCGGCGGCAAGAGTCTCTGCTATCAGATTCCGGCCCTGGTCCGGCACGGCTGCGCGATCGTGGTCTCCCCGCTGATCGCGCTGATGGCCGACCAGGTCGGCGCCCTGCGCCAGCTCGGCGTCCGGGCCGCGTTCCTGAACTCCACGCAGAGCTTCGAGGACCGGTCCGCCGTCGAACGCGCATATCTGGACGGCGAGCTCGACCTGCTCTACGTCGCCCCCGAACGGCTGAGCCAGCGAGGTACCCGAGAGTTCCTGAGCCGCGGAAAGCTGAGCCTGATCGCGATCGACGAGGCGCACTGCGTCTCGCAGTGGGGTCATGACTTCCGGCCCGACTACCTCGCGCTGGGCGAGCTCGCGGAGCTCTGGCCGGACGTTCCGCGGATAGCGCTGACGGCCACCGCGACCGATCGCACCCACCGCGAGATCACCGAGCGCCTGCATCTGCAGCGCGCCGAACACTTCGTCGCCAGCTTCGACCGGCCCAACATCAGCTACCGGATCGAAGCCAAGGACCGCGTGCAGCACCAGTTGCTCGACTTCATCCGCACCGAGGGCTTCGACGACGGCGTCCCGCTGACCGGGATCGTCTATGCGCTGAGCCGCAAGAGCGTCGAGAACATCGCGAGGTTCCTGTCCGCCAACGGGATCGACGCGGTGCCGTACCACGCGGGCATGGACGGGCGGTTGCGCGAGGAGACACTGCGGCGCTTTCTGCGCGAGGACGGCGTCGTGGTGGTGGCCACCATCGCCTTCGGCATGGGGATCGACAAGCCCGACGTGCGCTTCGTGGCACACGTGGATCTGCCGAAGAGCGTCGAAGGTTACTACCAGGAGACCGGGCGCGCCGGGCGCGACGGACTGCCGTCGGTGGCGTGGATGGCCTACGGTCTTGCCGACGTGGTGCAGCAGCGCCGACTGATCGAGTCCTCCGACGGCGACCATGCCCACCGGATGGCGCAGACCCGACTTCTCGACGCCATGCTCGCGCTGTGCGAGACCGCGGACTGCCGGCGCGCCCAGCTGCTGCGCTACTTCGGCCAGGAGATCGCCGGAGGCGCGGCGGGCGGCGGCTGCGGCAACTGCGACACCTGCCTCGACCCGCCCGCCACCTGGGACGGCACCGTCGCCGCGCAGAAGGTCCTGTCGACCGTCTGGCGCCTGGAGCACGAACGGGGCCGCAAACGCTTCGGCGCCGGGATGCTGGCCGACATCCTGGTCGGCAAGTCGACGCCCAAGATCGGCCAGCTCGGGCTCGAGACGATCTCCACCTTCGGCAAGGGCGACGAGCTCGACGCCAACGGATGGAAGAGCGTGATCCGCCAGCTGATCGCGCAGGGCTATCTCGCCCCGCACGGCGACTACGGAGTCCTCACGCTCACCGAGAAGTCCCGATCGGTGGGCAAGGTGACCGGAGTGACCTTCCGGGAAGAGGCCCGACGGGTGCGCTCGGCTCCCGGCGGCCGAACCAAGCGCACCGCCACCGAACTGTCCGGCGAGGAGGGGCAGTTGTTCGAGGCGCTGCGCAAGTGGCGTTACGCGGTGGCCAAAGAAGCCGATGCCCCGGCCTACACCGTGTTCAGCAACAAGACGCTCGAGGCGATCGCCCAGGTCCGCCCGGCCGACGTCGAGGAACTGCTGACCGTCTCCGGTGTGGGCGCCGCCAAGGCCGAGAAGTACGGCGCCGCCGTGATCGGCGTGATCAGCGATTTCGATCACGGTGCGCGCAATCCTGCCGCTCCGCCCGTCGGCAACCTACCGTGAGGTGTTCGCCGAGTCCGGAGGAGACCACATGGCCGACCTGTTCACCCAGGTAGACGACTCGATCGCCGTCGCCGAGCCGCCGAAGACGGGGTTGCGGGCGGCCTTCGAGTTCCCCAATCCCGTCAACGAGTACGCCGCTCGGGTCACCGCCGGCCTGGTGATCGTGCTGGCCGTCGCCGCGATCGTCGTGAACCAGTGGTGGCTGTACGGGGTGCTGGCGGTCGGCTTCGCCCTGCGCGTGGCCGGCGGGCCCCGCTACTCCCCGTTCGGCCGCCTGGCGGTCCACGTGATCGTCCCGAAGGTGGTCAAGAAGACGAAGCTGGTCCCCGGCCCGCCGAAGCGCTTCGCCCAGACGGTGGGACTGGTGTTCTCCGGGACGGCGCTGGCCTTGTCGCTGCTCGGCCTCGGCCTCGCCGCCCAGATCGTGACCGGCGCGCTGGTCGCCGCCGCCTTCTTGGAGTCGGCGTTCGGCTTCTGCCTCGGCTGCGTGGCCTTCGGCTACCTGCAGCGGGCGGGCATCATCCCGGAGTCGGTCTGCGAGGCCTGCCACCGCGTCGGCTGAACGGACCAAACCCCCTGCCCCGGCGGTTCTCGCTGTGGCCGGTGTCCGATTCGCGGTATCGTGGGCAGAGTTCCGAACCATCGACGTATCGTCACAGCCCATCAGGTTCGGGGCTCGGTGATTTGGGGGATCGACAACTGCTATGACCGCCACGACCCCGGTCGGGGCAGACCCGCTCGCGGCCGTCTCGCCGACGATGAGCGCGTTCCTGCGCACGATCTACAACCTTCACGAGGACCACGTCCCGGTGCGGCGCGCGCGTATCCGCGAACGCCTGAACCTGTCGGGTCCCACCGTCACGCAGGCGGTGGCCCGGATGCTCGACGCCGGTCTTGTCGAGGACCGGCACGGTCAGTATCTCGCCTTCACCGACCAGGGCCTGCGCGTCGCCGTCGTCGCGGTCCGCCGGCACCGGCTGGCCGAGCGGATGCTCACCGACCTCCTGTCGATTCCCGCTCAGCACGCGCACGCCGAGGCGATGCGCTGGGGCCAGATGATCGGCGAAGAGACCGAGCGGGCCATCGTCGCGAGCCTCGACGATCCCACGCACTCTCCGTGGGGCAACCCGATCCCGGGACTGGAACTGATCGGCGGCCCGGAGTCGGTGTTCGTGGAGCCGGACCTGCTGTACCAGCTCGGCCCGCCCGGATCGACGGTCACGGCGCTGGTCCGCTCCATCTCCGAGGACACGCAGGACGACCCCGAGATCGCCGACGCACTGGTGGGAGCAGGGATCGTCCCGGGCGCCCAGCTCAAGATCACGGTCGGCGAGGCCGCCTTCGAACTCCGCGGCCTCGGCCGCTACGACCTTCCGGTCAAGAGCGCTCACATGGTGCGCGTCGACGTCCTGGAGTGAGCGTCGGCCGGGACCACCGCCACCTCGTCGCCGAGCTGCGGCGGGCGCGAACCGGCGGGCACGACGACGACCACGGGTTCCCCCGAATCCGTCGACACGACGGTCACCTGGTGGTGGGTGCCGCGGAACTCGACCGCCGTCACCAGCCCGGTCGCCACCGCATCGGTCGCCGGATCGAGCGCGCCGGCCGCGTGGAGTCGGAGTTCGTGCGGGCGCGCATGGCGCCTGTCGGCGCCCGCACCGATCCTGTTCAGGTCGCCGAAGAGCCCGCCCACCCGGTGATCCACCGGACGGGCGTAGACGTCTTCCGGCGTGCCGATCTGGCGGATCTCGCCGTCCAGCAGCACCACCACCCAGTCGGCCATCGCCAGCGCCTCGGCGGGGTCGTGTGTCACCAGCAGCGCGGTGGCGCCCGAGGTGCGGAGCAGCGCGCTCACCTGTGAACGGAGGGCCGTGCGCAGCCCCGAGTCGAGTGCGGAGAAGGGCTCGTCCAGCCCGATCAACGACGGCGACGGCGCCAGCGCCCGAGCCAGCGCGACGCGCTGACGCTGGCCGCCGGAGAGCTGCGCCGGCCGGCGATCGGCGACGTCGTGCAATTCCACCAGCGCCAGCATCTCCTCGACCCGGTCGCGGCGCGCGGCACGGCCTCGCAGCCCGTAGCCGATGTTTCCCCGTACGGTCAGGTGCGGAAACAGCGCACCGTCCTGCGGGACCAGACCCACGCCGCGGCGCTCCGGCAGCACGGCGATCCCCGGCCCGGAGACCACACGATCGCCGACCCTGATGGTCCCTTCCGCGATCGGCTCGAGGCCGGCCACCGCGCGCAGCATGGTCGTCTTGCCGCATCCGGACGGTCCGAGCACCGCGGTGATCGATCCGGACGGAACCTGGAACGACGCCCCGGACAGGGCGACGGTGCGGCCGTAACGGACGGTCACCGAATCCAGGGTCAATGGTGCAGACAGGGATTCGCTCATCGGGATCCGCCTTTCGCGAACAGGAACGCCGACAGCAGAGCGGTCGGCAGCGCGGTCACCATGATCAGCACGATGCCCAGCACCGCTGCCTCGCCGGTGGCCAGATCATTGGAGAGGCTCCACATGTGGGTCGCCAGGGTCTGGGTGCCGATCGGCCGCAGCAGCAGGGTCGCCGGCAGTTCTTTGGCGACGGTCAGGCCGGCCAGCAGCGCGCCGGCCGCGATGCCCGGGAACACCAGCGGAAGACGAACTCGCACAAGGGTTTCCCACCGCCCCGCACCCAAGGTCCGCGAGACGTCGACCAGTGATCCCGACGTGGAGTCCAGACCGGCCCGGATCGGCCCCACTGCGAGCGGCAGGAAGAGCACCGCATAGCAGGCCACGAGCATGCCCGGAGTCAGATAGAAGTCGCGCCCCAGCCGGATCCCGACGAAGACGAACGCCAGGCCCACCGTCACCCCGGGAAGCGTGTAGCCGAGGTACGAGACGGACTCGACCAGACCTGCGCCGCGACGGCGGGGCCGGGCGGTGAACAGCGCCACCGGGATCGCCAACGCCGTCACCACCACTGCCCCGGCAACGGCGTACCCGATCGTCGCGGTGAGGTCCGGCCAGAACCACGCGACGATCTCGCCCGCGGACCGGCCCGCCAGCCGCCGGGACTGCCGCATCTCCCGGATCAGCGCGATCACCGGGATCAGGATCCCGACGGCCGTCACCGCCGCCATGAAGAGCCAGGCCGCGGTGCGCACCGCGAGCGGGTGCCGCTGCTTCGATGCGCGTTCGACCGCGGCGATCGGGGCCGCATCCATTCGCCGGATCATCCGTTCGGAGGCCGCGAGGACCAGGGCGGCCGCGATCAGCGCGAGGCTGTACACCGCCGGCAGCGTGCGGTCGAAGGCGCCGTTGTACGCGTTGTAGATGCCGACCGTGAACGAGTCGAACCGCACCGATGCGGGCCCCCCGAAGTCACCGAGCGCGTACAGCGCCACCAGCAGCGCCCCACCGGCCGCCGCCGGCCGGATCCGGCGCAGGGTGATCGCGAAGAACGTGTCGACCGGACCGCGCCCGAGAGTGCGGGCCGCATCCTCCATCGACCGGCCCGACGCCGACAGCGACGCCGCGACCGGCAGCAGGACCAGCGGATAGCACGCGGCGGAGAGCACCAGCACCGCCGCCCAGAATCCCTCGAATCCGGGGAAGAGCCGGGTCCAGGCGAAGCCGGCCACGTACGACGGCACGGCGAGCGGGGCGGCCAGCAGTCCCACCATCAGCGGCCGCCCGCCGACCAGCCGCACCGCCGCCACCGCCAGTCCGATGCCCAGCACCACGCACACCGTCGTCACCGTCGCGGCCAGCGCGACGGTGTGCAGCGCGAGCTCGGCGGTGCGGGGACGCCACAGCATCGCCCCGGCACCGTCGGCGTCGACCACGCGGACCGCCAGGTACACCAGCGGCACCGAGACCAGCAGGCAGACCCCGCCGACGACGACGGTGAGGGCGGCCCGCGGAACGGAGTGGGCGACTACAGCGCACCCACCTGCGTGAGCAGTTGCTCGGTGCCGTCGAGATCGGCGAGATCGTCCAGATCGATGTCCGGCGGCGACAGCTCGGACAGCCGCGGCAGTCCGGGCACGTTCAGCGGCACGTCGACGGCGATCGGGTACTCCCCGGTCTCCTCGGCGAAGTAGCGCTGCGAATCATCGTTCAGCAGTGCGCGGACGACGTCGAACGCGGCTTCCTTGTCCGACGCGCTCTTGAGCACGCCGATGCCGGCGACGTTGACCAGCGCCCCGGGATCGTTCTTGAAGAAGTGCAGGCGAGCGAGGACGTTCTCCTCGCCCTTCTCCATCACCGCGGCGGCCCAGTAGTAGTGGTTGATCAGGCCGGTCGCCACGGAACCCTCGTTCACCGCGTCCAGGATCTGCCCGTTCTTCTCGAAGGTCTTCGGCTCGTTGGCCAGGAACTTGGTCAGCCAGTCGCGGGCGCCGTCCTCGCCGCGCATCACGCGCAGGGCGGTGACGAACGACTTGAACGAGGCGTTGGTGGGCGCATACCCGATCTGACCGCGGAACTTGGGATCGAGCAGACCGTCGATGCCGTCGGGCAGTTCGTCGGCCGCGATGTTGTCCGGGTTGAACGCCAGCACACGCGAGCGTGCGGTGACCGGCGCCCACCCGTTGTCGCTCGGACGGTATTTCGCGTCGGCGACCTCGGTGATGTCGCTCGGGAGGGTCTCCAGCAGTCCGGCCTGCGACAGGCGGCCCAGCTCTCCGGCGTCCTGCGCGAAGAAGACGTCCGCGGGAGTGGCGTCGCCCTCCTCCAGGATCTGGGTGGCCTTGCGGTCGTACGAGACGTTCAGCGTGATGCCGTTCGAGTCCAGCCGGGTGACCAGCGGGCCGACGAGGTCTTCCGAGCGACCGGAGTACATGGTCACGGCGCCGTCGCCGTCGTCGTCCGAGCCGCAGGCGACGAGCATGCTCACGGCCATCACGGCCGCGGCGCCGACCGCCAGAAGTCTCCTAGATCGCTTCATGCGTGTTCCCTTCAGGTGATATCGCACCAATTATGCGAATCAGACACTACTGACCGAACAGGACTTAGGCGAGCGTTGCCTTAGAGTTGCGTCGAGGGACGGTCAGTTCACCAGTCCCAGGGCGATGCCGTCGAGGATGTCGGTCTCGGATACGACGAGTTCGTCGATGCCGGCGCGGCGCGCGAACTCGTCGGCGAGCGCCAGCGTCACCAGGGCGCCGCCGCCGATCACGTCGACGCGGCCCGGGTGCATGGGGCCGAGCGCCGCGCGCTGCTCGCGTGGCATCCGGATCAGCTCCCAGCAGATCCTTTTCAGATCGGAGAACGGAATCCGGGAACGGTGGATCTTCTCCGAATCATATTCCGGGAGGCCGAGATTCAGCGCTGACAGTGTGGTCAGGGTCCCGGCGACACCCACCCAGGTCCGCGCCTCGGACACCGGCACCGCCGCGAATGCGGGCGCCAGCCGCTCGGCGACGAAGCTCGTCGCTTCGGCGAGCTCGGCATCGGTCGGCGGATCGGAGTTTAGCGCGTGCTCGGTCAGCCGCACGCAGCCGACGTCTGCCGAATAGGCGGCGTCGTGCATGACGATCTCCGTGCTCCCGCCGCCCAGATCGGTCACCACGAACGGGCCACCGCCGTCCCTTGAGCTTGTCGAAAGGTCCCCCACCGCCCCGCGAAACGAGAGCCGCGCCTCCTCGTCGCCGGAGATCACCTCGGCGACGGTCCCGGGCACGATTCGTCCGAGCAGTTCGGCGGTCATGGCGAAGAACTCGTCGCGGTTGCCCGCATCCCGAGTCGCCGAGGTGGCGACCATCCGGACCCGCTGCACGCCAGCCGATCTCATCGTCTCGACATAGCGCTCTAGCGCGATCCGGGTCCTCTCGATCGCCTCTGGCGCGAACCGGCCGGTGGCGTTGACGCCCTGGCCGAGCCGCACGATCACCATGTCGCGCAGCACCTCGGTGAGCCCGCCCTCGCCGTCCTCGTCGGCGATCAGGAGCCGGATCGAGTTGGTGCCGCAGTCGACGGCGCCGACCCTGGTCATCGGTCGACGACGATCGGCCAGTCCGCAGGCACCGCGATCCCGCGCAGGTTCTCCACATCGGCCAGCAGCGCGACGGCCTCGTCGCCGAGCGGGTTGACTCCCGGTCCCTTGGCGAGCGAATGCGCCACCAGCACGTGCAGGCACTTGACCCGGTCCGGCATGCCGCCCCCGGAGAAGTCGGTGCCGAGCGACTCGATCGCGTCACGTTCGGCGAGGTAGCTCTCGTGTGCCGCGCGGTAGCCGGCGGCGAGTTCGTCGTCGTCGGCCAGCTGTGCGGTCATCTCCCGCATCACGCCGCCGGACTCCAGTCGACTGCACGCGCTGGTCAGCCGCGGATCCGTCAGGTAGTAGAGCGTGGGGAACGGCGTGCCGTCGGGCAGTCGCGGCGCCGTCTTGACCACGGCGGGCCGACCGTCGGGCGTGGTGTAACTGATCTCCAGCACCCCCCGCGGCTCCCGGCCCAGCTGGGCGGCGACTGCGTCGAGTTCGGCTCGGGTAACGCTCACTTGCCCTCCGGCGGTGTCGACACCGCGTCCCACAGATTCGAATACCAGGGGTTGGCGGCGTATTCGCGGGCCGCCTTCTCACGCTCCTGCTGCTTGGCCTTCTCCGGGAAACGCAGCACCACCTGCTTCTCCCCGGGCATGACGAACTGCAGCCGGGCGCGTGCTTGATTCTCGATCCACGCCGGATCGTTCTGCTCGGTGACCCGCTTCTGGTAGTAGTCCACCTCGCGCTCGAGCTCGGCGTTCGCTTCCTGGAGGCGGTCGAACTCGGCGCGCTGAGACAAGTACGTGCGAGTGGGCACGGCCAGCGTCAGCGCCAGCAGCGCCAGCACCCCCAGCAGGACCAGGGCGCGTCGTGCGTTGACCGAGGCGATCCGCTCGAACACCTTCGGCATCCGGAACGGCGACGACTCCTGCTCCGGGGAGGCGACCTGCGGCTCGTCGATCACCGCGACCGGAGCCGCGTCCTCGACGGGAGCCGAGGAGCGAGCCCGGGGACGGCGGGCCACCGGACGGGACTGCCCGGGGGTGCGCGCACGCCCCGTCGTCCGTCCCCGGCCGCCTCTCCCGGACTCGCTCTTCACCATGGATCTAGCTAATCACGCTCACGCGTTGAAACGCGGGAACGCCAGGTCACCGGCGTAGCGTGCGGCGTCGCCCAGGCCCTCCTCGATGCGGAGGAGCTGGTTGTACTTGGCGACGCGCTCGCTGCGGGCCGGGGCGCCGGTCTTGATCTGACCGCTGGCGCAGGCGACGGCCAGGTCGGCGATGGTGGTGTCCTCGGTCTCGCCCGAGCGGTGGCTCATCATCGTCTTGTACGAATTGTTGTGGGCCAGCGCCACGGCGTCGAGCGTCTCGGTCAGCGTGCCGATCTGGTTCACCTTCACCAGGAGCGCGTTGGCGATGCCCTTGGAGATGCCCTCCTCGAGCCGCTCGGGGTTGGTGACGAACAGATCGTCGCCGACCAGCTGCACCTTGTCGCCGACGGCCTCGGTCAGCGCGGCCCAACCGTCCCAGTCGTCCTCGGACAGGCCGTCCTCGATCGAGACGACGGGGTACTGGCTGACCAGCTTGGCGTAGAACTCGGTCATCTGCGCGGCATCGAGAGCATTGCCCTCCAGGTGGTACTTGCCGTCGCGGTAGAACTCGGTGGCCGCGGCGTCGAAGGCCATCGCGATGTCGGAGCCGAAGGTGAACCCGGCCTTCTCGACGGCCTCGGCGATCACGTCGACGGCGGCCGCGGTGTTCGGCAGGTCCGGGGCGAAGCCGCCCTCGTCGCCGAGCGCGGTGGCCAGGCCCTTCTTGTGCAGCACGGACTTGAGCGAGTGGTACACCTCGGCGCCCCAGCGCAGCGACTCTTTGAAGGTCGGTGCGCCGATCGGCGCGATCATGAACTCCTGGAAGTCGATGCCGTTGTCGGCGTGCTCGCCGCCGTTGATGATGTTCATCATCGGCACCGGCAGCAGGTGCGCGTTGGGGCCGCCGACGTAGCGGAACAGCGGAAGCCCGGCCGACTCGGCGGCCGCGCGGGCCACGGCCAGCGAGACGCCGAGGGTGGCATTGGCGCCCAGCCGCGACTTGTCCGGGGTGCCGTCGGTCTCGACCAGGATCTGGTCGATGATCCGCTGGTCGTCGGCTTCCTCGCCGATCACCGCGGGGGCGATCTCGTCGAGGACGCCGGCGACGGCCTTCAGGACACCCTTGCCGTTGTAGCGGTCGCCGCCGTCGCGAAGCTCGACGGCCTCGTGCTCACCGGTCGACGCTCCCGAGGGAACCGCCGCCCGCGAGAAGGTGCCGTCGTCCAGCACCACCTCCACCTCGACGGTCGGGTTGCCGCGCGAGTCGAGGATCTCTCGTGCGCCTACCTGCTCGATCATTGCCACTGCCAGCCCCATTCGCCAGGTTGATGTCGGCGAGCGGTCGACGCGCCGACGGGTACGCGTCCAGGGTAGTAGAGGTCAGTAGCGGGCGTTGACGGAGTACGCATTGGCGTGGTTGCGCACCCGGATCAGATACGGCCGGGACTGGTTGTAGGTGAGAATCGCCTTCTCCCACCCCGCCTGCGTGGTCATGTCGCCGCCGGACGAGGCGCAGAGATAGCGGGCCGCAGAGAGGGCCGCGTCGTCGATGTTGTCCGGGTCGGCCTTGCCGTCGCCGTTGGCGTCCACCCCGTAACGGGCCCAGGTCTCGGGGATGAACTGGAACGGACCCATCGCGCGGTCGTACTCGGCGTCGCCGTCGTACTTGCCGTCGTCGGTGTCGGCGATCTCGTAGTTGCCGTTGGTGCCGTCGAGCGTCATGCCGCGGATCTTGGGCCGGACGTCGCCGTTGGGCGCGACGCTCGCCCCACGGTGAGTGCCGTGTTTGCTCTCGACGCCGGCGATGCCGGCCAGCGTGGTCCAGGTGATTCCGCATTCGGGGTACTGCTGACGCTGGATCTCGGCAGCGTTGCCGTAGGCCTCGAGCGCGGTGACCGGGATGCCGGTGTCCTCGGCGATCGGCTCGGCCCATTCACGCATCTTGTCGGCGGTGCGACCGGGGGCGTTGATGTCGATGGCCGGTTGCGCGATGCCCGGCCCGGGCGGGACGTTCTCCGGAATGTCCGGGGAGTTCCACGGCAGGTCGATGCAGGCGGTGGCGGTGAACGCGACGCTCACCAGGAGCAGCGGAGCGGCCAGCCGTCGCCGCAGCGGCAACTTGTTGCTCATCCATCACCCTTAGTCAGCACGTCCGTCAAGACCCTCTCGGGCCCGCGGGGAAGCGTGCCACCAAGGTCTCAACGTCGCAAATCGCTGCGAGGTTCCCGGGTAGGCTTCGGCGGGTGAGCCCGGCTGCCTCCCGACGCGGCCGCGGTCGGCCTCCCGGCCCCGCGGTGGACCCCGCCGACCGCCGGGAGACGCTGCTCGACGCGGCCGAGGCCGCGATCGCCGCCGCCGGCGCTCAGGTGACGCTGGCACAGGTCGCCGAGACCGCCGGACTGACCCGCTCCGCGGTGTACGCGGCCTTCGCCGACCGCGAGGCGCTCCTCTCCGCCCTCGCCCGTCGGCACTCCGAACGCCTGGTCGACCGACTGCGCGCCACCGTGGCCCTCGATGCCGAGCCGCGGGCGCAGACGCGCGCCGCGGTCGACCTCCTCGCGCGCTGGTTCGAGGAGAACCCCGAGCTCGCTCGGCTCCTGGATCAGCGGACCGACGGCGATCAGCTCCACCGCTCCTACGGGGCCGAGGCGGTCACCGCCGTCCTGGACGCCGGTTTCCGGGCCCGCGGCCTGGATCCCACGCCCGCGGCCACCTGGGCGCAGGGTCTGATCGGCGCGGTCTCGGCGGCCGTGCGGTGGTGGGTGCACACACAGACGGTCTCGCGCGACGAGTTGGTCGACCACCTGACCGATCTGATCTGGTTCGGTTTCGCCGGAGACCGTTGACGTTCGGAAGCATAAAAGACACACTGTCTTTTATGACAGTAGACGAGTGTTCCCGGCAGCCGACTCCCGAGGAGGCCGCGCGGATCACCGGCGCGCGGAACTGGGCGGAGATGCGCGCCGAGCACCCCGAGCGCGTCGACGCGATGGCGGCCGGGCTGGTGCGCGGCGACCTCTTGGCCGACGCCGTGGTCGCCGAGTTCTTCTCCCCGGCCGGGCTGAGCTGGGAGCGCACCGTCGGCGCCCTTGACTCGCCGTACCGGACCGAGGGCCTGCCACCGGCGCTCACCGCATTTCTGAGCGCGGCCACCACTCCGCCGCCCTGGTACGACGCCTCTCTCGTCCGCGCCGGCGCCGCCGCTTGGTGGCGTTTCGGCTCCTTGCAGTCGTCGACGCTCTACCAGTCGCTGATCTACGGCTACCAGGCGCGCGGCTTCACCCGTCCGCTGGTGGAGACCGGACGACTCACCACCGGCACCTGGGACCGGGTGATCTCCACCGCGCGCTGGGTGGCCCTCGCCACGGCACCGGACATGATGAACGTGGGCGGTCCCGGTTGGGTCGAGACACTGCGCATCCGGCTGGTGCACAGCATGGTTCGCCACCACCTCATCGAACGGCAGGGCTGGGACATCGCCGCCTGGGGCGTGCCGATCAATCAGACCTACAGCCAGTTCACCATCACCGCGGGCTTCCTCGCGCTCCCCTTGCGCATCGCCCGGGATCTCGGCCTGCGCTATTCACAGGCGGAACTGGAAGCGATCACCCACCTGTGGCGCTGGATCGGCGCGACGATGGGTGTCGAGGACCAGTTGTTGCCGACGGACTTCGCCGACGCGTCCGCGGTCTACCGGATCGCCCAGGAGTTCCGGATGGAACCCGACGAGCAGGCGAAGGTCCTCGTCGGCGCTCTGCTGGACGAGGGTTACCAGACCGACCTCGGCCTGCCCGGACCGCTCAACTCCGCGGTCGACGTCGTCACCCGGCCGTTCCTGCGCACCTTCTTCGCCACCGTCTCGGCGCGCTGGGTGGAGCCTGAGGTGGCCGTCGCAATCGGCCTGCGACCCAATCCGCTGCACCATCTGGTGGTGCTCGCGCGGCCGGTGGTCCGTTCCCGCGAAGTGCTGCGGTCGCTCGGACTGCTCGGCTCGGACCGCTCGCTCGTTCAGCGCGAGCTGCGGCTGGTGACCGGACGGCTCGGACTCGACTTGGCGCAGCCCGAACTCGGCAAGCGGTATCGCAAGGCGGACCGCAATCAGTTGGACACCGTGGCATGAGCGCGTCGTTCCAGCATCGGCGTGAGCTCGTGTGCTCACCGGCGGCCGCCTGGCGGCTGCTGACCGACCCCGACCAGATGAACCGCTGGTCCACAGCACCGATCACGCTGTCCGGCAACGGCATCGGCGACCGCCCTGATGGCGTCGGCGCGCTCCGAACGGTCACTCTGCCGCGGCGCGGCGGACGGCTGCGTGAGGTCGTCGAGGAGGCCGTGTTCCCGCACCGGTTCGTCTACCGGGTGTACGACGGCGGGCCGCTCCTGCTCGACCACCTCGGCGAGCAGACGATCGCCGAGACCGCGACGGGCTGCCGGATCACATGGACCGTGGAGCTCCGGCTGGCCGGCGGGGTCTCCGGGGTCGTCGCACGGTCGATCGGTCGGCAGGTCGGCGCTTCGCTCGACCGGCTGGAACGCCTCGCCGACAGCGCAGTGCTGGACGCCGCCGCGGGGCCTCCGCGGGATCGTCCGGCGCATCCGGATCGGGCCGAGCTCGCGGCGCTGCGCCGGGCAGCGCTCGTTCCGCTGAGCGAGCAGACCGCGATCGCGGACGCCCTGGCCGCCGCGGACGATCCGAAGCAGTGGTTCGCCCGCGTCTACCAGTACGTGACCCAGGAGATGATCGCCGTCGCCGATCGCCCTGGGGCGCTTCGCAATCCGGACTGGGTGCTGGCCCTGATCCCGGTGTTCCACGAGTACTTCACCCGGAACCTCACGGCATACCGACGGGGTGAGCCGTGCACGGCCGCGTGGACCCGAGCGTGGTCGCAGTGTGAGCGCGAAGACCCCGATCATCCCGAACGCCCGGTGATGCGCGGCCTGCTGGCCGGGGTCGGCGCACATATCGACGACGACCTGCCGCACGCCCTGCTCGAGGTGCATCGCGCCCGCTACGGCGACCGCGACCTGCGCGAGTTCTTGCCCGACTATCTGCGGTTGGCACCGGTGTTCACCGCGGCGTCGGACCGCCTGATCGCCGACCTTCCGCGCAGCCATAAGCCATGGTGGACGCCGATCGCGACCCGCATCCATCCGCAGGTTCGCGACGAGTTCCTCGGCCGGAAAGGCTTCCACGTCGGCCGGCAGCGCATGAAAGCCTTCGCGCGGGCCCTGGAGGCGACACGCACCGAACACCTCGCTGGTCGAGCGGAGTCCCTCGCTGGTCGAGCGGAGTCCCTCGCTGGTCGAGCGGAGTCGAGACCTCCCTGACGAGAGGGAGATCCATACCCTCACTGAGCGGCCTCATGACGCAGCCGTCTGAGACAATCTCCGGCGTGAAGAAGACGTTCGTTGCCCTCGCCGCTGTTCTGTCCCTGTTCGCCACCGCCGCGTGCGGCACGTCGAACGACGACGTCGCCGCTCCGACTGAGAGCGTCGCCGCATCCGCCGACTCCGACGCGCAACCGGACTCCGCCGAGCACGACCACGACCAGGACCATGCCGAGCACGCGGATTCGAGCGCGACCGACTCCCGGAACGCTGCGGACACGGTCCCCCTGTACGAGGCGCTGAGCGGCACCGAGGCCGCCGGCGCGACGGGCCGGAAAGTGGAGGTGACCGTGGGCGGCAAGAAGCAGGAGGCCACCGGGATCTGGGTGGGCTGCGACGGCGATCCGGCGACCGCCACCTACGACCTCGACGGTGCCTACACCGCCCTCACCGGCAAGCTCGCGCTGGCCGATCACACGCCGGTCGGCGTCCACGTGCAGGTGGAGATCCGGGTGGACGGCAAGACCGTCGCCAGCGAACGCCTGGTCCCCGGGACGTCACCGCAGTCGGTCGACGTCGACGTGACCGGCGCGACGTCGTTGGTCGTCAGCGCAGAAGCCGTCCAGGGCCAGTGCAGCACCGCCTCCGCCCCCTACGGCACCTTCCTCGACGCAGAACTCACCGAGAGTTAGACGCCGGGCCTGTCCACTGCCGGGCGAATCCGGCACGAAAGCCCCCACCGGCAGCGAGCAGCGGCGATACTGATCGACGACCCCCACCGGCAAGCACTCGAGGTGAATCGTGAAGCAGTCCCGACGTTGGGCGGCTACGGGTGCCGCAGTGATTCTCGCGGTGAGCGCGGTGACCGGCTGCTCGTCGTCGAACGATGAGCCGACCCCGCCCGACCAGTCCCTGCGGCAGGCGCTGCCCGCGAACATCCGCGACGCCGGCACCCTCACCGTCGGGACCAGCGGCCCGTACGCGCCGCTGGTGTTCGAGCAGAGCGGCGAGCTGACCGGGTTCGACGTCGAGGTGGTCCGCGCGGTCGCCGAAAGGCTCGGCCTGAACGCCGAGTTCACACAGGCGCCGTTCGCCGATCTGCTGCCCGGCGTGGCCGACGGCTCGTTCGACTCCGCCGCCCGCGGCATGTTCGCGACGCTGCAGCGGCAGCAGACGGTCGACCAGGTGACCTACTACAGCGCGGGTACGCAGTGGCTGGGCAGGGCCGGCGCCGACCTCGACCCGAACGACGCCTGCGGCAAGCGGATCGGCGCCGCTGAGGGAACCGTGCAGTTCACCGTCGAGCTGCCGGCCAAGAGCGCCGCGTGCACCGACACGGGTAGCGAGGCCATCGAGATCATCGGGTTCGACGACTTCGACCAGGCCGTCGACGCGCTGGCGAAGGATCCTGACCAGGGTGGGATCGACGGGATCTCCGCGGACTCACCTGTCGTGCAGTACGCGGCCAAGACCTCCGACGGGAAGTTCGATACGGCAGGCGCCCCGTTCGACACCGAGCCGTATGCCATTGCGGTCAAGAAGGATTCGGCGCTCGGCCCCGTCGTGCAGAAGGCCGTGCAGCAGTTGATCGACGACGGCGAACTCCGCAAGATCGCTGAGAAGTGGGGCTTGGAGGCAGGACTCATCGAAACGTCACTGCTCAACGGAGCTCTGATCTGAGATGGCGGCCGTGCGCAGACTCCTCGTCGTTCTCATCGCCGCGCTGACCGGTCTCGCGCTCATCGCGGGCTGTTCGGAGACCGTCGACGGTCAGGCGGCCCCGGAACCCATCCCGGCCAGTGAGGCGCCGGAGCAGTTCGCCGAGGTGATCGCGTCGTCGAACGTCGACGCGAAGAGGTACGTGTATCCGGTCGCCGACGGCGAGAGCGACCACTCACAGAACTGGGTCGACCTGTTCATGCCGAAAGAGACCGGCGACGACGGCTCGGTCCCGCTGGTGATCCTGATCCACGGCGGTTCGTGGCGGTCGGAGATCGGTGCTGACGTGTTCGTGACCTTCGCGCAGCGGCTCGCTCAGCGCGGGCTGGCCGTCTACAACATCGAGTACCGGCGGCTGGGTTCGGGCGGCGGGTATCCGCAGACGTTCTCCGATGTGGCCGCGGCGGTCGACTTCGTTCCGGAGGTCGCACGCGCGAATCCGGCGATCAATACCGCAGATGCTGTGGTCGTGGGACATTCCGCCGGCGGCCAGCTCGCGATGTGGGCCGGAACCAGACACAAGCTGAACGACGACGAGGTGGGCGCCAAACCCAAGTACCGGCCGACCGCGGTCGTCTCCCTCGCCGGCCCGCTCGACATGCGGACCGCCGTGCGGATGGGCGACGACCGCATCGTCGCCGCTCTCGGCGGCACGCCCGACGAGGTACCGGAGAGGTACGAGTCCGTGGATCCGATCCAGAACATCGATCCGGCGATCCCGATCACCGCGATGGCCGGCGACAAGGACCACGTGGTGCCCGCGGTGGTCTCCAGGAACTACGTCGACGCGGTGAACAAGGACGGCGGCGACGGCACGTTCATCCTGCTCCCGGACACCGACCACGGCTCCATCGTGAATCCCTCCGCCCCGACGTTCTCCCGCGTCCTGGAGACGATCAGTCGAGCCGCGCACAACCACGCCGATCGTTGAGCACCCCCTTCGCTCATTGAGCACCTCCCCTCTTTCGATCGTTGAGAACCCCCTTCGCTCGTTGAGCACCCCCTTCGCTCGTTGAGCACCCCCTTCGCTCGTTGAGCACCTCCGAGCCCGCAAGGGCGAGGAGGTTGTCGAAACGCTCGGCTGGCACGACAGGACTCTGGCGTGACAGGACTACGGACCGGCGGACCAGGTCGAGTTCGGTCCGCCGCACATGATCACCTTGCCCTCAGGATCGACCGCGACCTGATCGTCCGGATGGTTGCACGGGTCGCCGATGTTGTGGACTTCGCCGGAGTTGGGTGCATGCTGCACCCAGCGATATCCCCCGGCTCCCCCGTAGATGCACACGAGACTCTGACCACTGGCGGAGGTCCCGAAACTTCGGGCCTCGGATTCCCAGCACTGACCTCCTTGGACCACCAAGGAACCCGACGGCTGCACCTGGGACGGAGGAGGTGCATGGATCGACGTCGTGGTCGACGGTTGGACCACCACGGATTCGGTGACTGTGACCGGCGGCTCCGCGCGTTCCTCCGAGTTGCTCGAGCTCACGATCAACGTCACGAACACCGCGATCCCGATCGCGAGCAGCGCGGCGACCACACCCAGCACCACACCGATGCCACTCTGTCTACCGTTCGCCATGTCGCCTCCTCAGTCGATACCGCCGCAGGTCGCCTCGATGTGGAACACCGTAGCCGCACGTACCGACAGGGTCGGATCTGTCGTAGGGCAGAGCTAGCCTTCTTATAGAACATCAGTTCGATAAGGAGTAATCCACCATGCACAACGACCTCTTCGATCGGATCCCTGCCGCAGAGTTGAACGACGACGAGCTCGCCGAACGCGTCGTCGGCTACGCATCTCAGATCGCTGCGCTGACCGCCCGCATGCTCGACTACCTCGCCGAGTTCGACGAACGTGAAGCTTGGATGCACGACGGCATCGTCTCCTGCGCTCACTGGCTGGTGTGGCGCGCCGGGATCAGCCTGCGCACCGCGCAAGAGCACGTCCGGATCGCACGATCTCTGCGGGACCTCCCCCTGATCCACGACGAGTTCGGTCTGGGCCGGCTGTCGTATTCGAAAGTGCGCGCGATAACCCGCGTCGCCACTCCCGAGCGCGAACCGGAACTCGTCGCCTTCGCTCAGTCCGCCAGCGCCGCGCAGGTCGAGAAGCTCTGCCGGGGAATCCGGGACGTCGATGAGGCCCTCGACGACGCCGACGATCCCGACGAGGAACCGCCCGCACCCGAATCCTGGGGCCAATGGACGTGGAACCACAACGGAACGCTGTCCCTGTCCATCACTCTCAACGCCGTGGACGGCGCCCATGTGCTCGCGGCACTAGTCCGAGCGGAGTACGAACGTACCCGCGGCCTGGACGACCCCGACCTTCCTGTGCCGCCCGAGCCCCCTTCGCATCCCGGCCAGACCTCCCCGGACGAGCACCCCTCGCCGGTCGAGCACCCCTCGCTGGTCGAGCACCCCTCGCTGGTCGAGCGAAGTCGAGACCCGGGGCGGGCGACCGATCTGTGGCGCAACATCCCCGGCAACATCGCCCCGGCGCTCATCGCCATGGCCGACACGATGTCGAGCGCCATCGACATGCCCGAGGTCGCGGCAGGTGCCGAGATCCTCATCCACGAAGTCGACGAGACCGCCACCGTCGACGAGGGCCCGGAACTGCGTTCCGCGGAACGCGAAGAAGTCGAATGCGGCGCGTCGATCCGGTCGATCGGCCACGACCGGGGCGACAACGTCACCGTCGGCGGGCGCCGGTTGGGTCCAGTGCTGTGGTGGGGTCGCAAGCGGCGGGTCCCCAACGCGGCGCTGGTCCGCACGATCCTCATGCGTGACCGCACGTGCCAGGCTCCCGGCTGCGGTCGTTCCCGCCACCTTCACATTCACCATGTCAAGGCATGGTCTTCCGGCGGTACCACCGACCCGGACAACTTGATCCTGCTCTGCAGCGCACACCATCGGGCACTCCACCACGGAGCATTCTCGATCGAGGCGCTCGGCGATCAGCGCTTCGCGTTCCGCGGAACGCAGGGCGGGCTTCTGATCACCGCGCCCCTCCACGCTGCGCCGCGCAACTGGAAGGCTGACACCCTGGTCGAGTCCGACGGTGTCACTCCGCGGGGCGGCAGTACGTGCAACTACGGCTACGCCACAGAGGTCATTTACGCGGCCTGGGAATGGAAGGCTCGCCAATCGGACGGCCTCGCGGCAGCCGCCTGACATCTCCTGGGTCGACTGCCCTCGCGAAAATCCCGACCCGATGACCGGCTACCCGCCGGTGTACGCCCGCGACTCGCTGCCGTCGCTCGGCGACTACCCGGACGGCCAGCCCCTCCCTACCCCGAAGAACATCGACTTCACGCCCGGTCAGCTGCTCGGCTGCGTCTCAGGTGAGCTCGGGCTGCGGAGCTATCTCGAAGCAGAGGGGCACGAGCTGGTCGTGACGTCCGACAAGGACGGCCCCGACTCCGTCTTCGAGAAGGAGCTGCCCGATGCCGACGTCGTCATCTCTCAGCCGTTCTGGCCCGCATATCTCGATGCCGAACGGATCGCGAAAGCGCCGAAGCTCAAGCTCGCGCTCACTGCCGGAATCGGTTCGGACCACGTCGATCTCGACGCTGCCATCAAGGCCGGCATCACCGTCGCAGAGGTCACCTACTGCACCTGCCGTCGCATCAGTGGGTGGTCGACGGCGGCTGGAACATCGCCGACTGCGTCGAGCGCGCCTACGACCTCGAGGGCTTCGACGTCGGCGTCATCGCCGCCGGCCGGATCGGTCAGGCGGTGCTGCGCCGCCTCGCCCCGTTCGATGTCAACCTCCACTACTTCGACACCCGGCGCCTGCCCGAGGAACTGGAGAAGGAGCTGAACCTCACGTACCACCCGAATGTGCAGTCGCTGGTGAGCTCGGTCGACATCGTCGACATCCACGCACCGCTGCACCCGCAGACCTACCACATGTTCGACGCCAACCTGATCAACTCGATGCGTCGCGGCTCGTACATCGTCAACACCGCGCGGGCCGAGATCATGGTGCGCGACGACGTGGTCGACGCGCTGCGGTCCGGCCAGCTCGCCGGGTACGCCGGCGACGTGTGGTTCCCGCAGCCGCCCGCCCCCGACCATCCGTGGCGGACCATGCCGCACGAGGCGATGACGCCGCACATCTCCGGCACCACGCTCTCCGCGCAGGCTCGGTACGCGGCCGGCACACGCGAGATCCTGGAGAACTTCTTCGCCGGAGCCCCGATCAGCGACGAGTACCTGATCGTCGAGGGCGGCTCCCTCGCCGGCACCGGCGCGAAGAGCTACACCGCCGACGGCAAGGCGAGCCCCGGCGCCCAGGCCTGAAATGGTCTGAACCATGCACGACGACGCCCGCAGACGGTCCGCGTCTGCGGGTGCCGTCGATCTGCCCCACGCCAGGCCCGAATCGGGGCCTTGGTACACGAATTATTCACGGGATAGGCTTCGGTGGGACAGATTTGAAAAGTATCCAAGGTTCGGGTAGTCGAACGTGCCGATCACTAGGCCACGGTCGAGGAACCGGTTGAATTCTTCACAACTCGTTTCCGGTAGCAATGCGCAGCCGTGGCAGGCGGCAAGGTTGCACGAGTCTGGTCCCTGACCCTGCTGTCCCGCGTCCATGCAAACCGGGTCAGTCGAGCACCAGTGGGCGTCACTGAGTGCCGCCGCGACGACCGGCCTGAGGCGGTCTGGCCGAGACATACGGACAAGGCCACCCATCGTGCCCTCAGAGTCACCGGCCGCGGTGTAGATCAGAAGCCCTGCCATATCCCGGCTACTGTCGCGTGACACGTACAAGCGCTCCCGAAGTGACGCTGAGCTGTAACCGCAGGTGAGGACGAGCTCGTTGATCAGGAGGTGCGCGAACGTGTGCAGCATGATCATGCGCGGCGAAATGTCCCTCGGGCTGCCGCCACGATTAGTGATCACCTGCCCGTACTGATTTGCGATGAGATCGGCCCGCGACTGCACTTCTCCACGCGCTTCCCAGGCCGCGAGGCGCTCGCGGTCGAGCTCAAAGTAGATTCCCTCACCCTTGACCACGTAGGCCGGCAACCAGTCCTTGTCCGGCGGCAAGGGGCGACGCCGAAGCAGAGCTTTACCCTCGGCGATCTTCAGGTCACTGTCACGGCCTCGGGTGAATCCTCGTAGGACGCGGGTCTCACGGAGGACCGTGACACTCCGAACTCGATCGAGGTGTCCCGCGATAGCAGCGTGGACGCCGGGATCCGATGCGCGTAACTCGTCGTCCTGCGGCGTCCCGCGCAACAGCGCGAACTCCGGGTAGCGCCAGATATCGAGGTCGCCAGATTCATCGTCGCCGCCGTCGTCATCTGCGGAGCCGATGCCGAAGCGGTCTTGGTAGGCCGCGAGCAACTCGTCGTCGGAGAACTGGTCGAACAGGTCTCCGGCGCCTCGCGTCGCCTGGCGGATCTCGGCCACGGTGGCATCTTTGCCCCGCATCGTAGAGAGGAACGCCATGGTCGGTTCGACGTCGGCTCGCTTCAGCAGGTCGCGCAGCGCGCCGCTGACCGCACCAACTTTCTGTGGCAGGAAGATCGACGACTCCACGTACGGGAAGTAGACGTTGCCACTGGCCCTGAGCGCGCCCTGAACCGGTTGGTCGCACGGGCCGTCCTCCTCATGAAGCCATGGCCGTGCGCCGGTGCACAGATATGGATCCGAACGGCCAGCTAACTGCTGCGTCAGAAAGGTACTCTCTTCCCCGGACTCGTCTTTCATCCCGCCGGTTGTGATGCCTTGCAGGGATCGCGACGCACCACATCCCTCGCGCTCAACGCGCTTGTTCTTCGCGTCGTAGCCGCACCGGACTACCTGGCCCTCAAGTCCGCCTCCTCCAGTCGAAAACAGCCGCAACACTCCGGTGCAACTAGGGTTCTTCGATCGATGCACCCACGCCCTGAATGGGAAGTCGTCAATGTGCCCCCTCCCACAGATCGCCACGAATGGCACCTGCGACATCTTCGGCCCGGAGCGGCGCTTGCCCACGCACGTGGGTTCCTCGCACCGGACGGCGTCCTGGAAGCTGAGAGGTACCTTCCTCAGCCGCTTGCAGTACATGCAGAAGGAGTAGCACGGGAACCTCAGGGCTGGGACGCTCAGCTTCTCGTTCCGGTGGTCTTCCGGTAAGCCGTTGCGGTAATCCGGGGGCAGGCGGAATTCCTGGACCTTGAGTCGGTCTTCAAGTCGCCAGTCGTTGACGCGGAAGTCCTCCAGCGCCAGGTCGGCGTTGTTGCGAGGGAACCAGTGGTCAAGCCCCGCCGTGATAACCGAAGTGCCGTTAACGAGGACGCTCATTGCGCCCACACCAAACGGCGACACCAACTGGGCTCTGCGCATGCTGCCAGAAGTCATGCCTGTACCTCCGGCTCTTCCAGGTCGTCGGAGAGATAGTCTAGCGTGACGGAGATCTGACACTCGGCGTCAACGCTGCGCATGCTCATCGGCGTCTCCCAGGTAATGTTTTTGTTGCCAGGATCTGCAAGGTCGCCTGCTGGGCGCATCAGACCCTGTTTTGGGTCACCGTTGAAGTAGTTGACGGTCGCCCACGTGGTGCGCTCACCCTTCGCCCACTGGCGAGACCGCTCAGCGACCCATTGGTCGAAGACCGGCAGTTCCTCACTGTCAACGAGCGCCGCGCGGGCCCGAAGCAATGCGATCGAATCGTCGAACTCGACCTGCGGGAACGGGCTCGGGTCGAGCGTCGGATTGAGTTGACGCATGCGAGAGATTGCCGCTGCGTGGAGCGCTCGTTTCAAGACGGGCTCAGCGAAGGGCGTCACCGAAGTTGGCTCCACCTGCGCATACAGTTGCTGGTGATAGGTCCGGAACCGCTCGTAGTGACTTCGGTCGCGAGGCTTGGCTGCCCCGTAGATTGTGATGACAAGGCCAGGCGTCTTCACGTTGCGTCCGACGCGGCCGCTCACCTGAATGTACTGCGCGGTGGTCTTTGGCTGGCCAACGATCGTCATCAAGCCGAGCCGGTCGATGTCGACACCGACCTCGATGATGTTCGACGCAAGGCAGATATCAACGCACTTCGCGTTCTCGGGGCACGACCCGGAACTGACGCACTTGGCTCCGTCCGCACAATCGGGGTGAGGCAGTCGGAGTTCGAGCTCCTCGATTGCCTTTGGAATCTCGTCACTGCGGCGACGCGATGTTAGCTCCATCTTATTGCGTGGGTACCTTGGCGTGATGCCGTCGCGCCGCTGCAGTCCTACCAAGTAGTCAGGGACGTCGGAGTCCAGCAATGACAGCGTGTTGCCGAGCTCTCGGAGGCTGTTCAGGAAGTTGACGTTGGTCCAGTAGCCATCCCGATCGGCTGGGTCTGGGATCTGTGGGCCGGCTTGAAGCGTCGCGGCCGCGACGCGTGCTTGGACCGTTTGAGTGGAGCCGAGTGACGGGCTCATGACCCCGAGGTACCGCCGGCCGGGTGCTGGCTCACCGCCAGCAAGCCGGGCCGGTTCCGCGAAGAACGACCGCCCCTCCTCGAGTCCATGGGGCGGAAACAAGGCGACTTCCTTGCGACCGAACAGCCCGAGGATCTGGTCCTCATACCGGCGCACCGTGGCGGTCGACGCAATGACCTTGGCAGGTATTGGCGGATCGCTACGGCGGTCGGTTGTCAGGTCATCGATCATAGGTTCATAGAGCCCGACCATCGACCCCAAAGGGCCGGAGATTAGGTGCAACTCATCCTGGATGATCAGCCCCGGTGGCGAGTAGACCCGCTCGCCGTGTTCACCGAGCCCGAACATTGCGCGGGCCGCCGGTTGCCATGCCATCGTGGCGAACTTGTCGACGGTGCCAATCACGATCGAAGGACCCGTCTCGTAGATGTCTTCGTCGATGACGTGGACGGGCAGGCCGTCCCGACCGCTGAACCGGCACATTTCGTCTTGGCATCGGAAGAGGAATCGGTCGCCCGACCAAACATAGCCTGGGGTGTCCTGTCCCCGTGACTTGCTGACGGGTCCCATTCGTGTGCCACACCATGGGCACTTGAGGAGCAAGAACTTGTTCGGGATTCGCGAGTCGCGTCGCAGTTCGGCGAGCGCACGCTTGGCCGCAGTCCAGCGGTTTGGCGTTGAGTCACCGCCGAGCCAGACCCCGATGCCGAATGGCGCGGTGCCGAGGTCGTGCTCCATCCGGGAGCGGACGTCCTCCAAGACGCAGATCAGGGAAGAGGCGCGCAGAAACTGTTGGGCAGTGAGCAGGCGGAGCGTGTATCGCATCAGCGTGTCGGTGCCGGCGTCGTCTGGGTTGCGAAGTCGGCGTGCGAGCAGCGAGATGGCCGATGCGCCGAGGTAGGCCTCAGTCTTACCGCCACCAGTCGGGAAGAAGATCAGGTCGACCAGCGTGCGCTTCCGGTGCGTCGGGTCGACGAGTTCAGGCAGACATGCAAGGATGAAAGCGATCTGGAAGGCGCGCCAACAACCACCCATGGGGTCGGGTGTTGCCGCCGGGTGGTCACCGTCTGGGCGATAGACCCCTTGTTTGTCCTTGATGAGGTCCCGTGGCTCAAGCCGCGAACGAATCTGCTGGTAGAGCATCGCAAAGTTGGCGAGTCGGAAGGCGCGCGCGGCGAGCGGGTTTATCTTCACGAGGTACCAACCCTCTTGCATCCGCTTGAGCGCCTCAGTGCACTTCTTCACGTGCTCCCGGGCGGCCCTTTGGTAGCGGGCTGGTAGGTCACCGATTGACGCGGTCCGGTCTCTGATCCACTGAGCGTAGAGCGCGAGGACCTTCTCGACTTGACGGTCGCCGGCAGCGGTGTTGTTCGCTAGCTCCTCCATACTGACACTGACTGATGTGCGGGTGCCGTCGGAGTTCTCTTCGTAAACGTCTGGCGTCAGGCTGGTGACCTCGTAGACGGGCAGCGCGTCGGCTTTCACGAATGGGACTGTCGGGGTGCTGTCCTCCCCAGCCGGATCTTCCCAGGCTGCGGCGCAGCCGTGGCCAATCGCGAAGGTGCGGCGGTGGCGGTACAGAAGCGCGATCGACTCCTCCTCGGGGTCGCTATCGGGTTGCTCGACGTCGGGGTAGGGTTCGATACGTAACCCTTCCTGTGCTGTGGCGGAGAAGGCGACCTGAAAGAACGCACTTCCCGCCCCTGTGCCGACGACATCATCGACGACAGCCAACGTGACCAATCGAAGCTCCGGATCCACTTCACCTGGCACCGCACGGCTGAAGATCGAAACGCTGGGCGTGATGCGCGGCTCGATCTTTGGCTCAATGACTACCGGCGTCGTGATCAGCGGCGAGCGCTTTCGCTCTAGCCTGAGCACGTCCGCCGAAGCGACGGCATTGAGCACAAACGGACGCCGAACCCACCATTTCAGCGGTGGCGTATCTGGTGCGGTGACCTTGACGGGATCGTAGTAGGCACCCGTCACCCGGATCTTGAGCGCTGCTCCCGCAGCGATTCGGACCTTGAACGAGATCGCCATTGCTGATGGCTTGCGCCGGTTCGCGTCAGACAGGTCGAAGTCGTCAGAGTCAGGTTGATCTTGTCGACGAAGACCGCGTACCTCGGTCGGCGGCTCTTCGGGGGTCTCTTCGCTCTCTGCCAGTCCTGGAATGACGGCAGAGTCGTCACCCTCTGATGCGAGACCACCAGTCGGAGTACCGCCACTGTAAAGAACGCCAACACCGTAGCGGCGTAGCGGGTCGGAGCGCGTCAGTACCTCTTCTAACGTGTCGCGATCGTGGAACTGTCCGTTGATCGCACCCTTCGTCTGGAAGGTCAGAGACGGTCCGGAGCAGTCGACGGGATCGCCGGACGGGGCCTCTTCGTCAGGAGGTCCAAACAGTTCGCGTCGTACTGCCGCCTCGACGATGTCACGTGCCTCAACCCCGCTCATTGGTTCCCTGCCATTCCTTCCAGTCCAGTGCCTTCCTCGATGACACCGTAAAGACGATCTGTTGCCCGTGTCAGCCCGACGTAGAGGACCGATTCGAAGTTCGGAACGCTGGCGCGGTCCAAGTCAGTGACGATGACAGCCGGCGCTTCGAGACCCTTGAAGGACTGGATCGATGCGAAGCGGATCTTCCCCTTCTTCGTATTGCGGCCGTCAGCTTGCACGAGCACGCTCTTCAGCCATGAGTCAGTGGTAGTAGCCGCAACTGACCCAGCGCCGAGCGGACTCAGCACGACAATCTCGGTTAAGTCGAACGACTCTTCCCGTAGTTCGTCGACGGCCTTGCGAAGCAGCGGCGACTGATCGTCCCCACGCACGTACTTGAGTAGCACCGGGTTGACGCCGTCGTCGTCTCGTCGGAACTTCTTGTAGCCGGGGGTGAGCCCGCTGAAGAAGTTGACGCTGAAACCAATCCTCGGGAGGTTTCGGCAGTTCATCGTGAGTCGGTGCGACGGAATGTTGGGCATGCGCGCCTTGATGAGCTCGTGGCCACGACCGTCGTCATAGATGGCCTGACGTTCGAAGTCACCGAACATGAGGACACGCCCCCCGGCAAGGCCACCCTTCACCATCAGCTCGAAAACGTCGAGATACGACTCGGTCACCAGATCCTGAACTTCATCGACAATCAGGAAATCGGCTGGAGGCTTGTCCATCTCAAGCAAAATTTCGATGGCGCGTTCTGGAAGCTCGGACGTCCAGAACAGCTGGCCAGCGTCGTTCGGTGCCTTGAGCCCAGTGAGCGCCACGAGTTTGCTATGGAAGGTTCCCACCGACAAACTGGGTACGTTGATGTCGGCAGCGAGCCTTCGTCCGAGCAACTTGTTGAAGCACATGAGACTACCTGTGCGCCCAAGCGCCAGTTCACGGCGTGCAGCCTCAAGAGCGAGGAAGGTCTTCCCGGAGCCGGCTGGTCCGGTGAATAGCACGCGCTGGTTGTCGACCATAGCGTCAAGCGCGAGAAACTGCTCCTCAACGAAGCGGACGAGCTGGCGCTCGCGGGCCGAACGCACGTCTCCGGCGACCCGTCCGAACTCGAAGTTGGGTCGAAGCAGCCTGGCAATCTGTTGTGCGGTTGCCTGGTCTGGCCCGACGCCCCCGTAGGAGAAGCCGTTGAAGGTGGCATCGAGGTTGGCGATTCCGCCCGCGAAGGCTCGACGGAGAGCACCGATCGGGTTGTTCTTAAGGTCCTCCGAGTCGAGCACCTGCCAGTCGAACCACTCGTTCGTAGGCTTGAGCATCGTCCGGGCGCGGGTCGCTGTGAACCATGCTGCGCTCAGTGTGGGGATCGATCGAAGATCGATCCCCTTCTTGAGAAGGTCTTTCCGAATCGAGTGCATCGCCTCGCTGGCCTGTTGGAATGGGCCGCGTGTGGTCGGCGCCTGACTGCCGAGCTTCCAGACACCATCGTCGAATGTGAAGTGCTCATGCGACTTCACCTCGATCACAAGAACACCGAGATCCGGCGCTATGACGACAAAGTCGGCTTCACCCTCCGGGTTGCGAACATGCTCGGCAATGTTGAGCGAGTGCAGAACGATCCAGTCGTCGGTCGTCTCGTCCTCGGCCAACATTCGATAGACCGACTTCTCTCCGGGCGCTGCACTCTCTGGAAAAAGCGACGGTATCAGTCGAGCCATTTGGCACTCGCATCAGTGAACGGCACACGTACTTGATGCCTGCTAACGATCTCGGTGAACGGCGCCTTGGCGAGAACCCGCGCAACGATCATGCCGCGGAAACCTTCACGGGGTAGGTCCAGGTGTAAAATCCCGTCGCGTTCCAGCACCCGTAGGTCGGCGCGCCCGGCGGCCGCTTCGAGTTCCCTGCGAAGATCGGCACTCGCCTTGTAGACGGCCCTTCTTAACATGATTGCGTTGCTATAGGTTGGCTCCAGTGGCTCGCCGAGCCAGTCGAGTAGCAGGGCAAAGTCAGCGTCTCGCTGTGGACAGATCAGACGAGACTCTGGCCAGGCACGCACTTGGCCGCTAGCGCACACCCCAAGCTGTTCAAGCTCCGTCGCTGCTCGACAGATGCCTATTTCCGCCAGTGTCTCCTCAAGCCGCTTCTTCCAGTTGGCCTGGGTTGCGAGGATGTCGGCGGCCTTCGCACCGAGGGTGGAGATGGCTTGGTCATACATCGCCCCTCGTTCAGCCTCACCTTCGCGTAGAACCAAGTAGGTGCCGGGGACGACGCCAGACACAGCCTCGTACCCAACCCGGGCGCCTTCGGGCTGCCGCGGATCTAGTGAGCGGATCCGATCGCCGTCGTCGAGCCACAAGCCCTGCCCACCTGTAAGAAGCACCTTCCACGCCTCCGCCTCATCACTGGTCGGCTCGCGGTCCCCGGAGGTACGTGTGCCCCACACCGGCTGGGGAAAGTAGACGTCGGCGATTTCTTCATCGTCGGCGATTGCGGACTCGGACTCGGTCGTGTCGCCAACCTCATGGACCGTAGACCTGAGTACGATCTGGCCTTCCGCATGGACGCCGAGCGTTGACGACGGTACCGATCTATTGCGGAACCAGGCCGGCATCAGAAACGTGACCTCTGGAGTCACCGGCGCAGTGACGACAGATGACGGCACGAACGTCGGCGGCGCAACAACGTAGCTGATGTCGACGGCCTCACCGACTGTGTCCAGCTCACTCGGAACCAGCACGGTGGCGCCGAGTTCATCGAGCCACGACGCCAGTCCGGCGCGAGCTGCTCCGTTGATCGCAACGATGGTGCATGCCTCCAGACCAACCTCCTGGATCGATTCGAGCAAGACAGCGCCAATCGGCGAATCGGTCTCGCCCACGGCTACCGCTGCTTCCGCGATTAGATCGAGCGAAGCTCCATCGCTGACGAGGTGCCGGAGCCGCTTCGCTTGCCGCACGATGTCATCGATAAGCGGTTGCTGCGCTTGGTACTGCAGCGGCTGCGGCTGTGTCATGCGGCGCCAGCGCAGGACGTTAGCGGCTTGCAGCATGCCATTCCAGACCTCGCTCCGCTCGTCTCCACGTACGAACAGCGCACGGCGGATAGCTGCGTTCAACTGAGCACCCGCTGGATCGCCGACGGCAAATATCGAGATGCCCTGATGGATCACCGAACCCGCCGCTATGTAGCGCCGCGCGACGTCATGCACTCGACTCATATGGCTACCGTGAACGCCAGGGCTTCGACTGCTGTCGGCGGATGCCACCGCAGCTCGTCGGCAACCGAGACAGGTCGGCTGTTGTTGTGGCGGGCCTCGATAATCGTCTCCGCCGCGGATTCGTCAGCAACTGACCGATCAACGATGCAGACTACGATGGGTACCGTGATGTCGTTCAGATATTTGATGGCGCTATAGCGATCCAGGACAACTGCGACACAGGACTCGGGCAATACTTCACCTTCGCCGAGACGAGCCGCCGTAATGACCGACGTCGACCAGGTAGCCGCGCCTTCGTCGTACGGTAGGACATAGGCACCAAGCGTCGTCCACGAGTCACTGCCGGACGCCCCGCTTCCAATGACCGCCTGAAGGTCCTCACGAAGCCACTTGTTCGTCCCCACGAGAGCGAGGTCCATCGGCGGCGCAGCGAGGCGGTTCAGCCATGAAGTCGCGGCACCGGTTAGCTCGGCCAGGTATCCGCCCGCCGGAACCTCGCTGACGATGGACTCGACGTCATCGTCGAGCACCGACACAGCGCGGTAACGATCGGCAGGGAGGAGCTTGCCGCCGGTGAGGACCCGCGGGCCACTCGAGTGCGCCTCCATCTTCGAGAACCGACCGCTAACGATCAGCCTGTCGGTAACCGCCCGCAAGTAGGTCGACTGATCGGACGCCTCGAACACGGCTAACGGATCGTCGAGCGTCGGACCTGGACTCGACAGCATCCAACCCGAACCGATGAGGGCGGCTACGTAGTCACGCCTGGGCACAGAGACAGTCAAGACCAACTGCCGCCCCTCTAGCTTCGAGAGGTAGCGTCGCAACCGAGACCCGACGCTGACGAACGACCCAATCCACGGTGCGACGACCACGGGTTCACCTGGCTGATCGGCAAGGCCAAGGAGAGTGCGCGGACGCGTCGCCGACTCAGCCACGCCACTCCCTTCCGCTGCAAGTCAGCTGAAAGTCGCGGCTCGTTCCGCAACGAACACGACTCTAGCGGACTGGTGCGAGATACCCGGCAGAAACCAACGCGTCGGCACGGACCGTCTCTGATTGACCTCCGCTAAATCGCGCTAGTGCCGCGTGTCATTAATTGGTTTTCGGTTGGGCTTTCTTCAGAATGTCCTCGGCGGTTTTGGTCCAGACGAAGGGGTGTTTGCGGTCGTTCCAGCCGGTGATGAAGGCGCGGATCTTCGCGTTGAGGTCTTTGACTGAGGTGAAGATCCCGCGGCGGATGGCTTGTCGGTCGATGATGCCGAACCACACTTCGACGAGGTTGAGCCAGGACGCTGAGGTCGGGGTGAAGTGGACGTGGAAGTTCTTGTGTCGGGCGAGCCAGTCCTTCACTTCGGGGGTCTTGCCGGTGGCGTAGTTGTCCATGACCAAGTGCAGTTCCTGGTCGGGGTAGGCGCGGTCGATCTGCCGTAGGAACGCCAGGAACTCCTGGTGGCGATGTCGCGGTTTGACCGCGGCGGTGACCTGCCCGGTCGCGATCTCCAGGGCCGCGAACAAGGTGGTGGTGCCGTGGCGTTTGTCGTCGTGGGTGCGGCGTTCGATCTGCCCTGGCTGCATCGGCAGCATCGGCGCCGTGCGATCGAGGGCCTGGATCTGCGATTTCTCGTCCACGCACAACACGATCGCGTTCTCCGGCGGCTCCAGGTACAGGCCGACGACATCGGTGACCTTGGCGACCAGCTGCGGATCGGTGGAGAACTTGAATGTTCCCGACCGCCACGGCTGCACGCCGTACTCACGCCAGGCGCGGGCGACCGTGGCGTTCCCGATTCCGAGGTGCCCGGCCAGCAGCCGCGACGACCAGTGCGCGACTCCGTACTTCTTCGGTGGCGGCATCAACGTCGCCGACACCACATCGGCGTGATCGAGATGCCGTGGGCGACCGGGCCTTTGCGCGTCGAGGAGACCATCGAGTCCGTCCTGGAGGTACCGGGAACGCCACTTGAGGACCGTCGGCACCGACGTCCCGACGACGTCACTGATCCGCGTATTAGCCATCCCATCGGCAGCAAGCATGACGATCCGCGCACGACGCGCCAGACCGGCCGGCGTCGTGGTCGACCTCAACAACTGATCGAGTTCGTCCGCATCGCCATCACGCAGTTCCAGGGCCGGGGCAGGAGTATTAGCCATAGCCAACTATCTCAACCCAACAACCCTAAACTAATTAACGACACGCGGCACTAGTGCCTGTAATGACGTACCGGGAAAGTGGTCGATTGCTGCCGCTACGCTAGATTCTCCCCATGGACTCCCAGGACATCGATGCCGCCGACGACCTCCCTCTTCTCGAAGTAGCGTTCCATATTGATCAGGCCGACCCTAGCGGGTCCCGTTGGGCGGCCGTCGTACGCAAGACCTACGACATGATCTACAACGGGCAGGAGACGGGCCGCTATAGGTGGGACCAGTTGATGAAGACTGAGAAAACCCACTTCGGCACCTTGTTTGAGATCAACGCTCAGCGTGAGTTTGAGTTCGAAGGAGGTGCAACCACTGACTACCGGATCGCAGGTCACCAAGTCGATGCGAAGTGGAGCCAAACAGACGGCGGCTGGATGCTTCCTCCTGAGGTCTTCGGAGAGCTAGCGCTGGTCGCAACTGGAAGCGACGCCGAGTCAAGGTGGTCGCTAGGGCTCATCCGGGTGACTTCCGAGGTGAGGCGCGAGAAGCACAATCGCGATAAGAAGAGCCAACTCACAGCAGAAGGCCGAAAGGCAATTCACTGGCTTTGGCGAGACGCCGCGCTACGGCCGAACGTACTGTTGCAGCTGGCTCCAGCGGTTGTGGACCACATCTTCGAGAGCCGGTGGGGAACACAGCGCACCAACAGGCTCTTCCGCGCCGCAGAGGGAATGATAGTGAACCGCAACGCAGTCGCTACCGTAAGTCGGCAGCTCGACGCACAGAAGCGTGTCCGCTACAACGGTGGCGCTCGATCTGCGCTTCGGCCCGAAGGATATGTGATCCTCAGCGGTATGTACCACCGCGATATCGCCACAGCACTCGGCGTCCCCGTGCCCCTGCCCGATGAGTATGTCTCGGTCAAGGTTGTGCCGACCGCCGGTCCCAACGGAGCTGAGATCGACGGTCGGCGCTGGCGGCGAGCACTTCCAGGCGAGGCGGTTGTGGAACCCGCCCCAATCCTCGAAACTAGCTAACCTTGGAGCGGTGTTCGCTCATGTACTCATGGCGGAAGTGACCGTCCTGGCCAACAAACCCCCGAAACTCGCCAAGCTTGTGCATCGTTTCGCCGTTCATCTCAGAAACCTGAACTTCAAAGTCAAGCTCGAGCTTTGCAAGCCGCCTCGCTAGCGCGGTCGGAGTAAGGTCAGGAAGCTCTGCGTAAATATCAGACTCGGAAACACCATCGCGGTGACGGTTAAGTAGGCTGAACAGCGGATCTTCTGCCGTCGCCTTCTCGGCTGCCGAGAGCATGATCTGATCAAACGCCGCCATGATAGAGTGGCCGACTGCCTCCGCGACGGGCGGCGGGAAGGCGTTGCCGATCTGACGGTATTGGGAAGTCTTCCGGCCACTGAACTTCCACCCATACTCGTCCCGCCACCCCTGTATCCGCCGCACCATGTCGATCGTCAGACGAGGTGGTTTCACAGTAGGGTGCGGAGCATTTCTGGCCGGCGACTCGTTAGCGATACCCTTCCCGTCGACGCCCAGCTGAAGCCAAGCCGCCTTCGCTCGGGTCGGACCGAGGTCTGCTCCGCCGTGCTTCTTCGAGCCTCCGACGATCGTGGGCGCGATGTCGTTTGCCATCGCACGCCATGCATCTGCATGCTTCCAACCATTCTCTGCCATCAGATCGTACAACTCGTCGCCGACCGTGTTCGTGTGTTGCACCGGATCCGGCCACGAGAAGTACCGGGCATCCTCCGGCTTCAGCGCGACTAGGACGAAGCGAGGTCGAAGCTGCGGAACTCCGAAGTCTGTTGCCTGCAGGAGCTTCCAGAACGGCTCGTAACCGAGTGCGCCCAGCCGGTCGAGGATTCGCTGGCGGTAGGCCGCGAACCGCGGTTGAGACAAACCGCGGACGTTCTCGAGCATCAACGCTCGCGGCTTCACGACTGCAACCTGCTCTACAGCCCACGCAAACAAGTCGCGCTCGTCGGAAGCACCGAGCTGCCGCCCTGCGATCGAGAACGGCGGGCAGGGCACGCCTCCAGCGAGGAGGTCGACTCCTTCAAACTCCGCCGGAGTCCAGACATCGCTGCTAGCGACGTCTCCAACCCGGACATCCCAACTGTCGCGGTTCAGCCACAGCGTGTTGGCGGCGTTCTCGTCCAGCTCCACCGCCAGGCTATGGTCGAACCCAGCACGCTCGAGCCCGAGCGCCTGCCCACCTGCGCCTGCACAGATCTCGACGACCGTGTATTGCTCACTGGGTCGATCCGGTCTTGCGCTCACGGCGTCCATCTTCCTACATGTTGACCGTCCACGGCCATCCGGCGCGCTGATCGGTAGCTGTCCTTGCATGGCGATCCCCCTTCCACTGCAATCTGACGCAGCTGGTGTACCGCAGGGTTACGACATCCCCGGCGTTGGCGCAGGTCGGCTACGTTTAGGAGTATGAAGTCAGTCGAGTTCGAAGCGCCCACGCCAGGGCGGTCGCGAAACATGGCTGCGATCAAGCGGAAGGACACGCGGCCAGAGACTGCGCTGCGGAGCGCCCTGCACCGACAGGGTATGCGCTTCAGGAAGGACCTTCCGATTCGGACAGCGGATCGCCTGGTGAGGCCGGACATCGTCTTCACGAGGCAGAAGCTCGCAGTCTTCGTCGACGGCTGCTTCTGGCACAGTTGCCCAGTACATGGGCGCCTGCCCACGACGAACACCGAGTACTGGACCCCGAAGCTGGCGACCAACGCGAGGCGAGATGTCGCCCAGAGAGCATCACTGGAAGCCGAGGGATGGACAGTGCTGCGACTGTGGGAACACGAGGACCCGGAGGAGGCAGCTTCGGTTGTCGTCGTGGCGATCAATCAGTTGCGCGAGAACTCTTGATGAGCGCTTCGAGCTCGTCAACCTTCAGCCAGGGCGTCGAACGGTGAATCATCGCGTGACAGTTCGCGCACAGGAGGACAAGCGCAGCAAGGTCTGTTTCGACCTCATCGGTGATGTGCAGCGGAACCCGATGATGCACGTGAATGTAGCCGGCACCATGCTCGCCATAGACGGCCTCAAAGTCGAATCCGCACACCTCGCAGGAGATGGCACCCCGATCTCGCCACGACTGCCGGATCTTCGCTCGCCGGAGGCCCGGGTTTCTCTCGCGAACTACCGCTAATCGCCGGGCAACAGCTCCTTCGATAGCGCTGGTGGCACCAAGCTCCGCGATCTCGTCGAGGTCGACCAACTCGTCGACGCCCTGATCCTCGTCACCGTCTGCGATGGCCAACAACTGTGGATTCGCACGGACGAACCCGGCCAGGTCCAGCAGCCGGGTCGGGTCTTCGACGAACGAAGCCATCACGTCCTCGGTCGCCCGACCGCCCTTCGTGCGCTTCCCCGGGTAGTCCGGCATGCTCGTCTTGAGGTTCTCCAACTTGGCCCGAACTGAGCCTGTGCTCCTGAAGTCTTCGTCGTAGGCCAGCGCAGGGTTCGCGGCACGCAAGAATTCCGACAGTTCCACCACGCGCGGGTCCTGCCGCGAAGGCGAACCTGCCCAGCCAATTTCGTCTCGCACAGCAACCGCGAGGATGAGCTCCGGTCGCGTCCAATCGGTACGCGCCACGTCAACCTATTCGTCCCAGTCGGACTTCACGACTAGGTCGGGCACGACAGGGTCCCCGTACGGGAGGTCCAGGGTCCGGTCCTTCGCCTTGATGGGGTCCTTCTTCACTGTGCGTTTCGGGATGGGCGGCGGTGCTGGGAAGTTTGATCTCGACTCCGCTCGATCAGCGAGGGGGTCCGCTCGATCAACGAGGGGGTCCGCTCGATCGGCGAAGGGAGCCGGTCGATCATCAGCGAGGGGGTCCGCTCGGTCATGGCCCGCTGGGAAGTCCTCGGCCTCGGGGAAACCTCCCCGCGGAACCTCGGGACGCGGGGGCGGGGCCTCGTGGGTGCCGGGCTTCGGGAAGGCGAAGTAGAAGGAGCTCGGGTCGTTGAGGGGGACGTTGTCGTACGGCTTGGAGGCCTGGACGGGCGGGATCGAGTCCGTCGTCTCGGTGCCGGGTTTCGCCTCGACCACGACCTCGCCCTCGACTGCCGCCTCACCCTCGTCTACCGCGACGATCTCGGCTTCCACGATGTCGGTGGGCGTTTCGACACGGCTCGTCGCTTCGCTCCTCACCGGCTCAACGAGCGAAGGGACGCTCTCCTCGTCGGGGGGCTCAACGAGCGAAGGGACTATCTCCTCGTCGGGCTCGGCGTCGTCGTACGACATGCCCAAGTATTTGCGCCAGGTGTTCTCGTCCCTCGGGACCACGCCGTCGACGCCCGCGGCGTTCTCGGCGGCGCGCACCTGGCGCATCAGCGTGAGCACGGCCCTGCGGAGGTTGTCCTCGACGCTCTCCCGCGCGTGCTTGCGGACCGGGATGTCGACCCGGGTCAGGTTGGGGCTGATCGCGTCGCGGGGGAAGCCGGCCGCCCCCAGGCGCTCGAACAGCTTCTGCGTCAGCGAGAGCGCCGGCTGCGCGGTCACCAGACCGTCGAGCACGCTTCCCCGGCTCCGCTCGGCAGCCTTACGTTCCTCCCACTCGTTGATCTGGCGCTCGATGTCCGCGTGCTCGCCCGCCAGCACGCCCGGCGTCCGGTACGACACCTTCGAGATGAAGCTCTGCGCGACGTCGTCGATGTCGAACGCGCCGACCGCCGAATCCTCCGCGATCCGAGCGTGGAAGAGCACCTGCAGCAGCAGATCACCCAGCTCGGAGCACAGCTCGCTCGAATCGTCCCCGTCGAACGCGTCGAGCAGCTCGTAGACCTCCTCCAGGAGGTACCTGCGCAGTGAGTCGTGCGTCTGCTGCTTCTCCCACGGACCGGTCCTGCGCAGACGATCCATCAGGGCGACGGCTTCGAGCAGCCTCGTGCCGGTGACGGTCTGTCCGCCGATCAGCTCGTCTCCGTGCGCGATCTGCTGCCTGACCAGCGGATGCTCGCGATCGGACGTGAGCACCACCGACCCCGGCGGAAGCTCCCTCGGCACGCTGACGTACTCGTACGACGGCAGGTCCCACAGCAGCTTGGGATGGACCTCCTCGGTGACGAACACATGCCCAGACAGGTACGACACCCCGTGTGCCGGGATCAGGTCGGGCAGCGCTGGATCCATCAGGATCACCGGCATCTCGGTACACCTCCGCGCGAGCGTTCAACGTCTTATCGGATCAAACGTACGCCCTCGGACCCCACACTTGGCGACGGCACGACAGAACCACGACGGCGCAGCCGCCACACCGGCGTCAGTCTCGCGGCAGGAGCGTGGTCAGGAAGGTCACCAAGTACTGGATCAGGTCGTCGTCGCGCAGTCTCGGCGAGCCCATCCCCGCCGTCCGCGGGACGGGCAGCATCACGGTGTGCGTCGTCGCGCGATAGTTCGCCGACTTGTACAGCCGGGCGAGACGGACCTGCTCGCTGTCGACCAGCACCAGCGGAGCGAGACGCACGTTCTCGCCCGCCAGCGTCACCTCGGTGACCCCGCGCTCACGGCATCGCAGTCGCAGCCGCGCGATCGACGCCAGCCGCCGGGTCTCGACCGGAGGCTCGCCGTAGCGGTCGTTCAGCTCGGCCATCACCTCGTCGACGTCCGTATCCGATGCCGCCGAGGCCAGCTTCCGGTACGCCTCCAGCCGCAGACGGTCGGCCTCGACGTACTCGACCGGGATGTGCGCGTCGACCGGCAGATCGATCCGCACCTCCTTGGTCTCCTCCTGACTGATCGCCTGCCCGTCGGCGGCTGCGCGATAGGCTTCCACCGCCTCGCCGACCAGCCGCACGTACAGGTCGAACCCGACGCCGGCCACATGGCCCGACTGCTCGGCGCCCAGCACGTTGCCGGCACCGCGCAGTTCCAGATCCTTCAGCGCCACAGCCATTCCCGCACCGAGCTCGTTGTTCTGCGCAATGGTCGCGAGCCTGTCGTACGCGGTCTCCGTCAACGGCTTCTCGCCGCTGTAGAAGAGATAGGCGTACCCGCGCTCGCGCGACCGCCCCACCCGCCCGCGCAACTGGTGCAACTGCGACAGGCCGAAGTTCTCGGCCCGGTCGACGATCAGCGTGTTCGCGTTCGAGATGTCCAGGCCGGTCTCGATGATCGTCGTGCACACCAGGACGTCGTACTCCCGGTTCCAGAACGCATCGACGGTCTTCTCCAGCAGTTCCTCCGGCATCTGCCCGTGTGCCACAGCGATTCTCGCCTCCGGCACCATCCGGGCCAGAGCCTTGGCCGTCTTGTCGATGGTCGAGACCCGGTTGTGCACGTAGAACACCTGGCCGTCGCGCAGCAGCTCACGCCGGATCGCCGCGCCGACCTGCTTCTCCGAATACGCGCCGACGTACGTGAGCACCGGGTGCCGCTCCTCCGGCGGTGTGAGGATGGTCGACATCTCCCGGATGCCGGCCATCGACATCTCCAGCGTCCGCGGTATCGGCGTCGCGGACATCGTCAGCACATCGACGTGCGTCCGCAACGACTTGATGTGCTCCTTGTGCTCGACGCCGAAGCGCTGCTCCTCGTCGACGATCACCAGTCCGAGGTCCTTCCACACCACGCCGGTCTGCAACAACCGATGCGTGCCGATCACCACGTCCACCTCGCCCGAGGCCATCTCCCGGATGATCTCCTTGGACTCCGCCGGCGAAGTGAACCGCGAAAGACCACGCACCTTCACCGGGAAGCCCGCCATGCGTTCGGCGAACGTCTGAAGATGTTGTCCGGCAAGGATCGTCGTCGGCACCAGCACCGCCACCTGCTTGCCGTCCTGCACCGCCTTGAACGCCGCGCGCACCGCGATCTCGGTCTTGCCGTAGCCGACGTCGCCGACGATCACCCGGTCCATCGGCACCGGCTTCTCCATGTCGGCCTTGACCTCGGCGATCACCGTCATCTGGTCGACGGTCTCGGTGAAGTCGAATGCGTCCTCCATCTCGCGCTGCCACGGGGTGTCCGGCGCGAACGCGTGCCCGGGCGCCGCATGCCGCGCCGCGTACAGCTGCACCAGTTCCCCGGCGATCTCGCGAACTGCCTTGCGCGCCTTGCGTTTCGTGTTGGCCCAGTCGCTGCCGCCGAGCTTGCTCAGGGCGGGCTGCTCGCCGCCGACGTACCGCGACAGCTGATCCAGCGACTCCATCGGCACAAACAGCCGGTCGCCCGGCTGGCCGCGCTTTCCGGGCGCGTACTCGAGGACCAGATATTCGCGCCGCGCGCCCTGCACGGTCCGCTCGATCATCTCGACGAAGCGCCCGATGCCGTGCTGGTCGTGCACGACCAGGTCGCCCGCGGTCAGCGCCAGCGGATCCACCTGGTTGCGCCGCTTGGCGGGCAGCTTGCGGCCGTCTTTCACACCGACCACCCGCGCGCCGGTCAGATCGGCCTCGGTGACGACGACGAGCGATCCGCCGGCGAGCCGATGGCAGACGAGTCCATGACGAAGGGTTCCGTGGTACACCGACACCGCGTCCTCGGTGGGCGTCTCGCCGTCGTCCATCAGCCGCGCGGGAACTTCGGCCTCCCGCAGACGTTCGACGAACCGCTGCGCCGTGCCCCGGCCCGCCGCGACCACTGCCGCCCGGCCGCCCGAGGCCAGCTGGGCCCGCAGGCCCGCGAGCAGATCGGCGATCGCCGTCTCGTCTCCATGCGGCGCCGGCCCCGCCTGCACGTCGAGCTCCACCTCGTCCCCGCCGCCCGACGAGATCGGACTGAAGGTCCACCACGATCGCCCCGCCGCGATCGTCGCCCGCTCCACCTCGGACACCGGCCGGTAGGCGCTCGCTTGCAAGTCGACGCTTCCGGCCTGCACCGGAGCACCCGCACCGAGCGCGGCGGCGTTCCACGACGCCTCCAGGAACTCCGCCCCGGTCCGCTCCAGGTCGGCCGCCCGCGTGCGGACCTTCTCCGGGTCCAGCACCAGCACGCGTGTGGTCGCCGGCAGCACTTCGGTGAGCAACTGCATCTGCCCCTCGACGAGCGCCGGGATCATCGCCTCCATGCCCTCGACCGGGATTCCCTCGGCGAGCTTGGTGAGCATCTCGGCCAGCGCCTCGTCGTCGGTCGTCTCGGCGAGTTCGCCGGCGCGCGCCCGCACCTGCTCGGTGAGCACCAGCTCGCGGCACGGGTGAATCTGCACGCCACCGCCCCGCGAGCCCGTCGAGCCCGTCGAAAGGTCGATCTCCGCCTGCGTCCGCTGATCGGCCACCGAGAACGCCCGCATGTCGGTGATCTCGTCGCCCCAGAACTCCACGCGCACCGGATAATCGGCCGTCGTCGGGAAGACGTCGAGGATGCCGCCGCGGACCGCGAACTCGCCGCGCCGGCCGACCATGTCCACTCGCTCGTAGGCCATCTCGACCAGCTGCTCCACCAGACCGTCGAAGTCCACCTCGAGGCCCTCGCGAAGCGTCAGCGTCCGCAGCGAGCCCAGCCCCGGCGCCATCGGCTGGATCAGCGACCGCACCGTGGTGATCACCACCCGCAGCGGATCGCCGTCGGGGTCGGCCAGCCGATGCAGCACCGCGAGCCGCTGGCCGACGGTGTCCGCGCTGGGCGAGAGCCGCTCGTGCGGCAGCGTCTCCCACGACGGGAACTGCGCCACCGCGTCGGCGCCGTCGCCGACCATCTCCGACAGCTCCTTGGTCAGGTCGTCGGCCTCGCGCCCGTTGGCGGTCACCACCAGCAGCGGACCGGCGCCCGCCTGCGCCAGCGTCGCCGCCACGAACGGCCGCGCCGCATCGGGGGCGGTCAGCGCGAGCCGCGGCTCGGCGATCCTCTCCCGGAGGACGTCGAAGGCGCCGTCGCGCGTGGCATAGGCGTTCAGCCCGGACAGAGAGGGAGTGGTCGACACTCCGGTCATTCTAGGCGTCCAGCAACGACGCCCCCAGCGGAGCCTGCGGCGTCGCACCCGGCAGGATGGCGTACACCGACGACCCGATCGGCGTGGTCCAGACGTTGAGGTCGTCGTGCTCGGCCAACCGCTGCTGCACGGGAACGAACTGCCGCACCGGATCCCGCTGCACCGTGGTGAAGATGAGCCCGCTGTTGGAGGTGTCCCTTTCGACAGGCTCAAGGGGCTCGACAGGCTCAAGGGGCTCGACGGGCTCAAGGGGCCCAGTGGCCGGGCTCTCGTCGTAGTGGTAGCTGCGGCGGAGGAACTGCTCGTGGTCGGCACGACGACGGGCGCGGGCGATGTGCGACGACGCCGGGATCACCGGAATGCCGCCACGCGTCGCGGTGAAGTCGGGCTCGTCGTGCTCCTGAGTTCCGGTGAGCGGCGCGCCGTTGTCCAGGTTCCGTCCGACGACCAGCTCCCTTGGGCCCCGGTCGAGCTCCTCCCACGTGTCCATGTGCATGGCGATCCGGCGGATCACCATCGACGTGCCGCCGGCCAGCCAAGGCTGCTCCGCGCCGTCGTCCCAGACCAGCTCGTCGTGCCTGCCGCCTTCCGGCTGCTCGGTCCCGTCGATCTGACCGAACAGGTTGCGCCGGGAGTAGAAGCCCCGCTGAACCCACTTGACGCGCAGCCGGGTGCGCACCGAGGCGGTGAGGATGCGGGTGGCGTGCGCCAGAGCGAGCGCCGAGTCGGACCCGATCAGCAACAGCACGTCGGTCTGTCCCCATCGGTCCTCCAACCGATCGATGGAGAAGGGCGGCAACGGCTTGAGCCACGACGGGCGGCGTTCGGCCAGCCGCGGCGCCTCGAACACCCGCGGCCCCAGACCGACGGTCACCGTCATGTTCGACGGCGACGTCGCCAGCTCCGGCTCGGGATCGGCCAGGCCGGCCTGCCCCTGGGTGAGCCGAGCGGCGTCCTCGGTCCACAGCTTGAGGACCCCGGCGAGCGCCCCGAGGTCGGCGGGCTCGACCATGTCCAGGCCGATGTAGTTGGCGTGCGCGGCTTCGGGCGTGGTGATTCCCGCCTGGTGATGTCCGTAGAAGTCCACCGTCTGCCGCGCCGGCTCGGCGTCGGACGTCACACGTCCGACGCCGACACCGGCGGCAGCACCGATCCCCAGCCCCGCGAGGCCGGCCGATCCGGTGAGAAGACTACGGCGCGAGATCCGGGCGGATCCGCGCTTCGTCACTGGTGGTAGTCCTCCTGGTTGCCGCTGAAGTCACGCGCGAGCGCGTCGACCTTCTGCGTCGAGCCGTCCGCCATCCGCAGCTCGATCTCGACGGAGTCGCCCGCCTTGATCGGCTGCTTCAGGTCCATCAGCATGATGTGGTCGGCGCCCGGCTTCAGTTCCAGGCTGCCGTTCGCCGGGATCAGATAGCCGTCCTTCTTCTCGCGCATCACGGCCGCACCGGCGTCCGGCACGATCTCGTGCAACTCAGTCTTTCCGGCGACTGGGCTGCTCGCGGACACGACGCGGATGTCGGTGTCCGAGTCGTTCGTCAGGACGGCGAAGGCGGCGGTCATGCCGTTGTCGGCGGCCTTGACCCATTGATCGGCGACGCCCAGCGACTGTGCCTGCGGCGTCGTCGTGCCGTCGTCGGAACTGCACCCGGTCGCGAGGAGGACGGGTGCGAGGGCGGCGACGAGTACCGTCGCCAAAGAGAACTTTCGGCGATTTGCCATGAGAGATGACCCCTGTGTCTAGGTGGGTGTGGAATCGGAACTCACGCCGCGAGGGGCGGAGCGCGCGTTCCCACCGAGAGCACAGGTTGCAGTGCGTGCAGCACGGCACCGCTGCGGTACGCCCTGACATACGACGGCGAGCGCCGCGCCGGACGGTACCCCGGAACGGTCGCCCGCGCCGACGACAGCAGACCCAGCAGCCACTGCAGGGCCGCGAGCGCGACGACGGCCGCGGGCAGCGCCGCCGCATGCCATCCCAGCATGGCGGCGCCGTTGACGTCGTGGTGACCGGCGTGCGGGCCGAGCAGAGTGAGCGCCCCGTGTGCGGCGGCCTGACCGGTCACCAGCACCGCGCCCAACGACAGTGTGCCGCTTTCCAATCGACCGCGCCGGCGTCGTCGTCGATCCCGATCCACCTGTGCCGCACGGGCCGCGCCGACCGCCACAGCGGTCACCGCGAGGATCAGGAACTGCCTCGTGTCGGGATGGAAGCCGCCGGCGAACCCGTGCGCGGCGATGCCGAGGATCGCGGAGACGAGGCCAGCCGACAGGCCGTTCACGCGCGCGATCATGCCTCCAGGCTACTACCGGGGGTATCGAGTCAGAGAATCAGCGGCCGCTGCAGGATGACGCAGTCGAGCGTTCGGCCGAACTTCTCCCCGACGCCGGGCAGCCGCCCGGTCTCGCGGAACCCGAGCCTGCGGTGCAGCGCGATCGACGCTTCGACGTCGCCGGAGATCATCGCGATCACTTCCCGTACTCTCACCGGATCGGCGGCCTCCAGCAGAGCAGCCAGCAGACGGGTGCCGAGGCCGCGGCCCGCCGCCTGCTCGCGCAGATAGACGGTGTCCTCCACAGTGTGCTGCCAGCCTGCGCGATTCCGGAAGGTCCCCAGGTACGCGAAGCCCTGCACACCGGACTCGTCTTCGGCGACCAGGAACGGCAACCCGTCGTCGCTGACGGTGGTGAGCGTCTCGCGCCACCATCGTTCATCGGGAGCCTCGAAGGCCCAGGTGGCCGTCGAGTTCTGGACATAGTGGCGGTAGATCTCGGTGACCGCGGCCAGATCCGCGTCCGTCGCGGCCCGGATCATTCTTCGGCGTCGACTTCCACCACGACGGTCTCCGGATCCGGCTCGGTGTAGTCGGGCCCGACGAGGACGGGATTCGCCTCCAAGCGCGTCAGGCCGTTCCAGCACAGGTTCACCAGGTGCGCCGCGACGACCTCCTTGGGCGGCTCTCGCACGTCGAGCCACCACTGCGCCGTCACCGACACCATGCCGACCAGCGCCTGTGCATACAGCGGCGCGAGCGCCGGATCGAAGCCACGTCGCTCGAAGTCGCCGGCAAGGATGTGCTCCACCTGGCTGATCGCATCGTTGAGCAGGCTGCCATACCGGGTCGCCTCGCCGGATGCGCTCTCCGCCGTCGACTCCCCGCGCACCAGAATCTGGAAGCCTTCGGTCCGTTCCTCCATGTAGGTCAGCAGCGCCAAGGCAACCTGCTGGATCCGGTACAAGGACCGGTTCTTGCTGAGCGACGACGTCACCATCTCCAGGAGAGTCTCCATCTCCCGATCGACGACGACGGCATACAGTCCCTCTTTGCCGCCGAAGTGCTCGTACACGATGGGCTTGGAGACGCCGGCTCGCTGCGCGACCTCCTCGATGGAGGTGCCCTCGAACCCGCGCTCGGCGAACAGCCCGCGCGCCACCTCGATCAGTTGCAGACGACGCTGCGCGCCCGTCATTCGCGCCCGCGGCGCCTTCACGACTTCTTCGGAACTCTTGTCCGGCCGACCCACTGCCATACCCACAGCCTAGATGCATGCGGGCACTGCCCAAGTTCGTGGCTCGCAGGCGCCGCCCGCCACCGACCGAAAGGCGGTTTCGACTCCGGCTCACTGCGTTCGCCGGGCTCAACCAGCGAAAGACCAGCCTCGCGTCTGGCCGGCGCACCCGACCGTGGAGCGAGCCACCGTTTCGATGGTTGAACGAGCCACCGTTTCGATGGTTGAGCGAGCGGAGCGAGTCGAAACCACGCCGTCCGCGTTCTGCCGCACGCCTGGTTCGGTGTCCCGCGACGGTCGTGGCGTCGTCGCGACGGTCGGGTGTGGGAGCGACGGTCGGGTGTGTCGCTGGTGTGCTCGGTTGTCGCGGTCGTGTGCCGAGTGTCGCGGCTGGCGGGGGCGGGTGCGGGGGTGGGTGGTTTCGACTTCGGCTCACTGCGTTCGCCGGGCTCAACCAGCGAAAGACCAGTCTCGCGTCTAGCCGGCGCACCCGACCGTGGGGTGGGCCGCCGTGTCGTTGGTTGAGCGAGCCCCTGTTTCGTTGGTTGAGCGAGCGGAGCGAGTCGAAACCGGACCGCACGACGCTCCCTCGATGGTTGAGCGAGCGGAGCGAGTCGAAACCGGACCGTGTGACGCTCCCTCGATGGTTGAGCGAGCGGAGCGAGTCGAAACCACGCCGCCCGCGTTCTGCCGCACGCCTGGTTGGGTGTCCGCGACGGTCGTGGGACGGTCGCGACGGTCGGCTGTGGGAGCGACGGTCGGGTGTGTCGCTGGTGTGCTCGGTTGTCGCGGTCGTGTGCCGAGTGTCGCCGCTGCCAGGGGGCGAGTAGGGGTGGGTGGTTTCGACTTCGGCTCACTGCGTTCGCCGGGCTCAACCAGCGAAACAGCAGTCTCGTCTCTGGTCGGCCCGCTCAACCGTGGGGATGTGAAGAAGGCCCCCGGAACCTAGGGGTTCCGGGGGCCTTCTCTGTGGTTGTGTTCGGCGGTGTCCTACTCTCCCACACTGATTAAAGTGCAGTACCATCGGCGCTGGAGGGCTTAGCTTCCGGGTTCGGAATGGGGCCGGGCGTTTCCCCTCCGCTATGGCCGCCGTAACTCTGTGAAATTAACGGTTGCGCGGGGCGCAACGATGAACGACTGAAGGCTGTAATTCATTTGATAGCGGCCTACGGCCACAACGAACCTCCTTCGTCGCTTCGTTGTCGAATCTCCTACGTCGATTCGAAAAACCCGCGTGTGCGTGTTATTTCAGAGGTGCATAGTGGATGCGTAGCGTTCAAGTCTTGGTGTTTGGGTGTTGTTGGTAAGTCCTCGGCCGATTAGTACCAGTCACCTGAACACATTGCTGTGCGTACAGTTCTGGCCTATCAACCCCATGGTCTGTAGGGGGCCTTACCCCACCAATGGTGGGTGAGAAACCTCATCTTGGAACAGGCTTCCCGCTTAGATGCTTTCAGCGGTTATCCCTTCCGAACGTAGCTAACCAGCGGTGCTCCTGGCGGAACAACTGGCACACCAGAGGTTCGTCCGTCCCGGTCCTCTCGTACTAGGGACAGGTTTCCTCAAGTTTCTAGACGCGCGCGGCGGATAGAGACCGAACTGTCTCACGACGTTCTAAACCCAGCTCGCGTGCCGCTTTAATGGGCGAACAGCCCAACCCTTGGGACCTACTCCAGCCCCAGGATGCGACGAGCCGACATCGAGGTGCCAAACCATCCCGTCGATATGGACTCTTGGGGAAGATCAGCCTGTTATCCCCGGGGTACCTTTTATCCGTTGAGCGACACCGCTTCCACTTGCCGGTGCCGGATCACTAGTCCCGACTTTCGTCCCTGCTCGACATGTACGTCTCACAGTCAAGCTCCCTTGTGCACTTACACTCAACACCTGATTGCCATCCAGGCTGAGGGAACCTTTGGGCGCCTCCGTTACATTTTAGGAGGCAACCGCCCCAGTTAAACTACCCACCAGGCACTGTCCCTGAACCCGATCAGGGTCCGAGGTTAGAAGCCCAATACGATCAGAGTGGTATTTCAACAACGACTCCACACACACTGGCGTGCCTGCTTCACAGTCTCCCACCTATCCTACACAAACCGTACCGAACACCAATACCAAGCTATAGTGAAGGTCCCGGGGTCTTTTCGTCCTGCCGCGCGTAACGAGCATCTTTACTCGTACTGCAATTTCGCCGAGTCTGTGGTTGAGACAGCAGAGAAGTCGTTACGCCATTCGTGCAGGTCGGAACTTACCCGACAAGGAATTTCGCTACCTTAGGATGGTTATAGTTACCACCGCCGTTTACTGGGGCTTAAATTCTCAGCTTCACCACCACAAAGGTGATTAACCGGTCCTCTTAACCTTCCAGCACCGGGCAGGCGTCAGTCCGTATACCTCGTCTTACGACTTCGCACGGACCTGTGTTTTTAGTAAACAGTCGCTTCTCTCTGGTCTCTGCGACCACCCCCAGCTCAAGCAGCAAGTGCCGTCACCAGACGTGGTCCCCCTTCTCCCGAAGTTACGGGGGCAATTTGCCGAGTTCCTTAACCACAGTTCTCTCGATCGCCTTAGTATTCTCTACCTGACCACCTGTGTCGGTTTGGGGTACGGGCCGTGTACCAACTCACTAGAGGCTTTTCTCGGCAGCATAGGATCACAGAATTCACCTCAACGGCTACGCATCACCTCTCACACACCATGAGACACGGATTTACCTATGCCTCGTGCTACCGGCTTACACCACGACAACCAACCGCGTGGCCCTGCTACCTTCCTGCGTCACCCCATCGCTTGACTACTACACACAAGGTCCCACGCAGCCACACCCAGAACACCCCGAAGGATGAAAAAGATGCTTTTGGGTGGTTAGTACATGCGATTCGTCATTGGGCGCGGATACACGGGTACGGGAATATCAACCCGTTGTCCATCGACTACGCCTGTCGGCCTCGCCTTAGGTCCCGACTCACCCTGGGCGGATTAACCTGGCCCAGGAACCCTTGGTCATTCGGCGGACAAGTTTCTCACTTGTCTTTCGCTACTCATGCCTGCATTCTCACTCCCACACCCTCCACAACCCGTCACCAGACTGCTTCCTCGAGTGCAGGACGCTCCCCTACCCAACCACACCACTACACCACCCCCCACAGGAGATGATGGATGTTACACGTGTGATTGCCGCGGCTTCGGCGGTGTACTTGAGCCCCGCTACATTGTCGGCGCAGGACCACTTGACCAGTGAGCTATTACGCACTCTTTCAAGGGTGGCTGCTTCTAAGCCAACCTCCTGGTTGTCTCAGCAATCCCACATCCTTTTCCACTTAGTACACGCTTAGGGGCCTTAGCCGGCGATCTGGGCTGTTTCCCTCTCGACTACGAAGCTTATCCCCCGCAGTCTCACTGCCACGCTCTCACTTACCGGCATTCGGAGTTTGGTTGACGTCAGTAACCTAGTAGGGCCCATCGGCCATCCAGTAGCTCTACCTCCGGCAAGAAACACGTGACGCTGCACCTAAATGCATTTCGGGGAGAACCAGCTATCACGGAGTTTGATTGGCCTTTCACCCCTACCCACAACTCATCCCCTCCATTTTCAACTGAAGTGGGTTCGGGCCTCCACCACATCTTACTGTGGCTTCACCCTGGCCATGGGTAGATCACTCCGCTTCGGGTCTAGACCCAGCGACTCAACACGCCCTATTCAGACTCGCTTTCGCTACGGCTACCCCACCACGGGTTAACCTCGCCACTGAGCACTAACTCGCAGGCTCATTCTTCAAAAGGCACGCCATCACCAACCACCCCAAAGGGTGCGCCAGCTCTGACGGATTGTAAGCGTCCGGTTTCAGGTACTATTTCACTCCCCTCCCGGGGTACTTTTCACCTTTCCCTCACGGTACTCGTCCGCTATCGGTCACCAGGAAGTATTCAGGCTTACCGGGTGGTCCCGGCAGATTCACAGCAGATTCCACGAGCCCGCTGCTACTCGGGAAACACCGAAGCCAGGCATTGCGTTTTCAGTTACCGGACTCTCACCGTCTACGGCAGACCATCCCAGGCCACTTCACCTAACACAACACTTTCTCACTGACCGCTATGCCGGCAGACACAGCAACGATGCTCCCACAACACCACACGCACAACCCCTGCCGAGTATCACATACGCGCGGTTTAGCCTCATCCACTTTCGCTCGCCACTACTCACGGAATCACATATTGTTTTCTCTTCCTATGGGTACTGAGATGTTTCACTTCCCCACGTTCCCCCCGCACCGGCTATACATTCACCGGGCGGTAACACCACACAACTGGTGCTGGGTTTCCCCATTCGGACACCCTCGGATCACAGCTCGTTTGACAACTCCCCGAGGACTATCGCGGCCTACCACGTCCTTCATCGGCTCCTGGTACCAAGGCATCCACCGAACGCCCTAAAACACTTACAACAACACCCACAAACACACCCCACACCCCACCAACCCCCAAAAAAAAGAGACCAGCCAGGCTGCGAGACACGAATGTGGACACCTACACACAACATGAGTACAACTGCATCTTCGTTAAAAGAACAGAAACCATAAATCGTATAAATTGCAGTACAAACACCAAAACAAGATTTTTGATGCTCGCATCCACTATGCACTTCTCAAACAACACACACCCACCCACCCCAGACACGCACCCAACCAGCACGCCGAAAGTCAGTGAACACCAAGAAAACCCCTCCACCCCCAAACACCCCCAAGGGTGCCGGCAGCAGGCCTGTTTCCTCAGAACCCCGATAGTGTGTGACATCCGCTACGCCGGTCACCCGACCGCAGCCCACCCCGCACCGATCCGTCACAGTGACGAACCAGCACACCCAGGATGGCTTCTCATGTTTCACCCTCGAACAAACACACAGCCGGCCATGAACAGACCAGAAACTGTTTGTTGTAGTTTGCTCCTTAGAAAGGAGGTGATCCAGCCGCACCTTCCGGTACGGCTACCTTGTTACGACTTCGTCCCAATCGCCGATCCCACCTTCGACGGCTCCCCCCCTCACGGGTTAGGCCACCGGCTTCGGGTGTTACCGACTTTCATGACGTGACGGGCGGTGTGTACAAGGCCCGGGAACGTATTCACCGCAGCGTTGCTGATCTGCGATTACTAGCGACTCCGACTTCATGGGGTCGAGTTGCAGACCCCAATCCGAACTGAGACACGCTTTAAGGGATTCGCTCCACCTCACGGTATCGCAGCCCTCTGTACGCGCCATTGTAGCATGTGTGAAGCCCTGGACATAAGGGGCATGATGACTTGACGTCATCCCCACCTTCCTCCGAGTTGACCCCGGCAGTCTCCTGCAAGTCCCCACCATTACGTGCTGGCAATACAGGACAAGGGTTGCGCTCGTTGCGGGACTTAACCCAACATCTCACGACACGAGCTGACGACAGCCATGCACCACCTGTACACCAACCACAAGGGAATATGTATCTCTACATACGTCTGGTGTATGTCAAACCCAGGTAAGGTTCTTCGCGTTGCATCGAATTAATCCACATGCTCCGCCGCTTGTGCGGGCCCCCGTCAATTCCTTTGAGTTTTAGCCTTGCGGCCGTACTCCCCAGGCGGGGTACTTAATGCGTTAGCTACGGCACAGAATCCGTGAAATGGACCCCACACCTAGTACCCACCGTTTACGGCGTGGACTACCAGGGTATCTAATCCTGTTCGCTCCCCACGCTTTCGCTCCTCAGCGTCAGTTACTACCCAGAGACCCGCCTTCGCCACCGGTGTTCCTCCTGATATCTGCGCATTTCACCGCTACACCAGGAATTCCAGTCTCCCCTGTAGTACTCAAGTCTGCCCGTATCGCCTGCACGCCTGCAATTGAGTTGCAGGATTTCACAGACGACGCGACAAACCGCCTACGAGCTCTTTACGCCCAGTAATTCCGGACAACGCTCGCACCCTACGTATTACCGCGGCTGCTGGCACGTAGTTGGCCGGTGCTTCTTCTCCAGGTACCGTCACTCACGCTTCGTCCCTGGCGAAAGAGGTTTACAACCCGAAGGCCGTCATCCCTCACGCGGCGTCGCTGCATCAGGCTTGCGCCCATTGTGCAATATTCCCCACTGCTGCCTCCCGTAGGAGTCTGGGCCGTGTCTCAGTCCCAGTGTGGCCGATCACCCTCTCAGGTCGGCTACCCGTCGTCGCCTTGGTAGGCCATTACCCCACCAACAAGCTGATAGGCCGCGGGCCCATCTCACACCGCAAAAGCTTTCCACCACCAACCATGCGATCAGTGGTCATATCCAGTATTAGACCCAGTTTCCCAAGCTTATCCCAGAGTGCAAGGCAGATCACCCACGTGTTACTCACCCGTTCGCCACTCGAGTACCCAGCAAGCTGGGCCTTTCCGTTCGACTTGCATGTGTTAAGCACGCCGCCAGCGTTCGTCCTGAGCCAGGATCAAACTCTCCAACAAAAACACAATCAGAGAAAAGACCTGACCAAAAAACAATCCAAAAAATCAACTGGCAAAAAAAATCAATCTCATCCAAAAAGACAGACCAACTCACACCAGATGACAAAACAAATGGCACAAGAAAATCCATCACACACTATCGAGTTCTCAAAAAACACACACCCACCAACACGCCCAAACACACAGCCCGAACGAACATCAGCAAGCAAGAGTCACGCCACCCGACACGCGGGCAACTGTTCCAGTCTAGAAGACTGGAACGTAGATTGTCAACCCTCTAGCGGAAGTTTCTTTCGGAACTTCGCTGTCGGCGACCTTCACTAAGTTACACACGCGTCAACGCAAAGACAACTCCGCTGGTCAAGCGCGTTTCCGAACGCGCCGATCTGTCAACGGCGACGAGGCGGCTCGGTAGGATCGCGTCATGAACCTGTCTCACGTCTTTTCCGCTCGCCGCCGGGCGCTGATCGCCGGCTGCCTGGCCGTCGGCCTCGCTCTCACGTTGTCGGCGTGCGGAGCGCCGACAGGCAAGGACGACCCGGAGACCAACCGGCAGACCGCGCAGCTGATTCTCGACAGCTTCGTGAAGTCCTACAACCAGGAGGGGCTCGCGACCGCGGTCGATCAGAACGTCTGTCCCGATGATCGGCCGGCGTTCGACGGCCGAGGCACCCTCGACGGGTCCTCCGACGCGACCGGCACGATGCAGGCCGTGAGCCAAGTGTCGGTCGACGGCACCTCCGCGTCGGCCGCCGTGTCCGTCGGTTCGGCCGGCGCACAGGCGCAGCAGTACGCGGTGACCCTGTCGAAGGCGCCGGGCGTGGGCTGGTGCGTCTCGGAGATCGTCGCGGCCGCGCACCAGTAACCGGCTCACCAGTAGAGCGTGCGGTACTTCATGCTTCCGCGGATCCGCCCGACCAGGTTGCCGGTGATCCAGACCCACTGCCCCAACCGCCGGCGCGACCACGACCACGGCCAGACCGGCGCCATGCCGAGGCTGACCCCGGCATGGACCGGAAACCACCACCATTGGCGACCGGGTGCGCCGTACTGCTTGGCGACCCGGGCTTCCTCACACCCGTAGTCGACCGCCTGCGCCCACGTCTCCAGCAAACCGGTGCGAAACCGAAAGGCGACCAGGGCCTCGGGGGCATGGATGAAGCGGTAGCCGGCCGTCTGCACCCGCCAGCAGAACTCGACGTCGCTGGCCGCCGTCGGATACGACTCGTCCCCGCCGCCGACGGCGTCGAACACGTCGCGCCGGATTCCGAGGTTGCAGCCGAACGTGATCGGCAGGAATCGCCCCATCACGAACGCCTCGCTCGGTTCCGGCAGTTCCCGCCAGGCCGCGACGACCGGATCGTTCAGCGTCTCGCGTTCCAGTGGACCGCCGACGAGGTGGCCCTCGCGCCCGGCCTCCACCATCGCCCGTAACCAGCCCGGGTGCACCGCGTCGTCCTGGTCGCAGTAGACGATGAAGTCGTAGACCGCGGCCCGGGTCCCCACGTTCCGTGCGTGCGTGGTTCCGGCGACGTCCGACGAGTCGACTCGCCGGAGCGCCAGCACCTCTCGCGCCGGGTGTCTCGCCAGGTACGCGTCGAGCTGTTCGCTCCCCTCGTTGTCGCTGACGACCACATCGAAGGCCCCGTCGTAGTCTTGCCGGGTGAGCGCCCGGAGCTGCACGTCGAGGTCGGGCAGTCCCCGGTAATACGCGATCACCACCGAGGCCGTCATACCAGTACGTCCTCGTCGCAGCGGGCGCGGCACTCGCCCACAGTCGCCGCAGGCCGCTGCGAGACCTCGCGCAGCACCGCCACCAGGTTCCCGACCACGGTCGCTGCGCTGCCGCGGTCCAGGCGGCGCACCGGATACACCAGGGCGCCCCGGATGCCCGCGGCTGGTCGTCGGCCCCGGGCCGGGCCCGGAGCTCCGGCGTGCCGAGCATTCCGGTCCAGTACTCCAGCTGTCGCGCGAACTCGGCGGTGCGCGACCCGCGCTGCCCCAGCACCTCGGTGCGCCATCGTGCGTAGTCGGTGAACCGTACGGCGGTCGCGGTCAGCACCGGCTCGGCACCGTGGCACCGAGCGGCGAAAGCCGCCACCACATCGCGAGTCAGGACCCCCATCGACTGACCATCGGCGCTGAGGTGGTGCACCACCACGACGAGCACGTGGGTCCGCGGATCGATCCGCAGCACGCGTGCGCGAATCGGTCCCACGCCGAGATCCATGGGGCGCCAAGCGATCTCCGTGAGACCGCGGTCCAATGACTCCTCCGACACCGCGCACGGGACCAGCTCGGTGCGCAGCCGGATCGCGACCTCCTCCGTCGGCGCCACGTCGATCTGCGGTCCCGCAGCCGAGTCGCGGTACCTCAATCGCAGCGCTTCATGGTGATTGACGACGTCGAGGAGCGCCGCCGCGAGGACGTCCAGGTCCAGTTCACCGGTCAGGCGCATCGCGATCGGCACGTTCCAGTCGTGCCCCCTTCCCGCCCGGACCGCCTGCCAGATCCGCTCCTGGGCCGGGGCCAGCGGCGCCGGTCCGTCGTCGTCGTCGCCGGCGATCAGTACCGGCTCCTCGATCGCGGCCCCCGGCAACTCCTCCACGGCGCGGCAGAAGTCGCCGAGGTCGACTGCTTCGAACAGCAGCCGCACCGGGACCGGGCGGCCGAGTGCGGCCTCCAGCAGGGCGGTGACCCGAGTCGCCGACAGCGAGTTGCCGCCGAGATCGAAGAAGCCGTCGGAGAAGCCGACCGGCGAGGCGCCGGTCACCTCGGCGACGATCCGTGCGACCTGCTTCTCCAGGTCGGTGCGCGGGGCGACGTGCTGCCGCTGCGCGACAGGCGACTCGGCCAGTTTCGAGCGGTCCAGCTTCCCGTTCGCGTTGTACGGCAGACGGTCGACGACGACGATCTCCGGCCGCAGGTAGGCGGGCAGTCGGCGACCGGCCTCCCGGGCGACGTCCGCCGCGTCCGGGCGCTCGCCGGAGACGAAGGCCACCAGCCGCGTCCCGTCGCCTCGTTCGAACGCGGCGACGGCGACGTCGGCGACGCCCGCACACCGGCGAAGCGCCGTCTCCACCTCCCCGGGCTCGATCCGGAAGCCGTGCACCTTGAGCTGACGATCGGTGCGGCCGAGGTAGGTCAGTTGTCCGTCTCGACTGCGGCACACCAGGTCTCCGGTCCGGTACATCCGGGCCCCGGGGTCGAACGGGTCGGCGACGAACGACGAGGCCGAGCGCGCGGGATCACCGTGGTAGCCGCGCGCCAGCTGCACGCCGCCGAGATACAGTTCGCCCGCGACGCCGTCCGGCACCGGGTGCAGGCGCCGATCGAGCACGCGGAGCACGACCGACGGCTGCGCGCTGCCGATCGGCACCCGCCCGTTCACCCCGGCAGCCACTTCGTGGCCGGTGACGCTGACCGCGGCCTCCGTCGGCCCATAGAGGTTGTGCACCTGCGCGTTCGACCCGCTGTCGGCGATCCGCGCGACGAGCCGTTCGGGCAACTCCTCGCCGATGCACAGCACGGCTCGGACGCATGCGGGCAGTTCGCCCGCCTCGAGCACCATCGCAAGCGCCGAGGGCACCGTGGGAACGACCGACACGGCCTGACCACCCACGAAGGATCAACAGCGAGCTACACCACTACCCGGGACTTGACCTGACCCGATCCAGCCTGCTCGATCGATCGAAGCAGTCTCGCGGCATTTGCGGGTGATGACAGCAGGTACCGGGTCTCCGTCAGGGAGTCATCCTCCCGGCCTTCGTCCTCGTCGGTCATTGCGATTCCTCTCTCTCCATCTGCTACGACCATCGCTGCGCTCGGGCAGCATTCCGCTCCCCACCACGGTTCAAACTCCTGCCGGAGGGTGAGGGGGTGGTGGGGAGATCCCCTAGGGTTTGGAGCCAGATCGATCGCGCTGCGGGAATTGCTCGCCTGCGCCGGGACCGGGATATGCGGTCGGCTGCCGGGCCGGCATCGATGGCCGGCCCGCATCGCTCTGCGCGTCTGAAGGTCCGGGTCCGCCGTCACCCCTGCGCCGATCGCTCGGGAAGCCCTTTGGTCTCTCTACACCCGGGGGCTAGCCGGTGGCCTCAATGTCCCCCACGCTCGGGCTCGCCGCTGCCGCGACGAGCCGGGGGTCACCCCCCCATGACAGGGGGCGGGCAGAGTTTCGGTACTACCACCTGTCAGGGTGGTCGCGTAGAATCAGCGCTAAGCGCGGGTTCGACTGCATCTCGATCCTCGCCAGACCCCGGCAGGCGGTGCTAACGCCTCGTCCGGGGTCGCATCTTTTCGGAGCGAGAATCGGTGATGTAGCAATCGCAGAACAGTCAGCCAGCAGAAATGCGCCGTCACCAGCACATTTGCTTGGCTCTCCCGCCAGGACTCGAACCTGAAATGCCTGAACCAAAATCAGGAGTGTTGCCGATTACACCACGGGAGATCGGTGCCGCAACGATTCTGCCATAGCCGCCGCCGGGGTCGTCGCACTCATACCTGCTCCGCGGCTTGGTCGTCCCGGTTCTCGTGGGCCTTCATCTCGCTGTACGAGAGCTTCTTGTGCCCCGTAAACGAGAGGCGGCCCGGCGGCGCTGCCGGCGACCGATCATACGGCGCAACGGACCCGGCCACATCGACACGGTGCGACCCAGCTTCCGGACCTGTCGCTCGAACTCCGCCTGATGGCGGTCTGTCTATTCCTGCTCGTACACGTCTCGCAGCTCGGGGCCTGCCATACCCCACGTCAGCAGGCGAATCCGCGGTGCCCAGCGCAAGTATCGCCACGGCATCGAGTGTGTGGAAAAGACCTGTGCCGCAACATCACCGGCCAGCACCTCTGCGGGCGAAGCATCCGGCGCGGAGCGTGGCAGTCGAACCGGGTACCGGCTCTCGCCGGCCCGCACGTACTCGTCGAACTCCGCGCACGATCCGGGCCAGGAACCAGGTGGCAGCCACCCAGCATTGGCTCGCCGAGTCGAACACGGGACGGCGCCGTCCAGTGGGCCGTCCTTCCGGCCCTTACGGGCGCCGCACCGAGGCATGGATCCGATTGACCTCGCGAACCAGGAACCGGAGCGTCTCGTCGTCGGCACCGGCCACGAGGCGTAGGTATTCCATCGTCGCCCGCCATCGCTCGGTGCCACGGTTCGCGTACGCACCGCTCTCGACCTCCGTGTGTGCGATGGCGGGATGCGCCAGCTGCATCAGCGCGGCCCGGGGCCACAGCAGACAGCTGCTCGGTTCGTCGAGCACCCGCTCCAGTGTCGGTCGCGATCTACCCGACATCGCGCCGGTCCCGCACCACCGCTTCAGGCTCCGTTGAGGAGGTCGACGAGGTCCGGGATCTTCCAGACGCCCCAGGCGACGAGCAGCACCACCGCCGTGACCAGGAAGATCAGGTAGAGCCAGGCGAGGATGCGCAGCGCCACATTGCGGTGCCCCGGGGCGCCGCCGAGGTACTTCACCCACTCGACGAACCAGTCGATCACATGGACCAGAATCAGCATGTCGACTTCCCCTACGTCATCGTGACGTCGGAGAACGTCAGCACCGGCCAGCACACGATCGATCCGAGGAACGAGATGACTCGGTCCGTCCCGTGCACGTCAGCGAGGTGATCTGTGTGCGTCAGCGTCCAGACCACGCCGATGATCCCGTACGGGATGCCGATCAGGATCAGTGCGCCGATCACCTCGGCCAGCTTCATTTGATGGTCGAGAACGCGCCCGAGCCAGCCCCACATGTCACGAGTCCTTTCCTGTCGAGTAGTCCACCGGCGCTCATCCGATCTGCATCGGGAAGAAGACCGTGTAGATCAGCGTGATGATGAAATTGATGGCCAGGATCCCCACCGTGGCCACCACGACCGTGGCGTTGACGCCGTCGGCGATTCCCCGCGGACCGCCCTTGGCTTCCAGTCCCCGCTGGCAGCCGATCACGGCGATCAGCACCCCGAAGACGGAGGCCTTGACCATCGCCAGAATCAGGTCCCGCTGCGTCGCGAACGAACCGAACGACTGCCAGTAGCTGCCGGGCCCCACGCCCTGCACGATCACCGCCAGATAGAACGCGGCGAGCACGCCGACCGTGATGATGAAGAGCGCCAGCAGCGGCCCGACCACTGCGGCCGCGATGACCCGGGGGACCACGAGGCGTTCGATCGGATCGATCCCCATCGTCCGCATCGCGTCGATCTCCTCCCGTACCGTCCGGGAACCGAGATCCGCGGCGATCGCGGACGCTCCCGCACCGCCGAGCAGGACGCCCGAAGCCAACGGCGCGGCCTGCTGGATCACAGCGAATCCACTCGCCGCACCCAGGAGCGATTGCGCACCGAGCTGATTGATGATGTTGCCGATCTGGATCGTGACGATGATCCCGAACGGGATCGCCATCAAGAACGCCGGGATCGCGGTCACACTGATGAGGTACCAGCCCATCACCACTGCTTCTCGGACCTTCAACCGGCCGCTCACGATGCCGAGGCCGGTCTGCAGCACGGTCAGGATCGCCAGGCGAAACGTCCGCCCGAGCGTACGGACCGGACCCAGGGCGTTATCGGAGAAGTTCTCCACGAAGATGCTTCGCGGCGACTCTCGTTCCGCCTGCGTAGGTGCACTCATGTCATCCTCCGGGCGTCGGCTCGGCAGGAGGCGCCGGTGCCGGGTTCTCGCCGCCCCCTGTGCCGAGCTTGTCCGAGATCGCCTGTGTGGGATCGCCGACATCGGTGATCAGCCAATCCTGGTCACGATCGAGGACCAGGGTGTACACGGCCACGGTGCTCCCGCCGGCCGGGTTCTGCACGGTCGTGGTGTTGACATTGACGACGGCACCACCCGATACACCTCGCCGGCGACGTCTTCCGTGTTCGCCGTCACGAGCTCGGCCGTCGTCTTCATCCGCAAGGGAGTGAGGATCTGTTCCATCGCCTGCCCGATGACCTCGTACTTCCGACTCAGTTCCGGGCTCACGCCCTTGCGCATCGCGCTGACCCACGGAGTCAGGTCGTCGTAGTCGAGCGTGGCCGCATCGACCGCGTACTCTCCGGCGATGCGCTCGGCGGTGGCACGATCGGCCTGATCCGTCTCGAGCGCCCGCAGATCACTGCGGGCCGAGACGTCGCGCACGACGAAGACCACCAGCGCGGCGATCAGCGCGGTGATGAGACCGCCGATCAACAACGACCGCATGGAGAACGTGACCGACGAGTCCGACAGCCGCGAACGCCGCTCTTCCTTCTTTCCCTCGTCCTTTCCCTCGTCAGTCTCCGCCGTCGTCGTCTCGGGATCCGCGCCTCCCGCAGACTCCACTGCATCAGAGTCCACTACGACGCCAAGCGCCTCTGAGGCCTTCTCGTCAGCGGGCGTATCAGTCGCATTCGGTGCCATGAGCTACTCCAGTTTCACGGTGTCGGGGGGTTGATCATCGGGGCTGGGTGAGGACCAGCTTCATGCCGTCGCCGGCGCCGAGCATCGTCAGGGCGCGGGCCAGCAATTCACTGATGTCGATCTGGGGCACGGTGTCGTTGAGCGCGGTCGCGATCGGCATCAGCGGGCCGGCCGCATCCATCGCGTTGGGAATGAGTTTCTCCAGATACGGAATGAGCTCGGTGAGGAACGGGTGCACGGCACCGCGCATGACGTCGTTCAGGCGTCCCCGATTGACGACGTCTTCGGTGGCGAGCTGACGCCCCAGAACGCCAGGGTCAGAATGAGATCGAGCACCATGATCGCGACGAGACTCGCACGCACGGCGCGCCCGGAGGCCACTCCCACACCCTCCGGCCCGCCGGAGGCGAAGAAGCCCTTGTAGCAATGAATCATCGTGACGGCCACGACGAAGACGACGCACTTGACCGTGGCGAGCACCAGGTCCGGCGCGTTGACGAACTGTTCGAAATAGTGCGTGTACGCACCCGGCGATTCGTCTCGCAACACGACGACCAGCGAACTGCTCAGATAGCTCGCGACCAGCGCCACGAGGAACGTCGGAATCGTCGTGATCATGCCGGCGATCACCCGGGTCGTCACGACGAACGACATCGAGTGGACTCCGATGACCTCCAGCGCGTCGATCTCCTCGTCGATGCGCATGGAGCCGATCTCGGCGGTCATCCGGCAGCCCGCCTGAATCGCGAAGGCCACGGCCGCGAGGATCGGCGCGAACTCGCGGGTGATCGCGAACGACGTGACCGCTCCGGTCAGCGAACCCATGCCGAGCAGGCCGAGTGTGCTGTGGGCGATGATCGCCACGGTCGCCCCCGCGGTGATGCCGAGCGCCACCATCACCAGGGCGGTACCGCCACCGACGATCACGGCTCCGCGACCCCATGCGAGATCGGTCACCGTCTTCACCGTCTGACGCGGATACCGGATCAGCGTCGACGGAGTATAGCGGACGGTGAGCCACACGAAGGTGACGAACTGCCCGAGGTTCGCGAGCCCGGTGTCAATCGACGCCTTCGCGCGCATCAGCCGCCGTGCGCCCGGCGGGCTATAGGTCGCGGGGATCCCCATACTCTGCTCTCTCGTCCTGAGTGCCTACGAGTCCGTCGTCGTCAGATCAGGTCCCTATGGCGATTCATCCGTACCTGGAGGTCCTTCAACATCACCGTGGTGCTGCCCATCCGGATCCAGCGCGGCAGAAACCTGTTGACGACCGACACGAAGGTGAAGAGATTCTCGAATCGCCGGCGATCTCCGTCGGTCCACGTCAGGTCGAGCTGCTCGCGCAGCAGGGGCGGCAGGAAGCCGATGGTGAGAAAGCGCAGCAAACCCACGAACGGGAGGCGGATCAGTGGGCTGATCATCTTCAAGTCGACCAGGTCCTGCCCGAATGCCCGGGTCTTCTCGTCGACGACGATGCGTTCGGACGCGATGTTCCAGTAGACGTCGAAGTCGGCGCGCGTGGCGGGCCACATCTCCTCCGGCACCTGCAACGTGGTTCCCAGCACCTTGCCGGTTTGGTAGTAGGTTTCCAGTTCCTCATCGGTCATCGCGCCGTGAAGCAACTGGTGGGTGTCTTCGACGCCCACGTAGAGGCAGGCCGCCACCCACAACTGCAGCTCGCGATTGAAGGCGTTGTACTTCACCGGGCTCGCGTCGTCCGACCGCACGCGCCGATGGGCGGAGTTCACGGCCTCCCGGAAGGCGGCCTTCTCCTCGTCGCTGCCGAGAATCGCGACAGTGAGATACTGCGTGGTGGTCCGGGCCCGCTTCCACGGGTGCTTCATCAGCGATCCGGATTCGACCTTGCTTTCCATGACGCCGTAGGCGACCTCCGGCCAGCCCAGTTGCATGATGACGTTCGCGGCGGCGCCGGCGAGCGACCAGAACTCCATCGACTCCCGGACGTGGATCGGCTCGATCTCACTGACCTGCCGCCTCTTGGGCGTGTCGATGGCGATCCGGGTCTGCGCGTTGGTCAGACGAGGCCTGCGCTTGCCTAGATCGGGCAGGTACTTCATCGGATAGTTCAGGCCGGTCTCCGCGGCAGTCGCGGCAGGAATCTCGTACTGGGCAGCCATCGCGTCAGCCTCTCCTCGCGTCAGGATCGCGGGGGCACCCGAGGCGATCCGTGTTACAGTAATGCGGCGACTGTAACATGATGGAGCCGACGGGAGTGCCACTCGGAGAATTCCGGGTCAGCGGGCGAACGGGCCGGTCAGGGCGCGGTCAGCGAGGCCGAGCGCTCCCGAGCCCGACAAGGGGAAGAATGAACCGGCGGGCGACGTCGGTCAGCGCGGCCTCGTCGTCGAACCCGAACAGGTCGCTCGGCGACGTCAGCAGCGAACCGCTGATACGCACCATCAGATCGGCAGCCACCAGCGTGGAGATCTCCGGCGCGATGCGGCCGGCCTCCTGCTCGCGGCGCAGCTGCTGAGCGACGAAGTCGCGGACCTCGAACATGGTCCGTCGATCCCCACCGCCGACCAGTCCGGGCACGAGCGCCGGTTCGGTCTCCAGAAGCTTGGTGATCAGCGGATTGCTGCCGATGGTCCGGAGCGCGGTGACGAAGCCGGCGACGAGTCGATCCTCCACCGTCTCAGCCGCCGCGACTTCGGCGGCGAACTCCACGAAGTACCGCTGTAACTCCCGCAGCATCACGGCGTCGACCAGCGCATCCTTGCTGTCGAACTTCCGGTAGATGGTGATCCGGGCGGTGCCGGCCCGTCGCGCGACCTCCTCCATCGAGGCCCGGGCGATACCCGTCTCGCAGAACTGCTCGTATGCGGCATCCAGGAGTTTGGTGCGGGTCTTGTCCTCGCGTCGCCCGGCCCCGTCCGCGGCCTCGCGTAGTGCGCGCTCGATGAACGTTCCCTCAATCGGGTCGCCCTGGGCCACAACAGTTTTCGTGCCCACCAGACTCGCCTCCACTCCACCGGATTCGCACCGCGCTCGCCGACAACGCTACGGCACGGGCTCGCGTCACAGTCGGCACCCCTTGTGAGCCGGGCCACGTCGTGCCATCGTGTTACACGACAGTTGGATGTGTTTCATTTCCCATCGAGTCGGGGCCAGTCGAAGGAGCCACGCCATGACCCAACTCAACCGCAGGACCGCGCTGAAGGGCGGCGCGCTGGGCGCCGCGGCACTGCTGACCGGCGCCCAGGCCACACCCTGGACCTGGTCTCCGGCCGGTTCGGTGCCCGGACGGGGCGTCGGCGCGGACCCGGCCGGGGTCTGGGATCCCGATTGCGACGCCGTGATCGCCGATCTGGCGAAGCGCGGTCAGCTCCCTCGGGTGAACGCCCTGCTCAAACACTGGACCAAGAACGGTCAGCCGCTCCCCGCCGGCCTCCCGAAAGACCTCCGCGACTTCCTGACCGAGGCGCGCCGCCTCCCGGACTGGACCGACCACCGCAAGCTGGCCGCCGCGGTCAAGTTCAACGAGAAGCGCGGCACCTACCTCGGAGTGATCTACGGCTTCGTCAGCGGGATGATGAGCACCGTCATCCCCCGTGAGGCGCGCGCGGTCTACTACTCCAAGGGCGGGCACGACCTCAAGGACCGGATCACCAAGACGGCCAAACTCGGCTACGACATCGGCACCCACAACGCCTACGCGCCCGACGGCGAGATGGTGGTCACCTGTGTCAAGACGCGACTGGCGCACTCGGGTGTGCGCCATCTGCTCCCGAAGTCGCCGCACTGGTCGGGCGGGGCCGAGTCCGGCGAGAAGCTGCCGATCAGCCAGGCCGACATGATGGTCACCTGGCACAGCCTGCCGACCAGCGCGATGCGCCAGTTCCGCAAGTGGGGCGTCCCGGTGGATCCGGCGGAGGGCGCCGGGTTCCTCCACTCGTGGCAGCTCGCCGCGCACCTGCTCGGGATCAAGGACGAGTACATCCCCGCGAACTGGACCACGGCCGAGTCGCAGGCCGGCCAGGTTCTGGACCCGATCTTGGCGCCCACCACCGAGGGCCGGAAACTCGCGAGCATGCTGCTCGACCTGGGCTACCACCTCGACCTGACGATCCTCAGCCGGGGCGTCCTGGGCGCGATCACCCGGTACATGCTCGGCGACGAGATCGCCGGCTGGCTGCACATTCCGCGCGAGCCCGTCTGGTCGCCGCTCCTGGAGACGGCGTGGGGACCCTATGTGCTGGTCCGCGAGGGCCTGCTCACCGGCGGCGTCCCGGAACAGGCCTACTGGCTGTTCGACGAGTTTCTGCGCCAGTTCGTGCTGCTGTACATGTCCGAGCTCCGGCTCCCGATCAACATCGAGATCCCGGTGATGAACAACCCCAAGTACCGGTGAGCCGGCTCCCCGCGATCAGGCCTTCGGGCCGCCGGCCACGTAGAGCACCTGGCCGCTGACGTAGCGGGCGCGCTCGTCGGCGAAGAACGAGACCGCGTTGGCGATGTCCTCGGGCTGCCCGGCGATCTTCACCGCGGTGTCCTCGGCGCAGGCCTTGATGAAGTCGTCGAACGGCACTCCGATGCGCTCGGCGGTCGCCCGGGTCATGTCGGTCTCGATGAATCCCGGAGCGATCGCGTTGGCGGTCACGCCGAATTTGCCCAGCTCCAGCGCGAGCGTCTTGGTGAAGCCCTGCATGCCGGCCTTGGCCGCCGAGTAGTTGGCCTGGCCCCGATTGCCCAGCGCCGACGTGCTCGAGAGGTTGACGATGCGTCCCCAGCCGGCCTCCAGCATGTGCCGCTGGCACGCACGGCTCATCAGGAACGCGCCGCGCAGATGGACGGCCATGACGGTGTCCCAGTCCGAGACGCTCATCTTGAACAGCAAGTTGTCACGCAGGACTCCGGCGTTGTTCACCAGGACGGTCGGCGCCCCCAGCTCGGCGATCACGGTGTCGACGGCCGTGGCGACCTGCTCCTCGTCGGACACGTCGGCGCCCACGGCGATCGCCTGCCCGCCGGCGGCCGCGATGGCCTCCACGGTGTCGGCGCAGGCGGCCGCATCCAGATCCAGGACGGCGACGGCCAGGCCGTCTTCAGCCAGACGACGAGCGACGGCGGCGCCGATCCCGCGGGCCGCACCGGTGACAATTGCTACTTTCTGAGTGCTCATGCCGGGAACCCTACTTCCATTGCGTAGGATTTCACCGGCGCGCCCGCTAATCAGCGACGCGAGTTCATCGCCGACGCGGAGGAATGGATTGACGAACGACGACCAGCTCGCCGTCATCGTTCTGGCTGCCGGTGCCGGAACCCGGATGAAGTCCAAGACCCCGAAGATCCTGCACTCCCTGGCCGGACGGTCCCTGGTCCACCACGCGCTCCGCGCCGCCGAGGAGGTCGGGCCCGACCACGTGATTCCGGTGGTCAGCCACGAGCGCGAGAAGGTCACTGCCGAGATCCAGCGCGTGGCCGGGCACCTCGGCGACGTCCTGACCGTCGCCGTGCAAGACGAGCCGCTCGGCACCGGCGACGCCGCCCGGGCCGGCCTCTCCGGCCTGCCCGAGGACTTTTCCGGCACGGTCCTGGTGACCGTCGCCGACGCTCCCCTGCTGGACGGGCCGACACTGCGCGCACTGATCGACACGCACACCGCCGAACCGGCTGCCGCGGTCACGCTGACCAGCTTCCTCGTCGACGATCCCACCGGATACGGGCGGATCGAAAGGACCGACGGCGAGGTCACGGCGATCGTCGAGCACAAGGATGCGAACGAGGCCCAGCGCTCGATCGACGAGGTCAACGCCGGCATCTACGCGTTCGACGCGGCGGTGCTGCGCACCGCTCTGGCCGGTCTGTCCACCGACAACGCGCAGGGCGAGTACTACCTGACCGACGTGGTGCAGATCGCCCGGGAGGCCGGGCGCACGGTCCGTGCGCACGTGGTCGACGATCCCGCCGTCGTGGCCGGCTGCAACGACCGCGTCCAGCTCGCCGAGCTCGCCGCCGAACTGAACCGCCGCATCGTGCGCCGCCACCAACTGGCCGGCGTCACGGTGATCGACCCGGCCACCACGTGGATCGACGTCGACGTGGAGATCGGGCAGGACGTGACCGTCGAGCCCGGCACCCAGCTGCGCGGCCGCACCGTGATCGGCCCGGACGCGGTGGTCGGCCCGGACACCACCCTCACCGACGTCGTGGTCGGCGCCGGGGCCCGGGTGATCCGCACACACGGCAGCGCCTCGACCGTCGGCGCGGGCGCCGCCGTCGGCCCGTTCGCCTTCCTGCGCCCGGACACCGACCTCGGCGACGGAGGCAAGATCGGTGCCTTCGTCGAGGTGAAGAACTCGCAGATCGGCGCCGGCACCAAGGTTCCGCACCTCACCTACGTGGGAGATGCCGAGATCGGTGAACACACCAACATCGGCGCGTCGAGCGTCTTCGTCAACTACGACGGCGAGAACAAGCACCGCACCGTGATCGGTTCGCATTGCCGGACCGGATCGGACAACATGTTCGTCGCACCGGTGACGGTCGGCGACGGCGCGTACACCGGCGCCGGGACCGTCGTGCGGCAGGACGTCCCGGCCGGGGCCCTCGCGGTGTCGGCCGGTCCGCAGCGCAACATCCCCGACTGGGTCCAGACCAAACGACCCACCAGCCGGGCGGCTCAGGCGGCCCGTGCAGCCCAGAACCAGACCGGACCCGACCAGGCAGCCCAACAGGAGAGCACCCCATGACGTGGACCACCGAAGCCCAGAAGAACCTGATGCTCTTCTCGGGCCGCGCACACCCCGACCTCGCCACCGCGGTCGCCGCCGAGCTGAACGTCAGCGTGACGCCGCAGCAGGCCCGGGACTTCGCCAACGGCGAGATCTTCGTGCGCTTCGAGGAGTCGGTGCGCGGCTCGGACGCATTCGTGATCCAGAGCTGCCCGTTCCCGGTCAACGAGTGGATCATGGAGACGCTGATCATGGTCGACGCGCTCAAGCGCGGCTCGGCCAAGCGCATCACCGCGGTGCTCCCCTTCTACCCGTACGCCCGCCAGGACAAGAAGCACCGCGGCCGCGAGCCGATCTCGGCGCGCCTGATCGCCGATCTGCTCAAGACCGCCGGGGTGGACCGCATCATCACGGTCGACCTGCACACCGATCAGATCCAGGGCTTCTTCGACGGCCCGGTGGATCACATGCACGCGCAGGGCCAGCTGGCCGAGTACGTGCGCGAGCACTACGGCACCGACAACATCTGCGTGGTCTCCCCCGACGCCGGCCGCGTGAAGGTCGGCGAGAAGTGGGCCGACGCGCTCGATGGCGCACCGATGGCGTTCGTCCACAAGACCCGCGACCCCGACGTCGCCAACCAGATCGTCGCCAACCGCGTGGTGGGCGAAGTCGCGGGCAAGACCTGCGTGCTGATCGACGACATGATCGACACCGGTGGCACCATCGCCGGCGCGGTCAAGGTCCTCAAGGAGGCCGGGGCCGGCGACGTCATCATCGCCACCACCCACGGGGTGTTCTCCGATCCGGCCACCGAGCGCCTGTCGTCGTGCGGCGCCCGCGAGGTGATCGCCACCGACACCCTGCCGATCCCGGCGGAGAAGCGCTTCGAGAACCTCACCGTTCTGTCGATGGCCCCGCTGCTGGCGCAGACCATCCGTGAGGTGTTCGAGAACGGATCGGTCACCAGCCTGTTCGACGGCAACGCCTGATCAGGCCCCGCCCGCGCGCAGCGCGGCCGCATTGACCTTGGTCAGGACGGCGTGGAGTTCGGCCAGATCGTCCAGACTCACGTTCAGCGCCGCGACCACCTGTCCCGGGATCTCCAGCGCGCGGTCCCGCAGCGCGCGGCCGGCATCGGTGAGACAGACGTCGACGCTGCGCTCGTCCTCGTCGCACCGCCGGCGCCGGATCAGGCCGTTGGCCTCCAGCCGCTTGAGGAGCGGTGACAGCGTGGCCGAATCGAGCTGAAGCAGCGCGCCGATCTCTTTCACCGACAGCCGATCGTGCTCCCAGAGCGCGAGCATCACCAGATACTGCGGGTGTGTCAGCCCCAGCGGCTCCAGCAGGCGACGGTAGATCTTGAGCACCGACCGGTTCGCGACGGCGAGGGCGAAGCAGACCTGCCTCTCCAACAGCAGCGGATTCCCGTCGATCGCGACACCCGGATTTCCCATGCATCGAATATAGCGCGATCGAGTAGCGCACGATCGAAACCAGATGTATCGTGAGCATTTAAATAGCGCACGACATAAATGGAGGTGCCACCGATGAGCCGCCCGAATCCCGTGCAGTGGATCGCCTACGCCTACGGCGCCCGGCTGCCGGACAGCAAGCGCGACTGGGTCGCCAACGACCTCATGGGGCGGACCGCCACGCCCCGGCACTTCTTGCGGTCGCAATTCTGCTTCGTCCCGGTCTACCTGGTCTTGTTCTTCGCGTTCCCGGGCCCGCTGTGGGTCCGCGGTCTGATGGTCCTGCTGAGCATGCTGTTGGCATTCATCTTCGCCCTCTCGTATATGGACCAGAACCGGGTGCGCCGATTGATGAAGCACGGCCTCGGCGACACCCCGCACACGTACCGCCAACAAGCGGCCGCGGAAAAGGCGAAGGCCGAGTACGAGGCCGTCTACGCGGCTCGCCGTGCCGCTCCGGTCAGCGACGACGCGAACGTCTGACCAGCAGCCACCCGGCCGCGGTCAGCACGACGACGCCGCCGACGGAGCCGAGGACGATGCCGGTCAGCGCACCCTCCGAGAGCCCGTCGGCACCCTCCCCCGGAACCTGCGGCCCCGCACCGGGCAGGGGCTCCAGCGGCGCACCCGCGTAGGTGAGCACGTCGTCACCGCCCAGGTTGGTGCACAGCCAGGCGTACCAGTCCGACGACGGCACGTCGTCGTGGATCGATCCGCCGCTCAGGACCAGCAGTCGCCGGTCTCCGATCTCCATCGACATTCCGCAGTCACCGCCGCCGGTCCCGGTGCCGACGGTGATCGTCCGGGGCACCGCGTGCTTGTAGCTGCGGTCGACCTGCACCACGTACTGCTGCCCGTAACGACCGTCCCGGGATTCCACGGGCGTGCCCACGACGATCACCGCCGCGTTCGCGGCCACCTCCGCGGCGTCGTACGGGGCGCAACTGCATGCGCACACGGTTCCGGGCGCCAGGAACGACGCCGAAAGCACCGTGAGCACGCACGCCACAGCCGCCGCCGAGATGCGACGAATCACACGAACCACACCACCGGTGTCCATGCCGTCCACGGTAACGACGGTACGGTGAGAAGGTGGACGCGACGATCTATCACAATCCCCGCTGTTCGACTTCACGCAAGACGCTGGACAGACTCCGCGCAAACGGAGTCGAACCGACCGTGGTGAAGTACCTCGACGCCGGCTGGACGCGCGAGCAGTTGCAGCAGATGTTCGACGACGCCGGACTGACTCCGTCACAAGCGGTCCGCAAGCGCGAACAGCTCTACAAAGACCTGAATCTCGCGGCCGCCACCGACGATCAGATCCTGGACGCGATGGTCCACCACCCGATCCTGGTCGAGCGCCCGTTCGTGGTGACCGACAAGGGCACCCGCCTGGCCCGCCCCGTCGAGAACGTCGACGCGATCCTCTAGCGAGACCCGACCCTCAGCCCGGCAGCGCGGACACCGGCGCGGCAAGCGGCTTCCGGTTCAGCGACGGAACGACGACCCCGGCCAGCGCGCGGGCGAAGGCACGCGTGCAGTCCCAGGCGTCGAAGTAGTCGCGCCAGACCGCGATCCGGCCGTCGCGCACCTCGTTGCGGCCGCACACCCAGAACCTCAGCCGCAACGGACCCACCCGCAGCTCGTCGAGGCGCTCGGTCAGCACCACCCCGTCGTCGTTCGCTCCGATCGCCAGGAACTCGGCGTCGAACCCGATGCGCTCGCTGTTGAGTCGTCGCATCAACGCCTCGAATCGGCGGCGGCCGCGGATCGTGGGCAGGCCCACGTTGGTGTACACGATGTCGTCGTCGATCAGGGCGAACGCGTCGTCCACGCGTCCCTGCGCGAGACTTGCGAAGAAGCCGGTCACCAGGTCCGCGGGTTGCTGAGAGGTCATCGCCTCATGGTAGGCTGGCGCCCGTTGTCTCGGCGAGGGTGCCCACCGCACGGTGGTGTTCACCGTTATCGGCGCGACGAGGAAGCGCTCTCCCCCGCACCGGCGGGAAGGTGTTCTGTCTCGGCCGTCGTCTGCCGCGGAACCACCCACCAGAAGGAGAGAATCATGTCGACCAGCACGCTCACCACGGTCACCCGCACCGACACCGGCAAGGGCGCCGCCCGCCGCGCCCGCCGCGAGGGCCTGATCCCGGCCGTGCTCTACGGCCACGGCACCGAGCCCAAGCACCTGCTGCTCCCGAACCTGGAGCTGGCCGCCATCCTGCGCGCCAACGGCACCAACGCCATCATCGACCTGGACATCGAGGGCAGCAGCCAGCTCGCGCTGACCAAGCAGGTCGACGTCCACGCGATCAAGAACTACATCCAGCACGTCGACCTGCTGATCGTCCGCCGCGGCGAGAAGGTGACCGTCGAGGTGCCGGTGCTGATCGAGGGCGAGCCCGGCCCCGGCGGCCTGGTGTTCCAGGACGCCAGCTTCATCGAGATCGAGGCCGAGGCCCTGCACATCCCGGAGCACATCGTCGTGAGCGTCGAGGGCCTGACCCCGGTCACCAACATCACGGCCGCCGACGTCACCCTGCCCGAGGGCTCCACCCTGGTCTCCAACGAGGACATGCTGGTCGCGTCGGTCAACGAGGCGCAGGCCGCCTCCGCCGAGGAAGAGGCCGCCGAGGAAGAGGCCGCCGCCGAGGCCGCCGAGGGAGCTGCGGAGTAATTCCCACGCTGATCGTCGGACTGGGCAATCCCGGTCCCGCTTACGAGAAGACCAGGCACAACGTCGGCGCGATGGTCGCCGACCGCCTGGTCTTCTCGTACGGCGAGAAGTACACCGTGCACCGCAAGTCCGGCGCCGAGGTCGCCACCGTCCGCCTTGCGACAGGCGCGACGACGGAGCCGGTGCTGGTGGCCAAGGCGCGGACCTACATGAACGTCACGGGCCGGCAGATCGGCCCGCTGGCCAAGTACTACGGAGTCGCGCCCGAGGACGTGATCGTGCTGCACGACGAGCTCGACATCGACTTCGGTCAGGTGCGGCTCAAGCGCGGCGGCGGCGAGGGCGGCCACAACGGCCTGCGATCGCTCAGCCAGGCGCTGGGCACCCGCGACTACCAGCGCGTGCGCCTGGGCATCGGACGACCCCCCGGCCGGCAAGATCCGGCCGACTTCGTCCTCAAACCCTTTCCCTCGGCCGACCGGGCCGAGGTGGACCTGCTGATCGGCAACGGCGTCGACGCCGCCGAGTTGCTGGTCCGCAACGGCCTGGAGGCTGCGCAGAACGTCGTGCACGGCTGGTAGCGCAGCCTCCCGCCGAGCCGGCCCCTACCGTGTGAAGGCCGCGGCGACCAGTTTCGCGGTGTGCTTGCGCCCGGCGAGCGTCGGGTGAATCGGCGTGCCGTTCTCGCCCGGCAGCATGCCGGTGAACGAGAGGAAGCGCTTTCCGTCGGGTCCGCACATGTCGCGCCCGGGCAGGGTGTTCGGATCGACGACGGTGAACCCGGCCCGCGTGGCCGCCTCGGTGATCGTGGCGTTGAGCCGCTTCTGCACGCGATTCGCGCTCTTCACCGCGGGAGCGCCCATCACGGCGTCGACGAAGCAGCCGCGCGGGTCGTCGGGCAGGATCTTCAGATAGGGGATCACGGCCACCTGGGCGTTCGGCGCCGCAGCCCGCACCGCGGCGTACGTGCGGTCGAGGCGGGGCTCGAGCTTGTCGATCTTGGCCATGGCGTCCTTCTCGGCGCCGGCCGGGCACAGTGCTCCGACGACGCACTGCTTGATCAGATCGCCGAAGATCCCGTCGTCGTTCCCGCCGATCGACAGCGAGACGTACTGCGTCTTCTCGCTGAGGCCCCGGATCTGCGGCCCCTTGTCGGTGACCTTCGTGATGTCGTCGGTGTCGGCGCCCGAACACGACCAGTCGGCGAAGCTCACGCCCGGCATGCGCCGCGCGACCAGGTGCCCGACGTTGTCCGGCGCCTGGGCGCAGCCCGCCGACGGATTGGTGCCGTTCCCCATGTCGCCGGCCGCGACGTACGAGTCGCCGAGCGACACGTACTGCGCGCCGCGCGGGGCCGGATCGGGCATGGCCGCTGCGGACGGGACGAGGACGACGGCCGGAACCGCCACCGCTGCGGCCGCAGCGAGACGGACGAGAACACTTCGGACACTACGGTGCTGAATCACACTGAACCCCTTGTTGTCAGATACATCACCGATCACCGTAGCCAGGGCCTACTCACGAGTACAAGGGTTGAGTACGATTCCGTACCGACATCGCGTCACATCGGCTAGCCTGACGCCCGTGTCCGACATCACCCCCGCACCCTCAGCGAACCTGCGCAGCCTGCGATTCTCCGCCGCCACCGCGGCCTTCCAGATCGAGGGAGCCCGTACCGAGGGTGGCCGCGGCCGGAGCATCTGGGACGACTGGGCCGACTCACCGGGCAACGTGATCGACGGTTCGACGGCCGACCCCGGCCCCGACAGCTACCACCGCTCGCGCGAGGATGTCGCCCTCGCGGCCGGGCTCGGCCTGGACCGCTACCGGTTCTCCATCTCCTGGGTGCGCGTCCAGCCCGACGGGCGCGGAGAACCGAATCCCGTTGGGCTCGACTACTATTCGCGTCTCGTCGACCAGCTTCTCGAGGCCGGCGTGACGCCCTTCCCCACCCTGTACCACTGGGATCTGCCGACCGGACTCGAAGCGGCGGGCGGCTGGCTGGACCGGGACACCGCCCATCGGTTCGCCGACTACGCGGGGCTGGTGGCCGCGCGTCTGGGCGACCGCGTGAAGCAGTGGTACACCCTGAACGAGCCGGCCATGACCACCCTCCAGGGCTACGCGATCGGGGCGCTGGCGCCGGGCCGATTCCTGCTCTTCGACGCTCTTCCGACCGTGCACCACCAATTGCTGGCGCACGGTCTGGCGATGCCGCTGCTGCGCGATGCCGGGGCCGAGGCCGTCGGCCTGGCGAACAATCACACGCAGGTGCTGCCGCGCTCCGGGTCCACCGCCGATGCGGCGGCCGCCGCCGCGTACGACGTGCTGCACAACCGGATGTTCGCCGAGCCGATCCTGCTCGGCGAGTACCCGGATCTGTCGGCGTTCGGCGGCCCGGACCTGCCGATCGCCGACGGCGACCTGGAGTTGATCGCGACGCGGCCGGACTTCTACGGGGTGAACTTCTACAATCCGACGACGGTCGGAGCGCCGCCGCAAGGCAGCCCGATCCCGTTCGAGATCCTGCCCACCCCGGGCGTCCCGGTGACCGGATTCGGGGAGGAGTGGCCGATCATGCCCGCGGCGCTGACGTCCCTGCTGACCGGTTTCACCGACCGCTACGGCGACGCTCTGCCGCCGCTGATCGTCAGCGAGAACGGCGCGTCGTTCCCCGAACCGGACTCGGCGGAGCGGATCGACGACGCCGAGCGCATCGCCTACCTCGACGGGCACCTGCGTGCGGTCGGCGACGCCCGCGCGGCCGGAGCGAACGTCGAGGAGTACACGGTGTGGTCGCTGCTGGACAACTTCGAGTGGGCCGACGGGTACACACAGCGCTTCGGGCTGACCCATGTCGACTACGCGACCGGGCGCCGCACACCGAAGGCGTCGTACGAGTGGTATCGAGCGATGATCGCCGCCGCCCGCACGGCCGGCGCCGAGGATCGGTGAACGCGCGCGTCGGGCGACGCTGGCTGGCCCTGTTCACCCTCGCCTGGCTGGTCATCTGGACAGCGCAGCTGACACCCCTGCAACTACTCCTCCCGCTACAGCTCGACGAGCAGGTGTCCGCAGGCGGCGATCACTGGGTGCGGGGCGTGGTGATCTCCGGCCTGATTCTGGGAGTCGGCGGCCTGGCCGGGGTGCTCGCCGGCCCGCTGGCAGGCGCCCTCTCGGACCGGACCCGCGCCCGGCGGCTCCCGGCGCGCCTCGGCGGGCGCCGGCGCGGCTGGGCGCTGGGCGGCATCTGGCTGGCCGCACCGTGCCTGGTGCTGACCGGACTGGCCCACACGCCGATCCTGGTCGGTGCGGCCTGGGTGGGCGTCTCCACCGGTATCGCCGTCGCGGCGGCTGCGTTCACCGCGCTCATCGCCGATCAGCTGCCGCCGGACCAGCGCGGCGTCGCGGCGTCGTCAGTCAGCTCGTCGCAGGCCGCGGGCGTCATCCTCGGGGTCGGGGTGATCGTGCTGCTCGGCCTGAGCACCTCGACCGGCTACGGAGTACTGGCGGTCGCGCTCGCCACCGGCGGCACCCTCGCCGCCCTGGGCCTGCCCGATCCCCGCTCGCCCGGCGAGGTCCACGCAGCCCTGGCCGAGCGCGATGTGCTGCGCTCACTACGCGACCGGGACTTCGCGTGGGTGCTCACCGGCCGCTTCGTCACCAACGTCGGCAACGCGCTGGGCACGTCGTTGTTCCTGTTCTACCTTCTCTACGGGCTCGGTCAGCCCACTGCGGAGGCCGAAGGCAACTTGCTGGTGCTGGTCCTGGTGTACACCGTGTTCGTGGTGGCCTCGTCCGTCGTCTTCGGGCTGTACTCGGACCGAACGGGACGGCGACGCGGCCTGGCGGTCGCCGCCACGGGCGTGCAGGCGCTCTCCGGCGTCGTCATTCTGGTGCACCCCTCCTTCGGCGCGGTGATGCTCGGCGCCGCGCTGATGGGCATCGGCTACGGCGCGTTCTCGACGGTGGGCCTGGCATTCGCCACCGACCTCCTGCCGTTCCAGGAGGATCACGGCCGCGACCTCGGTGTGGTGAACACGGCCGCTGCGCTCGGCCAGTTGATCGGCCCCCTCCTCGGCGCCGCCCTGGTCGCCGCAGTAGGCGGATTCTGGCTGCTGTTCGCCACCGGCGCGGCGGTGTCGGCCACCGGCGGACTGCTCACCGCGCTCGCGAAAGAAGGCCATAGGGCTCACGACCCGTCGGTGACCGTTAGCTAACATTTCCGTAGCGAGGGACGACGCCGACCGGTGCCGTTGCGCTTGAAGACAAGGACGGAACTCCGTGGCAGAACTCGTCATCCCGAAGGGTCATGCGAACGTGTCGATGCTCGGCGTCGGCGCCTACCGCCCCGCACGGAGCGTCAGCAACGAAGAGCTCTGCAGGGTGATGGACTCGTCGGACGAGTGGATCTTCGAGCGCAGCGGCATCCGCAACCGCCGCTTCGTCACCGGCGACGAGGACATGCGGTACATCGCCGCCCAGGCCGCCGAGCGCGCGATCGTCAACTCCGGCGTCGACCGCGAGAAGATCGACCTGATGGTGTTCGCCACCAGCAGCTGGCCGTACAACGTGCCGCACGGCGCCCCGTCCGTCGCCTACGACGTCGGGCTGAACGGCATCCCCGCCTTCGACGTCACGGCGGGCTGCGGCGGTTTCGGCTACGGACTCGGGGTGGCCGCGGACGCGATCCGGGCCGGCAGCGCGAACTACGCCGTCGTGATCGGCGCGGAGACCATGTCGGTCGGCCTGGACCCGAAGGACCGCAGCACCGGCTTCATCTTCGGCGACGGCGCCGGCGCCGTGGTCGTCGGTCCCTCCGAGCGCAACGGCATCTCCCCGATCGTGTCGGGCAGCGACGGCGAGCACGCCGGCGCCATCAGCCAGAACCGCGACACCGTCGAGTACATGGCCCGCTCCGTCGAGTACCAGCACAAGGATCCCGAGACCGACCCCGTCGGCCGCCTCATCATCAGCATGGAGGGGCCCGCCGTATTCCGCTGGGCCGCGGTGACGCTGCCCAAGGCCCTCAAGTCCCTGCTCACCGACTCCGGCGCCGGCGTCGACGACATCGACGTGTTCATCCCGCACCAGGCCAACGCCCGGATCAGCGAGCTGATGAAGAAGAACCTCGGCTTCCGCGACGACCTCCCGATGGCCAACGACATCGAGAACACCGGCAACACGTCGGCCGGATCCATCCCGCTGGCGATGGAGGAGATGCTCGCCACCGGCAAGGCCAAGGGCGGCGACACCGCTCTGCTCCTCGGTTTCGGTGCCGGCCTGAGCTATGCCGGCGCGGTGGTCACGCTCCCGCCCGCGCCGAAGATCTCCAGCTTCGACGGTCTCGATCAGCAGCCGGTCGGCCCGTTGCCCGCGCACCTCGCGGCGATCGAAGCGGACTGACCCCGCACCCGATCACGCCCCGGAGTTCTCCTGCTCGGCCGCCCACTCGACGACCCGGCGGGCGCTCTCCTCCTCGGAGAGGTCCTCGACGCGCGTCATGATCGACCACCGCACCCCGAACGGATCGCGGATCGACGCATAACGATCTCCGGAGACGAAGGTCGACAGCGGTTCCCGGACCGTCGCCCCGGCCGCCTCGGCCCGGGCCACCAGCGCGTCCGCGTCGGCGCAGTACAGGCCGATCGAGTAGCAGGCGTCGTCTGGGTCCGGGGCGGCGACCAGCCGGTATTCCGGATTCGGCTCTCCGAGTTGCAGCCGGCCGTGGCCGAAGTCGAGTTCGGCGTGCACCACGACGCCGCCCATCTCGGTGACGTCGACGACCCGGGCGCCGAACACCGATCGATAGAATTCGAGGGCGTCGGCGGCTTTCGGAACGGCGAGGAACGGCGTCAGGCTCGTCGCTCCGTGGGGTACGCCGTCGGTGGTGTGCTGTCCGGTCACTCCGCGTGCCGGTGAGATGTTGGTGTCCATGAAGCGACCGTACGCAGCCGGCGGCACGCACGACTAGAAGATTCGCGACGACTGGGAGGCCCGGTGCACGGTACCGACGACGGCCGCGGCATCCTCTTCCCCGACCGCTTGCCGACGTTCACACGGGTCCCCGCCCCGGAGGCGTTGACCGACCGGATCCGCTGGTTCTGGATTCCGCGCTGGGATCTGCCCGCGGGCCGGGTCTCGCGCCAGCGACTCCTCCCTTTCCCCGCGTCCAACCTGGTGGTTCAGCTCGACGGGGTCACCCTGGCCGGGCCGACCACCGGCGCATCGCATCGGGATCTCAGTGGGCGCGGATGGGCGGTCGGCACGTCCCTGCGCCCCGCGGGCATCGCCGCCCTGCACCCCGCCCCGGGGCGGATACGCGACATCGAGGTGCCCTTCCCAGCCGCGGATCTGCACGCGGTCGTGACCGCGGCGATGGAACCGGCATCGCTGGAGGCCGAGGGCGATTCGGCGATCACCGGCGCCGTGGAGGCCTTCGCCGCCTGGGCGGCCGACCGGATCGGGCCGCCGGACGAGTCCGGCCTGCTCGCCAACACGATGGAGCAACTCGTCGCCGACGACCGATCGATCGTGCGCGTGGACCAACTCGCCGAGCGGCTGAGCGCGTCCGTCCGCACCGTGCAGCGGCTCGCCCGCCGGTATGTGGGACTTCCGCCGTTGAGCATGATCCGCCGCTACCGGCTGCAGGAGGCGGCTCAGCGGCTGCGTGACGACCCGGCGCTGACGGTCGGGCGGATCGCCGCCGATCTGGGCTACGCCGACCACGCCCACTTGACCGCGGACTTCCGGCGAGTGCTCGGCAGCACCCCGACGTCGTACCGCCGCGACCAGCCGACTCCCGGCCAATCCCCGGAAGTCGAGTAGGAGGCAAGGAAACTGGTGGTCAAGTAGACGAGGAAGCCGGTGGTCGTGTAGACGGCAAGTGAGCTGGTGGTCGAGTAGGCGAGGCGCTCGCCGAGCCGTATCGAGACCCAGCCGAGCCGTATCGAGACCGACCCAGTCGCCGGCCGCTCACCCGAAGTGTGCCGCGAGCCGGCGGTGCCGGTGACGGAAGAAGGCGGCGAGGACACGACACAGCACGGGCCCTGCGAGAATCATCCCCAGTCGCGGACCGAAGGTGACGACATCGGTCACCCGCGTGCGGCCGTCGTCGATCGGTTCCACGGTCCGCTCGTGCGTCCAGCGACGCATGCTGAGCATGGTCGACTCCTCCCGGAAGGACCGGCCGGGATCCAGTTCGGCGATCGACAGGTGATCGAAGTCGTACGGCAGCACGCCGAACAGGCGCAGCCAGGCGCGGCCGATCGGGCGGCCGACCTCGAGGCTGTCGATGGTGATCCCGTCGGCACCGCGAGGCACCGACATCGTCATCCACGGCCGCATCTCGTCGTTGATGCCCTCGGGGGTCACGACCCTGGCCCACACCGCGTCGGCCGGCGCACGGACCTCGCTGCTCTGCTCGAACGACCACACTCGCTGCATACTCAAATGGTAACCGGTTTCATTAACCTCGGCGAGCAGGTCGAATCCCGTCCGGTACTTCCCAGTAGCGGCAACTCGTGCCACATTGGATTCCATGGTGGAGATCGCACAGGCACCCGGCATCACGAAGTTCGGCATTCGCTCGATCGGGGCCTACCGCCCCGAGCGGGTCGTGACCAACGACGAGATCTGCGAACACATCGATTCGTCCGACGAGTGGATCTACACGCGCACCGGCATCAAGTCGCGGCGGTTCGCCCGCCGCGACGAAGACGTGGTGGAGATGGGTGTCAATGCCGGACGCAAGGCCATCGCCAACGCGCTGCTGTCCGGCGCCGACATCGATGCGGTGATTCTGGCGACCAACACCCATCTGCTGCTGACGCCGGCCGGCGCCACCAAGATCGCCACCGAACTGGGCGCCAACGGGGTGCCCGCCTTCGACGTGACCGTCGGCTGCGCGGGCTTCGGCTACGCGATGTCGCTGGCCGCGGACATGCTGCGCGGCGGCAGCGCCACCAACGTCCTGGTGATCGGCGCCGAGCAGCTGTCGATCGCGCTGGACATGACCGACCGCACCAACTGCTTCATCTTCGGCGACGGCGCGGGCGCGGTGGTGCTCGGTCCGACCGACGAGCTCGAGCTCGGCCCCGTGGTGTGGGGCAGCGACGGCTCCCAGTACAACGCGATCCGGCAGGACATCGACTGGGTGACCTTCCTCGACGGCGACCGCGTCCAGCGCCCGTTCCTCCGGCTGGAGGGCACCGCGGTGTTCCGCTGGGCCGCCTTCGAGATGGGCAAGGCGGCCCAGAAGGCGCTCGACGTCGCCAAGGTGGACGCATCCGACGTCGACGTCTTCGTCCCGCATCAGGCCAACTCCCGGATCAACGAGTTGCTGGCGCGGAACCTGCACTTCCCGGAGAGCACCGTGGTCGCGAACGACATCGAGACCACCGGCAACACGTCGGCCGCATCCATCCCGCTGGCGATGGAAGAACTGCTCTCCACCGGCGCGGCCAAGCCCGGCGACACGGCCCTGCTCCTCGGCTACGGCGCCGGCCTCAGCTACGCCGCCCAGGTGGTCAAGCTGCCGCCGATCCCCTTCGAGTGATTCAGCGCGCTCCGTCACCGAGGGTGAGGCGCGGCCAGTCCGAGAGCGCGTCGAGCAGGGTCCGGTCGTGAGTCGCGACGATCACCGCGGCGGCATGCGTGCGGAGCGACTCGGTCAGATCGTCGACCAGTGCCGCCGCCAGGTGATTGGTCGGCTCGTCGAGGATCACCACGTCCGGTTTTCCGGCGAGCACCTCCAGTAGTGCGTGACGACGACGCTGCCCCACCGACTGCGCGTACCCCGACGACGGATCGGACTCCTGCCGGAGGATCCCGAGCCGAGCACCCGGGTGCCGGTGCACCGCTCCACCGGTCGGCGGCAGTTCACCGGTGAGCACCGACAACAGCGTCGACTTGCCTGCTCCGTTCGGGCCGCAGATCAGCAGTTTGTCACCGGCACGCACGGACAGTTCGACCGGAGCCGTCAGCCGGCCGTCGACGGTCACGTCGTCGGCGGCGAGCAACGTGCCGCCGACAAGCACCGGGTAGTCGGGCACCGACAGCCGCTTGGGCGGCGCGGGCACCGGAACCGTATGCGCGTCCAGGGCCTCCTGCCGCCGCTTCACGTTGCGCACGACAGACGGCGCGCGGCTGGCCCGAGCGTGCTTGCCGGTTCCCTTCTCCGGCCGCCATCCCGTGACGAGCCGGTTCTGCGCCGACTGCAACTGCTCCCGCAGCCGCTCCCCCTCGGCGAGCTGACCGGCGTGCAGCTGCTCCCAGCGCGCCCGCTCGGCGGCACGCCCGGCGCGGTATCCGTCGTACCCGCCGCCGTAGATCCGCGGCCGGCCGTCCGAACTCGGATCGAGGTCGACGAAGGTGTCCGCGACGTCGGCCAGCAGCAGCCGGTCGTGGCTGACGACCGCGAAGCCGCCACGGCTGCGCAGGTTCTCGGTCAGGAAGACCAGACCTTGTGCATCGAGATGATTGGTGGGCTCGTCGAGCAGCAGGATCTCGGCGTCGCCGCCGAGCACGCAGGCGAGCCGCACGCGGTAGCGCTGACCCACCGACAGTTCGCTGAGCAGCCGACTCCGGTCGGTCTCGGCGCCGAGCGCCTCGAGGGCGGTGGTGACCCGCCGCTGGGCGTCCCACGCATCGAGCGCGGTTGCCCGATCCAGTGCCGCCGCGTAGCGATCGGCCGCTCCCGGCGACTCTTCGGCGAGTGCTGCCGCCGCGGCGTCGAGATCGTCGAGCGCCTCGCGGGAGTCGCGAATCGCGACGTCGATCGCATCGTCGACGGTGCGACCGCCCGTCCTGAGCGGAGTCGACGGGCCTGTCGGCAGCTCCTGCTCCACGACGGCGATCCGGCCGTGGACCGCGACCGTGCCCGAGGACGGGTCGAGCGAGCCGGCGAGCGCGGCCAGGAGGGTGGACTTTCCGGCGCCGTTCTCGCCGACGATCGCCAGACGCGAGTCGGCGGAGACGGTGAGGTCGAGGCCGGTCACGATCGGCCGGCCGGTACGGGTCAGAGTGAGGTCGCGCGCGGTGATCTGAGCAGCCGCGCGCACACGGGTGGTGCGAGACATGGTGAGGGGTCCTTCGTAGCGCGTCCGCTCCGAAGGCGGACGCGGGCTGTACCGGGTGGCGGGCGAAAGCGCGGCCACCTCAGCCGAAGAACAAGTACTGCACGACGTCGACACTAGCGAACGCGGCCGTCGGCCCGCCACACCTTTTTGCCTGACCACCGGGCCGCCCGATAGCGTGGACCGGTGAGTTCTGAGTCCATCGCCCGTGAGGTCAAGCGCCGCCGGACCTTCGCGATCATCTCCCATCCGGATGCCGGTAAGTCGACGATGACCGAGGCACTGGCGCTGCACGCCCGCATGATCAGCGAGGCCGGCGCGGTCCACGGCAAGGGCGGGCGCCGCTCCACCGTCTCGGACTGGATGGAAATGGAGAAGGCGCGCGGCATCTCGGTCAGCTCCACCGCTCTCCAGTTCAACTACACGCCCACCGGACCCGACGGCGAGTCGCCCGCTCCTGACGAGCCGAACGTGATCAACCTGGTCGACACGCCCGGTCACTCGGACTTCTCCGAGGACACCTACCGGGTGCTGACCGCGGTCGATGCCGCCGTGATGCTGATCGATGCCGCCAAGGGCCTGGAGCCGCAGACGCTCAAGCTCTTCCAGGTGTGCCGCCACCGCGGCATCCCGGTGATCACCGTGATCAACAAGTGGGACCGGCCCGGCCAGTCGCCGCTGGAACTGATCGACGAGATCACCGAGCGCATCGGCCTCATCCCCACCCCCCTGTACGTGCCGGTCGGCATCGCCGGCGACTATCGCGGGCTGCTGGATCGTCGTACCGGGAAGTTCATCAAGTTCACCCGTACCGCGGGCGGTTCCACCATCGCGCCGGAGGAGATCCTCTCTCCCGAGGCGGCGCTGGAATCCGAAGGCGACGCCTGGACCGCCGCCGTCGAGGAGTCCGAGCTGCTCGGCGAGATGGGGCAAGACCACGACCAGGAGATGTTCCTGGCCGGCCAGACCTCCCCGATGATCTTCACCTCCGCGATGCTGAACTTCGGTGTGCGCCAACTGCTCGAGGCGCTCGTCGAATACGCTCCGGCGCCGGCGGGCCGGACCGGCATCGACGGAACCGAGCGCGCGGTGACCGACCCGTTCAGCGCCGTCGTCTTCAAGGTGCAGGCCGGCATGGACTCCAGCCACCGCGACCGTCTCGCATACATGCGCATCGTCTCCGGCGAGTTCGAGCGCGGCATGGTCGTCACGCACGCGCAGACCGGCAAGCCGTTCGCGACCAAGTACGCCCAAGCGGTGTTCGGCCGCGACCGCTCCACCGTCGACACGGCCTACCCGGGTGACGTCGTCGGCCTGGTGAACGCCATGGCCCTTGCCCCCGGCGACACGCTGTTCATCGATCCGAAGATCCAGTACCCGCCGATCCCCTCGTTCGCGCCGGAGCACTTCTCCGCGCTGCGGGTCACCACCGCCGACAAGTACAAGCAGTTCCGCAAGGCCATCGATCAGCTCGACGCCGAGGGCGTGGTCCAGGTGCTGCGCAACGACCTGCGCGGCGACGCCTCCCCGGTGCTGGCCGCAGTCGGTCCCATGCAGTTCGAGGTGGTCACCGCGCGGATGAAAGCGGAGTTCAACGTCGACACCGTCATCGAACCGCTCGGGTTCTCGCTGGCCCGCCGCACCGACGAGGCCAGCGCCCCCGAACTGACCAAGCAGCGCGGCGTCGAGGTGTTCACGCGCAGCGACGGCGCCATCCTCGCGCTGTTCAGCGACAAGTGGCGACTGCAGTTCATCGAGAAGGAGTTCCCCTCGCTCGAGCTGGCACCCCTCGTGGCGGCCGCGGACTGATGCTGCGACGGCACTTCACGGCGCTGGCGGCGCTCGCCGTCGTGCTGACCGGCTGCGCGGAGTCCTCCGGCGGATCCGGCGACGACGCCGAAGTCACCGGCGAACCGCCCACGACGGTCCCGGCGAGCGCGCCCCCGGCCACCCGGCATCAGGCGGCCGCCTGCCACACCCCGCCGCCGTCCGGGCGGGTCACCCGCTCGGGGTACGGCCTGGAGTACCGGAGCGGGTCGATTCACGCAGCCGTGCGGCCCGACGGCGGCGAGCAGGTGTGCGTGGAGTTCGCCAAGTCCGGGCCGGCCGACCCCCAGGTGCCCCCGGACACCTTGCTGTTCACTTTCGCTGGACCGAAAGGTGAAGGGGCGCAGGTGGAGTTCGAGACGGTCGCGCTGACCGGAGGTCGGCTTCCGCCCCTCGACAACGGCTACGTGCCGCGTGTCGGCCCCCTCGATCATCCGATCCCTGCCCGAGTGGGGATCTCGGTCGACGGCGCGTACTACCACTCCGGCGAATGCTCACTGCTGCTCACGACGGTCACCGCACAGGGCGCGGCAGGCCGGTTCGACTGCCCCCGCGCGACGGTGCGCGCCGCCAACCCGTTCCTGCCCTCCGACGACGTCGACTACGAGGCCGACGACCTCGTCGAGCCGCCGCCCACGGCCGCCCTCTCCGGGTGGTTCGCGGTGCGTCCCTGAGGAACGATCAGGCGCCTACGATCCGGGCCACCAAAGCCTCGTCGACGGCGTCGAGCGTCGACGGATCGAACGCCGGATCGCGGTCCTTATCCACCAGGACCGCGCGCACTCCCTCAGCGAAGTCCGGCGTCGCGGTGATGATCTCAGCCGCGTGCAGTTCACGCTCCAGGCACTGTTCCAGCGACGACGACGCACCCGCCTCGATCAGCGCCGCGGTCACCGCGAGGCTGGTCGGCGATGCCTGGTCGAACGTGTCCGCCATCTCCTGCGCCCAGTCGTCGTCGGTGGCTCCGCGCAGCCCGCCGAGGATGCCGGCCGGCGGAAACCCGAGCGGGAAGTAGTCGGCGATCTTGCGCAACGGAAGGTCGACCGGCGGCAGGTCCCGGTGCCCGGCGAGCACCTCGCCCAACGGCGAACCGGCGCGGATCCGCTCGGCGACGGCGGGTAGATCGGCGGCGGGAACGAAGTGCGTCGCCAGGCCGACCGCGACGGCCTCGGCCCCGCGGAGCCGGGCTCCGGTCAGCCCCAGCCAGACCCCGACACCGTCGGGCAGGCGCGGCAGGAAGTAGGTCGCGCCGACGTCCGGGAAGAAGCCGATCGCGGTCTCCGGCATCGCCAGCAGCGCGTTCTCGGTGACCACGCGGAGTTCACCGTGCACGCTGATGCCCAGTCCGCCGCCCATGGCGGCGCCGTCGATCAGCGCGACGTAGGGCTTGGGGTACTCGGCGATGAGCTGGTCGAGCCGGTACTCGCTGGAGAAGTAGCGGGTGATCGCCGCGGTGTCGCCGTCGACGGCGTACTCCCGGATCGCGCGGATGTCGCCGCCGGCGCAGAACGCCCGCGGGCTCGCCGAGGTCACCAGGACCGTCTCGATCGCGTCGTCGTCTCCCCATCGGGACAGCACGTCGAACATCTCGTCGATCATCGACTGGTCGAGGGCGTTGAGGGCCCGGGGGCGGTCGAGCACGATCTCGCCGACGCCACCGGTCACGGAGGTGCGCAGGAAGGACATGGGCTCACGCTAGCCGCTCGCGGCGACTCGGCGGAATCTGGACTAGGGTTCACGGTGCAGACGGCCGAAGGATCGCCATGGACCAGCACGTGCACGACAAGACCGGCGTTGCGGTGAGCGTCGCCCTCCACACGACCCCGCCGATCGGCGCCTACACGGTCGGCTTCGACGACGGCGTCGTCGCGGGCCGGGCCGAGTTCGTCGACTCGGCCCAGACGCCGGGCGACCGGATCTTCTTCCACACCGAGGTGGCCGAAGAGTTCGGCGGCCGCGGACTGGCTGGGATCCTGGTCCGCCACGCCCTTGCGGACTGCCTGTCCGCCGGCCTCACGGTGGTCCCGGTGTGCCCGCTGTTCGCCGCTCACCTGCGCGAGCACGGAGCGCAGTACCGCGCCGACGGTGGAGTCTTCCGCAGACCCACTCCGGCCGACATCGCCCTCGTCACCCGCGCGACCGACCGCCGCTAGCGCGACGCCCCGAAAAACCGGTGGACTCCGGCCGTCCGTGCTCCGTAGCGTCGGCGGCGTATGCACCACACCTCCACCACCCTGACCGCGATCAGCCTGAGCTTCGCCTGGCCGGACGGCTCCGAACTTCTGCACGACGTCGGCCTCTCCCTCGCCCCGGGTCTGTCCGCCCTGGTCGGCGACAACGGCGCCGGCAAGACCACCCTGCTCGAGATCCTCGCGGGTCTCCGCCGTCCCGCCCGCGGCACGGTCCGCCACGACGGAACCATCGCACTGGTGCGGCAGGCGTCCGCGCAGCCGGGCGCCGGAACCGTCGCCGACGGTCTCGGCGTCTCCGCCGCCCTCGCGGCGCTGTCCCGCATCGAGGGCGGCAGCACCGATCCGGCCGACTTCGAGACGATCGGCGACGACTGGGACCTGGCGGCGCGCGCCGTGGCCCGGCTGGACCGGCTCGGGCTGCCGACCGACCTCGCGCGCCCCCTCACCAGCCTGTCCGGTGGCCAGTTCCGGACACTCGCGCTGGCCCGTGCCCTCCTCGACGAGCCGGACGTGCTCCTGCTCGACGAGCCCACCAACGATCTCGACGCCGAGTCCCGCGCCCGACTCCACCGTGCGCTCGACGAGTTCGGCGGGGCGATCCTGACTGTGAGCCACGACCTGGAACTGCTCGACCGCGCCACGTGCACTTTCGAGCTGCGCGAGGCCCACGTGCGCGCCTTCGGCGGCAACTACGCGCACTATCGCGCTGCTCTCGAGGACGAGCGCAGGGCCCATGCCGAACAGACCGCCGCCGCAGCAGCGCAACTCCGCCGCGAGCAGCGCCAGTTCGACGAGGCGCAGACCGCGCTGGCCCGGCGCCGTCGTACTGCACAGAAGGCGCAGATCGAGAAGCGGGTGCCACCGATCGCGGCCGGCTTACGCGCTAGCAAGGCGCAGGTCGCTGCCGGGAAACTCGAACGCGGGCAGCGCGATTCGGTCGACGCGGCCCGCTCCGAGCTCGACGAGCTGCGACAGCGGCGACAGCGGTCCACGACGCCGGAGATCCGGCTGCCGTCGCCGGAGGTCGCCTCCGGCGCGCAGATCATCGTCGACCGTCGTCTGCCGATCACCGGGCCCGAGCGCGTGCTGCTCACCGGACCGAACGGTGCGGGCAAGTCCCGGCTGCTCGCCGCGCTCACCGCCGACGGGGACGCCGTGGTGGTGCCGCATGTGTTTGTCCCGCAGGTGATCTCCTTCGAGAATCCGGGGTCGACTCTCGCGCAGACCGCGTACGACGCCGCCCCGCACGGCGAGCCGGAGGACGTGCACGCTCTCCTCGCACGCTTCGGATTCACCGGCAGCTCATCCGCACGCCGCCTGTCCGACCTGTCCGGCGGCGAGCAACTGCGCGCCGCGCTGGCGCTCGGCCTGCTCGCGCAGCCCGATCCCCGGCTGCTGATCCTCGACGAGCCCACCAACAACCTCGACGTCGGCACCGTGGAGAGCCTGCTCGCCGCCCTGACCGACTGGCCGGGGGCACTGCTCGTCGTCTCCCACGACTCCGGTTTCGCCGACCGGGTGTCCCCGACGCGAACGGTGACGCTCGACCCGTGAGGTCTCGGTTCGGACAACGAACGGTAACCACTCCAACCTCATCTTTCACACCAGTCACATCTCTGGCAGAGTTCTCGTCTTGTGGGCCGTCGGGGAAGCGGCCCTCCACACTTCACGAGGACGCGGGGGACCATGCGGAGACGGCTGCTCGCACCGCTGACTGCCGCGCTGCTGGCCGTCGCGAGCACGACCGCCTTCGCGGGGCCCGCCCCCGCCGAACCGGAGCTGCCGGCGCCGCCGCCGGCCGCCAAGGTCGCGCCGTACACCGGCGGCCCGTACGCGGCGATGGGCGACTCGCGGGCGTCGGGCACGCATCGGACGTTCACCCCCGGGTACTACCTGGGCTGTCTGCGCTCGGCGGACAGTTACCCGCAGATCTTGCGCAACAAGCTCAAGCCGATCCTGTTCGCCGACACCTCGTGCGCCGGCGCGACGAGCCCGAACCTCTGGTCGACACCGCAGCAGACCTCGACCTATCCGCGCGAACCGCAACTCAAGCGGGTGCCGCCGGGCACCCAGCTGATTACCCTCAGCATCGGTGGCAACGACATGCGCTGGGGCCCGATCCTGGCGCGGTGCCTGGTCGAGCGCACCGGCCAGGACAAGAACTGCCGCAGCAACGGCGCGCTGGCGGCAGAGGTGCAGACTCGACTGGGCGCCATGGGCCGCGGGACCCACGACGCCCTCCAGGCGATCCGCGCGGCGCACCCGCGCGCCCAGATCGTGATGGTCGGCCTCGGCGGGTTCATCGGCGAACGCGGATGCTTCCCGACCGTGCCCCTCCCCGACGGCGACGCCGTCTGGATGCGCGAGGTCTTCGACCGCGCCAACACGATCCTCCGGACCGTGGCCGAGAGCGTCGACGGCAGCTTCATCGACGTCCAGACCCTCTCCGAAGGCCGGGACGCGTGCCGCCGGGGCGACGCCTGGTACGAGGGTCAGACCAACGCGGACGGCACCCTGAAGTGGCACTTCAACCACGCCGGCTCCACCGCGATCGCCCGACTGGTGGAACGCGTCATCATCCGCTGACCGCACCGGTCGACGAGCGCCAGCAGGCGGCGGGCGTCGCGCTCACCGACCTCGGCGGGGTCGGCTAGAAGGGTGGCGGGTCGTTGTCGGCGGTGTGTGCGCGTTGACGTCGTAGGCGGGCGCGTTCGGCGCGGCGCCAGGCGTGTTTGTGTGCGGTGGCGGTGTGGAGGCCGCCGCGGCTGGGGTCGTGGTGTGGGTTCGGATCCGGTGGTGCTGGTGTGGGCGTGGTGGGCCTCTGGTGGAGGCAGCGGATGCCGGCTAGTTGGGGGAACATCCATTGTCCGGGTGCGGGGGTGTCGACGGTCAGGCCGTGTGGTGTGGTGATCGAGGTCCAGACGGTGCCGTGGTCGTCGATCCATTGGTCGTCGATCCATTGGTCGCCTGTCCTGAGCGGGTGGCGGAGCCTGCGACGACGCGCAGACGAGGGGTCGAGGAATCCCTCGGCCGGGTCCGGTGTTCCGGCGTGGGTTTTGATCTGGTGGTGCAGCACGCATGTGGGCCCGAGGTTGCACAGGCAGGTCGGTCCGCCGGTGGCCGGGCAGGCGTGGTCGTACTGTATGCGGTCCGAATCGTCGGCATCGGGGGCGACCATACCGGCCGCGGTCAGGTCGACGCGGGCCCACGGCGTGCTGCGGTCGACGTGCACCATAGACTCTCACCCCCGAAGCCTGTTCGAACTAGATGTGATTCACATTACTCCGCGACCGAGGCTCGATCAAGTGTTCGATTCGATGCTCGCGGGCCCGTCGCCGAGCCGGGCCCGCGCAAGCCCTCCTATCGACGACGTTGCGTCCTTTGCAGAGGTCCGGAGTCCTCACGCGGCAGTCTCGCCACGGGACGCCTAGTCACCCTCGACGATCTCGGCGGCTTCCATCCACTCCACCTCGGCGGCCGCCTTGGCGGCGAGCACCTCCTGGAGTTCCTCGTTCAACGCGGTGAGCCGATCCGGGTCGACGGCCGCATCGACCATCGCGGCATGGATCTGGTCCTCGCGCTTGCCGAGCTTCTCCATCTGCCGCTCCGCCCGGCCCATCGCCTTGCGGGCGGCCTGGTGCTCGGCCGGAGTCGGACCCGAACGCGGCCGGGTCTCGACGTCGCTCGACTGCCGAGAAGCACTCGACCCGCCAGAAGCACTCGACCCGCCAGAAGCACTCGACCGCCGAGAGGTGCCCGCCCCGCTCGCTTCGGCGGCACGGCGCTCCAGATACTGCTCGATCCCCCGCGGCAGATTGGTCAGCTTCCCGTCACCGAACAGGGCCCAGGTCGAGTCGCAGATCCGCTCGATCAGGTACCGATCGTGACTGATCACCACCAGCGTCCCCGCCCACGAATCGAGCAGATCCTCCAGTTGCTGCAGCGTGTCGATGTCGAGGTCGTTGGTGGGCTCGTCGAGCAGCAGGACGTTCGGTTCGGCCATCAGGACTCGCGTGAACTGCAGACGACGGCGCTCGCCGCCGGACAGGTCGGCGATCGGCGTGCGCTGCCGCGCCGGCGAGAAGCCGAGCCGCTCGGCGAGTTGGCTCGCCGAGAGCTCCTTCTCGCCCAGCATGACGTGCCCGGCCACCGCCTCCACTGCGTCGAGCACCCGCATGCTCTCGTCGAGGTCGTCGAGCTCCTGTCGCAGCCAGCCCAGCGAGACCGTCTTGCCGACGATCCGGCGGCCCGGCTCCACCGGGACCTCGCCGGCCAGGGCGCGCAGCAGTGTCGTCTTGCCCGAGCCGTTGACTCCGACCAGACCGATCCGCTCACCCGGCGCCAGCCGCCAGGTGGCGTCCTCCAGCAACGTCCGCCCCGGCGTGCCGTCGGCCGCGGCAGGTGCGTGCACCGCAGCGTCTTCCAGTTCGATCGCGACGCGGCCCAGACGGCGTTTGGCGAACGCCGACAGGGTGACCGAGTCGCGCGGCGGCGGCACGTCGGAGATCAGCTTCTCGGCGGCCTCCACCCGGTACTTGGGCTTGGAGGTGCGCGCGGGCGGGCCGCGCCGCAGCCAGGCGAGTTCTTTGCGAGCGAGGTTGCGACGCCGTTCCTCGGCGGCATCGGCCAGCCGGGCGCGCTCGGCCCGGGCGAACACCCAGTCGTTGTAGCCGCCCTCGTACTGGTCGACGCGTCCGGAATGCACCTCCCAGGTGCGATCGGCGACGGTGTCGAGGAACCAGCGGTCGTGCGTCACCACCACCAGCGCGCTCCGGCGGGACGTCAGGTGCTCGGCCAGCCAGTAGACGCCTTCGATGTCGAGGTGGTTGGTCGGCTCGTCGAGGATCAGCAGATCGGCGTCTGTCACCAGCGCCGCGGCGAGCGCGACGCGCCGGCGCTGACCGCCCGAGAGTGCGGCGACGTCGCGCTCAAGCAGTTCGTCGACGCCCAGTCCGGCCAGGATCCCGCGCACGCGAGCATCGGACGCCCACTCGTGCTCGGCGGTGCCTGCACCCAGCACCACATCGGAAACACTGGAGCCGGAAGGGAGCTCACCGCGCTGCGTCACCGTGACCACCTCGATGCCGCCGACCCGGGTCACCCGCCCGGAATCGGGTTCGGTGATCCCGGCGAGGAGTTCCAGGAGGGTGGTCTTGCCACCGCCGTTGAGGCCGACCACCCCGATGCGCTCGCCCTCGTGGACACCGACACTGACCTCGTCGAGCAGGGGCTTGATGCCGAAGCTCTTGCTCACCTTCTCGGCGATCACCAGGGAGGTGTTGGTCCCCGAGCCCGCCCTGGGCGAGGTGGAGGGGTCCGCCGGACGCCGTGCCATGTTTCTCCGTTCTTCGGTCGTGCGAGTCGAGTGGGGAGGTCGCAGAATCGTTCAGTGCGCCGGGATCAGACGGGCGCCGGCCACCGGGCCGCGGGCGGTCCGCACCGCCCGGGCGACGCCGAGACCGGAGAGTTCCGTGGCGACCGCGATCGCCGAGTCCTCGCCGTCGCACAGGAACGCGCACGTGGGTCCCGAGCCGGACACGATGCCGGCCAGTGCCCCCGCCTCCCGGCCGGCCCGCAGCGTCCGGCGCAGCAGCGGCTGCAGCGACACCGCCGCGGGCTGCAGTTCGTTGTGCAGCAGTGGTGCGACGGCGTGGACGTCGCCGGACGCCAGCGCCACCATCAGCTCGTCGGGACGTTCGGGCGGACGCACCTTCTCGCCGCGGCCGGCGCGGAGCCGGTCCAGCTCGTGATAGACCGCCGGCGTGGACAGGCCGCCCTTGGCCGCGACGACCACCCAGTGCAGTTCGCCCCGGTGCAACACCGGCAGCAGCTCTTCTCCTCGATTGCTGCCCAGCGCAGCCCCGCCGAGCAGGCAGAACGGCACGTCGCTGCCGAGCGTCGCGGCCAGGTCGGAGAGATCCTCGCGACTCAGTTCCAGCCGCCACAGTCGAGCGGCGGCCAGCAGTGCCCCGGCCGCGTCGGCGGAGCCGCCCGCCATGCCGCCGGCGACCGGGATCTGTTTGGCGATCTCGATCGCGACCGCCGGGTCGGCCACGTTCGCGTACTCGGCCAGCGCCTGCACGGCGCGGGCGGCGAGATTGGTCGGATCCGCCGGCACCTCGTGCGCCCCCTCCCCGGTGACCGAGATGGAGAACTCGTCGGCGGCGCGCACGGTGACGTCGTCGTACAGCGACAGCGCACAGAAGACCGTGCTCAGTTCGTGGTAGCCGTCCTCGCGCAGCGGACCGACGCCCAGGTGCAAGTTGATCTTGGCCGGCACGCGCGCCGTCGCCCCGCCCATCATCGGCCGGCCCCTTCCTCGCCGACGGCCTCCGCCAGCCGCACATAGTCGCCGATGTCGAGGCGCTCTCCGCGGATACCGGGATCGATTCCCGCTGCGCGCAGCAGTTCTTCGGCACGAACGGGTCCGCCGGCCCAGGAGGCGAGCGCCGAGCGCATGGTCTTCCGGCGCTGGGAGAAGGCGGCGTCGATCACCGTGAACACGGTTCGCCGCCGGTCCTCGTCCGTGCCGTACGGATCGGTGCGGTCGATGCGGACCAGTCCGGACTCGATCTTCGGTTCCGGCCAGAACACGTTCCGGCCGATGGCGCCCGCCCGCTTGACGTCGCCGAAGTAGCGCGCTTTGACGCTCGGAACACCGTAGGTGCGGCTGCCCGGTCCCGCGGCGAGACGATCGGCCACCTCGGCCTGCACCATCACCAACGCGGTCCGCAGGGTCGGGAAATGCGCCATCAGATGCAGCAACACCGGGACGGCGACGTTGTACGGCAGGTTCGCCACCAGCGCGGTCGGCGTCGCGGGCAGGTCGTCCGGGAGCACCGACATCGCGTCGGCGGTCACCACGTCAAACTGGGTTCCCGGGGCGAACTCCGCGACCGTCTGCGGCAGGCGCGCGGCGAGCACCGGATCGATCTCCACGGCGACCACCCGGCCGGCGGTCTCCAGCAGCGCCAGCGTCAGCGACCCCAGCCCCGGCCCGACCTCCAGAACCACGTCTTCGGGTCCCACGCCGGAGGTGGCGACGATGCGGCGCACGGTGTTGGCGTCGTGCACGAAGTTCTGGCCGAGCTGCTTGGTGGGCCGCACACCGAGCTCGGCGGCCAGGCCGCGGATCTCGACGGGACCCAGGAGGCGCACGCCGGTTGCATCAGTCACCCGGCCATTGTCCCCTGTCGGGTCAGCGCAGGCCCAGGCGGGAGGTGCACGTCGGCCACGCGCCCCAGCCCTGGGCGGCCTGGGTCTTCTTGCCGATGGCGATCTGCTCCTCGCGGGTGGCCAGGTCCGCACGCGGCGCATACTCCAGTCCGCCGTGCCGCTCCCAGGTGCTCTGGTTGAACTGCAGGCCGCCGTAGTAGCCGTTGCCGGTGTTGATGGCCCAGTTGCCGGTCGCCTCGCACTGTGCGAGCGCATCCCAGACGCCGTGCGGCACGTGCGGCGCACCCGGCTTGGTGCCGACGCGCACGGTGGCCGGCTTCGGCTCGACGAGGACCTCCTCCTCGAGCTTCTCCCGCTTGGTCACCTTGCCGTTGACGCGAGTGACCTTGTAAGTGACCTTGGCCTTGCCCGGAGTGCCCTTCTTCTCCACGACCTTGCGGTTGCGGACCAGGGTGTCGTCTTCTTTCTTGATCTCCGGCGGAGCCACCTTCTCCTCGACGGTCTCCTCGGTGTCCCGGATCCGCGTGACCTTGATCTTCATGTCCTTGCTGACCGGGGTGGTCGCGGCCGGGACCACCTTGTCGGTGGGGGCCAGCGGATTGCCGGTGCGCTCGAAGACGTCGCCCACGGTCTTGGCGGCCACCACGGTGCGCTCGGTCTTGGCGCCGTCGGTCACGACGATCGGCTTGGGCAGGATCACTTCGACGTCGGCGCCCTGCACCGGCACGGGCGCATCGAGGGAGGTGCTCACCGCGACCTCGGTGAGACCCTTCTCGGCGAGCACCTCGCGCACCGAGTTCTTGTGGGTCTTGACGATCTGCGGCTGGCCGTCGAGCTTGAGCTCGACCTCCTTGAGCCGGTCCACGGTGATCACCTGACCGCGCCGGGGGCTGCTGCTCAGGTCGACGTTGATCTTGTCGCCGGGACTGGTGGCGATGCCGTTCTCTTCCAGCACACCGGACACCGAGAAGGCCATGGTGGACACCTCGCGCGCCTGCCCGTCGATGGAGAGGGTCAGTTCCTTGTGCATCACTGCTCCGGTCACACCGCCTGCGGCAAGAGTGACCAGAAGGGCGCCGGTGACGGCGCGGGCGCCCAGAGAATCGGCGGCGTTGATGCGCTTGAAAACGGACAAAGTACTACCTACTAACCAGTTCAGCCTCCGCGTTCCGGCGGAGCGATCACAGTACGGTAACGAAAAGAGGGTCGTTATCGCAACGGCAACCCGTAGGCACGGCACGCATTCGCCCCCAGGACTGCTGCCATTCGTTCGGGGGACACCCCACGGACCTCCGCGAGCGAGCGCGCGGTGTACGGCAGGCAGTACGACTGATTGGGCTGGCCACGATAGGGATGCGGGGTCAGGAACGGTGCGTCGGTCTCCACCAGGATCAGGTCCTCGGGAGTCAGCGCGGCCGCCTCACGCAGCGCGCCGGAGTTGGCGAACGTCACAGTGCCGGAGAAGGACAGCAGGTACCCGCGGTCGACGCACTCGCGGGCGATCTCCGGGGTGCCGGAGAAGCAGTGCATGATCACCGTCTCCGGCGCGCCCTCGGCCGCCAGCACGTCCAGCAGGTCCCGATCGGCATCCCGGTTGTGGATCATCAGCGCCTTGCCACAGCGCTTGGCCAGGTCGATGTGCCAGGCGAAGACGTCCTTCTGCACCGCGGGCTCGGCGCAGGTGTCGGAGTGGACGGTCCAGTAGTAGTCCAGCCCCGTCTCGCCCACCGCCACCACCCGCTCGTCGGCGACCATCTCCTCCAGTTCCGACCGCGCCGCCCCGTCCAGATCACCGGCGTGCGTCGGGTGCAGTCCCACCGCGGCGAACACCCGCGAGTCCCAGTGCGCGGCCTGCACGGCCCAGCGCGCGTCGACCATGTCGTCGGCGACGGTCACCACCTGCTGCACGCCGACCCGCTCGGCGTGGTCGACGATCTCGGCGACGGCCTCGGCGCTGCGCCCGCCGCACGCCGCCAGGTGGGTGTGCGCGTCCACGAGTCCGCCGAGCGCCGCAGGATCCGGCGGCGGCTCCCGGCGCTTGCGCTTGCGTACCTGCTTGGCCGACGGTTCCGCAGGACCGGTCACAGGTCCACCGTCCCGTCGATCACCGTCGCGCAGGCGCCGCCGACCCAGATCGTGTCGCCGTCGTCGTGGATGTGCACGCGCCCGGTCCGACCGAGCACCGTGCCCTGGGCGGCGACGTACGACGACGGCGCCAGCCCGGCACCCCGCAGCCAGACCGCGATCCCGGCGTTCAGGCTTCCGGTGACCGGGTCCTCGGGCACGCCCATGCCGGGAACGAAGCCGCGCACCTCGTAGTGGGGACCCGATCGCTCGCGCCACGGACCGACCAGGCCGACGAAGTCGTCCGGGCCCAGCGCGCCCATGTCGGGCCGCACGTCGAGGACCCGCTGTCCGTCGGTGAGCAGCAGCGCCAGCCAGGGTGGACCGTTGCTCACCCACTCGGCCGCCTCCACGTCGCTGCGCCGCAGCCCCATCGCCGCCCGGACGCGGTCGAGCGTCTCGTCGTCGGCGGGGCCGGACCGGGTCAGCGGGGGCGCGGCGAAGGCGTAACGGCCGGTGGCGTCGTCGTACCGCACGGTCACCAGGCCGATGCCGCACTCCTGCACGATGTCGCCGCCTGCCGAGTCGTCCCGCCGCGGGAGGACTCCGGACTCCCGCCACGCGTGCGCGGACCCGAGCGTCGGGTGACCTGCGAACGGCAACTCGCCGCCGGGGGTGAAGATCCGCAACCGGTAGTCGGCACCGGGATCGGTCGGCGGCAGCACGAAGGTGGTCTCGGAGAGATTGGTCCACCGCGCGAACCGCGCCATGTCGTCGTCGCTCAGTCCCTCGGCCTCGATCACCACCGCTACCGGGTTGCCGCTCGCCGGGCCGTCGCCGAACACATCCACCTGTGAGAATCGTCGCTCAGTCACCCAGCAGACACTAGCCCGTCCGGGTAGCGTTTTCCTCGTGCTCGGATTGCCATCACAGATCTCCGTCCTGTTGTTCGACCTGGACGGCGTGCTCACCACCACCGCCACGCTGCACACGGCCGCCTGGACGGACGCCTTCGACGCCTTCCTCGTGGCCCGGGCGGCCGGCGGCATCGCCACCGACGGTGAGGACCTGTCGCCGTTCACCGAGCAGGACTACCTCGACTACGTCGACGGCCGGCCGCGCATCGACGGCGTCCGGAGCTTTCTCACCGCGCGCGGCATCGTCGTCGACGACGACGCGGTGGCGCAGATCGCCCAGTCCAAGAACGATGCCTTCACCGCGACCCTGCGCCGCGACGGGGTCGACCCGTACCCCGGCTCGGTGCGCTACCTGGACGCCGCGCGCGCGGCAGGGCTGCGCATCGCCGTGGTGACCTCCAGCAAGAACGGAGCGATGGTGCTCCAAGCCGCCGGGCTCGCCGACTACCCGGAGCACCGCGTCGACGGCAACACGATCGTCGCCGAGCGGCTCAACGGCAAACCCGCGCCGGACTCGTACCTGCGCGGCGCCGAATTGATGGGGGTGCAGCCCGAACACGCCGCGGTGTTCGAGGACGCCATCTCCGGGGTTCGGGCCGGGGCGGCAGGCCGATTCGGCTACGTTGTCGGAATCGATCGCGTCGGCGGCCGACAGGCCGAGGCGATGCGCGCGGCGGGCGCCGACGTCGTCGTCTCCGACCTCGACGAACTGCTGTAAGGAGCGCTCATGTTGTTCGAGCCGCAGAGCGAAATCACGCACACCACGCACGGCGACACCGCGAGCCACACCGATCCCACGAACGTGCCCGCGCACGGCCTGCACCCCGACCACGGCTTCGAGGTGAACCCGTGGCAGCTGGCGTGGCGCGGCATGGACATCGACATGATCGGCCGCACCGAGACGCTCTTCGCACTGTCCAACGGCCACATCGGCCTGCGCGGCACCTTCGAGGAGGGCGAGCCGGTCGATCAGCCGGGCACCTACCTCAACGGATTCTTCGAGCAGCGGAACCTGCCGTACGCCGAGAGCGGGTACGGCTACCCCGAGTCCGGCCAGACCGTGGTGAACGTGACCGACGGCAAGATCATCCGGCTCCTGGTGGAGGACGAGCCGATGGACCTGCGCTACGGCCGAACCGTCGATCACGAGCGCGTGCTGGACTTCCGGACCGGCACGCTGCGCCGCAGCACGCTCTGGACCTCGCCCACCGGTCGCACCGTGCGCATCAAGAGCGAGCGGCTGGTCAGCTTCACCAAGCGCACCATCGTCGCCACGCGGTACGAGGTGGAGCCGATCGGCGAGGACATGAAGCTGGTGCTGCAGTCCGACCTGCTCGCCAACGAGCCGGTTCCCTTGCCGGGCAACGACCCCCGGCTCGCGGCGGCCCTGGACGCCCCGCTCGTCCCCGCGCTCGCCGACTGCCGCGGCACCACCGCCGTACTGGTGCATCACACCAAGCGGTCCGGACTGGCCGTCGCCGCCGCCATGGGGCACACGCTGGACGTGCCCGGCAACGCCGAGACCTACGTGCAGGCCGACGGCGACCTGGCTCGCGTGACCATCGCCGCCACCGTGCCGCAGGGCAGCAAGATCGTGCTCACCAAGTGCGTCGCCTACGGGTGGTCGGCACGACGATCCGTCCCGGCCCTGCGTTCGCAGGTCGATGCCGCGCTCGCCATGGCAGCCGAAACCGGTTGGGACGCACTCAAAGCCGAGCAGGCCGAGTTCCTCGACGAGTTCTGGCGGGACGCCGACATCGAAATCGACGGCGACCCCGAACTGCAGCAGGCGATCCGCTTCTCCCTGTTCCACGTGCTGCAGGCCGGCGCCCGCGGACAGTCGCGGCAGATCCCGGCGAAGGGCCTCACCGGTCCCGGCTACGACGGTCACACCTTCTGGGACACCGAGAGTTTCATCCTGCCGATGCTCACCTATACCGTCCCCGCGGCCGCCGGCGAAGAACTGCGCTGGCGACACAGCACCCTGGACAAGGCGCGTGCACGGGCACGCGAACTCGGACAGTCCGGCGCGATGTTCCCGTGGCGCACCATCGACGGCGACGAGTGTTCGGGCTACTGGCCCGCGGGCACCGCGGGCGTGCACGTGTCCGCCGACATCGCGAACGCCACCGGACGGTACCTGCGCGCCACCAACGACGAGGCCTTCGAGGTGGAGTGCGGCGTCGAGCTGCTGGTCGAGGTCGCCCGCTTCTTCGCCGGCTTCGGCCACCACGACGTGAACGGCGACTTCCGCATCGACGGCGTGACCGGGCCGGACGAGTACACCGCCATCATCAACAACAACGTCTTCACCAATCTCGCGGCGCAGCAGGCGTTCCGGGACGCGGTGGCGGTGGTGCACCGGCAGCCGGCCGTCGCACGGGATCTCGGTGTGAGCAACGCCGAGATCAAGCACTGGACGGCGTGCGCCGATTCCATGACCATCCCCTACGACCACGATCTGGGCGTCCACCAGCAGTGCGAGGCCTTCACCCTCCTGGACAAGTGGGACTTCGAGGGGACCAAGGGCCGGTATCCGCTGCTGCTGAACTTCCCGTACTTCGACCTGTACCGGAAGCAGGTGGTGAAGCAGGCCGACCTGGTCTTCGCGACCTACATGTTCGGCGACAGCTTCACGCCGGAAGAGAAGCGCGCGATCTTCGACTACTACTACCCGATCACCGTGCGCGACTCGTCGCTCTCAGCCTGCTGCGAGGCGGTGACCGCCGCGGAGGTCGGCTACCTCGACCTGGCCTACGATCTGCTCTGCGAATCGGTGTTCACCGATCTGCACGACCTCCACAACAACGTCTCTTCCGGCCTGCACATCGCCGCGCTCGCGGGCGCGTGGACGGACTGCGTGGCCGGCTTCGGCGGCATGCGCGACTTCGGCGGCAACATCACCTTCGCGCCGCGCCTGCCCGAACGCCTGAACTACATGTCGTTCCGCATGCTGGTGCGCGAGTCGCGCATCATCGTCGCCGTCGACAAGACCAAGGCCACCTACCGACTGCTCGACGGTCCGCCGATCGAGTTGGCACACCACGGCGAGAAGTTCACACTCAGCGACGATCCGGTGATTCTGCCGATCGAGCCGATCGAGTCCGGCCGGCCACCGCAGGCGCCGACGGGATGCGCACCGTATCGCCGGGAAGGGTGAGCCCACGGCCGGGCCGGTCGGCACCGCTATCCTCATAGGCACTATGCGACCTGCCTTCTATCTCACCACCGCCATCGCGTACCCGAACGGCGCACCGCACATCGGTCATGCCTACGAGTACATCTCGGCGGACGCGCTGGCCCGCTTCAAGCGCCTCGACGGTTATGACGTCCGGTTCCTCACCGGCACCGACGAGCACGGTCAGAAGATGCAGCAGACCGCGCAGGCGGAGGGGATCCCGACCGGCGAGCTGGCGGCGCGCAACTCGAGCCGGTTCCAGGCGCTGCAGGAGCGGCTGGGGTCGTCGTTCGACCGCTTCATCCGTACCACCGACGACGATCATCACCGGGCCTCGCAGGAGATCTGGCAGCGGATGGTCGACGCCGGCGACATCTACCAGGACTCGTACTCGGGCTGGTACGACGTGCGCGACGAGACCTTCGTCAACACCGACGACACCCGCGTCGACGAGAACGGCGACCGCGTCGCGGCCGAGAACGGCCACGTGCTCACCTGGACCGAGGAACAGACCTACTTCTTCCGGCTGTCGGCGTACCAGGACCGGCTGCTCGCGCTGTACGACGAGCATCCGGAGTTCATCGGCCCCGACGTGCGGCGCAACGAGGTCCGCAGCTTCGTCGCCGGCGGCCTGAAGGATCTGTCGGTCTCGCGCACCACCTTCGACTGGGGTGTCACGGTGCCCGGCGACGACGCGCACGTGATGTACGTCTGGGTCGACGCCCTCACGAACTACCTGACGGGCGCGGGATTCCCGGACGACCCGGAGACCTTCGCCAAGTATTGGCCCGCCGATCTGCACGTGATCGGCAAGGACATCATCCGGTTCCACTGCGTGTACTGGCCGGCGTTCCTGATGAGCGCCGGGATCGACCTGCCCAAGCGGGTGTTCGCGCACGGCTTCCTCTTCAACAACGGCGAGAAGATGAGCAAGTCGATCGGCAACGTGATCGATCCGGACGTGCTGATCGACGAGTTCGGCGTCGACCCGGTGCGGTTCTTCTTCCTCCGCGAGGTGAGCTACGGGCAGGACGGCTCGTACTCGGCGGAGGCCATCGTCGCGCGGATCAACGCCGACCTGGCCAACGAGTACGGCAACCTGGCGCAGCGCACGCTCAGCATGATCGGCAAGTACTTCGACTCGGCAGTCCCCGATCCCTGCGAGTTCACCGCCGAGGACCGCGCCCTGCTCGACCGTGCCGCGACGCTGCTGCCCACCGTCCGCGAGCACTTCGACGTCCAGGCGATCCATCTCGGCCTGGAGGCGCTGTGGTCGACGCTCGCGGCGACCAACCGGTACATCTCCGCGCAGGAGCCGTGGAAGCTGGCCAAGACCGACCGCGAGCGCACCGGCACGGTCCTCTACGTGTGCGCCGAGGTGATCCGCATCGTCACGCTGCTGGCGCAGCCGGTGATGCCGACGGCGACCGGCACCGTCCTGGACCTGCTGGCCGTGAACGACGACCACCGCGACTTCGCCGCGATCCAGACTCGCCTGCAGCCGGGCACCGCGCTCCCCAAGCCGGCCCCGGTCTTCCCCCGCGTCGAGCTCGCGGTGCAGGACTGACCCGTTCCATGGCGGTGTTCCTTGGTGGTCGAGTAGCGACGAGCCCCTTGGGGCGAGCAGCGTATCGAGACCACGCCCCTGTCGAGGTCCCGTGACGCACCGTGTCGACACGCCGCCCGGTCTGGACCTGTTCCAGGCGTTGACCGCGCGCGCCGAAACGGAGGGCCTGCCCGGACCCGCTGCACTGATCGGCGACTGGTGCGATGCCGACGCCGTGATCGCCCCCTCGCTCGAGATCGTCCCCGGACTGCGTCCGCCCGACCGGCCCGACCGCTTCTGGCTGGGCCACCTCGGCTTTCCCGTGCGGGCCGGGCAGGGGCCGCTCCCGGAAGTCGCGGGCGGTCTGACCGACGGCGTGCTCCTCCTGCGCGACGGCGAGTGGTCGTGGTGGTCGCCCGTCGGCGCCGAATGCCCCTCCTGGGTGTGCTCCTCCCTTGAGGCGTGGTTTCGACCCGAGCCTCCCGCATCGATGGTCGAGCCCTCCAGATCGATGGTTGAGCAGGTGAGGAGCGGACCGTCGAACCGTGTCGATACCCCACCGTGGACAGCCGAGTGGACCCCGCCGGAGCGGGAACCGCATCTCGCCGCCGTCGCCGCCTGCCGCGAGGCCATCGCCGCCGGCGAGGTGTACCAGGCGTGCATCTGCACCCGCTTCACCGGAAGGCTGGCCGGCTCGCCGCATCGCTACTTCGCCGACCTGGCGGCCGCCACCAAGCCCGCGAAGGCCGCCTTTCTCCACGGCGCGCACGGCTCGGTGGTGAGCCTGTCGCCGGAGTCCTTCCTGTCCCGTCGCGGCGGGACGGTCACGTCGTCACCGATCAAGGGCACCGTCCCGCTCGACGTCGACCCCCTGGTGCTCGCCGAGTCGGCCAAGGACATCGCCGAGAACGTGATGATCGTCGACCTGGTCCGCAACGACCTGGGGCGCGTCGCCGCGACCGGCAGCGTCCGGGTTCCGGAGCTGCTCACGATCGTCGGCGCTCCCGGCGTGTGGCACCTGGTCTCGACGGTCTCCGCGGAACTGCCGGCCGCCGTCGGCAACGACGCACTCTTGGAGGCGACCTTCCCCCCGGCGTCGGTGACCGGCACCCCGAAGATCCGGGCCGCCGAACTGATCGCGGAGTGGGAGGCGTACGGCCGCGGGGTGTACTGCGGCGCCGTCGGCATCGCGGGCCCCGACGGACTGCTCGATCTGAACGTCGCCATCCGCACCGTGCAGATCACCCCCGACGGGGCGATGACTCTGGGCGTCGGCGGGGGCATCACCTACGACAGCGACCCCGCCGCCGAGTGGCAGGAGTGCCTCGACAAAGCCGCCGCCATCGTCTCGCATACCAGTTGACCTGCCGATACCTTTCGACAAGCTCAAGGAGCGCCGCTTCGCTCGTTGAGCCGGGCGAGGCGCCAGCCGAGCCCGTGTCGAAACGTCCCTCGACCTTTCGACAAGCTCAAGGAGCGTTACCGCTCGTTGAGCCGGGCGAGGCGCCAGCCGAGCCCGTGTCGAAACGTCCCTCGACCTTTCGACAAGCTCAAGGAGCGACACGCTCACTCCGGCGTCGAGCGCTTCGCCGAGCGCCGGGTCGACAACCCTGGCAGCAGGTCGAACCGTCCGTCGATCACCGCTTGACGCTTCGCCCGACTCCAGCCGTGCAGCTTGCGCTCCATCGCCCATGCGTCGGAGATGCACTCGAACTCCTGGCTGAAGGCGAGCTCCACCGGGAGCCGCTTGGCCGTATAGGCCGCGCCGCGGCCGCTCTGATGCTGCTCGATGCGCGGCCCGAGATCCCGCGTGCTCCCGACGTACAAGCTGCCGTCCGCGCATCTGAGTATGTACACGTAAGCCCCCATGTATCGAGTATCGCCGTCTCCCGGCGACAGGCTCGACCAGTGTCCACAGCCGCGTACGCCGCGCGAGATGTCCTGTGGACAACTCGGCCCATCGCGCGGCGCATCGACCTTTCGACAAGCTCAAGGAGCGAACAGACAAGCTCAAGGAGCGTTGCCGCCCGTTGAGCCGGGCGAGGCGCCAGCCGAGCACGAGTCGAAACGCCATCGACCTTTCGACAAGCTCAAGGAGCGAACAGACAAGCTCAAGGAGCGAACAGGCACGATCAAGGCGCGTTGCCGCCCGTTGAGCCGGGCGAGGCGCCAGCCGAGCACGAGTCGAAACGCCATCGACCTTTCGACAAGCTCAAGGAGCGAACAGACAAGCTCAAGGAGCGAACAGGCAGGCTCAAGGCGCGTTGCCGCCCGTTGAGCCGGGCGAGGCGCCAGCCGAGCACGAGTCGAAACGCCATCGACCTTTCGACAAGCTCAAGGAGCGAACAGACAAGCTCAGGGAGCGAACAGGCAGGCTCAAGGAGCGAACAGGCAAGCTCAAGGAGCGTTGCCGCCCGTTGAGCCGGGCGAGGCGCCAGCCGAGCACGAGTCGAAACGCCATCGACCTTTCGACAAGCTCAAGGAGCGAACAGGCAGGCTCAAGGAGCGAATAGGCAAGCTCAAGGAGCGAACAGGCAAGCTCAAGGAGCGTTGCCGCCCGTTGAGCCGGGCGAGGCGCCAGCCGAGCACGAGTCGAAACGGCATCGACCTTTCGACAAGCTCAAGGAGCGAACAGGCAGGCTCAAGGAGCGAACAGGCAAGCTCAAGGAGCGAACAGACAAGCTCAAGGCGCGTTGCCGCCCGTTGAGCCGGGCGAGGCGCCAGCCGAGCACGAGTCGAAACGCCATCGACCTTTCGACAAGCTCAAGGAGCGAACAGGCAGGCTCAAGGAGCGAACAGGCAGGCTCAAGGAGCGAACGGACCCCGCGGAGCGAACGGACATACTCACGGAGCGAACGACAACCTCACGAGTCGCGACGCGAGGACAGGACCGCCTCGTAGATCTCGCGCTTGCTGAACGGGGTGCCGGACGCGGCCTGCTCGCACGCGTCCTTCAAGCGTGCCCCCTCCTCGGCGAGTTCGGCGGCCCGCGCAGCCACCGCGTCCAGATCGGCCTCGGCATCGAACTCGGAAGCACCGGCGACGACGACGGTGATCTCCCCCTTCACCCCGTCGGCGGCCCACGCGGCGAGCTCGGCGAGCCCTCCTCGTCGTACCTCTTCGTAGGTCTTCGTCAGCTCCCGGCACACTGCGGCCCGGCGATCTGCGCCCAGCACCTCGGCCGCATCGGCGAGCGTCTGCGCGAGGCGGTGCGGCGACTCGAAGAAGACGACGGTGCGCGGCTCCGAGCGCAGCGACGCCAGCCAGTCCCGGCGGGCCCCCGGCTTCCGCGGTGCGAAGCCGTCGAAGCAGAAGCGCTCGGACGGCAACGCCGAGAGTGCGAGCGCCGTGGTCACCGCGGACGGGCCGGGGAGGCACGTCACCCTCAACCCGGCTTCCGCGCACGCGGAGACCAGCCGGAACCCGGGGTCGCTGACCGACGGCATGCCGGCGTCGGTGATCAGCAGCACCGTCGCCCCTCCGGCGATCGCCTCCACCAGCTGGGGAGCGCGCTGCGCCTCGACGTGGTCGTAGTAGCTGACCAGGCGGCCGCCGATGGCCACCTCGAGGGCCGCCGCCAGTGAACGAGCGCGCCGGGTGTCCTCGGCGGCGACGACGTCGGCCGTCGCCAGCGCCTCCCGCAGCCGCGGCGACGCATCGCCGGGCTGCCCCATCGGTGTGCCGGCCAGCACCAGTGCTCCACTCACCTGAGTCAACCTACCTTCCTCTACCATCGGGCTGGTGAGTCAAGCCCTGGCCGATCGCGCGACCGTCGCACCCCGCGCGCCCGTCGAGGCCCTCGGCACCGCACCCGGTCCGGAGATCCCCGAGCCGGTGTTCGGCGCGAGCGACCGCGACCGCGGCGCCGTGGTCGGGCTGGTCCTCGTCGTCCTGGCGTTCGTCACGCGCTTCTGGGATCTGACGCATCCCACCGACAAGGGCACTCCGGTGTTCGACGAGAAGCACTACGTGCCGCAGGGCTGGCAGGTGCTGACCGGCGGCGGGCTGATCGAGGACAACCCCGCTTACGGACTGGTGGTGCATCCGCCGGTCGGCAAGTGGATGCTGGCGATCGGCGAGGCGCTGTTCGGCTACAACCCGATGGGCTGGCGCTTCACCGCGGCCGTGTCCGGCGTGGTGATCGTGCTGGCGATCTACCTGTGCGTGCGGCGGATGACCCGATCGACGCTCATCGGTGCGATCGCCGGGCTGTTCGCGATCTGCGACGGTGTGCTGTTCGTCCAGTCCCGGATGGGCATGCTCGACATCTTCCAGGCGCTGTTCGTCGTCGTCGCCTTCGCCGCGCTGATCGCCGACCGTGACCAGGTGCGCGAGCGCATGGACCGCGTCTATCGCGAGGGCCGGATCCACGACAGCGTCTTCGGCCCTCGGATGGGCTTCCGCTGGTACCGCTTCGCCGCGGGCGTCAGCCTCGGTCTGGCCTGCGGCACCAAGTGGTCGGGCATCTACTTCGTCATCGTCTACACGGTGCTGTCGCTCTGGTTCGACGTCCAGGCGCGCAAGGCCTATCACGTCACCCGTCCCTGGCGGGGTGCGCTGCTGCGCGACGGCGTCCCCACCGTCGCCTCCCTCGCCGTGCTCCCGGTGCTGATCTACCTGGCGACCTTCGCCGTCTGGTTCCGTTCGGAGACCTCGGTCTATCGCTACGTGGTGGGTACCGAGGTGGGAACCGACGGACCGTGGGCGTGGGTCCCGGCCGCGTTGCGTTCGTTCTGGTACTACGAGTCCGGGATCCTGGAGTTCCACGCCGGCCTCACCAACGCCGCGGGCAACGACCACCCGTGGGAGTCCAAGCCCTGGACCTGGCCGATGGCGCTGCGGCCGATGCTCTACGCGATCTCGTACGGCCCGGATCAATGCGGCGGCGGCGATTGCATCCGGGCCCAGATGCTGATCGGCACGCCGGCGCTGTGGTGGCTGGCGCTGCCGATGCTCGCGTGGGCGTTGTGGCGGGCGATCTTCCGGCGAGACTGGCGATATCAGGCGGTGCTCGCGGCCTATCTCGCCGGGATCCTTCCGTGGTTCGCTGAGATCGACCGCCAGATGTACTTCTTCTACGCCACGGCGATCGCACCGTTCCTGGTGATGGGGCTCGCCCTGTGCTGCGGCGACGTCCTCGCCGCGGCCGCGCGTGGCAGATACTCCCAGGGCCGGATCCTCGCTGTGGCCGGGGTCAGCCTGTACGTCACGCTCGTGGTCGCCAACTTCGCCTTCGCCTGGCCCGTGCTGACCGGGGCGCCGATCAGCAACGAGTGGTGGAACGTACAGCTCTGGTTGCCCAGCTGGACCTGATACCACCCCCGCAACGCCGTGGCCTCAGTCGGAGCCGGACACGATCAGGAACGTCACCGCGCTCGGCCCCCACAGCAGCAGGAGCATGGTAAGGAACCACATGCCGCCCTGCCACACCTGCCACCGGCCGTCCCGCCGGTAGGTCCCGTACGCGCGCACACCGGCGTAGACGGCGCCCGCGAGGATCACGCCGGGCGCCGCGAGGATCAGCACCGTGTGCAGCAGTCCCGCGGTGCCCGTCGCCGCGACCACCAGGACCACGGCCACGACGACCGTCAGCGCCACCGACAGCGCCGTCTGGCGCATCTCGGTGCGCGGCATAGGCGGTTCCAGGCCCTCCTCGTCGTACGGGTCCTCCTGCGGGATCTCGGGCCGACCGGGACTAGTCATGGGTCCGACGATAGGCGATGCGGGGCGAAAGTCCCGCGGCGAGTGCATCTGTCTTGGCCATGCGACACAATGGCTGTGAGGCTTGATTACGAGCACCATCGCCCGGTGTGCTCGGGCCGGAGTCAATCGAGGATGTGCATTTCAGGATGAGCGTGATTCTTGTCGGTGTCGACGGTTCGGCCGAAGCAGTCAACGCGGTGCGCTGGGCGGCGCAGACCGCCAAGCTCGAGGGCGCCGACCTCAAGATCGTCTCCGCGTACACCACCACCACCAGTGACTACGCCCCCGGCCTGGTGATCCCGCAGGACGTGATCGACGCGATCCGCGGCGAGGTCAGCAAGTACGTGCAGGACGCCGCGAAGGTCGCCGATGAGGCCGCCCCGGGCATCACCATCCACGGCTCGATCGCCGAGGGCGACGCCGCGCACGTGATGATCGACTTCAGCAACGACGCCGAGATGGTGGTGCTCGGCAGCCGCGGCCTGGGCGGGTTCAAGGGCCTGTTCCTCGGATCGGTCAGCACCAGCGTCGCAGCCCATGCCAAGAGCAAGGTGGTGATCGTGCCGACCGACGCCAAGCTGAACGACGGCCCCGTCGTGGTCGGCGTCGACGATTCCAAGATCAGCGACCCGGCCGTGGCCGAGGCCTACCGGCAGGCCGATCTGCGCAAGGCCCAGCTGATCGCGGTGCACACCTGGACCCCGCTGGACGCGGATGCGCTGCACGGGTTCGGACTGTCCGCCGAGGAGATCGAGCAGATGAGCGAGCAGGCGGTCGAAGCCGTCGCCGAGCGGATGGCCGGCTACGGCACCGACTACCCCGACGTCCAGGTGGAGCGCGTGGTGATCCCGGAGGAGCCGGGCAAGGCCATCCTCGACACCGCCGACGACACCGCCTCGCTGATCGTGATGGGCAGCCGCGGACGCGGCGGCTTCACCGGTCTGCTGCTGGGCTCGCGCAGCCAGAAGGTGCTGCACCACGCCAAGGTGCCGGTCATGATCGTCCGCCACAAGAGCTGACCGCACTCCCCTGACGTCTGACACCGCGGAATGAGTCAGCTCCCCCGCGGTCTCTGGGTCCTCCTGGCGGCCAATGTCGTCATCGCGCTCGGCTACGGACTGATCGCCCCGGCACTGCCGATCTTCGCCAGCACCTTCGGGGTGTCGGTGACGGCGGTGACCGCGGTGATCTCCGCGTTCGCCGTGATGCGGCTGCTGTTCGCCCCGGCGACGGGGCGGCTGGTGACCGTGCTCGGCGAACGCCGGATCTATCTGACCGGTCTCGCCATCGTCGCGGTGAGCACCTTCGCCTGCGCCTTCGCCGGCAGCTACTGGCAGCTGTTGCTGTTCCGCGGCGCCGGCGGCATCGGTTCGACGATGTTCAGCATCTCGGCGATGGCGTTGCTGATCCGGCTGGCGCCGCCGGCGATCCGGGGACGCGCTTCCGGTTATTTCTCGGCGGGTTTCCTGGTCGGCAGTCTGACCGGGCCGCTCATCGGGGCGGCACTGGTGGGTTTCGGCCTGCAGTTGCCCTTCGTCGTCTACGCGGTCGCCCTGGTGATCGCCGCGGTCGGCGTCGCGACGATGATGCCGCCGGTTCCGGCGCCGACCGCCGATGCCGTCGAGTCCAGACCGGGCAGCGGGTCGAGACCCGACGGTGTCGTGACGGTCACCTTCGCCGCGGCCTGCCGGGACAGCGCCTACCGCGCCATCCTGGCGTCGAACTTCACTCAGGGCTGGGCGTCGATGGGCGTGCGCATCGCCCTGGTCCCGCTGTTCGTCACCCAGGGACTCGGCGCATCCGCGGCGTGGGCGGGGATCATTCTGGCGTTCTACGCCGGCGGCAACATGATCGCCATCCTCACCGCAGGCCGGCTTTCCGACCGTTTCGGCCGGCGACCCGTGCTGATTCCCGGGCTGGCGATCGCGACCGCATCGACCGCAGCGCTCGGCTACTCCCCGAACATCTGGATCGCGTTGGCGCTCACGGCGATCGGCGGCATCGGCTCCGGACTCTTCGCTCCCACGCATCAGGCGGCGCTCGGCGATGTCCTCGGTGCCCGTCAGCGCGGCGGCTCGGCGCTCGCGGCCTACGGGATGTCGTCGGACCTGGGGGCCGTGATCGGCCCGCTCGTCACCGGCGTGGTCGCCACCTGGTGGGGCTTCGGTCCGGCGTTCGTGCTCACCGGGCTGGTCTGCGCCGTCGCCCTGGCGATGTGGCTCGCCGCCCGCGAGACCAATCCCCGGACCGATCGGCACGCCGAGCCGGCTGTCACAGAGTGAGGCTGATCTCCTCGGCATCGAGCTTGGCCAGTTCCGCGGTCAGCGCAGCGGAACTGTAGGCACGTCGCTCCCGGAGTCCCAGGAGCCGTCGCCGCTGTTCCTCGATCACCGTCAGGCGCACCCGCCGCAGCTCCGCGGCGGTCTTCAGCCGCGTATCCAGTGCGTTCTGCTCGACGTCGACGTCGGGCGTCTCGAGTCCGCGCACCAGGCGCACCCGCTCGGCGAGCGCCGGATCGTCGCCGATGACCCGGGGATCGTCGAGGACGCGGCCGGCGACGTCGAGCATCTCACCGTGCAGTCGCGCCCGTTCGGCACGCTCCTGCTCCGACTGGTCGGGCAGGCGCAGCAGTCTGAGGACCGGCGCCATCAGTCCGCCCTGGATCGACAACGACAACCCGGCGACGAAGAAGGCGATGAGGATGAGCAGCGACCGGTGCGGCGTCTCCGCGGGCAGGGTCTGCGCGGCGGCCAGGGTCACCACGCCGCGCAGCCCTCCCCACACGACGGCCATGCCCTCGCGTGGGCCCATCGCCTCGGTGCGGTAGTAGGCGATGTCGGAGAGTCGGCGGTCGATCGCCACGCGGTAGCGGCGGGCCGCGGTGTCTTCGGCCGCCCGGCCGTCCGACAGCGCATCCTTGAGCGCCGCGAGCGAGTCTTCGCGGGAGATCAGCCGGCCCGCGCGCTTGTCGAGCCACCAGACCAGCGGCATCATGAACACCGCGCGGACCACGAGGGCGAGCGTCAGCGCCAGCGCCGCCGGCCACAGGGCGTGCAGCCAGGTGTCGTGTTCGCGGCTCACGTCGGTCACCAGCGTCGCCAGTTCCAGGCCCATGAGCAGAAACACCCCGCCCTCGAGCAGTACTTCGACCATCCGCCAGTTCTGCGCATCCGAGCTTCGTTGTGCGGCACTGTGCCTGCGGACGGCGATGCGACTGCTCACCAGACCGGCGGCCACCGCGCCCACCAGGCCCGACGCACCGATCAGCTCGGCGGGGACGAAGGCGATGTACGGGGCGGTGAACGAGACCGCGGTGGCCAGCGCGGGAACCCGGATGCGCGCCTGGAGCCTGCCGAGCAGCGCACCGACGACGGCGCCCACCAGGACCGCGCCGACCATCGCCCACACGAAGTTCACGACCACTCCGCCGAGCGAGATGCCGCCGGCGGTCGCCGCGACCGCCGCGCGCAGGAGCACCAGCGACGTGGCGTCGTTGAACAGACTCTCCCCGCTCAGCACGGTGACGATCCGGTTGGGCGCGCCGAGCCGTTTGATGGTGCCGGTGGCCACCGCATCGGTCGGACTGAGGATGGCGCCCAGCGCGACTCCGAGCGCATAGTCGACGTCCGGCAGGATCGCGGTGAAGAACGCCCCCAGGACCAGCGAGGAGATCAGGACCAGCACGATCGACAGCGCGCCGATGGTCCCGAAGTCGCGCTTGAAGTCCATCACCGGCATCGCCCGCGCCGCGGCGTAGAGCAGCGGCGGCAACACCAGCACCAGGATGATCTCCGGATTGACACTGATCTCCGGAACCCGGGGGACGAAGCTGACCCCGACACCGACCGCGACCAGGAGCAACGGTGCGGCGATCCGCAACCGCGGGGCCAGCGTGTTGGCAGCCGTCACGGCGAGGACGCAGACGACGGCGATGGTCACGTATTCGGTCGGATCCACGGAGATCATTGTGACTGGCCTCTCAGCCGAACGCGCGCCCGGCCAACGACACTCGGCCGAATCCCCTCGATCTTGCCATCGCTCGTTGACATATTCATCGGTGGATGTCAGCGTTGGGACTAGGACAAGTTCTCATTCTCGCGCATCGTCGCGCGGGGCAGGAAGGGCATGACGATGACCAGCACCAAGGCGCAGCCGATCGCGTATGAGCCACCCGCCGACAAGACGGGCACCGAGGCCGACTACAACCAGATCGTCGAGGACCTCTCTGCGGCCTCCGTGCACCGGAACTTCGACCCCTACATCCACATCGGCTGGGATGCGCCCGAGATGGCGATCGTGCCGAACGACGAACGCTGGATCCTCGACCCCGAGGTCGACCCCGTCGGCAAGCACCCGTGGTACAAGGCGCAGCCCATCGAGAAGCAGATCCAGATGGGCATGTGGCGGCAGTCGAACGTGGCCAAGGTCGGCCTGCAGTTCGAGTCGATCCTGATCCGCGGCCTCCTTCAGTACGCGTCCAAGCTCAAGAACGGCGACAAGCGCTTCCGCTACGTGACGCACGAATCCAAAGAAGAGTGCAACCACACCCTGATGTTCCAGGAGATGGTGAACCGCATCGGAATGGACGTTCCGGGCATGCCGACGCATCTGCGGCGCATCGACCCGATCATCCCGTTGTTCTCCACGATTTTCCCGTCGGTGTTCTTCTTCGGCGTCCTCGCCGGCGAGGAGCCCATCGACCACCTGCAGAAGGACTTCCTGCGGGCCGGCGCCAACGTCCACCCGGTGATGGCTGCCGTGATGGAACTGCACGTGGCCGAGGAGGCCCGCCACATCTCCTTCGCCCACCACCACCTGCGCGAGACCATCCCGCACCGCAGCAAGCCGACCAAGATCGCGTTGTCACTGGCGATGCCGGTCGTCATGCGGGTGCTGTGCGGCGCGATCGCCAAGCCGCCGGCCGCGTTCCCCAAGGAGTTCGACATCCCCAAAGACGTCTGGAAGGAGATGTTCTGGAAGTCCGACGACTCCGAGCGCTTCCTGGTCGACGTCTTCGGCGACGTCCGCATGCTCGCCGAGCAGTGCGGCCTGATGAACCCGGTCTCGCGCCGCATCTGGAAGGCGCTGGGCATCGACGGCCGCTCGTCGCGCTACCGCAGCGAGCCCGCGTACGACGCGCACTAGACCGGAGACCCGAACACCCATGCCCCACGTCGTCACCCAGGCATGTTGCGGCGACGCCTCGTGCGTCTACGCCTGCCCGGTCAACTGCATCCACCCGACCCCGGACGAGCCCGATTTCGGCATCGCCGAGATGCTCTACATCGACCCGTCGACCTGCGTCGACTGCGGCGCCTGCGTCACGGCCTGTCCGGTCGGTGCGATCTCCCCCGGTCACCGCATCCCGGAGACGCAGAAGCGCTTCGCCGACGTCAACGCCGGCCACTACAGCGAGCCGGCTGCGGACGCGGTGCGATTCCCGGTCGACGCGCTCTGGCGTAAACCGCTCGCACCGATCGACAAACCGCGGCTGCGTGATCGGCTTCCGGACCCGTTGCGCATCGCGATCGTCGGCTCCGGCCCGTCGGCCATGTACGCCGCCGACGAACTGCTCAAGAATCCGCAGGTCCGCGTGACGATGTACGAGCGTCTGAGCGAGCCCTTCGGTCTCGCCCGCTTCGGCGTGGCGCCCGACCACCAGTCGACGCGCAGCGTGGTGAACCTGTTCAACACCATCGCCCGGAGCCCGCATCTGGAGATTCTGCTGAACGTCGAGGTGGGCCGCGACGTGACGCTCGACGAACTGCGCGAGCAGTACCACGCCGTGTTGTGGGCCGGCGGCGCACCCACCGACCGACCGCTGGCGATCCCCGGCGTCGAACTGCCGGGCGTACAGAGCGCCACCTCGGTCGTCGGCTGGTACAACGGTCACCCCGACTTCGTCGACGCCGGCCCGGAACTGGACTCCGAGCGCGCGGTGGTCATCGGCAACGGCAACGTGGCACTCGACGTCGCACGGATCCTCACCGCCGACCCCAACCGGCTTGCGACCACCGACATCTCGTTCGAAGCCCTTGCCGCACTGCGCGACTCGTCGATCAGGGAGATCGTCGTCGTGGGACGCCGAGGCCCCGAGCACGCCGCCTTCACCCTCCCCGAACTGATCGGACTCGCGGACGGCCCGGCCCGGGTCTGGGTGGATCCGGCGGACCTGGAACATCTCGACGACACGGTGGTCCACGAGAGGGAGAACGCCGAGAAGGTGCTGCTCCTGCGCGAGCTCGCCGCCCGCCCGGTACCTGAGGAGCCGTATCTGCGGCTCGCCTTCCACCTCACGCCCGAGTGCGTGCTCGGCGACGGTCGGGCCGAAGGCGTCCGCTTCCGGCGCACCGGCACCGAGGAGTTCGTCGACCTGGCCGCCGGGCTGGTGTTCACCGCGATCGGCTACCGCGGCCGCCCCATCCCGGGCCTGCCGTTCGACGATGCCCGCGGTACGGTCGCCAACATCGCCGGACGCGTGGTCAACGACCAGCATCCGGTGCCCGGCTTGTACGTGACCGGCTGGATCAAGCGCGGCCCGACCGGATTCATCGGCACCAACAAGACCGATTCGCGCGAGACCGTCGAGAACCTCCTCGCCGACGCCGAGGCCGGACTGTTCGCGGAAGCGGCCGCCCTGGCGCGCTGACACCTCCGGCCGTCGCGTCGGCCCTGTGGACAACCCGGGGCCGGTGCGGCAAGGCTGTGGACAACCGGATGCGCGTGACGCCCGCATGCGCGTGAATGGGAAGAGATCACCATTCACGACGACGGGGGACGTCACATGCCGAACTTCAGTCTCACACCGGCACAGATCCGGGCGATCGCCGGTCAGTGGCAGCGGGAGGGCGCGATCGTCTCCGCGCTGGACTTCAGCTCCGGACTCGGCGCGGCCGGCGGGAGCGCGAGCATCGCGGGCCTGCTGCACTGCGCGCACGCCGCCGAGACGGCGACCGCACGCCTGGGCGGATCCTTCGAACGTCTCGGCAGCGCGGTGCACCGGTTCAGCGAGCTGACCCGCCACGCCGACGCCGAGGCGGCCGGAGCCGTCGCGTCCGCGCTCGACGGACGATGAGCGGCATCGCCGCGGTCCGGGCGTGGCGGCTGGAACAGCTCGGAGTGGGTGCCCTGGCCGTCGACGCCGGCGCCCAGCAGGTCCTCGACTCCACCGGCGCCGTCGCGTCCGCGCTCGCGGGCGCACCCACCTGGCAGGGCGTCACCCGGACCGCAGTCGGCCGGCGGGTCGGCGCCTACACGGCGTCTGGGCGACGCCTGGTGCACATGCTGCAGGCCGCCGCCGACGCGGCGAAACAGGCCGGCAGCGAACTGGTCCCGGCCCGAGCGCTCCTGCTTCAGCTGGTCGACTCGGCGGTCCTCGCCGGGTTCGCCGTCACCGACGACGGCGAGGTCTCCCACGCCTCGCCCCGGAGACAGGCTGATGCGGCCTATCTCGGCGCACGGATCCGCGGAGCCCTCGCCACCGTGGTCGACCTCGACGAGTCCTTCGCCCGGCGACTGCGGCAGCTCGGCGGACTGCTCTCCGGCTCGGGAGAGATGATCCCCGACCCGGACGGGGGTCTCGCGCCGCCGGCAACGGTGATCCGGAAGATCCTCCGGATGACGCCGGAGCAACGTCGCGCATTCTGGGAGACACTGTCTCCCAAAGAGTCCGACACGCTGATCCAGGGCGCTCCGCATGTCTTCGGCAATCTGGACGGTGTGCCGTTCCCGGCCCGGATCGCCGCGAACGCGATCAACATCCGGCGCGCCCTGCACCTGGAGGTCGCCCTCGGGCGCGGCGACGGCCCCCGCGCGCAGGAACTGCGACGGATGCTCACCCCCGCAGCCGGCGTCGACGGCCGACCCGTCCCGCGCACGTTCATCGCGTTCTCGAACAAGGGCGCCGGCAGCTTCATCGAGCAGGTCGGCGACGTGCACCCCGGGATCAGCGGCGTCGCGGTGCTGGTGCCCGGAACCGGGACCAACCTCGAATCGAGCACCGGCCAGCGACAACGCGCCCTCGACCTGGCCCGGGCCTCCGGCGCGCCGGTGTTCGTGTTCGCGGACGGAGCGTTCCCCCAAGTCGTGGCACCGCCGTGGCACCAGGCGCATCAGTTCGGCGCCTTCGACGGTACCGCCGTCGACGCCGACCCGGCGAGGAAGATGGCCCCGGCGCTGGTGTCCTTCGGCCGCGAACTCGACGCCGAGGTGACCCTGGCGGCCCCCGGCTCCGAGATCACCTACATCGGGCACTCGTACGGGGGTTCAGTGGTCGGCACCGCCGACGTCCTCGGCCTGCGCGCGGACCGCATCGTCTTCGCGTCGTCCGCCGGCACCGGCGCGCTCGACGACGAGCTCCTCCCGCGACCTCCCGGCGTCGAGCGGTATTCGCTGACGCCGCCGGGCGACCCGATCCACTGGGCGCAGAAGTTCGGCGGCTCCGTGCACGGGGGCGACCCCGACTCGACTCCCGGCATCCGTCGCCTGGACACCGGGTACTACTCGCCGCAAGGCGCACTACCCGGGCGGCTGGTCGCGGGCGCGTCGTCGCACAGCGACTACCTGGACGACCCGGGGTCGACGGCGTTCGAGAACATCGCGGCGGTGGTGTCGGGCGGGCAGCCGACGTCGTACGTCGAGCGCGCCCCGGACCTCCCGGAACTCCCGGAGAGCAGCCAGAAGCAACTCCGGGATGCGGCGGCGGGCGCGCTGGGCGAGGTCCTCAAAGGGGCCATGCGGGATTCGCTCAAGCTCCCCGGCCTGCTCGGACGATGAATCGCGGGCTAACCGAACCGGCGCACCTCGCCCGCCGGCCACCCCGGGTCTCCGGTCGCGGCGAAGCGTACCCAGGCGCCGTGGATCTGATCGGCGAGCCCCTGATCCGGGTCGTCGCCGAGGAGCTTGCGCGCCTGTGTCAACCGGTCGAAGACGTACGGCAGCTCCACCGTGTGGCCGGCCCGGATTCCGCCGACCGGACTCTGCCAGCCGAACTCGTACAGGTGGGTCGGGCTCTCCGGCCGCGCCGCGGCGATCGCCCGGGCCGGAGCGGCGAAAGCCAGCTCGGTCAGCGCCGTGCACAGCGCATCGCCCGGTGCCACCCCGTCCTCCAGTTGAGCGTCGAACTGCTCGACCGCCCGATCGGAACGACTCAGCAGGCCTCGCGCGGCCTCCGGGGTCACCATGTCCGCGACACCCGTGGGCACCAGGAAGAAGCGGTACTCGTCGGCGTTCCACCCCGCGATCATCGGGATGCCGGCACCGGCGCCACCGGCGATCAGCTCCACCGGCTTGTCCGGCAGCACGTTGTCATCGATCACCGGCACCTGGCTCATGATGCCCAAACCGTTCTCGATGATCGACGGTCCCCAGATCGCCGGGTCGGGGTTCATCGTCAGCTCCAGCGCCATCGTGGTCTGCGCGGACAGGAGTTCGTCGCTGCTGAGCGACGAGAGGCCCTCCACATCCGGGGCTACTCCGGCGATCTCGGCGATGCGCGCGGTGACCCGGCGGGCGTCGGCGACGCGAGCGGCCACACCGCCCCCTCCGCTCTGCGAGATCGCCTGCTGGAACAGGCCTTTCGCTCGTGGTGAGGCCACCAGCGAAGCCACGCTCATCGCGCCCGCGGACTCGCCGAAGATGGTCACGCGGTCCGGGTCGCCGCCGAACGCCGCGATGTTCTCCTGCACCCACCGCAACGCGGCGATCTGGTCGAGCAGGCCGCGGTTCTCCGGCGCGCCGGCGACCGAGCCGAATCCGGGCGTTCCCAGTCGGTAGTTGACGCCGACCATCACCACGCCGTCCCGCGCGAACGCCTCCCCCGAGTAGAAGGCGAGGCGATTGGAGCCGCGGGAGAAGGCGCCGCCGTGGATCCACACCATCACCGGCAGTCCGCTCAACCCCGGGTCCGGAGTCCAGACGTTGACGTTCAGGTAGTCGTCGCCGAGCTCGATGACGTTGTCGAACAGCGCGGCGATCGGCGTCGGATAACCGATCTGCGGGGCCGTAGGGCCGTAAGCGGTCGCGTCGCGCACTCCCTCCCACGACACCACCGGGGACGGCGCCTCGAACGCGGCCCGCCCGGTCGGCGGCGCGGCGTACGGAACGCCGAGAAAGGCATGGACGCCGCCGGACGCGGCGCCGCGGATCCGGCCCCCGCTGACGGTGACTGTCGGCTGATCGATTGCATCGTCGCTCACGGATTCGGACCCTACGCGGCTGATCAGACATACTGGGCCCGATGTGCCGAATTACTCCCGGAGCGAGATGACCGCCGCCGCCCGCCGCGTGAGCGCACTCCTGGTCGCCGTCGCGGTCGCATCGTCCCTGACCGCCTGCGAGCCCGGGAACCAGGCCGCGGACGGACCGACGACGACGACGGTCACCACCTGGGTCGACCCGCCGGAGAGCGCCGCCGACGCATCGTCGCCCACGACCGAGCCGGACCGTGATCCGGCCGACGACGCCCGCGCGTCCCGTGCACTCGGCACCCTGGGCACCCTCCCGGTCAAAGGCCGCGCACCGAAGACCGGCTACTCGCGCGACCTGTTCGGACAGCGGTGGAGCGACGACGTCGACGTCGAGCTCGGCCACAACGGCTGCGACACCCGCAACGACATCCTGCGCCGCGACCTGACTGAGACGATCACCCGCGCCGGAACCCGGGACTGCGTGGTGACCTCGGGGACGCTCGCCGACCCGTACACCGGGAAGACGATCGCCTTCGTACGCGGGGAGCGGACCTCGAACGACGTGCAGATCGATCACGTGGTCGCCCTGTCGGACGCCTGGCAGAAGGGCGCCCAGCAGCTGACGTCGGCGCAGCGGCGGGACTTCGCCAACGATCCACGGAATCTGCAGGCCGTCGACGGGCCCGCGAACCAGCAGAAAGGCGACGGCGACGCCGCCACGTGGCTGCCGCCCAACCGCGGTTACCGGTGCACCTATGTGGCCCGGCAGATCGAGGTCAAGGCCGCGTACCGGCTCTGGGTGACCGCGGCCGAGAAGGCGGCGATGGAGCGGGTCCTCACCGCGTGCGGGGGCGCCGTACCCGCCACCTCGGCGCCCACCGGCGAGACGACCTCCCGGAGCGCCCGCCCGCCACAGCCGGAACGGACCCAGCCGGAGCGGACCACGCAGCCGCGGCAGTTCGTCGAGCCGCCGGCCGGCGAGGTGTACTACAAGAACTGTGCGGCGGTCCGCGCCGCGGGCAAGGCGCCCCTGTATCGGGGTCAGCCCGGCTACTCGTCCACACTCGACCGGGACGGCGACGGCGTCGCCTGCGAGTGAGTCTCCCGCTCGGCACTGCGCCGCTGCACCGCTTCGACGGACTTGACCACGGCAGCGAGCAGAGGTGCGCCCAGCACCATCCCGAGCAGGCCCGCGGCGGTGCCGCCGATCATCGTGGCGAGCAGCACCGAGACCGGATGCAGGCGCAGCGACGATCCCAGAGCCCACGAACTGACTGCGCTCTGGATGGTGCCGTTGGAGATCAGGAAGGTCACCGCCATGATGGCCGCGGCCGTCGTGCCTCCGGAGCCGAAGGCGATCAGCACCACGAAAGCGCCCGCGATCCAGGCTCCCAGGAAGGGCACGAACGACAGGAAGAAGTACAGAACGAAGATCGGGATCGCCAGCGGTACACCCAGCAGGAGCAGCGGCACCATGAAGATCGGCGCGGTGACGACGGCGGTGATCGCGGTGCCCCGGAAGTATCCCCGGATCGACTGCCGGGAGATCTCGGTCACGTCACCGACGGTGTCGAAGTCGAGGTGAGCGGCAGTGGCGAACCAGGCCGCGAAGCGCTTGCCGTCGCGGAGCACGAAGAACATGAAGAACAGCGCGAAGAAGCAGCCCATGAACAGTGACACCGTGCCGTAGAAGGTGCTGGCGACCGCGCCCATCACTCCCTGTCCGACCTGTGGCGCGAGGTCTTCGAGAGCCGTCCGCGCCTGCTCGAGCCAGCGATCTTCGAGGTCGAGCGACCGCGCCCAGTCGGTGAAGCTGTTCCAGCCCAGTGTCAGCTGACGCTGGATCTCCGACCACTGGTCGATGAAGCCCCGGAAGACGACGAAGACGGTCAGCGCGGCCACGCCGATCGCAGCGAGCAACGTCAGCGTCGCGGCGAGGGTGTGCGGCACCCGGTGGCGCTCGAGGAAGGCGACCATCGGTTCGAGGACCACGCCGAGAATCACCGCGACGATCAGCGGAACGAGGATTCCGCTGATCGCGCTGAGGCCCAGCGCGATCACCACGATCAGACCGAGTACCCCGAGCAGCGACCACGCGAAGAGGCCCCACCGGCGGATCCGCCCGGCGAGTGTGGCTCGATCAGCGCTCATTCCGTGCACCTCCGTCGTCGACCATCGACCACTTCGATGCTCGGCGTCATTATGACTGACCTCAACCTCAGGTCAAGGGTGAGTCGAGGGAGATCTCGCGACCGCGCAGCCGCCGTCCGGTGAACACCGGGTGACGCCAGAGTTTCGCGGGCCGTGAATCTTCGCGGCGCGTGACGCATACGACGAAGCCCAGACCATATGCGAGTCCACGCAGACGGCGTTTGTGCGGAGCGGCACACAGTGCTTTCCATTGTGATTCAGCCCCCTTCCAGATGACCGAATCCGATTGACGTGTAACGCTTTTCGCACATCAACCGATGTACGACAATCGCAACGAGAGGACATGACATGTTCCCGGCTCTGACCCAGTTCTTCAACGATCTCACCATCTTCGGCGGCGATCTGCTGAGCATCGCGCTCACCCTGTCGATCGGCTGATCACAGACGCAGCACGACCCTGTCGGAGGGAACTCACCCCACCTGCCACTGCGCAGGTGGGGTGAGTTGTTAGGGTAACCTAATTGCATGGAGCCGATCCGGGGAGACCAGCTGGACGACGTCGCCGAGACCACGCTGTGGACCCTGCGCAACCGGGCCGTGGAGGCCATGCGCCCCGACTCGCCGTACGACGACCCCCTCGCCGTCGAGCTCTACCGGGCCGTCGACACCGACTACGACAGGTTCGGCAAACCCAGCCAGACCCATCCCCTTCGCGCACAGCTGATGGACCGGGAGATCTCCCGATATCTCGCCGTACGTCCGAACGCCACTGTCGTCGCCCTCGCCGAAGGCCTGCAGACCTCGTACTGGCGGTTGGGCCGCCCGGCGAACCGGTGGATCAGCGTGGATCTGCCGGAGGTGATCGCCCTGCGCGAGCGCCTGCTGCCGCCCGAGGACACCGTCGAGCACCGGCCGGGCTCCGCACTGAACAGCGACTGGGCGGCCGGGATCGACGCCGGCGACGGCGTGGTGGTCACCGCGGAAGGCCTGCTGATGTACTTCACGCCGACGGAGGCGCGCGAACTGATCGCCTTTCTCGCACAACGCCTTCCCGGCGGAGTCCTGATTTTCGACTCGATTCCGCACTGGTTCTCGCGCAAGACCCTGTCCGGGCTGAACCTGACACCCCGGTATCAGGCGCCGCCGATGCCGTTCGCGCTCTCCGTCAGCGAGGCCGCCGAACTGATCGAGGTGCCCGGCGTGACCGCCGTGACCGATCTGGATCTCCCGCCCGGCCGCGGCGTATGGGCGTCGTCGTTGCTGAAGAAATTCAGCAGCCTGCCCAAGATCCGCGACGTGCGCCCCTCGGTGACCCGCCTGACGTTCTAGACGCTCACTCTCGCTTCACCCGCATTCCCGACCGTTCGGCCCGCACGAGACCTACTCCGGTGCGATTTCGGGGAGCAGGCGCGGTCCGGCGCCGTCAGAGCCGAGCGCGTCGTCCGGATTGAGGACGCGACAGTTGCGCAGCGACAGGCAGCCGCATCCGATGCACTCGAACAATTCACTCTCCATCCGCTCGATCTCCCGGCGGCGCGCTTCCAGCTTGCCCTGCCAGCGTTCGCTGATGCGCCGCCAGTCGGTCTTGCTCGGCATCCGGTCGTGCGGAAGGTCGACGAAGACCTCCGCAACTTCCGAGAGCGGGATCCCCATGCGTTTGGCGACCTGGATGAGCGAGATCCGCCGGATCACGTGCCGGGCGTAGCGGCGCTGTCCGCCCGACGAGCGAGTGGCGGTGATCAGTCCTTCGCGCTCGTAGAAGTGCAAGGCCGAGACCGCGACACCGGTCCGGCGAGAGACCTCCCCTACCGAGAGCAGATCCGTGGGTGCGGGCTTGGCAGATTCCATCTCTTGACCTCAACCATTGTTTAGGTTCTACGTTATCACTCATGACCATAGAACCCGATGAAAGTGCAGTTCAACGCCCTGGGGCCGATGGCGAATCGGCGATCGGCGAGCTCAATGGAAGCTGGCGCGATCTTTTCAGCCCGGCGCATGCGGCAGCCGTCGCCGTCCTCGCCGGCGGCATCGCGATCTACGCGATGAACATCTTCGTCACGGCAGCCCTGCTGCCGTCGGCGATCGACGACATCGGTGGCCAGCGCTACTTCTCGTGGGTCACCACGACGTTCATGGTGGCTTCGGTGCTGGCCTCGATGACTGTCGCGCGACTGCTCGCACGACGAGGCGCCGCGCAGTCGTATCTGATCGCCTTCCTCCTGTTCGGGGCAGGCGCTCTCGGTGCGGCCCTGGTGCCGTCGATGGAATCCATGCTCGTGATGCGGGTGTTGCAGGGGCTCGGCGGCGGCCTCCTCGCCGGCCTCGGTTACGCGGTGATCCGCGACGCCCTGCCGCAACGGCTGTGGACCCGCGCGACCGGCGTGGTGTCGGCGATGTGGGGTGTGGGCACGCTGATCGGACCCGCTCTCGGCGGCGCATTCGCGCAGTGGGGTCTGTGGCGCGGGGCCTTCGGTCTGCTCGCGGCGGTCGCCGTGGTGCTCGGGGTCCTCGCGCTGCGCGTCCTCCCCCGCCATGCCGCGGCAGAGGGCGCCGGCGACCGGTTCCCGCTGCTCTCGTTGACTCTGCTCGTTCTCGCCACGGCGGCGTTCAGCATGGCCGCGGTGGTGTCCGGCGGCACGGCCACCGTCGCCGCGCTGCTGATCGGTGTCGCACTGACCGCGAGCTTCGTTCTCACCGAACGTCGGGCGTCGTCGCCGGTCCTGCCGCACATCACCTATCAGCGAGGCAATCCACTCAAGTGGATCTACCTGACACTCGGAATCCTCAGCGCCGCTGCGATGGTCGAGATCTTTCTGCCGTTCTTCGGGCAGCGCCTCGGTGGCCTCTCCCCACTGTTCGCGGGCATCTTCGGAGCGACCGTGTCGATCGGATGGAGCACCGTGCAGATATTCAGCGCGAGCGTGGACTCCCCGCGGGTGCGTCGGCGTCTGGTTCTGGCCGGCCCGGTCTTGATGACCGTCGGACTGGCGGTGTTCGCCGCGGCTCAGCGCACCGACGCTGGTCCCTGGACCGTCTGCCTGTGGGCGACGGCGCTGCTGATCGCCGGCGCCGGAGTCGGCTGCGCCTTCCCCCACCTGTCGGTCTCGGCGATGCAGAGCTCGGACGACGACTCGGAGAACGCCAAAGCCGCAGCCGGGGTCGGCACCGCCGAACTCATTGCGAACACGATCTCCTCGGCGCTGATCGGCGTGCTGGTCGCCGCCGGCGGCCCCACGGTGGTGGGTTCGGCGACGACGATGGGCTTCGGCGTCGCGCTTCTCGGCGCCGCCGGCATCGCGACCGCGGCATTCTCACTGAAGAACGTCCGCCGCCGCGCCGGCGCAGAGTCGCATCCCAGCCCATGACCTAGTCCAGCCCCTTGAACCTGCCTGTCCCGCCCCGGGTTTGATGGAGACATCGAAACCTGGAGGAACAGAGGAAGATGGCAGCACAGCGTAAGTACCCGTTGGAGTTGAGGGAGCGGGCCACTCGGTTGGCGGTGGAGGCTCGGCGGGATCCGGCATCGAAGGTCGGTGCGATTAAGCGGATTGCGGACCAGCTCGGGGTGCATCCCGAGGCGTTGCGGACGTGGGTGAAGCAGGCCGAGATCGACGGCGGTGTCGTGCCGGGTGTCACCTCGGCCGAGGCGGGCCGGATCGCGGAGTTGGAGCGGGAGAACCGTGAGTTGCGGCGGGCGAACACGATCTTGAAGCAGGCATCGGCTTTCTTCGCCGCGGAGCTGGACCGTCCGGCGAGGTAGCTGTTCCCACGGCGTTGAGGGTCGAGTTCGTGGACTCCGTTGCGGAGGAACACGGCGGCGTCCAGCCGGTCTTGGCTGCCTTGGAGGGCACGAGTGCCGAGATCGCGTCGTCGACCTACTACGCCTACAAGGCTCGGCCCGCTTCGCCGCGGTCGATCCGTGATGAGGAGTTGACCAAGATGATCAGGAAGGAGCACGAGGAGAACATGGAGGTCTACGGCGCGAGGAAGGTGTGGCACGAGATCAACCGGCAGATGCCGAGCCAGCCCGGCCAGTCGGCGGGGCCGGGCCGGGAGTCGGTGGCGCGGTGCACGGTCGAGCGGCTGATGCGGACCGCCGGGCTGCGGGGTGTGCTCCGCGACAAGCATCCCCGCACCACCAGGCCCGCGGCGGAGACCGGCCGGCCCGCTGACCTGGTCGACCGTGACTTCACCGCGTCGCGGCCCGACCGGTTGTGGGTAGCGGATCTGACATATGTGAGGACGATGTCGGGTGGGTGTACGCGGCGTTCGTACTGGACGTCTACTCGCGGATGATCGTGGGCTGGCAGGTCTCGACGGGCCTCTACACCGACCTCGCCCTGGACGCGCTGCAGATGGGGATCTGGCGTCGCCAGCGCGACGGGCGGGACCTGACCGGACTGGTCCACCACTCCGACAGGGGCGCCCAGTACCGAGCGATCCGCTACACCCAGCGGCTCGCTGAGGCCGACGTGGTCGCCTCGGTGGGGTCCAAGGGCGACAGTTACGACTGCGAGGATCGTGTATGCGTCACCACCTGGTGTCTGACCCCTGCTACGACCGGCCCTGCGGGTGTCTTCGCGTTGACCTGTCGACCCCGGGTGGTGGCGTTCACCCAGGCTGCTGGCCGGGTGGGCAGTGACCTGATAGGAGCCTGACTCGACCAGGGTCTCATCGCAGTCCTGTCCGCCCACTCCGGCCAGCTGAGCCATGGACCCAGAATGCGAGAGAGGAATCCATAGCCTAATGTCCAGCATGCAGCTCCGCCGTGACGATGTCATCATCGGTGTCGATACCCACAAGGACAACCACGTAGCAGTCGCGATCGACGGTCTCGGCGGACGACTCGGTGATGTGGTCATCTCGGCCACGGTCGCCGGATTCGACGAGCTCGTCACCTTCTGTCTGGCGTTGGTCGGCCCGGCCGGAAGTCTGATCGGGTTCGGCGTTGAAGGCACCGGCTCCTACGGCGTCGGCCTGGCCCGCTACCTGCGCAACCACGGCCACCAGGTCCATGAGATCGCCCGTCCCGCGCGGGCCGCCGAACGTCGTCTCGCGGGGAAGAACGACACCATTGACGCCGAGCACGCCGCTCGGCAGCTGCTGGCCGGCCACGGCTTATCGGCACCGAAGACCGCCGATGGTGCAGTGGAGACGATCAGGCTGGTCAAGATTGCCTACGACGGTGCCGTCCAAGCCCGAACCACCACCATGATCACACTCAAAGCGACCCTCGCGACGGGAAGCGAAGCGCTGCGCGCAAAGTTGGAGAAGCTCACTGACCACAAGCTGATCACCGCGTGCGCGGCACTGGAAGGCCCGACCCCATTGCCACCCGTTCGCCGTGGAGCACCAGCCGTAGTTGTCCCGAACGATCCAGAGGCCGCGATGCGACATGTGTTGTCCTCAATGGCGCAGCGTTGGCTGGCGCTGCATGAAGAGGCCAAGGCTCACGCCGCGTCGTTGAAGACACTCACCGCGGCCACTGCACCCCGGCTCATCGAGGCTGTCGGCGTCGGTTACGACACTGCGGCCCAGATGCTGATCACCGCCGGCGACAACACCAACCGGATCAAGTCCGAGGCGGCGTTCGCCAAAATGTGCGGCGCCTGTCCGATCCCGGCCGGATCAGGCAAGACCAACAACCGCCACCGGCTCTATCGCGGTGGGAACCGCCAGGCCAACGCCGCGCTGTACCGGGTCGTCATCGTGCGGATGCGCTGGCACCAGCCCACCATCGACTACGTCGCCCGTCGCACCGCCGAGGGCCTGTCGAAACGGGAAATCATCCGCTGCCTCAAGCGCTACCTCGCACGTGAACTCTTCCGACTCCTGCCCACACCGGATACCACCGCCGAACCCCGCGTCGACGAACCCGAAATTGCGGCCTGATCGACTTGAAAATCTATAGGAGCTTCAACGCGATGGCCGAGGCGCTGAACTCGCTGTACAAGGCCGAGCTGGTCCGCGGCCCCAGGCAGCGACGCAAGGGGATGTGGCACGGCATCGATGACCTCGAGATCGCCACCGCCGAGTGGGTCGACTGGTACAACCAGCGACGGCTCCACGGCGAGCTCGGACACGTCCCGCCCGCCGAGTACGAGGCCGCCTACTGGGCCAGCCTCGATCAAGCAGCCGACGACAAGAACGCCGCCTGACACGGCCACTGCAGGCCGATCACACGTCCAGGCCAACTCGGCTCTGGCAACCAAGGAAACCAACTAAATCAGTCTCCAAGAAACCCGGGGCTTGACAGCCCAGCCCATAGAGCTCGCCCAGCCCCATGAGCTTGCCGAGCCCCATGAGCTTGCCCCAGCCCCTTGAGCTTGTCCAGCCCCATGAGCTTGCCGAGCCCCATGAGCTTGTCCAGCCCCTTGAGCTTGCCGAGCCCCTTGAGCTTGTCGAAAGGAACGCTGCCGGGGCCGGTGACCGCCCTCAGCGCCGCCTCCGCGTACCAGCGGGCACCGTGGACTGACCGGGTGGCCCGGTGTCAGGCGACCCAGTGTCCGTGCACGATCCGGAATGGACGGGCAGTCCGGTGTTCGCCCGGTGGCCCGGTCGCATCCGGTGAAGCGATCACGGCAAGCAGTGCCCTGACATCGGGCGGTCCGATGTCGCCGGGTGATCCGACAACCTCCTCGCGAGTCGCGGGGTCGTCTGGTTCGGCTGCTGTGGTCGGGTGGCTGTGCCCGGGGTCGGGTGCGAGGCGTTCGGGGTGGAACATGATGTTGCTCTGCCACGGGGTGCCGCGTCCGACGGGCCGCCACCCGACGTGTCCGGCGTCGGGCCCGAAGGTGAGGACCGTCGACTCCCAATGCCCGGCAGTCTTGCCGTTCATGCGGTTGTGCCGTCCGCACGCCCCACCCAGACGATCGATACCTGTCCTGAGCGGAGTCGAAGGGTCGGTGACACCGTCGTCGGTCCAATCGGGCATGTGGTGGGCTTGGGTGCGGATGAACGGGACGGTGCAGCCCGGCGCGGTGCAGCCCCGGTCGCGGGCGAACAACGCCAACCGTTGCGCCGCGGTGGCGAACCGGCTCGCGCGCCCCAAATAGAGAACTTGTCCGGTGGCCTTGGAGAACACTGCCAGATACGGGATGGTGTCGGCGGCGAACTGCACCAGATCAGACACCGGGATGCGGGTGCCGGTGGCGGTCCAGCCGATCCCAGCTTGCCGGGCCAGGTCCTCGTCGGTGACGGTGACCACGACTTGTGAGGGGATCCGGGTGGGTGCGGGTTGCCCGGCCAGCGCGAGGGCCCAGTCGCACAATGCTTGGAGGGCGTCATGCTGACGCTGCCCGAGCGTGCGGGTGTCCCGCTCTGCCGCAGCTGCCAGGACGGCGGGGTCGAGGCCGGGTTGGTCGGCGGCGCCGCGGGGGGAGTCGGGGTCGTCGGGGTTGTTCATCCCGGTGGTGGCCCACTGATGCAAGACCACCTCCAACTTCGCGCGCAGCACCGGGGTGAGCAGCGCCCGGACCTTGCTCATCAGTTGCCGGTTCTGCGGCTGCAGGTTGAACGTACGCCGACGGGCCCGGTCGTGGTCGTCGGCCAGGGTGCCGTCGGGGTCGAGCCACGCCAGGATCCGGTTACCGACCACGGTGACCGCGGCCGGGTCCAGACGCCGCGCCGCATCAGCGAGCATCGCTTCGGCTTTGACGCGCTGATCGTGAGTGACCGCCGAGGGGAGTTTGTCCATGATCTCGGTGACCGCGGCGACGTGCGCGCCGCCGGCGTCTCCGTCCGCGACCGCCGTCGCGGTCGCCGTCAGGCGAGGTTCGAGGCGTTCGCCGGTCAGGGCGCCCATCGCGCCGATGCCCTCGGCGGTGACCCGGCGTCGGCGGGCCTCACCGGCCCCCAGACGCAGCCCGAACGCGTACAACTGATGAACCGAGATATGCCCGGCGGTGCGGTACACGCCCCGGTCCGAGACCTCGACGTACAGGGCGGCATCGAACACTTCGGCGCGGCGGCGGCACTGCTCACGAGCGTCAAGCAACCCCAACAGACCGTCCTCAGACTCGCCAGCCAACAGAGCCGGCGCCTCAGCGGTGAGGCGATTCTCGGCGGCGGTCTGCACCGCCAACAGCTGTGTTGGTGACAGGCCTGCGATCACCGTGTCGGGGTCGAAACCGGCGGTGTCGAAACCTTCGGTGCTGGGCGCACTCCGGGCGGCGTCGTCGTTGTACGAGATGCCGTTGACGGTCACGATGTTCACCTCCCCGAAGTGCTGTTCCCGCTGGTAGAGCCGTTGGTGCCGTTCATCTTTTGTGTCTGACGTCACTCTACGACGGGGGTCCGACAAGATCGGTGTCTGCTTCTCGGGTGAGGCGGGATTTCGACTCGCTGCGCTCGCTCAATCAACGAAGGAGGTAATTTCGACTCGAGGTTCCTGAGCCCGGTCGAAGGGTGGTTCCTGAGCCCCGTCGAAGGGTGGTTCCTGAGCCCCGTCGAAGGGCTGCGCTCACTCAACCATCGACGGGGCGCTCACCCAAACATCAGCGGGATCACAGTGCCGGTCACGTTGTGCCGGTGGTGCGTGACAGCTCCGCTTGAATCTCCCGGATCGTCACGGCGAGGACCCCAGACGACAGCAGACCCGTGCCCAACGGACCCGACGAGTCCTCCCCGAGCAAGGGCAGACGCGCCAGCGCAGCGCGGACTTCCGACGTCATGTGATCGAGTTGCCAGTGCACCTCGTCCCGGCGGGCGGCCTCCTGGTCGGCTGCGTCGAGTGCGGCCGCTTTCGCCGCATAAGCGGCGGCTCCCAGCGCATGCGCGCCCATGTGGGCGACGCCCGACGCCTGCCCGGCAGCTCGAGCCGCGGCCACCGCAGCCGGAGACCTCGCCGACTGAGCCGCACGACCGGCGACGAATCGTCGGCGGATCTCACCCGCCGCGTCGAGTTCGCCACGGCTGAACGCGCGTGTGCGCTCGATGCCGTCGCGCACTCGGCCGTCGTCGGGAGCCTCGGCCTCGAACAACGCGAGGACACGCTCCGCGCAGTCGGCGGCCCACGCGGCGACCACCCGGCGATCGTTCTCACTGAGCGCTTGTGGAGAAGCCATGGGTCCAATCTCCCACGCGAACTGGTTCCGGTGAGAGCGGGTCCAGGATGATCTCGGCGACGGTCAGGCTCGCAGCGATCACAGTGTTCGGACTGCGGTTGGTCCGGGCGGTGACCCCCGCGCGGTGGCAGCGACAGGGTCGATCCCGCAATCGGCAACGTCAGCAGGAGGCTCTGACATGGGTCCCGTGGTGTGTGCGTCAGGGTTGTCGAGAAACTCCCATGATCACATCCAGGACCCGGGGGGTGCCGATCCGATTGCGCATAGCGGTGGCATTCTCGCGAGTCGGCAGCCCTTCGTAGCGGCTGGCGATCCGGTATGCGTGATGGTGGTCTGCTTACCCTTACTCATATCGCAGTTCTAGTCAGATAGAACCTACTTGTCAATCGGCTAGACATTTCTGTTCTAGTGCGCTAGAATAGCGCATGATCGCGAGCGAACCGACCCGGACCACCGTCAAGCGGCTCAAGAAGGCCGGGTTCACCCGGACCGACGGCAAGGGCAGCCACGCCACCTACCGGTGCCCCCACGGACGCGTCCCGGTCACTGTCCCCGACGGCCACCGGGAGATCAGCCCCGGCGTCCTCCGGAAGATCCTCAAAGCCATCGAGGACTGCCAGGCCAACTGCCCGAAGTAGCGGGCAGTTGAGGGGCGGACCCTGTCACCCGCCCCAAACCGACCCCGAACCTCCAAAGGAGACACCAACCATGAACACCACCACATACCGAGTCGACGTCACCCATTCCGACGGCTGGTGGATGATCGCAGTACCTGCCATCCGCGACACCTTCGACGGCGAACCAATCCTCACTCAGACCCGCGAATACAGCGACATCGCCAGCGAGGCCCGCGACCTCATCTGCACCGCCGCCGACGTCGCACCGTCGACCTTCACCCTCGACATCCACGTCGAGGTTGGCGGCCTCGACGTTGCCGCCGAGGCCGAACGGATCGCGCGAACCCGCGCCGCAGCGAAAGCCGCCGAGGCCGAAGCGATCGAAGCATCCACCTCCGTCGCGAAGACCCTACGCGCGGCCGGCGTCCCACTCCGAGACATCGGGAACGTGATCGGGGTGAGCTTCCAACGAGTCAGCCAACTCGTGAACTCCTGACACCCGCCACCGGATAGTGCCGGGCGCATGATCACGTACGAAGGGACGAACTGCACCGCAGTTCTCGACAAGCAGGCCGGAACACTCACGCTCACGCACAAGGGCTTCACCGCACAAGGCCACTTGAAGAAGTCGTCACCGTGGGTGATCCCCCTCGGCGCCATCGCAGGAGTCGATCAGGTCAAGGGCTCGTTCGGCGTCCAAGTCGTCCGGGTGCGCGTGTACGGCCGCCCCGGATGGGATCCCGATCCGAGTTTCGACCCGTCGTGCTTCACCCAGGGCAAGGGCGGCCCGGTCGAACCGTTCATCGACGCCATCAACGCCGCTCGAGCAGGTTTCGCGCCGACCGACGTGTTGCCGGCCGCACCGGTGATGAGTGCGGTCGACAAGGCCCGTTTGTCGAGCGGGAAGCCGGTTCCGAGGCCGCCCTCGCCGACAACCCGACGCTCGTCAACCGGCTGCGACGGATCCGGCAACGACGACAAGGCCGCCCATGACCGAGCACCCGACCATCACCGACCTGATCACCGCCCGCCGCGAAGAGACCGGCTGGTCCTACCGCACCCTCGCAGCCGCCGGGGGCAACCTGGTCAGCCACCAGCAACTCGCCTCCCTCGGCACCGCCGGCCCCCGCGAATGGCCCAAGACCACCGACACCATCGCCGGCCTCGCCAAGGCGCTCGACGTCGGCGAAGACACCATCGTCCTCGCGTTCGCCGCGGCCCTCGGCATCAAGATCCCCACCCAGCCGTCGCTGCTCGCCGTGCAGTTGCCGGCGACGACCGACCGGCTCACCGCGGCCGAACGCACCCACATCGTCGGCCTGATCCGCGCCCTCACCACCGACCGGCCAGAACCCGCCAACTGAAAGGCATCACCCGACATGAACCTCCGACACCTCCCCTTCGCCGCAGCCGCTGTCGCGGTCCTCGCAGTCGCGGGATGCTCCGACGACGACCGCGACACCGGTTGGACGCCGAACTCGCCTACCGCGAACGCTCCGGCCCCGGCCAGTCAATCCACGACAACTGCCGCGGCAAAAGCCACTGAGGACACCGTCATCGCCGCATTCGAAGCCCTCGGCTACCAATGCAGCCCCGAACAACAGATGACCTTCTGCGTCCAGGGCGGCGAGAACTGGCAGATCCGCACCTCTCCGGCCGGCGACGGCGACAAGGCGTTCGCTAAGTCGGTATGCGACGCCGGGATGGGTGACGACGGCCGAGTCCTCACCAATGGCGACGTCGTGATCTACGCCGGGAACAAGCACCAAGACCTCGCGACCATCCAGACGACCCTAGAAGCCAAGGGCGTCTCCGGGCTCGACGTCGTCGACCACTGCCCCTGACATGGGACGCCCACCGCTCCCCCTCGGATCATGCGGGAGGATCACCCGCTTCGAGGTCGCGCCCGGCCGATGGCGCGCCCGCGCGCGCTACCGCGACTTCGACGGCCAGACTCGCATCGTCACTCGGTTCCACTCCACCGGCGCGAAAGCCGAACGCGCCCTCATCGAAGCACTCACCCACCGCGCCGCGCCCAGCGGCAGCGGCGGCACCGTCGAACTCACACCCTCGACCACGATCAGCGCCCTCGCCGAGTACTGGTACACGCGCCGCAAGGAGTCCGGCGACTACGCCGCCGGCACACTCGACAACGACCGAGAGCTCCTCGACCTGCATATCCTGCCCGGACTCGGGAACGTCCAGATCCGTGAGTCGACCGTCGGCGTCCTCGACGCCTTCCTCCGCGCCGTCGCCACGGACTCACGATCCAGGCAGTGCCGAACCGTCCTGTCCGGCATGTTCACCCTCGCCGCGCAGCACGACGCCGTGACCCGCAACCCGGTCAGAGACACCACCCGAAGAAGCTCGACCCCAGACGAGGCGCGTGCCCTCACGATCGACGAGCTCCAGCAGTTGCGGATTCGCATCGCGACCCGGGCGGGCACCAACAGGTTCGGCCCGAAACGCGGCCCGGACTTCCCCGATCTAGCCGACTGCCTCATCGGCTCCGGTGGCCGCATCAGCGAAGTGTTGGCGTTCCAGTGGGAGCACATCCGGTGGGCGACCGACTTGTCGCCGACAATGGTGTATCTCGCCGGCGCCATCAACAAGCGCGGCGAGTACCAGCCCCGCCCGAAGACTTCGACGAGCCAGCACTGGCTGATCGTCCCCGACTTCATGGTCGCCGCCTTGCAGCGCCAACGAGCCCGGGATCTGCCGTCGAACGAGTTGGGGCTGGTGTTCCCGTCGCGCGACGGCGGTCCCCGCACCACAGCGAATACCCGAAGGCAATTCCGCGATGCCCGCAGCACCGTCGTCTATGTCCCGGATGGGAAGCCGGATGGTCCGGCCGACATGTTCGATTGGGTATCGCCGAAGACGTTCCGCAAGACGGTGGCGACAATCCTCGCGGACGAAGTCGGCATGGAGGCCGCCGCCGAGCAGTTGGGGCACACGTCACCGGACATCGCGCGCAAGCACTACGTGCAACGCAAGAAGGTGACCGGCGATGTCCGGCATGTTCTGGACCGGCTCGCCCCGATCGTTTCCGGTGAGTTACCGGTACCTGATGCAGAAAACCGCCCCACCCGTGTGCCGGGTGAGGCGGTCTGACCTGCTTGTTCTGGTGGAGCTAAGGGGAATCGAACCCCTGACCTACTCGATGCGAACGAGTCGCGCTACCAACTGCGCCATAGCCCCGTGGAACACCGTGAGTGAACCGGAGATCAGTCTAGCAGCGGTCCCGGTGTCGCCCAATCCGGGGCGCCGCGGGCACCGGTACGGTGGTGAGCCATGGCCATGAACGACGCCGAGATCGCGAAGCTCCTCGACCACACTGCGGCGGTCGCGGACCCGATCCTCGACATTCTGACCCGGTCGGATCCCTTCGACCTGAAACCCCGCACCTTCGGGCGCCGCTGGTGGGACGCGATCCCGACCTCGACGGCCGACCTGGCCGCCACCGCGCTCAACGTCGCCGACTGGCCCGGCACCGCCGGCTGGGAGAAGCTGACCCTTCAAGAACGCGCCGAATGGTGGGTCAAGCGCGTCGGCTCGCTGAACACCGTCGCCGTCGCCTTCCCCGGCATGTTCGGGGCCTGGACCAAGAAGCTCCCCGTCGGCACCCTGCTCGGCGCGGCGAGCCAGGCGCTGATGGTGCTGGCGGTCGGCCGCGTCTACGGCGTCCTGAGCCGCAGCGACCAGATCGCCATGCTCGGCGCGGTCCTCTTCGGGCGCGACGTCGACGGCACCGACCTCGAGCACGATGCTCCGCGCGAGTTCCCCGAGTCCGGCGCCGGACTGCTCAAGGCCGTCGTCAAGGGCCTCTGGGACATGGCGATGTGGCTGCGGAAGCTGGAGGCCTCGCTCTCAGCACGACCTCAAGCCCCGGCGATCTTCCGCCACCTCGGCTGGATACCGCTGCTCGGCGCACCCGCCACCTACGTCGGCGAGCGCATCGCGCTGCACCGCGCTGTCACCGCGTCCCAGGAGTGGATAGCAGAGAACCCCGCGGCCGTCGACGACTGACCCCGGGGTTCTCGAAAGAGGCGTGAAGCCTCGAAAGCGCTGTGCCGCCGCGGTCGAAGACCTAGTCGTCCTCGTCCTCGGCGTCGGCGGTCGCGTTGCGTTCGGCGGCGATCTCCAGGGCGCGACGTGCGGTGGCCTCGTCCGGGTACGGCCCCATCCGGTTCAGCGCGTTCGGCACCTTGCCCTTGCTCACTTCGCCGGTGGAGACGTCGTAGTACCACTCGTCGCTCATGCTGCTCCCCTTATCCCGCGTGTCGGTATTCGTCGTCGACGGTATCGGCCGACGAGGCGTAGGTGAAATCGTAGAGGGGCAGGTGGTCGAACGACGGATCCTCGTCGTCGAGCTCCAGCACGATCATGCCGCCGGGACGGCGCCGCGCACGGGCGGTACCACGCACCGGCAGCTGCGCCTCCTGTTCGCGACGCAGCCGCTCGTCTTCGGCCGCATGCCGGCGCAGCCGGGCCGCCCGCTGCGCCCGGAACTGCTGTTCGGCGAGCGCCGTACGGCGCAGGAAGAACAGGTACAGGCCCAGCAGTACCACCATGGCCGCTGCCGCGATGAATCCGTACGGCTGCCAGAAGAAGCAACTCGCCACGGCCAGCACGGTCGCCGCGATCAGACCGGCAGACGTACGACGACGATCGCGATACCGCTTGGCATCCCGCTCGGCGATCCTGTCCGGCGTGTACACCCCGCGACCGCGCTCCTCGCGCGAGGGCCGCTCGACGGTCTTGCGGACCGGCAGCTCCTCGTCGATCGGGGTGAAGTCGTCCAGCTCGTCCCACTCGTCGTGGTCCTCGAGGTCGTCGTCCGCGCCGCCCTCGTCGTCGGCGTCCTCGCCCTCCTCGAACTCGGCCTCCGCGTCCAGGTCGTCGTCCGCGTCCAGGTCGTCGTCCGCGTCCAAGTCGTCCGACACGGCGTCGATCACGTCGGTCACCTCGACCTCCGTCTCGGCGTCGACGGCCTCGATCACGTCGGCGTCGATCCCGTCGGCGTCGATCACGTCGGCGTCATCCCGAGCAGCATCGTTCTGGTCGGCGTCATTCTCGGGCACGTCAGCCTCCTCGGGCTCCGCCCGCTTCAAGACGGGCTCGGCAGGTGTGCGCACGTACTTCGGATCGCTCGGGTGGCGCCCGGCACGACGACGCGCCGCCGCGGCCGAACCGCCACGATGCAGCAGCCGGGTGTTGGCCACGGCCTCGGTGGTCTTCTTGACCTCCGGTCGACCGCGCAGCACCATCGGCAACAGGATGAACAGCCACGCCGCGATCAGGAAGATCCACAGGATCGATGAGTTCATGGCGTGACGCTCCCTCCTCCAGGCCGACGGGCGTTCGACGATCGAACTCCCCAGGAAACGACACTAGATCCCCGTGCCGCACAGACGATTCAGGCGCGCCGCGCACTCGGGGAATTCTCAGGCCGGGCGGACGACACCGGCCGCCTCAGCGGAACGGAGGGCAATATGCCCTCGGCGGAGCGCAGGCGGCCGGTGTCGTCAGCAGACGCCCCGGCCTCAGTTCACCGCCCACGCACGACCGCCACGGATCAGAGTGTCCACCGCGGTCTCGACCACCTCTTCGACCGTGAGTGCCAGCAGCAGGTGGTCGCGCCACCGGCCGTTCACATCCATGTACCGCTTGAGCAGGCCCTCCTCCCGGAATCCGAGCTTGCGCAACACCGCTTGCGAGCCGGCGTTGTCCGGCTGCACGGTGGCGTCGAGCCGATGCAGTCCGACCGGGCCGAAGCAGTGGTCCACCCCGAGGGCCGCCGCGCCGGTCGCGACGCCCTGCCCGCTGAAGCCGGAATCCACCCAGTAGCCGATCCAGGCGCTGCGCACCGCGCCGCGCTGGATGTTGCCGACGGTCAACTGCCCCGCGTACGCCCCGTCCACCTCGATCACGAACGGCAGCACGGTCCCGCGCCGGGCCTCCGCCCTCAGGATGGAGTTCAGCGGCGCCCACGACGACGGTTGGTGCCGCCGGCTCCACGCGCCGATCCCGGTCGGCTCCCACGGCATCAGCTCGTTCTGGTTCTTGATGCGAAGCCTGCTCCACTCGCGCGCGTCCCGGGCCCGAATCGGGCGCACCGTCAGCACGCCCGCCTCGACGCGGAGCGGCCCGAGCGTCGCCGGCCATCCGGGATGGGTCGGCGAGTCGACCAGCCATCGGAGCATGAATGGAGTCTAGGCGGGGATCAGCCGCGCTGGGCCAGGAACATGACCTCGACGCGATCCCCGGTCTCCAGTTCCTCGGTGTCCTCGTCGACGACGATGAGGCAGTTCGCGTCCGCCAGCTCGGCCAGCAGATGCGAAGTGCCGCTGTCGGATTCGCCGATCACCTGGACCAGGTACTCGCCCGACCGCTCGTCACGCATCAGCTGCCCGCGCAGATACCCGGTGCGCCCGGCCACCGACACGATCGGACCGACGGTCCGCGCCGACACCGTGCGCCGCATCGGCTGGCGTTTGCCCAGCGCGATCCGGATGAGCGGCCGCACCATCACCTCGAAGGTCACCAGCGCGCTCACGGGGTTGGCCGGCAGCCAGAAGGTCGGAATCTCGTCACGGCCGAGCAGCCCGAAGCCCTGGACCGAGCCCGGGTGCATGGCGATCCGAGAGATCTCCAGGTCGCCGAGGTCGCTGAGCGCCTCCACCACCGCCCGCGACGCCTCGCCACCGACCGAACCGCACAGGACCACGATCTCCGAGCGGATCAGCTGTGCCTCCACCACCTCGCGGAGGCGCTCGGAGTCGCGCAGGGCCGCACCGACGCGGTGCACGTCGGCGCCGGCGTCGCGCGCCGCGGCCGCCAGCCCGTAGCTGTTGACGTCGTACACCTGCCCGGGTCCGGGGTCGCGGTCGATGTCGACCAGTTCGTCGCCGACGGAGATGATCGCGACCCGTGGGCGCGGGTGCACCAGCACGCGCGCGCGGCCGACCGCGGCCAGCAGCGCCACCTGCGCCGGCCCGATCACCTCGCCCTCGCGGACGGCGACGTCGCCGGGCTGCACATCGTCGCCGACCCGGCGGACGTAGTCGCCGGTGTCCACGCCGTGCCCGATCATCACCCGCTGATCGCCGCCGTCGGTCCAGCGCAACGGCACCACGGCGTCGGCGAGCGTCGGCATGGGAGCGCCGGTCTGCACGCGCACGGCCTGGCCCGGCTGCAACCGGATCGGCGTGCGCGAACCGGCGGCGACGTCGCCGACCACCGGAAGGTGGACCACCAGTTCGTCGCCGTCGCCGGGCCGCGAAACCTCGATGCCCGCCGTGTCCAGGTCGGCCATCTCGGCCGGCGCCTCCTGACCGGCGAGCGTCACGTCCACCGCCCGGACCGCGTATCCGTCGACGGCCACCTGATCGAAGCTCGGCAGCGGCGCGGTAGTCACCACTTCTTCGGCACAGAGCAGCCCCTGCGCCTCGGAGATGGCCACCTGGACCGGTCGCGGGGCCACCACCGAAGCGGCCACCAGAGACAACTGGTCCTGCACCGAGCGCATGTCTACTCCTCACCGCCGGGCGTTCCCGGCGTCGACGGCCTGCTGGTTCGAGGTTAATCAACGCTCACCGCGCGGCCGGGCAGGCGCGCGGAACCGGCCCGCCGCCTACTGCCCCAGCCGCTCCTGCAGCCATTCACGGAGTTCGGGACCGTAGTCGTCCCGATCGAGGGCGAAGTCGACGGCCGCCTTGAGGTATCCCCCGGGATTCCCGAGGTCGTGCCGGGTGCCCCGATGCACGACGACGTGCACCGGCTCGCCCCGCTCGATCAACAGCGCGATGGCATCGGTGATCTGCAATTCGCCGCCCGCGCCCGGGGTGATCTCCCGCAGCGCGTCGAAGATCTTGCGGTCCAAGATGTACCGGCCGGCCGCGGCCAGGTTCGACGGCGCCTGGTCCGCCGGCGGCTTCTCGACCATGCCCTTGACCCGCTTGACGTCCGGGCCCCCGTTCCCCGAGCCCGTCGAGGGGACCGGGTCGGCATCGGCGACGTCGAACACGCCGTAAGCGCTGATGGTGGCGTCGTTCACCTCGATGGCGCACAGGACGCTGCCGCCGTACTGCGCGCGAGCCTCCGCCATCTTGGTCAGCACGCCGCCCGGGAGCACCAGGTCGTCGGGCAGCAGCACCGCGACGGCGTCCTCGTCGTCGCTCAGCTCGGCCTCCACACAGCCGATCGCGTGCCCCAAGCCGAGCGGCTTGTCCTGCACCACCGAGGCCACCTCCAGCAACGACGGCGCGTTGCGGACCTTGGCGAGCATCGCCTCCTTGCCCCGCGAGGAGAGCGTGTGCTCCAGGACCAGATCTTCCACGAAGTGCGCGACGACGCCGTCCTTGCCGGGCGAGGTGATGATCAGCAGCCGCTCGGCGCCGGCGGACTTGGCCTCCTCGGCCACGAGCTCGATCCCGGGCGTGTCGACCACCGGGAGCAACTCCTTCGGCACCGTCTTGGTGGCCGGCAGGAAGCGGGTTCCCAGCCCGGCCGCCGGAACCACCGCGGTGTGGGGGATTTTCGACTGCGACATGAGGGGCACCTTACTGCCCGATTCTGGCAGTATCGTCAAGGAGCCCTGGCAATCGCCTTGCCGGAACGCTCCACTGCCGGCGCGAACGAAGGGACCCGCCGAGATGACCGTCGAGAAGGACGCGCTCCGCCGCAGACTGCTCGCCGCCCGCGACGCCATGAGCCCGTTCATCCTGTCGCAGGCCATCGGCGAGCTCGCCGTGTCGATGTACGCGCTGCCCGTCGAGGTGAACGAGGGCGACACCGTCGCCGCGTACGTCGCGACCCGCCGCGAGCCCGGCGGCACCGCGATGCTCGACGCGCTGCTCGACCAGGGACTGCGCGTGCTGCTCCCGATCGTGCCCGAAGGCGAACCGCAACGACTGCAGTGGGGGGTCTACCGGGGCGAGAAGCACCTCGAAGAAGGCCGGTGGAATCTCCTCGAGCCGCAGGGCATCCGGCTCGACCCGGACGCGCTGGTCGACGCGAAACTGATCCTTGTCCCGGCGGTGGCGGTGGACCGGCGCGGCGTGCGCCTGGGCCGCGGCGCCGGCTATTACGACCGCACGCTCGCCGGGATGCCCGGGCAGATCGTCGCCGTCGTGCACGACGCCGAGGTGGTCGACGGCGAACTGCCCGAAGACGAGAACGACGTCCGCGTCGACTGGATCCTCACCCCGACCGGCGAATTCGAGCCGGTCGAACGCTGATCTGCGCGGGTCAGGACGCCGCGGCCGGCGCAGCGGTGCTGCTCGACGACGAGGCACCGTTCGACGTCGCGCTGGTCGAGGACGCACTGGTCGAGGAGGTGCTGTTCGACGACGAGTCGCTGCTCGACGAGGACGATTTGCTGTCCCCCGAGGGCAGCGAACCCGAACCGGAACGCGAATCGGTGCGGTAGAAGCCGCTGCCCTTGAACACGACGCCGACCGAGTTGAAGAGCTTGCGGAGCTTGCCCTCGCATTGCGGGCAGGTCGTCAGCGAATCGTCGGAGAAGGACTGCTGGACGTCGAACTTGTTGTCACAGTCGGTGCACGCATAGCTGTACGTGGGCACAGGGATACCTCCGGAGTTCAAAAGACTGGCCTTGATTGTAACCGCTGTTGGCACTCGCGCATTCCGAGTGCCAGGCGACGGAGGTTGTACCGCGAAGTAACCCGCACGTAATGCGCGGTGTGTCACACTTCGAAACCTGACCGGGCTCACAGGCCCAGGACCGAAACACGGAGAAGCGATGACTGATTTCCTGGACACCGTCAACGGATACATCTGGAGCGAGTGGCTCGTCTACCTGTTGCTCGCAGCCGGCGTCTACTTCTCGGTGATCACCAGATTCTTGCAGGTCAGACACATCAAGAACATGGTCCAGCTGATCGTGAAGGGCGAATCGTCCCCGCAGGGAATCTCGTCGTTCCAGGCGCTGGCGGTGTCGTTGGCCGGCCGTGTCGGCGCCGGCAACATCGTCGGCGTGGCCACCGCGATCGCCTTCGGCGGGCCCGGCGCACTCTTCTGGATGTGGATCGTGGCCTTCCTCGGCGCCTCGACGTCGTTCGTCGAGTGCACGCTCGGCCAGATCTACAAGACCCCGGATCCGGTGACCGGCGAGTACCGCGGCGGCCCGGCCTTCTACATCAAGAAGGCGATGGCGCACACCCGCGCCGGCAGCCTGTTCAAGGTCTACGCCTGGATCTTCGCCTTCGTGACCCTGATCGCCTGCGGCCTGCTCCTCCCGAACATCCAGGCGAACTCCATCGCCGACTCGGCGAACAACGCCTGGGGTGCGACCACCTGGGTGGTCGGCGTGATCGTCGCGCTGGTGCTCGGCTTCGTCATCATCGGCGGGGTCAAGCGAATCGCGGCTTTCGCCGCGTTCGTCGTTCCGTTCATGGCCGCGCTCTACATCCTCCTGGCGATCATCGTCGTGCTGTTCAACGCGGGTCAGGTTCCCGAAGTGATCCGGCTGATCTTCTCCAGCGCCTTCGGCGCGGACGCCGCGTTCGGCGCGATCATCGGTTCGGCGATCATGTGGGGCGTCAAGCGCGGCCTCTACTCGAACGAGGCCGGTCAGGGCACGGGCCCGCACGCTGCGGCGGCCGCCGAGGTGAGCCATCCCGCCAAGCAGGGCCTGGTGCAGTCCTTCGCCGTCTACATCGACACGCTGTTCGTGTGCTCGACGACCGGTTTCCTGATCCTGTGCACGGGCGCGTACCGGGTGTTCAACGACGAATCGGAGGCCGGCGGCATCATGCACACCGGCCCCGCCGCCGCCCCCTACGTCCAGGGCGAAGTCGGTTCCAGCTACGTGCAGACCGGGTTCGACACGATGTGGAGCGGCGCGGGAGCGTCGTTCGTCGCGATCTCGCTGATCTTCTTCTGCTTCACCACGATCGTGGCCTACTACTACATGGCCGAGGTGAACCTGCGCTTCATGCTCGGCGATGCGGCCAAGACCTACATCCCGGCGCTGAAGAGCACCGTCGGACAGAACCTGACCATCGTCCTGCAGGCCCTCATCCTGGCGTCGGTGGTCTACGGATCCGTGGCCGAGGCCAAAGACGCGTGGACCCTGGGCGACATCGGCGTCGGAAGCATGGCCTGGCTCAACCTGATCGCGATCGTGATCATCCAGGTGCCCGCGCTCAAGGCCCTCCGCGACTACGAGCGTCAGCGCAAGCAGGGCCTGGATCCGGTGTTCGACCCGAAGCCGCTCGGCATCCAGGGGGCGACCTTCTGGGAGACCTACACCGGTCCCCCGCCGCGGGAGCGCGACGTGGCACTGGACACCCGCGCCACGTAACCGGGGCGGCGCGCCGAAGTCCTGTGGACAACTCGGCCGCGGCACGACGAGCCTGTGGACGGCGTCGCCCACCGCACGGCGAACGCCGATAGCGTCCAGGCATGATCACGCTCACCGACCTGCCGCGCCCGCGGGCCGTCGTCGTGCGACGCGGCCTCGCCGTCCTACTGCTCATCGCCGCCGCCGCACTCGCGGTGACCGGTCACGCGCGCGAGCGCACCGAGTCGGTGCTGGTCGCGGCGCACCAGCTGCGGCCCGGCGTCGTCGTGCACGACGACGACGTCCGCGTGCGTCAGGTGCCCGCAGGCGCGGCTCTGCCCGGCGTTCTCCGGGAGCCGGGCCAGGCCGTCGGCGGCCGTCTCGCCGGGGCGGTGGCACCGGGCGAGGCGCTCACCGCCGGCCGACTGCTCTCCTCCCGCCTGCCCGCCGCATTGACCGGAGATCCCCGCGCGCGCCTGGTGCCTGTGCGCACCGCCGATCCGGCGGTCGCCGGGCTGCTGCGCGCCGGGGATGTGGTGGACGTACTCGACGAGGAGGCCCGTGTGCTGGCCACCCGCGCGGTGGTCGCGGTGCCTGCCGCCCCCGAGCCGAAGTCCGGTCCGGCGGGTTCGTCACCGGTGCTGCTCGCGATGGCGGAGGGTCCGGCGCGGACCGTCGCCGGGGCCGGACTCGCCACCGCCTTGACCCTGATTCTGCATTGAGGGTGCCGCTGTTACCGCACTGACCGGGGCGAACTGCGTTAAGGTCGACCCATGCTCAAGGGTTTCAAGGAATTCATCCTCCGCGGCAACGTGGTCGAGCTGGCCACCGCCGTCATCATCGGAGCAGCGTTCACGGCGATCGTCACGGCGTTCACCAATCACATCATCAGCCCGCTGCTCGCGGCGATCCCCACAGGTCAGGACTGCGGTCAGACGATGACCACCGGTGCCGACTCGGAACAGTCGGCGGCCGTGCAGGTGTGTGGCCTGGCCTGGCAGATCAAGGACGGTGCGCCGGCGACCACGATCGACATCGGTCAAGTGATCGCCGCGACGATCAACTTCCTGATCGTCGCCGCGGTGGTCTACTTCCTGATCATCGTGCCCTACAACAAGCTCAACGAGTTGGCCGCCGCCCGCCGTGACGCGTCGGCGGAGGAGGAAGCCGAGCAGACCGAGGTCGGCCTCCTCGCCGAGATCCGCGACCTGCTGTCCGCCGCCCGCCCCGCCGCGCCGGCCGTGGGCGAGCCGCTGGGCGGACTGCCGCCGACGCCGAACCCGGCGCCGGGTCAGTACCCGCCGGCAGACGGTCCCGGGCGTCACTCGCGCTGAGCCGCGGGCCCGGGCCCACGAAAGGCCGTTGTCTGCACCGAGGGGTGCAGACAACGGCCTTGTGCGGTCCGGGCTACCCTTGCCGTTGAGGGGGGTGTCGCCATCGCGCCCCGACGATCTCAGGAGCACGACTATGACCACGACCCCCGTCGAACTCGCCGACCTGTCGCTGTCGGCGGCGATGAAGCAGGGCTCGGCCGCCGAGCACGACCAGGCCGAGCACTCGTTGTTCATGGAGAGGCTCCTCGGAGGCAAAGTCAACGAGGCCGGCTACGTCGCGTATCTTCGCGCGCTGCGCCCCGTGTACGCGACGCTGGAGACGCTCGGCCGGGAACTCACCGGCGATCCGATCGCCGGACCGCTGATCGACGCCGGTCTCGAGCGCACCGCGGCCATCGACGACGACCTGGCGCATTGGGCGCCCGGTGAGCCGGTGGACACCGACTCGGAGGCCGCCGCCGCGTACGCCGCGGCCATCGCCGCGTCCGCCTCGTGGGGCGGGTTGTACCTGGCCCACCACTACACCCGGTACCTGGGCGATCTGTCCGGCGGTCAGGCGGTCGGCGCGCTGCTCAACCGCACCTTCGATCTCAACGGTCGGGGTCTGGCCTTCTACGACTTCGCCGAGATCGGCAAGAACAAGCCGTACAAGGACGTCTACCGCGAGAAGCTCGATGCGGTCGGCGACGCGCTGTCCCCGCAGGACCGGTTGCGCGTGGTCGACGAGGTCCGTCGTGCGTTCGAACTGAACCGCGCGCTGTTCGCCGAGCTGGGCGCCCAGCTCGACGTCTTCGCACGCGACTGACCCCGCGCTCGGTGGCGCCAGATCGGCCGGTGGCCGACGCCGCCCCGGGCCACGATTCCGACACCCACGGGAAGTCCGTCCCGTTCTCCGTCGTCGGCGGCGCCGCGACCGGCACCGTCCTGCAACCGCTGAACGCGACCATGATCTCGATCGGCACGGTCGCGATCTCGGTGCACTTCGCCTCGGGCGAGAGCACCTCGTGGGTGATCTCCGCGATGTACATCGCCACCGCCGTGTGCGCCCCGATGGCCGGCCGCTTCGGGGCGGTGTTCGGCGCTCGCCGGGTGTTCGTCGCCGGTCTCGCGCTCACCGGCCTCGGGGCCACCATCGGTATGCTCGCTCCGTCGATCGGCTGGCTGATCGCCGCCTACGCCGTGATCGGCACCGGGATCTCGGTGCACACTCCGAACGCGATGACCATCATCCGCGGTGACGGCGAACGACATCAGCGCAGCACCCGGCACGCGATCACCGCCCTGGTGATCACCGGCCAGTCGACGGCCGCGCTGGGCCCCACGCTGGGCGGGCTGCTGGTGGGGGCGTTCGGCTGGCAGGCGATCCTCTGGGTCAACTTCCCGATGGTGTTGCTCAGCGCCGCCGCGATCATGGCGGTCGACGTCGGCGACGTCGGCAACCGGACCGGGACGGCGGGCGGCGTCGCCAAGACGCTGCGTGCCTTCGACCTGCTCGGTGCCGTGCTCTTCGTCGCGACGCTGACCCCGACGATGTTCTTCCTGATCTCCCTGCGCGGCGCGCCCGCCTGGTGGGTCGGTCTGGCGGCCCTGGTCGCACTGGCGGTGTTCGTCGCGGTGGAACTGCACGTCGACGATCCCTTCCTGCACGTCCGGGAACTGCGGGCCAACGCACCGCTGCGGTGGACGCTGATCCGGGTGGTGGGGGTGTACGTGACGTTCTATCTCACGTTCTTCGGGATCCCGCAGTGGCTCCAGCAGGTGCGCGGCATGACCCCGACTCAGGCGGGACTGATCATGCTCCCGCTCGCCTCGATCGGGGTGGTCGCCACCCTGGGCGGCACCGTGATCTTCCGCCGGTTCGGTGCGCGGATCACTCTCCTCGCGGCCGGGCTCGCCCTGCTCGGCGCCGGGATCGGGGTGACCTTCTTCGAGAAGACCTCGGCACCGGTGTGGGTACTCGTGGTGGTCGCCGGTGCGCTCGGCGTCCCGAACGGTCTCTACAACATCGCCAACCAGAACCTGGTGAACGCGGCGTCGTCGGCCGAGGCGGTGGGCATGGCGATCGGCATGTACCGCACCATGATGTTCGTCGGCGCGAACCTCGCGGTGGCGATCCTGGCGTTGATCACCGGGGGCCGGTTCGACGACGCCGGGATGACGCGCATCGGCTCGGTGATCATCGGCGTCACCGTGGTGTTGCTGCTCGGCGCACTCGTCGCGCCGCATCTGCGCGGCGAAGCGGTCCGTGCCGAACAGGATGTCCCACTCGCTCGCTGAGCCGCCGTCCTCAACTCAGCGCACCGGTGCCGAAGAAGTGCGCCAACTGCTCCTGATACGGGGCCAGGTCCAGACCGGCCTGCGTCACCCACTCGTCCGAGTAGTACTTGTCCAGGTAGCGCTCCCCCGGGTCACAGAGCAGCGCGACGACGCTGCCGCGCCGCCCCGCGGCAACCATCTCGGCGATGATCCGGTACGCCGCCCACAGTCCGGTCCCGGTGGACGCGCCGGCCCGCCGCCCGATGAGCGTCTCCAGATGCCGGACGGCGGCGATGGACGCGGCGTCGGGCACCGACATCATGCGGTCGATCGCACTGCCCAGGAAGCTCGGTTCCACGCGCTGTCGGCCGATCCCCTCGATCCGCGAGCCGACTGCCGTGCGCGTCCGGCACTCATCGTCGCGCCAGGCCGGGAAGAACGCCGAGTTCTCCGGGTCGGCGACGCACACGCCGGACCGCCGACCCGTGTAGTGCAGATACCGCGCGATGGTCGCCGAGGTGCCTCCCGTCCCGGCCGTCGCCACGATCCACTCCGGTTCCGGGAAGCGCTCCAACGACAGCTGTTCGAAGATCGACTCGGCGATATTGTTGTTGCCGCGCCAATCCGTCGCCTGCTGCGCGTAGGTGAACTGGTCCATGTAATGTCCGCCGTTCTCGGCGGCGAGCTGCTCGGCGACGTCGTACACCCGGCTCGGATCGGCGATCAGGTGACACCGGCCGCCTTGCCGTTCGATGAGCTCGATCTTGTTCCGGCTCGTCGACTCGGCCATCACCGCGACGAACGGCACGCCGATCATCCGCGCGAAGTAGGCCTCGGAGACCGCGGTGGAGCCGCTCGACGCCTCGATCACCGGCATGCCCTCGCGGATCCACCCGTTGCACAGCGCATGCAGGAACAACGAGCGCGCGAGCCGATGCTTGAGGGATCCGGTGGGATGCGTCGACTCGTCCTTCAGGTAGAGGTCGACGTTCCAGTCGGCGGGCAACGGCACCTGGATGAGGTGCGTGTCGGCGGACCGGTTGGCTTCGGCTCTGATCCGGCCGACGGCATCGGCGACCCAGGCGCGATGCGCGGGGTCGTACCGGTTCACGTCGACGGTCGCGAGAGGCTCACCCATGAGAGCCATTCTCCCCCAGGACGAAAGAAACCGGGCCGTCGCCTCGACAGAGACGGCGGCCCGGTTCCGGGTCCTCGTGCTGAGCAGATCAGCCGATGCTGAACGGTTTGCCGTACAGGGTCACATTGCCCTTGAACTCGTCGGTCGACACCTTGACGTTGACCAAAGCCCTCGCCTGAGCGAATCCTGCGCAGCCGTCCACGCCGAAACGCTCCTGACTGTAAACGACCCCGCCACGCGCACCCGTGAAGTTGAAGCTGTTAACCACAGTGTCGTCGATCTTCAAGCGAACGACGGGCTGAAACACAGCCTGCCCAGGCCCGATCGTGACCCCTGCGCTCGTACCGCTCGACTTGGCGAGCGGAGTCTCGATCGGCGGTACGGTCACGCCATTCGGCAGAGTGATCTCCGGAGTTGCAAACTGCTTTGCAGAGTCAGTGGTGACTCCGCCCTTGGTCGACGAACTAGCACCGAACGTAAGCTGGCAGCCGACCAAGTAGCCCACCGTCACCTGTCCACCTTTGATCCCCCCGGATGTGAGGACCCTGGCCGTTCCTGAGACGAAGACCTCTCGGGAAAAGTGGTTGTTGGCCACAGAATTCGTCACTCGAACGGACTCGTTGAAGAGTCGGATGGAGACCTTCCCTCCACCGGGCAACGACTTGCTGAACGAGCCCCCCGGGAGCTTGCCAGCGTCGGCGTTCCCTGCGCCCACCCCGACTGCGGTCACGCCGACGGCAGCCAGTGTTGCGATGACGGCAGCGGCCGCCCGACGTCTGAGTCCCACCGGCTCACCCAAGACTGAAGGGCTTGCCGTACAGCGTCACATTGCCTTTAAAGGTGTCAGTCGCGACCCGGACGGTCACCTTCGCCACCGCCGAAGCATGCCCGGCGCAACCATCTACGCCGAATCGCTCCTGGCTGTAGGCCACCCCGCCCCGTGCGTTACCGAAGTTGAAGCTGTTAGTGACCTCGTCGTCGTCGCCAACCTTGGCGCTGATCACCGGCTGGTACCCGGCCTGACCCGGCCCGAGCTTGAACCCGGCGTCTGCACCGAGACTCGGCTCAGGAGTTGCACCTTCGGTCAGGCCCTGTTCGACGCCACCCTCGGCACCGGCACCGGCACCGAAAGTCACCTGGCAGCCGACCAGATAACCGACATTGATATTGCCGCCCTTGACATCGCCCGCAGTGGTGACGCGCACCTTGCCAGAAACGAAGACCTCGCGAGAAAAGTGGTTGTTGGCAACCGATCGAGTGATCTGGACAGACTCGTCATACAACCGAATGGAGAGCGAGTTGCCGTCACCCAGGTTCTTTTGCTTGAAACCACCCGGGAGCTTACCGGCCTCGGCTGTGCCCGCAGTAACGCCACTCACGGCGATCAATGCGGCACCGGCCACCGCAGCACCCGCGGCCGCGCGCTTGTTCATTCTCTTCATTGTTCGTCAGTTCCTTCTGCGAGTAATGGATCAACCGAGGCTGAACGGGCGGCCGTAGAGGGTCGACTGCACGAACCCGCTGTCACCCGACAGGGCGTCGTCATCGGTCGAGTACCCGTCCGCGGCAAGGACCTTGACGAACGATCGAGCTGCGGCGTAGCCGCCGCACTGCTGAACGTTCAGATGGAAGCTGTCCACTAGAACCGTGCCCTTGCCCTTCTTCAGCTTCAGATCATCACCTGAAACCACCGCAACCTGACCGGGCTTCAGCGGGATCGTCAGAGCGCCGCTCAGCGAGGCCGCGTCGAGACTCAGCGCACCGCTGATACCGAGCTCGAGGCCCTCGATGTCGACCTGGCAGCCAACGAGGTAGCCGACGGTCAACAAACCTGTTCCCTTGCTCAGGGACGCGCTGTAAGTACCGGAGACTGCGGCAGCTCGGCCCGCACCATTGTTCGCAACAGACCGCTGAATACGCGAGCTCTCACCGGTGCGCTTGATGGTGACCTTCTGGCCGTCGATGCCGGTGGTGGTCTTGGCACCGTTCGGCAGGCGGGCGGCGTCGGCGGCACCGGTGCCGGCGATCAGGCTGGTGGCGCCGATCGCAGCGACCGAGGCGGCCACCACTGCGCTGCGCATGAGGTTCTTGCGCATAGTTGTTCTCCTCGTTGGAGTCGGGGACGTTGTCCAGGCCGGTACCTAGGAGGACCCTAAGTAGACCTGTCGAGGAGAACCGTAACCGATCCGATGCGCCGACGCTATCGGACGGCCGAGTAACTTCGTTACGGCCCGGTGTCTGCCGATGAACGGACGATTAACGAACGTTTCCGGTCACCATGCGCGTAACCATATAGGCCCTGGCCAGCGGCTATTCGTGGTGCGGGGGCCGATTCCGCTCGTACCAGTCGCGGTCGCGAGCACTGTGAGGATCGTCACCGGAAGCCCCGGATGCGTCCGAAAGCGTCTTGCCGAAGACGGCATCTAGTCGACGTTTTCTGGCCCAATCCGGCTCGTCGACGCCGTCCCGGCCTGAGGAAGGCTGAGAGTTCACTGACAGCGTCCCCCGCGATCAGAACTCGGTGATCTGGTCGATGATGTAGTGCGACAGCGGGATCAGCGTGGCCATGCCGTCGCGGACCGCGGCCCGCGAGTCGGCCAGATTCACCACGACGGTCTGGCCGGAGACGCCTGCCATGCCGCGGGAGAGTCCACCGTCCGTGGCGCCGGCCGACAGCCCCGAACTGCGCAACGCCTCCTCGATGCCGCGGAGCCGGCGATCGAGCAGCGGCTCGGTCGCCTCCGGAGTCACGTCGCGCGACTTGACCCCCACTCCCCCGACCGAGACCACCAGGTCGACGCCGCCGATCACCGCGGTGTTCAGCGCGTTGCGGATCTCGATCTCGTCTCCGGGCACGGCTACCGTGGCGTCGACGTGGAACTGGCCCTCCTCCAGCAGCTCGCAGACCAGCGGCCCGATCCCGGTGGAGTCCTCTCCGTGGACCGCGCGGTCGTCGACCACCACGACGAGGGCGCGGAGCAGCACCTCGCGCTCACCACGGAGACTCTCCGCGCGGGCGGCGGCGTCGGCTTGTACTTCCTCGGCGTCGAGCATGATGTCCTTACTTCTCGTCGTGGGCGGTGCGGCGAGTGCCGACTCGGATGATTCTCCGTGCACTCAGGCCGTCCCCAATGTCACGGTAGCGACCTGCTCCCGACCTTGGTGCGTGTAGGTGATCTTCACGGTCTGACCGGGTCGCTGCGACCGGATCGCCGCGACCAGGGCCTCCGACGAGGCGATCTTGCGGTCGTCGACGGCGGTGATCACCGCCCCCTGGGGGATGTTCGCCTTCTCGGCCGCTCCCCCGCGGACCACCTCGGACACCACCGCGCCGGGCTGTTCGGCGTCCGGGCTCGGCCGCACGTTCACGCCGAGGCTGGCCCGCGTGACCGGCTCGCCCTTGATGAGTTGGTTCGCGACGCGCATCGCCTGGTCCACCGGGATCGCGAAACCGAGACCGATGGAACCGGTGGCGCGGTCCGCGCCGCCGAGGGTCGCGATCGCAGTGTTGATCCCGATCAGCGCCCCGACGGAGTTCACCAGTGCACCGCCGGAGTTGCCGGGGTTGATCGCGGCGTCTGTCTGGATCGCGTCGATCACCGACTCCACCGAGCCGTCGGCGCCGGCGGTGGACACCGGACGGTTGAGAGAACTGATGATGCCGGTCGTCACCGTGCCGTCCAGACCGAGCGGCGAGCCGATCGCGATCACGTCCTGGCCCACCGACAGGTTGTCGGACGTTCCCACCGAGATCGGGGTGAGGCCCTTCTTCTCGGACTGGATGACGGCGATGTCGGACATCGCATCGGCGCCGATCACCCTGGCCCGCGAACGAGTGCCGTCACTGAAGCTGACCAGCACGTCGTCGGCGGGCCGGTTGCCGCCCGCCGAAACCACGTGGTTGTTGGTGATGATGAGGCCGTCCTCGGACAGCACCACGCCCGATCCGGAACCCGACTGGCTCCCGGCCTGCACGGCGATCGACACCACGGACGGCAGCGTCCGCTCGGCCACGTCTTGCACCGAACCGGGCTCCACCGGCGGCTGCGTGGTGATCGGGGCGCTCGGCGAGCCCTGCTCCACCACCTTGGATGCAGCGTCGTCGGAGCTGCGGGTGGCCACTACCCCGACAGCGCTTCCGATGCCGCCGGCGATCAGCGCGAGCACCACGGCCAGCGCCACCCAGAGAGGCGCGCGGCTCCCCTTGCCGCCGGACGGGGGCGGCGTCGGCGGCGGGCCGGACAGCGGCGGGCCGGGCGGCGGAGCCACTGGAAAGCCGCCGGTCCCCATCACGCGGGTGGCTTCCTGCGGGCGGCCGTAGGCCGGACCGGGGGCCGGCTGCCCGGGTGCGGGCCCGCCGGGACCGAAAGCCTGCTGTCCGGGGGGACCGTACGGCTGCGCCGGTCGAACAGGCTGTCCAGGCGGCGGCTGCCGCCACTGCCCCGTTCCGGGTGAACTGTTCGCTTCGGGTCCCCGCTCAGTCATGCGCACCACAGTAAGTGACGTTTCTGTGAGCGGGCTCAGGGAGGTCTGCAGATTCGCTGGTGACGGCCAGGCGGTCCTTTCGACGGGGCTCAAGGAGCGTCCGACGGGCTCAAGGAGCGCGCGGCGGGGCTCAAGGAGCGTCCGACGGGCTCAAGGACCTTTCGACGGGGCTCAAGGAGCGCGCGGCGGGGCTCAAGGGGCTGGCGGGCTCAAGGAGCTGGCGGGAGTCAGCGCGGGACGACGACGGGGTCCGGCTCGGTGTGCACCGGCGAACCCGGCAGGGTCATCCGGATCAGCGCGCCGCCCTGCGGGGACTGCTCGGCGGTCACCGTGCCGCCCAGACGCACCACCACCTGTCGCACGATCGCCAGCCCGAGGCCGGAACCGGGCATGGACCGGGTGGCTGCGGCCCGGTAGAAGCGCTCGAACACCAGCTCGCGATCCTCCGGAGGGATGCCGGGACCGCAGTCGGCGACGGTGAACTCGGCCAGCTCCGGCCCGATCTGACGCAGCCGGACCTGCACCTCCCGGCCGGGCGGACTCCACTTCGCCGCATTGTCGAGCACGTTGAGCACCGCGCGAGTCAACCCGCCGACCTCGCCGAAGACGTACCAAGGCTGCACCTGCACGTCGAACTCGATGTCGGCGCGGCGGCGTCGCACCCGGGACAACGCATCGTCGATGATCTCGGTGAGGTCGCATTCCTCGAAGACCGCGTCGTGGGAGTCCTCGCGCGCGAGGTCGACCAGATCACCGACCAGGGTCGACAGTTCCTCGATCTGCGCCACCACGTCCGAGCGCAGTTCCACCATGTCGGCGGCCGGCACCGACGGCGCACCCGGTTCGGACGCGGCTATCAGCAGTTCCAGGTTGGTGCGAAGCGAGGTCAGCGGCGTCTTCAGCTCGTGCCCGGCGTCGGCGACCAGCCTCGCCTGCTTGGCGCGCGACTCGGCGAGCGCGGCGAGCATCGCGTTGAACGCCTCGGTCAGCCGGGCCAGCTCGTCCTTGCCCGTCACCGGCAGCGGACGCAGGTCCTGGGTGCGCGCGATCCGTTCGGCCGCGTCGGTCAGCCGCGCGACCGGCCGCAGTCCACCGCGGGCCACCAGGGCCCCGGCCACCAGCGCGAACGCGACGCCGATGCCACCGGCCACGAACAGCACCGACGCGAGGCGTTTGAGGATCGCATCGGTGTGGTCGAGGCTCTGGGCCAGCACGAGCGTGTTGCCGTCGGTCAGCTTGCGTGCGAGCACTCGATGGTTGCCGACCGTGCGCAGACTCTGATTGAGCTTCCCGGGAGGATTGGTCGACTGCGCGATCTGCCGCTCGGCGTCCTCGAACGGCACGTCGCCCACGCCGTACGCGTGCCCGTCCGGCTGCACCAGAGCGATGGTCATGTTCGTGGAGAACACGGTGCCGGCCAGGAGCCGTTCCGGATTCGCGGCCAGCTGACCGGTCTTGGCCAGCGCCGTCATGCCGTCCGCGCGCGCCACGAGCTGAGTGTCGACGTCTTGATAAAGGGCCCGGTACACGAACACGTAGGTCGCCCCGGCCATCAGCATCGCCGACAGGAGCACCACCGCCGCCGACAGCAACGCGACGCGGGTCCGCAGCGACACGGAACGCGTCAGCGGGATCGGGTCGCGCATGGCGCGGCTGCGGGAGGAACTCAAGGAGCGGCGTTCCTTTCGACGGGGCTCAAGGGCCTTTCGACGGGGCTCAAGGGCCTTTCGACGGGGCTCAAGGGGCTACGGGGCTCAAGGGCCTTTCGACGGGGCTCAAGGGGCTACGGGGCTCAAGGGCCTTTCGACGGGGCTCAAGGGGCTACGGGGCTCAAGGGGCTATCGACGGGGCTTGCGGTGGCCGGAGGTCTGACGGCTACGGCGCGTTCTCGCGGAGCACGTAGCCGACGCCGCGGACGGTGTGGATCAGGCGCGCCTCGCCGTCCGCCTCGGTCTTGCGGCGGAGGTAGCCGATGTACACCTCCAGCGCATTCCCCGAGGTCGGGAAGTCGTATCCCCACACTTCCTCGAGGATGCGGCTGCGGGTGAGCACCCGGCGCGGATTGTGCATCAGCATCTCCAGCAAAGCGAACTCCGTGCGCGTCAGGCTGATCTGCCGCTCGCCGCGAGTCACCTCCCGGGTCACCGGGTCCAGCGTCAGATCCTCGAAGCTGATCGCCTCGGAGTCCAGGTCGTCCTCGCGGGCGGTCCGGCGGGAGAGCGCGCGCAGCCGCGCGAGCAACTCCTCCATCGCGAACGGTTTGGGCAGATAATCGTCGGCCCCGGCATCCAGCCCGCTGACCCGCTCGGACACCGAGTCGCGTGCGGTGAGCACCAGGATCGGCAGGTCGTCCCCAGCCGATCGGAGGCGCCGGCACACCTCCAGTCCGTCCAGGCGCGGCATCATCACGTCGAGCACCATCAGCTCGGGACGATCGGCGACCACCTTCTCCAGCGCCTCGAGTCCGTCGCCGGCCGTCTCCACGGTGTACCCGTTGAAGGTGAGTGATCGCCGGAGCGACTCACGAACGGCCCGATCGTCGTCGACCACCAAAATACGCATGACTACAAGTCTTATCCCTCCCAGGTAAGAACGCGCTGAGCGGCGCGCCGGTGGCTTCGACAAGCTCAGCCGGCGAAGCAGGGCGCAGCCGGCGAAGCAGGGCGCGGCCGCCGAAGCAGGGGCGCAGCCGGCGAAGCAGGGCGCGGCCGCCGAAGCAGGAACTCAGCCGGCGAAGCAGGAACTCAGCCGGCGAAGCAGGAACTCAGCCGGCGAACAAGGAGCTCAGCTCGCGAACAAGGAGCCCAGCCGGCGAACAGGAAGCCAGCCGACGAACGAGGAGCCCAGCCGACAAGGAGGACTCAGAACGGACGACGACGCGCCGCCGCCAACATGTCGCCGAGTTCGGTGAACTTCACGCGCGGGCGGCCCTGCTGCTCGCCGCGAGCACGTTCCCGGCGGTCGATCGCCCGGACGCCCCGGTAGCCGACCACCTTCCGGTGCCGCTTGCGCAGTAACCGGTCGAAGGCATCGGGCGCCGTGGTGGTCCGTTCGACGCGCCCCTGGACGACGTCGTCGATGAACTTCTCGACCGTCGAGATGGCCTGCAGCTTATTCGCGCCGATGCCGCCGGTGGAGCCGCGACCGGCCCAGCCGAGTACGTACGCACCGGGGATCACCGCGCCGTCGTCGTCGACCATGCGGCCGTCGATGTTCGGGAAGCGCCCGGAGTCCTCGTCGAACGGCAAGCCGCCGATCGGGGCCGACCGGTAGCCGATGGACCGCACGAGCAGGTCCGCGGCGATCGGGTACTCGCGGTCGCCGCGCCGCACGATCACCGACTCCAGCCGATCGGAGCCCTCGGCCCGGACGGGCGCGCTGTGGAACAGAAAGACGATGCGGCGGTCCGCAGGATCCGCCGTGGGAGCAAACTCCGGCAGCGGTCCGTCGGCCTCGTCGTGCACGACGACCTCGACGCCGGGGATCACCGAGAGCGCGCGGAACTCCGCCGCGGTGTACGCCGCCGCATCCTGACCGCGACGGCCCAGCAGCACCACCTCGTGGATGTTCTGCTCGCGCAGCAGTTCCAGGGCCCGGTCGGCGATGTCGGTGGTAGCCAGCAGCTCCGGCGGCGACACCAGAATGCGGGCGACGTCCAGGGCGACGTTGCCGGTGCCGACGATCACCGCGCGACCGGTGCTGGTCGCGGCGGGGTCGACGAGCGGCAGCGGACCGCCGGCGCCGGGCACCGCGTTGTACCAGGCCACCAGCTCAGTGGCGGAGGTGGACCCGGGCAGGTCCTCTCCCTCGATCCCGAGGCGGCGCGACTGCGACGCGCCGACGGCGTAGAACACCGCGTCGAAGTGTTCGGCCAGCTCGGCCGGGGTGATCTGGCCGGCGTCGACGTCGTCGCCGATCTCCACGTTGGTGGCCATCGTGACCTTCGGGTCCCGGTACAGGATGTCGAAGGTGCGCATCACGTCTTTGGTGCTCGGGTGATCGGGCGCCACGCCGGCGCGCACCAGCCCGCCCGGGGTGGGCAGCTTGTCGATCACGGTCACCGCGGCCGAGGTGCGGTTCAGGACGGTCCGCAGTGCATAGCCGCCGGAGGGCCCGGTGCCGACCACAGCCACCCGCAGACCCGCCGGAAGGCGCGGGATCTCCGGATACACGACGTCGGTCCAGCCCGAGGAGATGTCCGGGTTGTTCTTGTAGTAGTCCGCGTTGATCTCGATGAAGATCTTGTCGCGCTCGGCGAGGTTGTCCGCGGGGAAGATCGCGTTGACCGGACACGCATCGGCGCAGGCGCCGCAGTCGATGCAGGCCTCGGGGTCGATGTGCAGGATGTCGGAACTGCCGAAACCGCGCTCCTCCGGCGTGGGATGGATGCAGTTCACCGGGCACACCGAGACGCACCCCGCGTCGCTGCAACACGACTGGGTGATGACGAAAGACATCGATGTTCCTCAGATCATGTGGGCTTTGCGGTAGAACCGCAGCGCCGGCTTGGTGAGGAGCCCGACGTCGTCGAGGAACTCCATGAGATGGGCGCAACTGCTGCGGATCATCGAGTGGAAGTGCTCGTTGTTCCGGGCCTCGCGGACCGCGCGCTCGGTGTCCAGGCCGGCGTCGGCGTACGCCTGCGGCCGGATCAGGCTCGACACGATGAAGTAGGCGCCCGCGGCGATGGAGAGCGCGCTGAACTGGCGACGGAACCGGCCGATGCCCTGCACCGACTCGCGCACCTCCTCGCGCGCGAACTTCATGTGGCGCGCCTCTTCCAGGACGTGGATCTCGTTGACGGTGCGAATGAAGGGCAACACCCGATCGTCGCGCATGCAGCCGCGCTGGAAGACGTCGAGCACCTCTTCGGCGACCAGAATGCCGGCGTAGGCGACCTCGTTCTTGGCCGTGCCCTTGAATAACTTGCCGAGGCGACCGACGGTCTTACTCGGCCGGTACGAGCGGCCGACCATCTTCTCCGAGGCCTTGGCGAACATGATCGAGTGACGGCACTCGTCGGCGATCTCGGTCAGCGCGAACTGGAACTCAGGGCTGTGGTACTCGCCGAGGTACTGGTCGCGGATCACCATCTCCTGGAGGATCATCTCGAACCAGATGCCGATGCACATGATCGAGGCGAACTCGTGCCGGGTCACCGAGATGCGCTGTTCCTGCGTGAGCTCGTCCCAGTAGTCGGTGCCGTAGAGCGACGACCACTCGGGACTGCAGCCGTACTTGTCCGGGTCCATCGGGAGGGACCAGTCGATCTCGGTCATCGCGTTGCGCGACAGCCGCGCGGCAGACACGAGCAGGCGTTCGGAGACCGCGTTGGCCCCCTGGTCCTGCATGCTCACGACGTTGTCGGGAAGATCGATGTCGTGGCGTTCGATTGCTGCGGTCATGGTGGATCGCCTCCTTCGCGGCCGGCACGGCCTACGGACTGCTACGCCGGGTGTGACGCAATTCAATGTTACAACGTTTATTGTCACGTTAACAAGGGGTTGCACCGGGCAGCGGAGGCTTAGTACCTTACCCACCAGTAGGTTAGGAGACGCTATCTCCTGCCGCGATCAGTGAGCGGAGCACACCACCCCCATGCCTTCCATCTTCATCTCCGGCGGTGCCGCCGGAATCGGCCTGGCCACGGCGAACCGATTCGCCCGCGACGGCTGGACTGTCGGCATCTACGACGTCAGCGACGCCGCCCTCGCCGCCGCGAAGGAAGCGAACCCGAACTTCGTCACCGGCAAACTGGACGTCCGCGACGCGCAGCAGTGGGCCGACGCTCTCGCCGACTTCACCTCGCACACCGGCGGACAGCTCGACGTCCTCGACAACAACGCCGGCATCCTCACCGCGGGCGACCTGACCGCCATCACCCCCGAGGCCGTCAAAGCGCAGATCGACATCGACGCACTCGGCGTCGCCCTCGGTGCCCAGGCCGCCCACCGCTACCTGAAGGCCACCCCCGGGGCACACCTGGTGAACATCGCCTCGGCCTCGGCGATCTACGGCCAGCCCGGCATCGCCGTCTACAGCGCCGCCAAGTTCTTCGTCGCCGGCCTCACCGAAGCGCTCGAGCTGGAGTGGCAGGACGACGACATCCGCGTGGTCTCGATCTGGCCGCTCTGGGCCAAGACCGCGCTCGCCGACAACGATGCGAAGTCGACGCAGACCCTCGGCGTCCGGCTCACCGCGGACGACGTCGCCGAGAAGGTGTGGGAGTCGGTCCACCCGAACCGGCTCGACCGCCTCACCGGCCGCACCAGCTATTCGGTCGGCACCCAGACCACGCTGCTGAACAACGCCGCCAAGTTCACGCCGAACAGCCTCAACCGCCTGGTCAACAAGGTCCTGTCGCAGGGCTGACTTCGAGGTCCGGGGGTCTCGATACGCAGGACTCACTTCGTTCGCCCTGCTACTCGAACCACCGACCTGGACGCCGCCCCTCGCGGTCGGCGGTCGAGCAGCCCCCGGAGCCGTATCGAGACCTAGCCGCCGTTGAAGGCGGGCCGGTACCGCCGGCAGGGCTGGCCGCGCAGCGCTTCGCACGCCGGTACCGGACCCCCGGCCCGGGCGCCGGGCACCACCGGGAGCACCAGCGTCGAACCGCCCGCTCCGAGCGCCAGCGTGTTGACCACCCGGCCGCCGGTGCTCGGGGTGTCGAAGCGCCAGGACGTCTTGTCCCCACCCGGGGCCGTGATCGTCACCCGGATCTTGGATCCCTTTCGGACGGTGTGACCGATCGGATTCAGGGCGATCCGCACGGACTGCACGCCCGCCAACGACGATGGGCTGAGCCAGTCACGCGTCGGATTGAGTGCCGTCGCCGAGGCGTTGGTGGCACGCAGCGAAGCGCGCAGCACACCGGTCGTCATCAGAATCTCCGTACCGTCGGGCCGAACCTCGGACACGGTCGCCTGCAAGTCCGTGTCGGCGGCCGACGACGAGAGCTTCAGATCCAGGCTCGCCGGGCCGACCAGCATCACCTCACGCGGCTGTGCGCCGGTCACGAAGCCGACGCCCGTGCGTCCCGGCACCGGCGTCCACCGATACGTCGCGCTCGCCGCCCACGGTTCGGTCGAGGCGCCCTCGACGTCCATGGTGCCCGCCGGCCGCGCCTTCGGGTCGGGGCGGAAGCTCACCGTCGACGGCGCGCCGGGCGTCGTCGTCAAGCGGCCGGCCTCGTCGAGAGACCAGCGCTGTCCGTCGCCGACCGCGCGCGCCGGCCAACTGCCGAAGCTGCGCGACCACGGCGACGAAAGGTCACCCGGCACCACACCGCCTGCGCCGTTGTCGAAGAAGACCTGCACCCGCGGATCCCGCTCGAACCGCGCCCGCGCCGCGGAAAGCGAGGCGGCGCCCGGATTCCGGGCGGTGACCAGACGCCGGCCCGGTGCGCCGGTCACCGCCCCGTAGAGGACGGGCACCAGCGCGGCCAGCGTGTCGTTCTGCGTCGGCACGGAGCGGTCCACGTACAGGCGCAGGAACTCGTACCACGGGCCGAGATACTGCGGGCCGATCGAGTCGATGTGCGCGCCGTTGGTCATCCGCACCCAGACTTTGCGGTTGGCGTCGAACCTGCCGATGATGTCGGTCCACTGCGGACCGGTCTGCTCGTCCTGCAGCGCTCCCACCAGATACACCGGCACGGTCACCTTCGGCGCCCAGTACGACGGCGAGCGGTGCTCGAGCAGCGACCGGTTGCGGGTGGGATTCTCCTGGATCAGGTGCTTGATCCGTTGGGTCTGCAGCCTCAGCTTCTGGTTGTTCTTGCAGTGCTTGTCGCCCCGGCGCACCAGTTCCCGGGCATACGGCTGTCCCCCGCTCGGCGCCGGCTCGGCATCGGCCTGCCGTTCTTGGAGCCAGGAGTCGGCGAAGCCGTTGTTGAAGATCCCGCCCGGGAAACCGGTCGAATAGAGGTCGTCGGTCAGACTCATCGGCGCGATCGCAGCCAGGCTCGGCGGCCGCGTTCCGGCGGTCGCGATCTGCGAGATGCCCGAGAACGAGATGCCGACCATGCCCACCTTGTGATGCTTGACCCACGGCTGGGCGGCGACGGTCTCGACGATGTCGTAGCCGTCGTACGTCGTCGGCCAGTCGAAGAGATCGAAGGCGCCGCCCGAACAACCCGAACCGCGCATCTGGACGTTCACCGAGGCGAAACCGGCGACCGGCGCGACCAGGTTGCCCAGCAGCGTGCCGGTGGCCGGGGCCATCGGATCGGAGATGCCGGCCAGCCCGCTCACCGCACCGAGCAAGAAGTCGCCCGGAGCGGCGTGCTGATAGCCGGAGTACTCGATGACCGTCGGGAACGGGCCGTCGGCGAGGGTCTTGCCGACCGGCAGGCGCACCGTCACCGCCAGCTCGACGCCGTCGCGCATGCGCACATAGTTGAGGCCGGGACGCAGTCCCTGCGACGTGTAGAGACGACGGTCGGGCGGAGACTCGTCACGCACCGCGAAGGGATTGCCCGCTTTGCCCCCGACGACGAAGCGGTACCCCCCGCCCGCCGCGAGTTCGCGGACGAGGAACGAGCCGAGCCGGTCGACGGTGCCGCGGCCGACCGTCGCACCCGCGCCGTTCACCAGCGACACGGACGCTCCGGGCTGCGCATCGACGAGGTACGCCTGGTAGACGCTGCCGTGCCCGCTCCCGGTGCGCGGTGCGGCCGAGGCGGGCGAGATTGCCATCCCGGCCAGCAGCATGATCGTCGTCCCTGCGGCGATCAGTGCGGCGCCACGACGCCGCCGACGAGCCCACCGGTCTCCCATGAGTTCCCCAACCCACTCGAGCGCATTCTGATAACACGCCTATCCACATACCCGAGGGGACGATAACAAGTTCGATACAGGCGTGTATCTCGATTGTGCAGAAGAGACAAAAGAACCGCGACCGACGGGTGTCCGTCAGTCGCGGTTCTGGGTAGTTCTTCAGATCGGGCGCGAGCCCGCTGGGTCAGCGGCGGTCGAGGTCGACCAGGCCCAGGCGCGCGGCCTTGACCAGGCGGCGCGGGATGCGCTGGCTGACGCCGTTGATCTTCTCTTCCTGCAGGGGAGCGTTCTCCGCCTTCCACTGCGAACGACGAGCACGGGTGTTGGCCCGCGACATCCGGCGCTTGGGTACTGCCATGATTCAGCCCTTCTCTGCTGTGCTCTACTTCGGTGCGCGAGTGGGGTTCGGGAGTACCGATCCGGCCGACCCGCGGCCAGGTCTCGCCATTTGCGTCGCGCCGTCCGGCGCAACACACAACCAGAACAGATTAGCCGCTGGACGCCGGATGCTGCAAAACGGCGTCTCACCGGGGCAACTAGTGTCCCGTGTTGGAAGTTACTCGATGGTTGCCGGGAGTCCGATGGGCGGCCGGCAAGGCGGACGAGGGAGGGATACCGGCAGGTATCCTGACCGAGGACAACGCCGCCAGACGTTCATCGGGCCCCGGCATACCGCGAAAGAACTTTCGACACGGGACACTAGACTCCCCTGGGTGTCAGGCGTCGTCTCCGGTTTCACGGTCATCTTCATCGTGGTCGCGATCGGCTACGTCCTCGGCCGGACCGGCACGCTCGGCGAGCACGCCGTCAGCGTCCTGGCCCGCCTGGTGTTCTTCGTCTGCACCCCGGCGCTGATGATCGTCTCGCTCTCCACCAACGACCTCTCGGTCGTGTTCTCCCCGACCCTCGCGATCGCCGCCGCCAGCGCGGCGACCGTGGGGGCGATCTACTTCGCGGCGGTGCGGCTGATCTGGCGGCGGGCGGTGCCCGAGGCGGTGATCGGCGCGCTCTCGTCGTCGTACGTCAACAGCGTCAACTTGGGCCTGCCCATCGCGATCTTCGTGCTCGACGATGCGTCGTTCATCGCACCGCTGCTGCTGTTCCAGATCATGATCTACTCGCCGATCGCCCTGGCGACGCTCGATCTGACCGCGATCGACGCCAGTCGTCGCGGCTCGCTGTGGCGCACCGTCGGCACTCCGCTGGCCAATCCGATCGTGATCGGCGGCCTGATCGGACTGGCGCTCTCGCTGGCCGGGCTGCACCTGCCCGACGCCGTGTTCTCACCCCTGGACATGCTCGCCAAGGCTTCAGTGCCGCTGGCGCTGCTGACCTTCGGGCTCTCGCTGACCGGCGTTCAGGTGTTCGCCAAGGGCGCGACGCCGCGCCGGGACATCGCGCTGGCCTCTGTGCTGAAGATGACGCTGATGCCGCTCACCGCGTACCTGCTGGCCAGGTTCGCCTTCGGCATGACCGGCGAGGCGCTGTTCGCCCAGGTGGTGATCGCGGCGCTGCCGACCGCGCAGAACGTGCTGGTGTACGCGACCCGCTACGGCCGCGGCGAGATCCTCGCGCGGGATTCGGCGCTGGTCACCACCGTCGCCTCGATTCCGGTGATCGCGTTCCTCGCCCTGACCCTGGCGTAGCGGTCAGTTCGGGCGGCGGGGACCGCTGTGCTCGCCGCGCTCCTTGCGCCTGGTCTCGACGCCGCCCATCAGGGCGAAACCGCGGATGACGATCCGCGGCGCGCCGGGCCGGCCGGGCCCGGCGGCCTTGCCGGAGAAGCCGCCCATGATTCCCGAACCGTGGACCTCGACGGTCACGTCGGACGGCACGACGATGTCCACGCCGCCCATGATCGCCGTGGCGGTGATCTCCAGGACCGGCGCGGTGAACTCCACCTCGCGAAGGTCGATGTCGACACCACCCATCAGGGAGAACGCGGTCAACCGGCTGCCGACGACGGCTCCGCCGCTGATCTCGCTGCCGGACATGATCGCCACCGCACGTGTCACCGGTGAGGCGCCGGACCTGCTGATCCTCGTCTGGTTCGGGGTCACCTCGGCCACCGCCGCGGTCAGCCGGTCCATCGGCAGGTCGGCGCAGAGCGTGTCCAAATCGGCGAGGGTCACCGCCGCCAGCGCGGTCCCCGCGCGGTCGGTGTACTCCTCGGGAGTCAGCGCCCCCACGCTCATCGCCGCCGACAGGAAGGCGTGCGCCTCCTCGCGATCGGCGTTGCTCGCACGGATCGCCGCACGCTGCTCGTTCCCGATCGGGGCCGGGTAGTACCTGCCGTGCTGCGGTTGGGACGTCACGGGAATCAGTGTAGGCGGGGTCTCGACTCCGCTCGACCGGCGAGGGGAACGCCCCGATCGACGGTCGAGGAGTGCTCCCCCGTTCGATGGTCGAGCGAAGTCGAGACCTCAGCCGCGCCGCGAGCGGAGGTAGTCGCCCACCACCGCGGCGCCCAGTCCGTCCAGATCCGGGCTCACCACGCGGCCGCCGATCCGCCGGGCGATCCGGTCGACGAAGCGCACCAGCCCCGGGTCGTCGCCGAGTTGGAAGATGGTGATCTGCGTACCCATGCGCGCGAGATGATCCAGTTCGCGCACCGTCAGGCCGATGGTCTGCGGGTGCGGCGGATAGAAGAAGAAGGCCTCTCCGTTCGGCTCCACGTGCGCGGTGGGCTCGCCGTCGGTCACCACCAGCACCACCGGTTGCGCGTTCGGGAAGCGCCGCAGATGCCGCTGCGCCAACAGCAACGCGTGATGCAGGTTGGTGCCCTGCTCCATCCGCGGCTCCAGCCCGGTGAGCTCGGCGACGGTGGTGTCGCGGGCGTGCCTGCCGAACTCGATCAAGTGCAGTTCGTCCGAGCGGAAGCGTGTCGAGATCAGGTGGTTCAGGGCGAGCGCGGTGCGCTTCATCGGGGTCCACCGTCCCTCCATGACCATCGAGAAGGAGGTGTCCACCAGCAGCACGACGGCGGCGGTGTTCCGGGCTTCGGTGTCGGTCACCTCGACGTCGTTCAGGTCGATCCGGACACCGCCGGATCCCATCGCGGCCAGCGCCTCCGGTCCGCTCGGCGATTCGGCGACGGTGCGCAGGACCGAATTGGTGATCGTGCGGGTCACGTCCCACGGTTCGGTGTCGCCGTAGGCCCACTCCCGGGTCGCTCCGGTCGGCTCACCGAGCCGGCCCGCGGTGTCCGACCGTCGTTCGCCGGAGCGGGTGGACAGTTGTTCGGCGATATCACGCAGGATCGCCTGCCCGAGCTGCCGCATCGCCTTCGGGGAGAGCGTCAGCCTGCCGTCCGGCGCACGGTGGAAGAAGCCCTGTTCTTTCAGCGCCCGGTCCAGTTCGGCCAGGGTGTGCGCGTCTGCCGCGGCCTCGTCACCGAGTTGCCGGGCGAGCGTCTCCAGATCCACGTCCTCCAGCTGGGCGCCGGCGTAGCCCTGCGACAGCTGCTCGGCGAGCTGTTCGAGCTCTCCGATGTCCCGGAGCGCCGCCGCGCCCTCCCCCAGGCCCATCGGCTGATCGCCGGAGAATCGCCGGTCGCTGTCCCAGTCCAGATCGGGCCGCGCCGCCCGCAGTGCCGCGTCCATCTGCGAGAGCTGATTCATCAGCTCCGGCGACCCGAACGCCTGCTGTGAGAGCTCCGCGAGCTCGGCCTGCTGCTCCGGCGTGAGCGAGTTGAAGAACTGCTGCGCCGCAGCGGATCTGTGCGCCAGTGCGTCGATCAGCTCGTCGGTGTTCTGCGGGTCCTCCGGGAAGTACTGACCGTGCCGGTCCATGAACTCGGCGAACTGCTCGGTGGTGTCCTCGCCGCGATTGTGCGCATCGAGCAGCGCGTTGAGATCGGCCAGCATCGCCGAGATCTGCTGCCGGTCGTGCTCGCTCGCACCCTCGAGCGCCTGCTTCATCCCGGCGAATCGCTGGTCCAGGACCTCGCGGCCGAGCAGGTCGGAGATCTGCCGGTACTTCTCCCGGGCACTGCTGCTCCGCCAGTCGTAGTCGGCCAGTTCGCGAACCGCCTGCGCCGTGGAGGGCGGCAGACTGCCGATCTGCATCTCCTTGAACCGGGCTTCGTCGTCGAGGTCGCGGGCGAGTTGCTTGCGCTCGTCGAGGACGGCGTCGTCGAGCAGCTTCCGGATCTCCTCGAAGGTGCCGTCGAGATTGCGTGACTCGAGGAGCTCCCGCCGTCGTCGGTTCGCCATCTCGGCGAGCCGGTCCAGGCCGCTGAAGTCCCGCCCGCCGCGCCGGAGGAATTCGCGCAGCGCGCGTTCGGGTGAGACCCCGGACATCACGTCGTCCCCGATCGCGCCGAGCGCCTCACGCAGATCGACCGGCGGTGCCAGCGGATCGGGGCCGCCGGTGTACCGCTGATAACGGGAACGGTGGTGTCGGTTGATCGTCATCGTCTAGTCGTCACCGTCTAGTCGTCGTCATCGTCGGGACTCTCGACGCGGTACACGGTGCGGCCGCGCTCATCGGGCTCCTTGCCGATGCGCCGCGCCAGGAAGAGCCCCTCCAGGGCGAACTCCAGGGCGCTGGCCAGCTCGGCCTCGTCGACGTCGAGTTTGGCGGCGAGGTCGTCGAGCACGGCGGTCACCGCGTCGTCGTCGCCCAGCGCGGCGATCACCTCGGCCGCGGGGACACGGTCGCCGGTGAGCACCGCGTCGCCGGACTCCAGCCGCTCCACCAGCCGGCGCAGGTCCAGACCGCCCAGGTCGGCGCGCACCGCGTCCGCGGTGGCCTTGCGCAGCAGGTACTCGAGGATCTCCAACTCCCGACCCTCTTCGCCGGACTCGAACTCCACCTTGCCGCGCAGCACCTCCACCACCGACTCCAGGTCGACCGGGCGGGCCACCGCGATCTCCTCGCCGGTCACCGCGGCGCGATGCAGCGCCGCGGCGGCAACCGTCTCCGCACCGGCGATCGAGAAGCGCGCCGAGACGCCGGAGCGCTGGTCGATGGACGGATGCTCGCGCAGGTAGCGGGTGAACCGGGCGAGGATCTCGATCAGGAACGACGGCACCGTCGCCACCAGATCTGCCTCCTGCTCGATCACGTCCACCTCGTCGTCGAGCTCCAGCGGATAGTGGGTGCGGATCTCGGCGCCGAAACGGTCCTTGAGCGGGGTGATGATGCGGCCGCGGTTGGTGTAGTCCTCCGGGTTGGCGCTGGCCATGACCAGCACGTCGAGCGGGAGCCGCAGGTTGTAGCCGCGAACCTGGATGTCGCGCTCCTCCATCACGTTCAGCATGGCGACCTGGATGCGCTCGGCGAGGTCGGGCAGCTCGTTGATCACGATGAGGCCGCGGTGCGCGCGCGGGATCAGGCCGAAGTGGATGGTCTCCGGATCACCGAGGCTGCGGCCGGCCGCCACCTTCATCGGGTCGATGTCGCCGACCAGATCGGCCACCGAGGTGTCCGGGGTGGCCAGCTTCTCGCTGTACCGTTCGCTGCGGTGCCGCCAGGCGATCGGGAGGTCGTCGCCGAGTTCGCCGGCGCGCCGGATCGACTCCGGGAGGATCGGCTCGAAGGGGTGCTCGTCGAGTTCGGAGCCGGCGATCACCGGCGTCCACTCGTCGAGGAGGTTGGTCAGCGAGCGGAGCAGCCTGGTCTTGCCCTGGCCGCGCTCGCCGAGGAGCACCACGTCGTGCCCGGCGATCAGCGCCCGCTCGAGCTGCGGAACCACCGTCGACTCGAAGCCGACGATCCCCGCCCACGGATCGATTCCGGCCCGCAAGTCGGCGAGCAGGTTGTGCCGGATCTCGTCGCGCACGTCGCGCTGGACGTGACCGGAGGCGCGCAGTTCGCCGACGGTCGCGGCGGTGGGAGCGGTGGTCTTCTCGGTGTCGTACGCAGTCTCGGATGCCACGAACCCACGGTACTCGCGTTCGCCGGCGCCGCGGTGACGCGTCAGCCCACGTCGCCGTCGACGTAGTACCAGCGACCGTTCTCCCGGACGAATCGGCTGCGCTCGTGAAGTTCGCCCCGGCCGCCGGGTGCGCGGTAGACCGCGGTGAAGCACACGGTGCCGTCGGAGTCGAAAGGCCCACCGCCAGAACACGACTCGACGCTCAGGTGCAGCCATCGCCGGTCCGGCTCCAGGTCCAGCGAGCCCGGTCGCGTACTCGGGTGCCAAGTGTCGAGGAGATGTGCGACGTCGCCGAGCGCGAAGGCCGTGTAGCGGCTGCGCATCAGCGCTTGTGCGGTCGGGGCGGGCGCGCCCCCTGCACCGGCGAGGTATCGCCCACAGCACGCTCCGAACGGGTCCCCGCTGTGGCACGGACACCGCTCGTCCAGGTTCATCCCGGTGACATTACCGGCCCGGCGTCTCTTGACAGCCCGGTTCACTGGTGTCATGGTTAGTTAGTCAAGTAATTAACCAAAGGACGTGCCATGATCGATGAAGGACGGGCGCTCTTCCAGCAGATCGCCGATCACGTCGCCGACTCGATCATCGACGGCGCCCTCGCCGAGGAGACCCGGGCGCCATCCACCAACGAGCTCGCGGCGTTCTACCGGATCAACCCCGCGACCGCCGCCAAGGGCATCAACCTGCTGGTCGACAGGGGCGTGCTCTACAAGCGCCGCGGAATCGGGATGTTCGTCGCCACCGGCGCACGCGATCTGCTGCGCCGGGAACGCCAGGAATCCTTCGCCGTCCGATACCTCGACCCCCTGCTCACCGAGGCCGCGCGCCTCGGCCTGGACCCGCAGGACGTGATCGACCTGATCCGCGACCGCCGCCCCGCCGGCGGTTCCATCCGAGAGGAGCAGCAATGAGTGCCATCAGCCACGCACCGGCCCCCGAGGACACCGCCGTCCGGGTCCGCGACCTGACCAAGCGGTACGGCGACAAGACCGTTCTCGACCGGATCGACTTCGACATCCCGAAAGACGTGATCTGCGGCCTGTTCGGCCGAAACGGTTCGGGCAAGACCACCATCATGTCGATCCTCACCGCCCAGAACTTCGCCGATTCCGGGCGCGCAGAGGTCTTCGGTGCGGAGGCCTACGAGAATCCCGCTGTACTGCAGCGGATGTGCTTTGTCCGGGAGAGCCAGAAGTATCCGGACGACGCCAAGCCCAAGCACGCCTTCGCCATCGCCGAACTGTTCTTCCCGAACTGGAGCAGCGAGCTCGCCGAGCGTCTGATCGACGACTTCCGTCTTCCGATGAACACGCGGATCAAGAAGCTCTCCCGCGGACAGTTGTCCGCCGTCGGAGTGATCATCGGATTGGCGTCGCGTGCCGACGTGACCTTCTTCGACGAGCCCTACCTCGGGCTGGATGCGGTGGCGCGGCAGATCTTCTACGACCGCCTGCTCGCCGACTACGCCGAACACCCGCGCACGGTGGTGATCTCCAGTCACCTGATCGACGAGATCTCGAACCTGATCGAACAGGTCCTCGTGGTCGACGACGAGCACATCGTCGTCAACGAATCCGTCGACGCACTGCGCGAGCGCGCGTTCAGCGTGGTCGGCGCCGAGTCCGTCGTCGACGAGTTCGTCACCGGCCGCGAAGAACTTCACCGCGAGCGCCTCGGCCCCGTCGCGTCGGTCACCGTACTCGGCTCCCTCAGCGACGACGAGCGGCGGCGCCTCGCCGCGGCGGGCCTCACCACCGCGCCGGTCGCTCTGCAGGAGTTGATCGTGCGGCTCACCCAGCACACGGATGCCACGCAGGCCCACCACCAGAACGGAGCCCTCCGATGAACCGCACCGCCAATGTCGTCCGCATGCAACTGGTGAACCGACAGACCTTCGTCTGGCTGCCGCTGATCATCCTGGGGGCGTCGTTCGCGATCACCCTCGCCATCTACGGGATCGTCGTCTTCTCGGTGCCCGGGCCGATCGAGGATCCGATGTACAGCGGCGGCGCGCAGGCACCGCTCTGGTATTTCCTGATCGTCGGTGTGCAGGCACTGAGCCTGACGTTCCCGTTCTCGCAGGCCATGAGCGTGTCCCGGCGCGAGTTCTTCCAGGGCACGCTGCTGACCGCGGCGGGCACGTCGCTCATCCTCGCGGCCACCTTCCTGGTCGGCGGTCTGGTCGAGAAGGCCACCGACGGCTGGGGCTTCCACGGCTACTTCTTCCGGCTGCCGTGGATTTGGGAGCACGGCCCGCTGGCGGCGGCCCTCTTCTGCTTCACCGCCGCCATGCTGGCCTTCCTCCTCGGTTTCCTCGGTGCGGTGATCTACAAGCGCTTCGGGATGCTCTGGACCGTGGTCGTCGCCATCGCCCTGGTGGTGCTGCTGGTGCTGGCGGCGTTCCTGATCTCGGCCACCGACTCCTGGCCCGCCGTCGGCCGGGCCTTCGCGAACGCGGACGCACTGTACGTGGCGCTGATCGGCCTCGGCGGGTGCACCGTGGTCGCGGGACTGAGCTTCCTGGCCATCCGCCGCGCCATCCCGTAGACGGCCCGGCCCCGGGGCGCCGAGGGAACCGGAACCGCACCTCGTGCGTCTGACTTCACATGGGGGAATCATCAGCAGCAGGGACCGTGTCGGTCACGTCGATCGACACCGGCCACGGTGGCACGGTCCACGGGGTGTTCCACCGAGACGAACTCGAAAGACTCGCGATCAGCCGACGCGAACGGCTGCGCATGCTCGCCGCGGAGGAACTCGACTCGCCACGCAAGGACTGGTACGCGGCACCGGGCTGTCACAGTGTGGTCAAGGACGCGGTGAGCGCGGGTGGCGTGCTCGCCTGCGTGTCCGCCCTGAAGTACTACGGCTTCTGGGTACCTCCCGGATACTCGAACGATCACGTGCGCCGCGCCCGGAGTTCGCCGCAGTACCAGCAGTCCTGTCGTGGGTTCTCCCGGACCGCCGCCGGCCGGACGGCGGTCGATCCGGTCGTCACCGCCCTCGAATGCGCGGCGCGCTGCATGCGCGAGGAGGACTGGATCGCCGTGTGCGATTCCGTGCAGAACGCGCTGGGCCTGTCCGCCGACGCCCTCCGCGGCGCGATGGGAACACTCCCCGCCCGGGTCCAGGGATGGTTCGCCAAGACCGACTGTGATGCGCAGTCCGGGACCGAGTCCATCGTCCGGGTGCGACTGCGCGCTCTCGGCTACAAGGTGGTGGTGCAACCGCGTGTCGAGGGCGTGGGCCACTCCGACCTGCGGATCGGCCGGCTCGTGATCGAATGCGACGGACGCCAGTACCACTCGTCCGCCGCGGAGTTCCAGGCCGACCGCACACGCGACCGCAAGGCCGTGATCGACGGCTGGATCGTCATCCGCCTCACCTACGACGACGTCCTCTTCGGCTGGGCCGAGGTCCTCGAAGACATCCGGGCGATCACCCGCAAGGATCGCCACCGACGGCGGTCGGCGCGTGACGACACCGGCCGATAGCGGTCCGCCGAGGGAATATTGCCGCCCGCGGCGCTGAGCGGTCCGGTGTCGTACGGCGACCCCGCCGTGCGGCGACCGATCGGTCAGGCGAGAGCGAGCCAGACGGCCAGCCCCAAGCCTCCGAGGCCGATCGTGATCCGCAGCGGAGTCGCGGGCAGTCGGGCGACGACGGGCGGACCCGCCCAGCCGCCGAGCAGGCAGCCCAGACCCATCGCGATCGCGGCGCCCCAGTGCACCTGGGCGAACACGATGAAGGCGACCGCCGCGACGGCATTGGCGATCCCGAGCAGCGCTGCCTTCAGCAGTACGGCGCGCCACAGCGGCAACCCGGACAGCACCATCGCCAGCGCCACGAACATCACACCGGCACCGGCCCCGAAATAGCCGCCGTAGATCGAGATGACGAAGACCCCGACGAGCCACCAGCCGGGGTGGCCGGCGCGCCCGACCATCCGCGCACGCAGGCGCGGCTGCAGCAGGAGCGCGATCGACGCGAACGCCACCAGGAACGGCACCACCGACTCGAAGGCCCGGTCCGGGGACACGAGCAGGATGCCCGCACCGACCGCCCCGCCGAGCACCGCGACGGCGCCGGCTCGCGCCAGGGGTTTGCCGCCGCCTGTCCCGAGCGGGGTCGACGGATCCTCTTCCAGGAGCACTCGGCCGGACTTGGCGAAGCTCCCGACACCCACCGCGACCATCGCGACGGTGTTGGTCACGTTAGCGGTGATCGGCGGCAGCCCGACGAGCAGCAGCGCCGGATAGCTGAGGAGGGACGCCAGGCCGGTCACGTAACCGACGATGCCGGCCGCGAAGCCCGCGGCCAGGAGAAGCGCGAGATCGGCGAGGGACACCGCGGACCTCCTTCACCTGCGCATCGGCACCGTCCGAATCGGCGCCACCGGGGTCTCGATACTCAGCGACTCACTTCGTTCGCGCTGCTACTCGACCACCGAAGAGGAGCTCAACCAGCGAAACACAAGACCGCGATCTCGACTCCGCTCGATCAACGAAGGACCGCTCGATCGGCGACTCCGGTGTCAGTGGGCGAAGTGGCGGGCTCCGGTGATGTACATCGTCACGCCCGCGGCCTGGGCGGCCTCGATCACCTCGTTGTCGCGCACCGAGCCGCCGGGCTGCACCACCGCACGCACGCCCGCGTCGCTCAGCACCTGCAGACCGTCCGGGAACGGGAAGAAGGCGTCCGACGAAGCGACCGAACCGGCGGCGCGCACCCCGGCGCGCTGCACGGCCAGGTGCGCCGAGTCGACCCGGTTCACCTGTCCCATGCCGACGCCGACGGAGGCGCCGTCGTGCGCCAGCAGGATCGCGTTGGACTTGACCGAGCGCCCCGCGCGCCAGGCGAACTCGAGGTCGGCCAGCGTCGCGGCGTCCGCCGCGTCACCCGAGACGAGCGTCCAGTTGGCGGGGTCGTCGCCCTCGGCATCGATCACGTCGCGGGCCTGGATGAGCAGACCGCCGGAGATCGGGCGCAGTTCGCGGGCCGCCGCGGCCGGCGGTGCGGCGACGAGCAGGCGCAGGTTCTTCTTGCGGGTCAGCACGTCGAGGGCGCCGTCGGCGAAGCCGGGCGCGATGATCACCTCGGTGAAGATGTCGGCCACCTGCTCGGCCAGTTCGACGCTGATCTCCCGGTTGGCGGCGATCACACCGCCGTAAGCGCTCACCGGGTCGCAGGCGTGCGCCTTACGGTGCGCCTCGGCGATGTCGCCGCCGACGGCGATCCCGCACGGGTTGGCGTGCTTGATGATCGCGACGGCCGGCTCGTCGAAGTCGTACGCGGCGCGCCACGCGGCGTCGCCGTCCGTGTAGTTGTTGAACGACATCTCCTTGCCGTTCAGCTGCTGCGCCTGAGCCAGGCCGGGGGCCCCGGACTCGTCGACGTACAGCGCCGCCGCCTGATGCGGGTTCTCGCCGTAGCGCAGGACCGCCGAACGCTCCCACGTCGCACCGGCCCACACCGGGAAGTCACTCTCCGCCGGCGGTGCGACCACGCTGCTCATCCACGAGGCGACGGCGACGTCGTAGTCGGCGGTGTGCCGGAACGCCTTGGCCGCCAGCGCCTTGCGCTCGTCGAGGGTGAAGCCCCCCGCGCTCACGGCATCGGCGACGCCCGCGTAGTCCGCCGGGTCCACGACGACGGCCACCGACGGGTGGTTCTTGGCTGCGGCACGCACCATCGACGGCCCGCCGATGTCGATCTGCTCGACGCACTCGTCGGGCGACGCGCCCGAGGCGACTGTCTCGGTGAACGGGTACAGGTTGACGCACACCAGCTCGAAGGGCTTGATCTCCAGCTCGTCGAGCTGGCGCAGGTGGTCGTCCTTGCGGGTGTCGGCCAGCACGCCGGCGTGCACCCGCGGATGCAGCGTCTTGACCCGTCCCTCCAGGCACTCGGGGAAGCCGGTCAGCTCACTGACCTCCACGACGGGCACGCCGCCGGCCGCGATGGTCTTGGCGGTGGAACCGGTCGAGACGATCTCGACGCCGGCCGCGTGCAGAGCGGCGGCGAGCTCGCCGAGCCCGGTCTTGTCGTAGACGCTGATCAGTGCGCGCCGGAGGGGGCGACGGTCGGGTGCGTTCACGGGATGTATGCCTTTCGTCCATCGGTGACCACACCGCGGGTCACCACGGCCTCCACCACGGTCGGGAGGAGGTCGCGTTCAGTGATCTTGATTCGCTCGTGCAGCGTCTCGACGGTGTCGTCCGGCAACACGTCGACCACGCCCTGCGCGAGAATCGGTCCGGTGTCGACGCCCCCGTCGACCAGGTGCACGGTGCAGCCGGTCACCTTGACGCCGTACGCGAGTGCGTCGGCGACGCCGTGGGCACCCGGAAACGCCGGCAGCAGCGCGGGATGCGAGTTGATCACGCGCTCGGCGAAGGCGCCGAGGAAAGCCGGTCCGAGGATCTTCATGAAGCCGGCCGTCACCACCCACGCCGGCCCGCACCGGCCGACCTCGACGGTTAACGCGCGATCCCACGCATCGCGATCCGGGTAGTCGGCCAGCGCGCACGCGATCACCGGAATCCCGGCGTCCCGGGCGATCTGCCCGGCCGGGCAGTCCCGGTCGACAGCCACCGCCACCACGTCGTACGACGACGACGGCGCAGCAGCCCGGTCGAGGATCGCGGCCAGCAGCGACCCGGTGCCCGACGCCAGCACGACCACGGGCACACGGGTTGCGGCGGGGCTGTTCACACCACGAGATTAGTGCGGGCCGTCGCCGGGCCCGCGCTCGGGTCCTGGCGCAGGTGACACGGCGTCTTCGGTGTCGTCCGGAGTGACGCTCAGCTCAGCGGTCACCTCGGTGTCGTCGTCGGTGCTGTCGTCGTCGGTGCTGTCGTCATCAACGGCGGCGATCTCGGCGGTGTCGTCGTCGGCGGCGTCACTCGAGCCGGAACGAGACTCCGAACGGTTCGGCGTCTGGTCCAGGTCGTCCTCGTCCACGATCTCCAGATCGGCGAACTCCTCGTCGGCAAGCAACTCGTCCAGGTCGAACCCGACGTCCGGCTCGGAGCGCAGCCGGCGTACCGACGGGGAGAGCTGGTGCGCCCCCGCGACCAGCGCACCGGCCAGCGCCACCCAGGCGAAGCAGTACACGCCGGCGAGCGGGGCGCTGACCCCGACACGACCGAGCTCACCGGCGCCCCCGCCGGCCAGTCCCGCACCGAGCACCATCAGCGCCGCGCAGACCGCCGCCGCGACCCCGACCGCCCGCAGGTGCTGCACCACGTCGACGCTTCGGCAGTACCAGCCGGCGAGCCCGCCGACCACGAGCGGCAGCACGAACACCAGCAGACCGATCGGTCCGGGGCTCTCCTCGGGAAGCACTCCCAGGATCGGCAGCGGCGGAACCGCACCGGCGTGCACCGCGAGTGCGTCCACGCTGGCGGTGCCGGCCTGCGCGGTGGCCCCGACCGAGATCCCCGCGGCGCCGATCACCACGTTCGGCAGATACAGGGCGGAGAGGACTGTGAGGCCGAGGTACCCGTCGAAGGAGTGGCCGCCGGCGATCAACTGCCCCACGCGCTCCCACTTGACCACGAGCCCGACGGTGACCAGCAGTGCCCCGCCGGCCACCAGCCCGAGAAAGGCGAGCCCGCCCGCGCGTGCGCCCACCCGGTCCGCTACCGGGAAGTCATAGACCTGCAACAGCGGCTGCAGGCAACGCCGTCCGACGCCGATCGCCACCCCGAGCCCCTGCACCAGGAGGGTGTAGCCGAAGGCCGGCAACGGCGCGGCCTGCCCGATCGACGAGACCGCGGACCCGTCGGCGACCACCGCGAGGGCCAGCGCCGTCCACAGCAGCGACCCGGCGAGCGCGGCCCCGGCGACACTGGCCACCTCGTGCAGACTCTCCACGTTCCGCGCCGCGCGCCCGGTCAGCACGGCGACCGCCCAGATCACCAGCAGTGTCGGCAGCAGCGGCAGCACGCCGACGGTGACCCCGCCGACCGTGAGCGGCACCTGATTCACCACCAGCCACCCCGCGCCGACCTGCGCAGCCAGACCCGAGAAGGCACCGCCGGCCAGGGCTTTGGTCAGTGCGATCAGCACCGCGAGGACCACCGTGACGACGACCGGAACCGCCGCCGCCACCTTCACCAGGCTCCACGTCGCCGCCCGGCCCGGGGTGGCGTCGACGCGCGCGGACACGCGACCCCGACGGAGACGGGTGGCCAGCGATTCGGTGGTGGGAGACATCGCCTTCGAGGGTGGCACGGGGACCGCCGGACACGCCCGGTGGCGCGCCGGGAGCGACCGAAATGTGATCGACGGAAACACACCGCCGCCCCGGTCGCGGACCGGGGCGGCGGCGTGTTGGAGAGAGAGGCGCTTACTTGGCGGAGTCCGAGCCCTGGCCGCCTTCGGAGTTGTCGGCGCGATCGGCGGTGCCGAAGACCGTCGTCTCCGAGCCGTCGCCGCCACCGCCGAGCACGGAGGTCTCCGAGCCGGACGGCGAGGACGCGAACGTGGTCGCATCCGCATCGGCCGGCGGCTGGTACGACGGAGTGGCACCGTAGGAGGATCCCGTCGCGCCGGAGCCGTACGAGGACGACGAGTCGCCGTACGACGGCGCGGCATGCGCCCCCGACGACTGTCCGTACGGTGCCTGACCCGACGGTGCCTGACCCGACGGTGCCTGACCCGACGGTGCCTGACCCGACGCGCCCTGGTCGCCGTACGAGTAGCCGGCGGCGCCCGCGGCAGACGTCGAGGCCGCCGACGTGGCGGCAGCAGACGTCGCAGCGGCCGAATCGGCCGAAGCCGCGGCCCCCGCCGGAGCGGTCTTGATCTGCCCGCACTCGACCAGCAGCCACACCGCCGCGGCGAGGGTGCCGAGGATCGAGAACACCATCAGCAGAATCGCGCCGACGCCGTTGCCGTCGTTCGTCGCGAACTGGAAGATCGTGACGATCGCCGCCACCAGACTGAGCGCAGTGATGCCCGCGACGACCTGCTTGCCGGCCCCGGCCAGCAGGGTGAGCAGCCCCAGCACGCCGGCCACCACGAACAGGGAGTACGGGGCGACGAAGCCGGTCTCGAAGAGTTTCACCGAGCGGGAGATGTACTCGCCGTCGACCTTGTAGCCCGCGAGGAAGCCGCAGAACAGCATCACGACGCCCAGGGCGCCGACCACGAGCGACAGGATCTGGCCGGTGTTGGCGGGCAGCCCCTGCGACGGCGGTTTCGGCGCCTGGTACTGCGGCGATTCGCCGTACTGCTGGCCGTACTGCTGCTGGCCGTACTGCTGGGCGGACCCGTACTGCTGCTGTGCACCGGTGCCGTACTGCTGACCGCCGGCGCCGTACTGCTGCTGCTGACCGTATGGGGCGGACCCGTACTGATCCGACCCGTACTGGGGCGTCGCGCCGTACTGGGGCTGGCCGTACTGACCGGCGCCGTACTGCTGGCCCTGGCCGGAGTCGCTCTGCCCGTAGTTCGGGCCCGACTGCGGATACGTCATCAAGAATCTCCTGGGTCGACTTCTCTGGGTCCCGCTGCGGCGACCCGGCGAACGGTCTCCACGCTAGTACAGGGACTGACCCACGTCACCAACGATGAGCGGCACCCTGCTCGCGATACCAGTCGATGAGCGCCGGATCGTCGACCGCATCGGGGTCGACGTCGACGTGCGAGCGGCCGGCCAGGATCGCGGTGATCGGCACCTCCAGCTTCTTGCCGGTGCGCGTGTGCGGGATACCCGGCGCCAGCACGATCTCGTCCGGCACGTGCCGCGGCGACAGCCGCGTCTTCACCTGCGTCACCACCTCGTTCACCAGGTCGTCGTCGAGCTGGGCGCCCGGGACCAGGGTGACGAACATCGGCATCCAGTACGCCCCGTCGGGCCCGTCGACTCCGAGGACGAAGGCCTCGGCGATCCGGTCCACCGCTTCGACCACCTCGTAGACGTCGGCCGACCCCATCCGAATGCCGTGCCGGTTCAGCGTCGCATCGCTGCGGCCGTGGAACATCAGGGAGCCGCGCTCGGTGAGCGTCACCCAGTCGCCGTGCCGCCAGACCCCTGTCCCGGCGTACTCGTCGGGCAGGGGGCGCGCCCAGACGTGATCGAAGTACGCCGCGCGGTAGCGCGCGCCGATCCGCTGCGGCCCGCTCACGGGGTTCCCGGCGCCGATCCGCTGCGGCCCGCTCACGGGGTTCCCGGCGCCGTCTCGATTCGGCCCGCTCACGGGGTTCCCGGCGCCGTCGTCGTCGTTCCAGAACCGCACCGGCATCGACGGCATCGGTTTGGTGACGACCAGCTCGCCCACCTCCCCGATCAGCGGGCGCGCATCCGGCGACCAGCTCTCGAGTGCGACGCCCAGGTGCCGTACCGACAGTTCCCCGGGCACCACCGGCACGCCGGTGCTGCCGCCGGCGAAGGCGCTGACGACGTCGGTGCCGCCGCTGATCGACGAGATCGGCAGCCCGGCGGCGACGTTCGAGTCCACCCACTCGAACAGATCCGCCGGCAGAGTCGAACCGGTGCTGCCGAGAGTGCGCAGCGCCGACAGGTCGTGGTCGCGCCCGGGAACCAGGCCCGCCTTGCGGGAGGCGTTGAGCTGCCCGGGGCTGGTTCCGAAATAGGTGACCTTCTCCGCTTCGACGATCCGCCAGAGCCGATCGGCATCCGGATACAGCGGAGACCCGCTGTAGGTGACGATCCGCGCGCCGACCAGCAGACCGGCCGCCTGGAAGTTCCACATCATCCAGCTCAGCGCGGTCTGCCAGAAGAACACCGACTCGGGCCCCAGCCCGGCATGCAGCGCCGTCTGCTTCAGATGCTCGACGACGACCCCGCCGTGCCCGTGCACGATCCCCTTCGGCTTGCCCGTGGTGCCCGAGGAGAACAGCACCCAGAGCGGATGATCGAACGGGACCTTCACCGGCTCCGGGATGCGCGACGCGGAGACGATCTCGGACCACGGGGTGGGATCTCGATACGCCCCCTCGGCTGGCGCCTCGGGCGCTACTCGATCACCGGCATACGCCCCCTCGGCTGGCCGAACACGCGTATCGAGACCACCGTCCACCTGGATGTGCAGCACCAGGTCGTCGAGCAGCAAAGCGAGTTCGGCCGAGTCGGCGCGCTTGTCGACGTCCTTGCCGTTCCACCGGTACCCGGCGCAGGTCAGCAGCGCCTTCGGCCGCAGCTGGCCGAGCCGCGCGGCCGCGCCGTCGGGCGCGTAGTCCTGACCGCAACCGGACCAGATCGCCCCCAGCGAAGCCGTCGCCAGAAAGCCGACCACCGCCTCGGGGACGTCCGGAAGGTAGGCGGCCACCACGTCGCCCTCACCGATCCCGGCCTCGGCCAGCGCTGAGGCGACCGCCCCGACCAGCCCGGGCAGCTCGCGCCAGGCGACTTCTGTGCGGTTCCCCGCCTCGTCGAGTCCGACGATCGCGGCCCCGTCGCGGTCGCACTGCCGCAGTACGACGTCGACGTAATTGAGTCGCGTCAGCGGGAACCAGGTTCCCGGCATGGCGGCGCTCGCGAGAACCGCACCGTCCCCGGGTGCCAGCGGCGACTCCGCGATCTCGTCGAGCGCGAAGAAGTCCCACACCGCGCGCCAGAAGCCGGCCAGGTCCGCGACCGAGTACGCGTACACGTCGTCGTACGAACCGAGCTCGCGACCGGTCCGCTCGGCCAGAAAGCCGGTGAACGCCTCGAAGGGCGACGTCTGGCTCATTCGAGCCCCAGCAGATCGACGGCCTGCTCGCGCATCTCGACCTTGCGCACCTTGCCGGTGACCGTCATCGGGAAACTCTCGACCACGTGCACGTACTTCGGGATCTTGTGCCGGGAGATCTGTCCCGCGGCGAACTCCCGGAGCTCCTCCGCGGTCAGCCCGGGCGCGCCCTCGCGCAGCCGGATCCACGCCATCAGTTCCTCACCGTACTTCGGGTCGGGGACGCCGATCACCTGGACGTCGACGATGTCCGGGTGCGTGTAGAGGAACTCCTCCACCTCGCGCGGGTAGATGTTCTCGCCGCCGCGGATCACCATGTCCTTGATCCGGCCGGTGATCCGGACGTAGCCGTCCTCCTGCATCACGGCCAGATCGCCCGTGCGCATCCAGCCGTCCTCGCCGAGCACTTCGGCGGTCTTGGCCGGATCGTTCCAGTACCCGGCCATCACCGAGTAGCCGCGCGTGCAGAACTCGCCGGTCGCCCCGCGCGGCAGCGTCTCGCCGGTGACCGGATCGATCACCTTGATCTCCAGGTGCGGCCCCACCCGCCCGACGGTTCCCACCCGCAGTTCCAGCGGATCGTCCATCCGCGTCTGAGTCGACACCGGACTGGTCTCGGTCATGCCGTAGCAGATCGACACCTGCGACATGTGCATCTCGTCGATCACCCGGCGCATCACCTGCTCGGGACACGGCGAGCCGGCCATGATCCCGGTCCGCAGCGTCGACAGGTCGTACGACGCGGCGGATTGATCGAGCAGTGCCAACTCGGCGATGAACATGGTCGGCACGCCGTACAGGCTGGTGCAGCCGTACTTCTCGACGGCGGCCAGGGTGGCGGCGGGATCGAAGGCCGGCGCCGGGATCACCATCGCGCTGCCGTGGGAGGTCGCAGCCAGGTTCGCCATCACCATGCCGAAGCAGTGGTAGTACGGCACCGGCGTGCAGATCCGGTCCGCCTCGCTGTACTCCAGAAGTTCGCCGACCAGGTAGCCGTTGTTCCCGATGTTGCGGTGCGAGAGCGTGACGCCCTTCGGGTTGCCGGTGGTGCCCGAGGTGTACTGGATGTTGATCGGATCGTCGGGGTGCAGGCCCGCGGCGGCCTCGTCCAACTCGGCGAGTTCGTCGGCGGAGGGCTCGGCGGTCAGCGCCGCGAACTCCGGCGAGGAGAAGATCACCACCTCGCGGAGGTCGTCCAGCTCGCCGCGCACATCGTCGAGCATCCGTGCGTACTCGGAGTCCCGGAAGCTGTGGGCGGCCAGCACGGCGGAGGTGCCGGACTGCGCGAGCGCGTACGCGACCTCGTGGCGGCGATACGAAGGATTGAGCACCACCAGCACGATCCCCGCCTCGGCGGCGGCGAACTGGGTGATCACCCACTCCCACCGGTTCGGCGACCACAGGCTCAGCCGGTCGCCCGGCCGCAGGCCGAGACGGCGGAGCCCGCACGCCAGCGCCCGCACCTGGACCCGGAACTCCCGGTAGGTCCATTGCCGATCGGTGACCGCGTCGATCAGGGCGATCGCCTCCGGGTGTTCCTGCGCGGTCCGCGCGAGGGTGTCGCCGATGGTGCCTTCCAGCAGTGGCGGGACGTCCTCACCCCGCGCGTACGACAGTTCCGTCATGACAACCTTCTTCCTTGAGCGATCACTTGATCTCAGGCGCGTTCAACCCGGCCCGGCGCAGCACCGCCAGCGCCTGCCCGAAAAGCGGTGCGTCGACCATCTGGCCGTCGAGCGCGAAGACGCCGCCGCCGTGCTCTTCGGACGCCGCCAGGAGTCGGCGCGCCCACGCGAGTTCCTCGGCCGACGGCGCGTACCCCTCGCGCACGACGGCCACCTGGGACGGATGGATGCACGCGGTGCCCGCGAAGCCGAGCGCCACCGCGTCCCGGACCTCGCCGGCCAGCCCGGCGACGTCGTCGATGTCGACGTGCACGGCATCGATCGCCGCCTTGCCGAAGGCGCCCGCGGCCAGCCGGACCCGCGCCCGCACGAAGCGCGGCACGTCGCGGTAGGCGCCCGGGTCCGGCTCGCCGGCGGCGAACCGGCTCGACTGGCCGCCGAGCCCGGCGACCAGGTCCTCGGCCCCCCACATCAGGCCGATGCAGTTCCCGGCGGCCGCGATCTCCTCGCAGCGCACCGCGCCGAGCGGCGTCTCGATCAGGGCGATCACCTCCGCGTCCAGCGCCCGGACCGCCGCGGCGTCCTCGGTTTTGGCGAGCATCACCGCGCGGTAGGCGGTCTCGGCCAGCGCGGCCAGGTCCTCGGCGTGGTCCGCGGTGTCCGCCGGGTTCACCCGCACGATCACCCGCGCCGGGTCGATCGGGTTCTCCACCAGTGCGCGCCGCGCCGCGGGCTTGTTCGCCGGGGACACCGCATCCTCGAGATCGAGGATCACCACGTCCGCGCGCTCGGCGGCCTTCGCGTACCGTTCGGGCCGGTCGGCCGGGCAGAAAAGCAGCGCCGGACCGGCCGGCGCCCAGGCCGTCATGCCGCCCCCTCTGGATTCAGGCGCACCAACGTCGAGCGCGCGGCACGCGCGACGACGACGCCGTCCTGGTTCCGGCCGATGTGCGTCAGATTCACCACGCCCTCGCCCGGCCGGGACTTGGAGATCCGCTTGCCGGTGCACTCGGTCTCCGCGTACAGCGTGTCGCCGGCGAACATCGGAGCGGGAAAAGCGATGTCCGAGAAACCGAGATTGGCCACCAGCGTCCCCTGTGTCAGTTGTGCGACGGACAGGCCGACGATCGTCGACAGGGTCATCATCGAATTGATCAGCCGCTGCCCCCCGAATCCCGGCTGCTCCGCCGACCACGCGGCGTCCAGGTGCAGCGCCTGGGTGTTCATCGTGAGAGTGGTGAACAGGGTGTTGTCCGCCTCGCTGAAGGTGCGGCCCGGCCGGTGCTCGTAGACGGCGCCGATCTCGAACTCCTCGAACCACAAGCCGCGCTGGACTATCCGCTTGCCCTGACTCATGACGGCAGCCCCAGCGAACGGGCGATCAGCATCAGCTGCACCTCGGTGGTGCCCTCCCCGATCTCCAGGATCTTGGAGTCGCGGTAGTGCCGAGAAACCGTGTACTCGTTCATGAAGCCGTATCCACCGTGGATCTGAGTCGCCATGCGGGCGTTGTCCATCGCCGCCTCGGAGGAGATCATCTTGGCGATGGCGGCCTCCTTCTTGAACGGCTTGCCGGCCAGCATCTTGGCCGCGGCATCGTAATAAGCGGTGCGCGCGACGTGCGCGCGCGCCTCCATCCGGGCGATCGCGAACGAGATGGACTGATAGGAGTTGATCGGCTTCCCGAAGGACTTGCGCTCGGCGGCGTACTTGATGCACTCGTCGACGCAGCCCTGCGCCACGCCGGTGGCGACGCCGGCGATGGCGACGCGGCCCTCGTCCAGGATCGAGAGGAAGTTGGCATAGCCGCGGCCGCGCTCGCCCAGCAGATTCTCCTTCGGGACGCGGGCGTCGGTGAAGCTCAGCGGGTGGGTGTCCGAGGCGTGCCAGCCCACCTTGTCGTAGGCGGGCTCGGCAACGAAGCCGGGCGTGCCGGCCGGCACGATGATCGTCGAGATCTCCTTCTTGCCTGTCCTGAGCGAAGCCGAAGGTCCGTCGTCCCGAGTGCCGGTCACGGCGGTGACGGTGACCAGCGAGGTGATGTCGGTGCCCGAGTTGGTGATGAACTGCTTGGCGCCGTTGATCACCCAGTCCGGCCCGTCCTCGACGGCGGTGGTGGCGGTGGCGCCCGCGTCACTGCCCGCGCCCGGCTCGGTCAGCCCGAAGCCCGCGATCCGTTTGCCGGCGACCAGGTCCGGCAGCCACTTCTCCTTCTGCTCCTGGCTGCCGAACCGGTAGATCGGCATCGCCCCGAGACCGACTCCGGCCTCGACGGTCATGGCCACCGACTGGTCGACCTTCGCCAGTTCTTCGAGCGCCAGCGCGAGCGCGAAGTAGTCGCCGCCCATCCCGCCGTACTCTTCCGGGAAGGGCAGCCCGAACAGGCCCATCTCGCCCATCTGAGCGACGACCTCGTACGGAAAGGTCTTGTCCCTGTCGTGCTGATACGAGACCGGTGCGACGACCTGCTGCGCGAAGTCGCGCACGCTGCCGATGAGGTCGGTGTATTCCTGGCTCAATTCCATCTCGAATGCCTTCTCACTCAATCGTTCTCGTCAGATTCCACGTGCGCGAGCACTTGCTGCGCGTCGACCTTCTGGCCGGCCCGGACCGCGATGGCGGCCGTCCCGGACACCGGCGCTCGCAGCGTGTGCTCCATCTTCATCGCCTCGACGACGACCAGCGGATCGCCCGCCGCGACGGGCGCGCCGTCGGCTGCGGGGACGGCGACGACGGTGCCGGGCATCGGGCTCCGCACGTCTCCGGCCGACGCCGCCGCATCGGAGGAGGCCAGCGTGTGCGCCGGCCGCATCACCCAGGTGCCCGCGTCGGCGTCGCCCAGCGGCCCGGTGACCCAGCGCTGCGACCCGGCGGTTCCGCCCAGAACGGATGCGCCCGTCTCCTCCACCACCCAGCGTCCCGCGAGGCCGTCGCACCGGACCGTGACGGCGGGACCGGCCTGCGGTTCCAAGTACACCTCTCCGCGCCAGGACTCCCGGCCGTCGTCGTCGGCGACGGTGACGTCCGCGTGCAGAGCCCGAGTATCCGAGCCCGACACCAGCGCGGACACCTCGTAGCGTTCACCGGCGCAGACCAGCCGCGTCACGATCGGCGACGGCGCCCCGATCCGGAAGCTCACCGCGCTACTCCACACGTCGTCGGAATCGCCGAGATCCAGCGTTCCGAGCGCCCCGGCGACCAGCGCGGCCGGCGACGGGGCCGGCGCGGAGTACTCGACCACCAGGCGGTCGAGCAATTCGGTGTCCAGCTCGGCCGCGCGCACCTTCGGCTGGGCCAGCACGTAGCGGCAGAAGTCGACATTGGTGCCGACGCCGACGATCACCGTGCCGGCCAGGGCCTCGTCCAGCAGGTCCAGGGCCTCGGCGCGATCGCTCCCGTAGCAGATCACCTTGGCGAGCATCGGGTCGTAATGGCTGCCGATCACCGAGCCCGCCTCGATTCCGGAGTCGATGCGCGTGGTCTCGATACGCCTCCGCTCGTCCCTCGCTCCGGCTACTCGACCACCAAACGCAGGCACCGACGAACCTCCACGTGCGTGGGTCGCGCCCCCTTTGGGTGATCGAGTAGGCGCCGACGAAGGAGGCGCCGTATCGAGATCATCCCCGGGCCAGCGCAGGGTGCGAACCGTGCCGCCGGTCGGCAGGAAGCCCTGCGCCGGGTCTTCGGCATACACGCGGGCCTCGATCGCGTGTCCGGTGAGGACCACGTCGTCCTGGGCGAGCGCGAGCTGCTCCCCGCGCGCGACGCGGATCTGCTGCTCCACCAAGTCGACGCCGGTCACCATCTCGGTGACCGGGTGCTCCACCTGCAGACGGGTGTTCATCTCCATGAAGAAGAAGTCGTCGGGGGCGGTGGCCGACACGATGAACTCGACCGTGCCCGCGCCGGTGTAGCCCACACTGCGCGCGGCATCGCACGCGGCGGCGCCGATGCGTTCGCGGGTCTGCGGGGTCAGCAGGGCCGACGGCGCCTCCTCGATCACCTTCTGGTGCCGGCGCTGCAGCGAGCACTCGCGTTCGCCGAGATGGATCACGTTGCCGTGGGCGTCGGCGAGCACCTGGACCTCGATGTGCCGCGGGGTGGCGACGAAGTGCTCCAGGAACAGCGAGTCGTCGCCGAACGCCGACGCGGCCTCGCGGCGGGCCGTCACCAGCGCCGCCGGGAGATCGGCCGGATCGTCGACCCGGTGCATCCCCTTGCCGCCGCCGCCGGCGCTCGGCTTGATCAGCACCGGGAACCCGATCTCCGGGGCCGCCGCGATCAGATCGTCGTCGGTCAGGCCGGGCCGCGACAGGCCGGGCACGACGGGCACGTCGCGCGCGGTCACCGCGGCCCGCGCGGTGATCTTGTCGCCCATGGTGGCGATCGCCTGCGCGGGCGGGCCGATGAACACGATCCCCGCCTCGGCCAGTGCCGCAGCGAACTCCTGGTTCTCCGACAGGAACCCGTAGCCGGGGTGGACGGCGTCGGCACCGGTCTGCTGCGCGGCGGACACCACCGCGGCGATGTCGAGGTAACTCTGCGCGGCCGGCGCCGGGCCGAGCCGGACGGCGACGTCGGCGGCCCGCACGTGCGGAGCCTGGGCGTCCGCATCGGAGTAGACGGCGATCGCCCGGATGCCCATGCGGTGCAGGGTGGCGATCACCCGGCACGCGATCTCGCCGCGGTTGGCGACGAGCACGCTGCGAATCCGCCGCGGTCCGGAAATCGTCGAGGCGGAGGTCATTGTCGCTCCCTGAGCTGCCATTGTCGCTCCCTGAGGCTGGCTTGTCCTGAGCTTGTCGAAGGGTCGAAGGGTGGTCATGGTCGCCGTCACATCCGGAAGACGCCGTAGCCGACGTCGGACAGGGGCGCGTACCGGCAGGCCTCCAGCGCCAGACCGAGCACGGTGCGGGTGTCGGCGGGGTCGATGATCCCGTCGTCCCACAATCGCGCGGTGGAGTAGTAGGCGTCGGACTGCTCGTCGAACTGCTGCCGGATCGGCTCCTTGAAGGCGTCCTCCTCAGCGGCGCTCCACTCCTGCCCGGCGCGCTCGTACTGGGCCCGGCGCACCGTGGCGAGAGTATCCGCGGCCTGCGGCCCGCCCATCACTGAGATCCGCGCGTTCGGCCACATCCACAGGAAACGCGGCGAGTAGGCGCGCCCACACATCGAGTAGTTGCCCGCGCCGAACGAGCCCCCGATCATCACGGTCAGCTTGGGCACCCGCGCGCACGCGACGGCCGTGACCATCTTGGCGCCGTTCTTGGCGATGCCGCCCTCCTCGTACTGGCGGCCGACCATGAAGCCGGTGATGTTCTGCAAGAAGATCAGCGGGATGCGGCGACGGTCGCACAGCTCGATGAAATGCGCGCCCTTGAGCGCCGACTCGGAGAACAGCACGCCGTTGTTCGCCACGATGCCGACCGGGTGCCCGTGGATCCGGGCGAACGCGGTCACCAGCGAGGTGCCGTAGTTCGCCTTGAACTCGGAGTACTCCCCGCCGTCGGCGATGGTCTCGATCACTTCGCGGACGTCGTACGGGATGCGCGGATCGGTGGGCACCACGTCGTACAGATCGCTCTGCGGCCGCACCGGCGCCACGGTCGGCACCGTCTCCCACTGGGCAGGCTCGCGCGGACCGAAGGTGGCGACGATCTCGCGGACCTTGGCCAGGGCCTGCTCATCGTCGTCGACCAGATGATCGGTGACGCCGGAGACCGACGAATGCATGGCGCCGCCGCCGAGGTCCTCGGCGGTGACGTCCTCGCCGGTGGCCGCCTTCACCAGCGGCGGCCCGGCGAGGAAGATGGTGCCCTGCTCGCGGACGATCACGTTCTCGTCGCTCATCGCCGGGACGTAGGCACCGCCCGCCGTCGACGAGCCGAGGACCGCGGAGATCTGCGGGATCCCGGCCGCGCTCATAGTCGCCTGATTGAAGAAGATCCGGCCGAAATGGTCGCGGTCGGGGAACACCTCGTCCTGGTTCAGCAGCATCGCGCCGCCGGAGTCGACGAGATAGATGCACGGCAGCCGGTTGGCGGCGGCGATCTCCTGCGCGCGCAGGTGCTTCTTGACAGTCACCGGGTAGTAGGTGCCGCCGGACACGGTGGCGTCGTTGGCGACGATCATGCACTCGCGGCCGTGGATGCGGCCGATCCCGGCCACCACCCCGGCGGCCGGGGCCTTGTCGTCGTACATGCCGAAGGCCGCGAGCGGTGCGACCTCCAGGAAGGGCGAACCGGGATCGAGCAGGCCGTCGATCCGCATCCGCGGCAGCAGCTTGCCGCGCGACAGATGCCGTTCGCGCGCCCGCTCTCCCCCGCCCTCCGCGGCCCGGGCCACGCGGTCGCGCAAGGTCGCGACGTTGGCGCGGTGCACCGACGCCGGGCCGGAGTCCTCCACCGTGGTCATCGACTCCCCTTTCAGTTATCGACGATTAACTGAGATGAATGTACTGCACGACGCCCCCGCCTGTCACGCAATCGACCGGACGAATCGGTGACCGAGGCCCGATCCGGCCTCGATAGTGATTCCGATCACTTCGTCTCGTATCCTAGGGCTGGGACCGCACAACCACCGCGGCCCCGACGAACCGCTCGCTGAACCGCCACGCCCGTCACCCCGGGACGGTAGGAGCAGCGAGCCGACACGAAGGTTGGGCACCCCCATGACCATCGCCGATCAGCATGCCTCCGGCACCGATCTCCCCTCTCCCGCATCCGGCCCGGCCGGCGGGTTCTCCCTCGACGACCGCTACACCGCCGAGTCGGGCACCGTGTACCTCACCGGCATCCAGGCGCTGACGCGGATGATCCGGGACCGCGCGATCCTCGATCGCCGGGCCGGTCTGCGCACCGCGTCGTTCGTCTCCGGCTACGAGGGTTCACCCCTGGCCGGATACGACCTCGAGCTGGCACGCCGCGCCGCGTACCTCGACCCGTACGACGTGATCCACCGCCCCGGCCTCAACGAAGAGCTCGCGGCGACCTCGGTGATGGGCTCGCAGCTGGCCGCCCGGGTCGGACGGCTCAGCGCCGACGCCGACGGGACGGCGCGCGCCGGCGTGGTGGGCTACTGGTACGGCAAGGCGCCCGGCCTCGACCGGGCGACCGATGCGCTCCGGCACGCCAACATCATCGGCACCGATCCGGCCGGCGGCGCCGTGGCCCTGGTGGGCGACGACCCGGGCGCCAAGAGCTCCACTGTGCCGTGCGCCTCGGAGATGGCGCTGGCCGATCTCTACATGCCGATCCTCTACCCGGCCGACAGCGCCGACATCCTCGATCTGGGCGTGCACGCCGCGCTGATGAGCCGGGTGTCCGGTCTGTGGACGTCCCTGAAGATCTCTGCGCACGTCGCCGACGGGGCGTCGACCGCCGTGCTCGATCCGGCCCATCTCGGCACCGGCCGCGCCGTCGAGTACGGCACCCTCGGCGTCAGCCCGCACGTGCCGAGCGGACGACTGCTCGGCGCGAACCTGATGGAGCTGGAGCAGAACCAGCTGACCACCCGGCTGCCTCGCGCCGTCGAGTACGCCCGCCTCAACGGCCTCAACCGGATCGTCGCCCGCACCGGTGACGACCGGATCGGCATCGTCGCCGCAGGCAAGACCTACCTCGACGTGCGCGAGGCGTTGCGGTTGCTCGGCATCGGCGACGACGACCTGGCCCGGCTGGGCATCCGCCTGTTGAAGCTCGGCATGGTCTACCCGCTCGAACCGAACATCGTCGAGACGTTCATCGAGGGCCTGGACGAGGTGATCGTCGTCGAAGAAAAGCGCGACTTCGTCGAGACCATGCTGCGCGACAAGCTCTTCGGCCGCGCCCGGGTTCCCGCCATCGTCGGCAAGGCACACGAGGACGGGTCCACCCTGTTCTCCCGCTTCGGCGAGCTCGACGTCGACGCGGTGACCCGCGGTCTGGCCGATCGTCTCGGCCGCCGGCACCGGATCGAACCGGCCCGGCGGTGGCTCGACGAGCACACCGCACGGGGCAGCCGCTTGCGCCTTCCCCTGGCCGTGCGGTCACCCTACTTCTGCTCGGGCTGCCCGCACAACAGCTCCACCCAGGTCACCCCGGACACGATCGTCGGCGCGGGCATCGGATGCCACGCCATGGTGCTGCTGATGGACCCGGCCCAGGTGGGCGACGTCGCCGGGGTCACCCAGATGGGCGGCGAGGGCGCACAGTGGCTGGGCATGTCGCCGTTCGTCGAGCAGAACCACTTCGTCCAGAACATCGGCGACGGAACCTTTCTGCACTCCGGCTCGCTCGCCGTGCGCGCCGCGGTCGCGGCCGGTGCGAACGTCACCTACAAGCTCCTGTTCAACGGCACCGTCGCGATGACCGGCGGCCAGGACCCGGTCGGCCAGATGACGCTGCCCCAGGTGGTCGCACTGCTCACCGCCGAGCGGGTGGCCCGCATCGTCGTGACGACCGACGATCCCGCACGGACCCGGCGCACGTTGCGCAGGGAGAAGGTGCGGGCGCAGGTGCGCCACCGCGACGACCTTCTCGACGTCCAGCGCGAGCTGGCCGCCGTTCCGGGCGTCACCGTGCTGATCCACGATCAGCAGTGCGCCGCCGAGAAGCGCCGCAAGCGCAAGCGGAATCAACTGCCCACTCCGCGGACCCGGGTGATGATCAACGAGCGGATCTGCGAGGGATGCGGCGACTGCGGCGCCAAGTCGAACTGCCTGTCCGTGCACCCGGTCCAGACCGAGTTCGGCCGGAAGACCCGGATCGATCAGAGCTCGTGCAATCTCGACTACTCGTGCCTCGACGGCGACTGCCCCGCCTTCGTCACCGTCACGCCGCGGTCGCCGGATGCTCGTCGGTCGAACAAGACGAGCCTCTTCTGGTCGTCGAGCAAGACGAGCCCCTCCCGGTCGTCGAGCAAGACGAGCCCCTCCCGGTCGTCGAGCAAGACGAGCCCCTTCTGGTCGTCGAGTAGGACGAGGAACGAAGTGACGAGTCCGTATCGAGACGCCGCGCTCGCCGCCGGTGCGCTGCCGCCGCCCGCGGCCGTGCCCTCTGCCGAACCGTCGTTCACCGTCCGGATCACCGGCATCGGCGGCACCGGCGTGGTCACGGTGTCCCAGGTCCTGGCCACCGCGGCCGTGCTCGACGGCCTGGATGCCCGCACCGTCGACATGACCGGCCTCGCCCAGAAGGGCGGCGCGGTGGTCAGCGATCTGAAGTTCACCCGCAACCGGGTCGAACAGGCCGCGAAGGTGGCCGGCGGGGACTGCGACCTGTACCTCGCCTGCGACCAGCTGGTCGGCGCCGATCCGGCGAATCTCAAGGTGGCCTCGGCGGCCAAGACGACGGCGGTGGTCTCGACCGCGCAGATTCCGACCGGCGCGATGGTGAGCGACAGCGCGGTGACCTTCCCCGCCGCCGACCGGGTGCATTCGGTCATCGACGCCGAGGTGTCCCGGGCCGTCTACCTGGACGCCGCGGCACTCGCCGAACGCCTCTTCGACGACGAGCAGTACGCCAACATGCTCATGGTCGGCGCGGCCTACCAGGCCGGCGCGCTGCCCGTCTCGGCGGCAGCGGTCGAGCGGGCCGTCGAACTCAACGGAGTCGCGGTCGAGGCGAACCTGCAGGCCTTCCGCCGCGGACGTCAAGCGCTCGCCGATCCGGCGGCGCTCGCGGCCGCTGCGGGCGGCCCAGGCGCCGACACCGCGGCCGAGGGTGCGGCCGACGAAGCGGCGGGATCCGGCGGGGGTCGTCGGAGCCCGGCGGCGCTGAGCGCGGCGGCACAGCTGGCCGGCGACGACACCCTCCGCGACGTGGTCGCGCTCCGCTACGACGAGCTCACCGCCTACCAGGACGAGACGTACGCCCGGCGGTACCTGGAGTACGTCCGCGGCGTGCACGACGCGGTGGGCCACCCCGCCCTGACCGAAGCGGTGGCACGGAATCTGTACAAGCTCATGGCGTACAAAGACGAGTACGAGGTGGCGCGGCTGACCGCGGACGCCGCGTTCGCCGGGCAGGTGGCTCAGGCCTACGGCGCCGACGCCGCCGTGTCCGTGCGGCTGCACCCGCCGGCGCTCCGGGCTCTGGGGATGGACAAGAAGATCGGGCTGGGCCGCTGGGCGCGGCCGGCCCTGCGCGGACTGGCAGCGATGAAGGGCCTGCGCGGCACACGGCTCGATCCGTTCGGCCACACGTCGGTGCGGCGCACCGAACGCGCCCTGATCGACGAGTACCGATCCGCGGTGGACCGCATGATCGCCGGGCTCGGGTCCGAGCCCACGTCCGCCCGGCTCGCCGACGCCGTCGCCGTGGCCGAGCTGCCCGATCTGGTCCGCGGCTACGAGGACATCAAGATGGCGAACGTCGACCGCTTCCGCACCGAACTCGCCCGCCTGACCGACTCCTAGAAGGGGGTTTCGACTCACTTCGTTCGCTCAACCATCGAAACGACGAGCGCCCTCGACGATCGAGCGGTCCCTCGACGATCGAGCGGTCCCTCGACGGTCGAGCGAACCCCTCCCTAGATGGTTGAGCGAGCCCCTCCCTAGATGGTTGAGCGAGCCCCTCTCTCGATGGTTGAGCGAGCGCAGCGAGTCGAAACCCACCTTCCGACGGTCGAGCGAGCCCCTCTCTCGATGGTTGAGCGAGCGCAGCGAGTCGAAACCCACCTTCCGACGGTCGAGCGAGCCCCTCTCTCGATGGTTGAGCGAGCGCAGCGAGTCGAAACCGTCTCCGAGCGCGGAAGGTCAATCGACGAGCAGTGCGGCGAGCGCCATGTCCGCGAGCACTGTACGCAGTCGTGCCTCGTCGAACGGCGGCAGTCGCGGGGAGGAGTTGAGGAGCCCGAAGGCGGCGTGCGTGCGCACCCGTGCCTCCTCGACGGTCAGCGGGCGGCCCGCCGCAGCGGTCGCGGCGACCAGCACCTGCACCCAGTTCTCGACGTACCGGCGCTGCAGCGAGCGGACGCGGTGATTCGCGTCGGGGGTCAGCGAATCCAGGTCCCGGTCCTGGATCGCGATCAGGTCCGGTTTGGTCACGAGCACGTCGATGTGGAACTCGACGAGGCTGCGCAGCACGTCCGCGGGAGCGCCGCCCTTCTCGGCCACCTCCTCGCCGCCGGTGAAGAGCCGCTCGGAGATGTCGAGCAGCAGCTCGTCGAGGACGTCGTTCTTGGAGGCGAAGTGCCGGTACATCGCCGGACCGCTGATGCCGACCTCGGCGGCGATGTCTTCCAGGCGCACCGCGACGAAGCCGCGGCGCGCCATCAGGCGCGCCGCGGCAGCGAGCAACTCCGTGCGGCGTGCGGCCTTCGCCTGGCCGCGCCGCGTGGTCGGGGTCGGGTCGGGGTCAGCGGTCACTGGTCGTCGTTCATACCGTCCATGACGGTGGCGACGCCGATCAGCAGGGTCTGGAAGGCGCCGAGGATCAGGGCGACGATGGCGCCGGCGCCGAGGCTGATAAAGCCCGGGAGTGCGAGCGCACAGGCCAGGAGGCCGAGCCAGCAGATCACGGTCAGGGCGGCGACGTGCGGCAGAAAGCGCCGCAGCTTGACCGCGACGAACCCGAACGCGAACACGCCCGCCGCACTAAGACCGAGCAGGAACCAGCCGGGGGTGAAGACCATGGTGAGAAATGCCGGGATGCCGAAGTCGCCGTCCTGGTTCATCGCCCAGCGGTCGGCATCGCGCTCGAGGCTCTCCCCGACGGTCACCCAGGAGAGGAAGCCCATGAAGAACGTGATGACACCGAACAGCCCCGCGCCCAGCGCCAGCTTGACCGGCAGCGGGAGCAGCGTGAAGTACGACGGTCCCGCCTGCGGCGGCACGCCGTACTGGCTGGTCGGCCCCGCCGGATACTGGCCGTACTCCGCGCCGGGCTGCCCGTACTCCGCGCCGGGCTGACCGTAGTTCGGGTAGTGCCCGGTGGGCGCCTGCTGCGGTGTCGGGTGCGGCCCGCTCTGCTGCGGACCCGGTCCGCCGACCGGACCCCAGTTCTGACCGCTGTTCGGATTCTCGTTCATGCTGGTATTGAACCACCCGAACGGCGACGTCAACCGGACGGACTACGTTCCCCCGCGCACGTGGTGCACCACCGAGGGCTCCGGCAGTACCTCGTGGGTGTACACCACGCGCGTGAAACAGACGATGTCCTGCACTGACCAGCGGCGCGCGGAGATCACCACCCAAAGCAGGCCGATCGGGAAGACGGCGCAGAACACAGCGCGGCCGAGCGCGACGACGAACCGCGGATTGTCTCCCGAACGGCGGCTGATCACGCCGAGGCCCATGATCAGCTGTCCGACCGTCCGGCCGAAGGCCGACCACGAGACTGTCAGATAGACAACGGCCAGCAGGAAATACGTCGACGTTCCCCAGATCCACGCTCCGTCCGGGGCCAGCAGCGCACGCACGTCCAGAGCCAGGCGGAACAGCACGACCACCAGGTACAGGCCCACCTGGAACCCGAACACCGTCGCCACGTCGATCAGCGCCGCGATCACCCGGCTGACGATGCCGGCGCTGCGCAACGCCGCGACGCGCGGTTCGGGTTCGGGTGTCACTGCGTGACTCCCGGCCGGGGCTGTTCGGCGGCTTTGCGACGGAGGATCCGCCCGACGAACTGATCCACCTTGTCGTCCGCGCGCTCGCTTCCGCTGCGCACGTCGGTGATCATCTCGGTGGTGACCGAGGCGCTCGCCTCGCGCACGATGTTGTTCAGATCGATCCCGTCGACGACCAGGGCGGCCGTGCCGACCAGATCTGTGCGCGCCAGCACGGCATCCACGTCGACCCCCTCGAGCACTTTGTCGATGTCGACGGTCTCGATCACCGCCTGCAGGTCGAGCGCGGCCACCACTGGGTTGAGGTCCAGTCGCGCGAGCACCGGATTGAGGTCGACGCCGTCGAGCAGCGCGTTCAGGTCCACGTCGTCGAGCAGCTGATTCAGATCCACCCGTGCGAGCAGCGCCTGCAGGTCCACCGATGCCAGAACCCGATCGAGATCGACTGCGCGCAGCAGCACCGGGGTCAGATCCGTCTCCGCGAGGTAGGCGAACACCTCGTCGAGCACGGCGCGGAGCGCGGTCCGCGGCAGCGCGAACACCGTATCGACGGCCGCTCGGACCGGCCCGCCGATCACCGGCAGGCGCGCGAGGAGCCCGCCGTCGTCTCCCGCCCTGATCAGTTGCGTCATCCGCTCAGTATGCCGAAGCCCTCCCCGCCCCATCTCGGGATGTCTGGATGACAGACCGGATGCACCTCGCCCCGGACCACCGCTGGGGCGTTCCGGGGCGAGGTGAGCGGCGGGGTGCGCCGCCCGGCCGTTACAGGCTTTCGTAGATCTCGCGAGCCAGGCGGGCGGCCTCGCTCGGGGTCTTGCCGACCTTGACGCCGGCGGCCTCGAGGGCCTCCTTCTTCGCCTGGGCGGTACCCGAACTGCCCGAGACGATCGCGCCGGCGTGACCCATGGTCTTGCCCTCCGGCGCGGTGAAGCCGGCCACGTAACCGACGACCGGCTTGCTGACGTTGGCCTTGATGTAGTCGGCCGCGCGCTCCTCGGCGTCACCGCCGATCTCGCCGATCATCACGATGACCTTGGTCTCCGGATCGGCCTCGAAGGCCTCGATCGCATCGATGTGCGTGGTGCCGATGACCGGGTCGCCGCCGATGCCGATGGCGGTCGAGAAGCCGAGGTCACGCAGCTCGTACATCATCTGGTAGGTCAGGGTGCCGGACTTGGAGACAAGCCCGATCGGGCCCTTGCCGGTGATGTTGTTCGGCGTGATGCCGACCAGCGCCTCGCCCGGGGTGATGATGCCGGGGCAGTTCGGGCCGATGATGCGGGTTTTGGCGCCCTTGTCCAGATTATAAGCCCACGCGTAGGCGGTGTCCTGCACCGGGATGCCCTCGGTGATGACCACCAGCAGCGGGATCTCCGCGTCGACGGCCTCGATGATGGCGTCTTTGGAGAAGGCCGGCGGGACGAAGGCGATCGAGGTGTCGGCCCCGGTCTTCTCCATCGCCTCGGCGACGCTGCCGAAGACCGGCAGCTCGATCTCGCGCCCGGCGGCGTCGAGGTGCTTGACGGTGGTGCCGGCCTTGCGGGCGTTGACGCCGCCGACGATGTTGGTCCCGGCCTTGAGCATCAGGGCGGTGTGCTTGGTGCCCTCACCGCCGGTGATGCCCTGGACGATGACCTTGTTGTCCCTGTTGAGGTAGATAGACATAGTGTGACCGCCCCTTACTTGTTCGCCAGTTCGGCGGCCTTGTCGGCGCCTTCGTCCATGGATTCGGCGAGCGTCACCAGCGGGTGGTTCGCATCGGCCAGGATCTTCCGGCCTTCCTCGACCTTGTTCCCGTCCAGACGCACGACGAGCGGCTTGCTCGCGGTGTCGCCGAGCTTCTCCAGCGCGCCGACGATGCCGTTGGCGACCGCGTCACAGGCGGTGATGCCGCCGAAGACGTTCACGAAGACGCTCTTGACCTGCTCGTCGCCCAGGATCACATCGAGACCGGCGGCCATCACGTCGGCCGAGGCGCCGCCGCCGATGTCCAGGAAGTTGGCCGGCTTCACGCCGCCGTGCAGCTCGCCCGCGTAGGCGACGACGTCCAGGGTCGACATGACCAGACCCGCGCCGTTGCCGATGACGCCGACCTCGCCGTCGAGCTTGACGTAGTTGAGGTCGTGCTCCTTGGCCTTGAGCTCGAGGGGATCGGTGGCGTCCTTGTCCTCGAAGACGGCGTGGTCCGGGTGCCGGAAGTCGGCGTTGCCGTCCAGCGTGACCTTGCCGTCGAGGGCCAGGATCTCGTCCTCGGGCGTGCGGACGAGCGGATTGACCTCCACCAGCAGTGCGTCTTCTTCGACGAAGACCTCCCACAGCTTGGCGATGGTGTGCGCGGCCGCGTCGAGGATCTCGTCCGGCAGATGACCGGCCTTGGCGATCTCGCGGGCCTTGGCGATGTCGACGCCGGCGACCGGGTCGATCGAGATCTTGGCGAGGCGGTCCGGCTTGGTGGCGGCCACCTCTTCGATCTCCATGCCGCCCTCGACCGAGCACATGGCCAGGTAATCGCGGTTGGCTCGATCGAGCAGGAAGGAGATGTAGTACTCCTCGGCGATGTCCTTCGCCTCGGTGACCAGGAGCTTCTTGACGATGTGACCCTTGATGTCGAGGCCGAGGATGTTCTCAGCGTGGGTGAGGGCCTCGTCTGCGGTGGCGGCGAACTTCACGCCACCGGCTTTGCCACGACCACCGGTCTTGACCTGGGCCTTGACCATCACGGCCTTGCCGATCTGCTCGGCGATCGCGCGCGCGTCGGCCGATGCCTCGGCGACGGAACCCGCGCTGGAAGGAACGCCGTGCTTCACGAACAGTTCCTTCGCCTGGTATTCGAATAGATCCATTCAGCTCACCATTCGGAGTGTGTTGTCGAATGACCCACTCGGGTAACGCGGGCCACAATGAACCTTAGCGGTGTGCACCGGGCAACATGCCGCCGGTTCCAGCGCAAGTGCAAAGAATCACTTACCCGCCGGTAGCCCCAACCTCGGCTACTCGCGAGTAGCTCATCGCGGGGGTTGGAGTGCCCTCCTCCGACCCCGGACAACCTTCGTGAACTGCGAAAACAGATGCGCGGGTGGACGAGAGCCCCCCGAATTGGCTACCGTTCATGAGGTTGATAACGAGATGGTTACAGCAGAACGAAGAACGAGGTGACCGATTTTGACCCCTAGCAGCCAGTCCGGCGCGACGACCGTCGCCGCCCGCAGGCGCGCCACGAGCGGGTCGAGCATCACCGTCGAGTCCCTGATGACCCGGGACATCCCGCTGCCGCCGCGCTCGCTCCGCGTGGGTCTGAGCACCGAGCCGCGCCCGGCCGGCCGCAGCACCAGAACCAGCAGCACCAAGGCCGGCAGCACCAAGACCGCCGGCACCCAGTTGCCGCCGATCGAGGTGAAGTCGGCGCAGACAGCCCAGGCCCAGGTAGCCGAGGTCCAAGCAGTACAGACCGAGGCGGCACAGACCGAGGCGGCCCCGCTCGGGCGATCCTCGGACGCACCGCTCGTCGAGCCCGCACCCGCGACGGGATTCGCGATCACACGGCCCTCGAGTGAATCGACTCGGACCGACCGGCCCGAGCCCGGCGCGCAGACCCGAGTCACCGCCGACATCCCTGTCACTCCGCCGACCGCCGGTCCCAAGCGCGCCCGCCATCGGTCCGGACCGCCGGCGGCCCTCAAGGCACGCAGCGCGCTGATCGCCGTCGCGGCTGGTGCCGCGGCTGCCGCCGTCGCCGGGTCCGGCACCACCTCCGATACCGCGTCCGCTCCGTCGAGCCCACCGCCCGCGGCCCCGGGAGCCCCCGCGCTCGCCGCAGCGGCCTCCGACCACACCGGCGGGGGCGTCGTGCCCGCCGTCAGCGGCGCCGACATGAGCGACTACGCCAAGCAGCTCAACGTCGGCAAGCAGCTCGCCGCCTCCGCGGCGGCCGCCGAAGCCGCCAAGCGCAAGCCGCTGTTCGCGGCGCCGATCCTGGCCAAGTACTCCTTCACGTCGGGCTTCGGCCCGCGCTGGGGCAGCATGCACGGCGGCCTCGATCTCGCGGCGCCGCTCGGCACGCCCATCCACGCCGTCGCCGACGGCGTCGTCAAGAAGGCGGGCCCGGCCTCCGGATACGGCAACTGGATCCAGATCAAGCACGCCGACGGCACCATCACCATGTACGGCCACATGGCCGCATCCGGTGTTCTGGTCGAAGAGGGCCAGAAGGTGACGGCCGGCGACGTGATCGGACTGGTCGGCTCCGAGGGCTTCTCCACCGGCCCGCACCTGCACCTCGAGGTGTGGAAGAACGGCACCACCAAGATCGACCCCGCTCCCTGGCTGGCCAAGAACGGCATCCGCATCAACGCCTACGGCAACTAGCCGCCCCCCGCTAGCCGCCCCTGCCGAGCGAGCTACAGCTTCTCACCGGGCACGCCGAAGCCCGTCATCAGGCGCATCTTGCCGACCGAGCCGCCGAAATCGAACACGATCTGCTCGGTGGGGCCGCTGCCCGACTTCTCCACGGCCTTGCCCATACCGTACTTCGGGTGATTGATCCGGTCGCCGATCTCGTAGGCGACGTACTTGTGCCGTCCGCGCGTCGGATCCGCCGAGTACGACGACCGGCCGCGCATCCCGCCGGGGCCCGACGAGGCCGAGCCGAACCCGAACGGACGGCCCGCCCCCGGCCGAGAACCACCCTCGGACCCGAACCCGCCCGAGCTGTAGCCGCGGTCCCGCCGGGGTGCGGTCCGTCGCCAGTCGAGCAGGTGCTGCGGGATCTCTTGCAGGAACCGCGATTCCGGGTTCTCCACCGGTTGCCCCCAGGCGGCGCGCAGGATCGCGCGCGTCAGATACAGCTTCTGCCGGGCGCGGGTGATCCCGACGTAGGCGAGTCGTCGTTCCTCGCTCAGTTCGGCCGCGTCGCCGAGCGCGCGCTGGTGCGGGAACATGCCGTCCTCCCAGCCGGTCACGAACACGATCGGGAACTCCAGGCCCTTCGCCGTGTGCAGGGTCATCAGCGTCACCACGCCCTCGCCGTCCTCCGGGATCTGGTCCGCGTCGGCCACCAGGGACACCTTCTCCAGGAACGCCGCCAGAGATCCCGGCTCGGGTGGTTCCTGAGCTGCGTCGAAGGGCTGGCCTTCGGTGTCGGCGGGTTCGTCCTCGTCGTCGGGACCGTCCTCGATCAGTTGCGCCGCTTCGACGCTGAAATCGCGGGCGACGGCGACCAGCTCGTTCAGGTTGTCCAACCGGGCACCGTCCTGCGGGTCGTTCGACGCCTCCAGCTCGGCCCGGTAGCCGGTGCGGTCGACGATCGCCTCCACCAGCTCGCCGATGTCGGCGCCCTCGGCGGTGGCATCGGCGACCGCCTCGTCGCCGTCACCGGCGAACGCGAGCAAGTAGTCGCGCCGCAGGCCCTCGATGAGCTCGACGAAGCCGCCGATCTGTTTCACCGCGCGGGTGTTCAGCAGCGCCACGTTGCCTTCGGAGGCGTCGACGAGCGCCTGGTAGAAACTGATCCCCAGATTCTCCGAGTGGACGGCGACGCAGGCCTCCGCCCGCGCACCGATGCCGCGGCGCGGGGTGTTGAGGATGCGCCGCAGGCTCACCGAGTCGTCGGGGTTGGCCACCACGCGCAGGTAGGCGACGACGTCGCGCACCTCTTTGCGCTCGTAGAAGCGCGTGCCGCCGACGACCTTGTACGGGATGCCGTGCCGGATGAACGCCTCTTCGATCGGCCGCGAACCGGTGTTGGTCCGGTAGAAGACCGCGACGTCAGAGTAGCTCGCCGAGCTCGATCCGCCGATCGACGACTCGCACAGCTCATCGATCTCCTTGGCAATGAACTGCGCCTCGTCGCGGTCGGAGTCGGCGACGTAGCCGACGATCAGGTCGCCCTCACCGGAATCGGTCCACAGCTTCTTCGCGCGGCGGTTGGGATTCTGCGCGATCACCGCGTTGGCCGCCGACAGGATGGTCTGCGTGGAGCGGTAGTTCTGCTCCAGCAGGATCGTCTCGGCGTCGGGGTAGTCCCGCTCGAACTCCTCGATGTTGCGGATCGTCGCACCGCGGAAGGCGTAGATGGACTGGTCCGCATCGCCGACGACGCACAGCTCCGACGGCGTCGTGCCGCTCTGCCCGGGCTCGCCCACCAGTTCCCGCACGAACATGTACTGGGCGTGGTTGGTGTCCTGGTACTCGTCGATCAGCACATGCCGGAAGCGACGGCGGTAGTACTCGGCGATGTCGGGATGACGCTGCAGCAGTGCGACGGTCTCGCCGATCAGATCGTCGAAGTCGAAGGCGTTCGCCTCGGCGAGGCGACGCTGATACTCCGCGTAGACGTCGAGTACGTCTTCGACGGTCTGCCCCTGCTGAGGCGTGAAGTCGCCGGGCTGCTCCCGGGCCTCCTCCGGAGACCGGAGCTCGTTCTTCCAGTTCGAGATCACGGTCGAGAGTCCGCGCGGACTGTACTTCTTCGGATCCAGCTCCAGATCCCGCACCACCATGCCGAGCAGGCGACGCTGGTCGTCGGAATCGTAGATGGAGAAGTTCGAGTTGCGCCCGACGAGCAGCGATGCCTGCGCGCGCAGGATTCGCACGCAGGTGGAGTGGAAAGTCGACACCCACATGTAGTTGCCGCGCGGACCGACCAGCTCGATCACCCGCTCGCGCATCTCGGCGGCGGCCTTGTTGGTGAACGTGATCGCCAGGATCTGACCGGGCGTCACGTCCCGCTCAGCCAGCAGATACGCGATCCGCCGGGTCAGCACCGCGGTCTTCCCGGAGCCCGCTCCGGCCACGATGAGCAGCGGTGATCCGGTATGGAGCACCGCCGCCCGCTGCTGGGGATTGAGGCCGTCGAGAAGCTGGTCAGGAGAGGTCGTCATCGCCAGTCCAGGGTACCGGCGGGCACCGACAAGCCGGTCTCCGGGCGGGCGGCGGCGGCCTGTCGTGTCAGGGGGCGTAGGCGGCGACGATGGGCTCGCCGACCCGGCCGCCCGAGATGTGCAGGGCCAGACCCGGCGTCGACGGCTCGACGACCAGGTGCTCGCCGGACCCCCGCAACTGGAAGTACACCTCGTTCAGCCCGGCGCGCACCCGGATCTGCCGCTCCCCCTGACCGAGCGAGACCGTCAACTCGCCGTCGCGGCTCGCGCAGTAGTGCAGCACGACGGTCCAGTCCCACTCGATCAACGGCCCCGAGAGCGGCAGGACGGTGCGTTCGGTGAGCGCAGGCCGTCCGCAACTGCCGCGGATGCCGGCGATCCCCCGCTGCGGGCTGACCCCGCCGGGCACCATCGCCCCGTGCTCGTCGAGCACCCTCAGCCGATCGGTCTGGTCGCCGAACTCGGGCCGCTGCGCCACCCGGCCGAAGACCCGGCTGATCTGGTTGTCGGGATAGGCGACCGGTGTCAGGACTTCCAGCGGCAGCGACTGGTCGAACATCACCAGATCGCGATTCGCCGCGAGCGAGCGCTTGGCCGCATCGAGGTACGCGCCGGTCGGATCGTCGCGCCAGGCGGCGGAATAGAGCGCCGTGCTGATCAGACACGAGAACACGAGGATCCCCACGAGTGCGCCGAGCGCGGTACGCGGGGCGCCATCGTCGCCGGCCCGTCGCGCGTGCGTGCCGCGCCGGCGGACCGGGGCGGCGGCCATCAGCGCGATGCCGATCGTGATCACCAGCGCCGTGTCGGGAAGGTAGCGCATGGTCTGCATCAATTCCGGTGCAGTGCTCTCGCCCGAGCGATACCAGGCGACCGGAGCGGCCGCCGCGACGACGTACAGGATCACCGCTCCCCAGATCGCCGGGGCCGCCGCCCTGGTCCGCCACGACCACACCGCCGCCCCGGCGATCAGCAGTCCGCCGCCGGCGATCATCGCCGGGCCCGGTACGCCGAACGGGGGCGAGGTGGTCCAGCGATCCCACGCCCACGGCGCGCCGACCGTCGCCGGCACCACCGCGTCGTACACGGTCCGCCACACCAGCCGCACCGCCTGGCCGAGGGACGCATCCCCGGCCGGCGCCTCGACCCCGACGGCGAACAGCGCCAGCCAGACCGCGAACAATCCGCCCAGCCCGTACCAGAGCGTCCGTCCGCGGACCGCCGTCCGTCGCACCGCCGCGCGCAGGCCGCCGCCGTCGGTCGCGTAGGCCGTGAGCGCCGCCGCGGCGAACGCCACCGGAAAGATCACCAGCGACTTCTCGAAAAAGGCGAGACCCACCGCGAAAGCGAGGAGCGCCCCGGCGGTCAACCACCGGGCCCGCGGCGGGGCCACCGGGGCACGGGTGAGCAGGACGGCGTTCGCGACCACGACCGCCATCGCCGCCTGCAGCGGCAGCGTGTTGATGCCGGCCGCCCACCACAGGAAGGCACTGACCGTCATCGGCGAGAAGAGGTAGAACGCCAGCGCGGCGATCGCACCCACCTGCGCCCGGGGAGCGATCACCCGGATCATCCGCCACACCGCGACCGAGGCGACTGCCTGCAGCACCACCAGCGTCACGGCCGGCAGCCACCACTCCAGCGGTGCGACTCGGGCGGTGACGCCGGCCAGCAGCAAGGCGCCCGGCATGAAGTGACCGTCGTGCCGGTGACCGAGATGCTCCCAGCTGAGGATCGGGTTCGACGACGCCCGCGCGGTGAGGATCAGATCGTCCCAGTAGAAGTCGCCGCGGGCGGCCAGCACCGCGCGCACCACCAGCTGTACGACGATCAGGGCCGCACCCGCGACCGCGATCCGGGAGGCCGGCCGCTCGAGGGTCTCAGTCATGGCCCCAGTGTGCCGATTTCCGGCCGAGCGCATTTCGGGCGGTCCGTCGCGCCCCGTCCGGCGCGGTCATGGCAAGATCGGATTCCGTGAGTGACACCGATCCCCAGCCGATCGACCTGTCGGCCTACGACCTGGGCGCCGACGTCGACGGTCTTCCCGACGACATCGACGAGTTGCGCGGCGAGATCGACCGCATGGACGCGATCATCCTGGCCGCAGTCCAGCGCCGATCGGCGGTCTCCAAGAAGATCGGCGCCGCCCGCATGGCGGCCGGCGGCCCGCGCCTGGTCCACAGCCGCGAGGTGAAGGTGCTCGAACGCTTCTCCGAACTCGGCCCGGAGGGACACACCCTCGCCATGCTGCTGCTGCGCCTGGGGCGCGGACCGCTGGGCCGCTGAGCGGCGTCGACCTCGGGGCTGCTAGGCCGGCCGTCCGCGTTCGGCGCGGTACCAGCGCACCAGGGCGTCCGATGACGAATCGGCCAGCGGCGCAGGCGATGCCGCTTCACTGATCGCACCGACCATCTGACCGGCGACCTTCTTGCCCAGTTCCACCCCCCATTGATCGAAGGGGTTGATCCCCCAGACCATCGCCTGCACGAACACCTGGTGCTCGTACAGGGCGATCAACTGGCCCAGCACCGACGGGGCCAGTCGGGGCGCGAGGATCGTGGTGCTCGGCCGGCCGCCGGGCATCACCTTGTGCGGGACCAGCTCGGGGTCGACGCCTTCGGCGGCGAGGTCGTCTGCGCTCTTGCCGAACGCGAGCACCGCGGTCTGCGCGAAGAAGTTGCTCATCAGCAGGTCGTGCATGGAGCCGCCGTCGGCGGTCGGGAGATCGTCGAGCGGCTGCGCGAAGCCGATGAAGTCCGCCGGGATCAGCCAGGTTCCCTGGTGCAGCAGCTGGAAGAAGGCGTGCTGACCGTTGGTGCCGGGCTCGCCCCACACCACGGTCGCAGTCTTGGTGGTGACCGGACGGCCGTCGCGAGTGACCGACTTGCCGTTCGACTCCATGACGAGCTGCTGCAGGTAGGCGGGAAAGCGCGCCAGGTCGTCGTTGTAGGGCAGCACCGCGTGACTCTGCGCGTCCCAGAAGTCCGAGTACCAGAGGCCGAGCAGCCCGAGCAGGATCGGCGCGTTGGCCTCCGGCGGAGCGGTGCGGAAGTGCTGGTCCATGGTGTGGAAACCGGCGAGCAGGTCGGCGAAGTTCTCGCGGCCGACGGCGATCATCAGGCTCAGGCCGATCGCGGAGTCCATCGAGTAGCGGCCGCCGACCCAGTCCCAGAAGCCGAACATGTTCGCCGTGTCGATGCCGAAGGCCTGCACCTGCGCGGCATTGGTGCTCACCGCGACGAAATGCTTGGCGACCGCCGGCGCGTCGAGCGCGGCGAGAAGCCAGGCACGGGCAGCACGTGCGTTGGTGAGGGTCTCCAGCGTCGTGAACGTTTTGGACGCGACGATGAAGAGCGTGGTCTCCGGATTCAGACCTGCGAGGGTGGCGACGAGGTCGGACGGATCGACGTTGGAGACGTAGTGGCAGGTGATCCGCGGGTGCCGATAGTGGCGCAGCGCCTGATAGCCCATGGCCGGTCCGAGATCGCTGCCGCCGATGCCGATGTTGACCACATCGGTGATCGCCTTGCCGGTGGCGCCGGTCCAGTCGCCGTCGCGGATCCGGTCGGCGAAACCGCCCATCGCGGTCAGCACCTCGTGGACGTCGGCGACGACGTCCCGTCCGTCGACCTCCAACACGGTTCCGGCCGGCGCCCGCAGCGCCGTGTGCAGCGCGGGCCGGTCCTCCGAGGTGTTGAGGTGGTCGCCGCGCAGCATCGCGTCGCGGAGCTCTTCGACTCCGGCGTCGCGGGCGAGATCGGTCAGCAGGGCGATGGTCTCGGCGGTCGCCAGGTTCTTCGAGTAGTCGATGTGCAGATCGCCGGCATCGATCACCATCGCTCGTCCGCGCTCGGGATCGGACTCGAACATCTCGCGCAGCGAGGTGGCGGCGAGCCGCTCTCGGTGCGCGACGAGCGCCCGCCAGGAGTCGGTGTCGGTGATGTCTGCTCCGCCGTCGTGGTCCCGCGGTCCTCGCCCTGCCATGGGTCAAGCCTAGTGCGGAACGGGCCGGCGGGCAGGACCTCTCAGACGAGCTTCGCCGAGAGCGCGTCAGGCAGGTGGCGCAGCGCCGCCGCGATCGGTTTCCACGGCCAGGCAGGCACCTCCGCACGCCGGGGCTCGGCCTCGATGGCGTTCACCATGGCTCGGACGCCCGACCGGGTGTCGGTCATCAGCTTGGTCTGCACACCGCGGTTGATGTCTGTCTCGATGTACCCGGGGAGGATCACGGTGACGGTGATCGGACTGTCGGCGAGCTCGGCCTGCAGGCCCTGGCCGATCGCGGAGACTCCGGCCTTGGACGCGGCGTAAGCGGCCTGCGCCTTCGGCAGCCCCCGGACGGCGCTGATCGAACTGATCAGCACCAGGTGGCCGCTGTTCTGCGCGCGGAAGATCTCCATCGCCGCCTCGGCCTGAGCCAGCGCACCGACGAGATTCGTCTGCACGGTCTCGATGTTCGCGTCGGCATGACCCGTGCCGATCGGTGCACCCTTGCCGAGACCGGCGTTGACGATCACCCGGTCGACCCCGCCGAGCTCGTCGGCGAGTTCGGCGAACACTCGCGGGACCGACGCGGTGTCGGTCACATCGAGACGGGCGACGGCGATCTGCTTCGCCTGGCCGGACAGGTCGGCGGCCAGGTCCTCCAGGCGGTCCAGACGACGCGCGGCCAGGCCGAGGGAACGGCCTTTCGCGGCGAACTCTCGCGCCATGCCCTCGCCGAGTCCGGAGCTGGCGCCGGTGATGATGATCTTTTCGCGGGTCACACCCGGTGAATCTACGCTCCTAGTCGCGCCGACGCGGCGGCGCGACATCATGCTGATCGCATCCAAGCTCAACAAAGCCTGGTGACCGCGGACTACTTGAGCAGCCGCGACATCCTGCGGTCGGCGAGCACCTTGCCGCCGGTCTGGCAGGTTGGGCAGTACTGGAAGGAGCGGTCCGCGTACGAGACCTCGCGGACGGTGTCGCCGCAGTCCGGGCACGGAAGTCCCGTTCTGGCATGGACTTTCAGTCCGGTGCGCTTCTCGGATTTCATCGTCGCGGCGCCGCGGCCCTCCAGGCGCGCGGTCGAATCGAGCAAGGTGGCGCGCATCGCGTCGTACAGCGCGGTGACGGCGTCGTCGTTCAGCGACTTCGCGGTCGCGAACGGCGAGAGTCGCGCGGCGTGCAAGATCTCGTCGGAGTAGGCGTTGCCGATCCCGCTCAGCGTGCGCTGGTCGGTGAGGACGGTCTTGAGCCGCCTTCCACCCGTCCCGGGCGACGTCGGGGAGTCGCCGGCGAGGAGTGCGGCGAACTCGTCTCGTGAGAGCGCGAGCGCATCCGGACCGAGCGTGGCGATGCGCTCGATCTCGTGCGGGTCGCGGACCACCCAGGCGGCGAGGCGTTTCTGAGTGCCTGCCTCGGTCACGTCGAAGCCCTCCCCCGGCAGGCCGCAGTGCACCCGCAGGGCGATCGGGCCCTTGCCACCGGGCCGCGGCGGCTTCGGCGAGAGGTGCTCGCTCCAGCGGATCCAGCCCGCGCGCGACAGATGGATCACCAGGGCGATTGTCGGTTCCTCCCCTGAGCTCGACCCGACGCCCCCGGAACTCGACCCGACGCCCCTTGAGCCCGACCCGACGCCCCTTGAGCCCGTCGAAAGGCCCGGCACGGTGGTGACGATCAGGTACTTGCCGATCCGGCCGACCGACGAGACCGTCCGGCCGGCGAGCGCGGTGTACGGCGGGTCGGCGGTCTTGAGCACCGACAACGACGCGACGTCGACCCGGCGGACGGGCAGGCCGGCCGTCCGGCCGTCGAGGAATGCGGCGAGCGCAGCGACTTCGGGAAGCTCGGGCATGTCTCCAGTGTGCGCGTCGTGCGGTCCGGATGTGGGCCGCACGCGCGATGTGCTTGGCTAAGACGGTGTCCCGATCCACGCACACCGACGCCGAACTCGCGGCCCTCATCGCCGAGGGCGCCGGACAGGTGCTGCTCGGCGTCGGACACGCGGGACTGCTCGACCGTCGTTTGCTCGGCGACGTCGGCGATGCGATGGCACAGGCGTGGATCTCCCAGGTGCTGCGGCGACGTCGCCCGCGGGACGCCGTGCTCTCCGAGGAGGCCGACGACGATCTGACCAGGCTCGGCGCCGAGCGCGTCTGGATCGTCGACCCGCTCGACGGCAGCTCCGAATTCGCCATGGGCACGACCCACTGGGCAGTGCACGTCGCACTGACGATCGACGGCACTCCGGCCGCCTCCGCGGTGTCCCTCCCCGCGCAGGGCCGGTTGTTCCGGTCCGACGAGGTGCCGCAGGTCGGCGGGGAGCTGACCGGACGGATCGCGGTGTCGAGATACGGGCACTCGTTCCCGAGCGCCGCCGCCGCCGACCGGCTCGGACTGCGCGCGGTCCACATCGGTTCGGCGGGCGCCAAGGCGATGGCGGTGGTGAGCGGGGAGGTGGACGCGTACGTGCACGCCGGCGGCCAGTACGAGTGGGACAACTGCGCGCCGGCCGGCGTCGCCCAGGCCGCCGGGCTGCACTGCTCGCGGCTCAACGGCGACGAGCTGGCCTACAACAATCCCCAGCCGTACCTGCCGGACTTCGTGATCTGCCGCAAGGAGATCGCCGACGACCTGCTCGACGCCGTCGCCCACCGCTGGTGACGCCGGGTCAGCGCTTCCGGAGCAGGTACACGTCCATCACCCAGCCGGTGCGCGCGCGGAGATCGCTGCGCGCACGGACGATCTCGTCGGCGACGTCACCCACGCGCCCGCTGATCACGAGTTGCTCCGGGGTCCCGAGGTTCGCACCCCAGTAGATCTCGTCGTCCGGCGCGGCGGTCTCCGTGAACGACAGGTGGGAATCGAGCATCACGATCTGGTTCGCGTCGGCGCCCGCGGGCGTCTCCGCCAGGCGGCGGCCGGTGGTGATCAGCACGGGTTCGCCGACGTCGTGCGCGACGATCCCGTGCGCAGCGGTCAGCGCCGACGGGCTGGTGACTCCCGGAATCACTTCAACCGCGAGGTTCAGGCCGGCACGCTCGGCGAGCTGATCGGTGAGGCGGAGCGTCGAGTCGTAGAGCGCCGGATCGCCCCACACCAGGAAGGCTCCGGACCCGCCGCCGGGCAATGCGGCCCCGATCGCCGCTTCGAGCGCGTCGACCCGCGCGAGGTGCCAGCGGCGGACTTCGGCTTCGTAGTCGTCGGGGTCACGGTCGCGCGGAGGGTCGTCGACCGTGACCACCCGATGGCCCTCGCGCGCATACCGGTCGATGAAGGCCTGTCGCGCCTGGGTGAGCTGCCCGACCCGGGATCCCTTGTCCAGCAAGAAGAACACGTCGGTGTCGACGATGGCATCGATCGCTTCGAGGGTGATCTGCCGAGGGCCACCCGGGCCGATGCCGATGACGCGCAGCGTGACAGCTGTTGCGCCGCTTGGCATCAGGCGCGGATCTTCGTCAGTCCGTGGACGCGTGAACTCAGGTCGAGCACCATCTGGCGGGGTACGAGTCGGCGCAGGAAGAAGACCACCGGTGCGCGATTCCCCCGGGCGTAGAACGGCTTCGGTTTCTCGGCGAGCGCTGCGCTGACGATCTGCTCGGCCATTGCCTCGGCGGAGATCCCCTTGGTCTCGTTCTCGGCGGTGGTCTCGGCCACGATCGCGTACTCGTCGGCGTAGGGAGAGTCGTCGCCGATGTGGACGGTGCGGCGCGTGCCGATACCGGTGGCGATGGTGCCCGGTTCCACGGAGATCACCCGGATCCCGTACGGAGCCACTTCGCGGCGCAGCGCCAGAGCGTAGGCCTTGACCGCGGACTTGGTTGCGGCATACGTGGACCGGAAGGCGATCGGGAAACTCGAGAGCATCGACCCGACCATGATCACGGTGCCGCGCCGTCGTTCCCGCATGCCGGGAAGCACCGCCTTCGTGAGGGCGACGGGACCGAAGACATTGACCGCGAAGATGCGTTCGATCTCGTCCATCGGGGTGTCTTCGAACGCTCCCGCGTGACTCTCTCCGGCATTGTTGATCAGGATGTCAACGGGCCCGACTTCGTCGGCGCAGGTCTGCGCCGTCGAGAGATCCGCGTTGTCCAGGCGGACGTAGGTGACCCCGGGGATCGGGTCCTTGACGGCGTCGGGATTGCGGCCGGTGCCGTACACGCGGTGCCCGGCGGCGGCGAACTGTCGTGCCACTTCGGCCCCGATGCCGCTGGTGGCACCGGTCACCAGGACCGTCTGGGATCGATTCTGGGTGCTCATGACTCTTCGGCGCCCTGCTCGGGTGCGGTGCCGGCGCGCTTGAATCCGGCGGCGCGGGCGGCCGGTTCGCTGGCCAGCCACACCGCGGCGATCACGTCACCGAACCAGGGGTCGTCGGGCACGTGATAGAGGCCGGTGTCGGCATCGCCCTTGATCGGGTAACCGTCCGGCGCCTGCTGAGCATCGGCGACCAACGGCAGATGACCGCCGATCGGGACCGGGACGCGCTCGCCGTCGGCGTTCAGGTACGAGCCGACACCGTCGCCGGTGACGGTCCGCTTCGGAGCCGGCGCCGGATTCAGCGACACCTCCGCCGTTCCTCCCGACACCGGGCCGGCCGGGGGCGTCGGCGCCTGCGGAAGCGGATCCGGCGCCGTCGCAGCCAGGTTCACCTTCGGCAGTCCGGGATCGTTCGACTCCGGGCGCGGTGGATGGACGATCTGGTCCTTGGTGCGATCGCGCTTGGCGTACAGCCACCCGCCGGCCGCCACCGGAATGATCAGCAGCAGGAGCAGCCACCACCAGCCGGAGCCGCCGGAGCCACCGCCTTCCTCGGCCAGGTGCAGTACCGGCGATGCCAGCGTCATGGGGATCATCGTGTCTCCGCTCATCGGGGCCCTGCGCGGGATCCTATCGGTTCCGGCGAGGCGCACCGCCCAGGCCTGCGGCGTTTCGGCCAACACGGTGGTGCTCCCGGCAGGATTCGAACCTGCGACACCCGCTTTAGGAGAGCGGTGCTCTATCCCCTGAGCTACGAGAGCGGGGACTGGCGGAAGTTGTGGAGGAAGTTGAGGCTTCCGCCTCCTCCGACCGGCTCAGTCCGGTGCAGGCCGCGCTCATTGGGGTCGTCGGCCTGCGATAGGTGAGTCTACGTCAGGCCATTCCGGGCAGGCATCGGTGGCGTCTTCCGCCCGGAGGAGACCGGACACAGCGGGCGCGGGGCCTCAGCCGGCCAGCGCCGCCGAACGCGCCGGGCGGATGGTCGCCAGGCCGCCACCGAGATCGACCACGCGGTCGGCGAAGGCCACCTCGTCGGCGTCGTGCGTGGCGAGCACGACGGCAGCGCCGCGCTCGGCCTTCTCGCGGAGGAGCCCGAACAGCATCTCACGCCCGGCGACGTCGAGCGCGGTGGACGGCTCGTCGAGCAGATAGAGCCCGGCTTCCTGCACCATGGTCTGCGCGATCATCACGCGCTGCCGCTGCCCGCCCGACAGGTCGCGCAGCCGCTGCCCCGTATACGGCGTCATCCCGACCCGCTCGATCATTTCGACGACCAGCGCCCGGTCGGGCTTGCCGAGCGGCTTCCAGAAGGGCACCGAACCGAACCGGCCCATGCTGACACAGTCGCGCACCGTGAGCGGCAGCCCGTCGATGTGCTCGGTGCGCTGGGCCAGCAGGGCCGGCCGCACCGGACGCGGATCCACACTGCCGCCCGACGGACGGAGCAGTCCGACGACGAGGTTGATGAGGGTGCTCTTGCCCGAGCCGTTCGCGCCGATCAGCGCGGTCACCTCCCCGGCGGGAAAGTCGGCGTCGAATCCGCCGAAGATCGCTTCGGCCGTGTAGCCGAACTCCAGCCCGCGCACCGCGTATCCGGCCACCCGCGTCGTACCTCTCCGTGTTTATTGGTAATGACAACCATTATCCTAGCAGGGTGCTGGACCTCCTCCTCGAACCCCTCACCGTCGGCTTCGTGCTGCGCGCGCTGATCGGCGGCATCCTGCTGGCCGCGGTCTGCGCGCTAGTCGGGGTGTGGGTGATCGCCCGCGGGATGGCGTTCCTGGGAGAGGCGATGAGTCACGCCATGCTGCCGGGGGTCGCGATCGCCGCCCTGCTCGGCATCGATCTGGTGGTCGGCGCCGCCCTCAGCTCCATCGTGATGGTTCTGGGCCTGGAAGCCATGCGCACCAGCCGGGACTTCGGCCGCGACACCTCGATCGGACTGCTCTTCGTCGGGCTCCTCGCGATCGGTGTGATCATCGTGTCGCACTCGGCGTCGTTCGCGACCGACCTGACCGCGTTCCTGTTCGGCGACGTCCTCGCCATCGACCGGGCCGACCTCGTCCGGCTCGCGATCCTGGTCGCGATCGTCGCCGTGGTGACCGTCGTCTGCTACCGGTCGTTCCTGGCGGTGACCTTCGACGAGCGCAAGGCCCACACCCTCGGGCTGCACCCCAAGGCCGCCAACCTGACGATGGTGGTGCTGCTCGCGATCACCATGGCCGGCGCGTTCAGCGTCGTCGGCACCCTGCTTGCCTTCGGCATGCTGGTCGCGCCCTCGGCCACCGCCATGCTCTTCGTCCGGCGAGTGCCGGTCGCGATGGCGACGGCCTTCGTCCTCGGCAGCCTGGCCACCGTCATCGGCCTGCTCATCTCCTGGCACGCGTCCACCGCGGCGGGCGCGACCATCGCCGTCGTCGCCGTCGGAACGTTCTTCCTCGCCCTGATCCTGCGATCGGCCGTCCCTCGACTGCGCCGCCCCACCGCGACCTCCCCGACCCCCACGAAAGAGGATTCCGATGCCCTCGCGCACTAGAGCGCTGGCCGCCTCCGCTGCCGCCGCACTGCTCGTCCTGACCGGCTGCAGCGACGCCGGTGACTCCGAGAACACCGAGGCCACCCCGCACGGCTACGTCGAAGGCGCGCAGGAGAAGGCCGATCCGCAGGTCGCCCTCGCCTACGCCGAAGACGGTGGGCGCACCCTGCACCTGCTCGATCCGGTGACCGAGGAGACCGACGACGTGCAACTCTCCGTCGCCGCGTCAAGCCTGCATGAGGACGGCCGCTTCGTCTACGCGATCGACGGTGCGACGGTGGAGATCGTCGACAGCGGCCGCTGGACCGTCGACCACGGCGACCACGTGCACTTCTATCAGGCGCCGGCGAAGAACATCGGCACCGTCACCCTCGGATCCGAGGCCACCTCGGTCGCCGGCCAGGGCGGGCTGGTCGCCATCGGCACCGCCGACGGCGAGGTCCGCGTCCTGAACCGCAAGGACATGGAGGCCGACGGGAAGATCTCCGAGGTCGGCACCATCGAGACGAACGACGACGCGGGCTTCGCCGTGCCGTACTCCGACGGACTGCTGCTCGCCCGGGACGGACACATCGAGTTCACCGACGACACGGGCGGAGCGAAGGGCGCTCGCCAGCCCTGCCGGGAGCCCGGCGGTTCGGCACTGCTGAAGAACAGAGTCGCGGTGAGTTGCGCCGACGGCATCGTGCTCTTCTCGCTCGACGGCACCGCGGTGAGCGGCGAGGTGCTCCCCTACGCGCCCGACCACGAGCGAGCCACCGCCTTCGGCAACCGACCGCGCAGCAACGCCGCGGCGGCGCATGCGGCGCACGGAGCGTGGGCCCTCGATTCGTCCGCGGAGACCCTGACCTGGCTGCCCGCGCCCGGCGAGGTGGCCGCGGCGTTCGGCACCGGCCGCGACGACGTCGTGCTGGTCCTCGACGCCGACGGCACCCTCCGCTCGCTGCGGGCTCCGTCCGGCGAGCCGATCGCCGACTCCGCGATCCCCGGCGCCTCCGGAACCGCGACGATCGTCGCCGACACCTCGCGCGCCTACGTCAACGCCGCCGGCACCAAGACCATCGTGGAGATCGACTACGCCGACGACGTGCGGATCGCCCGCACCCTGAAGACGACGAGCACCCCCGACCTCCTGGTGGAGGTGGGACGATGAGCCGCCAGACGAGCAGATTCCTCGCCGCCCTGCTGACCGCGCTGCTGGCGGCCCTCTGCCTGACCGCCTGCGGCGACGGCTCCGGCGACCGGCCGAGGATCGTCGTCACCACCAACATTCTCGGCAACGTCGTCTCCGAGCTCGTCGGCGACCAGGCCGAGGTGACCGTGCTGATGAAGCCGAACGCGGACCCGCACTCGTTCGGCATCTCCGCGCAGGAGGCCAACCGGATGCGCAACGCCGATCTCGTCGTCTACAACGGCCTCGGACTGGAAGAGGGCATCGCCCAGCACGTCGAGGCGGCCCGCAGGGCCGGTGTCCCGGTGTTCGAGGCGGGCGCCCACGCCGATCCGATCAAGTACGCGTCGGGCGACGCGGTCGGCACCCTGGACCCCCATTTCTGGACCGACCCGGACCGGATGAAGATGGTGGTCTCGGCCCTGCGCCCGGTGCTCGCTGAGAACGTGACCGACGTCGACACCGCACAGCTGAACGGGCAGATCGACGACTACCTCGGAGAGCTCACCGAGCTCACGAACGACATGACCGCACAGTTCAGCATCATCCCGGCCGATCGCAAGCGCCTGGTGACCAACCACCACGTGTTCGGCTACCTGGCACAGCGCTTCGGCTTCGAGGTGATCGGCGCGATCATTCCCGGCGGCACCACCCTCGCCTCGCCGAGCAGTTCCGACCTGGCGTCGCTGACCGGCGCCATCGACAGGTACGACGTCCCCGCCGTCTTCGTCGACACGTCTCATCCCGACAAGCTCGCCGCCGCGCTGGCCAAGGAGACCGGCCGCGATGTGAAGATCGTTCCGCTGTACTCCGAGTCGCTCGATGAGCCCGGAACCGAGGCCGGGACCTACCTCGGGATGATGACGGTGAACACGCAGAGAATCACCGACGGATTGAGGTAGGCGCCCGGCCGACGAGGTCGGGCCGGAGTCAGGCCCAGACGGGGCGGTACGGCTCCCAGAGCAGGCGCATCCGCGCCTCCTCGGGTGTGCGGTCACCCTTGTCCCAGTTGCACGGACCGCAGGCGGCGACACAGTTGAACCAGGTGTTGCCGCCGCCGCGGGACACCGGCATCACGTGGTCCCAGGTGTCGGCGCGGCCGCCGCAGTAGGCGCACAGATGCTTGTCCCGGCGCAGGACCTTGTCGCGGGTGGTGCGGTCCTGCTCGATGTACGGCCGGTAGACGTACTCGCGCAGGATCACCTCGCGCGGTACCTCGATCGCCAGCGACGGCGCATGCGCGATGATCGGCGGATCGTAGCCGGACAGCACCCAGACCTTCTCGTCGAGCAACTGGCCCACCACGTCCCGGAACGGGCGGCAGTGCAGCACCGCGTTGTCCGCGTTGCGCACCACCACGGGTATTCGGTCGATCGCCTGTGTCACCATGTCGCCGTGCCTCCTCCCAGGACGGTACCCCGACGAGCCGTTCTCACCAGGAAATACGCGGCGACGGCGCGGCCGCGAGCAGGTGACCGCCGCACGAACCCTTTCGACAAGCTCAAGGAGCTCGACAAGCTCAAGGAGCTCGACAAGCTCAAGGAGCGTGACGGGCTCAAGGAGCGGGACAAGCTCAAGGAGCTCGACAGGATCGAGGGGCGGCGTGCGGCCACCGGAGGAGAGTACTGAGCGACCCGGCCTGCGCTCAACGGGTTTTCTGGCGGGCCTACTGGACGAAGGTGGCCTTGAACCTCTCCAGCGACTTGTGGATGTCGCCGTGGACGGCCTTGGCCGCCGCCTTGCCGACCGGGCCCATCAGCGGGAGGCCGCCGAGATCGATCAGGAAGGTCACCTCGGAGCCGTCGCCGTCGGGTTCGACGGTGAGGTCGATCTTCGCCTTGACACCGCCCTTGCCGCTGCCGGAGAAGCGGACCCGGCGCGGCGGGTCGTAAGTGTCGATCTTCCAGTCGAAGCGCACCCGAGTGCCCTTGGCTTTCACCACCGAGGTCGCCTCGGTGCCGACGGCGAGCTCGGTCGGGACCTCGCGCCGCCAGCCGTCGTGCAGCACGAGCCACTCGTCGAAGCGAGCGAGGTCGGAGGCCGCGGCGAAGGTATCCTCCGGGCTGAGTTCTACGTGGATGGAGTCACTGGTCTTGGCCATGGTTGATGAGCCTAGTGTGTGCATCGCCGCGCGAGCACTGTTGGGCGCAGTGATCTTCGGGCACGACGGCGTGGCCGCCCGCATCACCGAGGTCGAGGCGTACAACGGCCCCGACGACCCGGCGTCGCACGCCTTCACCCGCACGCCGCGCTCGGAGCTGATGTACGGACCCGCCGACCGCCTCTACGTGTACCGGATCCACGGGCACCATTGCGCGAACGTGGTCACCAGCGATGAGGGCCGCGGTGCGGCGGTGTTGCTACGCGCCGGGGAGATCGTCGACGGGCTCGACGCCGCCCGCGCACGACGGGGCGACGTCGCCGCCCACCTCCTCGCCCGGGGACCGGGGAACCTCGCGAAGGCGCTCGGGATCACCATGTCCGACCGCGGGACCGACGTGCTGCGCGCACCGGGGATCGTCGTACAGCGGCTGACCGATCCCCTCCCCGCGGAGACGATCGCGGCCGGCCCGCGGGTCGGCGTGCGCCTGGCCGCGGACCGGCCGTGGAGGTACTGGGTGTCGGGTGACCCGACGGTGTCGGCCTACCGTCGGCACCCGAAGGCATAGGTCTCGACTTCGCTCGACCGGCGAACGGAAACTTCGCTCGACCAGCGAACGGGAACTTCGCTCGACCAGCGAACGGGAACTTCGCTCGACCTACTTCTCTTCGGGCTTCGGCTTCTCGTCCGGCTTCGTGTCTTCGGCGCCGACGGCCTTGCGGGCCGCATCCTGCGCCTTGTCGACTTTGTCGGCGTACTTGCCGCCCGTCGCCTTGTCGATCGCGTCGCCGCCCTTCTCGATCAGGTCGGGGTTCTTCTTCAGCGCGTCCTTGGCCTTGTCGACCAGTCCCTTGAGATCCATGCGAGGAGTCTATGCCCCGGTCGCCGCCTGCGCAGGTTCGACCGGAACCGGCTCGCCCAGCAGCGCGGCCTGCTCGGCCGCGGCACGACGATCCAGGCGCGCGCCGAGGATCCGCGATGAGACTTCGACGCACAGAATGCCCGCCGCCGCGCAGATCGCCGCGATCGTCATGTTGCGCCCGTTCCAGACGTCGAGCTCGAACAGATCCGCGGTGAACGGCCACAGGAAGATGAGCACGTAGGCCAGGAAGGACACGCCGACCAGGACGACCTTCCACCAGTTCATCGGCCGGGCGACCACCACCAACACCCACCAGGCGATCGCGATCATCGTCGCGAGGGTCGCCGTGGCCGCCTGGATCTGCGCCCCGTTCAGATGACCCGCGCCGCCGCCCAGCGAGGCGCCCGGGCCGCCCGGGTTGACCAGCAGGAAGCAGACGAAGGTCGCGGTGCCGACGATGAGGCCGTTGGGCACGGCCTTGGTGAGCACCCGCCGCACGAAGCCGGTCTTGGCGCGCTCGTTGTTCGGCGCCAGCGAGAGCACGAAGGCCGGAATGCCGATGGTGAACCACGCCGAGATGGTCACGTGGATCGGCTGGAACGGGTAGCTGATCGGGGCGGCTCCGGCGAAGTGCGCGATCAGCCCGGCCACACCGACCGCGAGTGCCAGCAGCACCGCGTACACCGTCTTGGTCAGGAAGAGATTCGCCACGCGCTCAATGTTCCCGATCACCCGCCGGCCCTCGCCGACCACGTACGGGAGAGTCGCGAACTTGTTGTCCAGCAACACGATCTGTGCGACGGACCGCGCCGCCGAGGAACCCGAACCCATCGCGACACCGATGTCGGCGTCCTTGAGTGCGAGGACGTCGTTCACGCCGTCACCGGTCATCGCCACGGTGTGCCCGCGCGACTGCAGCGCATGCACCATCGCGCGCTTCTGGTCGGGACGGACGCGGCCGAAGGTGATGCCCTTGTCCACCTGTTCGACGAGTTCTGGGCTGCCGTCGGCGGCCAGCTTCCGCGCGTCCACCGAGGTGGTCGCATCGCCCAGGCCCAGCGATTCGGCGACGGCGCCCACCGAGAGCGCGTTGTCGCCCGAGATCACCTTGACCTGCACGCCCTGCGACTCGAAGTACCGCAGGGTGTCGCCGGCATCGGGACGCACCCGCTGCTCCAGCACGATCAGGCCCGCCGGAGTCAGGGTGCCCGGCACGTTGCCCCCCGCAGCGCCGCTCCGAACAGCCGCCGTCGGGCGGGTGTCGACCGGCACGTCGGTCGCGCCCACCAGCAGGATGCGCAGGCCGGTCGCCCCGAGATCGGACGCCAGTTTCGCCTCCGCCGACTCCGGGTCGAGGAGCACGTCGGGGGCGCCGATCAGCCAGTTCCCGCGCGAGTCGCCGGCGGCGTCGACCAGCGAGACGCCGCTGAATTTGTTAGCCGAGGCGAACGGCAGGATCGCCGACGTGGTCCAGCCGGGCGAATCCGGATAGGCCTCCCGGATCGCCTGCATGCTGGCGTTCGGGTGCGGGTCGCTGGCCGCGATCGCCGCCAACGCCCGGGTCAGCTCGTCCTCGGAGAACCGGTCGCTGAGCAGGCGCACCTCCGACAGGCGCATGCCGTTCTCGGTGAGCGTGCCGGTCTTGTCGGTGCACACCACGTCGACGCGGGCCAGACCCTCGATGGCGGGGAGCTCGTTCACCAGGCACTGGCGCTGACCGAGCCGGACCACGCCGACCGCGAAGGCGATCGACGTCATCAGCACCAGGCCCTCGGGGACCATCGGCACCAGGGCCGCGACCATGCCGAGCAGCGCGTCGTTCAGCTCCTCCCGGCTGATCACCAGCTGGTTGAAGATCGTCAGGATGCCCGCCGGGATCAGGATCACCGTGATGACGGCCAGGATCTTGTTGATCCCGTTGCGCAGTTCGGAATCGACCAGCGTGAACTTGGACGCCTCGGCGGCCAGCTTGGCCGCGTACGCATCCGCGCCGACCTCGGTGGCGCGGTAGCTGCCCGAACCGGACACCACGAAACTGCCCGACATGATCTGATCTCCGGGCGCCTTGTCGACGGCGTCGGCCTCACCGGTCAGCAGCGACTCGTCGACGTCGAGCGCCTCGGAGGTCACCGTCACGCCGTCGACCACCACCTGGTCACCGGGTGCCAGCTCGATCAGGTCGTCGAGCACGATCTGATCGGGGGCCACCTCCTGCACCACACCGTCGCGACGCACCGTCGGCCTGGCCTGGCCGACGATGGACAACTTGTCCAGGGTCCGCTTGGCTCGCACCTCCTGGATGATGCCGATGCCGGAGTTGGCGACGATGAGCAGCGCGAACAACCCGTTGATGAACGAACCGGTGTAGGCGACGATCGCGAACAGCACGCCCAGGATCGCATTGATCCGGGTGAAGACGTTCGCGCGGACGATGTCGCCGATGCTGCGGCCGGACTTGTCCGGCTGGGCGTTGACCCGGCCGTCCGCGATGCGCTCGGCGACCTCCGCCGCGGTCAGTCCCTCCTGCCGGACATCGGTCGGTGTGCTCATGCGCAGTGCTCCCACCAGGTCGGGTCGTCGAACGCGGTGCCGTTCCGTTTGCCGACGTCGGCGGTGCCGCCGGGCCGCGGCACGACGACCGGCACGCCGGCGGTTCCGGCCGCGGTCAACAGACGCTGAATCGGATCGGCCCACGAGTGCAGGGCCAGGTTGAACGTACCCCAGTGGATCGGCAGCAGCAGCGCGTCGCGCGCCGCGTGCGGATTCAGCAGATGGTGGATCGAGAGCGCCTCCTCGGGGTTCACGTGGATGTCCGGCCACTGGTCGCCGTACGCGCCGACGGCGATCAGCGTCAGGTCGAAGGGACCGAGCAGGTCGCCGGTCTCGGCGTAGCGTTCGGTGAATCCGGTGTCGCCGGAGAAGAAGAAGCGGTGACTCGGCCCGACCACCGCCCAGCTGACCCACTGGGTCAGATTCCGCACCAGACCGCGACCGGAGAAGTGCCGCGCCGAGACGGCGTGAAAGCGCAACTCGGTGCCGCGGACGTCGAGCGTCACGCGCTCATACCAGTCGGCGACGTCGATCCGCTCCGGCGGGATGCCCCAGGAGATCAGGTGCGCATCGACGCCGATCGGCGCCACGAAGCGCGCCTGCGGGTGCATCGCGGCCAGCGCGTCGACGGTCGCGGTGTCGAGATGGTCGTAGTGGTCGTGGCTGATCAGCACCACGTCGATCGGCGGCAGGGCGCCGACGGTGAGCGGCGCGGCGTGCATCCGCTTGGGCCCGACCGTCTGCGACGGCGAGCAGCGTGCGCTGAACACCGGATCGGTCAGGACCCGCACCCCGTCGATCTCCACCAGATTGCTCGCATGCCCCAGCCAGGTCACGGCGAGGTCGGCGGGTTCGTCGTCGAACGTCGGTGTGAGGACCGGAATCGGCGCGCTCGGCTGCCCGGGCCGGCGGGCCATCTCGAGGAGGGTCGACGCGTCTGGCCCGCGGCCGGCGAAGGCCGCCTCCCGGTTCGCGAAGACGCCGTCGACGGCGAACCGGGATCCGGCGGTGCGCTCGGCGATCTGTTCGCGGGAGGCGCCCAGCGCCCTGGCCGGGCCGACGCCGCGTTCAGCAAGCAGGTCGACCGCGCCCACCAGGGCAGCTTCGCCGCGCGCACTGCCCGCCGCCGCCAGCCGCGCCGAGGCGCGTCGGGTGCGTTGTACGGTGGCGCCGACGGGTTCGATCACGCCGTCGAGCAGAATGTTCCGGATCGAGGTCACGCTTGACTAGGGTAATCGTCCTCGCGCGTGATCGCCGGGACCGAGTACCCTCGGCCCAATGTCCGGCACTTCAACTCAGTACATGAACGTCCCGAGCGAGTATTGGGGCGGGATCGACGACGCGGTGGCCGCCGCCGGGCTCGACGCGCCGGTGCTCGCGCTCGATCTCGGTGCGCTCGAGCACAATATCGCCGACCTGCGGCGACGTTCGGCAGGGGTGCCGATCCGGGTGGCATCCAAATCGGTCCGGATCCGTTCGGTGATCGAGGACGTCCTCTCTCGCGACGGATACGCCGGCGTCCTGGCGTACGACGTCGCCGAGGCCCGCTGGCTCGCCACCGCGGCCGGCGTGTCCGACGTCCTGCTCGGCTACCCGAGCATGCGCGCCGGCGCCGTCGCCGAACTGCTCGCCGACGAGACGGCACTGGCGCGGGTCACCCTGCTGATCGACGACGTCGCCCAGCTCGACCTGGTCGACGCCGTCGCCGCGCCGGACACGCGCGGGAGCGTGCGCGTGGCGCTGGATCTGGACGCCTCCCTGCGAGCCCTCGGCGGACGCCTCCACCTGGGCGTGCGACGTTCCCCGATGCACGACGTCGACCAGGCGACCCGGATGGCCCGCACGATCGGAGATCGCCCCGGATTCGACCTGGTCGGCGTGATGTCGTACGAGGCGCAGGTGGCCGGCGTCGGCAACGGAGTCCCCGGCAGGACCCTGATGAACACCATGGTGCGCGGCATGCAGGCGCTGTCGATGGCCGAGCTGCGCCATCGACGCGGCCGGGCGATCGCGGCGATCCGCGAACACGCGGATCTGGAGTTCGTGAACGCCGGGGGCACCGGCTCCCTGGAGGCCACCGCCAAGGATTCCTCGGTCACCGACATCGCCGTGGGCAGCGGACTCCTCGGCGGCCACCTCTTCGACACCTACCGGCACTTCCAGCCGGCGCCGGCGCTGGCCTTCGGGCTCGACGTCGTACGTCGGCCGAGCCCCCGCTACATCACCTGCGCCGGCGGCGGATGGATCGCGTCCGGCCCTCCGGGCGAGGATCGCCTGCCCAAGCCGGTGTGGCCGGAGGGGCTCAGTTATCTCCCCAAGGAATCCGCCGGAGAGGTGCAGACACCACTGCACGTCCCCGAGTCGATACATGTTCGTATCGGAAGTCGGGTATGGTTCCGTCACACGAAGTCCGGGGAGGTCTGCGAGCGCGCCGAGCGCGTGGCGCTGATCGCGCGGAACGGCTCCGGCGACGCCGAGGTCGTCGACGTCGTCCCCACCTACCGAGGCGAAGGGAAGTGCTTCCTGTGAGCGCAGCCGCCACCTGGAGCAACTGGGGCCGCACCGCGACGTGCCGCCCCGAGCGCGTGATCACCCCGCAGAACGTCGAGCGACTCGCCGCGGAGATCGCGGCGGCAGCCGAACGCGGCGCCACGGTGAAGCCGGTCGGCGCCGGTCACAGCTTTTCGGAGATCGCGGTCGCGCCGCAGACGCAGGTGAATCTGTCGGGCCTGCGCGGACTGCTCGACGTCGACGCCGCACAGCGCCGGGTGACCCTCGGCGCGGGAACTCACCTCTACCAGATCCCACCGCTGCTCGACCCGCACGCACTGGCGATGGCGAACCTCGGCGACGTCGACAGGCAGACCGTCTCCGGAGCCACCTCGACCGGCACCCACGGCACCGGCCTCGCCTTCGGCGGAATCAGCACGCAGATCGTCGGCGCGCAACTGGTCGACGGCACCGGCCAGATCCACGACTTCGGCGACGACGACCCCGAACTCAAGGCGGTCGCGCTCGGCCTGGGTGCGCTCGGCGTGCTCACGCGGCTGACCCTCCAGTGCGTCGACGCGTTCGCCATCGAGGCGCACGAGGCGCCGGCCTCGGCCGACGAGGCGATCGACACCTTCCTCGACCGCTGCGCGGCGTACGACCACTACGAGTTCTACTGGTTCCCGCACACCGACTGTGCGCTCACCAAGCGCAACACCCGCCTCCCGGCCGATGCCCCGGTGTCGGGGCCGGGCAAGGTGCGCCGGTACATCGACGACGAACTCCTCTCCAACGGCGTGTACCGCGCCCTCTGCGCGTTCAGCGCCGCCGTGCCCGCCGTCGTCCCCGGGATCAACCAGGTCTCCGGCCGCGTGCTCTCCGCGCGCACCTACACCGATCGTTCGGACAAGGTGTTCGTCTCCTCCCGCACGGTTCGCTTCCGCGAGATGGAGTACGCGATTCCGCTCGCGGCGGTGCCGGAGGCCCTCCGCGAACTTCGCACGACGATCGAGCGGCGCGGCCACAAGGTGAGCTTCCCGGTGGAGGTGCGTGCCGCCGCGGCCGACGACCTGATGCTGTCGACCGCGTCGGGGCGCGAATCGGGATACCTGGCCGTGCATCGCTATCACCGCGACTCCCCCGCCGCGAGCGAGGCGTACTTCCGCGACGTCGAGGACATCATGACGGCCCACGGCGGCCGCCCGCACTGGGGCAAGATGCACACCCGCGACGCAGACTACCTGCGCAGCGTGTACCCCCGGTTCGACGACTTCCTCGCGCTCCGGGACCGCCTCGATCCGCAGCGCACCTTCGCCAACCCGTACCTTCGGCGGGTGCTCGGCGAGTAGTCGCCCTCGTGCGATCGATTCGTCGCGGATCCTGTCGTTCGGGATCCGGCGTGTCGCGGATCGTGCCGGAGAGCGACAAGATCCGCGACACGCCCGTCAGGCGGAGTGCCGCTCGGCGAGTGCCAGGTGCCACCGGATGATCGCCAGAGTCTGCTCCGGCCGTTCGACGACGTCCGCCCATGTGAAATGCAGGACCACCCACCCCGCGCCGGTGAGCGCGTTGCCTCGAGCACGGTCACGCTGAAACGCCTCGGCATCGGAGTGGTAGGCCATACCGTCGATCTCCACCGCCACCTTGTGCGCCACGAAGGCGACGTCGACCTCGTACGGTTCCACCGCCGGGTAGTTGAGCTGCCACTGCGGCAGGTCGGCCGATCCGAGAAGCATCGCCAGGGCGCGACGTTCCGCGGGCGACCGAGCACCGGCTGCGGCGGCGTCGAGCATGGGTGCGACGACGCGCGCTCCCCGCCTGCCCGGATACCTCGCGTCCGCGGCCACCAAGTCCTCGACCGTGACCTTCTTCGCCTGCAGCGCCCGATCCAGGAACGTCATCCCCAGCAGCGCGGCCGCATCGAGCACAGTCAGAGCCGGCGACGTGATCGCGACCTTGCGCACCTCCGTGCGATCGTCGTCGTGCAGATTCCGATGCCAGAGCTGCACGTCGCCCAGCGTCGGCGACAACGGTTTCCGGGCACTGCGCCCGCGAGGCACGGTCACGTGAATGGTCGCCGGGACGGTGCGTGTATAGCCCCGCCAGAACGCGGCGGCCGGGCCGCAGAGCACCGCGCGACGGCCGGCGCTCCACACCGCGGCGCGAATCCGCGCGTGAATCGTCAACCGGTGATCGGTCGCGTGGAAGACACCGGGCCCGACGGTCCGCCACTCGCCCGAGGCACATCTGCGCGCGACCGCCGACCGGTGCAGCCCGCAGCTCGCGGTCTGCCGCAAGGTGATGATGCCTTCTTGTCCGGCGAGAATGCGCCGTAGCTTGGTGCGATCCGCGGTCCCCATGTCCAATCAGACGCACCAGCGGCGCGTCTGGTTCCATCTCGGCCCGGCGATCCGTCGCGGATCTGATCGCTCGCTGACCCGTGTCGCGGATCTTGTCGGGCAGCGACGAGATCCGCGACGTACGAGGACGTACGAGAGTGTCAGCGCCCCTGGAACACCGGGGCGCGCCGCTCGGCGCGCGCGGCCCTCGCCTCCTGCACGTCCTCGCTCTGCCACGCGGCCAGCATGGCGGCGATCCGGTCGGCGGGCGCCTCGTCGCGGGCGCCGTCGCCGTTGAGCACCAGCTTGTAGTGCCGCAGCGTGAGCGGCGCGAGCTCGGCGATCTGCGCGGCCCAGTGCTGCGCGTCGGTCAGGTCGCCGATGCGGTTGGCGTAGCCGAGGTCGTGCGCACGATCGGCGGTCAGCGGCTCACACCCGAACAGCATCCCGGCGGCCTGACCCGCACCGACCAGGGAGACCAGCCGGCGGATGGTCCACTCGTCGACGGCGACGCCGATCTTCGCGGCGGGGATCCCGGCGAGCGCACTCGGCGCCATCACGCGGAGGTCCGCAGCCACGGAGAGCTGCAGGCCCGCGCCGAGAGCGGCGCCGTTGAGTGCGGCGATCACCGGCACCGGCGTCGACTCGATCTGCGCGTTGAGCGCGATCAGCTTGTCCAGGAAGCCCTTCTCGTAGACCGGCCCGGACAGGTCCGCACCGGCACTGAAGACGTCACCCCGACCGGTGAGCACGATGGCGCGGGCGCCGGCCTCGGCGGCCGCGGTGAACGCCGCCGAGAGGTCGTCGACCATCTGATGATTGAGGGCGTTCCGCTTCTCCGGGCGGGCCAGTTCGATGGTGACCACGGCCCCCGTGGTGCTGCTCACGATCATGGGAGCAGCGTACTAGCACCGGATCGAGGTGTCGGGTTCAGCCGGAACACTTGACATGTTGTTGTGTTTTCACAACACTTTGTCGTGTGAGTCCAGTGCGACAGGGCGAGAAGCAGCCCATCTACAACCGACTCGCCGTCTTGCGCGCCGAGCGGGGACTGTCACGCGCACAGCTCGCCAAGCTGATCGAAGTGAACGTCCAGTCGGTCGGCGCGCTCGAACGCGGCGACTACTACCCCAGCCTGGATCTGGCGTTCCGGATCTGCGCCGTCTTCGAACTGCCCGTCGAGGCCGTCTTCTCCCGGACCCCGTTCACCGCGATGTCCACCGAGCTCTACGGAAAGCCCTCGTCGTGAGCCAGCCGAAAGGAAGCCCGATGCCCGACCCGAATCTGGCCGTCCCGGAAAGCAACGTCCCCGACTGGTTGCTGCGCTACAACGACCGCCGAGCCCGCAAGTACGAGCACCGCGCCGAACAACTCCGGTCCGTACTGCCGGGCTTGCGCACCAGGCGCACGCGGCGGACCCTCGTGGTCGGCCTCGTGCTCACCCTGCTGCTCGCGACCTGTGCATCCGTCGCCTCGTTCTGGTTCATCACCGCGACGTGGATCCCCTTCCTCGTAGGCATCGTCGGGTCGATCGTCTTCTTCACGCTGCTCAGGATCCTGTCCGGCGCGTTCTCCGATGCACCCGCGAACGCCCTCGACGAGCTGCAGCTCACGCAGCGGAACGCCGCACGCTCCCTGGCGTTCATGCTCTTCGTCCCCCTGATGCTGACGGTGTACGCGATCACCATCGGACTCAGCTTCCGCGACTGGATCGCCGGCCAGACGATGGCTGCCCTCGCCTGGCTGATGATCTCCGGGACGCTGGCCGTCGCCTGTCTCCCGGACATCCTGCTCTCGTGGTGGATGTCCGACGACCCCGACGACGAGGAGTGATCCGCCCACCCACCTGATGCAGACCCCGACACCCGCCCCTTCCCCTCAAGGAGCACCCCATGCCACAGGCACTGCACGTCCAGCACTTACAGAAGAATTACGGAACCTTGCGCGCCCTCGACGACGTCAGCTTCTCCGTCGGCCCCGGGGAGATCTTCGGCTTCGTCGGCAGCAACGGCGCAGGCAAGTCGACCACCATGCGGATCATCCTCGGCGTCCTGTCCGCGGACGCCGGCGAGGTGCGCCTCGGCGACGCCCCGATCGACTTCGACCGGCGCCGGCGCATCGGCTACATGCCCGAGGAGCGCGGCCTCTATCCGAAGATGAAGGTCGACCGCCAGCTCGCGTACCTGGCACGCTTGCACGGTATGGCCAAGGACGAGGCCGAAGCCTCCGCCCGGGCCTGGACGCAGCGTCTGGGGATCGAGGCACGGTACGACGACAACGTCGCCGACCTCTCCCTCGGCAATCAGCAGCGCGTCCAGCTCGCCGCCGCACTGGTCCACGATCCGGATGTCCTGGTGCTCGACGAACCCTTCTCCGGACTCGACCCCGTGGCCGTCGACGTGATGAGCGACGTTCTGAAAGACAAAGCCGCCCAGGGAGTTCCGATCCTCTTCTCGTCCCACCAGCTCGAACTCGTCGAGCGCCTGTGCGACCGCGTCGGGATCATCTCCGCCGGCCGGATGACCGCGCTCGGCAGCGTCGACGAGCTGCGCAGCGCCGACGGCACGGTCCTGGAGGTGACCGGTCCCGATCCGGGCTCGAGGTGGGCGGACGGGGTGCCCGGCGTGGTGCACGCCGAGTACTCGCCCGAATCGACGCGACTGCGACTCGAGGCGGACGCCGACGATCAGGCAGTCCTCGCCGCGGCCCTCGCCCACGGTCCCGTACACCGCTTCGCCGCCACAGCGCCTTCCCTGACCGACCTCTTCCGAGAGCTGGTGTGACATGAGATCTTCCGAGAACATCATGATCATCGCCGGGCGCGAGATCTCCACCCGCGCCAAGGAACGCTCGTTCGTGATCAGCACCGTCCTGATGGTCGCCGCCATCGTCGTCGGCGCGGTGGTCTGGTCGTTCTTCGCCGGCCGCGAGAGCTCCGACCGGATCGGCGTCGTGGGCGGCGATTCCGCGCTCACGCAGACCCTCACCCGGTCCGGGGAGATCGCCGACTCCCGCGTCACCGTCGAGACCGTTCCCGACGCGACCGCCGCACGGCAGAAGGTCGACGACGACGACCTCGACGCCGTGGTGCTCGTAGGACCCGATCACCGGTACACAATCCTCTCCGAGTCCGGGACCGGCAGCACGCTCGACGGTGTGCTGCGCAGCGGGCTGGCGCAGTACCAGCTCGCGACGTCACTCGCCGAACGAGGGGTCGCCGTCACCGACCTCCCGTCCGCGTCGATCGTCACCGAGCAGATCAATCCGGAAGAACCCGACGTGGGACAGCGCATCTCGATCGCCCTGATCGGCTCGATCCTGCTGATGATGGCGGTGATGACCGGCGGCGTGATGGTGGCCGTGGGCGTCGTGGAGGAGAAGACCTCGCGGATCGTCGAGATCCTGCTCTCGTCGGTGCGGCCGCTGCAGCTGTTGTGGGGCAAGATCCTGGGGATCGGGGCGATCTCGCTGGGCCAGGTGGTGTTGCTGGGCGCCACCGCGCTGGTCGCCGGCACCGCGACCGGACTGCTGACGGTCACCGGCACGGCGACGGCGATGTTCGCTGCGGTGATCGCCTGGTTCCTGCTCGGCTTCCTGTTCTTCGCGGCGCTGTACGCGGCGGTCGGCGCGATGGTCAGCCGCCAGGAAGAGCTGAACGGCGCGTCCACCCCGCTGACCTTCCTCGCCCTCGGCGTCCTGTACGCGGGGATGTTCGGAATCCAGGCGCTGGACTCCACGTGGATGCAGGTGCTCAGCTGGATTCCGCCGTTCAGCGCGGTGCTCATGCCGATCCGCATCGCCACAGGGGACACCACGGCGCTGCAGGTGATCGGCACCTTCGCGGTGATGATCGTCGTGTGCGCCGCCGCGATCTGGGCCAGCTCGCGGATCTACAGCCGCTCGGTGCTGCGCACGGGCACCCGGACCAGCTGGTCCGAGGTGGCGGGGATGCTGACCGGCCGGGGCTGACCTTTCGACAAGCTCAAGGGGCTTTCGACGAGCTCAAGGGCCTTTCGACGAGTTCAAGACCTTTCGACAAGCTCAAGGAGCGAAGGGACCGCCTCGAGGGGGCGAAGGACGCCACCACGCTGGTCACCTTTCGACGAGCTCAAGGGGCTTACGAGAACTCAAGGGGCTTACGAGAACTCAAGGGCCTTTCGACGAGCTCAAGGGGCTTACGAGAGCTCAAGGGGCGGGAAGGCTCAAGGGCGGCGCACTCGAAAAGTGAGTGCGCCGCCCTTGTGAAGCTTGGTGGCCGTATCGAGGCCTCAGGCGCCGAGCAGGTCGATCACGAAGATCAGCGTCTTGCCCGAGAGGCGGTGTCCGCCGCCGGCCGGGCCGTAGGCCAGCTCCGGCGGGACCACCAGGCGGCGGCGACCGCCGACCTTCATGCCCGGGATGCCCTCCTGCCAGCCCTGGATGAGCGCGCCCAGCGGGAAGTTCGCGCTCTGGCCGCGGTCCCACGACGAGTCGAACTCCTCACCGGTGTCGTACTCGACGCCGACGTAGTGGACGTCGACCATGCCGCCGGGCACGGCTTCGGCGCCGTCACCGATGATCAGATCGGTGATCTGCAGCTCGGTGGGGGCCGGCCCCTCGGGGAATTCGACTTCGGGCTTGGCGCTCATGGTCAGCGATCCTCCATCGGGATGTAGTCCCGCTCGGTGTATCCGGTGTACAGCTGGCGCGGACGGCCGATCTTGGTGGCCGGATCGGCGTGCATCTCGCGCCAGTGCGCGATCCAGCCGGGGAGCCGGCCGAGCGCGAACAGCACGGTGAACATGCGGGTCGGGAAGCCCATCGCCCGGTAGATCACGCCGGTGTAGAAGTCGACGTTCGGGTAAAGCTTGCGCTCGATGAAGTAGTCGTCGTTGAGGGCGACCTCTTCCAGCCCCTTGGCGATGTCGAGGAGCTCGTCCTGCACGCCCAGCGACGCCAGGATCTTGTCGGCGGTCTCCTTGACGATGGCCGCACGCGGATCGTAATTCTTGTAGACGCGGTGCCCGAAGCCCATCAGCTTCACGCCGTCTTCCTTGTTCTTGACCTTGCTCATGAAGGCCGCGGTGTCGCCGCCCGAATCCCGGATGCCTTCGAGCATCTCCAGCACCGCCTGGTTGGCGCCGCCGTGCAGCGGGCCCCACAGTGCGTTGATGCCGGCCGAGACCGAGGTGAACAGGTTGGCCTGCGACGACCCGACCAGACGCACCGTGGACGTCGAACAGTTCTGCTCGTGATCGGCGTGCAGGATGAACAGCATGTCCAGCGCCTTGGCGATCTCCGGGTTCACCTCGTAGGGCTCGGCCGGGAACCCGAAGGTCATTCGCAGGAAGTTCTCCACCAGGCCGTACGCGTTGTCCGGGTACAGGAACGGCTGACCGACCGACTTCTTGTACGCATAGGCCGCGATGGTCGGCAGCTTGGCCAGCAGGCGGATCGTCGAGAGCTCGACCTGATCCTCGTCCTTGGGGTCCAGCGAGTCCGGGTAGTACGCCGACAGGGCGTTGGCCGCGCTCGACACCACCGGCATCGGGTGGGCGTTGCGGGGGAAGCCGTCGAAGAACCGCTTGAGGTCCTCGTGCAGCAGGGTGTGGCGGCGGATCTTGTCGGTGAAGATCTCGAGCTCGGTGGGGCTCGGCAGCTCGCCGTAGATGAGGAGGTAGCTGACCTCGATGAAGGTCGACTTCGCGGCCAGCTGGTCGATCGGGATGCCCCGGTAACGCAGGATGCCCGCGTCGCCGTCGATGTAGGTGATCTCCGATTTGGTCGCCGCGGTGTTGACGAAACCACCGTCGAAGGTGGTCAGACCCGTCTTCGAGAGGAACGGGCCCAGCGCGACCGAGTCGCTGCCATCGGTGGCCTTCAGGATCGGCAGATCGATGGACCCGCCAGGATAGGTGAAGGTACCGGTCGGCTGATCGGTCGTTGAATTCTCCGCGGACACACAAACCCCTTAAAACTCGCGGTCTGACCAGATTGTTGGGTAACAAGCTAGTCGCCTGACGCTCAGGCGGTACAACCGAGGGTCTGCTCGGCTGCTTCGCAGGCTGCTCTCGCCGTGCGCTCAGCTTACCCACAGGCGGTACGTTGATGTCATGCGAGAGCTCCCCGCGGGCGACGACGCGGTCCTGCTCGATTTCTCCGGCGAGGCCGATCCGGCCGCCGCCGCGGCGCATGCCGCGCGCGCTCTCCGCGCCGCCGCCGAAGCCGGGATTCTGGACATCGCAGAAGCGGTTCCGACGGCCTTCACCGTCCTCGTGGAAACCTCCCCCGGGCGCGGAATCGACCGCCTCGGCGTACGCCGCGCACTGCGGTCGGCACGCATCGGAGACGTCGCTCCGGCGGACGTCGAATCCGGTGAGATCGTCGTGCCGGTGACGTACGACGGCGAGGATCTCGACGCCGTGGCCGAGCGCGCCGGAACGAGCCGCGAGGCGGTGATCGCCGCCCACCGCGCGGTGCGCTGGCGGGTGCAGTTCATGGGCTTCGCGCCGGGCTTCGGATACCTGGTTCCCGGACCCGGATCGCCGCCGGATGCACGGTCGGTCTTCGCCGCCCTGAGCCGACGCGAGCAGTCCCGGCCCGCGGTGCCCGCGGGGTCGGTCGCGGCGGCCGCGGGCTACAGCGCGATCTACCCCCGGACCAGCCCCGGAGGATGGTTTCTGTTGGGGCACACAGACATTCCGGTGTGGAATCTGAAGGCCGATCCTCCGGCACTCCTGTCCGCCGGCGCCACGGTGAGATTCACATGCGCGGACTGACCGTCGTCTCCCCCGGACCGCTGGCCACCTTCCAGGACCTCGGCCGGCCGGGCTACGCACATCTCGGCGTCCCGCGCTCGGGCGCCGCCGATCTGGGCGCGCTGCGTCAGGCCAATCGTCTGGTCGGCAATCCCGAGTCGGCCGTCGCGATCGAGACGACGCTCGGCGGGTGGTCGGCTCGCACGCGGGGCGCGTTGGTGATGGCGGTGACCGGACCTCCGACACAGGTGCTCGTGGACGGCCGCGGTGTCGGAAGTCACGCGACCTTCGCGGTGCGCGACGGCGCACTGATCGAAGTGCTCGCGCCGACCCGCGGCTGCCGCAACTACGTGGCCGCCCGGGGCGGGTTCCGGGCGCCGTCGACGCTCGGCTCGGCGGCCACCGACACCCTGTCGGGACTGGGCCCCGCACCGTTACAGCGGAGTGATGAATTGCACATCGGCGAGGCCGCTCTCCAGTGGCCTCACGCGACCGTCGCACCGGGTCCCCCGCCGCCGTCGCGCGAGCACGAACTCGTCGTGCGCCGAGGCCCCCGATACGGCGATCTGGCCGACCCCGCGGCCCTGTCTCGGACCCGATTCACGGTGCATCCGGCCAGCAATCGGATCGGGGTGCGGCTGGACCCGGTCGACGGGGTTCTCGAGCATCGCGCCGGACTCGGGCCGCAGCCTTCGGAGGGCGTCCCGCTCGGGGCGGTGCAGATCCCACCCAGCGGCCAGCCGGCGCTGTTCCTGGCCGATCACCCGGTGACCGGCGGCTATCCGGTGGCCGCGGTGCTCACCGCCGAATCCGTCGACCGCGCCGCGCAGCTGATCGCCGGGGACGTCGTACGGCTGCGCCTGCGCTGACGACGTGCGTAGTCCTACGGAGGCGATCGCCGCGCCGACAGGCCAAGATGGACCTCCCCCGACCCGATGGACCCTGATGACCCAGCCTCCCCTGCACCCGCCGCAGCCGTTCGCGCAGCCCGACGCGGGCGTCCGCGCCTCGTTCCGGCTGCTCCTCGTCGCGTGGCTGGTCAACGTCGCCGCACTGGTCACAGAGATCACCGCCGCCGCATTGTTCCTGTCGGCGCTCTCCGCCGAACTCGACCACCGCGACGGATCCTCGTCGCTGAGCATCGCGACGACCGTCGCCGTCGCCGCCCTGGTGCTGGCGGTCGGCGGCGTGGTCCTCACCGCGACCACGGTCGTGCGCTACCGGAAGAACCGTCCGGTCGCCGTCCCGGTTCTTGCGGCTTTCACCGCCGTTCCGGCGTTCCCCTGCTGTACGCGGTCGGCTTGGTGATCCGGACCGCCCTCGGGAGATGAGGCGACCCCGAACTATTGACACAGATGTTACGTTCTGTGTCATGACTCAGGTGGTCCTCCAGCCGCACGGCGCCGATTCCGCGAGCCCGGTCACGGCCGACGCCGGCCCGGCCGACACGAATCCGCACGAGATGCTCGGATCGGATTCGGTCACCTGGCGCTTCTTCGGCGGCTGGCACGGGATGCTGATGGGCCTCTGGTCGGGCTCCATGCAGAACATGCATCCGAAACTGGCCGCCGGTGTCTGGGACCACTCCGACTTCTTCGGCGAACGCTGGGAACGCCTCATGCGCTCGCTGTATCCGATCAGCGGCGTCGTCTTCGACCTCGACCCCGCCACCGGCAGGCAGGTGCGCGACTATCACCTGACCATCAAGGGCACCATGAACGACGGCGGGCGCTACCACGCTCTGGACCCCGACGTCTTCTACTGGGCGCACGCCACGTTCTGGTACGGCAACATCCGCTGCGCCGAGGCCTTCGGGCCGCCGATCACCGAGGCTGACAAGCGCGCCCTGTTCGAGGAGTCGCGCACCTGGTACGCGATGTACGGCGTCAGCATGCGCCCGTGCCCGGACACGTACGAGGAGTTCCTCGAGTACTGGGACCACATGTGCCGCCACGTGCTGCGCGACCACGAGGCCGTGCGCACCGTCTTGGACATCACACAGCTGCCGCCGCCCCCGTGGATGAGGGCCTGGATGCCGCTGTGGCTGTGGCAGCGCCAGATCATCGTGATCCAGCGGATGTTCACCTGGATCACCACCGGCCTGTACGACGAACCCGTCCGCGAGATGCTGGGCCTGAACTGGACCGCTCGGGACGACCGGCGGTTCCGCCGGTTCGGCACAGCTGTCGCCACCGCCATGCGGCTGCTCCCGGCCCGCTACCGCCGCCACCCGCGGGCCCGCGACGCCTACGACCGCGTGTCCGGTCGCGTCCCCGCCGATGCGCCGCGCCTGGAGACTCCCGCGCGCAACCTGCCGAAGGGCGACGAGCAGGAGAAGCCGATCCACTACTGCCCGGTGCACGCGCAGCGTCGCGCCCAGCTCCCCTGGCAGAGCAACGACGTCGGCGACTGACCCGGATCCGGATCCGGCGCAGTCGCGCCGCAAGAGTCCGCGGATCCGCGCGGTCCGGGTGTCTGGATCCGCGGATCGGCGCGATGAGCGCGCGGATCCGCGGACACCTCAGGCGTTCCGGCGCTCGGCCAGCGCGAGATGCCACCGGATCATCGCCACGGTCTCCCGGGGACGTTCGACGATGTCCGCCCACGTGAAATGCAGGACGGTCCACCCGGCCGCGGACAGCGCGTTCCCCCGCGTGCGATCGCGCTGAAAGGCGTGCGCGTCCGAGTGGAAGGCGAACCCGTCTATCTCCACCGCGATGCGCTGCTCGACGAAGGCGACATCGACCTCGTACGAGCCCACCGCCGGATAGTTCAGCTCGAACGGCGGCAGGTCGGCGTCGTCGAGCATCACCGCCAGCGCCCGGCGCTCGGCGGCCGATCGCGCTCCCGCCGCCGCGTGATCGAGCATCGCCGACACGGCCTGTGCACCCCGGCGACGCGGATAGCGCGCATCGGCCGCGATCAGCATCGGCAGGTCGACGGCTTTGGACTGGAGCACTCGATCCAGGAACTCGATGCCCTGCAGCGCCACTGTGTCCAGGACGGTGAGCGCCGCGGACGTCGTCGCCAGGTTGCGCACCGTGGTGCGGTCGACCGGGTCGAGATCTCGATACCAGAGCGTCACCGGCCCGAGCGACGTCGCGAAGGTCTTACGCGACCCCCTGTGGCGCGGAACGGTGACGTGGATCGTGGTCGGCGGGTCCGTCGACATACCGCGCCAGAACGCCGCGGCCGGGCCACTGAGCACCGCCCGCGGTCCCGCGCTCCACACCGCGGCCCGGATCCGCGCCCGGACGGTCAGCCGATGGTCGGTGGCGCGATACACCGACGGCCCGATCCGTTCCCACTCCCCGGAGGCGCACTTGCGCGCGACCGCCGACCGGTGCAGTCCGCACGCGCGCGTCTGTACCAGCGTCACGACGCCCTCCTGGCTCGCGAGAATGCTCCGCAGCTTCGGCGCGTTCGGCCGGGCCCGCGCGGCCTCGGGTCGGTCGTCGTCGTCGTTGCTCATACGGGTTGGACGCACCCGGGCTCCCGCCGGTTCCACGACACGCCGCCACCCGCCGCCACCCACCGGAGTCGGCGACGAAGAATCCGCGGATCCGCGCGGTCCGGGTGCCTTAGTCCGCGGATCCGCGCGGTCAGCGCGCCGATCCGCGGAAGCGGCTTCAGGCCGGGTCGACGGGCTCGCCGCGCCGGGTGACGCGATAGCGCCAGAACATCGGGAAGGCCACCGCCGCGACCACAGTCAGCACGACGGTGAGGACTCCGCCGCCGGCGAAGGTGACCGCGGTGCCGACCATCGCCGCGGAGGCGCCGTGCGCCACGTCGGCGATGCGCGGGCCGCCGGCCACCACCACGATGAACACGCCCTGGAGGCGGCCGCGCACATCATCGGTCGCGGCGGCCTGGAGCATGGTCTGCCGGAACGCCGCCGAGGCCATGTCCGCGGCCCCGCCGATCATCAGCGCGGTGACCACGATCGGCAGCACCGGCAGAGCGGCACCGTCCGCGAAGAACAACGCCGAACCGGCAACCACGATCGACAGGCCCCAGATCACGATCGCGATGATCACCGCCCGACCCTGGTGCTCCACCCGCGACACCCATCCGGAGAAGACGCCGCCGAGCACCGCACCGAGCGGGATCGCGATGAACAGGAGCGCGAACGCGAAGCCGCCGTCACTCGGCCCGCCGAAGCTCTCGTGCGCCATCTGCGGGAACAGCGCGCGCGGCATACCGAAGATCATCGCGATCAGGTCGACGACGAAGGACGCCAGCAGCACCGGGTGGTGTCGCAGATAGGCGAGGCCGTCGATCACCGACCTGACCCCGGGCGTCGACGGCTTCGGCGCATCGGGCCCCCGATCGGGCACCAGCGACGGCAGCGAGAGCACCGCCCAGAGCGTCGCCAGCAGGAAGATCGCATCGAACAGGTACAGCAGCGAATAGCCCAAGACGGGGATCATCGACGCGCCGACCAGCGGGCCGGCGATCGCTCCGGCCTGCATCACCGTCATGTTCAGCGAGTTCGCGGCCGGCAGCAGCTCGTCGTCCAGGATCCGCGGCAGCACCGCGGTGCGCGTCGGCTGGTTCACCGCGAAGAACGCCTGCTGGACCGCGAACACGCCGAGCAGCAGCCACACGTTGTTCCATGCGAAGAAGGCCTGCACCCAGAACAGCACCGCGGTGCCGATCAGCCCGAGCGTGGTGACGATCAGAATCTTGCGGCGGTCGAACACATCGGCCAGCGAGCCGCCCCACAGCCCGAACACCACCAGCGGCACCAGACCGAACAGGCCGGTCAGGCCGACGTACGCCGAGCTGCCGGTGATCGAGTAGATCTGCGCCGGGACGGCGACGACGGTCAGCTGCGCACCGATGACCGTGACGATGTTGGCCCACCACAACCGCGCGAAGTATTTGTTCGCGAGCGGCCGGGTGTCGGCGAAGATCCGCATCACTCCACGACGATCCGCACGGTCACGGCTGGAGCCGTCGAGTGACCCAGACCGTCCCGTCGAGTTCGGCGACGGCCCGGTTGTGCAACCGATCGGCGCGCCCCTGCCAGAACTCCACGCGCACCGGTTCGATCCGGTAGCCGCCCCAGTGCGGCGGGACCGGCACCGGGACGTCACCGTCGGCGCCCCCGTGTTCGACGGCGACGAGCTCGGCCGCGGCCTCCAGCGCCGCACGGGAGGCGATCGGCGCAGACTGCCGCGACGCCCGTGCGGACAACTGCGATCCGCGGGGCCGCGCGGTCCAGTACGCCTCGGTCTCGGCCGGATCGACCTTCACCACCCGCCCCCGGAAGTGCACCTGCCGCTCCAGCGCGATCCACGGAAAGGTCGCCGACGCGACGGGATTGGCCGAGAGCGCACGCCCCTTCGCCGAGTCGTAGCCGGTGAAGAACACGATCCCGGCGGCGTCGACGCCCTTGCACAGGACCGTGCGAGTACCCGGATGGCCGAACTCGTCGACCGTGCCGAGCACCATCGCGTTGGGCTCGGGAATCTGCGCCGCGACGGCCTCACCCAGCCAGCGCTGGAACAGTCCGAGCCACGGAGGATCGCCGGTCAGCCAGGCCGGATCGAGGTGCTCGGCGACGCCGTCGGCGCCCGCTGTCGACTCAGCGCCATAGCCGACGCGCATGCTGGGGAGATGGACGTCCTCGCTCACCCGTCGAATGCTAGTCCCGCGCATCGGCGCGGCGGTCGCGGCGTACCCTGACTCCCGGTGTGCCGGGAAGTCTGGTCGGCGTCCGTACAAGCATGCCGACCGACAGGATGACTGAATGAACCGACCCGACCCGCTGAACCACGATGAGGCGCCCCGCTCCGACGCCGGCGAGCGCACTGTTCTGGGCGCGCGGCCGCCCGCCGAGACCTGGCGGATCCTGGAGATCCTGCGCAAGGAGACCGTCGGCGGGTTTCTCCTCGTCGGCGCCGCGATCCTCGCGCTGATCGCGGCGAACACCCCGCTGCGCTCGCTCTACGAGGAGGTCAGCAGCACCGTCATCGGCTATGCGCCCTGGCACCTGGAGCTGTCGATCTCGCACTGGGCGGCCGACGGCCTGCTCGCGATCTTCTTCTTCCTCGTCGGCCTCGAACTCAAACGCGAGATCGTCGCCGGCGAACTGCGTTCGCCGCGCACCGCGCTGGTGCCGGTGTTCGCCGCAGTCGGCGGCGTCGTCGTCCCCGCCCTGATCTACTACCTGATCAACCGCGGCGGACCCGGGGTGCACGGCTGGGCGATCCCGACCGCCACCGACATCGCCTTCGCGGTAGCGGTCCTGGCCGTCGTCGGATCGCGTCTGCCTGCGGCCCTGCGCCTGTTCCTGCTGACGCTGGCCGTGGTCGACGACCTGATCGCGATCGTGATCATCGCCGTCGTCTACACCAGCGAGCTGGAGATCGCACCGCTGCTGCTCGCCCTGATTCCGCTGCTGATCTTCGGCTTCCTCGCCCACCGCTACGCCGACTGGTTCGCCCGCAACGGCTGGGCCGCCTGGGTCGTGCTGCTGCCCCTGGGCATCGTGTGCTGGGCCCTGGTCCACGCATCCGGAATCCACGCGACGATCGCCGGTGTGCTCCTCGGCTTCGCCGTGCCGGTGCACCGGGGCGCGTTCCGGCGCGGCGATGACGGCCTGGCCGGACAGTTCGAGCACCGCTTCCGGCCGTTGTCGGCTGGGTTCGCGGTACCGGTGTTCGCCTTCTTCTCCGCCGGTGTGACGGTCGGCGGGGCGGACTCGATCGCGTCGGCGGTGACCGACCCGATCGCGATCGGCGTCGCCGCCGGACTGCTGCTGGGCAAGCCGATCGGGATCATGGGCGCCACCTGGCTCACCACGCGCTTCACCCGGAGCCGACTGGATCCGAGCGTGCGCTGGTCGGATCTGTTCGGCGTGTCGATGCTCGCCGCCATCGGGTTCACCGTGTCGCTGCTCGTCGCCGAACTGAGCTTCGACGACGCCCTCGCGCTCGATCACGCGAAGATCGCGATCCTGACCGCCTCGACCGCCGCCGCCCTGCTGGCCGGCCTCGTGCTCTACGTCGTCGGCCGACTGCGCAAGAGCTGATTCCCCCTCGCATAAGGGTTCTCCCGGCACCGCATGCGTGCTTGGATGGCCTGGTACCCCGTTCAACACTCAGGAGAAGCGATGACGCAACCCCCGAACGACCCGAACGCGGCAGACGAGCCGAATCCCCACGAGCCGGCTCCCGGAGAGCCGTACGCGTCGCCGGGCCAGCCCTATCAGGCCCCGCATGACCCGGGCGGACAGATCCCCGGCGCGCCCTACCAGGGCAGTGAGTACCCGGGGAGCCAGATTCCGGGAGCCCCGTATCAGGGTTCGCCCTACCCGTCCGGCGAGCCGTATGCCGCCCCGGGATACGGCGCTCCCGCGCCGCTGACCAGCCGCCCCGGAGCGGTGACCGGTGCGGCGGTGGTTCTCCTCGCGTTCGGCGCATTCCTGGCGATCATCCAGGTGATCGGCCTCGTATCCGGTTCCACCGTCGTCATGTACGACGGCGAGGAGTACCGGACGGCGGCCACGATCGGTGGAATCGTCGGACTGATCATCTCGATCTTCGCGATCTTCGCCGGCTACCGGTTGCTCACCGACCGCACCAGCACCACTCGGGTGATCGCCACGGTGGCCGCCGCCCTGATGATTCTCACCTGCTGGGGCATCGTGGTCACGATCGCGGTGCCGATCCTGCTCTTCGCCACCGAAGGCGCCAAGCAGTGGTTCGCCGACCAGCCCGCTGCGCCCGGCGGCTACCCGCCGGCTCCCGGCCAGTACTGAGCACCCGCCCGTTCGACCCGACCGCACCCGGCCCGGCGTTCTCCGACGCCCGGACCGGGTGCGGTCTGCATCACGCCTTAAACTCATCCCCATGACCGCTTCGCAGATCACCCTGCCCGCCGAGCTCCTGCCCACCGACGGCCGATTCGGCTGCGGACCGTCCAAGGTCCGTCCCGAACAGCTCCAGTTCCTGGTGGACACCGGCGCCTCGGTCTTCGGTACCAGCCATCGTCAGGCCCCCGTCAAGAACGTCGTCGGCGACATCCGCGCCGGTCTGACCGAACTCTTCTCGCTGCCCGACGGCTACGAGGTGGTCCTCTCCAACGGCGGCACCACCGCGTTCTGGGACGCCGCCGCCTTCGGACTGGTGCGCAACCGGGCGCTGAACCTGACCTACGGCGAGTTCTCCGCCAAGTTCGCCGCCGTCACCAAGAAGGCGCCGTGGCTGGCCGACCCGAAGGTGATCTCCACCGATCCGGGCACCGCGCCGGACCCGGCCGCGATCACCGCCGACGACGCCGAAGGCGTCGACCTGATCGGCTGGGCGCAGAACGAGACCTCGACCGGTGTCGCCGTGCCCGTGCTCCGTCCCGAGGCCGCCGGTGACGCGCTGGTCGCCATCGACGCCACCTCCGGTGCCGGCGGTCTACCCGTCGACGTCAGCGCCACCGACGTCTACTACTTCGCTCCGCAGAAGTGCTTCGCCGCCGACGGCGGAATCTGGGTCGCGATCATGAGCCCGGCCGCCCTGGAGCGGGTCGCCGAGATCGCCGCGACCGACCGCTACATCCCCGAGTTCCTCTCGCTCAAGACCGCGGTGGAAAACAGCCCGAAGGACCAGACCTACAACACACCGGCCGTCGGCTCGCTGCTGCTGTTCAAGAACCAGATCGACTGGATGAACGCGAACGGCGGCCTGGAGTGGTGCGTCGCGCGGACCGCCGACTCCAGCTCGCGCCTGTACAGCTGGGCGGAGTCCAGCGCATTCGCGACGCCGTTCGCCGACGAAGCCCACCGCAGCCAGGTGGTCGGCACCATCGACTTCAACGACGACGTCGACGCCGCCGCCATCGCGAAGACCCTGCGCGCCAACGGGATCGTCGACACCGAGCCGTACCGCAAGCTGGGCCGGAACCAGCTCCGCATCGGCATGTTCCCGGCCATCGAGCCGGCTGACGTCACCACGCTGACGCAGGCGATCGACTACATCGTCGAGCGCCTCTAAGAGCTGCCCGGCGGACCATCGGCACTGATCAGCCATCCCTCGCCGGGCGGCTGATCAGTGCTTTTGCCGCGTGTCCACCCGGTCGTCGCCCTCGGCTGCGTTAGGGTGGTCGATGAGCCGCACGCCGAGGCGAGGAGGATCGAATGCGCGATCTCGAGGTGCTGCGTGTCGAGTCCGACGGTCAATACGTGATCTGCATCGACCGGGAGACCGACGAGCATTTCCGCCTCCGCGCCGACGACGCCCTGCGCGCGGCCGCCCGCGGCGACACCACTGAACTCGGTCAGATGCCGGTCGCCGGTGATGCCGCCCTGCGTCCCCGCGAGATCCAGGCCAGGATCCGGGCCGGCGCCTCCGTCGACGAGCTCGCCGAGATCGCCGGAGTGAGCGCCGCGAAGATCAACCGCTACGCCCACCCGGTGCTGCTGGAGCGGGCCCGCGCCGCCGAACTCGCCCGCGCCTCCCACCCGATGGGAATGGACGGCCCGGTGCTCGCCACGCTCGGCGAGCTCGTCGCCGAATGCCTGGTGCTGCGCGGCGACGTCCCGGCCGATGCGCGCTGGGACGCGTGGAAGGCCCCCGACGGCCAATGGGTGGTCCAGGTGTCGCTGCACGAGGGCAGCACCGAGCACTTCGCCCACTGGCGCTTCCATCCGGGGAGTCACGGCGGCACCGCCGATCCGATCGACGAGCTCGCCGTCGAACTGACCGATCCCGAGCTCGCCCGCGCCGCGCGCCGGAACCGGCTGGCCGCGGTGCCCCGGCAGCCCGCCCAGGCGCCGCGCCGGGAGTCTCGACCGGACGGCCACGCCGAGGTGACCGTCGACGCCGACGCGCTGATGGCGCGGCAGACCCAGCCACGCCGCCCGCAGCCGCCGCTCGCCGACGTCCTGGACCTGCAGTACTCGACCCCGCCCGCCGAGAAGGCACCTGTCGCGGCACCGCCTGCCGCGGCACCGCCTGCCGAGGCACCGGCCGCCCCCGCCGCGACGGAATCGGCACCCGCCGAGCCGGTGTCAGACTCCGGGCCCGCCCCGGACGCCGAGGCCGGCCCGGAAGGATCGGGGCAGACCGCTGTTCCGACACCGGGCGATCTCGCCAAGCGCGGCCGTCCGGCCACTCCGCCGCCCGCCGAGAAGGACTCCGCGCGCAGCGGCTCGCGACATCGCGCCAAGCGCGGCAAGCCCGCCGTGCCGACGTGGGAAGACGTCCTGCTCGGCGTCCGCTCCCACGAGGACTGAGTCCACCCGCCAGGAGGGCAGTCAGCGAGAACGCTCGTAAAAGGCAAGGGCCGCGGCGGTGGCGACGTTCAGGGAGTCGGTGCCCCGGCTCATCGGTATGCGGGCGCGCACATCGCATCGCCGCATGGTGTGCTCGACCAGGCCGGGGCCTTCCGCGCCGACCAGGAAGCCGACCTTCTCCGCCGACACCGCCTCGGAAAGCGGGACCGAGCCCTCCCCCGGGGTGAGCGCCACCAGCGAGAAGCCCGCGTCTTTCAGCAGGCCCAGGTCGGCGGGCCATGCCTCGTACTTGGCGAACGGCACCAGCAGCACGTGACCCATGGAGACGCGGATGCTCCTGCGGTACAACGGATCTGCGCACCCGGCCCCGAAGATCACCGCGTCCACGCCGAGACCCGCCGCGTTGCGGAAGATGCTGCCGATGTTCTCGTGGTCGTTGACGCCCTCGAGGATCGCCACGGTTCGTGCCTGCGCCACCACGTCCGCCACCGACAACGGCGCGGGGCGGCGCGCAGCACCCAGCACCCCGCGGTTCAGGTGGAAGCCCACGATCTGGGCCATCACCTCGGCCGATGCCCGGAAGAAGGGCACACCGTCCAGGGCGGGTGCGGCCAGATCCGCTGACAGTTCGCGCAGCCGCTTGTCGACGCCGAGGAAGGCGTGCGGGGCGAACCGGGATGCGATCATCCGCTGAACCACGGTGACGCCCTCCGCGATCACCAGACCCTTGCCCTTGCGACCGCCGGGAAGCGCGGGCAGATCGGGTCGGCGGTCCACCGAGTTGAGATCGCGGAAGTCGTCGACCCGGGGATCCTCCGGATCGGTGATGTCGACGACGTCGAACCCGCCGATACGCTCGCGACTCGTCCCTCCAGGCTGCTGCACGCTGACTACCGTGACACATCGGATGCGTCGGGCCCAAAGCGGTTTGGCAGACTCGATGCGGTGACCAGCGAACGCGACCTCCTGTCCCCGCGCCGTGCCGTCGATGCCGACTGGCACGACATCATCGCCGTCGATGCCCGTAGCTTCGCGCTCCCCGCACCGCTCCCCGACGCCGAGATCGCCGAGTTCCGCAGCCAGGTAGACCAGGCCTACGTGGTCCGCGACGGCGACTGTCTGGTCGCCGTGTCGCTGTATCACGCGCTGCCGCTCACCGTGCCCGGCGGCGCGGTGCTGCCGACCGCGGGCCTGTCCTGGGTCTCGGTCGCGGCGACGCATCGTCGTCGGGGTCTGCTGCGGCGGATGCTTCAGACCCAGTTCGCCGACTGGCGTGCGGCCGGCCTGCCGCTGGCCACGCTCACGGCATCCGAGGGCGGCATCTACGAGCGCTTCGGGTTCGGCCCGGCGTGCTTCGCGGACAGCGTGACGATCGACCCGGGTTCGGTCGTGTGGCGCTCGGAGGCGCCCGCCGACTCGCGGGTCCGCTACGGCACCCCCGAGACGATCGCCGAGCGGGTGCCGGCCCTGCACGACCGTTGGGCTGCCACCCGGTGCGGCGCGATCCACCGCCCGGCGACCTGGTGGCCGACGATCCTAGCCGACCGCGGCTTCCGCCGGAACTCGCAGACCTCCGGGCTGCACTACCTGTTGCACGACGACGGATACGCCGCCTACCGGCTCGACGCCCGCGAGATGAGCGCGACGGTCGAGGAGTTCTTCGCCGTCACCGAGCAGGCGCACACCGACCTCTGGCGGGTGCTGACCGGACTGGACCTGGTCACCTCGATCGCTGCGACGCTGCCGGTGGACGATCCGCTCGGAGCCAAGCTCCGCAACGCGCGCGCCGTGCGCAGCACGGGGCGCAGCGACAAACTGTGGGTCACCCTCCTGGACGTGGCGCAGGCCCTGGAGAGCCGCGCCTACGACGTCGATGCCCGCGTCACGCTGCGCGTGTCCGACGACTGGTCCGATCGCGCCGGCGACTATCTGCTCGACGTGACCGACGGCACCGGAACCGTCGCCCGGGGCGCGGCACCCGTGGACGGCGAGCCGCTCGCCCGAGTGAGCGTCGCCGACCTGTCGTCGATCTACTCCGGCGGGGTGAGCGCGCGGACCCTCGCCGCGGCCGGACGCATCGTCGTCGACTCGGCCGGCACCCTCGACCTTCTCGACGCCCTCTTCACGACCCGCGAGGCACCGTTTGCCGGCACGTTCTTCTAGGAGAGCGTTTCGGGACGGCGCAGACCGGGCCGATCAGCCGATCAGCGTCGAAATGGGACCGCGCGCGAAGTAGAGCGCGAACAGAATCGCCACCACCCACAGCAGCGGGTGGACGGTGCGCCACTTGCCGCGCGCCGAGGCCAGCACCACCCAGCTGATGAAGCCGACGCCGATGCCGTTGGCGATCGAGTACGTGAACGGCATCACCATGATGGTCAGGAACGCCGGGAGCGCGTACTCGAAGCGGCTGAAATCGATGTCGCGGACCTGCGCCACCATCAGCGCACCCACCACGACCAGCGCGGGCGTCACCGCCTCCATCGGCACCACCTGATACAGCGGGGTGAAGAACATGGCGATCAGGAACAGCAGGCCGGTCACCACGTTGGCCATGCCGGTGCGGGCGCCTTCAGCCACACCGGCAGCCGATTCCACGAAGACCGTGTTCGACGACGCCGATGCACCGCCGCCGACGATCGCGCCGGCGCCCTCGACCACCAGGCCCTTACCGATGCCCGGCAGATTGCCCTTCTCGTCGAGCAGGTCGGCTTCCTTGCCGACCCCGGTCATGGTGCCCATCGCGTCGAAGAAGTTCGAGAGCACCAGGGTGAACACGAAGACGCAGGCCATCAGCACGCCCACGTCCGCGAAGGACCCGTTGAACGCCCCGAACAGGTCGACGTCGCCCACCAGAGACAGGTCGGGCAGGCTGCCGAAGCTGTCCGGCGCGCCGGGGACGTTCATCGCCCAGCCGCCGTCGTTCTCGTGCGCGCTGCCGAGCTTCAGGATGCTCTCGACGATCAGCGAGACGATCGTCATCACGATGATGCCGATGAGCAGCGCCCCGGGCACCTTGCGCACCGTCAGCACCCCCATCAGGAGCACCCCGATCGAGAAGATCAGGGTCGGGACGGTGGCGATGGAACCGTCGACGCCCAGCTGGACCGGCGGCCCGCCCTCGGTCCGGGTGACGAAACCGGAGTCGACCAGCCCGATGAACGCGATGAACGCGCCGATGCCGGCCGCGATCGCCGACTTCAGTTCCGCCGGCACCGCGTTGAACACGGCGGTGCGGAAGCCGGTGACACCGAGGATCACGATGATGATGCCGTCGATCACCACCAGACCCATCGCCGCCGGCCAGCTCATGTGCGGAGCGATGGTCACCGCCAGCAGGCTGTTGATCCCCAGCCCGGCGGCGATCGCGAACGGGAAGTTCGCCACCAGGCCCATCAGCAGCGTCATGATGCCGGCGACCAGCGCGGTGACGGCGGCGACCTGCTCGAACGGCAGCACGTTGCCGTTGATGTCGGTGTTGTGGTCCACGCCCGGGATGCCGCCGATGATGATCGGGTTCAGCACCACGATGTAGGCCATCGTGAAGAAGGTGACCAGACCGCCGCGCACCTCGCGGCCGTACGACGAACCGCGCATCCCGATCTTGAAGAACCGGTCCACCGCCCCGCCCGTCGGCCGCTGCGGGGCCCCGGTCACCGCCTCGGTCTGCTTGCTGTCACTCATCGACGACGATCCTCGCTGCTCGTACCCACTCGGAGAAAGCTACCGTAGAGGGCATGCCCGAGCAGACCGGAATCCCCCAGGCGTCGATTCCCGAACTCCCGGCGGCCCTGCGGGCACCGGGACCGGTGATCGTCGTCGGGATGGTGGCGTGGCTGATCGCGACCCTGGTGGTGTGGCTCGCCGACCTCGGCGCCGACCGCGCACTCGCCGTCTGTCTCGTCGGTCTGGGCGTCGGTGTCCTGGGGACGGTGATCGTGCTGGTTCAGAAGTCCGCGGTGCGCCGCGGCAGCAAAGGCGCCCAGGAGGGTCTCGACTAGGGCTTGCTCAGGTGCGTGCCTGCACCCAGCGGACGATCTGGCGATGCATCACCAGGCACACCCCGAGCCAGATCAGCCCGAGGACCCAGCCGAAGATCACGTCCGAGGCCCAGTGCACGCCGAGATACACCCGGGACATCCCGATCACCAGCACCAGCGCCGGCGCGATCAGCAGAATCAGCGGGTTCTCCCGCACCCAGGCGTACAGCCGGTAGCAGATCACCGCGGTCAGACCGTAGATCGCGGTGGACATCATGGCGTGCCCGGACGGAAACGACAGCGAGTCGACGTCGATGAGGCGATCGGCCAGGGGTGGACGCTCCCGCCCGAAGAGCTGTTTCAACAGGAACATCACGAGATACCCGAGCGCTCCGCCGACGGCGATCAACATCGCGAGGTCGATGCGCTCCCCCAGCCACGCCAGCACGAACACACCGATCACCACGAGGGTCAGGGTGAGGCTGTCCCCGAGCACGGTGACCATCTGCCACAGCGAGTTCCACGGCTCGGCGCGAATCGAGACCACCCAGTCCGTGACGGCATGGTCGAAGCCGAACGGCGACAGCATCATGGCGGCGCGCCTCTCTCTCGAGTCGTCGGGAATCGGGTCGTTTCGAACGGCTCGTCCGCGACCGGTGTCCGGGACTACGGTACCGAGAGGTGCAGCATTCCAGCGGAGTCCCGCCACCTCGGCACCGTGAAACGTCGCTCCCCGTCGTCGCCGAACACCGCGACCACCAGAGTGTGATGCACGACGACCGGGCCGCTCAGCTCCCAGCCGGTGGACGCGGCCAGGGCCGTCAGCTCGGCCGAATCCGGATCGCCGGGCCGCCCCTCGGAGACCACGCGGACGGCCGCGGACTCCGACGCCAGCGGCGCGTCGACCAGCGCGGCGAAGGCAGCGGCCCCGCCGGGTTCGGGGTGCGGTCCGGCGAGCACCGCGTTCGCCACGGGCACCACGTGCAGCCACCACGGCTCGTCGACGATCACCGGCCGGTCGGTCACCGTCCCGGCCAGGGTGCGCAGCCGCTCGGGCGGGTCGAGGTCGACGACGCCGAACCTCCCCGAGCGCCGTGCGGCGACCAGTGCGGCGTGCGCCGCGGCCGCGACGCCCGGCGCGATCTGCCGGGCCGGATCGGCGAGGGCAGCGAGCCAGAACGCGGCGTCGTCGGCGTCGTCGGGCCCGGCCCCGGCGAGCAGCGGGCGCAGGTGATCGGCCGCCGGATGGTGCAGCGGATCGAAGAGTCCGCGTCGGCGGTCGTCGGCGGGATGCCGCAGGTGCCGCAGGGCGACCGCCTCGCCCGCGTGCTCGCCGAGTTCGGCGAACCGCCGCAGCCACCAGCCGGTGTAGCCGTCCGGATCGGCGAGTTCGACGACGATCTCCGGGTCGGCGACGAGCAGGTCGAGCGCGGCCGGCCACTGCGCCGGATCGACCAGGTCCAGATCCCGGACCGCGGCGAGCCGCTCCGGCGGGACCTCGAAGGAGTCCCACCACTGTTCCTCGGCGTCCAGCTCGTGGTCGGGCGCGGTGGGCAGTTCGTCGCGCACCAGGGTGAAGCCCCAACCGGCCCCGAGCCGCCGGACGGCCTCGTCTCCGTACGCCTCGACCACGGCCGGATCGACGACCCCGAACGGCGCATCGGAGTAGAGCACCGCGCGCAGCGGACTCCCGGGCATCAGGAGCTCGTCGACCGGACGGAGCTCGCCGGAATCGGCGAGGAGCTCCAGCGCACCGAGCCACGCGGGCAGCCGCGGAGGGTCCGGCGCGAGCGCGAGCAGCCGCAGCACCGAGTCGGCGAGGTCCTCGTGGTCGCCGTCGACGAGTTCCTGTTCGAGCGCCGGATGGTTCAGCGCGTCGGCGACGGACAGGTGCTCCAGCCCGAGCCGGTCGAGCAGCGGGTGATAGGCCTCCGGGTCGATCGCCGGGATCCAGTCGAGCCGGATCGACTCCCCCGGCGGAAGTCCGGTCAGGGCGTCGACGACGAACAGTCCGCGCACCCCGCGCTGCGTGCGGCCCGACGTGCCCGGCGACTCGTCCGCGCGAGGCACCGGGAGCGCACCCAGCTCGTCGAGCAGCTCGGGGGTGACCGCGAGCGCGTCGAGAGCCGCGTAGAGCCGCGCCCACCAGCGCGGTTCCCGCTCGATTCCGGAGAGCAGATCGGCGACGTCGGCCAGACTCACCTCGTGTGCCCCCAGCCGCCGCAGGACGCGGGCGGCCTCCCCCTCGCTCAGCGCCGGGTGCACCAGACCGTCGATCACCTCCCCGAGGAGGTCCGCCAGGCTCGCGGTGAGGCCGCGCAGCAGCCGGACGCGTGACGGAGCCTGATCCGGTGCCGCGGGTCCCGCGACGGGCACCCACCGGGCCGCCGCCAGATCGGCGAGGATCGCCGCCCGGAGCTCCGCGTCCTCGGGGCCGGCGGCGAACGCGGGCGCCGGCACCAGCAGGTGACGCTGATCCGCGGGGGCCTGCGCCACCAGGTCGGCGTACCCGGCTGCCGCGGTGCTCAGCTGAGCGTCGGGATGGAGTTCGCGTCGGTCGGGAGTGAGGGGCAGACGGGTGATCAGCCGGGCGGGCAGGGACAGCGGGATCTGTGTCGGAGTGGGACTGCGCAACACATCCCCCTCGAGCGGTCGCACGCGGCCGTCGCGGAGTGGGACCAGCCAGCGATGCTCCCCGGAACAGGCCTGCAGCCACCGCGCGACGACCACGTCAGCGTCGAGGATCTGGATCTGCGCGCCGTCGTCTCGCCGGGTCAGCACCCGCTCCGAACCGGCAGTGTCGCCAGGCACTTCGACAGAGCTCAGCACAGGCACTTCGACGCAGCTCAGCACAGGCACTTCGACAGAGCTCAGCACAGGCACTTCGACAGAGCTCAGCACAGGCACTTCGGCGGAGCTCAGCACAGGCACTTCGACGCAGCTCAGCACAGGCACTTCGAGCAGCAGGTCGGGCACCTCGGCCAGGGCCTGCGCCCACAGCGCGGCCGCCTGCTCCGCACCGCGGACGTGCAGCACCACCTCGGTCGCGAATCCGGATGCCGGGCGTTCGGCCAGCGGCCAGGCCAGACGTTGCGCCGGCGCCGCACGGACCCCGGCGGCAGCGGCGGCGCGGCGCCGGTCGAAGGTGATCGAACCGGATTGGGAAAGCAGGTCCACCCGGTCGGCGAATCCGGTGGCGTGAAATCCGACCCCGAAACGGCCGACCTGCAGTCCAGTGGCCCCGGAGGCGGGAGCGCTGCGCCGTTTGGGAGACACCCGCAGCGCGGTGAGCGCGTGGACGCCTTCGACGGTCAGCGGGGCGCCGGTGTTGGCGACGTGCAGGCGCGGCCCCTCGGCCCAGATCCGGAGTCGCCCGGGCACCCCGGCGGCGGCCGCCGCGTCGGCGGCGTTCGCGGCGAGTTCGGTGAACCAGCGGTCGCGGTACCCGATGTCCAGAAGATCCGCTTCGGCGGCCAGATCCTCGGCGAGACGGGTCGGAGAGTCGCGCCAGGCGGCCAGGGTGGCGGCGCGCAGCGCGACCGTCCCGAACGGGTCCGGCCCGCAGTCCGGGTATTCGGCGCCGTCGGTCAGGACACGCTCGCCGCGGCGTCGTTCTGGACGATCTCCACCGCACCGTCGTCGTATGCGTCGTAGGCGGGACTGCCCTCGCCGCCGGGCGGCATCGGGGTGTCGGCGTGGGCGCCGCACCCGTAGCCCGCCGACACCACGTGTCCGTCGGCGGCGAACTCGTTGGCGCAGACCCCGAACGCGCCGTGCAGCGCGCCCGCGAGCGGAAGGTAGAAGCCGCAGCTCGCACAGGTGTGCCGAGCGCTGCGGGCCATCGGCGAATCCGGGCCGTACTCGCCGTCGTACCACCGTTGTGCGGCCTGCGCCCGCCCCTCGTAGGAGAGCAGACGATCGCGCCCCAGGCCGATCTCGCCGAAGACCTGACCCACCTGATCCCGATCGATCGGGTCGACGTCGAGCGTGTCGATGTGCCCGGGCACCAGCCGCGGATCGTCCGGCGGCGACGCCAGCAGATCACCCGGACCGAGGTCGCCCTGGGCGATCCGGTCGGTCCAGGGCACCCATGCCGGCGCGAGCAACGCTCCGTCACCGGGCAGCAGCGCGACCTCGGAGACCGTCGGCCCGTCGGCGCCCGGCGCACCCGCCAGCACCACGCACCACTGCCAACCGACGTAGCCGGGGACCTGCGCCGCGAAATAGTGCGCGACCGCCCACTCGCCCTCGGACCGCGCGCCGAGGTGGGCGCCGGGGTCCTCACCCTCGGCCACCAGCGCGTCCCGCGCGATCTGCTCCGCCTGTTCCAACAGCTCGGTCTGCGCTGCCCGGTCCGTCTGCACTGCCGCATTCACCCTCTCAGTGTGCATCACCGCGACCGCCGAACGCACCTTCGGCGACGCGGTACCCGCCCATCCGACGCCGTCGGCGGTCGATAGGGAAGAATCGTTGTCGTGGCTCCCCGACCTCCGTACGACGACTCCGGCACCCCGCCGCACCGTCCTGCGCACCCTCGACGGACGCCGCCTCCCCCGGTGCCGCCCGCTCACCCCGGCCAGGACAATTACCCGCCCGATCCGCCGATCCGGAACCGGCGGCGTGATGCGGCCAGCGGCGCCTACCTCCCCTCGCGCACGCACAATCCGCATCTGCCGCCGCTCTCGGACGCAGAGACCGACGCCTTCGATCCTTCGACGGGCTCAGGCGGCGGCGGAGGCAGGAGCTCAGGCGGCGGCGGCAGGAGCTCAGGCGGCGGACACAGGGGCTCGGGCGGACGCACCTCCCGGGGAGGCACCACGAAGGCCTGGACGACAGCGAGCGAGACCGGTGCCGGTGCCGGTGCCGAGTACCTACCGCCGGAGAAGGTGACCGTCGTCCGCGTGATGGCGCGACGATCCCGCTACTTCGCCGGGCGCGGCGCGGCGTTCGTGCACCGCGCGGCCACCGCCGACGGCGCCGACCGCTCGGGACTCACCGCCCTGACCATGCCGGTGGTGATCAACAACGCCGTCGACGCCGCGATGGCGGTGGCGCTGGCGAACACCCTGTTCTTCGCGGCCGCCACCGGCGACTCCAAGGTCAACGTCGGCCTGTACCTGCTGCTGACGATCGCCCCGTTCGCGGTGATCGCGCCGCTGATCGGACCGCTGCTGGACAGACTTCAGCACGGCCGCCGCATCGCCATGGCCTCCACGTTCGGGCTCCGCGCCGTGCTCGCACTGCTCATCATCGTCAACTCCTCGTGGGATGCCGACACCGGCCAGCTCACCTACAAGCCGTGGATCCTGTATCCCTGCGCCCTCGGGCTGCTCGTGCTGTCCAAGTCCTTCGGCGTGCTCAAGTCCGCCGTCGCCCCGCGCGTGCTGCCGCCGACGATCGACCTGGTGCGGGTGAACTCCCGGCTGACGATGTTCGGCCTGATCTTCGGCACCGTCGTCGCCGGCGGCCTGGCCGCCCTGATCGAAATGATCCTCGGTTCCTGGCTGCCGTTCCACATTCCGGGCGCGATGGTGTTCCTCTGCCTGCTGGCGCTCGCCGGCGCCTACTTCTGCATGAAGATCCCATCCTGGGTCGAGGTGACCGAGGGCGAGGTCCCCACCACCATCACCTACCGCGACGACGCCGCCCACTCCTCGGTTCCGGCGGCCGCGGAGGGTACGTCGTCCCGCAGCGCCCGGGCGATCTCGGCCAAGCTCGCCGCCACCATGCGCCAGCCGTTGGGCCGGGCCGTCGTGACCGGTCTGTGGGGCAACGGAACCATCCGGATCCTGACCGGGTTCTTGACCCTGTATGTGGCCTTCTACGCACGCGCCCAGGACGCCGACGGATTCCAGCAACTGCTGATGCTCGGCGCCGTCGGCGCGGGAGCCGGTGTGGGCAACGCCGCGGGCAACGCGGTCGGCACTCGCCTGCAACTCTCCCGCCCACCGCGCATCGTCGTGATGTGCGCGATCGCCGCCACCGTCGCCGCGGCCCTGTCCGCTCTGTTCGGCACCCTTCTGATGGTGGTCGTCGCCGCGGTCGTCGCCGCGGGCGTCAGCGCGATCGCCAAGGTCTGCCTCGACTCGACGATCCAGGACGGCCTGCCCGAACAGTCCCGCGCCTCCGCGTTCGGCAGGTCGGAGACGGTGCTCCAGCTGTGCTGGGTGCTGGGCGCGAGCCTCGGCGTGGTGCTGCCGACCACGCTGTGGATCGGCTTCACCGTGATCGCGGTGCTGATGGGCTTCGGCCTGGCCCAGACCGTGCTGACCAGCCGGGGCGCCACCCTGGTACCCGGGGTCGGCGGGCGCCGGCCCACCGACCCGGCGCCGACTTCGCCCCTGACCGTGCAGACGCCGGCAGCAGAGAGGACGACCCCGGCTCCCACCCGGAGAACCGCCGCGGTCGAGCACGACAGCCCGTCGGGACGGCCCACCCGTCCGCAGCAGACCGCGCGTCCGGCCGACCAGCCCCGCCGGCCGAGAACCCGATAAGCGAAGGAGTCCCTTGTCCCTCCAGCCCTCCGACAAGAAGACCCTGGCGATCACGGCGACCGTGGTCGTCGTGGCGGCCGCGATCGTCACCGTGGCCACCACCCTGCTGGTGCGGAGCACCCCGCATGCCGATCCGCAGGTCTCGGTGGCCGCGGGTCCGCACTACGCACAGATTGCCCCGACCTACTTCTGCGACGTGAAGATGGCGGACTGTCGGCCGCGCTTCCTGAGCAACGAGGAGATCGCACAGCTGCCGCAGTCGCAGTTCCCCGTCGAGACCGGCCAGTCGCTCACCCTGTCGGTCCCCGAGGACATCGCCTCGGGACCGTGGGAGCTCACCGCGATCTACGCCACACCGGCCGGAATCGTGCCGAAGCAGTGGTGGCACCGATCCGGAACCACCTACACGCAGGTGCTCGAGTCGACGCCGGAGCGCACGCTCCTCGGCATCGAGATCAAGCCCGCATCGGCGGTGCTCATCGACGCACCCGACGGGGTGGAGTCAGGCCAGGGCGAGTTCTTGTTCCGCGGCCACTACTCGGTGGCCACGGCCCCGGTCGGCTACCCGGGACCGGCCAATCGCACCGAACTGCCCGTCGAACGCGGCTGAGACCGGGCGTCGACCGGGTGGGGAACCGTCTCAGCGGTCCAGTTCGCGGGTCACCGCGCGTACAACCTCGGAGATCCGCCGGGCCGTCTTGCGGTCCGGGTACCGACCGTTGCGCAGATCCGGCTGCACCTTGCCTTCCAGCAGAGTGATGAGGTCCGCGATCAGGCCGTGCAGTTCGTCGGGGGTGTGCCGTTTGGCGGCAGTGCGCTGACTCTCCCGGACGTTCTGGGCCACGCTCGGAGCGTCGGAGAGCACCGACACCCGCAACGCCTGCGGTCCACGCCGGCCCGCCGCCATGTCGAACTCCACGCGCTGACCGGCCTTGAGCCCGTCCACCTCGGCGGGCAGGGCGGAGGCGCGGACGTAGACGTCCTCGCCCTCCTCCTGCGACAGGAACCCGAAGCCCTTCTCGGAGTCGTACCACTTCACCCGACCGGTCGGCACTCTGCTCACCTTCACACTTGTTCGTCGTCGCCCGCGGGCGAGGAGATCCCATGGGAATGCGCCCGGCCCCGACCGGGAGAGGTCTCCCGGGAGAGCCACAGGCGCACTTCGCCTGATGTTACGCGCCCGGCTACCGTGGTGGCCATGCAGACCCAGAAGTCGTCGGCGCTGCTCCCGGCAGCGGTGATCATGGTCCTCGTCGGCGCCGTGGCGAGCATCGCGCTGATCATTCCGGCGGTCCGCGAATCTTCTCAGCTCCTGGTGGTGATCACCTACCTGCTGGCCATGCTCGCTCCGCTCGGCCTGCTGCTGGCGGTCGTGTCCGCCGTGCTGTCCGGGCGCCGCAACCGATGACCCCGCCGCTCGCTCCCGCCGACGATGCGGCCGCGCTGAAGCAGGCGTACAGCTGCTTCCCGTCCGGGGTGGTGGCGGTCTGCCGGCGGGTGAACGACGGCGCGCACGGTCTCGTCGGCATGTCCGCCAGCGCGTTCACCACGGTCTCGCTGGACCCGCCGCTGGTGTCGGTGTGCGTGCGCCGGGAGTCCGAGACCTGGCCGTCCCTGCGGGAAGCCGGCGAGCTGGGCGTCAGCGTCTTCTCCGCCGACCAGGCCGGGCTGTGCCGCAGGCTCGCCGGGCCGACCGCGGACCGGTTCGCCGGATGGACCCCCATCGTGCAGCCGCGGGGCGCGGCTTTCGTCCCCGGCGCCACCGCGCATCTGTCCTGTTCGGTGGCCGGCGAGGTCCCGGCGGGTGACCACGTCGTCGTACTGCTGCGCATCGAAGCGCTGCGCAGCGACCCCTCCGTCGAACCGCTGGTGTTCCATGCCAGCACCTTCCGCGCGCTGGAGGCGCGGCGCGCACTCGACTCGTGACGCCGCGTGTGCCAGATCTCAATCTAGCCGTGACCTTTGTCACATAACGGTCGGATAACGAACCGGCTACGGGATGACCCTCAGTGGCCGGACCTGCGGCAACGGCGATACGCGGCGCAATGCCCCGCATCCAGGGGGAAAACCCTGGTTTTCGGTTGGGGTGACTCACCCGAACGGATTACGTAGTCTTCAATCCGGTCGGCCCTGCGGCCACCGACAAATCAATATCCCGGTGGTCGCGCCCAGCCTCGTTCCGCCACCGGGGACACCGAACCAGACAGTTCAGGAACGAGGGCGGGGGACCCACCATCCACCGGATACCGGCGCAGGTCGTCAGGCCTGCGCCTTGGGGTTTAGTCCGGCCGGCGGACGCAAGTCCGCCGACGGGCCGAGCACCTCTCGCTCGAACCCGACAGCTTACTTCGCAGGCGCGTGGAGAGAGGAAGCACACCCCATGGCACGTCACGCCAAGACGACGAACAGCACCACCAAGACCTTCGCCAAGGTCGCCCTGACCACCGCCGTCATCGGCGGCGGCGCCGCCCTGATGGGCGCCGGCAACTCCGCCGCGGCGACCGACGCCGAATGGGATCGGGTCGCGCAGTGCGAGTCCGGCGGCAACTGGTCGATCAACACCGGCAACGGCTACCACGGCGGCCTGCAGTTCAGCCCGAGCACCTGGACCAGCCACGGCGGCGGCCAGTTCGCCCCGTACGCGCACCAGGCTTCCAAGGCCGAGCAGATCTACGTCGCCGAGAAGGTCCTGGCCAGCCAGGGCAAGGGCGCGTGGCCGACCTGCGGCACCGCGCTCTCGGGCCCGACGCAGCGTGCGCACCCGGGCAAGCCCAGCATCAAGAACCCGTTCAAGAAGCAGGAGCAGGCCCCGCAGGCCGGCGCCGCCAAGGACAGCGACGAGGCCATCTCGCAGGCCAAGAAGAGCGCCACCCCGGAGATCCGCGGCGCCGCCGAGGCCGCCGAGAAGCACGGCTTCAAGCTGGACCAGGGTCAGCTGGACCTCTTCAACCAGAACAAGGGCCTCCTGGGCATCCACTGATCCAGGCGAGCACCCGAGCGCTTTTCGAGAGCCCCGCACCGACTGTTCGGCGCGGGGCTCTCGCGCATCCGCCGCCTCGCCCTGCGCGCCGCCCGAGGCGACGGCGAATACGAAGGACCCCGCATCGCATCGATGCGGGGTCCTTCCCGTCCGGGCGTGCGCGCCGAGCGGCGCGCGGCGTCACCGGTTGACGACGGTGTGCGGTTGGATGAACGGCAGTTCGCTCGCCGGGACCGGGAAAGTGGTCTCGTTGCCGAAGGGCGAGAGGGCACCGGCGAGGTGCGAGGTGAACTCGGTCACCGCGTGGTCCTCGACGTCGATGTCCGGCCAACCGTTGTCCCTGTACACATTCTTCTTAGCCACGAGCCACATTCTGCCATGCCCGCCGCGGAACCTTTCGGCAAGCTCGCGATTCGCCTCCCGGTGCAGGCAAGTAGAATCTGCCGGGTGACTCCGGACCGCCCCCTGCGCGGCCTGGCCGAGACTCTGGCCGACCGTTCCGACGAGCAGTTGACCCGACTGCTGGCCGCACGACCGGATCTGGCTTCCCCTCCCCCGCGCGGCTCGGCGATCCTCGCTCACCGCGCTCTGTCGGCGTCCTCGCTCTCGCTGGCCGGTGACGACCTGGACCTGGCCGGGGTGGCGGTGCTCGAGGCGTTTCTCGACGCCGGGGACGGGAACAGCAGGCACGACCTGATCGGACCCGTCACCCGCGAGGACGTCGTCGCGCGGCTCGGTCGCCGGCTCAAGCGCGCCGAGGTGGATGCGCGGCTGAGCGAGTTCGAGGCCCGCGGCCTGATCTGGGATTCCGGCGCCGGCACCGGGAAGAAGACCGCATGGGTCGCGGGAATCCACCTGAGCGCCGCACTGCCGTGGCGCGGCCACCAGTTGCTCGGGCCGCTGGCGACCGCCGCACCGGACGAGATCCGCGCCCTGCTCGACGGCCTCGACGAACGCCCCCGCGAACTCCTCGCCACACTGGCCGCGGGCCCGCCGCTCGGCCGCAGCCGCGATGCCGCGCCCGATGCCGATCCGGCGGCCCCCGTCCCGCGACTGCTCGCGGCGGGACTGCTGCTCCGGATCGACGAGCAGACCGTGGAACTCACGCCGATGGCCGGACAGCTGCTGCGCGGGGAACCCGCCCTGGAGACCGCATCGCTGGCCGCGCCCGCACTGAGCGCCGGATCCGGACGGTTCAGCGCCGGCGACGTGGATGCCGCGGGCGCCGGTGAGGCCCTGGAACTGCTGCGGCACGCCGCCGAGTTGCTCGACGTCCTCGGCCGCACGCCGGCCGCGACCCTCAAGTCCGGCGGACTCGGTGTGCGCGAACTCCGCCGGCTGGCCAAAGCGACCGGCCTGACCGTGACCCGCGTCGGCCTGCTGGTCGAGGTCCTCGCGGCGCATCGCCTGGTGGACGCGGGGCTGCCCGACCCCGAACCCGCCGACTGGAACGGCGAAGAGGCCTTCGCACCCACCGCGGCTGTCGACGCGTGGCTGCACACCACGCCCGAACGTCGGTGGTACTCGCTGGCCGCCGCCTGGCTGGACGTGCCCCGGCGTCCCTGGCAGATCGGCGATACAGACCGGGACGGCAACACTTTAGCGGCCCTGTCCAGCGACTTGTTCGACGCGTCGGCGCCGCTGACCCGCAGGCAGGTGCTCGCCCCGTTGCTCGACGTCCCGCCTGCCGCGCCCGTCGAGGTCGATGCGCTCGCCGCCACGCTCGCCTGGCGTCACCCGCGCCAGCTGCGCCGGTGGACCAGGCGGTTCGTCGGCGAGACCCTGCGCGAGGCGCGTGAGCTCGGAATGGTCGCCCACGGCTGCCTCACCGGGCCCGCCCGGCTGCTGCTGCAGTCCGGGCCGGACGACGAGGCGGATGCCGCCGCGGTGCTCGCGGCGATGAACCGCGCACTGCCGGTTCCGGTCGATCACTTCCTGGTGCAGGCCGATCTGACGCTGATGGTGCCCGGACCGATGACGCCGGACCTGGCCGAGCAGGTCACGGCGATCGCCGATCTGGAGTCCGGCGGCGCGGCGTCGGTATACCGGATCAGCGAAGACAGTCTGCGGCGCGCCCTGGACACCGGGCGGTCCGGTTCGGAGATCGTCGCCTTGCTGGAGAGCCGGTCCCGGACTCCGGTCCCGCAGTCGCTGACCTACCTGGTGGAGGACGTCGCCCGGCGGCACGGCAGCCTGCGGGTGGGCGTGGCGTCGTCGTTCGTCCGCTGTGAGGATCCGGCCCTGCTGGCCGCTGTCCTTTCCAGCGACGCCGCGGCCGAGGTCTCACTGCGGGCACTGGCCTCGACGGTGGCCGTGTCGCCCGCCGCGCTGCGCGAGGTGGTCGAGGCGCTCCGCCGGCACGGCTTCGCGCCGGCCGGCGAGGATTCCACCGGAACGCTGGTGGATCTGCGCAGTCGCGGCAGCCGGGTCCCCGTCCGCGCCGCGACCGTGCGTCCCCGATCTCGCCGCGCGCGGATCGCACCCGGTCAGTTGGAGACCGTGGTGTCCCGGCTGCGCGCCGCCGACCGCGCCGAGGAGGCGCCGCGCGGACAGGTGCGCGTCTCCGGCGGCGGCGAGAGCGCCTCGGCCCTGATTCAGCTCGCACTGCGGACCGGCCGCCCGGTGCGGCTGGGCTATGTGGATGCGCACGGCGCCGCCAGCCGGCACGTCGTCCGCCCGCGCGCGCTGCACGCCGGACATCTGCTCGGCGCCACCGATGCCGACCCCGACGCGCGGTTCTCCCTGCACCGGATCACCAACCTCGAGCTCCTCTGACGCACCCCTGGTGGCAGGGAACTCCCGGGCGGAGGACAATGGCCGGGTGACTGACGGACCCCTCATCGTCCAATCGGACAAGACCGTGCTGCTGGAGATCGACCATCCCCAGGCCGGTGCCGCCCGCGCGGCCATCGCCCCCTTCGCCGAGCTCGAGCGCGCCCCCGAGCACGTGCACACCTACCGGGTGACGCCGCTGGCGCTGTGGAACGCCCGAGCCGCCGGGCACGACGCCGAGCAGGTGGTCGACGCGCTGGTCACCTACTCCCGCTACCCCGTCCCGCAGCCGCTGTTGGTCGACGTCGTGGACACCATGGGCCGGTTCGGCCGCCTGCAGCTGGTGAAGAACCCGGCCCACGGCTTGAGCCTGGTCTCGCTCGACCGCGCCGTGCTCGAAGAGGTGCTGCGCAACAAGAAGGTCGCGCCGATGCTCGGCGCCCGGCTCGACGACGACACCGTCGTCGTGCATCCGTCCGAACGCGGTCGCCTGAAGCAGGCCCTGCTCAAGATCGGCTGGCCGGCCGAAGACCTGGCCGGGTACGTCGACGGCGAGGCGCACGCGATCGCGCTGGAGCAGGACGACTGGGAACTGCGCGACTATCAGCAGTTGGCCGCGGACTCGTTCTGGGCGGGCGGCTCCGGCGTCGTGGTGTTGCCCTGCGGCGCGGGAAAGACGATGGTCGGCGCGGCCGCGATGGCCAAGGCGCAGGCCACCACGCTGATCCTGGTGACCAACACGGTCGCCGGCCGGCAGTGGAAGCGCGAACTGATCGCCCGGACCTCGCTGACCGAGGACGAGATCGGCGAGTACTCCGGGGAACGCAAGGAGATCCGTCCGGTCACCATCGCGACGTATCAGGTGATGACCCGCAAGTCGAAGGGCGAGTACCGGAACCTCGACCTGTTCGACTCCCGCGACTGGGGCCTGATCATCTACGACGAGGTGCATCTGCTGCCCGCGCCGGTGTTCCGGATGACCGCGGACCTGCAGTCGCGGCGGCGGCTCGGGCTGACCGCGACCTTGGTCCGCGAGGACGGCCGCGAGGGCGACGTGTTCAGCCTGATCGGCCCCAAGCGGTACGACGCCCCGTGGAAGGACATCGAGGCGCAAGGCTGGATCGCCCCGGCCGACTGCATCGAGGTCCGCGTGACGATGTCCGACGACGAGCGGCTGCAGTACGCCGTCGCCGAGGCCGACGCCAAGTACAAGCTCTGCTCCACCGCGCATTCCAAACTGCGGGTGGTGCGCTCGATCCTGGAGCAGCATCGCGGGCAGCAGACCCTGGTGATCGGCGCGTACATCGATCAGCTGGAAGAGCTCGGCGCGGCGCTGGACGCCCCGGTGATCCAGGGCTCGACCCGCAATGCCGAGCGGGAGAAGCTGTTCGACGCGTTCCGCCGCGGTGAGATCTCCACCCTGGTGGTCTCCAAGGTCGCCAACTTCTCCATCGACCTGCCCGAAGCCAGTGTGGCGGTACAGGTCTCGGGCACTTTCGGTTCCCGCCAGGAGGAGGCTCAGCGGCTGGGGAGGCTGCTGCGACCGAAGGCCGACGGCGGGCAGGCGCACTTCTACTCGGTCGTCTCCCGGGACAGTCTGGACGCCGACTATGCCGCGCACCGGCAGCGGTTCCTGGCCGAGCAGGGCTACGCCTACCGGATCGTCGACGCCGGCGATCTTCCGATGGTGGACTGAGCCCTCGATGGTTGAGATCTCGCCCCCGCTGGATCAACGTCGACACCTGGTTCGCCGGCTGCAGCCGTTCGCGGAGACGGTCTTCGCCGAGATGTCCGCGCTCGCAGTCGCGACCGATGCGGTGAACCTCGGCCAGGGGTTCCCGGACACCGACGGGCCCGCCGCGATGCTGGCCGCGGCCCGGCAGGCGATCGCCGACGGCCGCAACCAGTACCCGCCCGGGATCGGGATTCCGGAACTGCGCCAGGCGATCAGCGAGCAGCACGCCCGCGATTACGGCCTGCACTACGATCCGGACACCGAAGTCCTGGTGACGGTCGGTGCCACCGAAGCGATCGCCGGGGCGATCCTCGGGTTGGTGGAGCCGGGGCGCGAGGTGGTCATGATCGAGCCGTACTACGACTCGTACGCCGCGACCGTCGCCCTGGCCGGGGCGGTCCGGCGGACGGTGCCGCTGGTGCACGACGGCGACGGCTTCCGCCTCGACCTCGATGCGCTGCGGAAGGCGTTCGGACCGGACACCGCAGCAGTGCTGGTGAACACGCCGCACAATCCGACCGGAACGGTGCTCACCGACGCCGAGCTGGCCGAGATCGCGCGCCTGGCCGTCGAACACGACGTCCCGGTGATCGCCGACGAGGTGTACGAGCACCTGACTTTCCGCGGACTGCGGCACCGCCCGATCGCGACCTTCGACGGCATGCGCGAGCGGACGCTCCGGATCTCCAGCGCCGCGAAGACGTTCAACGTGACCGGCTGGAAGGTCGGCTGGGTGTGCGGGCCGCCCGGCCTCGTGGCCGCGGCCCGCGGCGCCAAGCAGTACTTGAGCTATGTCGGCAGCGGCCCGTTCCAGCCCGCGGTCGCGCTGGCCCTGCGCACCGAGACCGAGTGGGTCGCGGCCATGGCCGGTGATCTCGAAGGCAAGCAGCAGCGGCTCTCGGCGGCCCTGCGCGATGCCGGATTCGGGGTGCGCCGCACCGACGGCACGTACTTCGTCCTGGCCGATCCGCGACCGCTCGGATACGACGACGGTGCTGCCCTCTGCCGGGAACTGCCCGGTCGCATCGGCGTAGCCGCCGTCCCGGTGAGCGCCTTCACTGATTCACCGCGGGAGTGGAACCACCTGGTGCGCTTCGCCTTCAGCAAGCGCGACGAGGTGATCGACGAGGCCGCCCGCCGGCTCGCGACACTCTGACGGCTCACCCGACACGCCGCACATCGTCGTACGCACGTTCGAACCGTGCGTAGACTGGCGTCATGACGTACGCCGGAATCCAGGAGTCGCTGTTCGACGCCGCCGTCGGTGAGGCCGGCGAGCCGGTGGTGCAACCGCTGGGTTCCGGGATCCGCCGACGGCGACTCGAGCACGGCGCCTGGGTGGATCTGCGGCCCGGCTGGCTGACCGGGGCCACCCCGCTCTTCGAGCGGCTGACCGCAACCGTGCCCTGGCGCGCCGAGCGCCGCCGGATGTACGACGTCACGCTCCCGGTGCCGCGACTGACCGCCCACTACCCCGACGGCCACCGCCTGCCCGACCCGCTCCTGACGCGGTTGCGCGACGAGCTGAGCGCTCACTACGCACGAGAGCTGCCCGAGGGCTTCGTCAGCGCCGGCCTCTGCCTGTACCGGGACGGCCGTGACAGCGTCGCCTGGCACGGCGACCGGATCGGCCGCGGCGCCCGTCAGGACACGATGGTGGCCATCGTCTCGCTCGGCGCGCCTCGGCAGCTGTCGCTGCGGCCACGCGGTGGCGGGGAATCGTTGCGCTTCACCATGTCCGGGGGCGACCTGCTGGTGATGGGCGGCAGCTGCCAGCGCACCTGGGACCACGCGGTGCCGAAGGTCCCCGCGTCCGGACCCCGGCTGTCGATCCAGTTCCGCCCGCCGGGCGTCCTCTGACCCCGGCGCCCGCTCAGAGTGCGGAGAAGGTGACCCCGGTCAGGAGTTCGGCCTCGGCCCAGAGCTTGGCGCGTACCTCGCGATCGCTCGCCGCTCGCCGATATCCGGCGACGGCGGGCGCACCGCGCATGCCGCCCAGACTCTTGGGCCCGTAGTACTCCCCGTTCACCGCGTGCGGGGAGGTCGCCGCGAAGAGGGCGGGCAGCGCCCCGTCCTCGGCGGACTGCGCGATCGGCGTCAGGTTGCCCAGCTTCATCACCCAGTCCAGCGGCGACTCGGTGTGCAGCTGCAACTCGGTCGCGGCGTAACCGGGATGCGCGGCGAGCGACTCCTTGGGCGAATCCGCCTCGGCGAGCCGCTCGGCCAGCTCCAGCGCGAACATCAGATCGGCGAGCTTGGAGTCGCTGTAGGCCGTCCAGCGGTTGTACTTGCGGCGGTGCCAGTTGAGATCGTCGACATCGAGCCGTGCGTTCTTGTGCATGAGCGACGACAACGTGACCACGCGGTCGTCGATCCGGTCCAGGAGCAGTCCGGTCAGCGCGAAGTGGCCGAGGAAATTGGTGCCGATCTGCATCTCGAATCCGTCGGCGGTGCGCCGCAGCGGCACCGCCATCACACCGGCGTTGTTGATCAGCACGTCGGCGCCGGAGAAGCCCTCGGCAAACGCGCGTACCGAGGCCAGGTCGGCCAGATCCAGGGAGGCCACGGTGGCTCGGGGACCGATCTCGTCGGCGACCGCGCGGGCCTTGTCGAGGTTGCGGCACGCCAGCACCACGTCGGCGCCCGCGCGACCCAGGATCAAGGCCATCTGCTCGCCGAGGCCGCTGTTGGCGCCGGTGATGACGATCCGCCGCCCCCGCTGATCCGGAATGTCCGAAATCGACCAGCCGCTCATCGACGCTCCTGTTCTCGCCGTGCCCGCCGGGCCGGCAGCTTCACCAGTTCGGCAAGAACGCTACCCAATGTCGGGGGCTCGGTCCGCGCGGCCAGCGTGGAGGGGACGAAGACCTCCGTCGTCGCGGTGCGCCCGCGCAGCTGGACGCTGCCGGTCGAGCTCCACAACTGCGCTTCCTCCGGGTCTGCGGCCGCCACCGCATCTCCGCTGGCGCACACCGGCGAACCGCAGTCCTTGGCCCAGTCCGACAACCGGGCCGACTCGTTCACCGGATCGCCGATCACCGTGTACTCGTAACGGCTCGCCGCACCGATGTTGCCGGCGAACACGCGGCCGTAGCCCACGCCCATGCCCCACTCCAGCGGCACCTTCTCGCTCAGTGCCTCGCCGAGCTCGCGCGCCGCGCACAGCGCGGCGCCCGCTGGATCGGCCAGCGTCGCGGGCGCCCCGAAGACGATCAGGGCGGCGTCGCCCTCGAACTTGTTGATCAGGCCGTCGTGCCGTTCGACGACCTCGGCGACCACGGAGAAGAAGACGTTGAGCACCACCGCCGTCTCCCGCGGATCTCGCTGCGCGGCGAAGGTGGTGGAGCCGGTGAGGTCCACGAAGATCACGCCGACGTCGGCATTGGTGCCGACCATCTCGCCGCCCTGCGAGATGGCCAGTTCGGCGACCCGGTCGCCGACGTGTTTGGAGAACAGCGCACGGATGCGCTCCCGCTCGGCGAGGCCGTCGAGCATATTGTTCAGGCCGCTCTGCAGCACACCGAGTTCGGAGACGTCGTACACGGCGACCCGGCGACCGAAATCACCCTCGCTCGCGGACTCGACCACCTCGCGCATCTCGGTCAGCGGATCGGCGATGGCCCGGCCGACCAGCATTACCACGGTGAGCCCCGAGGTCAGCGAGATGAGGGCGAGGAAGACCGCCGACCAGTCCAGTTCGGCGTTACCCGGCGGCAGCCAGTCCATCCAGCGGCCGAAGTTGATGGTGATCAACCCGGCCATCGGGACGGCGGACGAGACCAGCCAGACCACCACCATCCGTTCGCGCACACCGTGCACCACGCTCGGCTCGGAGGCGCCGCTGAGAGCCAGCACCGTCAATGGACGTGCGGCCGCCTCGGCGAACAGATACGTGAGACAGCAGGAGGTGACGGCGGCGAACGCGAACGCGCCGCCCACGGTCGCCAGGAACAGCGGGCTCACCTCGGCGATGAGGGCGTAGACGCCGAAACTGACGGCCCACCCGGCGAGGTCGGCGCCGACCTGCTGCATGGGCACTCGCGCCACCGCACGGCGCCGGGCCCGGTCGGTGGTTCCGTCGTCGACGAACCACCGGACCTGCGGCCGCAACAGCAGCAGCGAGAACAGCAGAGCCACCGCCGTGCCGATCACCAGGGCGACCAGCATCTCCCAGAAACTCGGGTGACTCGCCTCGGTCCGCAGCGTCAGCTGGCCGCCGTTGAACGCCAGCAACACCAGAACGAAGGTCTCCAGGCCGATCAGGAACTTGGAGCCGAACCCGAGCGCGATACCGACGCCGGCCGCCCGCCGGATGATGCGGCGCTTGAGCTTGGGCGAGATCGCCTGCCACTCGGCGGCGAGGAGTTCGCCGTCACCGGCGTCGGCGTGCCGGGCCTCGTCCAGAACGCTGATGATCCAGCGACGCACCCGCCAGCGATCGTCGACGCAGTCGGCGAGCCGATGCAGGCTCTCGCGGGGGCGCTGCAGCTCCACGCGTCACCTCCGTGCTCGGGTCGTCGTGCTCGGACAATGTTCGAGCGTATCCCAAGCACTGCGCGGCGACTTCCGGAGAACCGGACCAATCAGGCGCCGGACTGCACGGCCTCGATCTCCAGGGTGATGGTGATCTTGTCGCCGACCACGGTGCCGCCGGTCTCCAGGGGCATCTCGATGTCGATGCCGAAGTCCTTCCGGTTGAGCACGGTGGAGGCCTCGAATCCCGCGACCGGACCCTGGCCCATGCCGGGGTTCACGCCGTTGAACTCGAGCTTGAGGTCGACCGGACGCGTCACGCCCTTCAGCGTGAAGTCGCCGTGCACCACGTAGTCGTCGCCGTCGGCGTCCACCGACGTGGAGACGAAGGTGGCCTGCGGGAACTTCTCGGCGTCGAAGAAGTCGGCCGACCGGATGTGCGCGTCGCGCTGATCGTTGCGGGTGTCGATCGAGTCGACGGCGATCTCCGCGCTGACCGACGGGGTGCCGTCCTCGGCGACGACGATCGCGCCGGAGAAGTCGGTGAACTCGCCGCGGACCTTCGAGACCATCAGGTGGCGGACCGAGAAGCCGACCGAGGAGTGGACAGGGTCGATGGTCCAGGTGCCGGCGGCGAGCAGGGGCAGTGCGTTCAGGGTGGTCATGGGAACTCCTTCGTCAGGTCTTCTGGTGCGGATCGTCCGACCCACACCTGAGATAACCGGACCACAGTCCGCTTGATTCCCCGACCGCGCAGCGAGTGACACACATCACAGGCGTGACGGGACGCGTCAGGGAGTCAGCGCGTCCGAAGCCGGGTCGACGAGGATCTTGGCGTGCGTCTCCGGATCGCCCAGCGCCTCGAAGGCGGCCGCGACGCCGTCGAGGCCCACGGTGCCGGTCAGCAGCGGGCGCGCGTCGATCTTCCGGTCGGCCAGCAGGTGCAACGTCTCCCGGAACTCGTCGGGGTCGTAGCCGAACACGAACCGGAGGTCGATCTCCTTGTTCGAAACCAGGGCCGGGCGGATCGTATCCGGTTCCATGCAGACTCCGGCCACCACGATCCGGGAGCGGTACGGCATGGTGGTCGCGAGCCGGTCGATCATGCCGGGCACGCCCACGCACTCGAAGACCACCGGCCCCTTCGGGACCTGCCCGAGCCGCTCCCCGACACCCATCAGCTTCCACCACGGCAGGCCCGGAATCGACTGCAGCTGTCGCATCGAGTCCAGGGCGAAGCCGAGCAGCGCCGGACCGGTGTGGAAGTGGTTGCCGCGCGCGGGAATCGCCTCGACCAGATCGTCGTGGGCCGGATCGACGACGATCTGGGCTCCGCAGGTCTTCGCCAGGGCCCGGCGCGCCGGCGAGTAGTCGCTCGCCACCACCGTCCGGACTCCGCGTGCCTTGAGCATCAGGATCACCGCGAGCCCGATCGGCCCGCAGCCGACCACCACTGCGACCTCGCCGCGGCCGATGTCGCTGCGCTCCACCGCGTGCAGACCGACCGCGAGCGGTTCGGTCAGCGCCGCCAGATCGGTCGGCAGTTGCTCCGGGACGGGCATCGTGACCGACTCGTCGGCCAGGACGAACTCGGCGAAGGCGCCCGGCGCGAGGGCGGACAGCCCGGTCAGCTGGACCTCGCCGTCGGTCCGCCGGATCGGCAGCGACACCACCCGAGTGCCCGGCTTCCAGCGCTTGCGGCAGTCGGGACCGTACGAGACCACTTCGCCGACGAACTCGTGACCGAGCACCACGTCCTGGTCGGTGCGCATGAAGTCGTCATACCCGGCCTCACTGATCAGATCCGCGGTCTCGTCGCAGTGCACGCGGGCGTGCAGGTCGGAGCCGCAGATCCCGGCCCGCAACACGCGCAGCAACACTTGGCGCGGACCGGGTTCGGGACGGGCGATCTCGCGGACCCCGAACTCGCCCTCCCGGCAGACCGCGGCGCGCATCGCGTTCTCACTCATCGCCGGACGGGGTTTCGGGCTCGTCGATCTGTTCGGCATCCGCCGCTTCTCCTTCGTCTCGGTCCGCCCCGGCGCCCGTACCGTGCAGCCAGGCGTGGGTGACGTCGTCGTCTCCGGCCCGGTCGGCGCCCAGCGCGTTGTTCTCGTAGGCGACTTTCACCGCCGTGTCGGCCGAATCGTACGTGATCACCAACGCCGACGCCTGCCGGGTCTCATCGCTCAGCAGCGGCTCGAGCTCCGGTTCCGGTTCCGGCGTGGATTCCGGTTCCGGCGCGGATTCCGGTTCCGGCGCGGATTCCGGCGGGGGCTCGGCGCCGGCGTCAACCGGCGGGCCGGAGACCAGACCGGCCTGCTGGACCGGCGTCCCGGCGGGCCCCTCCGGAGCGGCCGACCGCGTGGACTTCTTCGGCTTCTTCGGCTTCGTCGGCTTCTTCGCCGCCGGACGGTTGGCCGGTTGCGGCGCCCGCTCCTCCTGCGTGGCAGCCGCGGTGTGCGCTGCGCCGGACCTGCGTCGCCGGCGAGCACGAACGATGAGCACCGCCACGAAGAGCAGCAGCACGGCGACACACACCACCGCGACGATCCACGCCCACTGCCGGCGCCACCACGGCTCGTCCGAATCCGATCCGGACGTGTCCTCGGCGACCAGCGTCGGCGTCGTCGTCTCCGCGGCGGCAGCGGCCATCGCCGGCAGCCGGTCCGCGAGTTCGGCCGGCACCGTTTCCAGGCCCGCGGTCGAGGACCAGGTGATCATCGTCCCCTCGGGGCCGGCGAACCGCGACTCGTCGGCACGTCCGGTGTTGACGGTGTCGCTGACCGGGAACCCGAACGGACCGTCCTGTGCGCCGGAGGCCAGCCACGCCCGCAGGACCCCGCCGGTCAGCAGCGACGCCCGCGTGTCCGGGCTCCAGTAGATCGCGGCGCCGCCGGGATCACCGAACCGGCTGACGCGTCCGGCGCCTGCCGGTTGTTCGTCGCTCGTCGGGAAGCCGACGGCCGCCGGTCCGCCCACCGCACGATAGCGTGCGGCGATCGCGCCCAGCACCGCGTGGGCGCCGGTCTCCGGCGAGTAGTAGACGGTGCCGCCGGTGAAGGTGCGGGCCGCGCCACCGGGGCGGACCGCGCGCACCTGTCCGCGCGGAGCTCCCAACGCCTCGGCGTGCTCGGGCTGAGCCGCGTACGCGTCGATCGCCGCAGCACCGTCGGTCAGCACGTCGGCACGGGCCGGCGCGACGCCGACCGCAACGACCAGGAACCCGAGAATCATGCCGAGGACGAGGATCCCCCGGCCGAGCCTCGCGGTCATCAGGACTTGCGGTCCTGTGACTCGCCGGCGTCGTCGTCGTCGACGGCGTACCGCGCGTCGATGAGCCCTTCGACGTTCAGGGCAGGCGAGGTCGCCCCCGCCACGCCGTCCTTCGGATGGGCGCCGGTGCGCGCATCGAGCCAGTCCGAGTCCGCGGCCGCACCGGAATCGACGAACTGCGCCTCAGCGAGGTCGCCGCCGCGCGCTTCGTGGGTGACCGTGCGCTGGGTCTCGGTGTCCTCGATGACTCGCTCGACCGGCTTCTCGACCACCTTGCGGACGAAGACCGGCTTCTCCACCACCACTTCAACGATCTTCTCGACCGGCTTCTCGACGATCTTCTCCACCTCAACGTAGACGGGGCGCTCGACGACCTTCTCGACGTCGACGAAGACCGGCTTCTCCACCACGCGTTCGACGACCTGCTTGATGTCCTTCTCGACGAGCTTCTCGATCAGGACCGGGTTCTGCACGACCTTCTCGAACTCTCGCTGGACCGGCTTCTCGACCAGCTTCTCGGTGATCTCCGGGCGCTCGACGATCTTCTCCACGACGTGCTGCACCGGCTTGTCGACGACCTTCTCGACCACCTCGGGCTTCTCGACGATCCGCTCGACGATGCGCTCGACCGGCTTCTCCACGATCTTCTCGACCACGTTGGGCTTCTCCACCACGCGCTCGACCACCCGGTCGACGGGCTTCTCGACCACCTTCTCGACGATGTTCGGCTCCTCGACCACCCGCTCGACCACCCGGTCGACCGGCTTCTCGACCACCTTCTCGACGATGTTCGGCTCCTCGACCACCCGCTCGACCACCCGGTCGACCGGCTCTTCGATCACCTTCTCGACGATGTTGATCTTCTCGACGATCTTCTCGACTTCCCGGTCGACGGGCTGGTCGATCACCTTCTCGACGATGTTCGGAACCTCGACGACGCGCTCGACTTCGCGGTCGACGGCCTTCTCAATCACCTTCTCGACCACGTTGGGGGTCTCGACGACGCGCTCGACGACGTGGTCGACCGGCTTCTCGACCACCTCTTCGACGATGTTCGGAACCTCGACGTTCTTGGTGACAGACCGATCGACCGGCTTCTCGACGATCTCCTCGACCACGTTGGGGGTCTCGACGATCCGCTCGACCACCCGGTCGACCGGCTTCTCGACCACCTTCTCGACGATGTTCGGGATCTCGACGACACGCTCGACCTCGCGGTCGACCGGCTCCTCGATCACCTTCTCGATCACGTTGGGCTTCTCGACGATCCGCTCGACGACGTGGTCGACGACCTTCTCGACCGGCTGCTCCACGATCTGCTCGACGATCAGCTCACGCGGCACCTCGACATGCTTGACCACGGGCTTCTCGACTTCGAGCTCGACGATCTTCTCGACCTCTTTCTCGACCATCTTGTAGACGATCTTCTCGACCGGAACCTCGACGATCTTCTCGACGATCTTCTCGACCGGCTTCTCGACCCGCACCTCGACGATCTTCTCGACCGGGACCTCGACGATCTTCTCGACGATCTTCTCGACCGGGACCTCGACCTCCCGCTCGACGACGGTCACCACCGGCTTCTCGACGAGCCGCTCGACGGTCACTTCCTTCTCGACGATCCGGTCGCGGATGTCCACGATGAGCTTCTCCACGAGGCGGTCGACCTCGACGGGCGCTTCGACGATCTCGTCGACGACGGTGACGACCAGCTTCTCCACCAGCCGCGGCACGTCGACCTCCTTGTCGACCACCTCGTCGACAAGGGTCACCACCAGGTTCTCCACCAGCCGCGGCACGTCGACGGGCCGTTCGGTGACCTCGTCGACGATCGACACGATGGGCTTCTCGACCAGCCGCTGAATGTTGATCGGCTTGTCGACCACGTCGTCGACGATCGACACCACGGGCTTCTCGACCAGCCGCGGGACCTCGATGTCCTTCTCCACCACCTCGTCGACCACGGTGACGATCGGCTTCTCGACCATACGGGAGACGGGCTTGGGCTTCTCGACGACGTCGTCGAGCACGGTGACGATCGGCTTCTCCACGACGCGAGACACCTCGACCGGTGTGTCGACCACGTCGTCGACGATCGTCACGACCGGCCGCTCCACCAGGCGGTGCACGTCCACCTGAGTCTCGACGTCGTCGTCGACGATCGTGACGATCGGCTTCTCGACGAGGCGGGACACGTCGACGGGCACGTCCTGGACGTCGTCGTGGACGCTGACGACGGGCCGTTCGACGAGGCGGCTGACCTCGACCGGGCGGTCTTCGACAGAGTCCACCACGGTGACGACCGGTCGTTCGACGAGGCGGCTGACGGTGGTCGGCTTGTCGACGACCATGTCCACGGTCTCCACGACGAGCCGCTCGACGACCCGCTCGAGGGTCACCGGCTTGTCCACGACCTTCTCGACGGGGTTCTCGACGAGCCGCTCGACGAGGAACTCACGATCCACGACGTTGTCGACGACCTTCGGACTCGGATTCGGTTCCTTGGGGTCGTTCTTAGCCACAGTGCCTCCTAAACCGGCCGCCGCACACCCGTCGGCGACTCCCGCGGGGCGTGTACCCGACCCCGGTCAGTGTGTCCAGTGTGATGCGAGTTGCTCCAGATATCAACACGGTAGACCTGTCCATGCCGCCGGGACCGGCAGAAAGCGAAAAGGATCCCCGGGCGGAACCTCACCTGCTCTCGGCAGTGAGAGGATCCGCCCGGGAATCCGTCGCACAACGGCGACCCTGACGGGACTCGAACCCGCGACCTCCGCCGTGACAGGGCGGCGCGCTAACCAACTGCGCCACAGGGCCTTGTTCAGTTATCTCGCGTCACACACGAGAAGACCCCCTGTCCAGGGGGTCGCGTGGCCAGGGCCGGGATCGAACCGGCGACCTTCCGCTTTTCAGGCGGACGCTCGTACCAACTGAGCTACCTGGCCGTGGGGTGGCGGCTGCACGAGGCGTGCAACTCGCCGACGCCGAACTGGCGACCCTGACGGGACTCGAACCCGCGACCTCCGCCGTGACAGGGCGGCGCGCTAACCAACTGCGCCACAGGGCCTTGTTCAGTTTTCTTCGCGTGCGTGACGCGAAGCGTACCCCCTACGGGATTCGAACCCGCGCTACCGCCTTGAAAGGGCGGCGTCCTAGGCCGCTAGACGAAGGGGGCCCGCGTCCTCGTTGGGAGCTTGATCAGCGTATTGCACACCCGAAGCAAATCACAAATCGCCTGGTCCGGACACCCGCACCGCCCGTAGTCTGCAATCATGGCGCCGACGAGCGACGCACCGGATCACCGAGACGAGAAGAGCGCCCTCCCCGCCGCGACGGAAAGGACGCTCTGCCGCCTCCTCCCCGAGACGGGACGGACATCCGCGCCGACTCCCCGTGTACGGCGCGAACCCCTCATATCCGCCCTTACATTAACACCCGCCAGTACTATTTCGTCAGATGGAGGTCGGTGACGTGAACCGGAGACCGGGCCGCCCGCGCACGGCCGATCTCGCCGAACGGAAGCAGCGGCTGCTCGACGCCGCCTGCGCCGAACTGATCGAGAACGGGTACCCGGACTTCACGGTCGGCGCAGTGGCCCGACGGGCCGGCACGTCCAAGACCACCGTCTACTCCTGGTTCGGCGATCGCGACGGTCTGCTCCGGACGATGGTCGAAAGGAAGTACGCCGGCAACATCGCGTTCCTGGAGCACAGCCTGCACACCCGTGACGACGTGCGCACCATGCTGATCGGCTTCGGCACGAGCGCGCTCGGCAGCCTGCTGACCGAACTGTCTCTGGCGATCAGCCGCGCAGCGATGAACGACCCCGGCCTCGGCGCCCTCGTCCTGGCCGGCGGCGCCGACCGCGGCCGCCCGCTTCTCGCCGCCTACCTGCGGGCCGCCACCGAACGGGGCCTCCTGCACGTCCCCGACGCGGATGCCGCCGCCAAGGCCCTGTGGGGCCTCGTCGTGCAGGACGACCTGTCCTGCGCCCTGCTCGGCGACGACCCCCTGGACGAGCCCGCGATCACCGCGCGCGCCGAGTTCGCCGCCGACGCCTTCCTGCGGATCTACGGCCCGGATCGCGGGGACTGACGCGCCCGCGTTAGACTCTCCGGTGCCCCTTTAGCTCAGTTGGTAGAGCTGCGGACTTTTAATCCGTAGGTCGTCGGTTCGAGCCCGACAGGGGGCACCAGACCATCGCGGTATGCGGGCCTCACGGCAGCAGGACCGCGGGTGCACGACGCCGGGCGAGGACCGAGCGCACCGCGTCACCGAACGCCGGGATGAAGCGCTCGGCACCGAGCACACAGCAGGCGTGTCCGCCGTCGACCGGGAAGGCCAGGGCGTCGGTGATGTGCTCTTCCAGGATCGACTGCCGCTCCGGCGGCACCGTCTTGTCCTTGGTGGAGATCACCACGGCCGTGGGCACATCGATCTCGCTGAGCCACTCGCGCGAGTCGAAGTTCGACATCGCCTCGCTGAAGGCCCCCATCTTGCTCATCGGCGTCGAGAGGAACTGACTGATCCCCCACTTGGCCGGATGTCGAGACCAGTCGTCCAGGCGCTCGTCCGAGGGCACCGGCAGGAACCGGTCGAACCGCGCGGCGATCGAACCCATCCGGACGTCGCGAGCCAGTTCCTCCGGGTCGAGACTGGAGAAGTAGGGGCCGGTGGAGCACAGCACCAGGCCGTCGACGCGGTCGGCGTGCCTGCGCCAGGCCAGCTGTGCGATACCGCCGCCCATCGAGAAGCCGGCCGCGGTGAAGTGATCGATGCCCAGCAGGTCGGCCGTGGCGACGGCATCGTCGGCGCACGCTTCGAGGGAGAAGTCGGCCGAGCGGATGCCCCGCCCGTGCCAGCGGTGGTCGATGGTGATGACGCGGAACTCGCGGTTCAGCTCCGGGATCACCGGGTACCAGCACAGCAGACCGGTGGTGGCCACCGAGTGCAGCAGAAACACCACCGGCGCCTCACGGGGGCCCGAGTCGGTCACATAGGTGGTGCCGCGGCCCGGCAGCTCCAGATACTGGCCCGATGGCAGGTCGCGGACCGGATACGGCCGCATCACGTGTCCGACCGCGCGCTTGACCGAACCGAACTCAAAGGATGTCTTCCCCACGGAAATCAATGCTACTCCGCCGTAGCGAAGACGAACGTGAGAATGCTGAGCGCGCCGCTCAGGAAGTCGTCACGAGACGCCCGGGGCCGTGCCGGCCAGACCGGCCGCCAGACCGGCGACCGCCGACAGCAGCGCCACCTCGGCGACCGCTCGCCGTAGCGAGACCTGCTCGGAACTTCCGTGCCGCGCGGCCGCCGGCACCCACGTCCGACGCTGTGCCGCGCCCAGCGCCACCAGGACCGCGAACGCGACCGTCTTGGCCAGCGCCACCCGGCCGTACCCGGTGGTGAACCACTGCGCGCCCACGCCGATCTCGCCGATCGCGACGGGGATGCCGGTGGCGACCACCAGGGCGGCGGCGAGCAGCGCGTACCGGGAGTACAGCGGCAGGCTGCGCGACCATCCACCGCGGCCGCGCACGCTCACCGCCAGTGCGGCGAGCGCGCCCAGCCACCAGGCCGCGGCGAGGGCGTGGACGCCCACCAGCAGCGGGGTCCACAGGCCCGCGGCGGCGTGCCCGGTGGTGCTGACCGCCACGATCCCGATCGCGGCGACCGCGGCCACCGCCGTCGCCGGCGCGAACGGACGGTACGACCACGCCAGCACCACCAGCGCCCCGGCGACGCAGACCGCGAGCCCGAAACCGGACTCCAGCACCGGACGCAGCGCCGACACCGACAGCCGGAACGGCGGCACCCCGGCGCGCTCGGCAGCCTGCAGCCAGCCCGCGATCAGCGACGAGGCCGCCCAGAACCCGGCGGCTCCGGCGATCACCGCAGGCGAAGGCTGTGCCCGCAGCACCTCGAGGGAGCCGAGGCCGAGCAGCAGACAGGCGGCCGCCAGCGCCAGCCCGGACGGCCACGCCGAGTGCGCGGGACCGGCTGCCCCGGCCAGCACAGCGCACACCGCCAGCCCGGCGAGCACTCCGCCCACCGCGGCGATCAGCGGCCGGGCGCGCTCGCGCGTCACGACCGGCTCAGGCGCTGCGGCGACGGAGCAGCACGATCACGGCACCGGTGAGCACGAGCAGCACCGCCACCACGATCAGCACGACGGCCCACGCCGGAAACCCGTCGTCGCTCGCCGTGCTCTCCTCCGGTCCGGCGAGCGGCCCCGGCTCGCCGTCACCGGCCACCGACAACGTGAAGATCCGCTGTCCCTGCACCGGATGCCCGTCCGCCGAGGTCACCCGGAAATTGATCTCGTAGTCGCCGGCCGGGCCGAGCGCGTTGACCGGCACCGACACCGTGTTGCCCTCGACCGTCGGGTCGCCCTGCTGATAGAAGTGCCGATCCGGTCCGACCACCGTGAGATAGGCGAACTCCGGCCGGAGGTTCTCGTTGAAACTCACCGACACCACACCGGGCGAACGGTCGACGGTCTGCCCGTTCTCCGGGCTGGATCCGGTCGGTGCCGAGTGCGCCGCCGCGGTCCCGGCGAACACCAGCGCCGCAGCCATCAGCAGCGCCGCGGTCAGCGCCACCGCCGACGAGCGGAACAGGAACAGGGGACGAGCGGACGGCCGTAGGATCATGCGCCCCATGATGCCAGGTGCGGCTACCGTAGAGCCGTGTCGGTCTACTCTCACGGATTCGCCCGGATCTCCGCCGCCGTGCCGTTGCTCGCGCTCGCCGATCCCCGCGTCAACGCCCAGCGCACCGTCGAGCTGATCCGGCAGGCGGCGGACGACGGCGCAGCGCTCGTCGCCTTCCCCGAACTCGGCATGTGCGGGTACAGCGTCGATGATCTGGTGCAGCAGGACGCTCTGCTCGACGCGGTGATGGAGGCCGTCGGCGACGTGGCCGAAGCCACCGCGGGCCTGCGCCCGCTGGTCGCGATCGGTGCGCCGCTGCGCGTCGACGACGGCCTGTTCAACTGCGCCGTGCTGATCCAGGACGGGCAGATCCTGGGTGTGACGCCGAAGAGCTATCTACCGAATTACCGCGAGTTCTACGAGCAGCGGTACTTCGCGGCCGCGCGGGACGCCGTGGTCGACACCGTCGTCCTCGGCGGACGGGAGGTGCCGTTCGGCGCCGACTTGATCTTCGAGGCGGCCGATCTTCCGGGCTTCCGCGTCCACGCGGAGATCTGCGAGGACGGTTGGGTGCCGATCCCGCCGAGCACCGTGGCCTCGCTCGCCGGGGCGACGGTCCTGGTGAACCTGTCGGGCAGCCCGGTGACCATCGGCAAGGAGAGCTACCGCGAGGCCCTCGTCACCGGCCACTCGGCGCGCTGCGTGGCCGCGCAGGTGTACGTCGCCTCCGGTTTCGGCGAATCGACCACCGATCTGGCGTGGGACGGCGATGCGCTGATCGCCGAGAACGGCACGTTGCTGCAGCGCAGCGAGGCCTTCGCCATGCGGCCGCAGCTGATCACCGCCGACGTCGACCTGGACCGGTTGCGCACCGAACGCGCCCGCATGATCAGCCTGCGCGACCAGGTCGGCGACTACGCCGAGCAGGCGCGCGGCTTCCGCCGTATCGGCTTCACCCTCGGCGACCTCGATCAGCCGACCGGCGGCCTGCGCCGCACGGTGCCCCGCTTCCCCTTCGTTCCGTCCGACGACGCCGTCCGCGAACGACGCTGCCGCGAGGTGATGCACATCCAGGTGCAGGGACTGGCGCAGCGCCTGCGCGCCATCGGCCTGGAACGCATCGTCATCGGGGTGTCCGGCGGCCTGGACTCCACACTGGCGCTCCTGGTCGCGGTGGAGACCTTCGACCGGATGGGCCTGCCGCGCTCGGGCATCCACGCCTACACCATGCCGGGCTTCGCCACCGGAGATGCGACGCTCGCGCGCAGCCACGTGCTGATGGACTCGCTCGGCGTCAGCGGCAACGAGCTCGACATCCGGCCGTCGTGCCTGCAGATGCTGGCCGACCTCGGGCATCGGTTCGCCGACGGCGAACCGGTGTACGACGTGACCTTCGAGAACGTCCAGGCCGGCGAGCGCACCTCACATCTGTTCCGGCTGGCCAATCAGCTCGGCGGGATCGTGCTGGGCACCGGCGACCTCTCCGAACTGGCTCTCGGCTGGTGCACCTACGGCGTCGGCGACCAGATGTCCCACTACAACGTGAACGGCTCGGTGCCGAAGTCGCTGATCCAGCACCAGATCCGCTGGATGATCACCGCGGGCTCGTACCGCGAAGACACCACCGGAGCTCTCCGCGAGATCCTCGACGACGTGATCTCTCCCGAACTGGTACCCGCAAGCGAGGACGGCCAGGTGCAGTCCACCGAGGACGCCGTCGGCCCGTACGAGCTCCATGACTTCTTCCTCTACTACCTCACCCGCTTCGGCTACCGCCCGAGCAAGATCGCCTACCTCGCCGAGCAGGCCTGGACGGACAAGAACACCGGCGTCTGGCCGTCGATGATGTCCGACGACGAGCGCCACGCCTACGACCCCGCCACCATCCGAGGGTGGCTGGAGGTGTTCCTCACGCGCTTCATGGCGAACCAGTTCAAGCGCACCGCGATGCCCAACGGCCCCAAGATCGGGTCGGGCGGCTCGCTCTCCCCGCGCGGCGACTGGCGCGCCCCGTCGGACGCCCCGTCGACCGCCTGGCTCGACGCCCTGGACTGACTCAGCTCCATCGACGGTCGAGCGAGCCCCTTCTCGACAGTCGCGCGAACGACACTCTATCGACGGTTGAGCGAACGACACTCTATCGACGGTTGAGCGAACGACACTCTATCGACGGTTGAGCGAGCACCCTTCTCGACGGTTGAGCGAACGACACTCTATCGACGGTTGAGCGAGCGAAGCGAGTCGAAACCACACCCACACCCACACCCAGGCGAGTGGTTTCGACTCACTTCGTTCGCCGGGCTCAACCGGCACACCTCGACCGCTGTCAGACCGGCGCGTCCCGACGTCGTCGTCGTGCGTGGACGTGCCGATTGACCGGGGTGGTGTCCAGGATCCGCTCGACCATCGACTTGAGGAAGCGGGCCGGATCGAGTTCCGGAGGCACTGCGTCGTGCCGGAGCGTCACGGTCGGCAGCGTCGCCGTCGGAAGCGTCGTCGACGACGCCGGGGCACCCGGTGCGGCGTCGGCGGGACCCGCGACCTGCTCCCAGATCCCGGGGATCGTCGGCTCCGCCATGGCGTCGTCGTCCTCGGCCTCTCCGGACGATTCCTCGTCTGCCGGCCCCGCCTGGATGAACGGATCCGCATCCTCGTCGAGGCCGTCCGGACCGGTGATCAGACCGTCGTCGTAGTCGAGCATCAGCAGACAGGTGGCGTGGTAGGCGTCGTCCTCGCGGCCGAGCTTGCCCAGCAGGTCGATCAGCCAGTCCGCGGTGTCCGGCTCTTTCACGAGGATGTCCGAGCGCAGGCCGAACACGAAGCCGAGCGCCGCGAGCGGATGCCGCAGCCGGAGGTTCTTGGCGTCGCCGTACGACTCCTCGACGCGATTGGCCGCGTTCTTCCCGTACGACGAGTCCATGCGCTTGGTCGAGATCAGCAGTTCTGGACCGGTCGCCCAGTCCGACATCACCACGTCCACCTGCTTGGTGTAGTTCTTGCCGAGGATGTTGGCGCTGGAGGCGGTGACGCCGGGGACCGACTTGCGCCGCAACCGCGCCTCCACCAGGGAACGCTCCTTCTGCGGCAGGGCGGCGAGGAGATTGGCGACCGCGGCCGGCAGCACGCGTGGCATCGTCGCCCGCGGCCAGGTCGCATCGGAGTCGAAACCGGCGCGGCGCAATTCGTAACTGAGCCACACGTCGATCGCGAGAGCGGGTACCCCGGACTGGGTCTTGGCACCGAGCGCGAGCGGCACCCCGAGCAGGCTGCACAGCGTCGGATAGTCGGGCCGGTAGTCGAGTGCTCCCTCAGCGGTCCGGCGCCACGGATTGGTGTGCTCGCCATCGGGAGCCGCCTCGGCGACGATCCGATCGAACCCGGCCCACGCGTGATCTTTCATCGTCGGTTCAGGCACGTCGTCGGCCTCGCTCCGCGCGCCGGGTGGCCAGCTCGGCGCGGGCTCGCCGTACCGCGGCCAACCCGGACACGTCGAGTGGCGCCGACTCGCCCGCACGCCCACCTCCGAAGAGCACCTCGTCCACCAGCGCCACCGCGCCGGCCAGATCGCGCGCCGCCAGCGTCGCCGCCACCCGGGACCGCACCGCCGTGAGCGCATCCGCCCGCGCCTCGATCGTGGCGGGCGCCGGCTGCAACCATCCGTCGGCTTCACGCGGCTCCATCTTCAGGATCCCGCCGCCGTACGAGCGGCCCACCAGCTCCGCGTGCAGCAGCGTGACCGAGTTCAGGCTCGCCAGCGGCAGCAGCCGCCGCCCGAGGTCGCGGACCTCCTCGCGCAGGTACACCCCGTGTACCGAGTTGAGGTGCCGCGCACCGGCGGCGTTGGTCGTCAGCCGCGGAGTGTCGGCGTTCATGCAGGTCAGCAGTAAATCAGCCGGATCGAGCAGCGGTACCCGATACCACGGGCTGCGCACCCGGCATTTGTACGCGGTGTCCACGCCCAATGCCTCGCCGGTATCGATGTATCGCTTGGCCGCGGCCGACGGACGAGCGCCCGGCGCGAACAGCCGCGTCGACTTGCCCGCCTCGCCCAGCGCGGAGAGCCCGGACTCGGTGAGCTCCAGCCCGCGCAGGTGCGCGCTGCCGGGCGGTGACACCGTCAGCAGTTCCCGGGCAGCGAAGCCGAGCGCCGCCGCTCGTTCGGGCGGCATGGTGAAGAAGCGGTTGTTCCCGGTGACCATCCCGAGGGTGGTCTCCCCCCACTGCGACAGCTCGGCGAAGTCTCCGGCGCCCGCGGCCGCGGTCAGCGCCTCGAGCGCGTACGGATCCACCAGACCGCCGGTCCACTTCCCGGCGGGATCGGCGGGCCTCCAGCGGCGGCCGCTCGCCGAGTCCGCGAGCGCGGCGGCGTCCCGGACCGGCCGGACCACGGCGTGATCGGCCGGCCCCGCACCGTAGCCGTCGGCCAGCACCAGGACCACCTCGGTCTCGGCGTCGGGGAACAACTGCTCGTCGAACAGCACCAGCTCCACCGAGGAGAAGCTCTGGAACAGGTGCCTGCGCACGGGTGCGGCGTAGTTCACCGACATCAGCTCCCCGGGCAGCACCAGCGCCAGGCGTCCGCCCGGCCGCAGGAACTGCATGGCGTGCACGGTGAACGCCGCCCAGCTCGACGCGAGCCCGGACAGCGCGACTCCGGCCCGCAGCGCCGCCCGCCGGGCCCGGGCCCGCGGCTCTCCCGCGAAGTCCTGAAACCGGATGTACGGCGGATTCCCGATCACCGCGTCGTACCCGGCCGACGGCTCGACGGCGAAGAAGTCGCCGACGGTCAGCACCGGCTCGCCGCCGACCGCACGCACCCGACGGACCGCCTCGCCGGCGCTGGGTGGGTGGATCTCCACGCCGTGCACCTCCGGCGCGCGCCCCTCAGGCCCCAGGGCACGCAGACGCCGCGCAGCGGCGACCATGAACTCGGCATCGCCGGCCGACGGCTCGAGCACGCGGTCGGCGCCGTCGCGCACGGCCCACGCCGTCATGAAATCGGCGACCTCGGGCGGGGTGAAGAACGCACCGCGGGCCTTCCGCCGCGGTGCGGTGTCGTCAGCGCTGGCCGGCACCGGGCCCTCTCCCGTCACGATCATGCGGTCGATGGTCGCACGAGCCGCCGACAATCGCCGTCGTGCACCGTGCGGCGAGTCCGGAGGCGGCGAGTCAGGACTCGGCGTCGTCGCCGTGGAGTTCCACCGCGATCTCGTCGATCTCGGCGTTCTCCACCGCCTCGCGGATCACCGCATCCATCGCCTCCCCGACCTGTGCCGCCGACTCGTCGCGCTCGACCGCAGCGATCAGTTCCGCGAGCTGAGCCTCGAAGGCGTGGCACAGGTCCCAGATGTCCGGTGTGAGATCGGCGCAGGTCAGCAGCCCGACATTGAGCTTGTCCCCGGAGGAGAAGACAGTGATGTTGAGTCCGAGTCCGTGGAAGATCGGCGCCAGCGGATAGACCGCCTCCACTTTGGCGCCCAGGAAGTACATGTCGAAGGCCGGGCCCGCCACATTGGAGATCACCGCGTTGAAGATCGGCGGATGCAGCACCGACAGGCGGCGATCGGCGTAGAGCCGCATGAACGCGCCGAGCGTGTTGCCGGGCGCGAACTCGGCGAACGCCCGCAGCAGGTTCGGCTCGACGTCGTGGTGGTGCGCCTTGGCCTGGTTCGCGTAGATCCCGGCCACCCGGATCCGCTCCACCGGGTCCTCCACCGGGGTCGGCAGCCGAGTGAACATCCCGGTCACCTTGTTGGTACCGGTCACGATCAGGTCGGTCTCGTCGGAACCGCGCACCGACACCGGAACCATGCCCACCAGCGGCCCCTCGGGCAGTTCGTCGCGCACCACGAGGTAGTCGCGGAGCGCGCCGCCGGTCATCGCGAGCACGACGTCGTTCATCTTGACGCCGTAGTGGTTCTTGACCCGTTTGACGTCGGCCAGCGGCAGCTGCGTCAGCGCGATCGCTCGGCGCGGCGTGAGCGGGGCGTTGAAGCGAGTCCGCGGAGCCAGGAACGGGGCGGGCATGCCGTCGCCGGAGCGCACCCGCTTGACCCACTCGACCGGCACCGGCAGCGTCTTCGGGATCAGCTTGAGCGCGGCGATGGGCCGCTGCATGAAGAAGTTCAGCGCGCCGCCGACCGCCATCTCCGCGCGGGGGGCCGCGCCCGCGGAGATCGCCACCAGGTCGGGGTCCAGCGGCGGCGGATCGGGAGTCGCCGTCGCCAGCTGACCGAGGATGTCGGCGACGGTCGCGCCGTCGACCGACGCGTGATGCATGCGGAGCATCAGCGCGATCCGGCCACCCTCCATGCCCTCCATCACCCACAGGTCCCACAGCGGCTTCTTCCGGTCGAGCACCTGACCGACCAGGTGGCTGCACATCTGCGCCACCTCGTCGATCCGTCCCGGCGACGGAATGGCGATCCGGTGCACGTGCCGCTCGATGTCGAAGTCGGCGTCCTCTTGCCATACCGGATGGTCGACATTGGTCAGCGAGTCGGCGATCTTGCGCCGCAGCACCGGCATGCCCTTGACCCGGCGCGCCATCTCGGCCCGCAGCTTCTCGAAGCTGTACCCGCCCGGGATCGTCGTCGGATCCACCTGGAGAATCGCCGCAACGTTCATCACCTGCGACGACGTCTCCAGATAGAGGAACGAAGCGTCCAGTCCGCTCAACCGCTCCATGTCACGCCCACTCCCTGTCGTGAAGATGTTTCCCACCCCGCCCGTGCTCTCCCCGGCAGGGTTTCCGGCTCAACTGTAGACCTGCCGGAGCGCACCGCACCGGCGAGCCGGGAAGGCTATTCTCACCCATTATGAGAACACGTTTCAGTTCTGCCGAGCTCGACGAGGCCTTCGCCGGATTCCAGCGCACGGTCGCCGAGGTGGCCGTGAGCCGCGACTGGGACCGGTGGGCCGATCAGTTCACGCCGGACGCGTCGTACCTCGAGCACGCGTACGGCGTGTTCGAGGGACGCGAACAGATCCGGGCCTGGGTCACCAGGACCATGGCGGCGTTCCCCGGCAGCCACATGACCGGATACCCGGCGCTCTGGCACGTCTGCGACGAGGCCACCGGCCGGGTGATCTGCGAAGTGGACAACCCGATGCGGGACCCGGGCGACGGCAGCGTGCACACGGCCACCAACATCACCATCCTCACCTACGCGGGCGACGGGCTGTGGAGCCGCGAGGAGGACGTCTACAACCCGATGGAGTTCGGGGCGATGGCCTACGCGTGGTGCGAGCGCGCCACGGCCTGCGGCACCCTCGACGAGCCGGCGCAGCGCTGGATGTCCACGTACGGCCGGGCCTTCGCGCCGCGGGCCTGAGACGCCCAGGAGCTGAGGCGACGCCGACCTACGCATCCGTAACATCGAGCCGGTGTCGGGACGACAAGCACTATGCGAACGACCCGTGACTTAGGTCGTGAATCCGGGCGCAGAGACTTGGGACCACCCCGCAGTTGACGTAGCCTGGAATCAGTAAGCCCTGCTGACCCCGTGCGGCGCCGGCGGGAGAGCCCCCGATCAGAGGAATCACCGATGGCACGTGTACTCACGCAACTCGAGCTTCTCCAGGAGCTGGAGCCTGCCGCCGAGAAAGAGGTCAACCGGCACCTCAAGGTGGCGCGCGACTGGAACCCGCACGATTACGTCCCGTGGGACGAGGGCCGCGACTACGCCGAACTGGGCGGCGACGACTACGACCCCGAGCAGTCGCAGCTGAGCGAGGTCGCCAAGGCCGCGATGATCACCAACCTGCTGACCGAGGACAACCTGCCCTCCTACCACCGGGTGATCGCCGACAACTTCTCCATGGACTCCGCATGGGGACACTGGGTCGGCCGCTGGACGGCCGAGGAGAACCGTCACGGCATCGTCATGCGCGACTACCTCGTGGTGACCCGCGGCGTCGATCCGGTGGCCCTCGAAGAGGCCCGGATGATCCACATGACCAACGGCTACGACCCGATGCTCGCCGCGGCCGGGCGCACCGACGAGCTCGAGGAGTATGCGGACGAGCTCGGCATCCTGCACTCGGTCGCCTACGTGACCTTCCAGGAACTGGCCACCCGCGTCAGCCACCGCAACACCGGCAAGGCCTGCGGCGATCCGATCGCCGACAAGATGCTGCAGCGCATCGCCGCCGACGAGAACCTGCACATGATGTTCTACCGGAACATCTGCGGCGCCGGTCTCGACCTGGCGCCGGACCAGACCCTGCGTGCGGTCACCGACATCGTCACCAACTTCCAGATGCCCGGCGCCGGCATGCCGAACTTCCGCCGCCACGGTGTCCTGATGGCCAAGCACGGCATCTACGACCTGCGCCAGCACCTCGACGAGGTCGTCATGCCGGTACTCAAGAAGTGGAACATCTTCGACCGCAACGACTTCAGCGCGGAAGGCGAGAAGACCCGCGAAGAGCTGGCCGCATTCCTCGAGCAGCTCGACAAGGACGCGGCCCGCTTCGAGGAGATGCGCGACCGCGCGCTGGCCCGCGAAGCCGCCAAGGCCGCCAAGCAGGCTTCCTGAGTCAGGCGGAATCCGCTGACGCTCGACACGCACGTCCCGGACAGCTTCGGCCCGCTCGCTTCGCCCCCGGTGCCGGAACCGGCGCCCTCGATCACCGAGGGCGCCGGCTGCGTGCATCCCGCCGCGGCCGCCGGGCCGTTGCGCATCGGGTCCCTGGAACTGGCCAGCCCGGTCGTCCTGGCCCCGATGGCCGGAGTCACCAACGTCGCCTTCCGGATGCTGTGCCGCGATCTGGAACTGGCTCGCACCGGCACCGTGTCCGGCCTGTATGTCTGCGAGATGGTCACTGCTCGGGCGCTCTACGAGCGGCACCCGGTCACCATGCACATGACCACCTTCGACCCGTCGGAGACACCGCGGTCGATGCAGCTGTACACCGTTGATCCGGAGTACACGTACAAGGCCGCGAAGATGATCGTCGACGAGGATCTGGCCGATCACATCGACATGAACTTCGGCTGCCCCGTCCCCAAAGTCACCCGTCGCGGCGGCGGCTCGGCGATCCCGTACAAGCGCCGCCTGTTCCGCAACATCGTCGCGGCGGCAGTCAAGGCCACCGAGGGCACCGACATCCCAGTGACCGTCAAGTTCCGCATCGGGATCGACGACGACCATCACACGCACCTCGACGCCGGACGCATCGCCGCCGGCGAAGGGGCGGCGGCCGTCGCGCTGCACGCCCGCACCGCATCGCAGCGCTATTCGGGGACCGCGCAGTGGGACCAGATCGCCCGGCTCAAAGAACACGTGACCGAGGTCCCGGTGCTCGGCAACGGCGACATCTTCGAGCCCGACGACGCTGTCAGGATGATGGAACAGACCGGCTGCGACGGCGTGGTGATCGGCCGCGGCTGCCTCGGGCGGCCCTGGTTGTTCGCCGAGCTGTCGGCGAGGCTGCGTGGGCTGCCCGCGCCGCCTGCGCCGAATCTGGGCGAAGTGGCCGAGATCATGTATCGCCACGGCGAGCTCCTCAGCGCCCACCACGGCGAGGACAAAGGCATGCGCGAGATCCGCAAGCACATCGCCTGGTATCTGCGGGGCTTCCCCGCAGGATCGGACCTGCGATCGCAGCTGTCTCTGGTTAAGACCCTCGATGACCTGCGGAATCTCATCGCCGGCCTGCCCGCCGACGTGCCCTTCCCGCACGACGGACACGGCCCGCGCGGCCGCCAGGGCACCCCGGCCGCCGTCGCCCTGCCCGACGGCTGGCTCGACGACCCCGAGGAGGACGTCGTCCCCGAGGGCGCGGAGATCATGCACTCGGGCGGGTGAATCCGTGCCTCGCGTTGAGGCACCTCTCAGTTCCGGCGACTAGGATGTTCGCAGCTCTCAAGTAAAGGTGTAGACGTAGTGACCGCAGACGAACCCGGTTCGCCGCAGCCGGACGGCCCCTCGGGGCCGGCGCGCCGATCCCGGCGCGCCGGACGGACGTCGCAGTCGTACGATTTCCGCACCCGCTTCGGAGACCCGCTGCCCACGACCGAACGCCGCGAGGGACTGCACGAGCCGGCTCGCCGTGATCAACAGGTCCCCGGCCGGGAACGGCTCACGGTCCGCGAGCTGATGGAGCAGATGGGGGCGGGAACGCCCCCATCCGGTCCGCCTGCTTCCGGACCGCCTGCATCCGAACCGCCGATCGGTCCGCACGACGATCCGCGGCCCGCGCGCGGTCCGCGCCCGCCGCTGCCGCCGGTTCCCCCGGCCCCGGGCGAGCGCATCCCGCGAGGCGGCACGCCGCTGCCCCCCGCGCCCGGAGCGTTCACGCCACCGCCCGGCCCGGCCGACGACGCCGACACCGAGGCCATCCCGTCCGTCACCGCCGACGGTCCCGCGGAAGCCGTCGCCGCGGACGAGGACCGGACCCGCGCGACGACCGGCACCTCCGCCGGCGAGCGTCTGCGCGGGCGTCGGCGCCCGCTGGAACCGACACCCGACCTGACCGGGGCCCTCGCCCAGGTGAAGGCCGAACGCTCGAAGCCGCTGCGGCGCGGCAGCACCCAGGTCAAGAAGGCCGCGGCCAAGAATGCGGGGCGGGTGCTCGTCGCGCTGGCGTGCGTGCTGACCCTGGTCGGCACCGGCTACGTCTGGAATCTCCAGCGAGCCTGGAACGGCAGCTGGAACACGACCGCGGCCATCAACCCCGACGATCCCAACATCCGGGACAAGGCCGCGCAGTACGGCGATGAGACCTATCTGATCGTCGGCACCGACGTCCGTTCGGGGAAGAACGCCAAACTCGGCGGCGGCGACACGACGCTGATCGAGGGGGCCCGCGCCGACACCATCCTGCTGGTGAACATCCCCGCCGACCGCAGCCGGGTGGTGGCGGTGTCGTGGCCGCGCGACCTGCAAGTCGACCGCCCCGACTGTCACGAATGGGACTACGAGACCGGCGAGTACGGGGCCGAACTGCCCGGCGCGAACGCCGTGAAGCTCAACGGCGTGTATGCCGAGGGCGGACCGAAATGCCTGGTCAAGACGTTGACCCAGATGAGCGGACTGAACATCAACCGGTTCATTGCGATGGACTTCGAGGGCTTCGAAAAGGTCGTCAACCAGATCGGCGGCGTGAACGTCTGCTCCACGGTGCCGCTCTACGACTACGAGATCGGCTACGTGCACCGGGGCGGCAACCGCAAGCTGACCGGCAAGCGGGCGCTCAACTACGTGCGCGCCAGGAACGTCTCGGTCGAGGGCAACGGCGACTACGGCCGGATCAAGCGCCAGCAGGTGTTCATGTCGTCACTGCTGCGCTCGGCGCTTTCCGGCGACGTCCTGACGAACCCGGCGAAACTGAACCGGATCGTCAACACCTTCATCGAGTACAGCACCGTCGACAACGTCGACACCAACTCGCTGATCCAGCTCGCCGAGTCGATGCAGGGCGTCGACGCCGGCCGAGTCACCTTCCTGACCATCCCCACGTCCGGCACCACCACCGACGGTGCGAACAACGAGATCCCACGCACCGAGGACATCGACGCCATCTTCAACGCCATCATCGACGACAAGCCGCTGCCGGGCGAGAAGAAGGAGGCGGCGAAGCCGAAGAACGACGACCGGGCCTCCGCGCCGGCGCCTCGCGCCGCGACCGCCACACCCGGCCAGACCGAGGCCACCGCGCAGTACCCGTCGAACGTGACGGTCCGCGTGCTCAACGGTTCGGGAGAGTCGGGCGTGGCCACCGCGGTGATGAACTCGCTGATCGGCAACCAGTTCACCGTCCCCGGTGTCGCGGACGCCTCCGACAAGCGCACCGACACCGTGGTTCGGTACGGGGCCGGTGAGAAGGACTCGGCCGCGATCCTGGCCGCAATGATCCCGGGCGCCAAGATCCAGGAGGACCGGAACGTGAAGGCCGGCGTCGAGATCATCCTCGGCTCCGACTTCGGCGGCGTGTCGACCATGTCGAGCCCGCCGACTCCGGGCAGCACGATCACCGTCGGCCAACTGCCGAAGGCCGACACCAACAGCGACCTGCCGAACGACCTCGCCGTCACCAACGCCGCCGACACCACTTGCTCCTGACCTGCGCCGAGCTGCCCGGTCCACCGGATGCCGAACAGCGACTGTTCACGCCTCCTTCACCCGCAGGTCGGCTCCACGGCCGGGAGGCGGACGTACGATTGTCCTCATGCGTGACGCTTACCAGGAGCAGATGGCAGCGCTGAATGCGCTGCTCGGCGAGATGTGTGAAACCGTCGGACACGAGATGGAGCGGGCCACCCAGGCTCTTCTCGAGGCCGACCTCGAGTTGGCCGAGCAGGTCATCTCCGATCACGACGCGCTCACCGAACGCTCCGCCGAGGCCGAGGAGATGGCCTTCGAGCTGCTCGCGCTGCAGGCGCCCGTCGCCGGAGACCTGCGCAGCATCGTCGGCGGCTTCCAGTTGGTCGCCGAGATCGACCGGATGGGCGCGCTCGCCCTGCACGTCGCCAAGGTCGCCCGCCGCCGCCACCCCTTCCGCGTGTTGCCCGAAGAAGTGGCCGGCTACTTCGTCGAGATGGGCCGCCTCGCCGTCGAACTCGCCGGCAACGCGCGGCGGGTGCTGGCCAGCCAGAACCACGAAGATGCGCTCGCCCTGATGGAGGACGACGACGCCATGGACGACCTCCACCGGCACCTCTTCACCGTCATGATGGACCGCGATTGGCAGCACGGCCTGGCAGCCGCCGTGGATGTGACCCTCCTCGGCCGGTACTACGAGCGCTACGCCGACCACGCCGTCTCGATCGGCCGCCGTGTGGTCTTCCAGGCCACCGGCAAGACCCCCGAGCAGCTCCAGGAAGCGGGCTGACCCACCCGCTCGATCGAGCCCCCCGCCGATCGAGCCACCATCGCCGGTCGAGCCACCATCGCCGGTCGAGCCACACTCGCCGGTCGAGCGGAGTCGAGACCCCGAACGCCCGCCGGATCCTGGATCCGGCGGGCGTCGTCGTCGTCGAAACAAGGGTGCCGGGCACCGTGGTCTCGTTCTGGCACCCTCGACCGAGGGTGCCACAGCGAAACGAGGGTGCCGGGCACCTTCAGTTCGCCGCCCTGCGCAGGTACCGCCGACACCGGACGAGCGGCTGCCGGCCCCAGCGATGCAGAAGGCCCCGACGGTGATCCGTCGAGGCCTCCGCGTATCGCAGCCCGGGTCAGCCGAAGCGGCCCGAGATGTAGTCTTCAGTCTCCTTGCGGGTGGGGTTGGAGAAGATGTCGGCGGTCGAGCCCACCTCGATCAGCTCGCCCGGCTTGCCGGTCGCGGACAGGTTGAAGAACGCGGTCTGGTCGCTCACGCGCGCGGCCTGCTGCATGTTGTGGGTGACGATCACGATCGTGTACTGCGTCTTGAGCTCGCTGATCAGGTCCTCGATGGCCAGGGTCGAGATCGGGTCGAGCGCCGAGCAGGGCTCGTCCATGAGCAGCACCTGCGGGGAGACCGCGATGGCGCGGGCGATGCACAGACGCTGCTGCTGGCCGCCGGACAACGCGGCACCGGGCTTGTTGAGGCGGTCCTTGACCTCGTCCCAGAGGTTCGCACCGCGCAGGCTGGTCTCGGCCACCTCGTCGAGCTTGCCCTTGTCACGCACGCCGGCCAGCTTGAGTCCGGCGACGACGTTGTCGCGGATGGACATCGTCGGGAACGGGTTCGGCCGCTGGAAGACCATGCCGACCGTGGTGCGCACGCCGACCGGGTCGACGTTCTTGCCGTAGAGGTCGAGGTCGTCGAGCAGGACCTGACCGGTGGTGTAGGCGCCCGGAATCACCTCGTGCATGCGATTGAGGGTGCGCAGCACGGTGGACTTGCCGCAGCCCGACGGACCGATGAAGGCGGTGACCGTCTTCGGCGCGATGGACAGCGACACGTCCTTCACGGCGTGGAAGTCGCCGTAGTAGACGTTGAGATCGTTCAGGGTGAGGCTCTTGGCCATGATCGTGTTCTTTCTGAGCTAGCGGGCGGTCTTGGTGCCGGTGAAGCGCGCCAGGATCCGCGCGGCGGCGTAGACGATCGCCACCAGGATGACGAGGGTGAGCGCGGCGCCCCAGACGGTGTCGTACCCGGAGGGACCGGCGTTGTAGTTCTGCAGCATCATCAGCGGCAGGGTCTGCTGGTTGCCCTCGAAGGGGTTCCAGTTGGTGGCACGGGTGGCACCGACCAGGATCAGCACGGGCGCCGATTCTCCCATCACGCGGGCTATCGCCAGCATGACGCCGGTGATGATGCCGCCAATCGCGGTCGGCAGCACCACGCGCAGGATGGTCTTCCACTTGGGCACGCCCAGCGCGTACGACGCCTCGCGCAGCTCGTGCGGCACGATCTTGAGCATCTCCTCGGTGGAACGAACCACCAGCGGCACCATCAGAAGCACCAGTGCGAGAGCGACGACGAAGCCCGATCGCGGCAGATCCAGTGTGGTCCGCCAGACCGCGAAGATGAACAGCGCCGCGACGATCGAGGGGACGCCGGACAGCACGTCGACCATGAACGTCGTGATCTTCACCAGCCGGCTGTTCTGGTCGGCGTACTCGATCAGCAGAATCGCCACCAGCACGCCCAGCGGGACCGAGATGAGGGCCGCCACCAGGGTCTGGATGAGCGTGCCGATGATCGCGTTGGCGGCACCGCCGAAACGCTCCGAGGCCGTCCACCACTCCGGGTTGAGGATCGGGCTGACGCCGTTGGCCACGAGGGTCCACACCAGCCAGCCCAGCGGGAGCACGGCGAGCACGACGGCGGCCGTGACCAGCACCCGGGCGGTGCCGTCGACGATCTTGCGGCGCGGTGACGCCGACGTCAGGTGATCCAGTCCGCTGGGTGCGGCGGGTTCAGTGGTCACTGAGGTCATCTCAGGCCCCCTTCCGGGCGATCACCGCACGCGCGGCGGCGTTCACGATGAACGTGAGGACGAAGAGCACCAGGCCGGCCGAGATGTAGGCGCCGGTCTTGGCCGGGCTGTCGAACTCGGAGGCGTTGTTCGCGATGACTGTCGCGAAGGTCTGGCCGCTCTCCATCAGGTTGAAGTTGATCGGGCCCACCGTCGAGATGATGAGCAGCAGGGCCATCGTCTCGCCGAGCGCGCGGCCGAGGCCGAGCATGGAGCCGCTGATGTAACCGGAGAAGCCGAAGGGCAGCACCGCGGTCTTGACCACTTCCCACTTCGTCGCGCCGAGCGCGAGCGCGGCCTCGCGCTGCGCGACCGGGGTCTGGGAGAAGACCTCGCGAGTCACCGCGGTGATGACCGGCAGGATCATCACCGCGAGCACGATGCCCGCGGTGAGGAGCGTGCCGCCGGTGGACATGTTGGCGGCGTTCTGCGGCTCCCGGAAGAACGGCAGAAAGCCGAGGTTGTCGACCAGCCACTGGTTGATGCCGACCATCGCCGGCCCGAGGACCAGGATGCCCCACAGGCCGTAGACGATCGACGGCACGGCGGCGAGCAGGTCGACCACCGACGAGATCGGTCCGGACAGGCGCGGGTGCGCGTACTCGGTCACGTAGATCGCGATCCCCAGCGCCACTGGCATGGCGATCAGCAGGGCGATCACCGAGACCAGGACCGTCGCGTAGAACTGCGCCGGGATGCCGAACTTCAGCTCCGAGCCGGAAACCACCCAGGGCCCGGTGTAGGTGAAGAAGTTCGCCGTGTTCTTCATCAGCGACGGGATCGCCGTGATCAACAGGAACACGGCGATCAGGCCGATGGCGGACGAGACCAGCAGTCCCGAGCCGGTGGCCAGGGTGTGCATCACCCGGTCACCGACCCGCGACACCGTCTTCAGCCCGCCGGACGGACCGGGTGCCTTCGGCGCCCGCGGAGCGGGTTCGGAAGGCCGCGCGGTATCAGCGGTGGTGCTCACCGGCGGTCCTAACGTCGTGTCGGGAGTGGTCACAGCGCGTCGATCGTGCTGCGGAGCGTGTCAGCGTAGGTCTGCGGCAGCGGCACGAAGCCCAGCTCGCCGAGGCCCGCCTGCCCCTTCTCCAGGATGGTGGTGAACGACGACTTGATCGCAGGGCCCGTCGCATCGTCGGAGTAACCGGCCGAGCAGACCACCGAGTACGGGGTCAGCAGCAGCGGGTAAGCGCCGGCCTTGGACAGCGAATAGAGCGCGTCGGTGTCCACGACCAGGTCCTTGCTGCCCGGGTTCTTGAACTTCACACCCTCCAGCGCACCGGCGGCCGACTCGGCGGTCAGGGCCACCGGTCCCGCGCCGAAGTCGATGTCGGCGATGCCGAGCTCGTTCTCGGTGGCGAAGCCCCACTCGACGTACGTGATCGAGCCCGCGGTCTTCTTGACCGTGTCGCCGACGCCGGTCGACTTGGCCGCACCCGAGCCGCCCTTACCAGCCCATTCCTTGCTGGGCTCGTACGGCCACTCCTGCGGCGCCGCGTTCTTGAGGAACTTGGTGAAGTTGTCGGTGGTGCCCGAGCTGTCGGAGCGGTGCACCGGCACGATCGCGGTGTCCGGCAGGCGCACCCCGGGGTTCTGTGCGGCGATCTTCGGGTCGTTCCACTTGGCGATCTTCGAGTCGAAGATCTGCGCGAGCGTGGTCGCGTTCAGGTTCAGCTTCTCGACGCCCGGGATGTTGTAGGCGACGGCGACCGGACCGATCACCATCGGCAGGTGCCAGGCGTCGTTGCCGCCGCAGCGTTCCTTGGCCTGGGTGATCTCGTCGTCCTTCAGCGGCGAATCGGTGCCCGCGAAGTCGACGTCGCCCTGCAGGAACTTCTTGACGCCGGCCCCCGATCCCGAGCCGGTGTAGTCCAGGACGTCGCCGTCGTTTTCGGTCAGCACGTCGGCGAAGTGAGTCATCGCCTTCTGCTGGGCGGTGGATCCCTCACCGGTGATGGTGGTGGAGGAATCAGAACCGCAGGCGGACAGCACCAGACCTGCGGTGATCGCTGCGGAGGCCGCGATGGTCGTGCGGCGGGCGGCGGAGGAGAAAGTCGCGGACATGCGAGAGAAGACCTTTCGATTGCTTCGTCAACAAGGCGAAGCTATCGACGTCCGGTAAGCCCGAATAGACCGTCAGGTGACGCGAATGCGAACAACACCCGGCCACGAGCCAAACCGGACCGTGACACCTCTCACAAGGAACTCAGCGATAGGCGGCGTCGACGGCGTGGCGACCGAAGCCGAGCCGGCGATAGGTGGCCAGTGCGGCGGCGTTGTCGCCCTCCACGTACAGCTGGACCTCGCGCAGGTCGCGGCCGGCGAGATGATGCAGCCCGGCCAGCGTCAGCAGGCCGCCCAGCCCCCGGCCCTGTGCGCCCGGGTCTACGGCGACCACATACACCTCGCCCAGCGGGTCGCCGCCGGTCTCGCTCGCCGGGTGCACCTTGGTCCAGTGGAAACCGAGCAGCTGCCGAGAATCCGCGTCGACGGCGAGGAAGAGACCTGCCGGGTCGAACCAGTCCGCGCCCGTGCGGTCGTCCAGCTGAGCCTGCGTCCAGCCGCCCTGTTCCGGATGCCAGGAGAAGGCGGCGTTGTTCACCCGGAGGATCTCGGCGTCGTCGCCGGGCCCCAGGTAGGTCCGCAGCACCACGTCGTCGCGAGTAGGCAGCGGCGGCAAGGGGATCGCCGCCGGATCGGCCGGCGCCAGCGGCCGACGGAGCTGCAGCAGTTCCCGGACCCGGTCGAGCTCGAGGTTCGCGGCCAGGCCTGCGGCGGCCGCCAGGTCGCCGTGCGCCCAGAGCGCGGGTGCGCCTTCCCCTGCCTCGCGCGCGGCGCCCAATGCGGCGGCCACCAGCCGCGAGCCCTCGCCCCGGCTCCGATGTTCGGGATCGACCGTCGCCTCCACCGCCGCTGCACCGCCCGCCGGCGGCACGACGATGCCGGCGTACCCGTGTGGACTGAGAAGATGCAGGGATTCCGGCGCCGTCAGCGCCAGTCGGAACTGTTCGGACAGCGGTGCGACGCCGTCGTGCGCCTCGGCGCGGGCGACGAGCGCGCGCACGGCGGTGAGATCGGCGTCGGACAGGGGCCCGCGGACGGTTCGGAGTGCAGACGAAGCGGTCACCCGTTCGACACTATCTGCCGGACGCGGCCTTGTTCAGCCCGCGGACTCGGTGAGATCAGAATCATCGCCGCCGGGCTCCTCGGCGTCGGCGTCACGGGACCGCGCGGGCCGGACCGCCTTGTACCCGACGTTGCGCACGGTGCCGATGAGCGCTTCGTGGTCGCTGCCGAGCTTCGCGCGGAGTCGTCGTACGTGGACGTCGACGGTGCGGGTGCCGCCGAAGAAGTCGTAACCCCACACCTCGTGCAGCAGTTGCGCGCGAGTGAACACGCGCCCGGCGTTCTGCGCCAGGAACTTCAGGAGCTCGAACTCCTTGTACGTGAGATCGATCGGCTTGCCGCGCAGGCGCGCGGTGTACGTCGCCTCGTCGATCACGAGTTCACCGAGAGTGACGCGGTCGTCGGGCTCGTCGCCGCCGGCCGCGCCCCGGGCCACCAGCAGGCGCAGTCGCGCGTCGAGCTCGGCAGGCCCGGTTTCGGGGAGCAGGAAGTCGTCGATGCCCCAGTCGGCGGTGATCGCGACCAGACCGCCCTCGGTGAGCACCGCGCCGAGCCGGGCCCGGCCGCCGCCGAGCAGCCGACAGAGTCCGCGCGCACCGGCCAGATCACGGCGCGCGTCGACCAGGATCACTTCGGCGTCACCGAGTTCGGTCAGCGAGGAGGTCTCCGCGGGCAACGTCCGCACACGGTGCGGGAGCAGGGAGAGGGAGGGCAGAACAGCGTCTGCGGAATCTTCGACGGTCAACAGCAACAGGTCCACTACCACTCCTCAACTCGAGGTGGCCTCCATGTGGGCTGTCGATCAACGCTGGTCGCAGCACCTTGCACTCAAGATGACAGAATAGCGGCAATGTCGTCATCTTCCCGCATCGCCGGCGTAACCCGCCTCCGCCGAATCCTGGCTTGGACCGTCGTAGCCGTGGCATCAGTGCTGGTCGTGGCGTTTCTGGGGGACATGGTGGCCGCGTCGCGCGCGGAGAGTCGGCTTGCTCACGCGCTCTCGGCCTCCCCCACCCTCACCTACGAGCCCGAGGTGATGCTGACGGGCTTCCCGTTCTGGCCGCGCGCCGGCGAGGGCGACTTCCCGCTGGCGCACGTCAGCGCGCGCGGTGTCAGCGCTCCGGGTTGCGCCGACCGCGGCGCCTGCACCGTGGACGTCGACGCCCGGCTGTCCGACGCCGTCCTCGGCGACGTCTGGACGATCGGCCCCGACTCGCCTATCCGGTATCAGCGGCTCGAGGCTCAGACCCGCGTCGACTCGGTGAATCTGGGCCGCCTGATGAACATCGTCGACCTGTACATCAACACCCCCGCACCCGAGGGCAAGATCGGCGGCGGGGGCCCCGGGGACGGCCTGCTCGAGCGCACCGAGGGGATCATGCTCAGCGGGACGGTGCCGTTGCCGGGCTCCCCGCCCCGCGAGGGCCGGTACCCGCCGTCGGCCTCGGGGTACCCGCATCCGAAGGTCAAGGTGAGCGTCTCGGCGCGGGTCTCGGTGCACGACGGCCGCGTCCGCATCGAGGCGACGGACTTCTACACCGGACCCGAAGAACACTTCGACGACGAGGTGCCGGACGAATTTCGCTCACACGTACTTAAACTCTTCTCGGCCACCCTCCCGGCGCTCCCCATGGCCTGGGGCACGCCCGTGACCAGTGCATTGTCTCGCGGGAGCGACTTGGTCCTGGTCGGCGGCTCCGCCGCGGGCACGGTGACCCCCCGCGGCTACTGATTTCGGCCCGCCTAGGCGTTGTAGCGTCGTGCTCGAGTTCCCGCCGGAGTGCGCGGAACAGCCGTCTAGCAGATGGACCGCCGAGAAAGGACCGAGAACATGGCACGTGAGGATGTGCTGGTCAGCGCCGAGTGGGCTGAGCAGAACCTGGACACCGACAAGGTGGTCTTCGTCGAGGTCGACGAGGACACGTCGATCTACGACCTGAACCACATCCCGGGCGCGGTTCGCCTGGACTGGCGCAAGGACCTGCAGGATCCGGTGCGCCGCGACTTCCTCGATCAGGAGGGCTTCGCCAAGCTCCTCAGCGAGCGCGGCATCGCCAACGACGACACCGTCGTCCTGTACGGCGGCAACAACAACTGGTTCGCCGCCTACGCCTACTGGTACTTCAAGATCTACGGCCACGAGAACGTGAAGCTGCTCGACGGCGGCCGCAAGAAGTGGGAGCTGGACGGCCGTCCGCTCACCGGCGACACCGTCGTCCGCGAGGCCACCACTTACGTCGCCGAGCCGGCAGATCTCTCGATCCGCGCTTTCCGCGACGAGGTCGTGCAGTCGATCGGCATCAAGAACCTGGTCGACGTCCGCAGCCCCGACGAGTTCGCCGGGCGGATCTCGGCACCGGCCCACCTGCCGCAGGAGCAGGCTCAGCAGCGCGGCCACGTCCCCGGCGCGATCAACATCCCGTGGTCGACCACCGCCAACGAGGACGGCACCTTCAAGAGCGACGACGAGCTCACGGCGCTGTACGCCGAGCAGGGCTTCGACGACTCCAAGGAGACCATCGCCTACTGCCGTATCGGTGAGCGCTCGAGCCACACCTGGTTCGTGCTGCGCGAACTGCTGGGCAAGCAGAACGTCAAGAACTACGACGGCAGCTGGGTCGAGTACGGCTCGCTGGTCGGCGTTCCGATCGAGATCTGAGAGAGGAAGTAGCGAACCATGTGTGCAGCCCCCAAACAGGGTCAGACCATCCCGGCCGGCGTCGACGTCGAGAAGGAGACGGTCCTGACCGGTCAGGTCGTCGACGGTGAGGGCACTCCGGTGGCCGGCGCCTTTGTGCGCCTGCTCGACGCCACCGGCGAGTTCACCGCCGAGGTGGTCGCTTCGGCCACCGGCGACTTCCGGTTCTTCGCCGCACCCGGCTCCTGGACGCTCCGCGCGCTGAGCGCGCAGGGCAACGGGCAGACCGAGGCCGCCCCGGACGCCCCCGGCGTCCACGAGTTCACGGTGACCGTCGCCAAGTAGGCCCTCTTCGCCGGTTGAGCCCTCTTCGCCGGTTGAGCCCTCTTCGCCGGTTGAGCCTGTCGAAACCCCGAGCCCCGATCTGCCACCGGCGGGTCGGGGCTCGGCGCATCTCCGCCCGCTCTGTCTCTACTGGGACGTAGACATCGGCCTTCCCCGCGCATCCAGTCCTCGACCTGCGGCAACGGCCGAGCCCCGGAAAGCTACGCCACAGTAGGGACAGAGCGACACCGCATCACACGCTCGGGATAGGTTCGAGTCGTGGAACCGCACACCTACTCCGTCGCCAGCCGCACCGGAAAACAGATGACCGTGGTCGTGCTCGACGGATCACTCCGGGTCGACGTCGACGGCCTCGTCGCCTCCGTCACCCGGACCGGTCGCGCCGCCGAGCACAGCGATGCACCCCTGGGCACCAGCGACCCGGCGAAGCTGACGGTGGTCGTCGACGGCGTCGCGGCACCACTGCACCGGCGCGGCCGGTGGAAGCCGCTGCGTCGCTCCCGCGGCCTCTCGGCGAAGGTCGACGCTGTCGAGTACGCCTTCGCCCCACGGACCAAGGTCTCGTCCGTGCTGTATCGCGATCGGATGAAGGTTCTCGAACTCGCCCTGGATGGAGGTCGCGTCCGGGTCAAGGAGGTCCCCGATCACTCCGCGACCGAGTTGGAATGCGCTCTCGCCGTCGCACTGGCCGCCGCCGTCGGCTGCGGCGAGCTCGCGTTGGCCTCCAAGCTCTGGCGCGCCGGTCTGGAACTACTCCCCTTCTGGCCCTGAGTGGGATAGGCCATAGCGCACCAGGTGGGCTCGGATGCTCGGGCGTCGCGCGGTATCATCGGGCCGTGGTCATTTTCTTTGAGGTTCTGCTGGGGCTCGCCTCCCTGCTGATCGTGTGGTTCGCGCTGTACGTCATCTACCGCCTGGTCACCGACGAGTCATGACGCGCTCGGGCAACGAGGCGATCGCCGACGCCGAGCAGCGCGCAGAGCAGACCGGGGGTAAGAACGTCCCCACGGTCGGCGAACTGCCGCTGCCGGTCGACACGGCGAACCTTCGTGAAGGACCCGACCTGCACCCCGGCCTACTCGGTCTCCTGCCGCTCGTCGGCGTCTGGGAGGGCGAAGGAGAGGGCCACAACCCGATCACCGGCGACGACTACCCGTTCGGGCAGCAGATCATCGTCACCCATGACGGCGGCAACTACCTCAGTTGGCAGTCGCGCTCCTGGGTACTCGACGAGGACGGCGGCTACGTCAAGCCCGATCTCCGGGAGTCCGGATTCTGGCGCATCGGCGACGACGACACCATCGAGTTGCTCCTCACGCACGCGGAGGGCTCCATCGAGCTCTACTACGGACGCCCCCTGAATCAGACGTCGTGGAACCTCACCACCGACGTCACCATCAAGACCGAGACCGGCGCGCACACCGGTGCCGCCAAGCGCCTGTACGGCCTGGTGCCCGACGGCGACCTCGCCTACGTCGAGGAACGCCTCGACGCCGACGGCGACCTCACTCCGCGGCTCTCCGCGAAGCTCCAGCGCGTCATCGGCTGAGCGGTTTCGACTCGCTGCGCTCGCTCAACCATCGAAACGGCACGACTCCCGCCCGACGATCACGCGACTCCCGCCCGACGATCGCGGCTCTCCATCGATGATTGAGCGAGCGCAGCGAGTCGAAATCAACCGCTCAGATGGCGACCATCCGATGCGCCTGATCGGGATTGCGCCGTCCGCGGATCGCGATCAGTTCGCGGGCGTGCCGATCCAGTGCCACGTCCCCGGGTAGTCGCGGTACCCAGGGCGCCACGTCGGTCGCGTCGCCGGCCTCATCGAGAGCGGCGAGCACCGTGAGACTGTGCGCGGCCAGCCGGGAGGTCTCCCGGCCCTCGCGCGGCCAGTAGGTCCGCACGTGTACGGCGACGTGCATGGTCTGCTTGCCGGTGTGGATCAGCCGGGCCGACACCTCGGCCACCTGACCGATGTGGATCGGCCGGTAGAAGCGCACGCCGCCCATGTACGCGGTAGCCACCTCGCCCGAGCTCCAGCGCGCCCCACACAGGTAGGCGGCGTCGTCGATCCACGCCATCACGCGGCCGCCGTGCGCCTTGCCTCCCCAGTTCACGTCGGTCGGGGCGGCGAGAAAGCGGGTGTCGACCTCCAGGGCCGCAGTCGGCTTGCTGTAGTCGGCGCGCTCCATCTCCGCGGCGATCTTGGCGCGCACCTGCGAGCGCACCTGGGCGTACTCGGAGCGAGCGACGTCGTCGGCCCGCATCGGCTGCCAAGGTCGCACCGTCGTCGGATTGCCGTCCTCGTCGACGGCGACGAACACGAGCAGGCACGAGCTCGCCGGATGGAAAGTCCCCACCCGCGGATCGGCCGAGCTGACCTCGCACTCGATGTGCATCGAGGTCTTGCCCGTGTGGATCAGCGTGGCCCGCACCTCGACGAGGTCGCCCGAGGAGATGTCCCGGCCGAAGCTGATGTTCCCCACGTAGGCGGTGACGCTGTACCCGCCGGACCAGGCCGCGGCGCACGCATACGCGGCCTTGTCGACCCACTCCAGGATCCTTCCGCCGCGGACCCCGCCGCCGAGCGAGGCGACGTCGGTCGGCGCGGCCATGAAGCGCAGGGTGATCTGACGATCGGTGATGGGCATGGGTACCTCCACGTTCGGGTCCACCCATCCTGGACCCCCGCGGAATCGCACGCGATACCGGCCCCGACCGGTGAAGTCCCGGTTACACAGCGGTAATCCACCCGGCCGTCGATCGGCGAGCGGGTCAGTCCGGCCCGTTGATCGTGTCGGCGTCGTAGCAGAACGACGAACCCTCGGGAATCGGCAGGGCCTCCAGTCCGTCCGCCGAGCAGATCGCGTCGACGAGGCGGGCCGAGCCGCCGACGACGGTCGAGTCGAAGTCGACCTCGGTGACCACCACCCACGCGCGGTCCGCCGGCCAGATCAGGCTCGGCGAGTACACGAAGAGCGACTCCGGATCGTTCCAGGGCATGGTCTGCATCGCGTCCGCCGCGGTGAACTCGGCGAGGCGACCGCGGAACAGGACGTGGTCGCGGTCCGGCAGTTGCAGGCGCGGCGCCTCCGAGATTTCCCGGGAGAGCCGCCCGTCCCGCCATACCGGCTGCGGCCGGCGCAGCGCGTCCTTCACCCTCGCGGCCAGCGACCCCCAGACCGATCTGGGACCCGGGACCAGACCCGCCGGCGGGGCGCAAGCATCCGAGTAGCGCACCGGACCCGTACTCTCGGCGACCATGATCAGCGGCTGAACCGGGTGCGGCCCGGTGCTGAACGACCCGACGATTCCGCCCCAGCCTTCCCAGACGGCGGCGTAGACGTCGTCGGGCGTGGCGGTGGCGTCGGCCAGGCAGCGGGCCACGACGCTCAGCTGTTCGTCCGCGAGACGGCCCTCCTCCGGATCGGAGTACTCGCGACCGTCGGCGGCGACGGCGTCGTCGCCCCACGGCTCCTCTCTGCCCACGAGCCGATGCCATTGGGCCAGCGGGTGGAACGTGGTTCCGAAGGCCTGCGCGGTCTGCGCCCAGGTGACCGGCCGGTCGACGATGCGCGCGATCCCAGCCTTGAACTCCTCCGGGGTGAGAGACGGCCGCAGCGACGACTCCCGGCCGTCGAGGTAGGTGCGCACGGACGCCGGGTGGAAGATCCGGGCATAGGCATCGAACCCGCGCGGCACCACCCCGTGGATGGTGGCGTAGCTGTCGTCGACTCGCTCGACCAGCCATTCGGCGGCCGCGAGATCCGGTGTCCATTCCATGGGTCCCAGCCTAGGGTCTGGAACAAACGCATTTTCCCGGCCGCACCGCGGCGTCAGCCCAGGTCGACCAGGCGTGCACCCCGTTCGGTGGCGGCGTCGGCGTGCTGGTGGGTCACCAGGACCACGGTGCGATCGGTGCCGAAGAGTCCGTCGGGCGCACTGATCCGTGCGATCATGTCCCGAGCGTCGTCGGCATCGAGGTGCTCGGCGGGCTCGTCCAGCAGCACGATCGGCGCCGGATGCAGCAAGGCGCGCGCCAGCAGCAGACGACGCCGCTGACCGCCGGAGAGCGCGGCCCCTCCGCCGGCGAGGTCGGTGTCGACACCGTCCGGCAACCCGTCCACCCACGGCCCCAGTCCGACGGCGTCGAGCGCCGCCCGGACCTGCTCGCCGGTCGCGTCACCGCGGGCCACGAGCAGGTTCTCCCGCACCGAGGTGGAGAACAGGTGCGCCTCCTCGGCGAAGTAGCAGGCCGCCTCCGCCGCCGGCACAGCGTTGCCGTCGTCGTGGGTCGCCGACACCGTGCCGGCGAGCGGCTCCAGGAGTCCGGCGAGCGTCAGCAGCAGGGTGGACTTGCCGCAGCCGCTCGGACCGACGACCACCACCCGCTCCCCCGGCGCCACGACGAGATCCAGCCCGGACGCCGGACCCAGCGGTCGATCCCACCCCCACTGCAGGCGCCGCGCGGACAGCGTGGCGGGAGCCGGATCGATCACCGGGTCCCCTTCGACAAGCTCAGGGAGCGAACCGGACCCAGGGAGCGAACCGGACTCAGGGAGCGCAGCGGCCGCAGGGGACGACGCATCGGGTGCGGCGCCGTCGACCAGCACCATCACCCGCTCGGCCGCCTGCCGTCCGCGCAGCCAGGCGATCCCGGCCGCGGTGAGCGGGGCGGTGGACTCGAACGACGAGAGCGGCAGCAGCACCAGCACGCCGAACAGCATGGGGGTGAAGCGCGTATCGGTCGACGACACGTCGGCGAGCGACCCGGGCAGTCCGCTCGCGAGGTCGACGGCGATCAGCGCCGCGGCCACGACGCTCACCGCGAGCGCCAGCGGTGTGGCAGCGGAGGCGCTCACCTGCCAGCCCAGGCCGCGATCGGTCGCCCGGGCGTACCTGCGGTCCGCGGCCGAGAGCCGCTCGAGCGTGCTCTGCCGTCGTCCGGCGACGGCGAGCTCTGGTCCGTGCCAGAGCAGCGCGGTGGTCTCCTGGGCCACGTCTTCGCGAGCGCGGGCGCCCTCGTCGAGCACCAGCGCCGAACCGCGGGCGGCCAGCCACGGGGCCACCCCGCCGCTGACGATCAGCGCGATCGCCAGGATCACCGCGGCGGTCGGCGACACGAAAGCCATGACGACCACCGCCGCGACGGAGGTGACCGCCCCGACCGCCATCGGGATCAGGCCGCGGATCAGCGCGTCGCCGATCTCGTCGACGTCGTCGGCGGTGCGGGCCAGCAACCGGCTCTGGCTCATCCCGACCGAGTACGCCGGCGGCCCGGAGGCGAGGACCCGGTAGATCTTCGCGCGCGCCACGGCCATCGCGTTCAGCGCGGTGTCGTGCGTCGCGAGCCGTTCGACGTAGCGGAACAGCGCCCGCGAGATGCCGAACGCCCGGGTGGCGGTGACGGCCACCGACAGGTACAGCACCGGCGGCATCTGCCAGGCACGAGTGATCAGCCACGCCGACACGGCGGCCAGGCCCAGGGCACAGAGCGCACCCGCTGCGCCGAACAGCACCGACCAGAACACCGGCCGCTTGCCCAACCCGACGAAGGCCAGCGCTCGGAGCATCGGATCACGCGTCATGGCGCACCCCCAGATCGACGACGACGTCGCCGCCGCCGACCGCGCTCGCGTGATGCGCGACCATCAGCACGGTCGCGCCCGCACGCGCCCGGGCCGCGATCGCCGCCAGCACCGCGGCCTCACTGTCGGCATCGAGGTGCGCGGTGGGTTCGTCGAGCAGGATCAGATCGGCGGGGGCGGCGAGCACCCGGGCCAGCGCCATCCGCTGCCGTTGACCGGCGGAGAGCCCGACGCCGCCGGCGCCGAGGAGGGTGTCCACGCCGTCCGGGAGTCCGGCGAGCACCTCGTCGAAGCCGGTCGCCGCGCAGGCGGCCGCCAGGCCGTCGGAGTCGGGGGCGCCGAACAGCTCGAGATTCTCCCGGACCGTTCCGGGTACCACCACCGGGTGCTGCGGCAGCCAGGCGATCTGCGCGCGGTACGCATCGGGATCGACGGCGTCGAGCGGCACGCCGCCGATCAGCACCCGCCCCTCGTCCGGCCGCAGCAACCCCAGCACGACGGCGACGACAGACGACTTGCCGCTGCCGTTGGGGCCGGTCAGCACGGTGATCCGGCCCGGCGCCAGCTCTGCGGCAAGCCCGCGGGGCGCCCATCCGTCGCGGCCGTGCACACCCACGTCGTCGAGCACGACGGGCGCTCCGGCCACCGACACCGGCGCGAAGCCCGGCACTGCGGTCTCGTCGTCGGGCCGGTCGATGAAGCTCAGGACCTCGCGCGCGGCCGTCATGCCGTCCTCGGAGTTGTGGAACTGTGCACCTACCTGACGCAGCGGCAGGTAGGCCTCGGGCGCCAGGATCAGCGCCAGGATGCCCGCGTACAGGCCCATCTCGCCGTACACCAGGCGCAGGCCGATGCCGACGGCGACGACCGCGACGCTCAGGGTGGCGATCAGCTCCAGCGCGGTGCCCGACAGGAAGGCCACCCGCAGTGCGGACATGCTGCGCTTGCGGAGATTCTGGCCCAGCTTGGCCACCTGATCGGCGGGCCCCTGCGCCCGGCCCAGTGCGCGGAGAGTCGGGAGTCCGGTCAGCAGGTCCATCAGCCGGCTGGTCGAGGCCGCCATCGCCGCGAGCTTGCGCTCGGTGCGGTCGCGGGTCACCAGACCGATGAGGATCATGAACACCGGGATCAGCGGCAGAGTGATCAGCACGACGACGCCGGACGGCCAGTCCGCCCACGCGATCACCCCGACCACCACCGGGGTCACGAGCACGGTCGAGAGCAGGGCCGGGAGGTACCCGGCGAAATAGTCGACCAGGCTGTCCAGTCCGCGCAGCACCACGGTGAGCGCTCGTTCCCGGGCGGCGAGCAGTTCGCGCGGCGACGTGCGCGCCGGATCGGTGAGGGTGTCCAGCGCACGGAATCGCAGTTCGGCGATGGTGTCGAGGGCGGCGCGGTGCGCGTAGCGGCCGGAGAGATAGCTGAGGAGAACCCGGGCGGTCAGTGCGGCACCGAGGACCCACAGGTGCGTCGCCTGAGCGCCGAGACTGCGCCGGGCCGGGTCGGTGATGATCTCCGAGAGCAGCCCGGCCAGACTGACGGCGGCGACGATCATCGCCACCACGGTGGCCGCGGTGAACACCGACGTGACGACGATGTACCACCGCGCCGTCGCCGAGTACCGCAGCAGTCGCGGATCCAGCGGCGGCCGCCTGGCCTCCACTCGCACCGCGGTCGGAGAGTCGGTCACCGCTTCGGCGTCGGCTTCGGCTCCGTCACGTCCCGGGGGCTCGGCGACAGCCCGGCCGCGACGTCGGGGACGTCGTCGATCGACAGGCGCTTGCGGAACACCCAGTAGCTCCATGCCTGGTATCCGATCACCACCGGCGTCATGACGGCTGCGGCCCAGGTCATGATGACGAGTGTGTAGTGGCTCGACGACGAGTTCGAGACAGTCAGGCTCCAGTCCGGGTTCAGCGAGGACGGCATCACGTTCGGGAACAGGCTGCCGAAGAGCAGTGCGACGGTGCCGGCGATCGCGATCGCGTTGGCGACGAAGGCCCAGCCCTCACTGCGGGCCTGAGTCATGGCGACCATGGCGATCGCGGCGACGACGGTGATCGCGAAGACGATCCAGGTCCAGCCCTTGCCGTAGGCCAGCTGGGTCCACAGCAGGAAGCCGCCGGCGACGAGCAGTGTCGGGACGGCCAGCCGGGCGGCGAGCCGGGAGGCATCGTCGCGCATGGTGCCCTTGGTCTTGAGCGCGACGAAGATCGCGCCGTGGGTCAGGAACACCAGGGTGGTGGTGGCGCCACCGAGCAGTGCGTACGGGTTCAGCAGGTTGAAGAAGCCGCCCGTGTACACGTGGTTGGGGCCGTCGAGCTCGATCGGGACCCCGCGCACGATGTTGGCGAAGGCCACGCCCCACAGGATCGCCGGGACCCACGAGCCGATGCCGATGCCGACGTCGCACCACCTGCGCCACTGGGGGTCGTTGATCTTGGCACGCCACTCGATCGCGCAGATGCGGATGATCAGCGCCACCAGGATCAGGAACAGCGGCAGATAGAAGCCCGAGAACAAGGTGGCGTACCAGCCGCCGAAGGCCGCGAACATCGCGCCGCCCGCGGTCAGCAGCCAGACTTCGTTGCCGTCCCACAACGGGCCGATGGTGTTGATCACCAGCCGGCGGCGCTTGTCGCCGGACAGCGGATCGGACTCGTCCTCGTGGCTGCGCCCGAGGAACGGCATCAGCATGCCGACCCCGAAGTCGAAGCCCTCCAGGACGAAGTAGCCGATGAACAGGACTGCGATCAGGCAGAACCAGAAGGTCTCCAGAGACATGGCGAGTGCTCCTCTAGTACTGGAAGGAGAGCTTTTCGCTCTCCTCCGAGTCGTCGTCGGCGGGCGCGTCCGGATCGGCCGGGGCCTCCGGACCTTCCAGGACGTAGCGGCGTTCGAGCATGAACCACACGACGCCGAGTGCGCCGTACAGCAGCGTGAAACCGATCAGGGTGGTCCAGACGGCGGCGGACGAGTTCGACAGCGACACGCCGTCCTGTACCAGCATGTGGACCTTGAAGGGATCCGCTTCTTCGGGGTCGGCCCAGTTCGGCACGACCACCCACGGCTGGCGACCCATCTCGGTGAAGATCCACCCCGATGAGTTCGCCAGGAACGGCGTGGGCATCATCCACAGGGCGAGAGTGCCGAACTTCCTCGGCACCTCGATCCGGCGTTTGCGCAGGTACCAGAGGCCGCCGATGGCGACGATCACCGAACCGAGGCCCCAGAAGATCATCGCGCGGAAGGTCCAGTAGGTGATGAACAGGTTCGGCGCGAAGTTCTGCCCCGCCATGTTCACCCCGGCATCGGCGAAGGCCTTCTCGTATTCGGCCTGCAGCTGGTTGACGCCCTTCACCTCGCTGTGGAAGTCGCCGTCGGCGAGGAACGAGAGCATGTTCGGGATGGTGATGATGTGCTCGATGTCGTCGCAGCTGTTCTGCCGGCTCGTGGCGAACACCGAGAAGCCGGCGCCCTTCTCCGATTCGCACAACGACTCCGCGGCGGCCATCTTGATCGGCTGCTGCTCGAACATCAGCTTGGCCTGCATGTCGCCGGTCACGATCAAGCCGATGCCCGCGACGATCGTGGCCCACAGCGCGAATTTGGCGACCGGGCGCCACAGCGTGTCGTTCTCGCCGCGCAGCGTCTCGGCATCGGCGCCGAGCTGGCTCGGCGCGGTCGTGACGGGCGCCGCGTCGGCTTCGAGCTGCTTGGCGCGGTACGCGTTGCGCGCCATCCACCAGATGCAGACCGCGGCGACCACCGTCCCCGCGGTGAGCCAGGCGCCCAGGATCACGTGCGGGAATGCGACCAGCGTCGTGTTGTTGGTGAGCACGGCCCAGAAGTTGTTCATCTGCGGCCGCTCGAGCTGCTCGTTCCATTCGACACCGACCGGATGCTGCATGAACGAGTTGGCCGCGATGATGAAGTACGCCGACGCGGTGACGCCGATCGCGACTAGCCAGATGCAGGCCAGGTGCACCCCCTTGGGGAGCTTCTTCCAGCCGAAGAACCACAGGCCCAGGAAGGTCGATTCGAGGAAGAAGGCGACCAGCGCCTCGAAGGCCAGGGGCGCTCCGAACACGTCGGCCACGAACCGGCTGTACTGGCTCCAGTTCATGCCGAACTGGAACTCCTGCACGATGCCGGTGGCGACGCCGAGGGCGAAGTTGATCAGGAAGAGCTTGCCGAAGAACTTGGTGGCGCGCAGCCAGGCCTCGTTCCCGGTCCGCCACCACACCGTCTGCATGATGGCGATCATCGGCGCCAGGCCGATGGTCAGCGGGACCAGGATGAAGTGATAGACGGTCGTGATGCCGAATTGCCACCGTGAGAGATCGACGATGTCCACGAGGGGGTTCCCTTCTCCCGCGGCCGGGGGCTGCCGGCCGCTGTACTACTCAACGTAGTTGTTCGATGCCAACCTAGGGCGCAGTCGTGGCGAAGACCACCTGAGAAGGACCTTGGACCCAGCAAAAAACGCCTGGTTGTGGGCGGTTTCACAGCAACCCGGCGATGTTCCCTGAACGACTCGGATCGGCCCGGGAGGCAGCCTCGCTTCAGGCCAGTGCGGCCTCGAGAAGCGCGGGCACGTCGATGCACGACGATGCTCCGAGCACCGTTCCGTCGAGGGTGTGCACGCGCGCGGCGAGGGTCACCGAGGAGAGCAGCCACAGCCCGTCGGCCGCTTGCAGGTCGTCGAGCGTCAGCCGCCTCTCCCGGGTGGGGATTCCGGCCGCCCGGGCCTGCGCGAACACCGCAGCGACCGTGGTCCCGGGAAGGATCGGCAGCGTCGGTGACGGCGTCAGCAACGTCGCGCCGCGCGCGATCACCACCGAGCCGCGCGGACCCTCCAGCACGGTTCCGTCACCGGCCAGGAAGATCGCGTCGTCGGCGCCGCGCGCCGCGGCCTGCCGCAGCGCCGCGGTGTTCCCGGCGTAGGCGAGCGACTTGATCCCGGCCAGGAGCCAGGGCGCTCGAGCCGCGGACGGCAGGTCGTATCCGCGGTCCAGGGTGACCACGGAGACCCCCTCCCGCCGCGCCCGGGCCACCCGCCCGGGCACCGGTCCCACGGTCAGATAGCAGGTCCGCGGGCCGCCGGGTGCGCTCTCCCGGCCGCGGGAATAGGCGATCCGCAGCATCGCCTCCCCGGCCTCTCCCGACGCGACCCAGGCCCGCGCCGCGATCTCCACCGCCCGCTGCAGCGCCGCCCGGTCCGGGGCGGGCAGAGCCAGGTCAGCGGCGCCCCGCACCAGCCGGTCGAGGTGCGCGTCCACCAGCCGGGCGCGCCCGTTCCGCACCAGCAGGGTCTCGAAGACGCCGTCCCCGCGCAGGGCGGCCAGATCGTCGGCGAACAGCAGCGGCCGGTCCGGATCCAGCACGCGCCCGTCGCCGGAGACCACGATCAACGCCATGCCAGCAAGGTTCGCACATCGGGTCCGTAGACTTGACGACATGGCCACCGAAGGCACCGCCCGCTCGCCGATCCTGCTCCATCACCCGTCCGCGGTGCCGACCCCCGAGGGCGATCCGAGTCCCGGCGTCGCCTGGCACTACGGCGATCCCCTCGGCGAGCAGCGCGCCGCCGCCCGCGGTGCGGTGATCGTCGACCGCGGCGACCGGTCGGTGCTGGAACTGGCCGGCGCCGACCGGCTGACCTGGCTCCACTCCATCGTCACGCAGGACGTCGCAGGCCTCGGTGACCGGAAGTCGGCCGAAAGCCTGTCGCTGGACGGCAACGGCCGCGTCGAGGACCACTTCGTGCTCACCGACGTCGACCTGGTGACCTGGCTCGACACCGAACACGCCCGGGGCCCGGCTCTGCAGGAGTACCTGAGCCGCATGGTCTTCCGCGCCGACGTGACGGTGACCCCGCGCCCGGACATGCGCGTGCTCACCCTCATCGGCCCGGCCGCGCGCTCCGGCCCGCTCGCGGAGATGCTCGAGATCGGCGACGAGGCCGGAGTCTACGACGCCGGCGACCTGCCGGAGATGCACCACGAGGACGAGCCCCTCGGGTTCTGGCGCATCATGCCGCCCACGGGTGAGGACCGCGCCCTGCCGGTGGTCGATCTGGTGGTGCCCGACACCCAAGTGGAGCAGTGGTGGCGCGAGATCACCGCGGCCGACGCCGGAGCCGTGCCGGCCGGCGTCTGGGCGCAGGAGGCGCTGCGGGTGGCTGCGATGCGGCCGCGTCTGGGGCGTGACACCGACGAGCGCACCATCGCGCACGAGGCCGACTGGATCGGCGGACCCGCGGAGTGGGGGGCCGTCCACCTCGACAAGGGCTGCTACCGCGGACAGGAGACGGTGGCGCGGGTCCACAACCTGGGGCGCCCGCCGCGGCGGCTGGTGCTGCTGCACCTGGACGGCAGCGGCGAACGCCCGGCCACCGGCGACCCGGTGGCGGCCGGCGGGCGCACCGTGGGCCGGGTGGGCACCGTCGTCGACCACTTCGAGCTCGGGCCGATCGCGCTGGCGCTGGTGAAGCGGTCGCTGCCGGCGGACGCCGAACTGACGGCCGGATCCGGCGAGGGCACGGCCGCGCGGATCGACCCGGACTACTACACCTCCGACGACGCCGTCCCCGCCGGCCGTGCGGCCCAATCACGCCTCCGCGGTCGTGGTTGACCCCGATCACCCGTCGAGCCGCAAGAACCCGCAGGTCAGGACCGTCGCCGCGCGGACCGCACCCGGCGGCCGCATATTCCGCGGGAGCGGGGTAGACTGCTCAGCAGGAATATAACTAACGAATAGAACGGGGCCGCCACAAAGTGGCCGCCCCGTCATTGTGCGAGGGGGTCCCCCATGGGCCGTGGCCGGGCAAAAGCAAAGCAGACGAAGGTCGCTCGTCAGCTGAAGTACTCGACGCCGAACACAGACCTCGACAGCCTGCAACGCGAGCTGTCGAGCAGTGGAGGCCAATCCCGCAACCCGGTCGACGACTGGGCCGACGAGGACCGCTATTCCGAAGAGGAGTGGCGGCGCGCCTGACGCGCCTGCTTTCAGCCAGAACCGCGAGAACCCGGCTCCACAGTGTGGCAGCCGGGTTCTCCGGTGTCGTCGTTTCGGGTGTCGTGCGCCTCTGACGGACGCCGGACTCCTGGACGGACTGGCCGCCGATCGGCCGGCGCCCTAGAAGCGGGCGTACTCGCCGAGCAGTTCGGCGTGGCCGGGGGCGCCCGCCTCGTTGCGGGTGATCGATCCGAGCACCCAGTTGTCCACGTGCCGCGCGGTCAGGATGGCCTGGGCGCGATCGGTGTCTTCCGGCGCGACGACGGCGACCATGCCGACGCCCATGTTGAAGGTGCGCTCCATCTCGGCCCGCTCCACACGACCGCGCTGAGCGATCAGCGAGAAGATCGGTGCGGGCGTCCACGAGCCGCGCTCCAGCGTCGCCGCCAGCCCGGCGGGCAGCACCCGGGCGAGGTTGTCGGCCAGGCCGCCGCCGGTGACGTGGGCGAAGGTGCGCACTTCGGATTCGGCGGCCAGCGCCAGGCAGTCCTTGGCGTAGATACGGGTCGGCTCGAGGAGTTCCTCGCCGAGAGTGCGGTCGAACTCCTCGACGTGACCTTCCAGATCCATCCGGCCCCACTCCAGCAGCACCTTGCGGGCCAGCGAATAGCCGTTGGAGTGCAAGCCGGACGACCCCATCGCGATGACGACGTCGCCGGGGCGCACGCGGTCCGGGCCGAGGATCGAGTCGGCCTCCACCACACCGACACCGGTCGCCGAGATGTCGTAGTGGCCGTCTTCCATCAGACCGGGGTGCTCGGCGGTCTCGCCGCCCAGCAGCGCGCAGCCGGCGTCGTGACATCCGTCGGCGATACCGCGCACGATGTCGGCGACCATCTCCGGAACCACCTTGCCGATCGCGATGTAGTCCTGCAGGAACAGCGGCTCGGCACCGCAGACCACGAGGTCGTCGACCACCATCGCGACCAGGTCCCGGCCCACGGTGTGGTGGATTCCCAGTGCCTGGGCCACGGCCAGCTTGGTGCCCACGCCGTCGCTCGACGCGGCGAGCACAGGCTCGCGGTAGTCGCCCTTGAGTGCGAAAAGCCCGGCGAAACCGCCCAGGCCGCCCATCACCTCGGGCCGCGTGGCCCGCTTGGCATGCGGCGCGAAGAGCTCGACAGCGCGTTCACCCGCATCGATGTCGACGCCGGCGGCGGCGTACGACGCGGCGGCTCCGTGGTCGACGGGATTGGCGACGGGGCCGTCGTTCATGGTCGAGCTCTCCTTGATTTGACCGATGAGAATGGCGCGAGCGCCCAGATCAGGTTACCGGAGCGTGCCCGGCGCGCGGACACCGCAGCCGTCGGCCGGTGAGCTCACGGTCGCATGACCGCGCTGACGTTGTCGTTGGCGGTCGTGAGCGGATCGATGATCTCGGCGGCGCTCGAGTTCTTCATCATGGTCTCCAGCACCGCTTTGCCCATCGAGGTCTCGCGCGGCAGCTCGATCGGATATTTGCCGTCGAAGCAGGCCGCGCACAGCGCATCCGCGGGCTGCTCGGTGGCCGCGACCATCTCCTCGACGCTCACGTAGCCGAGCGAGTCGGCGCCGATGGCCTGACGCACACCGTCGACCATGGACTCCTCGGACTCCATGCCGTTGGCGATGAGCTCGGCCGGCGAGGCGAAGTCGATGCCGTAGAAGCACGGCCAGCGAACGGGCGACGACGCGATCCGGACGTGCACCTCGGCCGCGCCGGCCTCGCGCAACATGCGGATCAGCGCACGCTGGGTGTTGCCGCGGACGATCGAATCGTCGACCACCACCAGGCGCTTGCCGCGGATCACTTCCTTGAGCGGATTGAGCTTGAGCCGGATGCCGAGCTGGCGGATGGTCTGGCTCGGCTGGATGAAGGTGCGGCCGACGTAGGCGTTCTTCATCAGGCCCTGGCCGTAGGGGATTCCCGACTCCTGCGCGAAGCCCACCGCAGCGGGGGTGCCCGATTCGGGCACCGGGATCACCAGGTCGCCGTCGGCCGGGAATTCGCGGGCCAGCCGCCGGCCGATGTCCACCCGGGCCGAATGCACCGAGCGGCCGTTGATCACGCTGTCCGGCCGCGCCAGGTAGACGTACTCGAAGATGCAGCCCTTAGGAGTGGCCTCGGCGAACCGGCTGCTGCGGACGCCGTCGGCGTCGATCGCGAGTAGTTCTCCGGGCTCGATCTCCCGCACGAACGACGCGCCCACGATGTCGAGGGCGGCGGTCTCGGAGGCGACCACCCAGCCGCGGTCCAGGCGCCCCAGCGCCAGCGGACGGATGCCGTGCGGATCGCGCGCGGCGTACAGGGTGTTCTCGTCCTGGAAGGTGAGGCAGAAGGCGCCGCGCAGGGTGGGCAGCAGTTCCAGCGCCGCCTGTTCCAGGGTCTTGTCGGCGGCCTCGTGTGCCAGCAGCGCCCCGATCACGTCCGAGTCGGAGGTCGCCCCCTCGTTGGAGCCGTAGATGCCCAGCTCACGCGCGCGCTGCGCCAACTCGGCGGTGTTCACCAGGTTGCCGTTGTGGCCCAGTGCCACGCCGTTGCCGGCGGCGGTGTGCCGGAAAATGGGCTGCGAGTTCTCCCACGTGGTGGAACCGGTGGTGGAGTACCGGCAGTGACCGACGGCGACGTGGCCGATCATCGAGGCCAGGGTCTGCTCGTCGAACACCTGGCTGACCAGCCCGAGGTCCTTGAAGACCAGGACCTGGGCGCCGTCGCCGACGGCGATTCCGGCCGCCTCCTGCCCGCGATGCTGCAGGGCGTACAGGCCGTAGTAGGCGAGCTTGGCGACGTCCTCACCCGGCGCCCAGACACCGAAGACGCCGCACTCCTCGCGCGGCTCGTTTTCGGGTTCGGGTTCTTCGAGATTCAGCAGGTCGGGCGAGTGGACGGACGGCTCGGTCACCTAGACTCTCCGGTTCTTCTCTCGACGCACCGTGGTGGGCTGTGGCGGGCGTACGTATCCGCGAGTTTACGTGCCGGAGACCCGCGTGAACAGCCGTCACCGGCAGACCACGCGTGGTGGTCGACACATCGGCCCCACCGTCAGGACGGTGCCGGGAGGCGGACCAGCGGGAGACACGCCGCGATGTCGACGGCCCGGTGCCCGGACGCACTGACCCGATGGGCGGCGATCTCGTCGTCCAGTTCGGTCAGCCCGGCGGCGAGCCGCAACCAGTTCCGGGGCGTGGTCTCGACGACGTTGGGCGGGGTTCCCCGCGTGTGCCGGACGCCCGTCAGGCACTGCACCGCCACGAACGGCGGCACCCGCACCTCCACCGCGTTGCCCGGTGCATCCTGGGCCAGAGCCCGCGCCGACAGTCGCACGGCGGCCGCGAGTTCGGCGCGCGGGGGTGTCGGGAGCGCGTCGTCGTGCAGCCACTCGGCGACCGCCAGCATCGCGGCGCGCAGCTGCGCGGGGTCCACCTGCTTCTTCGGCGGCATGCCCTCACGCTAGTACGCACGCACTACGCTCGACGACGTGACCCGCACCGCCGATCTGCACATCCACACCAGCTGGTCCGACGGGACCGACTCCGTCGCCGAACTGTTCGCCGCGGCGCAGGCGGCCGGACTGACGACGCTGGGCATCACCGATCACGACACCGCGAACCACTGGACCGAGGCCCGCACCCTGCTGCCTGCAGGCATGCGGGTGCTGCCCGGTACCGAGTTCTCCACCAAGCATCCGGGCGACGACGGCGAACTGGTGTCGGTGCATCTGCTCGGCTACCTGTTCGACGGCGACGACCCCGCCGTGGTCGCCGAGTGGGAGCGGATGCGGAGCGAACGGGCGAACCGCGGCACCCGGATCGTGGAGAACCTGATGGACGCCGGCTACCCGATCACCCTGGAGCGGGTCCGCGAGATCGCCGGGAACAGCGCGATCAGCCGGCCGCACATCGGCCGGGCGCTGCTGGAGGCCGGCGTGGTCGCCTCGGTCGGCGAGGCCTTCGCCGAACTGCTGAGCGAGAACGGACCGTACTACGCGCCGTTGCGGTCGCTGCCGCTGACCGAGGGCGTCCGGCTGGTGGCCGCGGCCGGCGGGGTGCCGGTGCTCGCCCATCCCCGCGCGCGGGCGGCTGCATCGGTCCTCACCCCGGAAGTGATCGCCGGCCTGGTGCCACTCGGCTTGCGCGGCCTGGAGGTGGACCACCCCGACCACGGCGAGTCCGCACGCGCCGAACTCGCCGGGATCGCCGACGACCTGGGCCTGCTGCAGACCGGCTCCAGCGACTACCACGGCGCCAACAAAACTCTGCGGATCGGCCAGGAGCGCACCCGCGACGACGTCGTGGAGCAGATCATCGCCCTGGGGGCCGTCGCTCCTTTCGCCTGATTCGGCGCCGCGTTTTGCGGCACCATGTCCTCATGGGCGAAGACGTGGACCGTCAGCACTTCACCGGCGCCGATCGGGTGCGATTCCGATCTCAGGTGTCACGGGGAACTCAGGCGATCGCGCGGATGCTCGCCGACGGTCTGTTCACCGATCACGGCCGGCCGCCCGAACCGCTGCTGGGCATGGAAGTGGAACTCAATCTGATCGACGCCGCCGCCAATCCGTCGATGGGCAACGCCGAGGTCCTCGCCGCGATCGCCGACCCCGACTATCAAACCGAACTCGCGCAGTTCAATCTCGAGATCAACGTCTCCCCGCGCCCGTTCGTCGGCGGCGACACGGTGAGCCTGGAGCAGGGCCTGCGGTCGTCGCTGAACCGGGCGCAGGCCGCGGCCGAGAGCACCGGGAACCATCTGGTGATGGTCGGCATGCTGCCGACGCTGCAGTCCGAACACTTCGCCCACCACTGGATCTCGGCGAACCCGCGGTACGACCTCCTCAACGAGCAGATCTTCGCCGCCCGCGGCGAAGACATCGAACTCGACATCACCGGGATTCCGCTGTCCCCGGGCGGCGACATCGAGCGGCTGCACACCACTACCGACTCGATCCTGCCCGAGGCCGCGTGCACCTCGCTGCAACTGCATCTGCGCACCGCCCCGGAGGACTTCGCCGCCCACTGGAACGCCGCCCAGGCCATCGCCGGCGTTCAGGTGGCGATCGCCGGCAACTCCCCGTTCCTCGGCGGTAAGGCGCTCTGGCACGAGACCCGGATCCCGGTGTTCGAGCAGGCCACCGACACGCGGCCGCTGGAACTGAAGAACCAGGGCGTACGACCGCGCGTCTGGTTCGGCGAGCGCTGGATCAACACCATCTTCGACCTGTTCGAGGAGAACATCCGCTACTTCCCCGCCCTGCTGCCGGTCTCCACCGACGTCGATCCGCTGACCGTCCTCGAAGAGGGCGGCATCCCGCACCTCGACGAGCTCCGGCTGCACAACGGCACCGTCTACCGCTGGAACCGCCCGGTGTACGACGTGGTCGACGGCCAGGCGCATCTGCGCGTGGAGAACCGGGTGCTCCCCGCCGGCCCCACCGTCGTCGACATCATGGCCAACGCCGCGTTCTACTACGGTGTGGTGCGCGGCCTGGTGGAACAGGAGCTTCCGGTGTGGTCGAAGATGTCGTTCGACGCCGCGCGCGAGAACCTGACCGCCGGGGCCCATTGGGGCATGGAGGGACAGCTCTACTGGCCGGACGTCGGCTGGATCCGGCCCGACGAACTCACTCTGAGGATCCTGCTTCCGCTCGCCGAGCGCGGTCTGACCGCGTACGGCGTGTCCGACAAGGCCAAGAGCCGGTACCTGGGCATCATCCACGGGCGGTGCGTCACCAAGCAGACCGGCTCGGTGTGGCAGCGCCGGTCGGTCGCCGCCCGCGAGGCCGCCGGGCAGGACCGCAGACGCGCCCTGCACGGCATGCTGACCGATTACGTCGCACTGATGCACGAGGGTGAGCCCGTCCACAACTGGCCGGTGCGTTGAGGGGCGCCGGTTGCGCCGAAAGCCGTTGCCGGGCAAGCGCGGCCGCTAGCCTCAGAGTCCATGATCACTCTCCTCCCCGGCTACGAGAACAACTCCGTCGGTGCTCGCTACTCGGGCACGGTCACCGCCGCCGACTACCACGACGTCCTCGTTCCGGCGGTCAGCGCAGCCGCGGCGGGAGGAGATCCGGTGAATGTCGTCGCGGTGCTCGGACAGGATTTCGATCATCTCTCGTTCGGCGCGCTGGTGCGCGACGAGCAGATCGGCGCACAATTCCGGCACGCGTGGGGCCGGATCGCCGTCGTCTCCGACCATCATGTCCTCAACATGATCGTCGACTCCTTCGGCAGGCATTCGAAGTACGACGCAAAGGCCTTCCCGCTCGCGGAGGAGGACGCCGCCCGCGGGTGGGCGACGGGTGACTGACGCGACGACTCACGCCCGGGCGTCTGCCCCGGCGACCAGTCCCCGACCGGTGACCAACGGCAGATCCAGCGCCGTCACGATGCCCGGCGCCGCGGCGATCACCGCGGGTACGGAGTTCACCAGCCGCATCGCGGTGACGATCATTCCCGAGACGTTGTGGTCGCCGTCGCGGCCGTGGTGCGAGAGTTCCACCGACATCTCCGGCTCGCCGCGCACGACGACCCGATAACAGCCGGCCCCGTGGTCGGGCGTCGGCCAGTGCGGGCACTGGTCGGGATGCGTTCGCGTGTAATGCTCCAGCACCACCCGGTCGACGCCGTCCACCTGGCCGGCCACCTCGAAGTGCAGGGCGGCGAGGGTCCCCTCCGGAATGTCCACGCTCACCGTCGAATAGTCGCGGTCGGCGGCGACGCGCTCGACGCGCTCGACGAGGGGCTCGTCGAGGGTCAGTCCCAGGCCCGCGGCCAGCTGCCGCACCACGCTCCCCCAGCCGAGCGATGCGACACCCGGATGGGCGAACAGCGACTCCCCGTCCATCGGCTGCCCGAAGCCGAAGATCTTCGACATCACCACCGGCTGGTAGTAGGTGGAGTAGTCGGCGATCTCTAGGCAGCGCACCTCGTCGATCGACCGCGACAGGCTGGTGACGGTCAGCGGCAGCACATCGTTGGCGAAGCCCGGATCGATGCCGTTGACGTGCAGACTGGCCCCGCCCTCGCGGGCGGCCTCGGCGATCGGCGTGATCAGCTCGTCTGGGACGACGCCATAAGGGAACTGCAGGATCACCGGCCCCGACGACACCACGTCGATACCGGCCCGCAGAAAGCGCTTGAGATCCTCGATCGCCTCCATCAGCCGGTCGTCGGTCATCGCCGTGTGCACGATCGCGTCGGGCTTCAGGTCGAGCAGTGCGTCGGCGTCGTCGGTGGCGATCACCCCGAGGTCCCGGTCGAGTCCGGCGAGTCGCCCGGCGTCGCGCCCGACCTTCGCCGGATCGGAGACCCAGACGCCGATCAGCTCCAGATCCGGGTGGGCATCGATTCCGGCGATCGCATCTCGGCCGACGGTGCCGGTGGACCATTCCACAACGCGGAGAACCATGGCTCGACCCTATGCGCCGGGCCGGGTGGGTAGCGTCGGATTCGTGGCTCTCCCCTCCCCGCCGATCTCGCTGGGTACGACCCGGCTGAAATGGCATCGCGCCCGACGCACCAACGGCGACGTCCCGTTCACCGCTTCCCGCATCGCCGAGGGGATGCGGGCCGGGGCCAGCGTCGAGGTGGATCTGCGGATCCACGCCGACCGGGGCTTCGCCGTCCTGCACGACGACGACCTGCCCCACGCCACCACCGGCACGGGCCAGGTGGGGCGGACCGCGGCGGCCGCCCTCCGGTCGCTGCAACTGCGCGACGCGCACGGAACGCCTTGCGGGCAACACGTCCTGCTGCTGGAGGATCTCCCCGGGTTGTTCGACGGCGAGCCGCTGCCGCCGTCCGCGTTGCTGCAACTGGACTTCAAGCAGAACGCCGCCGCACTCGACGAGCGCGCCGTCTCAGCCTTCGCCGCGGCCGTACGCGGCATCGAGAAGCACCTGATCCTCTCCTGCGGCGACGCCGCCGCGGTGCGGATCCTGACCGAGTCCGCACCGGGCATCGCGGTGGGCTACGACCCGTGCCATCACGGTGCGGTCGATCACGTGCTGGCCTCCGGCGACTTCGCCGGGTTCGTCGAGCGGGCCTGCAGCGCGTCACCGCGCGCGACGACGATCTATCTGGAGATCCGCTTGGTGCTGGCCGCCGCCGACCGTGGATACGATCTGGTCGGCGCATTCCACCGGCGAGGGCGGATCGTCGACGCCTACACGCTGGCGGGCGCGGCGAACGCGGACGCGGTCCCGATGGTGCAACGCCTGCGGGACCTGCGCGTCGACCAGCTCACCGTCGACGACGCCGAAGGCTTGGTCGCGCTGCTGCGCTGATCCGGAGTGTGCGGAACTGCGCGTCAGGAGTTGACGGCGATCGCGATGATCACGAGGACCACCACGACAGCCACCACGAACCCGATCAGCATGCTGAGCCAGGCCCACAAGGCCAGGGACCGCGACGAGTCGGCGGCCTGCTGCGCAGCCTCGGTCTGACCGGAGAGCCACAGACTGCCCACCGAGTTCGACTTGACGAGCGCGACGATGCTGAGGATGAGCGGCGCCAGACCGATGAGGGTGAAGTAGCAGCTGACCGTCAGCAATCCGCTGATCACCAGGCAGATGATCGACGAGACCTGGCCGGTCTCGGGTTGCGGACCGGAGGGCTGCTGACCGTAGCCGGGGTACATCGGGTACGGCGTCAGCGGCGCTCCGGGCGCCGCGGCGTACGGAGTCGCCTGCGGATAGGCCGGTTCCTGCGCCGGATACTGACCTGCTGCCGGATACACGTCCTGCTGCGGCGGCTCCGGCGCGACGGGGTCGGGCGCCGCGAACGGGTCGGCGGCCGGCCGCTCCGGTTGGGGAGAGGTCGACGGAGCGCCGTAGACCGGCGGCAGGTACGACGGCGACTCATACGAGGGTGTCTCGTACGAGGGCGACTGGTAGGCGGGCGACTCGTACGAGGGCGGCTGATACGTCGGCGGCTCGTAGGCCGGGGGCACGTACGACGACGCGACCTGGGTGGCGTCGTAGGCTCCGGATTCCCCGGCGGAAGTGTGCGCCGTCCACTCGTCGGACGGGGTCGTCTCGGAGCCGGTCACCGCGTCGTCTCCGGCTGATGCCTGCTGCTCGTGCTCCGCTCCCGAAGACACCACAGCGGTCGGCTCGTCGGTCGGGAAGACCGACGTCGGCTCGTCTGCGTTCTGACCGGGTTCTTTCGGATCACTCATGTCACACTCACACTCTCAGGCTTCCCCAACAGCGCGATCACTCCCTCGCGCGCACTCAGGTAGTCGGACGGCTTAACGCTACCGCGAACCTCGGCGAGGAGCTGCGGCCACCCGTCGGCGCGTTCCTGCTCGCTGTTTGAGCAAGCACGCGTCGATGATCGAGCAAGCACCCGTCAATGATCGAGCAAGCACCCATCGATGATTGAGCGAGCGAAGCGAGCCGAAATCACCCGTCGGAACTCGCGCAGCTCTTCCTCGACGATTGAGCGAGTGAAGTCCTTCGACGGCAGAACGGGGTCCGTCTCGGCGGCGAGGGCGTCGATCTGCCTAGTGAGGTCGGTGTCTTGCTCATGGAGGAACTGCACCCGCAACACCAGGGCCTTCAACGCCGTCCTGCCAGCCTCCTGATTAGGTCATGACCCCGTCCCGGCCGGGCAACTCAATTGATGGACAACCCAGCAGGGCGTCAGTCAGACCCAGAGTCACGACCAGAACGGGACCGCTTCGAGTATCAATGTCAGACCCCCGTCGTAGAGTGATGTCAGACACACAAGGAGAGCCGAAACGCCCGGTTCTACCAGCGGGAACAGTGCTTCGGGGGAGGTGAACATCGTGACCGTCAACGGCATCTCGTACAACGACGACGCCGCCCGGAGCGCGCCGAGCACCGCACGTCTCGACACTCCTGGTTTCGACCCCGACACGCTGATCGCCGGCCTGTCGCCCGCAGAATTGCTGGCGGTGCAGACCGCCGCAGAGAAGCGGTTGAGCGCCGCGGCGACCGCACTGTTGGCCGCCGAATCCGACGACGGTCTGTTGGGTCTGCTCGACGCCCGTGAACAGGCCCACCGCCGGGCGGAGGTGTTCGACGCTGCGCTGTATGTCGAAATCTCGACAAGCTCGATCCACCGAATCTCCGACCGCGGCGTGTACCGGCGTGCCGGGCACATCTCGACCCACCAGCTGTATGCCCACGGTGCCCGTCTCGGTGTGGGTGAGGCCCGCCGCCGCCGGGTCACCGCCGAAGGGATCGGCGCGATGGGCGCCCTGACCGGCGAACGCCTCGAACCCCACCTCGCCTGACGGCGACCGCGACGGCGGTCGCGGACGGAGACGCCGGCGGCGCGCACGTCGCCGCCGTGGCCGAGATCATGGACAAGCTCCCCTCGGCGGTCACTCACGATCAGCGCGTCAAAGCCGAAGCGATGCTCGCCGACGCCGCCCGCCGCCTGGACCCGGCCGCGGTCACCGTGGTCGGCAACCGGATCCTGGCCTGGCTCGACCCCGACGGGACCCTGGCCGACGACCACGACCGGGCCCGGCGGCGTACGTTCAACCTGCAGCCGCAGACCGGCAACTGATGAGCAAAGTCCGGGCGCTGCTCACCCCGGTGCTGCGCGCGAAGTTGGAGGTGGTCTTGCATCAGTGGGCCGCCACCGGGATGAACAACCCCGACGACCCCGACTCCCCCCGCGGCGCCGCCGACCAACCCTGGGGTTGACCCCGTTTCGTGGACATCGGTTAAGCGGCCTGGCTGGTCGCTTCGCGAATCGTGATGTCTTCGAAGACTGCGGGAGCGATATTGCCCAGCGCGCTGTGTCGTCTTCGTTGATTATAGAATTGGTCGATCCACCGGGACACGGCGGTCACTGCGCTGGTGCGGGTGGCGAACTCGCGCCGGTCGTAGAATTCCGATTTCAGAGTCGACCAGAAGCTCTCTTGCTGGGCGTTGTCCCAGCACACCCCGGTACGCCCGACCGACTGGCGGACACCGAGTTCGCCGGCGACCGCAGCGAGTTGTGCGGAGGTGTACTGGCAGCCGCGGTCGGCATGGAAGATCACTCCGGCAGTCGCGCCGGTAGCCCGATCGCGGAAGGTGTGGGCGTTGCGTAACGCGGTCTCGACCAGGTCGGTGTGCAGCGAATCAGAGAATGCGTATCCGATGACTCGCCGTGAGCAGCCGTCGCGGACCGCACACAGGTACAGCCATCCCTGTCCGGTGCGCAGATACGTGATGTCCGAGGTCCACACCACGTTCAGTGCGCCCTGGTCGAAGTCACGGTTCACCAGGTCGGGGATCGAGTGCGGACTCTGGTCGGCGATGGTGGTCGCCGGCTTCCACGAGCGTGGACTGATTCCTTTAATTCCGTTGTTGCGCATGAGTTTTGCCACCGTCTTACGGGAGACGACCTCGCCATCGTCTCGTAGATCATCCACGATCCGCGGCGCCCCGTACACCCCTCCGGAGGCTTGGTGGGCGGCGGCGATCTTGGCCGTCAACTCGGCCTGTCGTTGCCGGCGTGGACTCGGGTCGCTGTCTCGGCGGGCACGCCAGGCGTAGTAGCCCGAGCGTGAGACGCCCAGGAGCCGAACGCACCGGCTGACGCTGTACTCGGCCTTCTCCGCCTCGATCAGTGCGAACGCCTCGACGGGTTCGACTGCTCGGCCGCGAAGAAGGCCGCTGCTTTTTTCAAGAACTCCCGATCCAGCCGCAACTCGGCGACCTCGCGGCGCAGCCGCTCAAGCTCGGCACGTTCATCAGCGTCGATCGCTGGTGGCGGGTCAGCCATCTCCGCGCGTTCCTTGGCCACCCACTTGCCCAGGAGCTGCTCGCCCACACCGATCTCGCGGGCCACCTCAGCAATCGTGCGCCCGGTATCGATCACCAGACGCGCAGCATCGGTCTTGTACTTCGGGCTGTAGGTCTTACGTTGTCGAGAACCCATGAGGTCCATCCTCTCGCGCCGGCACGAAACCGGCGATCAGGATGTCCACTCAACGGGGTCAACCTCAACCCGGCCTCGACCCCGCCGTCCTGGCAGCTGCGGCCGAGCGGGACACCCGCACGCTCGGACAGCGTCAGCACGACGCCCTCCAAGCATTGTGCGACTGGGCCCTCGCGCTGGCCGGGCAACCCGCACCCACCCGGACCCCCTCACAAGTAGTCGTGACCGTCACCGACGAGGATCTGGCGCGGCAGGCCGGGATCGGCTGGACCGCCACCGGCACCCGCATCCCGGTGTCTGATCTGATGCAGTTCGCCGCCGACACCATCCCGTATCTGGCGGTGTTCTCTCAGGCCACCGGACAAGTGCTGTATTTGGGGCGGGCCAGCCGGTTCGCCACCGCGGCGCAACGGCTGGCGCTGTTCGCCTCCGACCGGGGATGCACCGCACCGGGGGCATTGGGAGTCGACGGTCCTCACCTTCGGTCCCGACGCCGGACGCGTCGGCTGGCGGCCCGTCGGACGCGACCTCCGGTGGCAGAGCAACATCATGTTCCACCCCGAACGCCTCGCACCCGACCCCAGCCACCCGACCACAACAGCCGGACCAGACGACCCCGGGCTACCCGAAGACACCGGGCCCCCGGCGACCCCGGAACACCCGAGGATCTCGGGCCGCCCGAGGAGCAAGACCTGGACCTGGACCGGGACGACGATCGATCGACTCCGACGATCATCGTCCACTACCGGCCGTCCCCGATCCGGGTGATCGCCCCGGTCGACCCGCCCTCGGGAGCCGAACAGATCCTCGCCCGACTCCTCACCCGAGCATCCTGACCGCACCACCGCGGCCAGGCCGTCCGTGCTGTGCCGGGCAGATCCGGCGTCAATCGAGCGCTCGGCCACAGCGCGGATCACCCTGCCGTGGTCACACCCTCAGACTGTCGAACGGGGCGACGGGGATATTCCGGATCACGAACCAGACGCTCACCAGCACGAGCACTGCCATCGGCGCCCACCGCAGGTTCTGCCAGCCGCGAACCTTGCGGCCTCGCCACAGTCCAAGGGCGTAGGTGACGAAGGCGGCAGCGAGCAGGCCGACCGCGACGATCACCAAAGCGTTGTACTGAAGGGCGGCCGGCACGTCTCCGTGCATCAGGCTGTACAGCGCGCGAGAGGCGCCGCAGCCCGGGCAGTTGATGTGCAGCAGCGCGTTGGTGGGACACGGCGGAATGATCCCGCCGGGAGTCGTCGGGTCGGCGAACCAGACGAACGCTCCGACGCCGGCGGCACCGGCGAGAATCACCGCAGGTCCAGCGACCCGATGCCGCGCCACAGCCTGCACTGTGGCGACGGCGCGGTCCGCGACCCCGGCGGCGTTCATGTCACTTCATCCCGACGCCCGCTCAGCCGAAGAGCTGCGGCAGCGTCCCTTCATGGACTTCGCGGAGTTCGTCGAGGGTCACCGAGAACTGTCCCTGGACCTCCACCCCGTCGAGCCCGGCGTCGGCGACGCCGATCCGCGTCCACGGCACTTCGCGGGCGTCGAGCATCGCGCACAGACGCGACTCTTCGGTACGCGGTACCGCCACCAGCATCCGTCCGGCGGACTCGGAGAACAGCGTCACGAACGGATCGGCGCCCTCGGGCAGGACCAGGCGGCAACCGGTCTCCCCGGCCAGCGCGGCTTCGGCGACCGCCTGGATCAGGCCGCCCTCGGAGAGGTCATGGGCGGCAGAGACCAGCCCGTCGCGCGATGCGGCGACCATGATCTCGGCCAGCTGCCGTTCCCGCTCCAAATCGACCTTCGGCGGCGTTCCGCCCAGGTGGTCGTGCTCCACCTGCGCCCAGATCGAGCCGTCGAACTCGTCGAGGGTCTCCCCGATCAGGATCAGGTTCTCCCCCGGCTCAGTGCCGAATCCGGTGGGGATGCGCCGGTCGACGTCGTCGATCACGCCAAGCACACCGACCACCGGAGTCGGCAGAATCGCCGTCGCTCCGGTCTGGTTGTAGAAGCTGACGTTGCCGCCGGTCACCGGAATGCCGAGCTGGGCGCAGCCGTCGGCCAGGCCACGGACGGCCTGCTGGAACTGCCACATCACCGCGGGGTCCTCGGGCGAGCCGAAGTTGAGGCAGTTGGTCACCGCTCGCGGCGATGCGCCGGAGGCGGCCACGTTGCGGTAGGCCTCTGCCAGGGCGAGCTGAGCGCCCCGGTACGGGTCCAGGAAGGTGTAGCGGCCAGAGGCGTCGGTGGCGATGGCGATTCCGCGGCCGGTCTCCTCGTCGATCCGGATCATGCCGGAGTCGGCGTGCTCGGCGAGCACGGTGTTGCCGCGGACGTAGCGGTCGTACTGCTCGGTGATGAACTTGCGGCTGCACAGCGCCGGGCTGGCGAGGAGCTTCAGGAAGGTCTCCCGGAGCTCGTCACCGCTCTGCGGCCGGGCGAGCCCGGCGGTGGTCGACGCGATCACCTCGTCCTGACTGTCCGGGCGGGCGACGGGACGCTGGTAGACGGGGCCGTCGTGGGCGACGGTGCGCGGCGGCACGTCGACGACGGTCTCGCCGTGCCAGGTGATCTGCAGGTGATCACCGTCGGTCACTTCACCGATCACGGTCGCGAGCACATCCCACTTACGGCACACCGCCATGAAGGCGTCGACGTTCTCCGGCGCGACGACGGCGCACATGCGCTCCTGCGACTCGGACGAGAGCACCTCGGCCGGAGTCATGCCCTCGGCGCGCATCGGCACCTTCTCCAGGTCGATGTGCATGCCGCCGTCGCCGGCCGCGGCCAGTTCAGAGGTGGCGCACGAGAGACCGGCGCCGCCGAGGTCCTGGATGCCGACCACCAGGTGCTCGCGGTACAGATCCAGACAGCACTCGATGAGCACCTTCTCGGTGAACGGATCACCCACCTGCACACTGGGCAGCTTCTTGCGACTCGGACCCTGATTACCGTCGTCGTCGAAGGTCTCCGAGGCCAGCACGGAGACGCCGCCGATGCCGTCGAGCCCGGTGCGGGCGCCGAACAGGATGATCTTGTTGCCCGCGCCCGACGCGAACGCCAGATGCAGGTCCTCCTTGCGGAGCAGTCCGGCGCAGAGGGCGTTGACCAGCGGGTTGCCTTGGTAGCTGGCGTCGAACACCGTCTCGCCGCCGATGTTCGGCAGGCCGAGCGAGTTGCCGTAGCCGCCGACTCCGCGCACCACGCCGTCCACCACGCGCCGCGTGTCCGGGTGATCGGCCGCACCGAAACGCAGCTGGTCCATCACGGCGATCGGCCGGGCGCCCATGGCCATGATGTCGCGGACGATGCCGCCGACGCCGGTCGCCGCCCCCTGGTACGGCTCAACGTAGCTGGGGTGGTTGTGCGATTCGACCTTGAAGGTCACCGCCCAGCCGTCGCCCACGTCGACGACGCCGGCGTTCTCGCCGATGCCGGCCAGCATCCCGGCCTTCATTTCGTCGGTGGTGGTCTCCCCGAAGTAGCGCAGGTGCACCTTCGACGACTTGTAGCTGCAGTGCTCGGACCACATCACCGAGTACATCGCCAGCTCGGCATCGGTCGGACGACGGCCGAGGATCTCGCGGATCCGCGCGTACTCGTCGTCCTTCAGCCCGAGCTCGGTGAAGGGCTGCGGATGATCGGGGGTCTCGGCGGCGTGGGAAACGGTATCTACCTGGGCGCTCACACCCGACAGTCTATGCCAGCGCATCCGGCTTCCGGCTGTCGGGCGAATCGGGCGCACAGCACGCCTTCGCGCACTACAGTCACTGGGCAACAGCTCTGGGGTTCGGGGGGACCATGACTGACGTGCGGCGCCTGGCGCGCGACTACTTCGATGCCGGGATCGTTCGGCTCGGCATCGCCGTCGACGGCCAGGACGCCGACCCGCGACTCGACGAGGCGAAGCTCGCGTTCGCGCGCGCCACCGAGTTCGATCCCGCCATGGGCGATGCCTGGCTCGGCCGGCTCGCGGCGGGCGAGGTCTCCGGCGAGACCCTTCTCGGTCTCTACACAGCGCGGGCCTCGATCGGCGTCCAGCAACGACGACTCGGACTGCCCGCCGGGCTGCTGAGCGGCCGCGCACCGACCGGCATGTACGTCGACTACCCGGTGGCCGATCCGACGCACGCCGCCCTCGCCTACGCGGCATCCCTTCTGAACGGGAACGATGTCGCCGGCGCCCGGTGCGTCCTGGAACGGCTCGACGACGGATCAGGCGGTTCCGGCGAACTCGGCGCCCCTATCGTCGCGTTCTGCTGGGCGATCCTGCATCTGCGCGATCGTGCTTGGTCCCGGGTGCTGAGCGCCCTGGGCGGGATCGACGACTGGAACGACGAGTACCTGGTCTGCGCGGGCACCCTGATGGCGGGCACCGCATGCGTGCACCTCGGAATGTTCGACGAGGGGATCCGCCGCCTGGATCGAGCGCGCGGCGGCCCGCTGACGAACTGCCGCGCGCAGGCGGTCTTCACCATTGGGATGGCCCACCGGGCCCAGGGCGACGAGGCCGCCGCTCATGCGCATCTGCAGGAGGCTTTCGCCCTCGACCCGGAGCTGCCCGGTGCGCGCCGGGCGCTCGCCGACCCGGGCTTCTGCCTCGTGGTGAAGCGATCCGGAACAGACGACGGCCCGATCCCGCGCGAGGGGACCGCCGGTCACGAGCGAAGTCCTTCGGCGGTCGGCGGGAGCCCTGCGGTCGAGCGGAGGCGAGACCCCGGTCGCCTCGAGCAACTCGAACACGAACTGGACGCACAGGTCGGACTGGCCGCGGTCAAGCAGCAAGTGGCCCGGCTGCGCTCCACCGCCACGCTCGCCCGGCTCCGCGCCGAGCGCGGCCTGCGCACCGGTGAGCGCAGTCTCCATCTGGCCTTCACCGGCCCGCCCGGCACCGGCAAGACCACCATCGCCCGGATCGTCGCCAAGCTCTACTGCGCGCTGGGTCTGCTCGCCACCGACCGCGTGGTGGAGGCGAGCCGCCGCGACCTCGTCGGCGAGCATCTGGGCAGCACCGCGCCCAAGACGGCCCGGGTGATCGACTCCGCTCTCGACGGGGTCCTGTTTCTCGACGAGGCGTACACGCTGATCCAAGAGGGCCTGACCGGCGGGGACGCCTTCGGGCGCGAGGCCCTCGACACCTTGCTGCAGCGCATGGAGTCCGATCGCGACCGGCTGGTCGTGATCATCGCCGGATACGACGACGAGATCGACCGCCTCCTGGCCGCCAACGAGGGTCTGGCCTCCCGCTTCGCGCGACGAATCCGCTTCCCGTCGTACCTGCCCGACGAGCTGACCCGGATCGCCGAGGTGCTCGCCGACCGCCGCGACGCCCGGCTCACTGCGGCGGCCGCCGCGACCCTGACCGCCGCGTTCACCGAGCTCTACGAGAAGGAGACCCCAACTCCGGCGGGTCCGCGCCGGGGCACCGACGCCGCGGGCAACGGCCGCTTCGTCCGGAACGTGATCGAGGCCGCCGAGGAGGAACGCGAACACCGGCTCGCCGACTCCGGCGACGTCGACCGCCTGAGCGAGGCGGACTTGATGACCATCACCGACACCGACGTCCGCAAAGCGCTGACCAGCGTGGGCGGCGCACATCGCCAATACCTTGGTAACATGATGTGAATAGAGTGATACCAAGGGGCCGAATCATGGCGATGCACATCCGCGATCGGCGCGCTCACGAGCTGGTGAAAGAAATCGCGGCTCTCTCCGGCACGTCCCAGGAGGCGGCCGTCCGCGCAGCAGTCGAGCACTACGCGGCGATGCTGCGGCGTAGGCAAGGCAGCCGCGTGGAGGCGGTTCTCAACGAAGGCGCCGACATCGGTCGATCGTTCGGTCTACGCCGGGGCGAGGACCCGACAGCAGACCTGTACGACGACGACGGACTGCTGCGATGATCGTTGACACTTCGGCGATCATCGCCGTACTCGCGGGCGAGTCCGACGCCCGGCAACTCGCCGAGGCGATCGACCGCGGTCAGCCCAAGATGTCGGCAGCGACCTATCTCGAATGCTCGATCGTCCTCGATCGGAAGGGGCCACCCGAGGCCAGCCGCAGGTTCGACGCTTGGTTTAGATCGCTCGGGATCGAGATCGTGCCGGTAACCGTCGAGCAGGCGATCATTGCGCGGGCCGCCTATCGGGACTTCGGCAGGGGCAGCGGGCATCGGGCCGGACTGAACTTCGGCGACTGCTTCTCGTACGCACTCGCAGCAGAATCCGGCGAGTCGCTGCTCTGGAAGGGCGACGACTTCGGGCACACGGGCATCCCCTCAGCGCTCGATCAACCGGAAGGTTTTGAGTAGTTCTGCCGATGTGCCGGCGCCCGGCGGCCGGGACACTGGACGAATGACCGCACCGTACGCCGAGTCCGCTCCCGGGCCGGTGCGGCCGCGTGCCGGCAACGGCACCGGCCTCAGCACCCCGGCCCGGATCCTCGACCTCCTCGGAGTGGTCCTGCTGCTGGCCGTCCAGGTGGTGGTGGCGCTCCTCGGCGCACTCGTCGCTCTGCTTCAGGGGCTCAACCGGACGTACTGCAGCACGCGGCCGGACGACGGATACACGCCGTGCGGCTCGGGGGGCTACATCGACGCCGGCGTCGCAATCGCACTCGGCTCCGGCGCGGTGATCGCCCTCGCCGTCCTCGCCGTCGTCATCGTGCGGGCGTCCGGGGGCCGCCTCACGTGGCGGATCGCCGCTCTCGCGATCCCCGCGCAACTGGCCTGCGCCGTGCTCGGCGTCGTGATCGCGGCGCAATCGGGGCCGCTGTAAGCCCTTTCGCCGCGACATCCAGGTAGATCTACGCTTCTTCTCAGGTTCTCCGCGGCAGAGGATTGAGACATGAACGCAGTCACCGATCCTGGCACCCCGGTCGACGACGGTTCGGCCGACCGCCCTTCCCCCGAGTCCGGCGCCACCGGTGTCGACCCCGCCTACCGCGCCGCCGACATCACCAGTTCGGTACTCCTCTGGCTTCTCCAATGCGCCGCCGGCGTCGCCGGGCTCTTCATCGTCGGTCTCCTCGCCTTCGCCGGCGCCGACTGCGGACTCGCCGTCACCGGCGGAGCCGCCGCCTGCACCCCGCAGAGCTGGATCTCGGCCCCGGTCAACGTGGCCCTCTTCGGCGGGTTCGCGCTAGCGATCGGCTTCGCCGGGTGGATCGGCTTCCGGATCGCCCGCGGCGGACTCGGCAGCCGGGTGGCGGGGCTCGGCCTGCTGATCCAAGCGGCCCTCGCAGCGCTCTGTGTGCTCGCCGCACTGGTGATGGGCTGATGAACGCCGTGAGTCCGACGCCGCTCCCCGCTCCTCGTCTCGAACCCGCCGGCGCCTGCCCGTCACCGTCCTCCGCCTGGACCCGGCGACGGCCCTCGGCGCTCGGCGCAGCCGTCCGCAAAGTCGACCGCATCGCATCCGGGATTCTCGTATTCACCCAAGCGTTCGGCGTGATCGTCGGGACCGTGGTCCTGGCCTCGTCGTCGCTGTCGCGATGGACCACGAGCGAGCGGACCGCGGGAATCTGCCGCTCGTGCGGAGATCTGGCCTGGATCGGCCCTGTCGCCGGAATCGGCCTTTCCGCAGTCGGCGGATTCCTGGCCCTGCGGCAGGCCGGTCGCTGGATCAAGCCCCGCGCCTCCGCCGGCCGCGCAGTGATCGGCATCGCCGTCGGCGGCGTCGTCGCCGAGACGGCGCTGCTGGTGTCCAGCTTTCACCTTGCGGGCTTCCCGATCGCCTGACCGACCGGGCTTCCCGGCCCGTGCCGGTGGGCCGGCGACTACTGCTTCGACCGCAGCTTGACGTCGAGGTCGTTCAGGAACTTCGGGAGCAACGCCAGCGAGGCGGCGACCGGTACCAGCCAGAAGACCAGAACCGATGCGTCGCTGGGCGTCTCGTCGCCGCTGCCGGCGATCCAGACAAGCACACCGATCCAGAACACGACCGAGCCGACGAAGGCCAGCCACCAGGTCCGGGTGTTGATCCTGATGGCGCAGTAGAGGAAGCCGGCCCAGCTGAGGAATCCGCAGGACACCAGCGAGGCCAGCACCCACAGACTCTGCAGCACCTTCCAGCCCCCGCTCCGAGGCGCGGCCGGAGCATGCGGCGACCACTGTGCTCCCAGTGCGATCGGCGCTCCCGGTGCGACCTGCGTCGCCGGATAGGTCCAGCCGGCGGCCGGATTCGGCGCCGGTGTCGGCGTCGGTCGTGGCGTGGGCGGCGCCGGAACCTGCTGCGGAGCAGGAACCGGCCGCGCACCCGAGCCGCGCGGCGGCGCAGTCACCCCGCTCCGGCTCCCAGCCGCCCCGAGTTCTCGGATGAACGTCCGGCAGTCCGGATAGCGGTCCGCGGGATCCTTGGCCAGCGCCTTCGCGAAGACCGGGTCGAGCGGACGCAGCTCGGGCCGGAAGAGGCTGATCGGATTGGCCGGCTTGGACACGTGTGCCAACAGGATCGCCGAGGCCGCCTCGTCGTCGAACACCGGCTTCCCGGTGAACACCTCGTAGAGCGTGCAGGCCAGCGAGTACTGATCGGATCGCGCCGTCGCGCCCTTGCCCTCGATCACCTCGGGCGCGGTGTATTTGAGGGTTCCGACGAAGGCGTTCGTGGCGGTGAGGTTGGCGCTTCCGGTGAGCTTGGCGATGCCGAAGTCCACCACCACCGCGCGCTCGAACCGCCCGGACTCGTCCCGCCGCACCAGAATGTTCGCGGGCTTGACGTCGCGATGCACCACGCCGTTGCGATGCGCGTAGTCGAGCGCATCCGCCACCTGCGCGAAGATCGCCAGGATCTCGCCGCGATCGACCGGCCGATCGTCGGCCAGATCCCGTCCTTTCAGATACGACATGGTGAACCACGGACGGCCGTCGTCGATGCCGTGCTGGTGGATCGTCACGATGCTGGGATGGTCCAGCGCCGCCGTGGTCTTGGCCTCGTTGACGAACCGTGTGTGGAAGTCGGGATTCGACGACCCCGCCACCGAGATCACCTTCATCGCCTCGAGACGGTCCAGCGCGGTGTTCTCCACCAGGAGCACCTCGCCCATGCCGCCGGCGCCCAGACGCTCGACGACCCGGTACCCCGCCACGGTCTGTCCCGGCTGCACCGCTACAGACCCAGGTTGCGCAGGATGTCCGCGGCGTTCTGCGCGGGCGAGCCGTCTTCCGGGGTCACCACGATGTCAGCCTTCTCCGGCCGTTCGTACGGCGAGTCGATGCCGGTGAACTGCGTGATCTCCCCGGCCCGCGCTCTGGCGTAGAGCCCCTTCGGATCTCGCGCCTCGCACTCGTCGAGTGGAGTGTCCAGGAACACCTCGTAGAACGGCAGGTCCTGCGCCTGGTGGATCTCCCGTGCGCGCTCGCGTTCGGAGGCGAACGGGCTGATCAGCGAGACCAGCACCACGGCGCCCGAATCGGCGAACAGGGCGGCCACCTCGGCCGTGCGACGAATGTTCTCGCGCCGATCGTCGTCGCCGAAGCCGAGGTCGGAGTTCAAGCCGTGCCGGAGGTTATCGCCGTCGAGCAGATAGGCCGGGCGGCCTTCGGCGACGAGTCGTCGTTCCAGTTCCGTGGCGAGGGAAGACTTCCCGGATCCCGATAGACCGGTCATCCAGATGGTTGCCCCCCGGTGCGAGCGCTGCTCGCGGGTGACCTTGGCCTCCTGCCAGACGACGTTGGTGTCGTGTGCGACCGGCCCGGTAATCATGCCGGCGGCGACCGTCGCATTGGTGGCCTCGTCGATCAGGATGAAGCTGCCGGTGTCCCGGTTGCGGCGATACGAGTCGAACAGCAGCGGCTGCTGCGCATGCAGGTGCAGGCGCCCGATCTCGTTCAGCTCCAGCGAGGTCGCCGTCTCGTCGCGGTGCAGCGTGTTGACGTCGAGCCGGTAGTTCATGCCGGCGACCGTCACGCGCGTCTGCCGGGTCCCGCAGTTGATCAGATACGACGACCCCGCCTGGAGCCGTCCGGACTCGGAGAACCAGCACACCATCGCGTCGAGGTCGCGGTCCACGTGCGGCCGGTTGTTCGGGCGCACGATCATGTCGCCGCGCACGATGTCGATCTCGTCGGCCAGCTCCATCGACACCGCCATCGGCGCGAAGGCCTCGTCGAGTTCGGAACCGCCCGGGCCCCAGATCTTCTCGATCGTCGTGCCGAAACCGCCCGGCAGCACCACCACCTTGTCGCCGACCGCGAACACACCGCCGCCGACGGTGCCGGCGTAGGCGCGGTGGTCGAGGCCGTCGCTGCGCTGCGGCCGTATCACGTATTGCACCCCGAAGCGGGCGTCGATGAGGTTCCGGTCGGAGGCGATGTAGACCTCTTCGAGGTGCCGCAGCAGCGGTCGGCCGTCGTACCACGCCATCTCCTCGCTACGGTCGACGACGTTGTCGCCGCGCAGCGCCGAGAGCGGAATGAAGGTCAGATCGGTGACGTTCAGCTTGCCCGCGAAGGCGACGAACTCGTCCCGGATCTTCTCGAAGCGCTCCTGCGAGTAATCGACCAGGTCCATTTTGTTGACACAAATGGTGAGGTGCGGGATGCCCAGCAGCGAGGAGAGGAAGGCGTGCCGGCGAGTCTGCTCGAGCACGCCCTTGCGCGCGTCGATCAGGATGATCGCCAGGTCGGCGGTGGATGCGCCGGTCACCATGTTGCGCGTGTACTGCACGTGTCCGGGCGAGTCCGCGATGATGAACTTGCGCTCGGGCGTCGAGAAGTAGCGGTAGGCGACGTCGATCGTGATGCCCTGCTCCCGCTCGGCCCGGAGGCCGTCGGTCAGCAGTGACAGGTCGGCGAACTCGTCGCCGCGACTGGCGCTGGTGCGCTCGATCGCTTCGAGCTGATCGGTGAAGATCGATTTCGAGTCGTACAGCAGCCGCCCGATCAAGGTGGACTTGCCGTCGTCGACGCTGCCCGCGGTGGCGATCCGCAACAGTTCGCCCGCCATCAGAAACTCCAGCCCATCAGAAGTAGCCCTCTTTCTTGCGGTCTTCCATGCCCGCTTCGGAGATCCGGTCGTCAGCGCGGGTCGCACCGCGCTCGGTGACGCGAGTCGAGGACACCTCGGCGATCACCTTCGCCGGGGTGTCGGCATCGCTCTCCACGCACCCGGTGCAGGTGGCATCGCCGACGGTGCGGAACCGGACCAGCTCGGTGTACGACGACTCGCCGAGCCCGACCTCCAGGAAGCGGGTCTTGGCCAGCAGCATGCCGTCGCGGGGCACCACCTCGCGCCGGTGCGCGTAGTAGATCGGCGGGAGCTCGATGCGCTCGGCCTCGATGTACCGCCAGATGTCGAGCTCGGTCCAGTTGCTCAGCGGGAACACGCGGATGTGCTCGCCCTTGTGGTGCCGGCCGTTGTAGAGGTTCCAGAGCTCGGGTCGCTGGTTGCGCGGGTCCCACGAGCCGAATGCGTCGCGGAAGCTGAACACCCGTTCCTTCGCGCGCGCCTTCTCCTCGTCGCGCCGGGCGCCGCCGAACACCGCGTCGAACCTGTTCTCGGTGATGCCACGCAACAGCGCCGCGGTCTGCAGCCGGTTGCGCGAGGCGCCGACCCCGGTCTGTTCGACGACCCGGCCGGCGTCGATGTCGTCCTGCACCCGCGAGACCAGCAACTGCACGCCGGTCTGCTCCACCACCCGGTCGCGGTACTCGATCACCTCGTCGAAGTTGTGTCCGGTGTCGACGTGCATCAGCGGAAACGGCATCGGCGCCGGCCAGAAGGCCTTGCGCGCCAGGTGGAACATCACCACCGAGTCCTTGCCTCCGGAGAAGAGCATGCCGGGGCGTTCGAAGGTGGCCGCGACCTCGCGGAAGATGTGGACCGATTCGGCCTCCAGCGCCTCCAGGTCTGACAGTTCGTAGCCCTGCTTGTCCATCCCTCTCCTACCGACCGCAGCGAGACCGCGTCGCGCGGTCCCCGGCTATGAGAGTAATGCTCACGACGCGCGCAATCGCGCCAGACGGGATCCGGAGGCGTCGGCAAGTGCAATTATTGAAAATGGTTTTCGTTAGCGTAGAGTGGCCGCATGCCCTCAACCCCCGTCACCGTCCTCTCCGGCTTCCTCGGCAGCGGCAAGACCACCCTCCTCAACCACCTCCTGGAGAATCGGTCCGGCCGCCGCCTCGCCGTCATCGTCAACGACTTCTCCGAGGTGAACATCGACGCCGGCCTGCTCGCCGCAGGCGGTCACGTCGAGCGCGGCGAGGACCGCCTCGTCGAGCTCTCCAACGGCTGCATCTGCTGCACTCTCCGCGAAGACCTGGTCGAGAACGTCGGCCGGCTGGCCGAATCCGGGAAGTACGACCAGATCGTCATCGAGTCGACCGGGATCTCCGAGCCCATGCCGGTGGCCGCGACGTTCGAGTGGCGGTTCGAGGACGGACACCGCCTGGCCGACGTCGCGCCGATCGACACCATGGTCACCCTGGTCGACGCATCGCAGTTCCTGGAGCAGATGGGGCGCAACCGCGCACTCGCCGACGCCGACCGCACCGCCGATCGGGACGACGAGCGCACCGTCGCCGACCTGCTCGTCGACCAGGTGGAGTTCGCCGACCTGATCCTGCTCACCAAGACCGACCTGGTGCGGCCGGCGGTGGCCGAGGCGACCGAGGCCGCCGTCCGCGCGATGAACCCGCACGCCGAAGTCCGCACCGTGACAAACGGCCGGGTCGCGGCCGAGGTGGTGCTCGATGCGGCGCTCTACGATCCGGAAGCAGCCGCCAACCGGCCCGACTACGCCGAAGAGCTCTCGAATCCACATACCCCGGAGACCGAGGAGTACGGGATCTCCTCGGCCGTGTTCCGGGGCGACCGCCCGTTCGACCGCGAGCGCCTGCTCGCCGCCCTCCGCGGCACCAAGGGCCTGATCCGATCCAAGGGCCACTGCTGGATCGCCGACCAGCCGGACCTCGCACAACTCTGGAGTCAGGCCGGACCCAATCTGAGCATCCAGCCCGTCGCCCACTGGCAGAACACCGGCGTCACTCCGTCGAACGAGGTGGTGCTGATCGGCGTCAAGTTCGACGCCGCGAGCGCGCTGGAGGGCTTCCGGCGCGCCATGCTCACCGACGCGGAGGCGCAGACGCTGCTCGCCGCCCACACCGCCGCTTCCACCGCCGTCGCCGACCCCGAGGAACACCATCACCATGCCCACGGATCCCTACACCGCTGACGCCGAGTGGTACGGCGCGCTGACTGCCGCGTGGCACCTACCCCGCCACGAGCTCGAGGAGAGAGGCGCCCCGCGGGGTGAGCCGGAAGCGCAGCGGCTTCCTCGTCACCGTCTCGATGACGCCGGCATCGTCGAGAAGCTGAAGCCGGGGACGGACGAACTGAGCGGAACGCTCGGCCGCGTCGGCCAGGGTGTGCAGTTTCACGGCTCCGTCGGCGTCGAAGTAGCGGGACTGGCCCAGGGCGAACAGGATCGCGCCGATGTCATCGCGGTCGATCGACATGCCCACCTCGGGATCGAGACCCACGTTCGTCGGGAACCGCTGGTCCTCGACGAGAGCGCACAGACGCGCCCGGAGAGCCTCGATCTTCTGCCGTAGATCCGAGAGGTCGAGCAGCAAACGATGCTGGGCCTCCGCGATGATCTCGAGCATGTCGGTCAGAAACGGTGTCAGGTCTCCGCGATTCAGCGGATGCTCGGCGTCCGCGAACGCGCGGTAGTAGCGGTCCTTATTGTCGGCGACAGTGGCCGACAGCGCCAGACTGGCGTACGGAGCAAGCACCTGCCGCAGCTCCAGCGAGAGAAGGTAGCGCCCGGTCCGGCCGTTGCCGTCGTAGAACGGGTGCGCGTACTCGAAGATGAAGTGCGCTACCACCACCCTGACCAGCCGAGGAATCGAGTCGTCGCGGCTCTGACTCAGCATCAGCGTCAGCGCGTCGTCGATCGCCGACTCCGGCACCAGACCCGTGTGCACCACCTTGGTTCCCGATTCGATGGACACCGGCCCCTGCCGGAATCGTCGGCCGTCGGGCGCATCCTCATCGCGGATCTCACCCTGAGTCACCTTGTCGTACAAGGCGCGGACGTCGTCCAGCGTCCGAGGATCCTTCGCCTCGTCCTGGCCGATACCGAGGTAGAGGCGCGCCATCTCCATGAACCTCTTGTCCGTGGCGGGGCGCTCGGACCGCAATGCCCGCAGCGCCTCGCCGATCTCCTTCCGAGTCGAACGGACATGTTCGATCTCGTTCGTCGCCTGGATCTCGTCGATCACCATCTGGCGCAGATAGTGGCTGCGTGCCCGCTCCGGCAGTTCGCCCCACTCGGCCCGGATCTTCGGTTCGAAGGCCATGATCCGCTCGATCAGCGCCGCAACCTCCGGCGTCACCAGCGCGAACATCGAGTGTTCACCGACCATCAGGTCCCAGTGCAGCGCCGCGGGCGATTCCCTCCGAGCACGTTCCTCCGCGTCGGCCCCTTCCCGATCACGCTGGTGGAAGATCGTCTTCAGCGTCCGGTACGCCATCAGAGACTCCCTCCACATCACACCAGATAGCCACCCGGATAGAGATGGCTATTTGATCTAGAACCTATCGTAGATCAAATAGAGAGCCGACTCACGGGAGGAATCTCTACCGGACCCGACTGCACTCAGCCTTCAGCCCGCTGTCGACCAGTCGCCTACCAACCAAGCACTTGTTAGGTTACAGTCGAGGGTATGAACGACGCCGTCATCCCACCCGCCCTCGGGCCCGACGAACTGACCGCCGATTCGGCGCCGGTCGCCTACGAGACCGACGGGGCGGTCGCCTACGTGACGCTGAACCGCCCCGAATACCGCAACGCCCAGAACTCGGTGATGACCTACTCCCTCGATGCGGCGTTCCGGAAGGCCACCGACGACGACGCGGTGAAGGTGATCGTGCTGCGCGCGAACGGCAAGCACTTCTCCGCGGGCCACGACATCGGCACCCCCGAACGCGACTTCGACACCTACTACCCCAACGCCGCGACGCTGCACTGGGATCACACCGGTAAGACCGGCGCCGACCAGCGACTGGCTCGCGAGATCGAGGTGTACCTGGGCATGTGCCGCAGGTGGCGCGACATGCCCAAGCCGCTGATCGCGCAGGTGCACGGCGCGTGCATCGCGGGCGGGCTGATGCTCGCCTGGGCGGCCGACTTCATCGTCGCCTCCGACGACGCCTTCTTCTCCGATCCTGTTGCGCGCATGGGTATTCCGGGTGTGGAGTACTTCGCCCACGCCTACGTCCTCGGCGCCCGCCGCGCCAAGGAGATCCTGATGACCGGCGAGCGGTTCAGCGCGCAGCAGGCACTCGACTGGGGCATGGTCAACCACGTCGTCCCGCGGGACGAGCTGGCCGCCAAGGTCGACGACATCACCGCCACGATGGTCGCCATGCCCATGCAGGGCCTGTTCCTGAGCAAGAAGGCCGTCAACATCTGCGAGGACCAGATGGGCCTGCGCAATGCGATGGACTCGGTGTTCGGCTGGCACCACTACGCGCACAGCGCAAACGCCGAATCCGGCGGCGACTCACTCGGTGGCATGGACGCCCGATCGATGCGGTCGGCCGGCGAGCAAGGAGCGCGCGGCTGATGGACCTGACGTTCGACGACGACGCGCGCGCCTTCCGCGCCGAGGTCCGCCACTGGCTCGCCGACCACGTTCCCGCCGATCCGCTGCCGTCGATGGACACCGCCGAGGGCTTCGAGGCGCACCGCGCCTGGGAGGCGGAGCTGGCCGCCGACCGCATGTCGGTGGTGAGCTGGCCGGCCGAGTACGGCGGGCGCGACGAGCCGCTGTTGCACTGGCTGATCTTCGAGGAGGAGTACTACCGCTCGGGTGCGCCGGGGCGCGTCTCCCAGAACGGCATCTTCCTGCTGGCGCCCACGCTGTTCGAGCACGCGCATCCCGATCAGCTCTCCCGGATCCTGCCGCGCATGGCCCGCGCCGACGACATCTGGGGCCAGGCCTGGAGCGAGCCGGAGGCGGGCAGCGACCTCGCATCCCTGCGCTCGACCGCCACCCGGACCGACGGGGGCTGGCTGCTCAACGGACAGAAAACCTGGAGTTCCCGCTCCAGCTTCGCCGACCTCGGCTTCGGGCTCTTCCGGACGGATCCGGACCAGACCCGTCACCGCGGCCTCACTTACTTCATGTTCGACCTGCGCGCACCCGGCGTCACGGTACGCCCGATCGCCCAGCTCGACGGTGAGGCCGGCTTCGCCGAACTGTTCCTGGAAGACGTCTTCGTGCCCGACGACCCCGCCGACCCGGGAACGTCCGGCGTGATCGGGGCGGTGAACGACGGCTGGAAGGTGGCCATGAGCACCGCCGCCAACGAACGCGGTCTCTCGCTCCGCTCACCGGGGCGGTTCCTGGCGACCACGGATCGGTTGATCGACCTCTGGCGAGAACGGCGCGACGAGACGCCGTCCGCCGCAGGCGCCGACGCCGCGGTGGCTGACGCCTGGATCGGCGCCCGCGCCTACGAGCTCTCCACATATCAGACCGTCAGCCGACTCGCCGCGGGCGGACAGCTGGGCATGGAGTCGTCGATCAACAAGGTCTTCTGGTCCGAGTGGGACATCGCCGCGCACCAGACCGCGCTGGACCTCCTCGGCTCGGACGCCGAGTTGCCGACGCCCTGGCTCGACGGCTACCTGTTCTCGCTCTCCGGACCGATCTACGCCGGTACCAACGAGATTCAGCGCAATGTGATCGCCGAGCGCCTGCTCGGCCTACCCCGCGGAGGCCGCTGACGATGGATTTCCGACTCGATTCCCTGCACGACGATCTGGCGCAGACCGTCGCGGCGATCACCGCTCGTTCCGGCGGCGTCACCGTGGCCCGCGCCTGGGCGGACGGTGATCACGCACCGGGACTGGCCGTGTACCGGGCGCTGGCCGAGGCCGGCATCACCGGGCTCCTGGTCGACGACGACCTCGGCGGCAGCGGCGCCGGCGCCGTCGAGATGGTGGTGGCCGTCGAACAGCTCGGCCGCGCCTGCCTGCCCGGACCGGTGGCGGAGACTTTCGCGGTGGTTCCGGCCCTGCTGAGCGACGCACGACTCGACGACGAACTGCTTGCGCTCCTGAGCGGTAAGCGCCTCGCCACCTGCGCGGCACCGCCGCGCCAGCCCCGCGCCGCCGATCCGGACGACTCCGCGGTCTACCTCGTCACCGACGACGGCCTGTTCCGGGGACGAGCGGGAACCGCCCTGCCCACCGTCGACCCCACCCGCTGCGTGGCTGAGGTGGAGCCGGTCGCACCGATGGTCGATCCGGCCACCTCAATGGCTGAGCCGACCACCTCGATGGTTGAGCCGGTCGAGCCCGCCAGGGCGAGACCGCGTCGAAACCATCTCGACCTCGGTGCGCTCGCCACCGCGGCGCAGTCGCTGGGCCTCGCCTCGGCCATGCTGGAGATCGCCGCCGACTACGCCAAGGCACGCCACCAGTTCGGCCGGGCGATCGGCGAGTTCCAGGCGGTCAAGCATCATCTCGCGGACGTGGCGATCGCCGTGGAGATGGCCCGGCCGCTGATCTGGGGCGCGGCTGTCACCGGGGACCGGCTCGACGTCTCGGCGGCCAAGGTCGCCGCCTCGGACGCCGCCGACCTCGCCGCACGGCGTTCCCTGCAAGTGCTCGGCGCGATCGGCTACACCGCGGAGCACGACCTGAGTCTCTACCTGACCAAAGCCCGGGCCCTCCGGTCCGCGTGGGGCACGCCGGCGTGGCATCGGCAGCGGATTCTGGAGGACCTTTCGACAAGCTCAAGGGGCGAGACAAGCTCAAGGGGCGAGACAAGCTCACGGAGCGAGACGAGCGCAAGGAGCACCGGGCATGGATGAGCACAGCGCGCTGGCCGACGCAGTCCGCGACGTGGTGCGCCGCGGCGGCGGCCCCGCCGCGATGCGGGCCGCACTCACCAGCGAGCACCGGTACCACGCCGAGCTCTGGCAGACGCTGAGCGGCGACGTCGGGGTGGCGGCGCTCTCCGTGCCCGAACACTACGACGGCGCAGGTGCGACTTCGCGGGAGAGCGCCGTGGTGATCGAGACGCTCGGCGAGACACTGACTCCGGTGCCGCTGCTGACCACGGTGCTGGCGATCGACGCGCTGCTGGCGACCGGTGACCCGGCGTCGTGCGCCCGGCTCCTTCCGCTCGTCGCCACGGGCGAGCACATCATCGCCCTGTGCTGGGCGGGTGTCTCCGGCTGGGACGCCCCCGGCGTCACGGCCGAGGCCGGCCTGCTCAGCGGCGCCGCCGAGTACGTGATCGACGGCGAGTCAGCGGACTCCTTCCTGGTCCTTGCGGGACCGGACCGCGTCACTCTGCACCACGTCGACGCCGATGCTCCGGGGGTCACCGTGACCGGCCTGCCCGTGCTCGACCCGACCCGGCCGCTCGCCCGGGTGCACTTCGATCAGACCCCGTCCGAGACCATCCCGGCCCCGACGGGGCTGTCCGACCGGTTGCGCACGCTCGCCTGGGCGCTGCTGTCTGCCGAGCAGACCGGAGGCGCCGCGGGCGCGCTGGCGCTGACCGTGGAACACACGACGGCGCGCACGCAGTTCGGCCGCCCCCTGGCCTCGTTCCAGGCTCTCAAGCACACGATGGCCGACATGTACGTACTCGTCGAGACCATGCGATCGATGTCGGCGGCCGCGGTGGCCGCGGTCGCCGACGACGATCCGGACGCCGCCGCCCTCGCCGCGGCCGCCCACGTCTACTGCTCCGAGGGCTTTGTGACGGTGAGCGGTCAGGCGATCCAGTTGCACGGCGGTATCGGGATCACCGCCGAGCACGACATCGGCCTGTTCTTCAAACGAGCGCAGGCCGACGCCCAGCTCTTCGGATCGCCGCGGCGCGCACTGTCCGGGATCTCCTGAAGCGGAACCTGCGCAACCTGGCGTGGTGACCGCCGCCGACCTGAGACGATCGGAGGCGTGGCCGCCAGGGACGAACGGATGGGCGCGTTCGACGCCGTGATGTACGGCATCGAAGGCGACCCGCTGCTGCGCTCGGGCATCATCGCCTTGGCGGTCCTGGAGACGACGCCCGACCGCACGCAGCTCGCCGCCCGCACCGACCGGCTCACCCGGGTCTTTCCCCGGCTGCGCCAGCGGGCCGTTGGCAGCCCGTTCTCACCGGCGCCACCGCGCTGGGAGACCGACCCGCACTTCGATCCCGACTACCACCTCCGGTGGCGGCGGCTCCCGGACGAGGACTCCGACATCGCCGGAGCACTCGCCTACGCCGCGCGGATGAGCGAGGCCGACTTCGACCGGTCCCGCCCGCTGTGGGAGATCGCCGTCCTCACCGGCCTGCACGACGACGGCCGCGCCGCGATCGTCATCAAGATCCACCATTCGGTGGCCGACGGCATGGGCGGGCTGGCGATGAGCGCCGCTCTGTTCGACCTGCAGGCGAGTCCGGGCGATCTCGGTCCGCTGCCACCAGTGCCCGAGCCGCGTCCCGCCGGGTTCGCCGACCGGGTGCTCCAGGCCGCCGAGTTCGAGATCGGCGCCCTGCTGGAGACGTTGCGCGGAACGGCGAAAGCCTCCGCCCGGGCCGCCCTGGCCCTGCTCACCGACCCCCTGGCCTCCACCGCGACGGCCGGCCGGACCGCCGCGGCGGCTGCCGCCATGCTTGCTCCGCAGAGCGAGCCGAAGTCGTCGTGGATGTCCGGGCGGTCGCTCGCTAGCGTCTTCACCGTCGTCGACGTGCCGCTGGACCCGCTGAGGCAGGCGGCGCGCGCAGCCGGCGTCACCCTCAACGTCGTCTTCATCGCCGCGGTGGCCGACGCGGTCGACACGTACCACCGCACGCATGGCCGGCCGCTCACCGCATTCCGGGTCAACATGCCGGTCGACCAGCGCTCACCCGGCGACGCCCCCACCGGCAATCACTGGGTGCCCGCCAGGTTCCTGGTCCCGTGCACCGCCGTCGACCCCGCCGCGCGTCTGCGGGAGCTGCATCGGGTGGTCGACGACGCCCGGCGCGACCCGGCGCTGAATCTCTCCGAGGTGATCTACAAGGCGATGGCACTGCTACCCGGCCCGGCCACCGAGCAGTTGGCCGGAATGCTGATGAAGGGCGTCGACGTCGCCGCCACCAACGTCCCGGGCCCACCTGTGCCGGTCTATCTCTGCGGCGCGAAAGTGCGGACGCTGGTCCCGTTCGCCCCGAAGTCCGGGGCGGCGATCAACGTCGGGCTGCTCACCTACGACGGCACCGCCTTCGTCGGCGTCAACTCCGACCCCGCCGCCGTCGAAGATCCCCACGAGTTCACCGACGTTCTGGCGCGGTCCTTCGCGCGGTTCACCGGGTGACGCCGTCGCTCCCGGCCGATTCGCCGTATCGGGTCAGGCGAAAGCGGAGCGGACTTGCTCGACGGTGAGACCGTAGTCGCCGAGCGAGTAGCGGTGCTGCGGGCGGCGATCCCCCGAACGGGACTCGGCGTCCAGGGCGTCCATCGCCGCGCGCGCCTCGTCGGTCGGCTCGGTGCCCAGCGCCGCGTAGACCTTCTCGACGACGCCGTGCGGGTCGGCGCGCAGCTCGTCGAAGTCGACGTCGACGAACTGCGCGGGATCGTACTTCTGGCGCGCTCGGGTGAACTCCCGCAGGCCGCGCGACCACAGGTCCAGCTGCGTCGCTCCGATCCGTTCCGCGGTGAAGACCGTGGAGTAGCCCGCCGTCGCGTGCGCGGCCAGGCTGCACATCGACGCGACGATGGTCTCCGGTGCGCGGTGCGTCTGCACCACCAGCGCATCCGGGTACACGGACATCAGCGCGTCCAGCGCGAAGAGATGACTCGGGTTCTTCAGCACCCAGCGCTTGGCCGGGTCGTTCAGCGCGATCAGTTGCAGATTCCGCTTGTGTCTGGCGTAGGCGGGCGTCCAGTCCTGCTGCGCGAGCCAGGCCGAGTACGACGGCACATGCGCCAGGGACTCGTAGGAGATCGACATAATGTCCTGCCGCAGGAGCTGCCAGCACTCCTCGACCTCGCCGGCGCCCATGTAGTGCAGCCCCATGAACTCTGGGTTCTCCACGTGATGCCGGCTCAGCCCGGCATCGATCTGCTGGAACACGGGATCGCTCGCCCACGCCTCCCGCGGCGGCCGGGGGTGCGGATACTCGGCAAGCCACGTCTGAAGCCCCTGGTGCTCGGGGTCGGCCGAGAGCAGTCGGTGCAGCGCGGTGGTCCCGGTGCGGGGCAGACCGGTGACGAACACCGGCCGGGTGATCGGGACCTCCGCATACCCCGGATTCGCCTGCCACCCCACCTCGCTCAGCAGCCGGGCCACCAGCGCGCCTTTGAGGAAGTAGCGGAACATCTTGGAGCCGAGCGGCGTGAGCCCGGCCTCGTCCCGGTAGGAGTCGAGCAGCACCTGCAGTGCTTCGCGATACGCCGGATCCGTGCCGAAATCGGTCAGCCCGGTCGCGCGCGTGGCCGATTCGTGGAGGTCGTCCACCGTCCCGACGGCTGTGTTGAAGTCGGAGTCAGTCATGGTATTCACCGCAATTCACGTCGAGGGTGTGCCCGGTGACGGCGCTGGCCAGGTCCGAGGCGAGGAACACCGCCGCTTGCGCGATCTCGTCGGGCTCGGGGAGCCTCCCGAGGTCACTCTTGGCCGCGGTCTGCTCGTACACCTGCTCCGCCGAGATCCCGTACTTCTCGGCGATCTTGCCGAAGTACCACTTGAGCTGATCGTCCCAGATGTACCCGGGCGCGACGCTGTTGACGCGGATTCCCTTTCCGCCGAGCTCGGTGGCGAGAGTCTGCGACATCGCCAGCAGTGCCGCCTTGGCGAGCTTGTAGCTGCCGTAGCGGGGCTCCGAGTGCCGGATCACCATCGAGTTGATGTTGACGATCGAGCCCCGGGACTCCTCGAGGGCCGCGGTGAAGGCCTTGATCACCCGCAACGTGCCCAGCACAGTGAGGTCCACACTCGCGGCGATCTGACCGAAGTCGGTGCGTGCCAGCGGTTTCATCGACGGCGTGGCGAATGCGTTGTTGATCAGGACGTCCGCGCCGCCGTACTCGTCCACCGTCGCACGCACCAGTTCGTCGACCTGAGCGTCGTCGGTGATGTCGGTCGGCACCGCCAGCGCAGTGCCGCCGGACGCGACGATCTCGTCCCGGATCTCGTTCAGCCGCGACTCGGTCCGGGCGGCGAGCACCAGTTTCGCACCGTGCGCGGCCGATTGCAGGCAGAGCGCTCGGCCCAGGCCCGGCCCCACCCCGGAGACCACGACCACCTTGCCGTCCAGCAGTCCGCTCATCCGGGCATCCGCTCCGCGAAGCCGCGGCGCCGGTCGGCGATCCTGCGCGCCCACCCGTCGTCGTCGATCCGGTTGCCGGTGTAGAACGGCAGGCGCGACGGCACGTCGTCGAGATCGACCACCTCGCACACCGGACCGGCTTGCGCGTCGACCGGTCCGTCGGTGCGCTGCCAGCGGAACTGCAGGATGCCGCGGCGGCGACCGGTGGTCTCGATCCAGTTCACGACGCCGGGATTCTCGTGGGCGACGACCATCCTGATCATTCCGTCCGGATCACAGTGCGCCTGAACCGAATTCAGACTGGTCTGGTGGTTGACGTAGTCCAGGGAGATGTACCAGAGACTCCCCAGCTGAAAGCCCTGGTAGGGGCAGGTCGAGCGCGGGACCGTGATCACCATCGCCTGGCCGGGACCCAGGTCGAAATGCCCGACGGACGAGAACTGGGTACTCAGCCCGCCGGGGGTCGGTCGGGGCGGCGTGAGCGTGTTGACCGGCTCACCCAGATAGAACCATTTCGGGAAGTTGAACCAGGTGTGGATGCGGGACAGCAGGAGCTTCGCCGCGGTCCGGTACTGGCGCGCGACGCGCGCGACGTCGAGCTCCCGCGCCGGCTCGCCGGCGGTGTCGATCCGTTCGACGGTCACCGTGCCCTTCCGCTCGGCGTTCCAGTCACCGTAGACCTCCCGCACGGCGAGCATCGAAGCGCCGTCGCCGAGCACGAAGTAGTCGTCGCCGGGCTCGTCGCGGGGCGGCCCGAAGGTCAGCTCGAACGCACCGTCGGCGCCGATGCGGATCCGGCGGTCGTCGAAGGCGTCGTCTCCGCCCGGCACCTTGCTCGGGGTGTAGTCCCCGCGCAGGACCTGGAAGCTCAGGTCGACGGTGCTGCCGCGCGTCCCCCGCACCACGTACGTGCCCTCGGGGACCACGTCCGCGTGGTAGTACAGGGTGTCCGGATTGTCCAGGCCCATCTTGGTGTACGGCCCCGTCGACGTGTGCAGCACCGGGTGCACCTTGTCGTGGGTGCGGGCCTGCTGGAGCACCGCGGCGATGCTCCCGGCGAGATAGTCGTAGCCCTCCGCCAGATCCGTGTCGGTCTCGGCGAAATCCGCTGCGGCGATGAGCTTCTCGGCCTCGGCGACGGCCGCCCGCAGCGGTGCGGTGACGTCGGCCTGCGACACCGGGTCTACAGCCACTCGTCACCTCCGGTCCAGGTGAGGAACTCGTTCAGCTGCTCCTGAGCGGGGGTCACGCGCGGGTGCTCGGTGGAGAGATAGCCGCCGCGGTAGAAGAGCAACGGCTTGTCTTGGAGCACCTCGCCGAGAGTCTGCGCCCGGCCGACGACGATGAAGTGGTCGCCGCCGTCGAGCACGTTCTCCACGGTGCACTCGACCCAGGTCAGGCAGTGGCGGATCACCGGAAGGCCGAGCGGGGACGCGTCCCAGTCGACCCCGGCGAACTTGTCGCCGCCGGGTGCACCGAACTGCGCGCTCACCTCCTGCTGCCGATGCGCGAGGACGTTGACGCAGAAGGCGCCGCGATCGGAGATCAGCGGCCAGGTCCGCGACTGCTTCATCGGGCAGAAGATCACCAGCGACGGATCCAGCGACAGCGCCGCGAAGCTCTGGCACGCGAAGCCGACCGGCGCGCCGTCGGGATCGACGCTGGTGATGATGGTGACACCGGTGCAGAACTGCCCCATCGCGGTGCGGAACTGCCGCGAGTCGAACTCCGACGTGCCGTACGGCGAGAGCGGCGCCATCACGCTACCCCTTGAATCCGATGGTGAAGTCGTGTCCCCACAGGCTCACCGCAGTGGACTCACGGGCGATCCACTCGTCGTCGTCCACTTGCCTTCCCTCGCAGCCGAACTCGACGTCGAATCCGCCCGGGGTCTTCATGTAGAAGCTCAGCATCAGGTCGTTGACGTGGCGTCCGAGCGTCGCCGACATCGGCACCTTGCGCCGCAGCGCGCGGTCGTGGCACAGCCCGACGTCGTCGGAGTTCTCCACTTCGACCATCAGATGCACGATGCCGGTGCTGTTCGGGATCGGCAGGAACGCCAGCGAATGGTGCCGCGGATTGCACCCGAAGAAGCGCAGCCACGCCGGATCGTCGCCCTCGGCGCGCCCGACCACCTGGGGCGGCAGCTTCATCGAGTCGCGCAGCCGGAAGCCGAGTACGTCCCGGTAGAAGGCCAGCGATGCGGCATCGTCGCTGGTGGTGAGCACCACGTGCCCGAGCCCCTGCTCGCCGGTGACGAAGGTGTGCCCGTACGGGCTCACCACCCGGCGGTGCTGCAGGGCGACGCCGCAGAACGCCTCCAGCACGTTGCCGTCGGGATCGGCGAAGACGACCAGCTCGTCGACCCGGCGGTCGGCCTTCTCCTCGTCGGTGCCCTCGCGGAACTCGACCCCGGCCGCCGTGAGGCGGTCCCGGACCTCTTGCAGCCCAGCGGAGTTCGCGCACTCCCACCCGGACGACGCCAGGTGATCACGGTCCGACGGCACGATGACGAGGCGGGCCGGGAAGTCGTCCATGCGCAGGTAGAGCGCACCGGGAACCGAGCCGGAACCCTCGACCATGCCGAGGACCTTGAGTCCGTACTCCCGCCAGGCCGCTACATCGGTCGCGTCGATCCGCATGTAGCCCAGGGAGCGGATGGGTCCGTAATCAGACACTGGGTTCACTCCTCCTCACACCATCGTGTCGCCGAGCGGCAAGCCGAACTCGCCGTTGCCGAAGGCCACGTACGCCCGTTCCGGATCGTTGGCGGCGTGCACGCGACCGGCGTGCGCGTCCCGCCAGAACCGCTGGATCGGCGTGCCGTCCTCCAGCGCGTGCGCACCGGAGTTCTCGAAGAGCCGGTCGATCGCGGAGATCGCCCGACCGGTCGCACGGACCTGATCACGCCGGGCGGCCAGACGAAGGTCCATCGGCACCTCTTCGCCCGCCAGGATCAGGTCGTACTCGGCCTGCAGATTGCCCGACAGCTGACGCCATGCGGCGTCGATGTCGCTCGCCGCCTCGGCGATCCGCACCTTGGCGAACGGATCGTCCTTCGACTTCTCGCCCGCGTAGGCCGCACGCACCCGCTTGCCCTGGTGCTCCACGTGCGCCTCGTACGCGCCGTAAGCCATGCCGACGATCGGCGTCGAAATGGTGCTGGGGTGAATCGTGCCCCACGGCATCCGGTAGACCGGCGCGGTGTTGCGGTCCAGCCCCGGCGCCTCGCCCATGCTCATCGTGCGGAAGCTCAGCATGCGGTGGCGCGGCACGAAGGCGTCCTTGACGTCGATCGTGTTGGAACCGGTGCCCCGGAGACCGACGACGTGCCACACGTCGCGGACCGTGTAGTCCTCGCGCGGGATCAGGAAGCTCACGAAGTCGACCGGCTTCCCGTCCTTGAACACCGGGCCGCCCACCACTACCCAGTCCGCGATGTCGCAGCCGGACGACCACGCCCACGAACCGTTCACGATGTAGCCGCCGTCGACCACCTCGCCGGCGCCCATCGGGGCGTACGACGACGAGATGCGCACCGACGGGTCCGCGCCCCAGACGTCCTCCTGCGCCTGCTGATCGAACAGCGCCAGGTGCCAGTTGTGGATGCCGATGATGCCGGCGACCCAGCCGGTGGAGCCGCAGGCCGAGGCGATCCGCCGGACCGCCTCGTAGAAGGTGACCGGGTCCACCTGATAGCCGCCCCACTGGGCGGGCTGCATCAGCTTGAAGAAGCCGGTCTCGGCGAGCATCGCGGCCACCTCGTCGGGCACGCGGCGGGCGTCCTCGGTCGCCTGAGCCCGCTGGGCCAGTTCAGGCAGCAGGGCGTTGATCCTCTCCAAGACCTGTCGGCCGGCGTCACTGTGCGGGGCATCCATGGCCTCTCCCATCTGTTCGTCGTTCCCTTTCGTGGGGATCGCTTCCCCAATATTAGAACACGTTCTCGTTTTTGATGAAACGTGTTCTAGTATTGAGTCATCAGGCCTAGTCATCGAGGAGGGTTCGCGACCATGACGACCACCGAAAGCGGCGTGCGAGAGATCGACACCGGAACGCCACCGACCAGATTCGCGCGCGGCTGGCATTGCATCGGCCTGGCCGAGGAGTACACCGACGGCAAGCCGCACTCGCTCGAGATCTTCGGCACCAAGCTCGTGGTGTGGGCCGACTCGACCGGTCAGATCAAGGCCCTGGATGCGTTCTGCCGGCACATGGGCGCCGACCTGGGCCGCGGCACGGTCCGCGGCGACAACATCGCCTGCCCGTTTCACGGCTGGCAGTGGAACGGGAAGGGCCGGTGCGCGCAGGTCCCGTACGCCAAGCGCAACCCCAAGCTGGCCAAGACCCGGACCTGGCCCACGATGATCCGCAACGGCCAGGCGTTCGTCTACAACGACCCCGAGGGCAATCCGCCCCCCGAGGACTGTGTGATCCCGGAACTGCCCGAGCACGGCTCCGACGAGTGGACCTCCTGGACCTGGAACAAACTCGTCATCACCGGCTCCAACTGCCGCGAGATCATCGACAACGTCGTCGACATGGCGCACTTCTTCTACGTCCACTACGCCCTGCCCGACTACTTCAAGAACGTCTTCGAAGGGCAGACCGCGGCGCAGTACATGAACAGCCACGGCCGACCGGACGTCGGCATCTCCGCCGCGTACGGCGACACCCGGCTGGAGTCGATCGCCGCGTATTACGGGCCGTCCTACATGCTGAATCCGATGGTGCAGTACTACGGCGAGTACGCCGTGGAGACCATCCTCACCAACTGCCACTACCCGATCGACGCGAACTCCTTCGTGCTGATGTTCGGCGTCATGGCCAAGGTCCCGCAGGGTCTCTCGCCCGAGCAGGCCGACAAGATGGCCGAGAAGATCACCGCCGGGATCGAGGTGGGCTTTCTGCAGGACGTGGAGATCTGGAAGCACAAGACGCGCATCGACAATCCGCTCCTGGTCGAGGAGGACGGCCCGGTCTACCAGCTGCGCCGCTGGTACGAGCAGTTCTACGTCGACGCCGACGACGTGACCGACGAGATGACCGATCGCTTCGAGTACGAGATCGACACGGCCAAGGCACTGGAGAACTGGAACGTGGAGATCCAGGAGAACCTTCGGCGACAGGCTCAGGAGAAGGACGCCACGCAGGCCCGCGAAGCCGCGGCCGGGAGCACCCCGGAAGACAGTTCGGTCCGATGACCACCGGGCACCGGGAGTTCGCGAGCGGGCCCGACCTGCCCTGGGCCAAGGCGCCGGACTACACGGGCGATCCGCTGCGGCTCGCGGAGATCGCGGCGGCCACGGCCCGGGACAAGCGGCACTATCTGCGCGGCGGCATGACTCCGCTCGAATGCCGCGCCTGTCATGCGTGCGTCCTCGTCAAGAAGACCAGCCCCCATCACACCAGCGTCCAATGGAACGACGACGCGCTGGCCCGCTGCGTCGAGATCGCCGAGATCCGGGCCGGCGGCGGCAATCCCGCGATGCTGCCGACCTGCCCGCGGCTGTCGGCGTCCATCGATCACGGGGTGTCCGAGGGCATCCTCCCCCGCGAATCCCCCGCCGCCGACCCCGACGGCTACTGGTAGCACAGCCGTCTGCTCACAGCAGAACACGCCGGGCGCCCATGCCGGCGCGACGTAGGCTGCCTTCATGAGGACGAGGATCTCCAATCGCCTGTTCCGCGAAGAACTCGGCGACCACCTGCGCTCGCTTCGACACGAACGCCGAGAGCGACTGGCCGACACGGCGCGACGGGCCGGCATCTCGCCCCAGTACCTGTCGGAGATCGAACGCGGCCTCAAGGATCCGTCGAGCGAGATGCTTGAAGCGGTTGCCGGGGCGCTCGACCGCAGTGTCGCCGACGTCGCCGTCGAGGTCGGCTTACGGCTCCGGGTTCCGGCGACGCCGCAGACCTCGGCATCCGTGCGAGGACTGTACGCCCTGGCGGCCTGACGATTCCGGCGCCGCCAGGCGGTCACCGCTCGTCGACCACCTGGTCGATGAGTCCGTACTCCCGTGCGCCGGCGGCGGTGAGCACCCGGGTGTGATCGGTGTCGGCTCGCAACTGCTGCTCCGATCGGCCCGTGTGGCGCGCCAGGATCTGCTCCATGTCACCGCGCACCCGCACCAGTTCGTCCGCCTGCAGGATCAGGTCGGGAATCGCTCCCCGATACCCCTCCGCCGCGGGCTGGTGGAGCACGACCCGCGAATGCGCCGTCGCCGATCGCTTCCCCGGAGCGCCCGCGGCCAGCAGCACCGCGCCGACGGACACCGCCTGCCCGACGCAGGTGGTGGCGACCGGCGCCCGAATGTAGCGGATCGTGTCGTACACGGCGAGCATCGCCGCGGGATCGCCTCCTTCGCAGTTGATGTAGAGCTCGATGTCGCGGTCGGGAGAATCGGACTCCAGGTACAGCAGTTGCGCGACGAGCGCGTTCGCCACCCCGGAATCGATCGCGGTTCCCAGATACACGATGCGGCCGGCGAGCAGGTGCGAATAGACGTCGACATGACGCTCGCCGCCGGGAGTCCGTTCGATCACGTGGGGAATCGTGTACGTGCTCATCGGCCGCCGCCGGACGGCATCTCGAAACCGGTCCGCGACCCCCGCGGCACGATGACGGCGAAATCGTCCACCACCTCGTCGACGAATCCGTACTCGACCGCCTCCCGGGCGGTGTACCAGCGGTCGCGCAGGGAGTCGGCGAAGATCCGATCCATCGGCTGACCGGTGTCCTGCGCGATCAGGCCGAGTACGGTGTCCCGGGTGTGCCGCAGGTCGCCGGCCTGCAGCTCGACGTCGGCGGCCGTTCCCCCGATTCCGGCCGAACCCTGGTGCATCAGGATGCGGGCATGGGGCAGCGCGCGGCGTTTCCCGGGTGTCCCGGCAGAGAGCAGGAACTGTCCGGCGCTGCAGGCCAGCCCGAGCGCCAGCGTCGAGACGTCACAGGGAATCAGCCGGGTGATGTCCCGGATCGCCAGCATCGCCGGGACCGAGCCGCCGGGCGAGTGAATCCAGAGGGCGATCTCCGCCGCCGGATCCTCGGCGGCCAGTCCCAGGAACTGGGTCATCAGGAGGGTGCCGTTGTCGTCGTCGAGGGGGCCGTCCAGGACGAGCACTCGCCGGCTCTGCAGAGCCTCGCGTTCTCGCCGGCCGAAATGCGGTGTCTGTGTGTCGTGATCCATGTGCCCATCGTGCTGGCGGACCGCGGCTCCGCGCGGCCCTCGCTGCGGGGAGCGGATCTGCTTGCAGCAGTTCCGGAGGACACCGCGGTCCGCCCCGCGCAGGGAACTTCACACGGGGCGGCCCACCGGAGCACAATCGGGCGCATGGCTGACTACTCCGCGCCCGACGGCGCTCCCATCTGGTTCGACCTCACCAGCTCCGATCCCGAACGCGCCGTCGAGTTCTACGGCGCCCTGTTCGGGTGGGAGGCGAAGGCGCCGAACCCGGAGTTCGCGGGCTACCGCGACTTCACGCTCGACGGGGACCCCATCGCCGGCCTGGCGCCTCACCTGCCCGAGGCCGGCGGCCCGGCAGACGTCTGGAACGTCTACCTGCGCACCGACGACGCCCAGGCGACCGCGGCGCGGATCGTCGCGTTCGGCGGCGAGGAGGTGTTTCCCCCGATGGCCGTCGGCGACCTCGGTGTACTGGGCTACGCTCGGGACTCCGCTGGAGCGGCCGTGGGCTACTGGCAGTCCGGCGATCATCCGGGGTTCCGCGCGTGGGGCGTGCACGGCGCGCCCTACTGGTTCGAATGCCACAGCCGCGACCGGGCGCAGGCCCTGGGCTTCTACCGCGACGTCTTCGGCGCACGCCCCGAGCCGGTCCCGGGCGCACCGGGCGGCTACACCCAGCTGTTCTACGGCGACACCGCCTACGCGGGCCTGATGGATGCGAACGCTCTGCCGCTGCCCGGCGAGGTCCCGACGTCGTGGAGCGTCTACCTCTACGCCGACGACGTCGCGGCGACGGCCGCTCGGGCCCTCGAGCTCGGCGGGAGCATCGTGCGCGGAGCCGAGCGGACCCCGTACGGAACACTCGCCACGGTGACCGATCCGATGGGCGCTGTCTTCAGCCTCGGCCACGCACCGGAGCCGAGCTGAGTTCGGCGCGCCACTCCGTACGCCCACCGAGCCAGCGGCGGTAACGCCGCAGCGCCACCCGCTGCAGGATCATCTCCTTCACCAGCGCGACCCGCGGATCCATCCCCGGCCTCGTGCCGCGGCCGCGGCCGAGCCTGCGCAACTGCTGCCGGATCCGGGCCATCCCGGCGGCCGACGCGACGGCCTTGTCGTTCATCCGCACCGGCCGCAGGTGCACCGCGGCCTCGCGGTCGGACCTCCACTGGTTCACCAGACCCGCGTCGACGGCGAGCGCGCTGCCCATGCCCACCACCGAGATCCCGCCGGCCAGCACCTCCTCGGCGACCGGCAGCCGGACGATCCCGCCGGTCGGCATCAGCGGCAGCGGACTGGAGGCGGCGAGTTCTTCGGCCAGCGTGAGGAAGTACGCCTCGCGGGTTCGGGTCCGCTCGTCACCGGCCTGCCCGGTCATCGCCGGCGCCTCGTAGCTGCCGCCGGAGAGCTCGACGAGGTCGACGCCCAGCGGCGCCAGCAGGTCGATCACGCGTGCGGCGTCGTCGGCGCCGAATCCGCCGCGCTGGAAGTCCGCCGAGTTGAGCTTCACGGCCACGGCGAACGACGGCGAGACCGCTCGGCGCACCGCACGGACGACGTCGAGTAGCAGCCGGGCCCGATTCTCCAGGCTTCCGCCCCACTCGTCGGTGCGGCGGTTCGCCAGCGGAGACAGGAACTGCGACAACAGATAGCCGTGCGCGGCGTGGATTTCCACTCCGTCGAACCCGGCCTCCTCCGCCCGCTGCGCCGTGACGGCGAAGCGGTCGACCGTCGCGTGGATCTGATCCGCGGTCATTGCGACGGGCTCGGCGAAACGCTTGCTGTTCTTACCCAGGTCGACGCCGACCGCCGACGCGGCCCAGGCGACGCCCGGCATGTCCGAGCCGACCTGCCGCCCCGGGTGATTGATCTGCATCCAGACCCGTGCTCCGCCGCTCTTGGCGGCATCGGCCCACTCCCGGAACGGCGTCAGCGGCGCTGCGGAGTCCAGATGGAATGCCTTTCGGGGTATGTTTACGTTGATAACATCGAAATTAGCGAGGTATGTGAACGGTGTCAACTTCTACGCGGAGCGGTTACCATCACGGCGATCTCCGGGCGGCCGCCCTCGGCAGCGCGATGCGCATGCTCGAAGCAGACGAGCCGTTCTCACTGCGCGCCGTCGCCCGCGACGTCGGCGTCTCAGCCCCCGCCCTCTACCGGCACTTCGCCGACCGGAATGCCCTCGAGTCCGCCCTCGCCGGCGAGGGACTGCGGGATCTCCTCGCCGATCTGACCATCGGCCAGCCCCTCCCAGAGACCCCGGCCGACCTCGCGGAGTTCGCCGTGGCCTATGTCGAGTTCGCCCTGCGCCGCCCCGCCCTGTTCCGGGTGATGTTCAGTAAACCGTGCGACGAGGAGAACGACCAGCGCGTCGAGGCCGCCGCCCGGATCCACCAGTTGCTGGAGACCGCCATGCGCCTCGTCTTCCCCGGCGCCGACGCCGCCGCGCTCGCCGAAGCGGGCTGGGCCTTCGCCCACGGCATGGCGAGTCTGTACCTGGACGGCAAGCTGCGGGCCGATTCCCCGGAGGCCGTCGCCGGACATGTGCGCAGCGCGTTCACCGCCCTGCTGACGCTCCCGTCCGCCGGCGGCGCCTGACCGCCCAGACGTCCAGTCGCCGCCACGCCCGCCACCCACCCGCCACCCGAGTCGTTGACGACGCCCACCCCGGGCGGCTAACGTTGCGCATGTAAACGTCGTCAACATTCATGACGGGGCTATGCCCAAGCACATCCTCCACGTCGTCACCAACGTCGCCCACTACAGCGACCCCGCACACCCGACGGGGCTCTGGATGTCCGAGCTCACCCACGCGTGGGAGGTGTTCGAGGCTCGCGGATTCTCCCTGCTGGAGACCACTGCGAGCCCGAACCAGATCGATGCCGCAGACGTCGACGCGATCTACTTCACCGGCGGCCACGCGGTGATGTACGACTTCACCGACGGTGAAGGGCTGCAACGGATCACCCGCGAGCTGTTCGACGACGGCAAGGTGGTGTCCGCGGTCTGCCGCGGTTACTGCGGCCTGCTGAACACCACATTGTCGAACGGGGAGTACCTGGTCGCCGGACGGAAGATGACCGGCTTCTCCTGGCGAGAGGAGAAACTCGCCCGGGTCGACCGCCTGGTGCCCTACAACGCCGAACAACTCGCCGTCGACCGCGGCGCGCGCTACGAGAAGGCGATCCTCCCGTTCGTGTCCAACGTCGTCGTCGACGGCCGCCTGGTCACCGGCCAGAACCCCGGTTCGGCCAAGGCGACCGCCGAGGCGGTCGCCGCCGTCCTGAGCTGACACCGACCGTCCGGCGCGACCACCCCTCCCGCGAGAACACGTTCTGGTTTATCCTCAATACTGAAACAAGTTCTAGTTATGCCTTCTGGCTCTAACGTGAGGATGCCGCGTGGGGAAACCGCAGCAGCAGGAGATCGTCGACGTCGTCGTGGTGGGTGCCGGCGGAGCCGGCCTGGCCGCCGCCCTGACCGCGGCCACCAAAGGCCTGCGCACCGTTCTGGTCGAGAAGTCGCCCTACTGGGGCGGATCCACGTCGCGCTCGGGCGGCGGGGTCTGGATCCCGAACAACTCGGTGCTGCGCCGGGACGGCGTCACCGACACCGTCGCACAGGCCCGCACATATGCGCACGCGATCATCGGCGAGCACGCGCCCGCGGCGAAGATCGACGCCTACATCGATCGCGGTCCCGAGGCCCTCGACTATCTGATGGCGCACGCCCCGCTCGACTTCGAGTGGGTCCGCGACTACTCCGACTACTACCCGGAGGCGCCCGGCGGGCGGCTCGGGGGACGCTCGATCGAACCCCGGCCGTTCGATGCCCGCCGCCTCGGCGACGATCTGGCGACTCTGCATCCGCAGTACACCAAGGCCCCGCTGAACATGGTGGTGATGCAGTCGGACTATCGGTGGCTCAACACCGGGCTGCGGCACTGGCGGGGAGCGACGACGATGGCCCGAGTCGGAGGACGCTTCACCTGGTCCAAGACCCGCAAGCGGAAGATGATCGCGATGGGCGCGGCGCTGGCCGCCGAACTGCTGATCGGCTGCCGGCAGGCCGGCGTGGACATCCGGCTCTCCACGCCGCTCACCGGGCTGATCGTCGAGAACGACGCGGTCGCCGGGGTCCGCACCGAGCACGACGGCGAGTCGTCTGAGCTGCGGGCCCGTTACGGGGTGATCCTGGCCAGCGGAGGGTTCGAGCACAACGCCGAGATGCGCGCGCAGTACCAGCGCGCGCCGATCGGCACCGAGTGGACCACGGGGGCGGCCTCGAACACCGGCGACGGCATCCGCGCCGCGCAGGAGGCCGGCGCCGGACTGAGCCTGATGGACGATGCCTGGTGGGGACCGACCATCCCACTGCCCAAGGGCCCCTGGTTCGCGCTGTCCGAGCGGAGCGTGCCGGGCACGTTCATCGTCAACATGCGCGGCGAGCGGTTCATGAACGAGTCCCTGCCCTACGTCGAGGCCGGGCACCAGATGTACGGCGGCGAGTTCGGCCAGGGTGACGGCCCCGGCGAGAACATTCCCGCCTGGATGGTCTTCGACCAGCGCTGCCGCAATCGCTACCTGTTCGCGGGAGTCACAGCACGACAACCGATTCCGAAGAGCTGGCTGAAGTCCGGAGTGGTGGTGAAGGCGGGGACGCTGACCGAGCTGGCCGAGAAGATGGGCGTGCCCGCGGAAGCCTTGCTCTCCACCACCGAGCGGTTCAATCGCTTCGCGCTGAACGGCAAGGACGACGACTTCGCGCGCGGCGAGAGCGGCTACGACCACTACTACGGCGACCTCACCAACAAACCGAACCCCAGCCTCGGGCCGGTCGACCACGCACCGTTCTATGCGGTCAAGATGGTGCCCGGCGACCTGGGCACCAAGGGTGGTGTCGACACCGACGCCGACGGCCGCGCGCTGCGCGCCGACGGCTCCGTGATCGAGGGCCTGTACGCGGCGGGCAACACCAGCGCTCCGGTGATGGGCCACACCTACGCCGGGCCCGGCGCGACCATCGGCCCGGCGCTGGTCTTCGGCTACCTCGCCGCGCTCGATGCCGCCGGCAAGGCCGAGCGGTCCGAGTCCACCGGCGACGTGCCCGCGGAGGTCTGACGAACATGCCCATCGATCCCGCAGTCGCGATCGGCGCCGAACTGGCGGCGACCACCTTCTCTTGGACGCCGCGCGAGGTGGCCCTGTACAACCTCGCCGTCGGCGGCGCACACGACCCGATGGACCCGGCCGGGCTGGCCTACGTCGACGACGTGCGCCCGAAGGTGCTGCCCACATTCGCCACGGTGGCCGCCACGTTCCTCGCCACCGCGCCGCCGCAGGTCCGTTTCCCCGGAGTGGACATCGATCTGGCGAAGGTGGTGCACGGCAGTCAGGAGGTCGTCGTGCATCGCCCGCTGCCGCCCGCCGGCAGCGCCACCGCCCGCACCCGGATCGCCGAGGTGCAGGACAAGGGCTCGGCGGCGGTGATCGTGCAGGAGTCGACGGCGATCGACGACGCCGGCGATCCGCTGTGGACCGCGCGCAGCTCGATCTTCGCCAAGGGCGAGGGCGGTTTCGGCGGCGAACGCGGGTCGTCGAACCGCGTCGCGCTCCCCGATCGGGCTCCCGACCACACGATCGAGGTGCCGACGCTGCCGCAGCAGGCCCTGCTCTACCGGCTCTGCGGCGACCGGAATCCACTGCACAGCGATCCGGCGTTCGCTGCGGCCGCCGGGTTTCCACGGCCCATCCTGCACGGACTGTGCACCTACGGCGCGGTGTGCCGGACCGTCGTCGACCAGGTCCTCGGCGGCGACGTGACCGCGGCCGCCGGATTCGGGGCGAGTTTCACCGGCGTGGTGTTCCCCGGCGAGACGGTGCGAGTGCGCGCCTGGGAAGATGGTGACCGGCTGCTGGCGACCGCCGTCGTCGTCGAACGCGACGAGGCGCCCGCCCTGGGCAACGTGGTTCTTCAGCGGCCGTCCTGAGACGCCCCGGAATGAAAGAGAACCCGCGCACCATGCCTTCTTCGCTCGCACCCCTGCTCGACCAGCGCGCCGCCCTGTCCGACGACCTCGCCGCAGTGATCGACCAGCAGGTGAAGGCCCAGACCGGCATGTCCGGTGCGGCGGTGAAGACCGCCTACGCCGCGGCCAACAAGTTCAAACCCGGGATCGTGGTGACCGCGACGTCGGCGATGCTGCCGGACTTCCTGGATGCGCTTGCCCCGCTGTGGGACTCCAAGCCCGCGGGAACGTCGTTCGGCGACCACCTGGCCGCGAACTCGGACGAGGCGAGCGAGGCGCTGCTGGCGGTGACCGACCGGCAGGCCGAGTCCGCGCCGGCCGCCCTCGCGAAGGCCTACAAGAGCCTGCGCGGCAAGGCCAAGTCCTACGTCGCCGAGGCACTGCCCCCTGCCGGGGACGTGATCGAGCGTCACGCCGCGAGCGCGGCGTAACGGCGAACGATCAGGCAGCGCCGGCGAGGAGGATCAGGATGATCGCCAGCACGCCGACCAGCCCGGCCAGCAACGCCAGGACGCGCCACACGTGGATGCGGACCGGCGCCAGATCGGAGACGGAGACGCGGGAGGGAGTGACGTGGTGAGAAGCCATGACGGTCCACTTTCGGTTGAGAACGGCGTGAGCCCGTACAACCACTGTGACACACGTTACGGGTGTTACCCATGAGGCGCAGCGAGCGTGTCGGCACCTGGAACTTCCGCACCGTCTGGCTGATCCTGGTGGCCTGCTTCGCGGTCAGCCTGGTGGTGGCCGCGATGGCCGCTCTGAACACGGCGCTCCCGGACATCGCCCGGGACATCCATGCGACCAGCGCGGAGATGACCTGGATCATCGACGGCTACACCCTGGTCCTGGCAGCGCTGCTGCTGCCCGCCGGCGCGATCGGCGACCGATACGGACGACGACCCGTCCTGATGGTCGGCCTGGTGATCTTCGGACTCGCCTCCCTGGGCGCGGTCTGGGTCGACACGCCGACCGAGCTGATCGCGACCCGCATCGTCGCCGGGGTCGGCGCGGCGCTGATCATGCCGACCACGCTGTCGCTGATCACCGCGGGGGTACCGCGGGAGCAGCGGCCGATCGGCGTCAGCATCTGGGCGGCGGTGGCCGGGGTCGGCGCCATCCTGGGATTCTTCGTCACCGGGGTGTTGCTGCAGTTCTTCAGCTGGCACTCGGTGTTCATCACCTTCGCGGTGTCGGCCCTGGCGACCCTCCTGCTGACCGTCACGATCGGCAGCTCCAAGGACCCCGACCCCGGCCGCTTCGACGTCGTCGGTTCGGTCACGTCGGTGCTGGCGGTGACCGGGGTGGTGTTCGGCCTGCTCGAAGCGCCCTCGCGCGGCTGGTTCGACCCGCTGTTGCTGGTCACCTTGATCGGCGGCGTCGTGCTCGGCGTCGCCTTCGTGCTGATCGAGCTGCGGCGCGAGTCCCCGCTGCTGGACGTGCGCCTGTTCCGGAACCGGGCGTTCGCCTCGGGATCACTGTCGGTGGCCCTGCAGTTCTTCGCCTCCTTCGGCGTCTTCTATCTCATCCTTCTGCTGCTTCAGCTGGTGTACGGCTTCTCGCCGCTGAAGTCGGCGTTCGCGCTGATCCCGATGGTGGTCGGCGTGGGCGTGTTCGCACTCCTCGGCAACTGGGTGGCAGTCCGCTTCCATTCGCTGCGATTCGTCCTCGCCGTCGGCATCACCCTGGCCGGCGTCGGCGTGCTGGCGATGGGCATCTGGGATCCGGACGTCTACTGGAAGCTGGCGATCATGCTCGGCGTGTGCGCGGTGGGCATCGGACTGGCGACCGCACCCTCGACCACGGCGATCATGTCCAACACCCCGCTGGACAACCAGGGCATCGGTTCGGCCGTGAACGACACCGCCCGCGAGCTCGGCGCCGCCATCGGCATCGGGCTGGCCGGCAGCCTCATGGCCGCCGGCTACACCAGCCGGATCGGCGAGACGGCCGAGGCCGCCCGCCGGCAGCTGGCGGCTTTCGGCGACCCGGCCGCCGCCGACCAGGCCGCCGACGGGATCTCCCGGTCGCTGGCCGGGGCGATCGAGGTGGCCAAGCAACTGCCGCCGCAAGCATCCGGCCTGGCCGACTTCATCGTCGGCGGCGCTGAGGCCGCCTTCGTTCCGCCGATGCAGCAGGCCTGCCTGGTGCTGGGCTCCGTGCTGATCGCCGGCGCGGTGTTCCTCGCCTGGTTCGCTCCGCGTCAGGTGCTCGACGACGACTTCGTCGACAGCCCCGGAGCTCGCGATTCCGACGACGAGCCCGATCCGGAGCCGGTCAGCCAGCCGTAGGCACGGCCCCGCACGAGCAGCGCGGCCGCCAGCCCCGCGGCCACGCCGATCAGCGTGTCCAGCCCGCGTGCCACGAGCAGTTCCACCGGCCCCGTCGGCGTGCCGAGCTCCGTCATCAGCATGATCAGCGGGGTGAAGAAGCCGATCGCGACCGCGTAGTTGCGGGTCATGAAGAGTTCGGTAGGGAACAGCAGGGCCATCATCGCCAACGCGGTCAGCGACGGCGACAGTCCGAGCGACAGCAGCGCCGCTGTGAGCACCAGGCCCGCGTACGTGCCCGCCACACGGTGTCCCGCGCGACTCAGGGCCGCGCGCAGCTCCCAGCGCTCCACACGGCCGGAGTCGATTGCGGCGAGGGGGACCGCAGCTGCGGCAATCGCCCAGTTCGGGTTGGCGAAGCCCAGCGACAGCGCGACGCCGGCGGCCGGGCGGGCCGACTCCGCGGGAACCAGCGCGGTGGCCCCGAGCGCGAAGATGCTGAAGAAGGGTCCCGCCGGTCGCAGCCGCCAGCGATCGGCGAGCAAGGAGGCGGCCACCGCGAACGCCGTCGCAAGCCCACGTGTTCGGCGTCCAAGACGGCTCTCCGACCAACCAATAGGTCTCGCCTATCGTCAGTGGTAGAGATGAAGGCATGCAGTTCCGCCAGCTCGAGCGGATCCGCCGATTCCAGCTCGACGCCGGCCTGATCTATCCGCGCGGCCTGGACACCTCCGGCACCGTCGTCACGCCTCTGTACGACGAGAAGCTGGCGCTGGTCGGGGTGCTAGGGCTGCTCGGCGACGACCCCGTCCCGTCGTGGCCGACGATCGCCGGGCTGCCGCTGTGCCTGTTGCAGCGCGGCATGCGCGGACGGGATCTGCTCGACGAAACCGTCGCCGCGCACGACGTCCAGCTCGATCCCCGGATCGAGACCGATTCCATCGCCGGACTGATCGCGCTCGTCCGGACCGGACGCTGGGCGACGATCGTTCCGAGGACCTGGGTGCCCGAGACTGAGTCCGAGGGTCTCCGCTGCGTCCTGCTGGCCGTGGCCGGGGCACACGTCGCACTCGTCCGAGCCGACGCCGAGCCCGCCTCGGTGCTCACCGCCGCGTTCGAGCGGGAGGTCCGGGACGCACGGGCGGTTCACTCATAGCTTTGCGGCACTAGTGTCGGAGCCATGACATTCGACGGGTTCAGCGAGGCCGCGTTCGACTTCTACGACGATCTGGAGGTCGACAACTCGAAGGTCTTCTGGGAGGCGAACAAGGGTGTCTACGCGTCGGCGGTGCGCGCCCCCATGGTCGCGCTCACCGAGGTGCTCGCCGACGAGTTCGGTCCCGCCAAGATCTTCCGGCCACACCGCGACGTCCGGTTCAGCAAGGACAAGACCCCGTACAAGACGCATCAGGGGGCCTTCGTGGCGTCCGCACCGGCGACCGGCTACTACGTCGAGATCGCCGCGCCCGGCTTCCGCGTCGGCGGCGGATTCTACGACGCGACCGCCGACCGACTCGCCGCGATCCGCACCGCGATCGACCACCCCAAGCACGGTGCCGAGTTGGCGAAGATCCTCGACCGGCTCACCGAGGAAGGCTGGGAGATCGGCGGCGACCGCCTCAAGACCGCGCCCCGCGGTTGGGCCAGGGACCACCCCCGGATCGACCTGCTCCGGTACAAGTCGATCACCGCGATGCGCGACTACGGCTTCGACGGCGTGATCCACACCCCCGCCCTCGCCGACAAGATCCGCGCGGACTGGCGCCGGGTGACCCCGCTGATCGACTGGGCCACCCGCTACGGCCAGGTCTGACCAGCAGCCGCGCTCAGTACGGGGGTGGGGTGTCGTCGTCGAACATCGGCGCGATGATGTTCACCGAACTGCTCTGGGCGGCCCGACGATGCTCGGCACGCAACCGCATCCGGTAGGCGTGTTTGGCCTCGAGCCGGGTGCTCGTGCGCATCGGTTCCTCACCCGCGACGGGCACACCGGGCACCAGCGGCTCGCCGTGCGTGCACGGGATCAGCCCCAGATCGGGCAGCAGCCACGTGTTGAGGGCCTGACTACGCACGGTGAACCCCTCCGGGGTACTCACCTCGGTCCAGATCACTCCGTGCGCATCGATCACCTGATCATCGAGCCACCCCTCACCGAAAGTCTTGATCAGATGATGGAACTCGCACTTCGGATTGAGGTTGCAGAAACACGTCGCCCCACCCGCCGCCGGATCGGCATGATTGTATTCACACACATGATCCAGATCGCACCGCCACGCCTGCCGACTACACCCCGGCCAGGTGCACTGACCGAACAACGTACGCACCGCCACCTCACACGCCGCGGTCGGCCGATACCGATCCGCGGCCCGCGCGGTGGCCTTACTCAGCTCGGCCAGATCGAGCGTGCGGACCGCGACGTCCTCACGCGCGACGATGTCGCGCACCAAGCCGGCGTCGATGGCGCCGTAGCCGTCGAGCACCCCCGGTTCATCCCCGCCCTCCAAAGTCGAACCGGGACACACCACATGCACCACCAGACGCGCACACCGCGCGTCGATCTCCTCCTGACTCAGGCGCGCGGCGCAATCATCGGCACCGCACGCACACGTGAACGCCACCCCTTTCAACCGCGCCAACGCCGCCGCACTGCGCCGGGCCGCCACGCTCCGCGGATCGTTCTCGCACACCCCCGCCGCAGTAGCCTCGACCCCGGCCTCGGCCTGCGCGACGTCCTCACACGAACCGGTGATCGCGATCGTCGCCATGTCCCCACCGACCGGAAACGACTGCACACGCTCAGCGGCCCTGGCCTGTTCACGGTCCCGCCGCGCACCCTCGGGATCGATCCGCCGCACCACCGACCGCGCCGTCTTCTGCGCACGAGAGTTCGACACCGCCCCCAGCTCCCGCAACGCCTGCGCGAGCGTCAGGTCGATCAACGCCAGCAACTCCCGATCAGTCACCGCCGCAGTCTCGAACACCAACAAACTGAAGGTCTGCACCGACACCACCCCGTCCCGCAACAGCTCACCGCAGTGCGGAATACGATCACGCGCCGCCTCAGCCCGATCGACCATCGCCTGCGCGCCCCCGCTACCGACCGACAACCCGACCTGCACACGCGCCGCCACCATCGTCCGCGGCTCCAACACACGATGCGCCTCACGATCGGCGTCCGCATCAGCAGCCCAACCCACCGCCAGATCCACCATCTCCGCGATCGCCATATACCGGCGCCACATCAGATACGACTCCCCCGCCCGCGTATCACACACCACCCGCAGAAAAGCGTTCATCTGATCCGGCTCCGCCAACCCCTCCGAGACCGGCCCGATCCCCACCGCCGACAAATCCATCGCCGGCCACGCCGTCGTCCCCCCACTCATCCCCAACACCCCCGAATCGCTCGTATGTTCGATCGAGAACAGTATGCCTCAGGGGTAGGACAGAAACGCGCTCCCGGGATGCCTACCTGCCGGCACCCCATCTGATCGGGGAGAAGACCGGATCACCGGGCGCGGTCGACGTATCGTCGAGGTGGTCAGCACACACCAGGCGAACGGCACCGCGCGTGACACACCCCGATCAGAGCGACCGCCCCGAACTGGAGACCGTCGCCTCGCACGACGACGTCGCCGACTTCGGCATTCCGGTCTCCCTCGACGAGATCGGTGCGACCGTCGCCGTCGAACGCGAATTCCTCACCGCCCTCGTGTGGGCGCCCGGCGAACTGACGACGAGCATCGTCCGCGCGCTGGTCGGCGACGGCCGGCTCGCGGCGCACGCACCGCTTTTCTATCTGCCCGGGCACGGCGAGGTGTTCCGCCTCGTCGTCGAGTCCGTCGACGCCGCCGCACCGCTCGCGCCCGCCGATCTCGCACGACACTTCACCGATCCGAGAGCCACCGCCCCGTTCCGCAACCTCCTGATGGAGATCGCCTCGCCGAACCCCGCGGGCCCGTGGCCGCTGCCCACCGACGCGGACCTGCCGGCCCTGGCACAGGCCGTCGTCGACCAGTGGCATCGGCGCGGGTACCAAGCCCTCCTGGAGCGGATGGGCACCGTGCTCGCCGAGGAGCGGAACGACGACCTCGGCGCGCACTGGGAGGCGCTGAGCCTCCACCAGCGCACCGCGGAGCGCACTCGCGCCGCAGTGCTCGATGCGCTCGGCGGGCTGACCGTCGACCCGGCTCCGTCGTAGCGGACGCGACCGGTCCCCGGCTTACGCGCTGACCGAACCCGCGGCGTTCTTGGCCCACCGGTAGTCGGCCTTGCCTGCGGGGGTGCGTCGCACCTCGTCGACCACCACGATGGTGCGCGGCACCTTGTAGCCGGCGAGCGTCCCTCGGCAGAATTCCTGCAGTTCGTCGAGCGTCGGTTCGACGGCCCCCTCGGCGACCTGCACCACCGCAGCCACCCGCTGGCCGTACTTCGGGTCGTCGATCGGCACGACGAGGGCGTCGGCGACGGCCGGGTGCCCGTGGAGTGCGGCCTCCACCTCCTCGGCGTACACCTTCTCGCCGCCGGTGTTGATGCACTGGCTGCCGCGGCCGAGGAACACGATGTTGCCCTCCTCGTCGACGTATCCCATATCGCCGAGGACGGAGATCCGCGTCCCGTCCTCCATGGTCGGGAAGGTGCGCGCCGTCTTCTCCGGATCCTTGTAGTAGCCCTGCGGGATGTTGCCGACGCGCGCGATGTATCCGACCTCGTTCGGGGTGGTGATGCGGTGGAACCTCTCGTCCACCACCATCATCCGGTCGGTCGGCGGCACCTTCATGTTGCCGTTCTCGTCCATCATGATCTCGCCGTCGTTGCCGGATTCGGAGGCACCGAAGTTGTCGCGCAGCACCAGCTCGGGCTTGATCTTGTGGAAGCGATCGCGCACGCTCTTGCTCCAGATCGCTCCGCCCGAGGCGATCATGAACAGGGTCGACAGATCAACTTCCCCGGCCCGCCGCTCCATCTCCTCCACCAACGGCATGCCCATCGCATCGCCGACGATCAGGATGGTCTGCGTGCCGTCCCGCTCGATGTTGCCGACGATCTTCTCCGGGTCGAAGTCGCGTTCCAGAATCAGTCGTCCGCCCAGTGAGAGGAACGTGAACAACGAGTACGACGCCGCGCCGTGCATCAGCGGCGCCGCGATCAGGAAGGCGATCGACGGGAAGTTCTTCACCTCGCGGGCAAGTTCCTCATAGCTCTCGCGTGCCGGACCGTACGGATTGCCGCCGGAGATCGGCTTGCGGAAGAAGTCGTCGTGCTGCCAGACGACGCCCTTCGGGTAGCCTGTGGTGCCGCCGGTGTAGATCAGGTAGATCTCTTCGCCGTTGCGCTCGGCGAAGTCGCGCTCGGTCGGCTGCTGCCGCCAGTCGGCGAAGTCGACGAGCTCCACCGACGACGACCCCTCAATCGCCGCCCGCAACTCCTCGGTCACCTCGCCGATGACGAACACCTTGCGCAACTCCGGAAGGGCGTCGAGCAGCGCTGCCAGCCGCCGCTGGTGCTCGGGAAGCTCGACGATGATCGCCGCCGAATCGGAGTTCGAGAAGATGTACTCCAGTTCGGCCTCGGTGTATCGGTAGTTCACGTTCACCGGCACCGCGGCGATCTTCAGCATGCCCAGGAGCGCCGTCACGTGCTCGACGCTGTTCTTCAGGTACAGGGCGACCTTGTCGTCGCGGCCGATCCCGTGCCCGGCGAAGAGGTGAGCGACCGCACTGGTCTGCGCATCCATCTCGGCGTAGGTGAAGTTCTCTCCCTCGTAGGTCAGCATGACCCGATCGGGAACCGCGTCGGCGACGGTCTCGAACACTCCGGCCAGATTGAATTTCATTTCCCTGCTCCTTATGTCTTCAGGTCTCTGCGGTGAGGATCAAACCCGAGGTCGGCACCCCGGTGCCCGCGGTCACCAGTGCCACGGATGCCCCGTCCACCTGGTTCACCGAGTCGCCGCGCAACTGCCGGACCGCCTCGGCGATGCCGTTCATCCCGTGAATGTAGGCCTCGCCGAGCTGCCCGCCGTGCGTGTTCAGCGGCAGCCGGCCGCCCACTTCCAGCGAACCGGGCTCGGACACGAAGTCCTTGGCCTCGCCGCGGCCGCAGAAGCCGAGCTCCTCCAACTGCATCAGTGTGAACGGGGTGAAGTGGTCGTACAGGATGGCGACGTCGACGTCGTCGGTCGACAATCCGGCCTGCTGCCACAGCTGACGCCCGACCAGGCCCATCTCCTCCAGGCCGGTGAGGTCGTCGCGGTAGTAGCTGGTCATGATGAACTGGTCGCGTCCACTGCCCGACGCGGCGGCTGCGATCGAGACGGGCCGCTGCTTCAGTCGGCGTGCCCGTTCCGGCGAGACGACGACGATCGCCACCCCGCCGTCGGACTCCTGACAGCAATCGAGCAGGTGCAACGGCTCAGCGATGAAGCGGCTGGCCTGATGGTCGGCGAGAGTGATCGGTTTGCCGTAGAAGAAGGCCTGCGGGTTCACAGCGGCGTGCTTGCGGTCGACCACCGCGATCCGGCCGAAATCCTCGCTCGTGGCGCCGAACTCGTGCATGTAACGCTGTGCCGCCATCGCGACGAACGCGGCCGGCGTCGAGAGTCCGTGCGGATAGGAGAACGCGTTGTCGGTGCCCGACGAATTCTCCTGATTCGCCACCGCCGAGTTCACCTGACCGAACCGGAGACCCGAACGCTCGTTGAAGGCCCGGTAGGCCACCACGACGTCGCACACTCCGGTGGCCACCGCCATCGCCGCCTGCTGGACCGTCGAACACGCCGCGCCGCCGCCGTAGTGGATGCGCGAGAAGTACTTCAGCTCCGGGATCCCCACGGCCCGGGCGACGGCGATCTCGGCGTTGGTGTCCATGGTGAAGGTCACCAGGCCGTCGACGTCGCTCGCCGTCAGGCCCGCATCGGCGAGCGCCGCCTGCACGGCTTCGGCTGCCAGCCGCAGCTCGCTGCGCCCCGAGTCCTTGGAGAACTCGGTGGCCCCGATCCCGGCGATCGCCGCCCGGTGCGACAGCGTCCGCTCACTCATCGATCCGCCTTCCCGTCCCGGGTGAACGAGACCGTCGAGACCACATGTTTGCCAAGCGAATTGGTCCCGGTGACCTGGACCGTGGTGGTCTCGACTGCCGACACCACCTCACCGGTAAGGGTCAGCGTGTCGTAGGCGTACCACGGAACGCCGAGCCGGAGCTTGATCGAGGTGATCCGCGCACTCGGCCCGGCCCAGTCGGTGACGAACCGCTCCACCAGCCCGGTGTCGGTGAGGATGTTGACGAAGATGTCCTTCGAACCCTTCGCTTGCGCCAGATCGCGATCGTGATGGACGTCCTGGAAGTCGCGCGTAGCCAGGGCGCTCGCGACGACGAAGGTCGGCGTCGCCTCGATCGTCAAGGGCGGCAAGGTGTCTCCTACGGAGATGCGAGTGGTCATCGTGGCCTCCATGCGTACAGCGTCCAGGCTTCGGAGTCGTCGTCCGCGGGGAAGTCGAGGAACTCGACCTCCACCGGCATTCCGATCCGTACCCGCTCCGGATCGGCGCCGCGCAGCTCACCGAGCATCCGCACACCCTCGTCCAGTTCCACCAGGGCGACCACGAACGGCAGCTGCCGGCCCGGAACCTTCGGTGCGTGATGGACGACGAAGCTGTACACCGTTCCCGTTCCGGCGGCGACCACGAAATCGGTCGGCGGACAGTTCCCGTCACTGTCCCGGGGCTTCCAGGTCGCCGGGATCGGCGGATGCCGGAGGGTGCCGTCGGGCAGGAGCTGAACGCGCAACTCGTGTGCGGCCACGCCCTCCCAGAAGAATGCGGTGTCGCGGGAGACGGACGGGCGGATCAGACGGGCCGGATCGAGGTCGCTGCGGTCTCGATGCGGTGCCCCATTCGGTGGTCGAGTAGCCGACGAGCCGCAAGGCGAGTCGGCGTGTCGAGATCCCGGGCGGAACTTGAGGATCCGGAACTCCATCTCGGCGACCGACTCCTCACCCACCCGCCAGGTGTTCCGGGTGGTGAAGAACCAGCCCTCGCCGAGCGCGGTCTGCTTGGGTCCGGTCACGTCGATCAGTTCCGCCGAATGGGTCACTTCCTCGCCCGGCCGGAGATAACGGTGATAGACGCTGTCACAGTTCGTCGCGACCACCGACGTGTAGCCCGCCTCGTCGAACAGCGCGCTCGCCCGGCCCAGCGGGTCGTCGTCGGCCCGGACTCCGCCCAATCCACGCATCGTCCAGACCTGCGCCATGGCCGGAGGCGCGACGACGCCCGGATGTCCGGCCGCACGCGCGGCCTCGTCGTCGACGTAGATCGGATTCGCATCGCCGATGGCCTCCACCCAGTTGTGGATCATCGGTCGGTTCACCGGGTCGCGTCCGCTGATCGGTGCGCTCGGCCCGTCGGCCATGATCTCCGCGGCCGCCGCCCGGATCTGCTCATCGGTGGATGCAGACGCGTCGCTCACGGTCCCGATGCGGCTCATCGCCCACTCCTCGGCAGGCCCAGCCCGGCCGTCGCGATGAGATCGCGCATCACCTCGTTGACGCCGCCGCCGAAGGTGATCACCGCATTGCGCTTGGCTTGCCGATCCAGCCAGTCGACGAAGTCCGCGGTGGCCGGATCGGTCAGATCGCCGTAGGCGGCCACGACGTCGTCGATCATCCGGTGCGCGGCCTGCAGCCGCTCCGTGGCGAAGACCTTGGTGGCGCAGGCGTCGGCCATCGCGATGTCGCCGGAGGAGGCGACCTGCCAGTTGAGCAACTCGTTGAGGCGCTCGTAGGCGCCCAGTCGGGCGAGCACGCGGCGCACGTCAGGCTGCTCGATCACCGGGCGGTCGTCGAACGTCGCGTCCGACGCCCAGGCACGTAGCCGGTCCACCAGTCCACCGAGGCGACCGGCCGGGCCGAGCATCACGCGCTCGTGATTGAGCTGTGTGGTGATCAGCTTCCAGCCGTCGCCCTCGTCGCCGACGCGCATGCCGACCGGCACCCGCACATCGCTGTAATAGGTCGCGTTGACGTGGTGCGCACCGTCCGCGGTGATGATCGGGGTCCACGAGAATCCGGGATCGCGGGTGTCGACGATCAGGATCGAGATGCCCTTGTGCTTGGCGGCTGGAACATCCCCCGTCGCTCCGCTCGCTCCGGAGTCGGTGCGCACGGCCAGCCAGATGTAGTCCGCGTCGTGCCCGCCGGTGGTGAAGATCTTCTGGCCGTTCACCACGTACTCGTCGCCGTCCCGGACCGCACGGGTGGCCAGCGAGGCGAGGTCGGTGCCGGCATCCGGCTCGGTGTACCCGATCGCGAAATGGATCTCGCCGGCGAGGATCCCCGGAAGGAACTTCGCCTTCTGCTCCTCGGTGCCGTAGCGCTGCAAGGTGGGCCCGACCGTCTGCAGGGTCACCGCCGGCAGCGGCACGTCGGCGCGCACGGCCTCGTTGGTGAACAACTGCTGCTCCACTTCGCCGAAGCCCTTGCCGCCGAACTCCTCCGGCCAGCCGACGCCGAGACGTCCGTCGGCGCCCAGCCGGCGGACCACCGCGCGGTACTCGGCGCCGTGCCGCTGCGTGCGCATCGCGCTCTCCTCCTCCGGCGTCACCAAGCCGGAGAAGTAGTCGCGAAACTCGTCGCGCAACGCCTGTTGCGCCACGGTGAGGTCTACGAACATGCGCGCACCATCCTCTGAGTCTGCGGAACGGTCACCCCGGCGAGCGCGTCCAGCGATGCCGACGGGCCCCCGGCGAACCTCGCCAAGTCTTTGGCGAGGGAGAAGTAGCGGTGCAGCGGATACGACAGGTCGACGCCGATGCCCCCGTGCAGGTGCGTCATAGTGCGCAAGGCGGCGGGCAGTTCGGCGGCGGTCCAGTAGTCGGCGGTCGCCAGATCCTCGTCCGCGTCGCGGCCGGTCGCCAGGCGCCAGGCGGCCGACGTCGCGACCAGGTTGAGGGTGCGGGACACCACATACACGTCGGCGAGCTGCTGTGCCACCGCCTGGAACGCCCCGATCGCCCGGCCGAACTGCTGCCGGTCGGTCACATGCGTCGCGGTGAGGTCCAGCGCGCCGGCCAGCAGCCCGTCGGCGTAGCAGGCCTGCAGCGCACGATAGAGGTCGCCCGCGGGCCCGGCCACGGTGACGGCCGGGGCGTCGTCGAACGTCACCGTGAACTCGGCCGCCCCCGTCGACGACGGCGTCCGGAGCAGCCGCACCCCGGGCGCCTGCGGATCGACGACGGCGCTCGTCCCCGGTCCGGCCACGATCAACCCGGCGGCGCCCTCGGCGAAGCAGACTCCGGTCTTGACGCCGGAGACCTTCGCATCCGGGCCCGAGCCGGAGATCCGCACCTGCGGCGGGTCGCCCGGCGCGCGGCCGCGTTCGCCGACGGCGACGGCGAACCACCTGCCCGGCCGGACGGCGGCGCGGTCGGCCCAGTGCGTCGCGGCGGACTCGTCCCCGGCGAACAGCGCTCCGGCGACCAGGGTGCCGACCAGCGGGGTCACCACGGCCCCGCGGCCCGCGCGGGCGGCCAGTGCGCCGAGCGCGTCGACGTCGAGGCCCTCGCCGCCGAGCGCCGGCGGAAACGCCATCGTGGCGAGTTCGCAGTCGATGAGCAATCGCCACGCCGCGCGATCGAAGCCGTCGTCGAACCGATCGGTCCAGTCCGGCGTCAGCCTGCGCATCGCCTCATCGGCCGCTTCCGCCAGCGCTGCCGCCGTCGCCTCCGGGGTGAAGTCCACCCGAGCCTCCGTTCGTCGTTCCCGTCCAAAAGTAGAACAGGTTCTATATTAGAACAGGTTCTACCCGGAACGGGGCGAACGAGGCAAACCGAGAATCCGCTCGGCCGCCGCCGTCTTGAGGATCTGCGTGGTGCCGCCTGCGATCGACAGACAACGGTTGAGGAGGAAGAACTCGCTCGCCGTGCTCGGCACCAGCGCCTGCTCGCCGAGAAGATCGAGCGCGAACTCGGGTACCGCCTGCCGATGCACCACGCCGATCAGCTTCCGCACACTCGACGTGGCACCGGGATCGGTTCCGGACAGGCGGCTCAGCAGCGCGCGTGCGTCGAGAACCCGCCCGATGTGAGCATCGGCGATCAGTCCGCCGAGGCGTTCCTCCTGGGCCGCGGTCAACGGAGCACCGGATTCGTCGAGTTGCCGGAGCAGAGCGTCGAGTTCTTTGCCGAGCCCGGACCCGCCCATCGCGACCCGCTCATTGGACAGCGTGGTCCGGGCCAGACGCCAACCCCCGTTCACCCCGCCGACGATCAGTTCGTCGGGGACGAACACGCGATCCAGGAACACCTCGTTGAACAGCGCCCGGCCGGTCAACTCACGCAGCGGCCGGATATCGATCCCCGCCGAGGACATGTCGACCAGGAAGTAGGTGATCCCCTTGTGCTTCGACGCATCCTGGTCCGTGCGCGCGAGGCAGACCGCCCATTGCGACTCACGCGCCTGCGAGGTCCACACCTTCTGCCCGGTCAGCTCCCACCCACCGGGCACCCGTTCGGCACGGGTCCGCAGCGCGGCCAGATCGCTGCCGGCCTCCGGCTCGCTGAACAACTGACACCAGGTGATCTCCCCGGCGAGCGTGGGGCCGAGGAAGCGCTCCCGCTGCTCCGGTGTGCCGTGCTCCAGAATCGTCGGCAGCGCCCACCCGGCGATCACCAGATCCGGGCGGCGCACCCCGGCCGCGTCGAGTTCGGCGTCGACCAGCAGCTGCAGTGCGGGGCCGGCCTGGAGGCCGTAGGGCGCGGGCCAGTGCGGCATCAGCAGCCCGGTGCGCGCCAACTCGGCGCGCCGCTGCTCCTCCGGCACCGCGGCCGCCTGCGCGACGAGCGCTGCGATCTCCCGGCGACGATCCTCCACCGCCGCCAGATCCACGGCGAACTCGCGCCGCACCCCGCTCCGTCCGAGGCCGGCGAGCCGGCGCCGCGCGGCGCCGCCCCCGCCGAGCACCACTCGAGCTGCCAGGGCCGAACGCAGATACAGGTGCGCGTCGTGCTCGAAGGTGAAGCCGATCCCGCCCAGAATCTGGATCGCATCCTTGGCGTTGGCCAGCGGCAGTTCCGCGACGAGCGCCGCCGTGGCGAGCCGGCTCAGTTCCGCCTGGCGGTCCGGCACGTCGTCGTCGATCATCGCGGCGAGATCCCAGGCCGCTGCCTCAGTCTGCTCGGCCCGGCAGAGCATGTCCGCGCACAGGTGCTTGATCGCCTGGAACGAGCCGATCGGCGCATCGAACTGGGTTCGGACCTTCGCGTACTCCACCGCGAGGTCCAGCGTGCGGCGGGCCACTCCGGCCTGATAGGCGGCCAGACACGCGACCAACAGGGTCTCGGCCTCCTCCCCCGGCAGCCGGATCAGCGCCTCGGGGCGCAGCCCCTCGAGCACCACGCGCACCGGCGGGGCGGTCCCGTCGACCACGCCCCCGGCGTCGGCGCTTCGCACGATCGCCGACGAGTCGGGGTCGATCGCGAACCAGCCCGTGTCCGCGCCGAACGCCAAGTGCGCGACGACGAGGGCGCCGTCCGCGTAACCCGGAACCGGTCCCAGATCCGCACTGAGCGTCCCGCCGCGCCCTTCCGTCACCGGCGTGGGAGCGCTCAGCGCCGACGCCGGCACGGCCGCCGGCCGCTCGCCGCCCAGGAGCGCCGCCGCCTGCGGCGCACCCGCCCGCGCGAGCAGTGCCGCCGCAGCCGCCGACGCGGCGACCGGACCGGGCACCAGTTCGGCGCCGCACGCCGCCAGGATCGCGGCCGTGTCGGCGAAGTCACCCCCCGCACCACCCAGGGCGTCGTCGACTCCGGCCGCGAACGCCCCGAGATCGCCCAGCTCCGGCCACCACCGCAGCCAGGGCGCGACCCCGTCCACGGTGGGGCCGTCGTCGATCATGAGGCGCGCGGCCGTCCGGATTCCGCGGGCCTGAGCCCACCCCGAGACGGCGTCGGCAGCAGCCCGCTGCTCGGCAGAGGTGGCGAGATTCACGTTGTTCCCTTCGCGTTGCGCTTGTTCCCGGCAATTAGAACCTGTTCTAATCAATCTAACCCGAGAATCGCACCAGCGATCCGCCCAGGGATCGCATCGAGAGGAACGAGCGCATGGCTGCTTCCCACTCCGGCAACGCCGACACCGCCCCCGCGCCGCCGCAGGTCGCGGCGACCTCCGGTGCCGAAGTGGGCTCAGCCGCCCAGCGCGAGCGCCGCCGGAGGATCCTGGACACCACGCTGGCACTGGCCTCCAAGGGCGGCTACGACGCGGTCCAGATGCGGGCCGTCGCGGAGAAGGCCGACGTGGCGGTCGGCACCCTGTACCGCTACTTCCCGTCGAAGGTGCACCTCCTGGTCACCGCCCTGGCCAGGGAACTGGAGCGGGTGGAGAGTCGCGTCGACCGGACCCAGCTGCCCGGCGAGACGCCCGTCGAGCGCCTGCAGCACGTCTTGGACATGATCACCTTCGCCATGCAGCGCGATCCGCTGCTCACCGAGGCGATGACGCGCGCGTTCATGTTCGCCGACGCCTCGGCGGCCGGTGAAGTGGACCGCGTCGCCGGCATCATCGACCGGCTGCTCGCCGGCGCGATGATCGAGCCGAACGACCCGGTAGCCGAACCGACCGAGCAGGAACTCGCGATCGCGCGGGTGATTTCGGACGTGTGGATGTCGAACCTGGTGCAGTGGCTCACGCGGCGGGCCTCGGCGACCGACGTGACCAACCGGATGGCGATGACGGTCCGGCTGCTCCTCGACCGCTGACCCGACCGACGGGGACCGTCAGAGGCTCAGATCCTTCGCGATCGACGGCCAGGTGTCGTGCAGGTCCTTCTGCCAGTACTCCCACGAGTGGGTACCGGCGGGACGGTTCAGCACGACGGTGTCGACCTTCGCTCGCGCCAGCGCCTCGCGCATCTGCTGGGTGCAGCTGTACACGGTGGCCTCGATCGCGCCGCCGAGCAGGACCTGGTCGGCCAGCACCGCGGGATCGCCCTGGATCAGCCGGGCACCGAGCGTGTCGAACTCTCCGGGCAGCCCGGTTCCGGTGGTCAGGTAGACCTTGGTGCCGCGGAGCTTCGCCGCATTCAGATAGGGATCATTGGCGGCCCAGCCGGGACCGTCCGTCGGCCCCCACATGTTGGTGATGTCGCCGCGTCCCCGATCCTCGACGACAGTTCGGATATAAGCCTGTCCGAGCGGGTCGCTGGTGCGGGCGCAGCCGCTGTAGGCCGCCGCGGCCCGATAGAGCTTCGGCGCGGCGATCGCCAGATTCAGCACCGACGTCCCGGCCATCGAGATGCCGGCGATGCCGTTCACCCCGGTGGTGGTCAGCCGCTCGTCCAGCAGCGGCGGCAGCTCGCGGGTCAGGAAGGTCTGCCACTTGTGCCGGCCGAGCACCGGATCGTCGGCGACCCAGTCGGTGTAGTACGAGAACGCACCGCCGATCGGGGTCACCACGTTGACGTGCTTGTCGGCGAAGAACTCGGCGTAGTCGGTCTTCTGCTGCCAGGTGGCCTCGTCCTCGCCTCCACCGGCACCGTTGAGGAGGTACAGGACCGGCGCCGGCTTCGCCGCATCCCGCGGGCGCAGCACAGTCAGCGGGATGTTCCGCCCCATCGCGGCCGAATAGACGACGATCCGCTCCTGCTGCGGCGCAATCCGATCCACCGAGACCAGGCGCGACGGCGCTGCGGTCCCCACCGGCGATCCCGGCTCCGGCTCCGCGCCGGCCGCACCCGGCACGGCGAGCACCGCGGCCAGGACCGCCGCGAGGACGATCCGAATACCAGCCCTGGAACGCACGAAGACTCCCGTCACACTAGTAACAACAGTCACAAGCGTAACAGGAGTCTTCGCACGGTCGGCTCCTTAGGAGGCGTCTCCCTCGGCGACCTCGGTCAGCTCGGCGGGCACATCCGGGACCTCACGGGGACGCTCGGTGCCGGTGAAGACGAACTTGGCGTCTTCGCCGTCGCCCTCGCCGTCCCAGTTCTCGACGTCGACCAGCACGATCTGTCCGGCACCGATCTCGTTGAACAAGATCTTCTCCGACAGCTGGTCCTCGATCTCGCGCTGAATCGTGCGACGCAGGGGACGCGCGCCCAGCACCGGATCGAAGCCGCGCCGAGCCAGCAGGCTCTTGGCCTTGTCGGTCAGCTCCAGATCCATGTCCTTGACTTTCAGCTGGGTCTCCACGCGGCCGATCATCAGGTCGACCATCTCGATGATCTCGTCGCGCGTCAGCTGGTGGAAGACGATGACGTCGTCGATGCGGTTCAGGAACTCCGGGCGGAAGTGCTTCTTCAGCTCGTCGTTGACCTTCTGCTTCATCCGCTCGTAGTTCGAGCCGTCGCCGTCACCCTTGCTGAACCCGATGCCGACGGCCTTCGAGATGTCGGACGTGCCGAGGTTCGAGGTGAAGATCAGCACGGTGTTCTTGAAGTCGACCGTGCGCCCCTGACCGTCGGTGAGACGGCCGTCCTCGAGGACCTGCAGCAGGGTGTTGTAGATCTCCGGGTGGGCCTTCTCGATCTCGTCGAACAGGACGACGGAGAACGGCTTGCGGCGCACCTTCTCGGTGAGCTGGCCGCCTTCGTCGTAGCCGACGTAGCCGGGAGGAGCACCGAAGAGCCGCGAAGCGGTGAAGCGGTCGTGGAACTCGCCCATGTCGATCTGGATGAGGGCATCGTCCTCGCCGAACAAGAAGTTCGCCAGCGCCTTGGACAACTCGGTCTTTCCGACGCCGGACGGACCGGCGAAGATGAACGAGCCGGACGGACGCTTGGGATCCTTCAGCCCCGCGCGGGTCCGGCGGATCGCCCGCGAGACCGCCTTGACGGCGTCCTCCTGGCCGATGATCCGCTTGTGCAGCTCTTCCTCCATGCGGAGCAGACGGGTGGTCTCCTCCTCGGTCAACTTGAACACGGGGATGCCGGTCCAGTTGCCCAAGACCTCGGCGATCTCCTCGTCGCTGACCTCGGACACCACGTCCAGGTCGCCGGCGCGCCACTGCTTCTCGCGCTCGGTGCGCTCGGAGATCAGCTGCTTCTCCTTGTCCCGGAGACTGGCGGCCTTCTCGAAGTCCTGCGCATCGATCGCCGACTCCTTCTCCTTGCGCGCGTCGGCGATGCGGTCGTCGAACTCGCGCAGGTCCGGCGGCGCGGTCATCCGGCGGATGCGCATCCGCGCGCCCGCCTCGTCGATCAGGTCGATCGCCTTGTCCGGCAGGAACCGGTCATTGATGTACCGGTCGGCCAGCGTCGCCGCAGCGGCCAGGGCCGCGTCGGTGATGGACACGCGATGGTGCTGCTCGTAGCGGTCGCGCAGGCCCTTGAGGATCTCGATGGTGTGCTCCACCGAGGGCTCGCCCACCTGGACCGGCTGGAAGCGGCGCTCCAGGGCGGCGTCCTTCTCGATGTACTTGCGGTACTCGTCGAGGGTGGTGGCGCCGATGGTCTGCAGCTCGCCGCGGGCCAGTTTCGGTTTCAGGATGCTGGCGGCATCGATGGCGCCCTCGGCGGCTCCGGCCCCGACCAGCTGATGCAGCTCGTCGATGAACAGAATGATGTCACCGCGGGTGTTGATCTCCTTGAGCACCTTCTTCAGGCGCTCTTCGAAGTCGCCGCGGTAGCGGCTGCCGGCCACCAGCGAACCGAGGTCCAGGGTGTAGAGCTGCTTGTCCTTGAGCGTCTCCGGAACGTTGCCGGACACGATCGCCTGGGCCAGGCCCTCCACGACGGCCGTCTTGCCGACGCCCGGCTCGCCGATCAGCACGGGGTTGTTCTTGGTGCGGCGCGAGAGCACCTGCATCACCCGCTCGATCTCCTTCTCGCGGCCGATCACCGGGTCGAGCTTGCCCTCGCCGGCGGCCGCGGTCAGGTTGCGGCCGAACTGGTCCAGCACCAGCGAGGTGGACGGCGTGCCCGAATCGGACGAACGTCCGCCGGTGCCCGCGGCCTCCGGCTCCTTGCCCTGGTATCCGGACAGCAGCTGGATCACCTGCTGACGCACACTGTTCAGGTCGGCGCCCAGCTTCACCAGGACCTGGGCGGCGACGCCCTCGCCCTCGCGGATCAGGCCGAGCAGGATGTGCTCGGTGCCGATGTAGTTGTGACCGAGCTGCAGTGCTTCACGCAGGCTCAGCTCCAGCACCTTCTTGGCGCGCGGAGTGAACGGGATGTGCCCGGACGGCGCCTGCTGACCCTGTCCGATGATCTCCTCCACCTGGCTGCGAACCGCTTCGAGCGAGATGCCCAGCGACTCCAGCGCCTTGGCCGCGACACCCTCACCCTCGTGGATCAGACCCAGGAGGATGTGCTCGGTGCCGATGTAGTTGTGATTGAGCATCCGTGCTTCTTCTTGCGCCAGGACGACGACCCGGCGCGCACGGTCGGTGAACCGTTCGAACATTGTTCCCTCCAAGTTGCTGGCCCCGGCAGCGAGCCTCTTGCCTCCACTGTAGTGGTCGTCACGGCTCGCACGCCGGTCGACGTGGTGCGTGAGGACCTTCCGGGGTTCTGACATCCTCAACGACGCACGCTGAAGCGGTGTTCCGCGCGCCGGTACGCCCTGAGCGAACGTGACTCATGCCAGAGCACTCATGACAGACTGGGCGCCATGTCTCGCGAGGATTTCTCCCGCCGCCGCCGACCGTTCGGGATCGCCGCGGTCGGCATCGTCGGATCGCTGCTGCTGGTCGTCGTCGCCGGCGTGGTCCTGTGGGGACCGGCCGCCCCGGCCTACACCGCCGGCGACGGCGCCCTCCGCGGTTACGGCTCCGCGCCGGAACCGGCGTGGACCCTCGACGACGCGACCCTGCCGGGCCTGGCGGGCGAGGGCCGGGTGACCGTCGACGATCAGCGCGGCGACGACTGGCTCGTCGCCTATCCGTCCGACTATGGCCGCGCCTTTGTCCCGATCGACGTGCGGACGGGACTCCCCCGATGGCCCGAGCCCGTGCGGGTCGGCCTCGGCGACTGCGCGATCAACGCCGAGCACCGGATCGGCTGCGCCGTGAAGAACGGCGACGTGCCCGACGGCTTCTATCTGATCGACGACGACGGACGCGCGCAGTCCGCAGGCCCGCTCGACGACACCGCCTCGGTGACCGCGGTGGGCCGCAACTTCCTGCGGGTGAACCAGTTCGGCAGGCAGGCGAGCCTTCGGACGCCGGAGGGTGCCACGCTCTGGAACCGGAGCTTCGCCGCCACCGCGTATCCGCGTCTTCCGCACAACACACTGGTCGTCGACACCGCCGACGGCCGGGGCTTCATCCTCGACAAGGCCGACGGCGAGAGCATCGTCGAGTGCGACGAGTGCGATGTGTGGGTGTACACCGGCGGCGCGGTGACCCAGAGCGGCGCCGGCGCCCAACGCGAGCTCCGCGTGTATCCGAGGACGGGCCGGGAGATCTCGTCCACGCCGGTGCGCACCGCACCGAGCCTGACCGTGGTGCCCGGGCCCGCCGCGCTGCCGATCTTCACCGGCACCGGTCCCGGCCAGCTCATGGAGACCTCCGGACGCTACGAGGTGGTCGATCCGGCCACCGGCGCGGGCCTGTGGCAGCTCGGCGACCCGGAACTGTCCAAGGTGAACGCCCGGCCGTGCGGCACGGTGGTCTCGTTCCGGATGAAAGACGACTCGCGCCGCTTCTACACGCTCGCCGACGGACGAGCACTCGGCGCGATGGCACCGCCGTCGTACCTGGACCCGGACCACAACCTGAATCTGCTGAGTTGCGTGGGCTCGTCCGGCGACGGCGGCCCGGACACGAAGGTCCTGTTCGCCAGCCGGGACAAGCTGAGCGCGTTCGACGCGGGCAGCGGCGCACTGGTGTGGGATCTGGACATCAACGGCACCGTCGACTCGGTCGACGGCTACGTGGTGCTGACCCAGGGCCAGTCGATCACGGTGCTGGCGCCGAGTTAAACCGCCAAGAAGGCCTGTAGCGCGGCCGAGTACATCGGCACGTCCGCGGCGGCCATCAGCTCGCGGGCGCTGTGCATCGCCAACTGCGGGGCCCCGACGTCGACCGTCCGGAGACCGGTCCGGGTCGCGGTGAGCGGGCCGATCGTCGAGCCGCACGGCAGGTCGGCGCGATGCACGTACCGTTGCAGCGGCACCCCGGCGCGCCGGCAGGCGAGCGCGAACTCGGCCTCGCCCACCGCATCGGAGGCGTAGCGCAGATTCTGATTGACCTTGAGCACCGGGCCGCCGCCGACCGCGATCTGGTGACCCGGCTCGTGCCGGTCGGGGTAGTTCGGGTGCGTCGCGTGGGCCATGTCGCCGGAGACGCAGACGCTGGCCGCCATCACCCGCAAGAAGTCTTCGCGGCCACCGCCGCCCGCCGCCACGATGCGCTCGCACACCGTCGCCAAGAAGTCCGACGATGCGCCGCGCTCGGACCCCGAGCCGACCTCCTCGTGGTCGAAGAGCGCCAGCATCCGCGCCGATCCGCCCGGCTCGGCGTCGAGCAGGGCACGCAGCCCCGCATAGCAGGTGCCCTGGTTGTCCAGCCGCGGCGCGCTGAGCAGTTCCGCGTCGGTGCCGATCAGCCGGGACGGCGCGAGATCGTGCGTCATCAGCTCCCACCCGAGCGGAGAACCTGCGTCGAGTCCGGCGCGCGCCGCGATCCAGTCGATGATCGGCTCGTCGGAGGCCACCCCGCGGATCGCGTCGACGTGCCGCTGCGGATCCAGCTGCACGCCCTTGCGGTCCTCGGACAGGTGGATCGCCAGTTGCGCCACCCGCAGCACCGGCTCGTCGACCTTGACCAGGACGTGTCGTACGACCCCGTCGACGTCGTACGCCAAGCGGCCGGACAGCCCGAGGTCGCGGTCGAGCCACGAGTTGAGCCACGCACCGCCGTAGGGCTCCAGCGCCACGGTGACGAATCCGGCGCTGCGGCGGTCGGGATGCTGCTTGAGACGCAGATTCGGGCTGTCGGTGTGCCCGCCGACGATGCGCAGCGGTGCACCGGATCCGGCGCCCTCGCCGTTCCACGCGATGATCGAGCCGCCGCGGATCACATAGTGACGGCCGGACGCGCTCGCCCACTCGTCGGTCTCCTCGAGCCGGGAGTACCCGGCCGCGTCGAGCTCGGCGGCCACGGTGGCGCAGACGTGAAACGGCGACGGCGAAGCGTCGACGAAGGCGGCGAGACCCTCGGCGGTGGCGGAGGTGGCGATCATTCGGGTGATCAGACCGCGGCGAGGACCGCGTCGATCGCCGAATAGAAGAGGCCCAGACCGTCGTCGCTCGGACCGGTCAACGCCTCCACCGCGTGCTCCGGATGCGGCATCAGGCCCACGACCCGGCCGTCGGCACTGGCTATGCCCGCGATGTCGAGCCGGCTGCCGTTGGGATTCTCGCCCGCGTAGGTGAAGACGATGCGACCTTCGCCCTCGAGCTTCTCCAGCTCGTAGTCGGAGGCCACGTACCGCCCCTCGCCGGACTTGAGCGGGATCAGGATCTCGGCGCCCTCGTCGTACCGCGTGGTCCAGGCGGTCTGATTGTTCTCCACCCGCAGCCACTGATCACGGCAGATGAAGTGCAGGCCTTCGTTGCGCGCGAGCGCACCGGGCAGCAGCCCGGCCTCGGCCAGGATCTGGAAGCCGTTGCAGATGCCCAGCACCGGCATGCCACGACCGGCCGCGGCGATCACCTCCGACATGACCGGGGCGAACTTGGCGATCGCACCGCAGCGCAGGTAGTCGCCGTAGCTGAAACCACCCGGAACGACGACGGCGTCGACGCCCTTCACGTCGGCATCCCCGTGCCACAGGCTCACCGGCTCGCCGCCGGCGATCTTCACCGCGCGGGCCGCGTCGACGTCGTCGAGGGTCCCGGGGAAGGTGATGACTCCGATCTTCGCGCTCATCGTCACGCGTTCTCGTCGATGCGGACGCGCGTCACGGCGTAGTTCTCGATCACCGTGTTGGTGAGCAGCTCTTCGGCTATGCGCTCCAGCGCCGCGTCGTCGACGGTGTCGTCGACCTCGAGCTCGAACCGCTTGCCCTGCCGGACGTCGGCGATTCCGCTGAATCCGAGGCGCCCGAGGGCGCCGACGATGGCCTGCCCCTGCGGGTCCAGGATCTCGGCCTTGGGCATCACATCGACCACTACACGCGCCATCGCGGCATCGCTCCTCACACGCTTCTAGAATGTCGATTTCACTGTACAGCGGCCTCGATCGCGGCGATCACCTCGGGAGCGTCGGGCGCGGTACGCGGGCGGAAGCGGGCCAGCACGTCGCCGTCCGCGCTCACCAGGAACTTCTCGAAGTTCCACTGCACGTCGCCGGCGACGCCGTCGGAGTCTGCGGTCTCGGTGAGCGCGGCGTACAGCGGATGCCGCTCCGCGCCGTTCACGTCCGTCTTCTCCAGCAGCGGAAACGTGACCCCGTAGGTGACCGAACAGAACTCGGCGATTTCCTCCGAGGTGCCGGGCTCCTGCCCCATGAACTGATTGCACGGGACACCGACGACGGTCAGGCCGCGCGGGCCGTACGACTTCGCCAGATCCTCGAGCACACCGTACTGCGGCGTGAGACCGCACCTGGAGGCCACGTTGACGATCAGCAACGGGCCCGGCCGATCAGCGAGCGAGAAGTCGGATCCGTCCAGCGCCCGCACCGGAATGTCCTTTATGCCAGGGGATTTCTGCGTCATGACCGACAGCCTACGGCCGGCGGTGAGGAAGGTCACCGTTTATTGTGTTGCAGCAATAGTTGCGTAGACGTAATCATTGTCCGGTGCTTCAGGAATCCGACCGCCTCGCGACTCACCAGGGCGATGCCGCCGTCGACGCGGTGACCGACTTCGTCGGCCGGGTGCTCGCCGCGACTCGCTCCTCGACGGCGGCGAACCTCGCCTCGACCGACCTCACCTTCTCTCAGGTCCGCATCCTCTTCGTACTCCTGCAGAGCGACGAGGGACTGCCGACCCACGAGGTCGCCGACCATCTCGGTCTGTCGCTGGCCGCGACCGGCCGAGCCGCCGACCGCCTGGTCACTCTCGGCTTCGTCGATCGGCGCGAGGATCCGCGCGACCGGCGCGTGAAGCGGCTGTCGCTCACCGCAGCCGGGGACGAGCTCCTGACCGTGCATTTCCGGCTCCGCGAGGACGACGTCCGGAACCTCCTGACGCCGCTCCCGGACGACGTCCGCGACCGGCTGCGGCAGGCCCTGACCGAAGCGGCCGGATACCTGCCCGAGCACGGCATCTGCCGGCCCCGGACCGCGCCGGTCACCTGACCCTCCCCACCACTCGACCTCCCCCACACCCCCCGACCATCTCCAATCGAAGGAATCCCATGTCCCAGGCCACTCCGGCCGCCGCGGCGCCCGACAAACTCGGACGCGACGTCTTCGTCGTCGCCGGTGTCGTGGTGCTCGGCGCCATCATGTCCATCCTGGACGTCACCGTCGTGGCGGTGGCCCAACCGACCTTCATCAACGACTTCGGCACCACGCCCGCGGGCGCCGCCTGGTCGATGACCGGCTACACACTCGCGCTCGCCGCGGTGATCCCGATCGCCAGTTGGGCGGTCTCGCGCTTCGGCTCCAAGAAGGTCTACATGACCTCGCTGGTGCTGTTCATCATCGGCTCGATCCTGTGCGCCATGGCGACCAGCATCGGCACCCTGGTCGCGTTCCGCATGATCCAGGGCCTCGGCGGCGGGCTCCTGATGCCGGTCGGCATGATGATCATGACGCGGGCCGCCGGCCCCGAGCGCGTCGGCTCGGTGATGGCCGTGCTCGGCATCCCGATGCTGCTCGGCCCCATCGCCGGCCCGATTCTGGGCGGCTGGCTGATCGAGATCGCCTCGTGGCACTGGGTCTTCCTGATCAACATCCCGATCGGCGTCGTCGCCATCGTCTACGCCTGGTTCGCCCTCAAGGACGACACCGAGAAGACCAAGTCGTCGATCGACTTCCTCGGCCTGCTGCTCCTGTCGCCGGGTCTGGCGCTGTTCCTGTTCGGCGTCTCCTCCAGCGCCGAGCACAAGACCTTCAACAACACCGGCGTGTACGTCCCGATGATCATCGGCGGCCTGCTCATCATCGGCTTCGTGTTCCACGCGCTGCGGACCAAGAACCCGCTGCTGGACCTGCGCCTGTTCAAGAACCGCACCCTGGCGATCTCGGTGATCACCATGGTCACGTTCATGGTCGCCTTCTTCGGCGCCTCGCTGCTGTACCCGCAGTACTTCATCACCGTCCGCGGCGAATCCACGCTGATCGCCGGCCTGCTGCTGGCCCCGCAGGGCCTGGGCGCCATGCTCACCATGCCGATCGCCGGCAAGATGACCGACAAGATCGGTCCGGGCAAGTTCGTGCTGGGCGGCCTGGTGCTGATCCTGATCGGCGTGTCGGTCTTCACCCAGCTGGGCCCGGACACCTCGTACTGGCTGCTGTGCGGCGCACTGTTCGTCCAGGGTCTGGGCATGGGCATGACGATGATGCCGATCATGTCCTCGGCGCTGGCCTCGCTGCGCGGTCCGCAGGTGCCCGACGGCTCGACGCTGGTGAACGTGATCCAGCAGACGTCGTCGTCCATCGGCACCGCGGTGATCACCGTGATCTACACGGGCATGGTGACCGCCGCCGCGGGTCTGGCTCAGCTGTACAACACCATGCCGGACAAGCTGCCCGAGGCCTTCACCGCACTGCCGCAGCCCGTCCAGGACGCGGAGATCGCGAAGGGACTGACGGAGGCCTCGTCCGCCTTCGGCAACACCTTCATCGTCGCCGTCGTCCTAGTCGCGATCACCTTCATCCCGGCGTTCTTCCTGCCGCGGACCAAGATCACGACCGCGGTCGAAGAGGACGTCGACCTCGGCGACGGCCCCGCCCAGCCGGTGATCATGCACTGACCGCGCTAACCGGCACGTCCGGTCTGCATCGACAGGAACGCTTCGACGGCGCCCCGGAAAACCTCCGGGGCGTCGTCGTGTACCAAGTGCCCGGCGCCGGCCACCCGTAGATAGGTCGCGTGCCGATTGCGCTGCGCCATCCGTTCCATCTGATCGGGCGGGGTCACCGAGAACTCGGCTTCCAGCAGCAACGACGGCGCCTGCACCGCATCCCATTGCGTCCAGAAGTCACGGCCGCCCCACTCCTCGGCGAGCGCCGCCCACACGGGGATGCTGCCGTGCAGACGTCCGTCGTCGAAGGCCTCGTAGAAGTACCGGCCGGCGACGGGCCCGAAGTGCGCGACGGCCTCGCCCAGGTCGGCGAACCGGTCGGGCCAGGACGCGAACCACGGCTGCCAGGTCCCGGTGGTCCGCCCGCGGAAGTCCGGCGCCATGTCCTCGACGACCAGTGCCGACACCAGCTCCGGGAACTCCGCCGCAGTGCACCAGGCGTGCAGGCCGCCCATCGAGTGACCGATCAGCACCGCCGGTCCCCGATCGATCCAGGTGAGAATCTCGGCGACGTCGCCGACGAACCGCTCCGTCGCCAGGTCCGCGGCCGCCGGGTCGCCCACCCGGTCGGCGCCCTGGTGGAAGGCGGCGTCGAAGGTGAACACCCGCCCGTAGTCGCGCAGCCACGGGATCTGACGACGCCACGTGCGGCCCCGGCCCATCAGACCGTGCAACAGGACGATCGCGCCGAAACCGTCGTCGTCGCCCCCGTGATCGAGCAACCCGGCCGTGCTTCCCACGGCACCGACCTTAGCCTCAGGTCTGCGCGCGCCGGCGCAAGTAGGGTTGACGGCATGGCTGTTGTGAAGATCAATGCGATTCATGTGCCCGAGGGGCAAGGACCCGAGCTGGAGAAGCGTTTCGCCGCGCGGGCCGGTGTGGTGGAGCAGGCCGCCGGCTTCCTCGGCTTCCAGTTGCTCCGCCCGACGAAGGGCGACGGCCGCTACTTCGTGGTGACCCAGTGGGAGGACGAGGAGAGCTTCCAGGGCTGGGCCAACGGCGACGCACGCGCGGCACACCAGGGCGACCGCAAGCCTGTCGCGACCGGCGCAGACCTGCTGGAGTTCGAGGTGGTCCTCGACGTCCAGCCCTCGCCCGCGGACTGAGTTCCCCGCCCGCGGACTGAGTTCCCCGCCCGCGGACTGAGTTCCCCGCAGGCGAATCGCGCCTCCTCGCCCGCTGATTGCGCCTCCTCGCCCGCTGATTGCGCCTCCTCGCCCGCTGATTGAGCCTCCTCGCCCGCTGATTGAGCCTGTCGAAATCTAGAACGTGTTCTAGTATGGGGTCACCGACCCGATACGAGGAGCACGCATGTCCGTCAGCACCACCATCGACACCGACCAGCTGTACATCGGCGGACGCTGGGTGGCGCCGCACTCGCGCGAGCGACTGGACGTGCGGTCGCCCGCGACCGGCGAACTGGTCGGAAGCGTACCGGCGGCCGACTCCGACGACGTCGACGCCGCCGTGCGCGCGGCCCGGGCATCGTTCGAGTCCGGCGTCTGGCGGGAGCGCCCGCCGGCCGAGCGTGCCGCGGTCCTGCGGCGTGCGGCGGAGCTGATCAACGAGCGGTCCGCCGAGCTGTGCGCACTGATCTCGGCCGAGATGGGCGCCACCCCCGGTGACGTCGCCACGCTCCAGCAACTGGCCGGGACCGGCGTCCTGAACGGTTACGCCGATGCCGCCGACGCCTACGAGTGGGAGGAGACCCGGCACGGCCTGTTCGGCGAGAGCCTGGTGGTCCGCGAACCCGTCGGCGTGGTCGGCGCGATCATCGCGTGGAACGTCCCGCTCTTCCTGCTGTGCAACAAGTTCGGGCCCGCACTGGCGGCCGGCTGCAGCGTGGTCCTCAAACCCGCCCCGGAAACGCCCCTCAACGCGAACGTCCTCGCTGAGCTGTTCACCGAGGCCGGCGTCCCGGAAGGCGTGATCTCGGTGGTCCCCGGCGGAGTGGAGACCGGGCAGGCGCTCGTCGATCACCCGGACGTCGACAAGATCACCTTCACCGGATCCACCGCGACCGGCCGCAGTATCGCTGCGCGCTGCGGCGAGACGCTCAAGCGCTGCTCGCTGGAGCTCGGCGGCAAGTCGGCCGCCATCGTGCTCGACGACGCCGACATCGCCGCCTCGGCGCCCATGCTCGTGTTCTCCGGCATGCTCAACGCCGGACAGGCCTGTGTCGCGCAGACCAGGGTCCTGGTGCCCCGCTCGCGGCACGACGAGGTCGTCCAGGCGATGGTCGACGTCGCCGCGACCTTCACTCCGGGTCTGCCGTCGGATCCGGACACCAAGATCGGGCCGTTGATCAACGAGCGACAGTTCCAGAAGGTCAGCGGCTACATCGAGCGAGGCAAGGCCGGCGGCGCCACCGCCGTCCTCGAGGTCGCCGGACCGGAGGCCGCGGGCGGCCACTGGGTGGGCCCGACCATCTTCACCGGAGTCTCCAACGACATGGAGATCGCCCGGGAGGAGATCTTCGGCCCGGTGATCAGCGTGATCGCCTACGACGACGTCGACGAAGCGGTCGCCATCGCCAACGACTCCGACTACGGGCTCGCCGGTTCGGTGTGGACCGCCGACGTGCCGCGCGGCATCGAGATCGCCAAGCGGGTGCGCACCGGCACGGTGGGCATCAACTGGTACGCGATCGATCCGGCGTCCCCGTTCGGCGGCTACAAGAATTCCGGCATCGGGCGTGAGAACGGGCGCGAGGGTCTGGAGTCGTACCTGGAGCACAAGTCCATCCTGATGCCGATGGGGTACTCCTCGGGGGCCTGACCCAGCACCGTCGTTTCGCACCGCTGCCGGTCCGAAATGAGGGTGCCCGGCAGTCTCATCTCGTTGTGGCACCGTCGGTCGACGGTGCCACAACGAGATTGGTGTGCCCGGCACCCTCGTCTCGACCTCGACCGAGACCCAGACCCAGACCCAGACCGTTATCCGGTCGGTACCGGCTCCGGGGTGGGCGTCGGTTCGGACGACTCGGCGGCCGGGCTGCTCGGCGGGGGTGAGACCGGCATCGAGGTCTCGGGCCGCGGAGTGCCGTCACGCTCGGCGACCAGGTCTTCCAGGGTCTGGTCGGTGAGGATCTGTGCGTCGTTGATCAGCCACTTTCCGCCGCGGAACTCCATCGTGTAGACCACCCGGCTCGGGTTCACCTGCACGTCCTCGGTCCCGGCGCGGGACGCCGACTGGTTGATGAACAACAACACCTTGGCGGTGTCCCGGGTGTTCTCGACGACGCCCGACCCCTGATCGGTGACCGTCGCGACCACCTTCTGCTGCTTGATCTCCTCGGCGATCCGCTCACCCAGGATGTAGCGCTCGTACTCCTCCTTGGCCTTGCCGGTGAGCACGCCCATCATGAAGTTGATGTTGTCCGACACGTTCTCCGGCGTCCAGGCGTACATCTTCTGCACGTACTCGCGGGCCGCCGTCAGCGCGCTCTCCCGGGCGTTCTCCTCGGCGCGCGCGCCCCCGTACATCACCCCGAGCACGATCGTCACCACTGTCGCGGCGACCACCAGCGCGGTGAAGACCGCCACCGCCACGCTGCGCACACTCACCAACCGCCCGCTCACCAGACGAACTCCAATTCGGTCACCTTCAGCTCGCCGTTCAGGCGGGTCATCCCGACCTGATAGCGGAAGGTCTGGAACAACGGAGCCTCGTCGGCGTCCTTGCTGCGATGCTCCCAGCCCACTACCATCAGCACCTCGCCCTCGTCGGGCGTCGCCTTGCTGACCGCTTCGGTCAGAACGGTGGTCTTGGTCTCCGCGTCGCCCTGCCGGATCAGTTCGGAAACGGTCTTCATGTTGTCCCGGAACACCTGCTGCGCCCGGCCGCTGGTCTTCTCCATCGCGAGCTTGTACATGTTGTCGGCGTTCTCGGCGTCGAGCGTGGTCATCTGCACCACCACTTGCCGGGCGAAGGTCGCGTACTCGGCGCGCAACTCGCGCTCGTCCTGGATCTCCGCGTACCGCATGCCGAAGAAGATCGACAACACGGTGCCGGCCACCAGCACCACGGTGCCGACGCACAGCCCCACCACCCAGAGGGCGGTCCGCTGGTCAGTCGGACCGGACGACGCCGCCGTACCGGACTTCTTCGCCGAGGCGGCGGCTTCCCGCGCGGTACGACGACGCTGCGTCGCCACCCGGCGATCGCGGTAACCGACCGCGACCGATTCGGGTGCCGCGTCCGCGTCGTCCGCATCAGTGTCGGCAGCGTCCGCGTCGGCAGCGTCCGTATCGGCAGCGTCCGCGTCGGCAGCGTCCGTGTCGGCGGCGTCCGTGTCGGCGGTGTCCGCGTCGCGAGAAGCCGGATCGACTGTGTCGTTCCGGTCGTCGGCACCGGGATCTGCCCGATCCTCACCGATCCCGGGTATCGCCGACTTCTCGACGCTCTCCGGCCCGGACTTCGCCTGCTTGTCCGGTTTCGGCGTGCCCGCCCGGCGCTTGCCGGCCTTCTGCTTGCGGCCCAGTGGGCTGCTCTTCTTCACCACCGGGGCCGGGCGCTTCGCCTGGTCTTCGTCGTCGGAGTTCAGGACTCCACCGTCTTCGTGATCAGCTCGTACCATTCGGTCTTCTTCGAACCTGCCTGCTCGCCCAGTCCGGCGTTGTAGATCTTGCCGTCCGGGCCGATGAATTCGCCCGTGTCTGGATCGTACGTGGTGGCGTACGTGGCGGGCGTCGGGTCATGGGTGGTCGGGGTCCCCGGGACCAGGTGGCCCGCGGGTTGCCGCGGAAGGTTGGTGAACGGCAACCCGTTGGGGAACGCGACGTTGTCGCGCGGCGACGCCTTGAATCCGGTGCGGCATTCCTCCGGCGTGGGCGCCCGGCGGCCGGGGAACTCCACACACGGGAAGTTGCGGGCACCGCGCACGCTGGACTGCGCATTCTGCGGCAGTCGGCACAACGTCCCCGGGGGTACGTCCTGCGGAGTCTGGGCATCGGGGAAGCGCCAGTCCTTCGGCGGCACGAAGCCCACCGTGCACGTCGGGGGATCCTGGAAGCCCAGGGTGAAGTTGACGTTCGGTCCGTGCCGGTTGGAGCCGTTGTTGATCGCAGTGATCAGCGTGGCGAGCACTCGCGGATAGAGCACGATCGTCTGCTGCAGATTCGGCAGATACACCGCCATCGTGCGGGCGTTCACCGAAAGGTTGCTGATCGCCACCGGGAACGACTCGCTGATGTCGTCGAACAGCTTCGTCGCTGCGGTGGCGGTCCCGGGCCCCTTCTGCAGGATCCCGGTGATGTTCGTCTTGTGCGAGCGCAGCGTGTCGGTGGTGACGGTGAGGTTGCGCGTCCACGCCCGGATCTGGGCGGCCGTCTGGTTCTGCGTGCCCAGGACGGGGCCGGCCTCATCGATCAGGTCGGTCACCGCGTCGACGTTCCTGTTCGCCTCGCCGACGAACAGGATCATCGAGTCCAGGAGCCTGCGCAATTCCGGTGCGGTGCCGTTGAACGCCAGGAAGGTCTGATCCATCACCTCGCGCAACTGGGTGTTGCCGACGGCTTGCAGCAGGGCATCGGCCTGGTCGAGCATCGAGGAGATCTCGACGGGCATGTCGTCGTCGTTCACGACGACGGTGTCGCCGCCGCGCAGGAACGCGCCGGCCGGCTTCTCCGGCGGGGTGAACTCGACGAACTGCTCACCGACGGCCGAGACGCTGCGCACCGTGGCGGCGGAGTCCTTCGGGATGTCGTCGGTGCCCGAGCGAATGGTCAACTCCGCCTCGACGCCGTCCGGGGTGAGCCACATGCCCGTCACCTTGCCGACGTCGACGCCGCGGAAGCTGACGTTCGCGTTCTGGTACAGGCCGCCGGATGCGGGCATCTGGAGCGTCACCCGGTAGCTGCCGACGCCGAGCATCTGCGGGATGCGGATGTAGAAGATGCCGACGACCAGGATCGCGATCACCGAGACGATCGCGAAGACGGTGAGCTGGCCGCGGATGAAACCGGTGATCTTCATCAGTTGCCCTCCCGCTTACTCGTGGTCGGGGCTGTGGTCCGGGACGGGGTCTTGCCGTCCGGCGCCTTCTTCTCCGGCGTCTTCTTCTTGGGCGCCGGGACGTTGCGGTTCCGGTCGAAGGGCGCGCGCAACGGATCGGTCGACTTGCGCGCATTACCCGCGGACGTGCCCAGGAGCCCCTCCGGCCCGGTCAGGCCGACCGAGGTGAGCATGGTCCTGTTGAGCCGGTCGAAGGTCAGGTCCAGCACCAGATCCGAGTTGACGTAATCGCCCTTGACGATCGTCGAGATCTGCTCCTGCAAGAACGGGAAGGTCAGCAGGATCCGGAGCGAGTTGGTCAGCGCGGGGCCGGTCTGGGCGAGTTGGGACAGCAGCTTGTTCATGTTGGGCGCGACGACCTTCAGGTCGTCGGCGCCCCGGGCCATGATCTCGTTGGCGGTGGCCGACAGATCGCCCACCGCGCCCAGCGAACCGATCAGGTTGGTTCGCTGGTCCACCAGCAACTGCAGGATCTGCGGGCCGGAGTCCAGGGCGCGCTGCACAGTCGGCTCCTGCTCGTTGATGCGTGCGGTCAGCCGCGCCAGACCGTCGGTCGCGGCGATGATGTTCTCGGTCTGCTCGTCCAGGTCGGACACCAGGGTGTTCATCCGCGGAATCAGGGTGCTCAGTTCTTCGCCACGGCCGCCCAGCGCATCACTGAGTTCGGAGACGATCTCGCCCATCTGCGCCAGACCGCCGCCGTTGAGCACCACCGACAGCGAGCTGAGCACCTGTTCGGTGGTCGGATAGCGGCACGGATCGATGTTCTGCGCCAGCGTGACGCCCGGAACCCCCTGCCCCTCCGGGCGCGGCAGGTTCGCCGACTCGGGGCAGTCGACCTGCTCCAGGCTGTCGCCCGGCGCGACGTACTGGCCGCTCGGTTCGGCCGGCGGCACGATCTCCAGGTGAGAGGAACCCAGCACGCTGGTCATGCCGATCATCGCGTACGACCCCTTCGGGATGCGCACGTCCTTGTCCAGGCGGATCGTCACCTCGGCAGCCCAGTCGACCACCTTGATGTCCGCGACGCTGCCGACCGTCGCATCGGTCATCATCACCGGGGCGTTGCGCACCAGGCTCGCCGCGGACGGGATCGTCGCGCTGATCTGGTAGGCGCCCTCACCGGTGCCCTGGGCGCCGATCGACGAGAGCGAGGCGACATGGTCGCCGCACGCCGCCAGCGGGAAGAGCAGGGCCGACGCGGCGACGACCGCGAGGAACTTGCGACTGTGACGCTTCATCAGTTCCTCCCGAACGGCAGGAGGAGCTTGAGCATCGGATCCGGCGGATTCGGCTTGGTGCTGTCGACGTCACGCTCGCCCACACCGGCCTGCGCCCGCCGCTTCACGCTCTCGTTCTGATACGTGATCATGCTGGGCGTGGCGGCCCGCCCGATCAGCGGATTGGCCGCGAACGGCGGGAAGTTCACCGCGATGTCCTTGAGGATCGGCGCGAGCAGATCGACACACTTCTCCACGCCCTCCTCAGTGTCCAGCGGACGTTCGGTCGCGGCCAGCGAGCCGCACAGCAGCGTGATCAGGTTGTTGCCCATGCCGAGTCCGAAGACGCCGTCGAGGGAGCCGGTGAGCGGGTTGTAGATGTTGTAGAAGTTCGCGAGCTGGTTGGGCGCCGAATGCAGCAGACCGCGCAACCCCTCGTCGTTCCGCTTGAGCGTGGCGGTGAACGGGGCCATCTTGTCCACCGTCGCGGCCATCGTCTCGGTGTTGGCGTCCAGGAAGGTCTTCAGTTCGCCGAGCGCCTCGTCGAGGTTGTCCATCGCATCGCCGAGGGCCTCGTCGCTCTCGGCCAGCACACTGCTCACCGAGGCCATCCGGCCGTTGAACTGGACCAGCTGCTGATGGTTCTGCGCGAGCAGACCGGTCAGCTTCTGCAGTGCCTTCACGGTGGCGAACAGGTCGTCCCGGTTCTCCGAGAGGGTGCCCATCACCGTGGACATCTCGCGCAGCGCGATCGCCATGGCCTGGCCGTTCCCCTCGAGATTGGCCGCGGCCACGTCGATCGCCTTGGCGGCGGTACCCGGGTCGACGACGCCGTCGTCGCCGGTCTGCGGCCCGAGCACGTTGCTGAGCTCATCGAGCTGCTTCTTGACGTCGTCCCACTCCATCGGCACGGCAGTGCGCTCCATCGGGATGTCGGTGTTGCCGTCGGAGATCATCGGTCCGGTGGTGTACGACGGCGTGAGCTGGACGAACCGACCGGACACCAGCGACTGCGCGACGATCACCGCGCGCACATCGGTGGGGACGGGCACGTCGTCGTCGATCCGCATCACCACGCGGACGTTCCGGCTGCGTGGCTCCACCTTGGTCACCGTGCCGACCTTGACGCCGATCACGCGGACGGGGTCGCCCTCGTACAGGCCGGTGACCGACGGGAAGTACGCGGTGAGGGTGCGGGTGGTCGCTTTCTGCCACCCGAGCGAGGCCAGCATGACGACCAGCACCGCCACCAGGACGGCCGCGGCGACCGCGATCACCTTCTTGGTCGTCGACAGTGCGGACAGTTTCTGAGACACGGACATGTCAGCGCCCTCCCGTCGTCGACGTCGGCGCACCGGTGGGCCGCGAGGTGCGGTTCGGCGGCTGCGGCGGGCGGCTCGAGGGCGTCGGGCGCTTCACGTCCGGGGCGCTGCGGCGCGGCGCCTCACCCCAGTTGCCCGGGAGCAACGGGAAGCCGGAGTACTTGATGAAATACTCGGCCGCCTCCGGGTATTTCTGGCCGAGCACGCGCAAGAAGGTGCCCATGTAGTCGCCCCAGGTCGGCAGGCCCACCAGCGACGAGAAATATGGACCCGAGCTCACCGCTTCACCGAGGATGTTCGCGTACGGGCCGAGATTCTCGATGGCGTCGCTGAAGTTGTCGGCGTTGTCGTTGAGGATGTCCAGCACGCGGTTGAACTTCTTGAGCACCGGGGTCAGCTGTTCTTCGTTGTCCTTGACGAAGCCCGTCAGCTCGGCGGTCAGGTTCTTGGTGCCGACGATCACCTGCCGGATGGCCTCGCGCCGCACCTGCAGCTCGCCGAGCAGCAGGTTGGCGTCGATCAGCATCTTCTGGATCTGCTCGCTCCGCGCGCCGACGATCGACGAGACGCCGCGGGCCCGTTTCAGCAGGTCGTTGAGCGCGTTGTCGCGGTCGGCGATCACCGTCGCCAGCCGGCCGACCCCTTCGACGGCGCCGCGCATCTCCGGCGGAGTGTCTTCGAAGGCCTCGGACACCGTCGTCAGCGCCTTGTCGAGTTCCTCGGTGTCGGTCTCGGTGAGCGTGGAGACCGAGTCTTCCAGTGCGTCGCTCAGCGAATACGGTGCGACGGTCTGGTCGACGGGGATCACTCCGCCCGGACGCAGTCGCGTGTCGCCGAGCGGCATGATCGTCAGGTTCCGTCTGCCCAGCACCGTCTCGGTCTTGATCGCTGCGCGCGAGCGGTCGCCGATCTGCACGGTGTCGTTCAATCGGAAGACGATCTTGGCCTTCAACCCGTCGGAGGTGCGCGCCAGGTCGATGGCCTTGACGTCGCCGACGTGCACCCCGGCGACCACGACCTGATCGCCGGTGCTCAGGCCGCCGGCATCGTCGAAGTAGACGTCGTACGTGCTCACCTGGCTGACGAAGGGCAACCGGTCCATCTGCAGCGCCGTGATGACCAGCATCGCCGTCAGCACCACGCCGATGACGCCCATCGACACGCGCGAACGCCTGCCTTCCCGGCGCGGCCGGATCGGCTCGGGCAGGTCGTCCTGCGCGGACGTGTTCTCGTCGTTCGTGTTCGGCTCACTCATGGCGTCGATCCGTCACACCTCCCCCCGGCCTTGGTCTTGTCCCCCATCGCGTCGATGGCGGTGAAGTAGTACTGGGTGTCGCCCGGTCCCGGCAGCTGCAGGCGGATGCGGCAGAAGTAGATCTGCAGCCATGCGCCGTAACTGCCGAGGTTCGAGAGCGTCTTGAAGTCCCCGGGCAGTTCGGAGAGCAGGTTCCGGATGAACGGTTCGGCCTGCAGCGCCTGGTCCGAGGTGGCACCCAGCGACGCCAGCGAGCCCTTGATGTCCGGACGGGTGGTCTGCAGCAGGTCGGCCATGGTGTTCGACGCCGACGCCGACTGGGTCAGGAACCGGCCGATCACGTCGCGGTCGCCGGACAGGCCGGAGACCAGCTGCTGCAGGCGGTCCACACTCTGGTCCAGGCCGTCGTGGTCGGCTTCCAGGATGCCGAGGGTCTTGTTGAGGTTGTCGATCACCGAGCTGATCAACCGGTCGCGGTCGGCCAGGGTGTTGGTGAACGAGTCGGTGGCCGACAGCAACTGCTGCAGCGCGGGTCCCTGACCTTGGAAGACCGCGATCAGAGCCTGGGACAGTTCGTTGACCTGATCGCCGCTGAGCGTCCGGAAGAGCGGCTTGAAGCCGCCCAGCAGATTGTCCAGGTCGAGCGCGGGTTCGGTCTGCGCGAGGGGGATCTGGGCGCCGCCGTCGAGGTATTCACCCGGCGGGCCGAGGCCGGCCGCGAGCTCCATGTACCGGTCGCCGGTGAGGTTCTCGTAGCGGATCAGGGCCCGAACCGACTTCGGCAGGCGGTACTCGTTGCGGACGGTGAAGGACACCTCGGCCACGTTGTCCCGATTCAGGTGCACTTCGTCGACCACTCCGACGTCCACCCCGGCGATCTGCACATCGCTGCCGGCCTTCATCGCCGAGGCGCTGGTGAACAACGCCGTGTAGCTGGTGGTGCTGCCCGACTGATACCGGCTGAACACCATCACCAGCGCCGTCATCACCAGCACCATCACCACCACGAAGGTGGTCAGCTTGATGACGGTCGCCCGGAAGGCGCGGGCCCGCTTGGCGACCAGGTCATCGGCCGTCACATATCCGGTCTCAGCCACGGGCGGGCCCCCCGAACAGCAGATTGAACAGCTTGAAAGGCTGCACCTTGGCCGTGGTGCGGGGCTGGTACGGCTGCGGCGCGTTGTCGATCACGTAGAACTTCACCGGCTTCTTGGCGTCGACGTCGGTCAGGCCGCCCTCGCAGGTGGGCGGGCCGTCGCCACGCACCTCGGGCAGGTCTTGCGGATACCGGTACGGGTCCTGGCCGGGAATCAGGCCGGCGTCGAGCAGGAGCATCCCGTTCCGCCCGCCGAGGAGCGGGACGGCGACGTCCGAGGCGTTGGAGGCGGCGGTGATGAAGCAGCGCAGTCCCGGCGCCTGATACCCGAGCAGAGACATCACCGGATTCAAGTCGGACAGGGTGGACATCAGGTCCTTCTTGGACTCGGCGAGTACCCGGTTTCCGGCGTTGGCCATGCCGGTCACGTTGATCAGGAGTGCGTCGAGGTTCGCCGTGTTGTCCACGAGGAGGTCGCCGATCACCGTGGAGTTGTCGATGATCCGCATCAGGTCGGGCATGGCGTCGGCGTAGACGCCGGTCGCGCCCGCGGCCTCCTCGAGGAGCCGGTTGAGCTGGGGCAGATGCGGCTCAGTCTTGCCCAGCACCGTATTGAGCTCGGACAAGGCGACCCCGAGGTCTTCGCCGTTGCCGGCGAGCGCACCGGACACCGCGCTCATGGTGACCGTCAGCTTCTCCGGCTCCAACTGGGCCAGCACGCTCACGAGTTCCTGGTAGACGGTGTTGAGTTCGACGACGACGTGCTCGGCGCTGATCGTCATGCCCCCGCGCAGCTGTCCCGTCGCACCCTCTTCCGGGACCACCAGGTTCACGTTCTTGGCGCCGAAGATCGTGTTCGACTTGATGTCGGCGCGCACGTTCGCCGGCACGTACTGCAGGCGAGCGCTGTTCATGTCGAGCTCCAGGACGGCGTGATCGCCGTCGTTCCGGACGCTCGTGACCCGGCCCACTTCGATGCCGCGCAGGGTCACCTTGGCCGCCGGGTTCATCACCAGGCCGGCGCGCGGGGCCACCAGGGTGACCTTCTGGGTGCTGGTGAACCAGCCGAGGAACTGGCCGGTGGCCAGCACGACGACGCCGATCAGCGCACTGATCATGATCACCGCGGCAAGCTTGCGCACCAGCCCTGACCTGTGTCTCTGCATCGCTCAGCCCGCCAGGTTGAAGTTGCCGTCGGCGCCGTAGATGGCGAGGGAGGTGAGCAGGGTGATGACGACCACCACGACCAGCGACGCGCGCACGGCGTTGCCGACGGCGACGCCCACGCCGACGGGGCCGCCGGACGCGTTGTAACCGTAGTAGGTGTGGATGAGCATGACGGCGATCGCCATGCAGATCACCTGGACGAACGACCACAGGATGTCCGAGGGGATCAGGAAGGTGTCGAAGTAGTGGTCGTAGACGCCGGACGACTGGCCATACAGGACGACGGTCGCGAAGCGGCTGGCCAGGAACGAGGCGAGCGCTGCCAGTGAGTAGAGCGGGATGATCGCGATCATGCCCGCCACCAGTCGGGTGCTCACCAGGTACGGGACGGACGGGACCGCCATCACTTCGAGGGCGTCGATCTCCTCACTGACCCGCATCGAACCCAGCTGCGCCGTGGCTCCGGCGCCGATCGTCGCGGCGAGCGCGATCCCGGAGATCACCGGCACCGCGATACGCACGTTGATGAACGCCGAGAAGAAGCCGGTCAGCGCCTCGACGCCGATATTCGCCAGCGAGCTGTAGCCCTGGACGGCGATGGTGCCGCCGGTGAACAGGGTGAGGAAGCCGACGATCACCACCGTGCCGCCGATCAGCGCGAGTGCCCCGGTGCCCATCGAGATCTCCGCGATCAGCCGGAGCGTCTCCTTCTTGTACTGCCGCAGGGCACGCGGGATGGACACCACGGCGTCCCAATAGAAGAGCGCCTGGTCGCCGATCCGGTTCCAGTCCTCGCCGGCGCGCTTGTACGCCACCCGCGCGGTGAGCAGTCTCGTCGTCTCCGGTAGCACCATGGTCAGCCCGCCGTCGCTTTCAGTCCGACCGCGGTCACCACGACGTTGATCACGAAGAGCGCCATGAACGAGTAGACGACGGTCTCGTTGACCGCATCGCCCACCCCCTTGGCGCCGCCTTTGACGTTCAGCCCGCGATAGCAGGCGACGAGTCCGGCGAAGAGTCCGAAGAGGGCTGCCTTGACCATCGAGATGACCAGTTCGGGCAGACCCGTGAGCAGGGTGAGGTTGGCGATGAACGCGCCCGGGTTCACGTCCTGCAGGTACACCGAGAAGACGAAGCCGCCGGCCAGGCCGATGGTGCACACCAGGCTGTTGAGGAGCAGGGCGACGATGGTGGAGGCGATCACGCGGGGAACCACCAGCCGATGCATCGGGTTGATGCCGAGCACCCGCATCGCGTCGATCTCCTCGCGGATGGTGCGGGCGCCCAGGTCTGCGCAAATCGCCGTGGCACCCGCTCCGGCCACGATCAGCACGGTCACGATCGGACCGATCTGGGTGATGGTGCCCAGCGCCGCACCGGCGCCGGACAGGTCCTGTGCGCCGATCTCGCGGAGCAGGATGTTGAGGGTGAAGCTCACCAGCACCGTGAACGGGATGGCGACGAGCAGCGTCGGGACCAGCGAGACACGGGCGATCGCCCACGCCTGTTCCACGGTCTCGCGCGCCTGGAAGGGTCGGCGAAAAAACTCGCGCGACGTCTCGACCGACAGCGCGACGAAGTCGCCGACTCCCCCCAATGGGGCGGCAAGCCTGTTCAGCAAGTCCCCTCCTTGTCCCAACCGGGGGTGAAGCTATCACGACCGGCGTCCAGGAGCTCACACCTCACGATCCGGCGCTCAAATGAGATTCTGCGCTGAGAACGTCCCACCATCAGCGCTTTCGAAGAAGCCGCCCAAGCTGCCCGCCAGTGCCCCCGGCTCCCAGCGGTCGCCGTCGGCGGTGAACACCTCACGAACGGTCGGCGCCCCCATCAGCATCACCTTCGGGCCGTACACCACGAAGACTTGTCCGCTGACGTCCGCAGATTCGGGTCCGGCGAGGTACCTGACCAGGGTCACCACGTGCTCCGGAGAGAGCGGATCGACCTCCCCCTCGGGTGCCTCGCCGAACACCTGCGCCGTCATCGCGGTGCGTGCGCGCGGGCAGATCGCGTTGGCACAGACCCCGTATCGCCCGAGAGCGCGGGAGGCCGAGAGGGTCAGCGCGGTGATGCCCGCCTTCGCGGCGCCGTAGTTCGCCTGACCGGCGGGACCGAGCAAGCCGGCCTCCGACGAGGTGTTGATCAGCCGCCCGTACACCGGTTCGCCGGTCTGCTTGGACAGCGACCGCCAGTAGGCCGCCGCGTTGCGGTTGAGCAGGAAGTGCCCGCGCAGATGCACGCGCACCACCGCATCCCACTCGTCGTCGGTCATGTTGAACAGCATCGCGTCGCGGGTGATGCCCGCATTGCTGACGACGACGTGCAGGCCGCCGAGCTCCTCGGTGGCCACGGTCATGATCCGGGCGGCCGTGTCCGCATCGGCGATGTCGCCGGCGACCGCCACCGCGGTGCCGCCCGCCTGCTCGATCTGCTCGGTGACGTCGCTGCGTTCGAGGGAGGCCGCCAGATCGTTGACGATCACCGTCGCCCCGTCGCGCGCCAGTCCGATCGCCTCCGCGCGACCCAGGCCGTCGCCGGCCCCGGTCACCACGGCCACTCGCTGCGTCAGCGGTTGCCCCATGTTCACGCTCCACTCCACTCGGTCAAAACTAGAACAAGTTCTAACATGACCGAGGCTCCGGAGCGAGACCTTTCGCGATCACCACGCGGGTCACTCCTCCAGCCGCAGGGCCGAGCGCGGACAGCTCGCGACCACTTGGCGCATCTCCTCTTCCCGCTCCGCGGGCACCTGTTCATCGAGAATCACCAGGTAGTCGTTGTCGTCGAGCTCGAAGACGTCAGGCGCCATCCCCACACAGACCGCATTCGACTCGCACAGGTCGAAATCACACGTCACTCGCATCGCTTCCTCCACCGTTTCGCCGGCCCGGGTGTTGACGGACCCGTGAATACACGTTAGAACGTGTTTCAGAAACAGCCAAGCAAGGGAGCCCTCAGTGCGGATCGCCTACACGCCCGAACAGGAGTCGCTGCGCCGCGAACTGCGGGCCTACTTCGCCGGCCTGATGACGCCGGAGCGACGGCGCGCGCTCACCGGCGGCGAGGGTGAACTCGGCGAGGGCGACGCGTACCGCGACGTGGTGCGCCAGATGGGCGCCGACGGCTGGCTGGCCCTGGGCTGGCCGACCGAGTACGGCGGCGCGAACCGCTCGATGATGGACCAGCTGATCTTCACCGACGAGGCGGCGATCGCCGGCGCGCCGGTGCCGTTCCTGACGATCAACTCGGTGGCGCCGACGATCATGGCCTTCGGGACGGACGAGCAGAAAGAGTTCTTTCTGCCGCGGATCGCCGCAGGTCAGCTGCACTTCTCGATCGGCTACTCCGAGCCGGGCGCGGGCACCGACCTCGCCTCGCTGCGCACCACGGCGATCCGTGACGGCGACGAGTACGTGATCAACGGCCAGAAGATGTGGACCAGTCTCATCCCGTACGCGGACTACGTGTGGCTGGCTTGCCGCACGGACCCGGAAGCACCCAAGCACAAGGGCATCTCGATGCTGATCGTGCCCACGTCGTCCGACGGCTTCTCGTACACGACGGTGCACACCATGTCCGGGGTCGACACCTCGGCCACCTACTACGAGAACGTGCGGGTGCCGGACACGGCGCTGGTCGGCGCGGAGGGCGGCGGCTGGCCGCTGGTCACCAACCAGCTCAACCACGAGCGCGTGGCGCTGTGCAGTGCGGCGCCGATCCAGACGGCACTGCGCGAGACCGTCGCCTTCGCCCGCGCCGAGTGCGCCGGCAACCGGCGCCTGATCGAGGTCCCGTGGGTCGCCGCGAACCTCGCCCGCGTCCACGCCAAGGTCGAGTTCCTCAAGTTGATCAACTGGAAGGTCGCCTCGATCGCCGCACAGGGCGGGTCCCCGTCGCCGGCTGACGCCTCGGCCACCAAGGTGTACGGCACGGAGTTCGCCACCGAGGCCTACCGGCTCCTGATGGAAGTGCTCGGCCCGTCCGCCACGCTCCGTGCCGGCAGTCCGGGCGCGCACCTCGCCGGACGGCTCGAGCGCTTCGCCCGCACGTCGCTGATCCTCACCTTCGGAGGCGGAACCAACGAGGTCCAGCGCGACATCATCGGCATGCTGGCGCTGAAACTGCCTGCGGCCCGGCGCTGAACACCCGCCACCGGAAGGAGACGAGAACCCCCCATGGACTTCACCCCCACCGAGACCGCAGCCGAGGCCGGCGCACTGGCCGGCGACATCGCGAGCAGCATCAGCACCGCCGAGCGCATCGCCGAGCTGGAGGCCGCACAGGCCCCCCTGGACGTCCGGCTCTGGCGCGCACTCGGCGAGGCAGGCCTGCTCGGAATCGGCGCCGACGAGACGCTGGGCAGCGAGGAGACCGTCGCCGTCGCCACGGCGCTCGGCCGCAGCCTGGCCCGCGTGCCCTACGGTCCGCACGCCGTGGCCGCTCTCCCTGCGATCGTCGAGTTCGGCTCCCCGGAGCTGCTCGAGCTGCTGGCCGTCGGGGCCGCCGACGGCGCCGTAGTGCTCGGCGCCGCCTTCGAGGAGGATCTCGGGGTCTCCGTGATCGCTCCGTCTACCCGGCTCGCCGACGGCCGCCTCACCGGCGCCAAAGTGAATGTGCCCTATGCCGACGCCGCCGACCACCTGCTGGTGAACGCGCTCGGCCCGGACGGCGCGACGGTGGCGGTGGTCGCCACGGATGCGCGCGGCGTCACTGTGATCGAGACCCCGAGCACCGGCCTGACTCCCGTCTACTCCGTCGAGTTCGACGACGTCACGGTCGACGCGGCGCACCTGCTGCGCGACGGCGCGTCGACCGTGGTCCGCGTCGCCGATCTCCTCCGGCTTGCAGTCGCCGCCGATCAGTCCGGCGTGGTGGCAGCAGCCCTGGAGGCGACGGCCGAGTACGCCCGCGAACGCGAACAGTTCGGCCGGGCGATCGGATCGTTCCAGGCGGTCGCCCAGCGGCTCGCCGACGGCTACATCGACGTGCAGGGACTGGCGCTCACCGTCGCCCAGGCCGCGTGGCTCCTCTCGCCGGATTCGGGCGCCTCCCAGGCGGAGATCACCGCCGCCGTGGCGACCGCCAAGTTCTGGGCCGACGAGGCGGGCCACCGAGTCGCCCACACCGCGGTGCACGTGCACGGCGGCGTCGGCCTGGACACCTCACACCCGGCACATCGGTACTTCTTGCGTGCCAAGCAGAACGAATTCACCCTCGGCACCGCACCGGTGGTGCTCGACGAACTCGGGAGCCTGCTCGCCGTCAGCGGGTGCTGAACGGCAGCAGGGCCATTTCCCGGGCGTTGCGGACGGCCGTCGCCAGCTGGCGCTGCTGTTGCGGCGACAGTCCGGTGACCGCGCGCGAGCGGATCCGGCCGCGATCGCTGAGGAACTTCCGCAGCGTCGCGGTGTCCTTGTAGTCGAAGGTCAGACTCGAGTCCGCCTTGCGCGCCGGACGCTTGCGCTCCCCGGCCTTGCGCTTCTTCTGCGTTCCCATCACCAGCTCGCTTTCGAGATCCCGGGCAGTTCGCCCTTGTGCGCCATCTCGCGGAAGCGGATCCGGGAGATGCCGGCCTTCCGCAGATAGCCGCGCGGACGGCCGTCGACGGCATCCCGGTTGCGCAGCCGCACCGGGCTGGCGTCACGAGGCTGCCGCATCAGCTCCCGCTGCGCGGCATCGCGCTGGTCCGGCGTGCTCGCCGGATCGACGATGATCCGCTTCAGTTCGGCGCGCCGCTCGGCGTACCGGGCGACCACCTCTCGTCGTCGTGCGTCCGCGACGATCTTGGACTTCTTAGCCATGGATTCTCCTCAACGTTCTTCCCGGAAGTCGACGTGCCGCCGAGCGACCGGGTCGTACTTGCGCAAGACCATCCGGTCGGGGTCGTTGCGGCGGTTCTTGCGGGTCACGTACGTGTAGCCGGTGCCTGCGGTGGACTTGAGCTTCACGATCGGACGGACGTCGGTGCTCTTGCCCATCAGAACTTCTCCCCCGCCGCGAGCCGGCGTGCGACCACCGCGTCGATGCCGTCGCGGTCGATGATCTTGATTCCGTCCGTGCTGACACGCATGGTCACCTTCCGGCGCAGGCTGGGCACCCAGTACGTGCGACGCTGCACATTCGGCCGCCACTGACGCGACGTGCGCCGGTGCGAATGCGAGACCTGCTTGCCGAAGCCCGGCACCTTGCCGGTCACCTGACAGCGAGAACTCATGCGTCCTCCTTAATGAAAACGATTGGCGTTACGACCCAGGCGACGGTACCGTACGTGGCAACGCAATGGAAATCGTTCCCAACAAGGAGGCAATCGAGTGGACCTGCGCACCCCGGTGACCCTGGTGACCGGACTCAACAGGGAAGCCAATGCCCGCATGGCGAACGCCCTGGCCGTCCCCGGCACCGCATTCATCTCGCACGATCTGCGCGCACTGCCGCTCGGCTACGTCGTCCGGCAGACGCGCACCGTGATCGGCGACGCCGATCAGTTCGCCATCGAGGGCGTGCCGCTGGAGCACGGCTGCGCCACCTGCACTCTCCGGTACGACCTGCTGCCGATGCTGCGTACGCTGCACCGCACGGACGGCGTCGAACGCATCGTCGTGGTGCTCGATCCGGCCTTCGAACCCGAGCCGGTGGTCGCCGAGATCCTCGGCACCCTCGTGGAGACCGACGACCTGCCCGAGGGCGTGGCGGGCGACGACGTCGTCGTGCGGGCGACGGTCACCGCGGTCGACGGTGCGGCCTGGCTGAACGACGCCACCGGCGACCTCACCCTCTGCGAAGCAGGCCTCTCGGAGGTGGAAGACGAACGGACTCTGGCCCAGGTGGCCGTCGCGCAGGCCCGCTTCGCCGACGTCCTGGTGGCCGAGTGCTCCGGCGATCCCGACGACCGCTATGAACAGGCGCGCCTGTGCGCGGCGCTCCGGCGCATCAACCCCGCCGCGATCCAGACCGTCCTGCATCCGGGAGACCCGTTCGGGCCGCGGGAGTTGCTGGTCTCGCTGGCCGCCACGCGCCCCGAGTCGCGGCGGGGACGGCTGCACACCGCCTTCGATCCGTTGCTCGACGGGTGCCCGCCGCTCGAGTCCGACTGCGGCATCGCGGTGGTGACCTTCGAGGCCGACCGGGCGTTCCACCCCGAACGGCTGCACGACGCCATCGACGTGCTGCTCGACGGCGTGATCACCGCGCGGGGCCGGCTCTGGCTCACTTCCAGCCCGGACGACGTTCTGTGGCTCGAATCCGCCGGCGGCTCCCTCGGCGTCAGCCGGGTGGCCCGCTGGATCGCCGCGCGCGGCGAGGACGAACTGTCGTCGGTCACGCCGGAGGTGCGCGCCATGGCGTCCCTGCGCTGGGACGACGAGCACGGCGACCGCCACTCGTCGATCGTCGCGGTGACGCACCGCGCCGAGCCCGCCGAGATCGAGCAGGCGCTGCGCGATGCCCTCCTGACCGACGACGAACTCGCCCGGGGCGCCGACTATCTCGCCGCCCTGCCCTCACCGTTCGGCGACATCCATCTGGACCCCTGCGACTCCAGCTCCCCGAGCAAAGCCTCCAGCTCCCCGAGCGAAGCCTCCAGCTCCCCGAGCACAGTCGAGGGGGTCGCTCGCGACCTCGCCGCCGATTCGATCAACTCTGAGGAGACCACCCGATGAAACCCGGAATCCACCCCGCCTACGGCCCCGTCGTCTTCCGCGACGCATCCACCGGTAGCCAGTTCCTGACGCGGTCGACCGCCACCTCCGCCGAGACCGTCGAATGGGAAGACGGCAACGTCTACCCGCTCATCGTCGTCGAGGTGAGCAGCGACTCGCACCCGTTCTGGACCGGCAGCCAGCGCCTGGTCGACTCGGCGGGCCGCGTGGAGAAGTTCAACCGCAAGTACGGGCGCGGCTGACCTCGTCCGTTCGGGCTTCGACGCGGGTCAGCCCAGCGTCGAGTCCATCCGGGCGACGGCCTGTTCGTACTCCGCGAGCAGACCGGCGATCAGGTCCGCGACCGGCACGATCTCGTTGCAGCGGCCGACGATCTGGCCGGCCGGCATCGCCACCACCTCCGGGTCGTCGCTCTGCGAGATCCGGGCGTGCGCCTCGCCGACGAGCAGGTTCTGCAGCGGCATGGGCAACGGCTCCGGCGCATTCGCGGCGTCCCACGCGTCGGTCCACTTGGTCTTGAGCAGCCGCGCGGGCTTGCCGGAGTAGATGCGCCGGCGGACGGTGTCCCGGGAGGTCGCGCTCAGCAGTGCCTTCTGCACCGTCGACGGACCGTCGCCGGTGGCGCCGAGCCGGTACTCGGCGGCGGTGAGCCAGTAGGTGCCCATCCACACGCCCTGCGCGCCGAGAGCGATCGCGGCGGCCATCTGCCGGCCGCTGCCCACGCCGCCCGCGGCCAGGACCGGCGCGATGTCGCCGACGGCGTCGACGATCTCCGGCCAGAGCACCATCGAGGTGACCTCGCCGGTGTGACCGCCGCCCTCGTACCCCTGGGCGATCACGATGTCGACCCCGGCCTGGACATGGTGCAGGGCATGCTCTTTCGTGCCGGCCAGGGCCGCGACGGCGACCCCGTTCTCATGGGACTGCGCGATGACGTCGTCCGGGGGCGACCCGAGCGCGTTGGCGATGAGCTTGATCTGTCCGTACTTGCGCGCGTGTTCCATGGCGACGTCCACGTGGCTTCGCGCCACCGAATGGAGCCAGCCCAGCACACCCGTGTTCACGCGGTCTGATCCGTCCGCCAGGGGCGGGACGCCGAGGTCGTCGAGGGTGCGTTCGACGAAGGCCCGATGCTCGGGCGGGATCATCGTGTCCAGGTCGGCCTTGGCGCCCTCGGTCGGGATCTTGGCCGGCATCACGACGTCGACGCCGAACGGCTTGCCGTCGGTGTTCTGATGCATCCACTCCAGCACCTCGTCGAGCTCACCGGGGTCGTTGAAGCGCACGCAGCCGAGCACTCCCAGTCCGCCGGCGCGGCTGATCGCCGCTGCGACCTCCTGACTGGGCGTGAAGCCGAAGACGGGCAGGTCGATGCCGAAGCGCGTAGCGAGTTCGGTGCTGATTCTGGCCATGCGTCAAAACTAGAACGTGTTACTGTTCTGCGGCAAGAGGTAGGTTCATTTCCCCACGTCAGGAGATCCGATGCCGGACACCAACGCCCCCGAATGCCTGGTCGAGAAGCGCGGCCACGTCCTGATCGTCACCATGAACCGGCCGCAGGCGCGCAATGCTCTGTCCGGCGAGATGATGCGGATCATGGTGGAGGCCTGGGACCGGATCGACGACGACCCGGACATTCGCGTCGCGATCCTGACCGGCGCCGGCGGCTACTTCTGCGCGGGCGCCGATCTCAAGGCCATGAACCGTTCGGCGCCCGGCGACTCGTTCGCACAGGGCGGCTGGGACCTGACCAAACTCCCCGCGCTGCTCAAAGGACGACGGCTGACCAAGCCGCTCATCGCCGCGGTGGAGGGGCCGGCGATCGCGGGCGGAACCGAGATCCTGCAGGGCACCGACATCCGGGTCGCCGGCGAAAGCGCCAAGTTCGGCGTCTCCGAGGCACGCTGGGGCCTGTTCCCGCTAGGCGGAAGCGCCGTCCGCCTGGTCCGGCAGATCCCGTACACCGTCGCGTGCGACCTGCTGCTGACCGGCCGCCACATCACCGCCGCCGAGGCCAAGGAGTACGGCCTGATCGGCTACGTGGTGCCCGACGGCTCCGCGCTCGACAAAGCCCTGGAGATCGCCGACCAGATCGCCGCGAACGGCCCCGTCGCCGTGCAGGCGATCCTCAAGACCATCCGCGACTCCGAGGGTGTGCACGAGGAAGAGGCCTTCGTCGCCGAAGCCCAGCTCGGCATGAAGGTGTTCGGCTCCGCCGACGCCAAGATCGGCCCCCGCGCCTTCGCGAACAAGGAGAAGCCGGTCTTCACCGGGGAGTAGCAGCCGCCTCAAGCCGCTTGACGGGTCCGCTCTTGCCGCGCACCCTCGGATGCGTGGACATCGAGGTCGCGAGAGCGGTGCTGGACGCGCAGCCCTTCAGCCGGCTGCTCGGCGCGCGCGTGGCGGAAGTGTCCGACGAGCACGTCGTCCTCGAGCTCGACGTGGACGATCGCCTGCGCCAGCAGTTCGGGCTGATCCACGGCGGCGTGCTCGCCTATCTCGCGGACAACTCGCTCACCTACGCGGCAGCGCTGGCGCTCGGCCCGGAGGTGCTGACCAACGGATTCACCATCGACTACCTCGCCGCCGCCCGCGACGGCGCGGTACTGCGCTCCACCGCCCGGCTCGTCGGTGGCGGACGACGCAAAGCGACCAGCCGCTGTGAGATCGAGATCGTCGACGACGACGGCGCAGCCACCCTGTGCGCCGTAGCAATGGGCTCGGCGATCTCGACGACCAAGAAGTCCTGACCGCACCCGGCAGCCTCCCTACCGCGAGCAAACCCTTGCGCAGCAAACTAGAACCTGTTCTACTTCTGGTGTGACCACGAGCGCAGCACCCGGACCCGTGCGGCCGAGCCCCGAGGTCGAGGTTCCCGCACCGGAGACCGAGATCCTGGAAGCCGATCTCGCGATCTCCTTCGACTACACCCGCTCCCTCGGACCAGTCCTGTCGCCGTTCGCACTCGCACTGCGCGAGGGACGGATCCTCGGCGGGCGCACCTCCGACGGACGCGTCCTGGTACCGCCCTCCGAGTTCGACCCGCGCACCGGACGCCCCACCCACGAGCTCGTCGAGGTGGGTGCCACGGGCATCGTGACCAGCTGGTCGTGGCAGCCGAAACCCCTTGCCGGACAGCCGCTCTCGAAACCGTTCGCCTGGGCACTGATCCAGCTCGACGGCGCCGACAGCGCAGTGCTCCACGCGGTCGACGTCGACGACCCCGCCGCCATGTCCACCGGTATGCGAGTACAGGCCGCCTGGCGGGAAGCGCGCACCGGACGGATCGACGACATCGCATGCTTTGTTCCTTTCGACGGGGCTCAAGGAGCGGACGTAGCGGCTCAAGGAGCGGACGTAGCGGCTCAAGGAGCGGACGTAGGGGCTCAAGGAGCTGGCGGGGCGGGGTCTCGACTTCGCTCGACCAGCGAACAAGACTCCGCCGCAGAGGGGGACTCGACCGCCGACGAGCGCGTCGTCATCGAGACGCCCGTGGCACTGGAGATCCGGCACGCCGCCACCGAGGAGGAGTCCTGGTACCTCGACGGCCTCAAGCACGGAAAGCTCTACGGCGGACGTGTGACGACCGGCGAGGTCTACTTCCCACCCCGGCAGGCCAGCCCGGCGGACGGATCCAGAACCACTGAGCGCGTGGAACTTCCCGACACCGGAATCGTCACCACGTTCTGCATCGTCAACGTCCCGTTCCTCGGGCAGCAGATCACGCCGCCGTACGTCGCCGCATACGTCCTTCTCGACGGCGCCGACATCCCGTTCTTGCACCTGATTCTCGACTGCCCCGCCGACGAGGTGCGCATGGGCATGCGCGTCAAAGCGGTCTGGCGTCCAGAGGACGAATGGGACCACACCCTCAAGAACATCAGCCACTTCGCGCCGACCGGTGAGCCGGACGCGCCGCGCGAGGCCTACCGGGACCACCTATGACCACACAGCAACAGCCCCGCATCGCTATCGTCGGATTCGCCCACAGCCGCAACGTCGCCGCCACCACCGGCACCACCAACGGCGTCGAGATGCTGATCCCCTGCTTCGACCGTCTCTACTCGCAGCTCGGGATCACCCGCTCGGACATCGACTTCTGGTGCAGCGGTTCGTCGGATTACCTTGCCGGGCGGGCATTCTCGTTCATCTCGGCGATCGACGCCATCGGCGCGGTGCCGCCGATCAACGAGTCGCACGTCGAGATGGACGGAGCGTGGGCCCTGTACGAGGCCTGGGTCAAGATCCTGACCGGCGAGGTCGACGTCGCCCTCGCCTACGGCTTCGGCAAGGCGTCGGCCGGGAACTCCGACCGCACGCTGGCGTTCCAGACCGATCCGTACACCGTCGCACCGCTGGTACCCGACGCCCGGTCGCTCGCCGGCCTCCAGGCGCGGACCGGCATCGACTCCGGCGCCTGGACCGAGCGCGACATGGCCGAAGTCGCCGCCCGCACCACCGGAACCGCCGCGGACGAGCTGCTGGCGACCGACTACGTGGCCGATCCCCTTCGCCCCCACGACATCGCGCCGTACGCGGACGCCGCCGCGGCCGTCGTCATCGCCACCGAGGAGCGCGCCCGCGAGCTCGCCGAGAACCCGGCCTTCATCACCGGATGGGATCACCGGATCGACTCGCCGAACTTCGGCGCGCGGGACCTCACCCGGTCGCCGTCGACCGAGCTGGCCGGCGACACCGCGTTCGGCGACCGCGACCGCGCCGTCGACGTCGCCGAGTTGCAAGCGCCGTACACCCATCAGGAACTCATCCTGCGCCAGGCGCTCCGGCTGCCCGACTCCGTACAGATCAATCCTTCGGGCGGCGCGCTGACCGGCAACGCCTTGTTCTCCGGCGGACTGCAGCGCATCGGCTACGCGGCGCACGCGATTCTCACCGGGCGAGCAGAGACTGCACTGGGTCACGCGACCAGCGGCCCGCTGCTTCAGCAGAACATGGTCGTGACTTTGGCGGGAGGCGAGAACTGATGGCGCGCAATCGATCCGCGGTGCTGGGCACCGGACAGACGAAGTACGTGGCCAAACGGCACGACGTCACCATGGCGGGCATGGTGCGCGAGGCCATCGACCGGGCCCTCGACGACGCACAGGTCTCGATGGACCAGATCGACGCGATCGTCATCGGCAAGGCGCCCGACCTCTTCGAGGGCGTGATGATGCCCGAGCTCGCCATGGCCGAAGCGATCGGCGCGGTCGGCAAACGGATGATCCGCGTCCACACCGCCGGCTCGGTCGGCGGTTCGACGGCGATCGTCGGGTCGTCGCTGGTCTCCTCGGGCGTGCACCGGCGCGTGCTCGCCGTCGCCTGGGAGAAGCAGTCGGAGTCGAACGCGATGTGGGCGCTCTCGATCCCGGTGCCGTTCACCATGCCCGTCGGCGCCGGCGCCGGCGGCTACTTTGCGCCACACGTCCGCGCATACATCGCGAATTCCGGTGCGCCGGAACACATTGGGGCGATGGTGGCGGCCAAGGACCGGCGCAACGGCGCCAAGAACCCGCTCGCGCACCTGCACCAGCCGGACCTCACCGTCGACAAGGTGATGAGTTCGCAGATGCTGTGGGACCCGATCCGCTACGACGAGACGTGCCCGTCGTCGGACGGCGCGTGCGCGGTGGTGATCGGCGACGAGGCAGCCGCGGACGACGCCGTCGCCGACGGCCGGCCGGTGGCCTGGATCCACGCCACCGCGATGCGCACCGAGCCGCTCGCCTACTCGCACCGCAACGTGGTGAGTCCGCAGGCCGGACGCGACGCCGCGGCCGCGCTGTGGAGATCGGCCGGCATCGCGAATCCGCTCGACGAGGTGGACGTCGCCGAGATCTACGTGCCGTTCTCGTGGTTCGAGCCGATGTGGCTGGAGAACCTCGGCTTCGTGCCGGAGAACGAGGGCTGGAAGCTCACCGAGGCCGGGGACACCGAGATCGGCGGGCGGCTCCCGGTCAATGCGTCCGGGGGCGTGCTCTCGTCGAATCCGATCGGCGCCTCCGGCATGATCCGCTGCGCCGAGGCCGCGATCCAGGTGATGGGTAAAGCCGGCGACCATCAGGTCGACGGCGCCCGGAAGGCGCTGGGGCACGCCTACGGCGGCGGCTCGCAGTACTTCTCGATGTGGCTCGTCGGAGCGGACCGGCCTTAGCGTCTTGGGTCTCCAGCCGGGGAGCTCCCGACGACCCGATGTCACCGTCGGAGCGGACCGGCCATAGAGTTGCGGGCTAGGTCTCGATACGGCTCGGCTAGGTCTCGATACGGCTCGGCTAGCGCCTCACCTACTCGACCACCGGCTTCCTCACCTACTCGACCACCGGCTTCCTCACCTACTCGACCACCGGATTCCTCACCTACTCGACCACCAACATTCGAGGCTCGCGTGGCTCTACCGCGACGAGGGTCACCAGTTCACGCTCTGGTTCTCGGTGAGCTTGAAACCGGCGGCACCGGAGGTGGTCTCGCACTGGATCCCGTCCTGGAACGCGGTGCACACGAAGGTGCCGTTCGGCAGTGAACGTCCCGTCGGCAGCTCCTTCGCGGCGCCGCTCGGAGCGAAGTCCTCGGCCGTGCCGACGGCGAACGCGGACTTGCCCTCCGAGGTCACCGCGACACCGTCTGATCGAGCGGGCCCTCCGGATGCGAGCTCTCCCGTACACCCGGCCACCTCCTGCGTCATCACGCACGTCCACTTCCCGTCACCCGCGGCGAACTGGTAGTCGGTGCCGCTGCCCGGTCGCAGAAAGCCCTCGCCGCTCACGATGGCGCCCGGCTGCACCCGGTCGGCCGGCGGCGTGCCGGGCGCAGGCGTCGCCGTGTCCGCCGTCGTACGCCCCGCGGAGGGCGCCGGAGCGGACGCTTCGACGGAGGAGGCCGCCGACGGGTCCGCGGCCGGCGGAACCGTCGTGCTCTGCGAACCGGCGAGGGAGACCGAACTGTTCGCGGCTTCCGTGGAATCTCCGCCGCAGGCGGTCAGGGCCAGTCCGAGAGCCGCCGCGGCAGCGGCGGAGGCAAGTGCACGTCGTCGCATGCGGTGAGGGTATCGGGTGCGGGCCCGGCGGCCTCGCAGGCTGGCCGGTGCCGTCGCGAGACCGACCTGAGAATCACGCGGAGACCCGGAGAAAATCCGGTTGGCACATTCCATTTCGGACCCCGGTCCGGTTACGCTCGGTAGCACACTGTCCCCCCGAACGAAGGAACGCCATGACTCCCCTCCAACAAGGCCAGTCTGTCGCCACCACGATCGCCCGCGTGATCATCGGCATCATCTTCTTCGCCCACGGCTGGCAGAAGTTCTTCACCAACGGGATCGACAACGTCGCCACCGGATTCGAGGCGATGGGCGTGCCCGCGCCGACGTTCTCGGCCTGGTTCGCCGGACTCGTGGAACTGGTCGGCGGCGCCGCACTGATCGTCGGCCTCGCCGTGCCGCTCTTCGCCCTGCTGCTGATCATCGACATGATCGGCGCCATCGTCACCGTGCACCTGGACCAGGGATTCTGGGCCTCCGACGGCGGCTACGAACTCTGCCTCGCCCTGATCGCGGGTCTGATCGCGGTCGGCTTCGCCTCGCAGGGACGGCTCTCGGTGGACGGCAACGTGCTGGCCGCGCGACAGAAGAGCTAGGCAGGAGACTCAGGCGGGGCGGAGGGACTGCATCGTCGCCTCCACCTCCCAGAACGCCCGGAGGGCGAGCAGGTCTCCGTTCCCGTCTGCCTTGTAGGTGAAGACGCCGTCGGCCTCGGTCACGTGGCCGGCGATATGCGTGACGATCTTGCCGATGTAGGCCACCTCGTCACCGCAGATGATCTCCTTGTCGAAGACGAAGTCGATCCGCTCCGTGGTGCCGATGGTCTTGTCCCAGAACTCCGAGAGTTGCTGCGCCCCACGGTGACCCACGCCGTCTTCGTCGAACATCGACGGTCCGACGGGATCCTCGACGGTCCCGTCGGCCGCGAAGTTCGCCAGCCAGGCGTCCTTGTCGCGGGCCGCCACGGCCTCCCGTGAACGACGACCCGCCAGCACCGCCGGATGGTTCTCCCGGTCGATGCTCAGGTACGGCGGAAGCGCGCCCTCCTCGCCCATGACTATCGGGTCCCGTAGTCGACCTGGAGTTCTTTGATCCCGTTGATCCAACCGTGCCGGAGGCGGCGCGGCTGGTCCAGCTTGGTGATGTCGGGAACCATGTCGGCGAGCGCGTTGAACATCAGGTTGATCTCCATGCGCGCGAGATTGGCGCCGATGCAGAAGTGCGTGCCGTTGCCGCCGAAACCGACGTGCGGGTTGGGATCGCGCAGGATGTTGAAGGCGAACGGGTCGTCGAACACGTCCTCGTCGTAGTTCGCCGAACCGTAGAAGAGTCCGACTCGCTGTCCGGCTTTGATCTCCTGACCGCCGATTTCCACGTCGTGCTTGGCGGTGCGCTGGAAGCAGTTGACCGGGGTGGCCCAGCGGACGATCTCGTCGACGGCCGTAGCCGGGCGCTCGGCCTTGAACAGTTCCCACTGTTCGGGGTTGTCGAGGAAGGCGTTCATCCCGTGACTGATCGCGTTCCGGGTGGTCTCGTTGCCGGCGACGGTCAGCAGGATGAAGAAGAAGCCGAACTCGGCCTCGTCGAGCGAGTGCCCGTCGATGTCGGCGTGGACCAGCGTGGTGACGATGTCCTCGGCCGGGCACTTCCGGCGCGCATCCGCCATGTTGTAGCCGTAGCCCAGGATCTCCGCCGAGGCGACTTGCGGGTCGGTGGTGTACTCGGGGTCCTCCGCGTTCATCATCGAGTTGGACCAGTCGAAGAGCTTCATCCGGTCTTCCTCGGGCACGCCGAGGAGGTCGGCGATCGCGAGCAGCGGAAGGTCGACGGCCACCTGGTGGACGAAGTCGCCGCTGCCGGCGTCGGCGGCCTTCTGCACGATGGCGCGAGCGGCGTCGTCGAGCTTCTCTTCCAGCGCGTGCACCGCCTTCGGCGTGAACGCACGCGAGACCACCTTGCGCATCCGGGTGTGCTCGGGCGGGTCGTGGTTGATCAGCAGCGCCTTGGTGACGTCGAGCTGCTCCTGGGTCATCTCGTCGTCGAACCGCATGATGACGCCGTTCTCTGCGGTCGACCAGTCCTCGGCGTTCTTGGAGATGTCGCGGATGTCCTTGTGTCGGGAGATGACCCAGTAGCCGCCGTCGTGGAAGCCGCCGCCCTTGCCGGGCAATTGCGGATTCCACCAGACCGGAGCCGTCTTGCGGAGTTCGGCGAACTCCTTGACCGGGATTCCCTGCTCCAGCAGATCGGGGTTGGTGAAATCCCACCCCTCCTGCGTCATGAACGGGCACTTGCCGGCCGGGCCGGATGCTGCGGCATTCTGCATCATCTGCGTCACGCCTCCACCTCTTCTTCTCTGATCTTGATCCGGCCCGATGAGACGAGAACCGGTTTCAGTCTCTGCACTGCCCACTGTGCCACAGGTCATAGACTCTAACAAGAACATGTTCTAGTTTTGACTGAGACCAATCTAGAAATCCGTCTCGAAGGAGGGCCCGGCATGGGTGACCCCGTGATCGTCGAAGCAGTCCGCACCCCGATCGGCCGCCGTAACGGCTGGCTGTCCGGGCTCCACGCCGCCGAGATCCTCGGCGCCGCACAGTCCGGAGTAGTGGAACGGGCCGGCATCGACGCCCAGCTCGTCGAGCAGGTGATCGGCGGCTGCGTGATGCAGGTCGGCGAGCAGGGCAACAACGTGACCCGCACCGCGTGGCTGCACGCCGGCCTCCCCTGGCAGACCGGCGCCACCACCGTCGACTGTCAATGCGGCTCCGCCCAGCAGGCGAATCACCTTGTCGCCGGGCTGATCGCCACCGGTGCGATCGACGTCGGGATCGCGTGCGGAATCGAGTGCATGTCGCACGTGCCGCTGGGCGCGAACGTCGGCACCGAAGCCGGTCCACGACGGCCGTCGTCGTGGGACATCGACATGCCGAACCAGTTCGAGGCCGCCGAACGCATCGCACGACGACGCGGCATCACCCGCGACGACGTCGACGCTCTGGGCGTGCGCAGTCAGCAGAACGCGCGACGGGCCTGGGACGAGGGTCGCTTCGACCGCGAGGTGCTCACCGTCTCGGCCCCCGAGCACACGCGCGAGGGCGAACTCACCGGCGAGACCCTCACCGTCGACCGGGACCAGGGCTTGCGCGAGACCAGCCGGGAGTCCCTCGCCGGACTCAAGCCTGTGCTCGAGGACGGCATCCACACCGCGGGCAACTCCTCGCAGATCTCCGACGGCGCCGCGGCCGTCCTGCTGATGGACTCCGACCGCGCCCGCGCGCTGGGACTGCGCCCGCGCGCCCGGATCAAGACACAGGCTCTGGTCGGCGCCGAGCCGTACTACCACCTGGACGGGCCGGTCCAGGCGACCCAACGGGTACTCGACAGGAGCGGGATGTCCATGTCCGACATCGACTTGGTCGAGATCAACGAGGCCTTCGCGTCGGTGGTCCTGTCCTGGGCGCAGGTGCACGACGCCGACCTGGATCGCGTGAACGTCAACGGCGGTGCGATCGCGCTCGGCCACCCCGTCGGCAGCACAGGATCGCGCCTGATCACCACCGCCCTGCACGAGCTCGAGCGGAGCGACTCGTCGACCGCCCTGGTCACCATGTGCGCCGGCGGGGCGCTTGCGACGGCGACGATCCTGGAACGCCTCTGACGCAGCGAGATGCGCCGAGCAGACCGGCTCAGCTCTGCTCGGCGCGCGCCTTCAGATTCGCCAGGGTGGACTCGATGTGCGCCCGGTTCGCGGTGTCGCGGTCGGCCACGCCGGTGGCCTTCGCGCCGATCGGCGCGAACCAGCCGGGGCGCCGATCCCAGGTGCTCTCGGTCACCCGGCAGCCGCCGTCGACGGGTTCGACGTCGTAGCGCCACCGCGCGATCGGGATGATCAGGCTCGTCACCTCGAACTCGAAGGCCGTGCCGGGATCGGCGACGGTCACGGTGCATGTGGTGGTCCACGACTTGCCGTCGTTGCTGTTGCGGCCCTTGAACTTCGCACCCGGACGGGCAGCATCGCCCTTGGTCCACCGCATGGACGTGGTCTCGGCCGCGAGTTCGGCCAGCACGTCCAGGTCGGTGATGAGCGCGTACACGGCGGCCGGAGCCGCGGCGATGGTGATGTCGGCCGAGGCGCTCGGCTGCTGGTTCGTCATGGCTTCACTCTGCCACGGACCATGCTCGCCGGACCGGAGCGCTCGGTGGCCGGACGCCCTCGGACCCGAAAAGAACTAGAGTAGTGATAGGTACTACAAAAAGAGCGCTTGGGAGGGCCCGATGACGACCACAGTTCCCGCCACGGATTTCAACCGGAATCCCAGTCACGTCAAGCGACTGGCCGCAAAGGGCCCGGTCGTCGTCACCGAGCACAACCGCCCCACGCTCGTCGTCCTGTCCTTCGACGAGTACCAGCGCCTCACCGCGTCACCCGCCGGACTGGGGACCTGGCTGCAGATGGACGACGACGTCGACTTCGACGTCGAGACCGGCGGACTCGGAATCGAGCCCGCGGACTTCACGTGAAGTACCTCCTCGACACGAACGTCGTCAGCGAACTGCGCAGCCGCCGGGGCGCCGCGCAGGTTCGCGCGTGGGTGGACGCACAGAGCGCGCTCGATCTCGCCATCAGCGTCGTGACACTCATCGAGATCGAGACCGGAATCCTCCGCCTCGCTCGGCGGGATCCGGCACAGGCGAAGCTCCTGGACTCCTGGTTCACCGACCGACTGCTCCCCGCCTTCGCGGACCGTACGTTGCCGATCGATCTCGCGGTGGCGCGCCGCGTCGCCGTACTGCACGTTCCCGATCCGGCGCCGAAGCACGACGCGTTGATCGCGGGTACGGCGCTCGCCAACGATCTGATCGTGGTGACCCGCAACACCGCCGACATCCAGCGCACCGGTGTCGAGGTCCTCGATCCCTGGCGACAATGACGCCGTGCGCGCGATTCGGGAGTTCGGGAGCCTATCGCGCGTAGTGCCGGAGCACCGCGAGGGCTTCGGCGCCGTACCCGTCGCCGAACAGGATCGCATGCACCAGCAGTGGGGGCAGCTGGTACCAGCGGAGCCGCTCGCGCCAGCCTTCGGCGAGCGGAAAGGCCTCGTCGTAGGCCGCGAAGCCGTCCGGCCCGAACCCGCCGAACAGCGTCATCATCGCCAGGTCGATCTCCCGGTGCGCCCAGTGCGCCGCCGGGTCGATGAGCCAGTTCCGGCCACCCGTGCCACGGCCGTCGGCGCCCCGGCCATCCGGCCCACTCGCTCCGCTCCCGGCGCCGACCATCCGATTGCCCGCCCACAGGTCGCCGTGCACCAGCGCCGGAGGTTCGGGCGGACCGCACAACTCGGCCGCGCGCGGCGCCAGGCGATCGATCAGACTGCGCGCTTCGGCCGGCACCGCGCCTTCGGCGATCCCCCGGTCGATCAGCGGCCGCACCCGGCGCTCGACGAAGAACTCCGGCCAGTCCGCGGTCGGCGTCAGATCCACCTGAGCCGAGCCGAGATAGCCGGCGGAGACCCCGTCGAGCCCGCCGAACGACGGGTTGGTGGTGCGGTGCAACGCCGCGAGCCCGCGACCCAGGTCGGCTTCGGTCGTCGACGACGACGGCCCGCTCTCGATCCACTCGAGCACCAGTCCGGATGCGCTCTCCCGCAACACCTCCGGGACGCACAGCTCACCACTGTGGGCGCGCAGCGCCTGCAGTCCGGCGGCCTCCCGCTGGAACAGGCCCGGCGAGGCATCCGGCCGCCATTTCAGGAACAACGGACCGTCGGCGGTGTCCAGCCGGTAGGCCCAGGCGATGTCGCCGCCCGAGACCGGCCATGCGGAACGCACGCCGAGTCCGTCGATCAGTTCAGGGGGCAGACTGGAGAGATCGTGGGACGCCATGTCGCCCATGGTGCCCGCAGATCACGAGAACTGTGCTCGCAACGCCTTCTTGTCCGGCTTGCCGAGGGCGGTCAGCGGCAGCGCCTCGGCGAAGATCACCGCCTTGGGCGCTTGGACCGCGCCCTTGGCCTCCTTCACCCGCGCCCGGATCTCGTCCGCCACGGCGGACCGCGCCGCCTCCGAATCCGCGGAGTCCGGGCGCAGCACCACCACCGCGGTCACCGCCTCGCCCCAGGTCTCGTCGGGTACCCCGATCACGCCGACCTGGGCCACCGCGGGATGCCCGGCGATCACGTCCTCCACCTCGCGCGGGAAGACGTTGAATCCACCGGTGACGATCATGTCCTTGGTGCGGTCGACGATGTACCAGAATCCGTCGTCGTCAGCCCGGGCCACGTCGCCGGTGTGCAGCCAACCGTCCCGGAACGCCTCGGCGGTCTGCTCCGGAAGCCCGAGGTAGCCGCCGGCCAGCAGCGGGCCGGACACGCAGATCTCACCGGGCTCGCCCGGCGGCACGGGCGCACCGTCGTCGTCGAGCAGTGCGGTGCGCAGGAACGCCGACGGCCGGCCGCAGCTGGTCAGGCGCTGCGGGGTGTGCTCGCCCTTGGGGAGGTAGCTGATCACCATCGGCGCCTCGGACTGCCCGTAGTACTGCGCGAAGATCGGCCCGAACCGTTCGATCGCCTCAGCCAGCCGGACTGGATTGATCGACGAGGCGCCGTAGTACACCGTCTGCAGGGAGCTGAGATCCCGGGTCCGCGAATCGGGATGATCGAGCAGGGCGTACAGCATGGTCGGCACCAGCATCGTGGCCGAGATCCGTTCCCGCTCTATGGTTTCCAGCACTTCCGCCGGATCGAAGCGCTTCAGCACCACCAGGGTGCCGCCCTTCATCAGGGTCGGCACGAAGAACGCGGCGCCCGCGTGCGAGAGCGGTGTGCACATCAGGAACCGCGGGCGCTCGGGCCACTCCCATTCGGCCAGCTGGACGGACGTCATCGTGGCCATCGCCTGCGCGGTGCCGATGACCCCCTTCGGCTTGCCCGTGGTGCCACCCGTGTAGGTGATGGAGACGACGTGATCGGGCGGCAGCAGAGCCGCAGTGAGCGGCTGGGCGTCGTACTTCGCGGCCTCCGCGACCAGATCCACGCCGACGCTCGCCAGTTCCTCGGGCACCGGGCCGAAGGTGAGGATCGTGCGCAGCCCGGGCACCTCGTCGAGCAGCGCGACGGCCCGTTCGACGAACATCGGGACCGGGTCGATCACCAGTGTCTCGATCCCGGCATCGTTGAGGACGTAAGCGTGGTCGGTCAGCGAGCCGAGCGGGTGCAGCGCCGTCCGCCGCCAGCCCTGCGTCTGGCCGGCGCCGATCACCATGAGCACTTCCGGCCGATTGAGCGACAACAGTCCGACGGCGGTCCCGGGTCCTGCGCCGAGACTGGCGAAAGCCTGTACATAGCAACTGATCTCGTCGGCCAGCTGGCCACCGGTCAGTTCGGTGCCGGCGATCTGCAACACGGGGTCCAGGCGGTGCCGGCGCAGCGCCGCCACCATCAGGTCCCCGAGATGCACACCGGTCCGCAGGTACTCGTCGGTCAACTCGCGGGTCGCAGTTTCAGCCATGCCCCAAGACTAGAACGTGTTTCAGTTCCACGAAACTCCTCCGTGTAAACATCTGGTTCCTACCCATCCGTAACCACGGTTTCGGGCCTACATTGGATGCATGACTGATGTGGACAAAGCGACGGCCCGCCGCGAAATCACCCAAGCCCTGCTCACCGCGCTCGAGCGTCGACACGAAGTCCTCGACGTGATCGTGGACGCAGAAGACCGCGGGGCCGCCGTGGCCGCGCTCTCCGAACTGCTCGGCGCCACGCCGCTCGGCGTCGACGCCGTGCTGAACATGTCGTTCCATCAGCTCACCAAGGACCAGCGCCGCAAGAACCAGGCCGAGCTCGACGACCTGAACGCCGCCATCACCTTCACCGCCGCCGATCGTCCGGCCGCCGCGAGCGACAGCCTGGGACTGCGGCCGTTCTCCGCAGAAGAGGATGCCGACATCCTGTCCGAGCGCACCGCCGAGATCGGCCTGGCCGCCGACGGTTCGGGCACCGCGGCGGGCGAGCTGTCCGAGGAGATCGCCCAGGGCGTCAAGCGCGTCGACGACGAGGACGCCGTCTGGCTGGTCGCCATCGAGGGCGACGCCAAGATCGGCATGGTCTTCGGCGAACTGAACGACGGCGAGGTGGACGTCCGCATCTGGATCCGCCCGGAGAAGCGCAAGCACGGTTACGGCACTGCGGCCCTGCGCAAATCGCGCTCGGAGCTGGCCGCCCTGTTCCCCGGCGTCCCGCTGGTGGTGCGCGCGCCGAGCGCCTGACCCGCGAACCCGAAACACGACGCCGCCCGGTGGATCCACCGGGCGGCGTCGTCTGTCGTCGTCAGATCCGGCGTGGCGGGGAGAAGTTCGCGACGATCGCGGTGATCAGGCCGTCGTCGTCGAACTCGAATCTCTCGATCACCCGCGCTCCGAGTCCGAGCGCCTTCGGCCGCACGTGCACCAGGTAACTGGTGTCCACACGGTTCCCCTCGACGGTCGCCGTGAAGTCGCTGACCGCGTGGATCAGCCGGAACTGCGGCCCGCGGGCGAGGCTGCGGGCGATGTGCCCGCCGTTGCGCCCGGTCTTCACCCCGAGTTCGGTCCGCGTGCAGGCCGGGTGCAGCGGCACCGGTGAAGGATCGTGACTCACCAGCGCATCGACGTAAGCCTTTGCCGCCGAGACCTTTTCGTCGTCATCGAGCGCCATAGGGCTTCACCTGTTCCGGAGATCTGCCGAGGAGGTCGACGACGACGGGCCCCAGCTCGGCGGGCTCCCAGCGAGCGCCTTTGTCGATCGAGGCGGCGCGCTGCCAGCCGTCGAGCACGGTGATCCGGCCGCCCTCCACCTCAAAGAGGCGTCCCGTGACCCCGCCCGCGTCGGGCGATCCGAGCCACACGACGAGCGGCGAGATGTTCGCCGGATCCATCGCGTCGAACGAGCCGTCGCCCGGTGCCGCCATCTGCGCGGCCATCGCCTCACCGGCGCCCATGGTCATCTGGGTGCGGGCGGCGGGGGCGATCGCGTTCACGGTGACACCGTAACCCCCCAGCTCGACCGCCGCCTGAATGGTGAGTTCGGCGATGGCCGCCTTGGCCGCGGCGTAGTTGCCCTGCCCCACCGAGCCGAAGATCCCCGCACCGGACGAGGTGTTGACGATCCGCGCCTGCCGCGGCACTCCGGCCTTGGCCTGCTCGCGCCAGTATGCGGCGGCATGACGCAGCAGCACGAAGTGACCCTTCAGGTGCACGCGCACCACCGAGTCCCACTCGTCCTCGGAGAGCGACACCAGCATGCGGTCCCGCACGAATCCGGCGTTGTTCACCAGCACGTCGATCCCGCCGAACTCGTCCAGCGCCGTCCGCACGATCCGCTCGCCGGTCACCCAGTCGGCGACGTCGCCCGGCGCGGCCGCCGCCTGTCCGCCGGCGGACCGGATCTCGGCAGCCACGGCGGCTGCCGAGTCGGCGTCGTAGTCGTTGACCACCACCCGGGCGCCGCTCGCGGCGAAGGCCAGCGCATGGGCGCGCCCGATCCCCTGCCCGGCACCGGTCACGATCACGGTCCGGCCCTCATTCAGGTGTTCAGTCATGGACTTCGTCCTTCCAGTTGTTTCGGATGGTTTCGACACGTTCGTCGCTGCGCTCCTCACGGCTCAACCAGCGATAAGGGGTTCCCCGCGTTCGCGGCACCACGGCTCAACTGCCGAGCGGGGAGTTGCCCGCGTTCGCCGCGTCCAGGAAAGCGGGCTTCTCTCCGCCCCCGTGCACGGTGAGGGTGGAACCGGTGATGTACGACGCCAACGGCGACAAGAGGAACGCCACTGCGTTCCCGATGTCGGCGGGCTCGGCCAGCCGGCCCATCGGGATGGTCCGCCCGACGGCGGCCACCCCGTCGTCGTCGCCGTAGTGCAGGTGCGACGACTCGGTCCGCACCGGCCCGGCGATCACCGAGTTGATGCGCACCTTCGGCGCCCATTCCACGGCGAGCGAGGTGGTCAGGTTGTCCAGCCCCGCCTTGGCCGCGCCGTAAGCGGCGGTGCCCGGCGAGGGCCGATGGCCGCTGACACTGGACACGTTGACGATCGCGCCGCCCCCGTCCTGCCCGGCCATCACCGCCTGCGCCGCCCGCGCGACCACCAAGGGCGCCACCAGGTTCAGCTCGACGATCTTCGACGAGAAGCCGTCGGATGCCTCGGCGGCCAGCACGAACGGCGAACCGCCGGCGTTGTTGACCACCCCGTCGAGCCGCCCGTGACGGTCGACGATTCCGGCCACCATCGCGGCGACGGCGGCGGGGTCGCGGACGTCGCAGGCGGCGAACTCGTGCACCGGCGCGCCGTCGCCCGGCCGCCGCGCGCAGACCACCGGGATCGCTCCGGCGTCCGCGAGCACCGTCGCGATGCCCGCGCCGACGCCGCGCACGCCTCCGGTCACCAGGACCACCTGGCCGCTGAGGTCGAGCCCGACTCCGTGCACCGCTGCTGTCATGGTGCTACCGTAGCAAACAACCAAGCACTTGCTTGGTAGAACGGAGCCGAACAGGCTCGGTGAGGAGTACCCACGTGCCGATCAGCACCGTCCGTCCCGAACCCGGCATCGCCGTGATCACCGTCGACCGGCCGCCGGTCAATGCGCTGACCACCGCCGACTGGTTCGCGTTGGCTTCCCTGCTGAAGACCACGGGCGACGATCCCGAGACCCGCGTGGTGATCCTCACCGCGCAGGGGCGCGGCTTCAACGCCGGCGTCGACATCAAAGAGATGCAGGAGACCGACGGCTTCGACGCCCTCATCGGGGCGAACCAGGGCTGCGCCGCCGCCTTCTCGGCGGTGTACGACTGCGCCGTCCCGGTGATCGCCGCGGTCCACGGATTCTGCGTCGGCGGCGGCGTCGGCCTGGTCGGCAATGCCGACGTGATCGTCGCGGCCGAGGGCACGGTCTTCGGACTGCCGGAGGTCGATCGGGGCGCGCTGGGCGCCGCGACGCATCTGGCCCGGCTGGTGCCGCACCATCTGATGCGCACGCTCTACTACACCGCGCAGAACGTCACCGCCGAGCAGCTGGAGCACTTCGGATCGGTGTACCGGGTGGTGCCCCGTGACGAATTGATCGAGGCCGCCATGGAGGTGGGCCGCAGCATCGCCGCCAAGGACACCCGGGTGATCCGGGCCGCCAAGGCCGCCATCAACAACATCGATCCCGTCGACGTGAAGAAGAGCTACCTGATGGAGCAGCGCTACACCTACGAGCTCAACCTTGCCGGAGTCGGCGACGAGCACCGCGATGCCTTCGTCGCCGGGAGCGGAGCGAGCGGGACGCATGGCACCGTCGCCGGGAGCGGAGCGAGCGGGACACCTGACACAACAGCAGAGAAGGGCGCTCGCTGACATGCCGAAGGACAAAACCAGTTCGCTCGACGACGTGATCGCCGACCTCGACGACGGCATGACGATCGGCATCGGCGGGTGGGGCGGGCGCCGCAAGCCGATGGCCCTGGTCAGGGCGCTCGCCCGATCCGCCGTCAAGGATCTGACCGTCGTCGCCTACGGTGGCGCCGATCTCGGATTGCTCTGTGCCGCAGGGAAGGTCCGGCGCGCCTACTACGGGTTCGTCTCCCTCGACTCGGCGCCCTTCTACGACCCCTGGTTCGCCCGGGCCCGGACTTCCGGTTCCCTCGAGGTGCGTGAGATGGACGAGGGCATGATCAAGTGCGGGCTCGAAGCGGCGGCCGCACGGCTCCCCTTCCTGCCGATCCGCGCCGGTCTCGGCTCCGACGTCCCCGCCTTCTGGGACGGTGAGCTCAAGACCGTCGAGTCGCCGTATCCGGACTCCGACGGGCGGATCCAGACGCTCATCGCCATGCCCGCCCTACGGCTCGACGCCGCCCTGGTGCATCTGGACGTCGCCGACTGCCACGGCAACGCGGCGTACACGGGCGTCGACCCGTACTTCGACGACCTCTTCCTGGCCGCCGCTGACCGCCGCTATCTGGAGGCCGACCGTGTGGTGCCCACCGATGAGCTGGTCGACAGTGTCGCCCGCGAACGCCTGCTGATCAACCGGATGGACGTCGACCGCGTGGTGCTCGCGCCGAACGGAGCGCACTTCACTTTTGCCGGCGAGTACCCGCGCGACGAAGCCTTTCAGCGGTTCTACGTCGAGTCCGCGGCGGACGACGAGGCGTGGGCCGCGTTCCGCGACAGATTCCTCGCCGTCGACGAAGAGACTTACCAGCGCGAAGTGGCGCAATGGCAGACCGAACAGGAGGAGGCCCGATGAGCGCCGAAATCAGCCGCGCCGAGTACTGCGTGGCCGCGTGCGCCGCGATCTTCGACGGCGCGGGAGAGATCATGGCGTCGCCGATGGCCCCGGTCCCGCTCTTGGGCGCCCGGCTCGCCCGGCTCACCACCGAACCCGAGCTGCTGATCACGGACGGCGAGGCGCTGATCCTGGCGGACACCCCGGCGATCGGCCGCTCCGGCGCGATCGAAGGCTGGCTGCCCTTCCGGAAGGTGTTCGACGTCGTCGCGTCGGGCCGCCGTCACGTGGTGATGGGCGCCAACCAGATAGACCGCTTCGGCAATCAGAACCTGTCGGCGTTCGGTCCCCTGCAACACCCGACCCGGCAGATGTTCGGCGTACGCGGGGCTCCCGGCAACACCATCAACCATGCGACCAGCTACTGGGTGCCCCGACACAGCACGAGGATCTTCACCGAGTCGGTCGACATCGTCTGCGGTGTCGGCTTCGACCGGGTCGACGAGCGCAATCCGGCGTTCGACCACGTGCACATCCATCGTGTGGTCACCGATCTGGGCGTCTTCGACTTCGGCGGTCCCGGTCACAGCATGCGGGCCCTGTCCCTGCATCCGGGCGTCAGGGCAGATCAGGTCGCGGAGAACACCGGATTCAGTGTCGCCGAGCTCGATTCGGCACCGGTCACCGCCACCCCGACCGTCGAACAGCTGACGCTGATCCGCGAGGTCCTCGACCCCAAGGGTGTACGGAACCGCGAGGTCCGGTCATGAGGTCGGCACCGCTGAGGACGAGACTGACCGACCTCGTCGGCGTCGAGTACCCGATCGTCCAGACCGGGATGGGCTGGGTCTCCGGACCGCAGCTCACCGCGGCCACCGCCAATGCAGGCGGGCTGGGGATTCTCGCGTCGGCCACGATGACGTACGACGAGCTCGCCGCCGCCGTCGCCCAGACCAAGTCGCTCACCGACAGGCCCTTCGGCGTGAATCTCCGCGCCGACGCGAGCGACGCGGCGGAGCGGGTCGACCTGATGATCCGCGAAGGTGTGAAGGTGGCGTCGTTCGCGCTCGCACCGAAACCGGAGCTGATCGCCAAGCTGAAAGACGCGGGGGCGGTGGTGATCCCGTCGATCGGCGCCGCCAAGCACGCGGTCAAGGTCGCCGGCTGGGGTGCCGACGCGGTGATCGTGCAGGGCGGTGAGGGCGGCGGCCACACCGGTCCCGTCGCCACCTCCCTGCTGCTGCCGTCGGTGATCGACGCGCTCGGAGGGCGAGACGGCGAGACCGCCATTCCGGTGATCGCGGCCGGCGGCTTCTTCGACGGCCGCGGGCTGGTCGCGGCCCTCTCCTACGGGGCCTCCGGAATCGCCATGGGCACTCGATTCCTGCTCACCTCGGACTCGGAGGTGCCCGACAGCGTGAAACACGAGTACCTCCGGCGCGGGCTGGGCGACACGGTCGTCTCGACCAAGGTCGACGGCATGCCGCACCGCGTCTTGCGTACCGATCTGGTCGAGGCGCTCGAAAGCGGCTCGCGCGCCAAGGCGCTGATCGCCGCCGCCCGGAACGCCAATGAGTTCAAACAGCTCACCGGGATGCGCTGGACGTCGCTCCTGCGCGACGGCCGCGCCATGAGGCGCTCCGGAGAACGCACGTGGCAGCAGATCATCATGGCGGCCAACACCCCCATGCTCCTGCGCGCCGCGATGGTCGACGGCAACCCCGACGCGGGCGTCTTCGCTTCCGGCCAGGTGGTCGGCATGATCGACGACCTCCCCAGCTGCGACGACCTCATCCAGTCGGTGATGGCGCAGGCCCGCGCCCGGCTGGACGCCATCGCACGGATCGGCGCCGATCAGCCGGAGTCGCGGACGCCCTGACTGTTGCGGACCAATCCGCTCTTGCAGAACTCCTTGACGATCGCCCACGAGCGAGAGTTCTCGACGAGCTGCTTCTTGTTCAGCCGGCGACCGAGTTCGGCGGTGACCGCTTTCGCGTCTTCCGGGCTCAGCCGGTTGTAGTCGGTGCAGGTCATGTCCCAGGCCTTCGCCGCGGCGCCCGGCGAGGCCTCGGCGCTCGTGCTCTCGACGGCGTTCGAGCGGCTGGGGCCGGTGGTCTCGTCTTCGCTCGACCGGCGTGCGGAGGTCTCGACGGAACTCGTGGCCGAGCGGCGGGCGGAATCGTCGATCCCGCTGGCGGCCGACGCCTCGTCGCCGCGATGGGCCGAGCCGTCCACCGAGCATCCGGTCAGAGCGATCAGACTGGCGCAGGCGCACGCGATCGTCGTCGTACGCAGCCGTTCCGACTTCGCCATGGCACCCCTTCGACGTTGATCTCGACCCGACCACTCTGCCGCGCCGGCCGGTTCCGCGCAAGCGCCCGAGGTCCGAGTCAGCGCACCTCCGCCGGCAGGCCGGCGAGCCGGAACGCGTCCGGCAGGAAGAACGCCGCCACGTGCGCCACCTCGCCGCCTTCGAGGGTGAGCACGTCGAGCTGGAACGGCCGCCACACGTCACCCTCCGGCTGCCGCAGGTACATTCCGGCCGCAGGAAGCCCGTTGCACACCGTGGGGATCATGCGCAGGTCGCCGGCGCGCTGGGCCGGGCACTGGGTGGAGGTCAGGACGCCGATCGCCGCAGCACCGCGGTACCAGCCCGGGAACGGCGGCATCTCCCAGATCGCGTCCGCTGCGAGGACTTTCACGACGCCGTCGATGTCGTGCCGCTCGAACGCCGCGCAGAACTCCGCCCAGACGTGCTGCTCGTGTTCGGTCAGTTCCGCTGCCCGTCGGCCCTCGCCGATGCCGGCACGTGCCTGGGCCTGCGCCAGCGTCTTGCGTGCCCGCGCCAGCGCGCTGTTCGCCGACGGCACCGTCGTGTCCAGCAGCTCTGCGGTCTCGGCGGCGGAGAACACCAGGACGTCACGCAGGATCAGGGTGGCACGCTGACGCGGCGGCAGATGCTGCAGCGCCGCAGCCATCGCCAGGCCGACGCTTTCCCGCCGCGCGGCCACTTCGGCCGGATCGCCGAGCGCCGCGTCGGGGAGCGGCCCCAACCACGGCGTCTCCTCGTCGGCGACCACCGGCACGCCGGGATCGGATTCCGGCGCCCCGAGGCCGGTGGGCAACGGTCGCCGGCCCCGACTCTCCAACGCGTTCAGGCAGGCGTTGGTGGCGATCTTGTACATCCAGGTGCGTGCCGACGAGCGCCCTTCGAAGCCGTGGAATCCGCGCCACGCCCGCAGGTAGACCTCCTGCAGCACGTCTTCGGCGTCAGACGGCGAGCCGAGCATGCGGTAGCAGTGCGCAAGGAGCTCGGCGCGCATCCCGGTCGCGAGCTCTTCGAAGCACTGCCCTGTGCTCGTCGAAGGGGCCGCCTCGTCGGTGGTCACATCACACTCCCTGCTGCTTCGCGTATTCTTCCGGGCCTGCCTCGACTGCGGCCGGCTCCATCCACATGATCTCCCACGTGTGGCCGTCGAGGTCGTCGTACGTCCGGCCGTACATGAACCCGTGATCCTCGGTGCGCCCGGCCGTGGCACCGTGCTCCACCGCCTTGTCGACCAGCGAGTCGACCTCGTCGCGGCTGCTCGCACTCAACGCCAGCAGCGTCTCGCTCTCGGCGGTCGCGTCGACGATCTTCTTGTCTGTGAAGGTGGCGTAGAAGTCACGACGCAGCAGCATCGCGACGATGGCGTCGCCGAGCACCAGGGCCAGGGCGTTGCCGTCGCAGAAGCGGTCGTCGAACCGGTACCCGAGTCCTTCGAAGAAGGCGCGCGAGCGGTCCAGGTCGGCGACGGGCAGATTGACGAAGATCATGTCGTGCATGGTGTCCTCCTGAGGTCTGCGGCAACCGTGGTGGAATGCCGTCACACATATAGACCGGCGGCCGCGCCGAAAATGATCGGTAGTCTCAGAACTCGTGGATCAACCGGTGGACCTCAGCGCGCTGCGACGCTTTCCCGACGTCGAGGGACCGGGCCTGGCCGCCGCCGACGCGGCCGACCGGCTGCTCCTCGACGAGGGCGCCGCCGCCATAGCCGGCACCGCACCGGGTGCGCTGGTGGTGGTCGACGATGCGTACGGAGCCCTCACCCTGGGCGCCGCCGAGACAGGCGCCCGGCGAATCCGGGTGCATCAGGACCTGATCACCGGCGAACGCGCCCTCGCCGCGAACGCCGAACGCCTCGGCCCCGCCGACCGGTTCGACTCCGTGCCGTTGGGGCCGGAGACGTTCCGCGGCGCGACGACGGTGCTGCTCCGGCTGCCCCGCGCCCTCGACCGGCTGGCCGAGGTCGCCGCGCTGATCGCCGCATACGCCGATCCGTCCGTCCGGCTGTTCGCGACCGGGCGGATCAAACACATGTCGGTGTCCATGAACGAGGTCCTGCACACCGTGTTCGACCGAGTCGACGTGACCCGTGCCCGTCAGAAGTCTCGCGTGCTCATCGCCTCGGGCCCACGCGTATCCGACGGCGCGCACGCGACCGCGGAGTGGCCTCGCCGACTGAACCACCCCGACCTCGGCCTGACCGTCGTCGCACACGGCGGCGTGTTCGCCGGCACCCGGATCGACATCGGCACCAGGTTCCTGCTCGACCAGTCGCCGCAGTTCCCGGACGTCGCCTCAGCCGTCGACCTCGCCTGCGGATCCGGCGTGATCGCCGCCGCTCTCGCGCGACGCCACCCCACCCTCCGGGTGACCGCCACGGACCGTTCGGCCGCCGCGGTGTCGTCGGCCCGCGCGACCGCCCGCGCCAACGGCGTCGCCGACCGGGTGGTCGTCGTGCCCGCCGACGGCGCCGAGACGCTGCCGAACGCGACGCAGGAACTGGTGCTGCTCAATCCGCCGTTCCACAGCGATGCGGCGCTGAGCACCGGGATCGCCGAGCACTTGTTCGTCGAGGCGGCTCGCGCGCTGCGACCCGGCGGCGAACTGTGGTGCGTGTGGAACTCACACCTGCGCTACCGGCCGGCGTTGGAGAGGATCGTCGGGCCGACCCGGCAGATCGCCCGGAATCGCAAGTTCACCGTCACCGCCTCCGCGCGGCGCTGATCCGACGCCCGGATCCCCGGCGATTCCAGGGCACGGCGGAAACCTGCCTTCCTTTTGTTCCAGAAACGGCAACAAAGGGAAGGTGAATTTCACCTCGGAAGGATCCCGTCGAGCACCACCGACAGGTACTGGCCGGCGATCTGGTCCACGCTCTTGGGTCCGCCGGGCCGGTACCAGCGCACTGCCACCCACACGGTGTCGCGCAGGAAACGGTAGACCAGCTCGACATCGAGGTCGGCGCGGAACTCGCCGTCGTCGACGCCGCGCCGCAACACCGATTCCCACAGCTCCCGGAACTCGACGTTGCGATCGGCGATGTAGGCGAAGCGCTCCTCGTCGGCCAACCGCCGCGCCTCATTCTGGTAGATCGCGACAGCGGTGTGCTGCGCGTCGATGGACTCGAACGATGCGATCACCAATTGTCGCAAGGTGTCTGCCGCGTTCAGGCCCGCGCCGACGATCTCCCGGTATCGCGCGAAGAGATCGTCGAGGAAGCCTCGGAGCAGTTCGTCGACCATCGACTCTTTGGAGTCGAAGTGGTGGTACAGGCTGCCCGAAAGGATGCCTGCCGCATCGGCGATGTCGCGGACCGTCGTCGCCCGCAGCCCGCGGTCGGCGAACAGATCGCCGGCGATCACCAGCAGTTCGTCGCGCCGCGAACCGCCCGTCGTTCTCGCAGCCACCGGCATGCCTCCTCGTCGTCCCTGTCGCTGATCGAGCGAAGTCGAGATCCGCCTCGCTGATCGAGCGAAGTCGAGATCCGTCTCGCTGATCGAGCGAAGTCGAGATCAACCCTAGCAATTGCTTGGTCGCCGGTCGGGAAGAACACCCGCCGGACACGACGCCGCCCCGGCACCGTGAGGGAGAGGTACCGGGGCGGTTCTCGACGGCGGTCCACGCTGCGCGGACCGCGGAGCGAGCTCAGCGCTTGTTGACCTTGCGCAGGGCGCGGCCGTTGAGGAACTTCCACATCTTCATCTGCGAGTCGACGAGCTTGCCGTCGAAGCCGGAGAACGGCGGCGTGACCAGGTCCGCGAACTTGAACGGCAGCCTGGACACGAACACCGCGCGCTCATGGGTGAAGGTGTCGAAGCCGAACTTTCCGTGGTAGTTGCCCATGCCCGAGCGACCGACGCCGCCGAACGGCAGATGACCGGTGAGCAGGTGCATGGCGAAGTCGTTGCCGCTGATCGAGCCGCTGCGGGTGTGATCGGCGACGTGCGCGAGGCGCTCGTTGTCCTTGCCGACCCAGTAGAGAGTGAGCGGATGGCCGGCCGAGTTGATCTTGTCGATCGCCTCGCTCTGCTCCCGGTAGGGGTACACCGTCAGCACCGGACCGAAGACCTCGTCCTCCTCGATCTTCATGCCGGCCTTGACCCCGGTGAGCAGAGTCGGCGGGATCTTGCGCGTCGGCGCGTTCGGCAGATCCTCACCCGCCGGGATCACCTGGTGCTTGGTCGCCCCGAGCTCCACGGCGTCCTCGATCAGCCCGACGATGCGGGTGTAGTTCTTCTCGTTGACCGTCGAGGTGTACTGGGTGTTGTCGACGATGCTCGGGAACATCTTGGTCCAGCGCGCGAGCACCTTCTCGGTGAACTCGCCGACCTTGCCCTCGGGAACGAAGACATAATCCGGGCACAGGCAGACCTGGCCGCCGTTGATCATGCGGGCATCGGCCAGGAAGTTCGCCGCCTCAGTGATGTCGGTGTCGAGGTCGACGATGGCCGGATTCTTGCCGCCGAGCTCCAGGGTCACCGGAACCAGATTCTTCGCGGCCTCTGCGGCCACCGAGGCGCCGACCTCGGGGGAACCGGTGAAGAACATGTGGTCCACCGGAAGCTTCGCGAAATCCGCGCCGCCGCCGTGCGCGGAAGTGACCACGGCCAGTTCCTCGATCGAGAAGTAGTCCGGAGCCACCCGCGCGATCACCTCGGTGGTCTTCGCGGTGACCGACGAGGGCCGCATCAGCACGCGGTTGCCTGCGGCGAACGCCGAGCCCGCGGGCACAAAGGTCAGCTGCAGCGGGAAGTTCCAGGGCCCCATGATGCCTACCACGCCCAGCGGGTCGTGGCGCAGGCGCTGCTTGAGCCCGAGCATCCCCTGCAGCTTGGCGACGTTGGTCTCCTCCATCCACTCGGCGACGTGCCGGCGCTGATCGGTCAGATCGATCAGGCAGCCTGCGACGTCGGTGGTGACCGAGACCTCGCGCGGGCGAGTGCCGAAGTCCTCGTTCAACGCCGCCGTGATCTCCTCGGCATTGTCGAGAAGAAGCTGACCGAGCCGCGCGATCCGGTCGATCCGGGTCGCGGCGTCGGGGATCCCGTCGCGCAGAAACGCAGCCTTCTGGATCTCGAGCAGTTCGCTGAGGGTATGCGCTTCGGAGGACACCTTGTCTCCGGCGCGCGCGGTCTTCTCTACTGGCTTGGTCATCCGACCCTCCACACTTCCGGTGAGATTCTTGACGGCGGGCCGATGGAACGACAGCCCGGCGCTCGTCTCAATGCTACCTCAGCGAATGAGGTGTATCACAGTGCGGCGACGTCGCCGACGAGGGCATCCGCGCCCGGGTCAGCCCAGCCGTTCGACGTCAACCCAGCCGTTCGACGATCGTCACGTTCGCGGTGCCACCGCCCTCGCACATCGTCTGCAATCCGTAGCGGCCACCGGTGCGCTCCAGCTCGCACAGGAGCGTCGCGAAGAGTTTCGCCCCGGTGGCCCCCAGCGGATGGCCGAGGGCGATCCCGCCGCCGTTCGGGTTGACGCGCTCGGGATCGGCGCCGGTCTCCTTCAGCCAGGCGAGCACCACCGGCGCGAACGCCTCGTTGATCTCGACGACGTCGATCTCGTCGATCGTCATCCCGGATGTGGCGAGCGCGTGCGCGGTGGCCGGAATCGGTGCGGACAGCATCATGACCGGGTCGTCGCCCCGCACCGTCATGTGGTGAATCCGCGCGCGGGGAGTGAGACCGTGCTCGGTCAGGGCGCGCTCGGACACCACGAGAGTGGCCGAGGCGCCGTCGCAGATCTGGGAGGCCATCGCCGCGGTCAGCTCGGTACCGGGCACCAACACGTCGAGCGAAGCCATCTTCTCCAGGCTCGTCTCGCGCGGGCACTCGTCCACCACGCACTCGCCCAACGGGACGGTCTCGGCACCGAACCGGCCGTCCGCGATCGCCGCTCGCGCCCGCTGATGGCTGCGCAGCGCCCATTCTTCGGAGTCCCGGCGCGCGATGCCCCACCGCTTCGCCATCATGTCGGCGCCGACGAACTGGCTGATCTCGGCGTCCCCGAAGCGCTCGGTCCAGCCCACCGATTCCGCGGTGGGAGTGGTGAACCCGAACTCCTGACCGGCGATCATCGCCTGGCTGATCGGGATGGCGCTCATGTTCTGCACGCCCCCGGCCAGCACCACGTCCTGGGTGCCGCTCATCACCGCCTGCGCGGCGAAGTGGATCGCCTGCTGACTCGAACCGCACTGCCGGTCGACGGTGGTGCCCGGAACGCCGAGCGGCATCCCCGCCGCCAGCCACGCGGTCCGCGCGATGTTGCCGGCCTGCGGGCCGATCGTGTCGACGCACCCGAAGACGACGTCGTCGACAGCCTCCGGGTCGATGCCGGTGCGCGTGAGGATCGACGAGATCACGTGCGCACCGAGGTCGGCCGGATGCACATGCGCGAGCGATCCACCGCGCTTGCCGACGGGGGTACGGATCGCATCGACGATGTAGGCCTGCGGACTGGACATGGGGAGGACTCCTCTGTGCTGCGGCGGCGGTGACGATCAGGCGCGCTGACTCGAGATCGAGACGGTCTCGCCGGTCAGGTAGGTGGTGTAGCCCGAGGCGAGCATCGCGATGGTGGCGGCGATCTCCCACACCTCGGCGGCCCGACCGTAAGCCTCGCCGGCGGCGAGCTGGTCGAGCAGGTCGTCGCTGGTGACCTTGGCCAGGAACGGGTGCCGGGCGATCGACGGCGCGACGGCGTTGATCCGCACGCCGTAGTCGGCGGCCTCGAGCGCCGAGCACCGGGTGAGCGCCATGACGCCGGCCTTGGCCGCTGCGTAATGGGCCTGACCGCGCTGGGCCCGCCATCCGAGCACGGAGGCGTTGTTCACGATCACCCCGCCGTGCCCGGCATCGCGGAAGTACCGGAGCGCTGCGCGGGTGGCGCGGAAGGTGCTGTTCAGCGTGATGTCCACGACCCGGTCCCACTGTTCGTCGGTCATCTCCGCCACCGGGGTCTCGCCGCCGAGCCCCGCGTTGTTCACCAGCAGGTCGATCCGCCCGAGCCGTTCGGCGGCGGCGGCGATCAGCGCGTCGACCTGGGCGGTGCTCGAGACGTCGCACACGACTGCGGTGACCGTCCGCTCCGGGAACTCGGCGGCCAGCGTTTCCCGGGTCTCGGACAGCCTGCGTTCGTGGAAGTCCGAGATCAGCACGTCGGCGCCCTCGAGCAGCAGACGACGGGCGGTCGCGAAACCGATGCCGGTGCCGGCCGCAGCGGTCACCACGGCGCGCTGTCCGGTGAGCAGGCCGTGTCCGCCGATTTCCGCGGGCGGGGAGGCCAGCGGTGAGACGGGCCGGTCGGGACGGGTCATGGTCGTGCCTCTCGCGGAAGGCCGAGCACCCGCTCGGCGATGATGTTGCGCTGCACCTCGTTCGAGCCGCCGTAGATCGTGTCGGCGCGGGTGAAGAGCAGGAGACGCTGCCATTCGTCGAGCTCGACGTGCAGCGGGTCGTGGACGTGGTTGGGGCGGCCCTGGGTGGTCTCGTCGGGGCCGAGCAGGATCGGTGCGCCGATCACGTCGGCGGCGAGCTGCCCGAGGTCGCGGTGCCAGTTGGCCCACAGCAGCTTGGCCACCGAAGCGGCTCCGTCCTGCGAGGTGACGTCGCCGCCGAGGGCCCGTCGAGCATGCGCGTTCATCACGTGCAGACCGACGCGCGCGCGACGGAGCCTGCTCGCGATCTCCGGATCCGCCATGGCCCCGTTGCGCTGCGCGGCCTCGACGAGCTGGTCGAGTTCCCGAGCGAAGCCCACCTGCTGACCGAGCGTGGAAACTCCGCGCTCGAACTGCAGCAATGCCATCGCCACCTTCCAGCCGTCGCCGGGAGCCCCCACCATCAGGTCGGCGCCGGTCTCCGCGCCGTCGAAGAAGACCTCGTTGAACTCGCTGGTTCCGGTGATCTGCTGAATCGGGCGGATGGTGACACCCGGCTGATCCAGCGGTACCAGGAGAAAGCTGAGACCGCGATGGCGCGACGACCCCTTCTCAGTCCGGGCGAGCACGAAGATCCACTGCGAGAGATGTGCCAGCGAGGTCCAGATCTTCTGACCGTTGATCACCCACCGGTCGCCCTCGAGCTCGGCGGAGGTGCTCACCCCCGCGAGGTCGCTGCCTGCCCCGGGTTCGGAGTAGCCCTGCGCCCACAACTCGGTGACGTCGACGATCCCGGGCAGGAACCGCCGCTGCTGTTCGGGCGTCCCGAACTCGATGAGGGTCGGCCCCAGCAGTTCTTCTCCCAGGTGATTCACCCGCGCGGGGGCGTTCGCTCGCGCATACTCCTGGTGAAAGATGATGCGCTGCTCGATCGTGGCCCCGCGCCCGCCGTGGGCGACGGGCCAGCCAAGACACGTCCAGCCGGCGGCCGCGAGGTGGCGATCCCACTCCAGCCGCTCGGCGAAGAATTCGTGTTCGCTGCCGGGACCGCCGCGCCCCCGCAATCGCGCGAATCTCCCGGTCAGGTTCGTCGTCAGCCAGTCCCGCACCGCGGCGGTGAAGACGGCCGCGGCGTTCGGTGTTCGCGCGGCCCATTCACCCAGGTCGAGACTGCGGTCGGCGAGCTCGATCGCGTCATCCCCGGGGTTCGGTCGAAGGGTCATGAGACCTAGCTTAACCGACCAAGCGTTTGCTAGGTTTTGATCATGCCGACGACGCCCACGACCACACCCGCCGCGCTGCTCCGCGCACGTGATCTCTGGCCGGAGGCCACCGCGATCCGGGACACGCAATGGGGCGAGCCCGTCGAACTCACGTGGGCGGATCTGACCGCAGAGGTCGAGACCTTCGCGGCGGCCTTGGTCGCGCTGGGCGTCGAACCCGGGGACCGGGTCGCCGTGTGGGCGCCGAACAGCTACCACTGGCCGATCGCCGCGCTGGGCGTGCATTTCGCCGGCGCGGTGTTGGTGCCGCTGAACACGCGGTACACCGTCAGCGAGGCCCGGGACATCGTCGCCCGGTCAGGCGCGCTGGTCGTCGTCGCCGCAGGAGCGTTCGCCGGGGCCGATCGGCTCTCCGAAGTCCTCGGATCGCCGATCGCCGAGAACCGGACCGTGATCGGCATCCCGCTCACCGACGCGGTTCCGCCCGGGGCGCTGCCGTGGGACCGCTTCTTGGCCACGGCGACAGACGAAGCGCGGGCCGTCGTGCGTCGCCGGGTCTCGGCCCTGCGGCCCGACGATCTCTCGGACATTCTGTTCACCTCCGGCACCACCGGCGCGCCGAAGGGCGTGCTCGCCGAGCATCGGCAGACGGTGGCCGGGGCACGAGCCTGGGGCGCCAACGGCGGACTGAGACCCGACGACAGCTACCTGATGGTCAATCCCTTCTTCCACACGTTCGGGTACAAGGCAGGCATCCTGCCGTGCGTGCTGTTCGGCGCGACGATGCTCCCTCTCGCCGTCTACTCCCCGACGCAGGCCATGACGACGGTGGCCACCGAGCACGCCACCGTGTTCCCCGGCGCCCCGACGATCTTCCAGACGATCCTCGACCACCCGGATCGAACGCACTACGACCTCACCAGCCTCCGGCTCGTCGTGACCGGGGCGACCGTCGTCCCTGTCGTGCTGGTCGAGCGCCTGCAGTCCGAACTCGGCGTACACACCGTGTTGACCGCGTACGGGCAGACCGAGACCAGCGGGTTCATCACCACGTGCACTGCGGACGACGACGCCGAGACCGTCGCACGGACGTGCGGACGGCCGTTCGACGGCATGGAGGTCCGACTCGGCGAGAACGGGGAAGTGCTGGCCCGGGGGGCGATGGTGATGCGCGGCTACCTCGACGACCCGAAGGCCACGGCGGAGACCGTCGACGACGACGGCTGGCTGCACACCGGCGACGTCGGGACGCTCGACGAGCACGGCAACCTGACGATCACCGACCGACTGAAGGACATGTACATCTGCGGCGGTTTCAACGTCTATCCCGCCGAAGTGGAACAGGCGCTGACTCGCCTTCCCGGAGTGACCGAGGCGGCCGTGATCGGGGTGCCCGACGAGCGTCTGGGCGAGGTCGGCGCCGCCTTCCTCACGCGAAGGCCCGACAGTGACGTGACGGTCGACGAGGTTCTGACCTACGCGGCAGAGCACCTCGCGAACTTCAAGGTGCCACGCACGGTCGCCTTCGTCGACGAGTTCCCGCGGAACGCCTCCGGCAAGATCCTCAAGCGCGAACTCGGCTGACCACCGGACCTACGACGACGTGCCCAAGGCCGTCAGTCCGCCAGCCCGAGGCCCTCGCCGAGGAAGATGCCGCCCACCACGACGAGCACGACGAGGGTGATCGCGGTCATGTTGGCTTCGATCCAGTGCCGCGCCTCCAGCAGGGAGTGCTCCACCTTCGCCCCGCCCACCGCAGCGACCAGGAGCGGCAGAAGAACGCCGGCGGCCGCGAGCACGGCGAAGACGGCGACGATCACCCACTGCTCGGCAGCGGGAACCTGCGCCTGCCCCAGCTGAGCGCCCGCACTGATGCCCAGCGGAATGTTCTTGATGATCAGGACTCCCTGAGCAAGTCCGACGACCAGGCAGGCCCAGATGCCCAGTCCGTCGAGCCGACCCATGATGCCCTTCTTCTCGTCCGGCTCCAGGTCGAGCATCTCCTGTTCGACGACCTCCGTCGGCGACGACGGTGCACCGGCGCCCGCCGTCATCCGGTCGCGGCGAGGCCGCTTGATCCACGTGACTGCCGCCAGCACGAAGAACAGCACGCCGAACACGAGGTGCAAGATGTCGATGCCGCCCGCGGTCCCCGTCGCGTCCTCTTCATCGGCGACGTCGGTCACCAGCATCGGAATCAGGGTGATCACGAACATCGCGATCCACCAGCCGACTGCGAAGAACAGTGCGCGCGCACGGCCGTTGGCCCCGAGCAACAAGATGAGGGCGGTGGTGATCGCCAATGGGCTCAACGCCAGCCCCATCGCCAACCCGAACGTACTGCCCAGCGCTTGCCACATATGAACGGCCTTCCTCCCCTGAGCGGACCTGCTGGTGCGGCCAGGCGCCGCAACGGTCTCGCGCTCACCGAGTAAACCACGCCCAGGCGCGACTGTTCGGCACAGGTCCGACCCGTTGCCGACTGCGCACACTGACGGTTAATCCGCGGCCGATGCGCCAGTGACCCGCATCACTTCTGCTCGCATATCAGGACCTATGCCGTCAACATTAGGCAATGCTACCCTTGCTTAGTCGGGCCCAGCCGTGGGCCATCACCGCATTCCGCGTCGTCGTCGGGTTCCTGTTCTTCTGTCACGGCGCCTCGACCCTCTTCGCGTGGTTCAAAGAACCGTACGAGGGAGGCACCGCCGACTTCGGGGCCTGGCCGTCGTGGTGGGCGGGGGCCATCGAGTTCGTCGCGGGCGCCATGATCATCGCGGGCCTCGGCACCCGGATCGCCGCGTTCATCGGCTCTGGAACGATGGCCGTCGCGTACTTCTGGAAGCACACCGACGGTCTCCTGCCGATCCAGAACGACGGCGAGACCGCCGCCCTCTTCTGCTGGGCGCTGTTCCTGCTGGTGTTCATCGGACCGGGCCGCCTGGCCCTGGATTCGCTGATCGTCCGGAACGGCGACGAGCCGACTGCCTCGACTGCGAAGACCGACGGCAGCAACGCTCCCGAACCGGTCAACGCCTGACCGTTCACCGACCACCTCCCCCCCCCCCCCCCCCCCCCCCCCCCCCCCACGGCCGGGGGGCGCGAGCCAGACCTCGCGCCCCCGGCCTTCCTGTTGCTGGTTGCGCACGCGAAGCCGAGTCACGACTCCTTTCGGAGGTTGAGCGAGCGAAGCCGAGTCTTCGATAGTTGAGCGAGCCGCCGTGTCGTTGGTTGAGCGAGCCACCGTTTCGTTGGTTGAGCGAGCCACCGTTTCGTTGGTTGAGCGAGCGGAGCGAGTCGAAACCACGCCGTCCGCCGTTTCGATGGTTGAGCGAGCGGAGCGAGTCGAAACCCCGCCGTCCGCCGTTTCGATGGTTGAGCGAGCGGAGCGAGTCGAAACCACGCCGTCCGCGGTCTGCCGCACGCCTGGTTCGGTGTCCCGCGACGGTCGTGGCGTCGTCGCGACGGTCGGGTGTGGGAGCGACGGTCGGGTGTGTCGCTGGTGTGCTCGGTCGTCGCGGTCGTGTGCCGAGTGTCGCGGCTGGCGGGGGCGGGTGCGGGGCCGGGGTGGTTTCGACTCCGGCTCACTGCGTTCGCCGGGCTCAACCAGCGAAAGACCAGTCTCGCGTCTAGCCGGCGCACCCGACCGTGGGGTGGGCCGCCGTTTCGATGGTTGAACGAGCCCCTGTTTCGATGGTTGAGCGAGCGGAGCGAGTCGAAACCGGACCGTGTGACGCTCCCTCGATGGTTGAGCGAGCGGAGCGAGTCGAAACCGGACCGTACGACGCTCCCTCGATGGTTGAGCGAGCGGAGCGAGTCGAAACCACGCCGCCCGCGTTCTGCCGCACGCCTGGTTGGGTGTCCGCGACGGTCGTGGGACGGTCGCGACGGTCGGCTGTGGGAGCGACGGTCGGGTGTGTCGCTGGTGTGCTCGGTTGTCGCGGTCGTGTGCCGAGTGTCGCCGCTGCCAGGGGGCGAGTAGGGGTGGGTGGTTTCGACTTCGGCTCACTGCGTTCGCCGGGCTCAACCAGCGAAACAGCAGTCTCGTCTCTGGTCGGCCCGCTCAACCGTGGGGATGTGAAGAAGGCCCCCGGAACCTAGGGGTTCCGGGGGCCTTCTCTGTGGTTGTGTTCGGCGGTGTCCTACTCTCCCACACTGATTAAAGTGCAGTACCATCGGCGCTGGAGGGCTTAGCTTCCGGGTTCGGAATGGGGCCGGGCGTTTCCCCTCCGCTATGGCCGCCGTAACTCTGTGAAATTAACGGTTGCGCGGGGCGCAACGATGAACGACTGAAGGCTGTAATTCATTTGATAGCGGCCTACGGCCACAACGAACCTCCTTCGTCGCTTCGTTGTCGAATCTCCTACGTCGATTCGAAAAACCCGCGTGTGCGTGTTATTTCAGAGGTGCATAGTGGATGCGTAGCGTTCAAGTCTTGGTGTTTGGGTGTTGTTGGTAAGTCCTCGGCCGATTAGTACCAGTCACCTGAACACATTGCTGTGCGTACAGTTCTGGCCTATCAACCCCATGGTCTGTAGGGGGCCTTACCCCACCAATGGTGGGTGAGAAACCTCATCTTGGAACAGGCTTCCCGCTTAGATGCTTTCAGCGGTTATCCCTTCCGAACGTAGCTAACCAGCGGTGCTCCTGGCGGAACAACTGGCACACCAGAGGTTCGTCCGTCCCGGTCCTCTCGTACTAGGGACAGGTTTCCTCAAGTTTCTAGACGCGCGCGGCGGATAGAGACCGAACTGTCTCACGACGTTCTAAACCCAGCTCGCGTGCCGCTTTAATGGGCGAACAGCCCAACCCTTGGGACCTACTCCAGCCCCAGGATGCGACGAGCCGACATCGAGGTGCCAAACCATCCCGTCGATATGGACTCTTGGGGAAGATCAGCCTGTTATCCCCGGGGTACCTTTTATCCGTTGAGCGACACCGCTTCCACTTGCCGGTGCCGGATCACTAGTCCCGACTTTCGTCCCTGCTCGACATGTACGTCTCACAGTCAAGCTCCCTTGTGCACTTGCACTCAACACCTGATTGCCATCCAGGCTGAGGGAACCTTTGGGCGCCTCCGTTACATTTTAGGAGGCAACCGCCCCAGTTAAACTACCCACCAGGCACTGTCCCTGAACCCGATCAGGGTCCGAGGTTAGAAGCCCAATACGATCAGAGTGGTATTTCAACAACGACTCCACACACACTGGCGTGCCTGCTTCACAGTCTCCCACCTATCCTACACAAACCGTACCGAACACCAATACCAAGCTATAGTGAAGGTCCCGGGGTCTTTTCGTCCTGCCGCGCGTAACGAGCATCTTTACTCGTACTGCAATTTCGCCGAGTCTGTGGTTGAGACAGCAGAGAAGTCGTTACGCCATTCGTGCAGGTCGGAACTTACCCGACAAGGAATTTCGCTACCTTAGGATGGTTATAGTTACCACCGCCGTTTACTGGGGCTTAAATTCTCAGCTTCACCACCACAAGGGTGATTAACCGGTCCTCTTAACCTTCCAGCACCGGGCAGGCGTCAGTCCGTATACCTCGTCTTACGACTTCGCACGGACCTGTGTTTTTAGTAAACAGTCGCTTCTCTCTGGTCTCTGCGACCACCCCCAGCTCAAGCAGCAAGTGCCGTCACCAGACGTGGTCCCCCTTCTCCCGAAGTTACGGGGGCAATTTGCCGAGTTCCTTAACCACAGTTCTCTCGATCGCCTTAGTATTCTCTACCTGACCACCTGTGTCGGTTTGGGGTACGGGCCGTGTACCAACTCACTAGAGGCTTTTCTCGGCAGCATAGGATCACAGAATTCACCTCAACGGCTACGCATCACCTCTCACACACCATGAGACACGGATTTACCTATGCCTCGTGCTACCGGCTTACACCACGACAACCAACCGCGTGGCCCTGCTACCTTCCTGCGTCACCCCATCGCTTGACTACTACACACAAGGTCCCACGCAGCCACACCCAGAACACCCCGAAGGATGAAAAAGATGCTTTTGGGTGGTTAGTACATGCGATTCGTCACTGGGCGCGGATACACGGGTACGGGAATATCAACCCGTTGTCCATCGACTACGCCTGTCGGCCTCGCCTTAGGTCCCGACTCACCCTGGGCGGATTAACCTGGCCCAGGAACCCTTGGTCATTCGGCGGACAAGTTTCTCACTTGTCTTTCGCTACTCATGCCTGCATTCTCACTCCCACACCCTCCACAACCCGTCACCAGACTGCTTCCTCGAGTGCAGGACGCTCCCCTACCCAACCACACCACTACACCACCCCCCACAGGAGATGATGGATGTTACACGTGTGATTGCCGCGGCTTCGGCGGTGTACTTGAGCCCCGCTACATTGTCGGCGCAGGACCACTTGACCAGTGAGCTATTACGCACTCTTTCAAGGGTGGCTGCTTCTAAGCCAACCTCCTGGTTGTCTCAGCAATCCCACATCCTTTTCCACTTAGTACACGCTTAGGGGCCTTAGCCGGCGATCTGGGCTGTTTCCCTCTCGACTACGAAGCTTATCCCCCGCAGTCTCACTGCCACGCTCTCACTTACCGGCATTCGGAGTTTGGTTGACGTCAGTAACCTAGTAGGGCCCATCGGCCATCCAGTAGCTCTACCTCCGGCAAGAAACACGTGACGCTGCACCTAAATGCATTTCGGGGAGAACCAGCTATCACGGAGTTTGATTGGCCTTTCACCCCTACCCACAACTCATCCCCTCCATTTTCAACTGAAGTGGGTTCGGGCCTCCACCACATCTTACTGTGGCTTCACCCTGGCCATGGGTAGATCACTCCGCTTCGGGTCTAGACCCAGCGACTCAACACGCCCTATTCAGACTCGCTTTCGCTACGGCTACCCCACCACGGGTTAACCTCGCCACTGAGCACTAACTCGCAGGCTCATTCTTCAAAAGGCACGCCATCACCAACCACCCCAAAGGGTGCGCCAGCTCTGACGGATTGTAAGCGTCCGGTTTCAGGTACTATTTCACTCCCCTCCCGGGGTACTTTTCACCTTTCCCTCACGGTACTCGTCCGCTATCGGTCACCAGGAAGTATTCAGGCTTACCGGGTGGTCCCGGCAGATTCACAGCAGATTCCACGAGCCCGCTGCTACTCGGGAAACACCGAAGCCAGGCATTGCGTTTTCAGTTACCGGACTCTCACCGTCTACGGCAGACCATCCCAGGCCACTTCACCTAACACAACACTTTCTCACTGACCGCTATGCCGGCAGACACAGCAACGATGCTCCCACAACACCACACGCACAACCCCTGCCGAGTATCACATACGCGCGGTTTAGCCTCATCCACTTTCGCTCGCCACTACTCACGGAATCACATATTGTTTTCTCTTCCTATGGGTACTGAGATGTTTCACTTCCCCACGTTCCCCCCGCACCGGCTATACATTCACCGGGCGGTAACACCACACAACTGGTGCTGGGTTTCCCCATTCGGACACCCTCGGATCACAGCTCGTTTGACAACTCCCCGAGGACTATCGCGGCCTACCACGTCCTTCATCGGCTCCTGGTACCAAGGCATCCACCGAACGCCCTAAAACACTTACAACAACACCCACAAACACACCCCACACCCCACCAGCCCCCAAAAAAAGAGACCAGCCAGGCTGCGAGACACGAATGTGGACACCTACACACAACATGAGTAAAACTGAATCTTCGTTAAAAGAACAGAAACCATAAATCGTATAAATTGCAGTACAAACACCAAAACAAGATTTTTGATGCTCGCATCCACTATGCACTTCTCAAACAACACACACCCACCCACCCCAGACACGCACCCAACCAGCACGCCGAAAGTCAGTGAACACCAAGAAAACCCCTCCACCCCCAAACACCCCCAAGGGTGCCGGCAGCAGGCCTGTTTCCTCAGAACCCCGATAGTGTGTGACATCCGCTACGCCGGTCACCCGACCGCAGCCCACCCCGCACCGATCCGTCACAGTGACGAACCAGCACACCCAGGATGGCTTCTCATGTTTCACCCTCGAACAAACACACAGCCGGCCATGAACAGACCAGAAACTGTTTGTTGTAGTTTGCTCCTTAGAAAGGAGGTGATCCAGCCGCACCTTCCGGTACGGCTACCTTGTTACGACTTCGTCCCAATCGCCGATCCCACCTTCGACGGCTCCCCCCCTCACGGGTTAGGCCACCGGCTTCGGGTGTTACCGACTTTCATGACGTGACGGGCGGTGTGTACAAGGCCCGGGAACGTATTCACCGCAGCGTTGCTGATCTGCGATTACTAGCGACTCCGACTTCATGGGGTCGAGTTGCAGACCCCAATCCGAACTGAGACACGCTTTAAGGGATTCGCTCCACCTCACGGTATCGCAGCCCTCTGTACGCGCCATTGTAGCATGTGTGAAGCCCTGGACATAAGGGGCATGATGACTTGACGTCATCCCCACCTTCCTCCGAGTTGACCCCGGCAGTCTCCTGCAAGTCCCCACCATTACGTGCTGGCAATACAGGACAAGGGTTGCGCTCGTTGCGGGACTTAACCCAACATCTCACGACACGAGCTGACGACAGCCATGCACCACCTGTACACCAACCACAAGGGAATATGTATCTCTACATACATCTGGTGTATGTCAAACCCAGGTAAGGTTCTTCGCGTTGCATCGAATTAATCCACATGCTCCGCCGCTTGTGCGGGCCCCCGTCAATTCCTTTGAGTTTTAGCCTTGCGGCCGTACTCCCCAGGCGGGGTACTTAATGCGTTAGCTACGGCACAGAATCCGTGAAATGGACCCCACACCTAGTACCCACCGTTTACGGCGTGGACTACCAGGGTATCTAATCCTGTTCGCTCCCCACGCTTTCGCTCCTCAGCGTCAGTTACTACCCAGAGACCCGCCTTCGCCACCGGTGTTCCTCCTGATATCTGCGCATTTCACCGCTACACCAGGAATTCCAGTCTCCCCTGTAGTACTCAAGTCTGCCCGTATCGCCTGCACGCCTGCAATTGAGTTGCAGGATTTCACAGACGACGCGACAAACCGCCTACGAGCTCTTTACGCCCAGTAATTCCGGACAACGCTCGCACCCTACGTATTACCGCGGCTGCTGGCACGTAGTTGGCCGGTGCTTCTTCTCCAGGTACCGTCACCCAAAAGCTTCGTCCCTGGCGAAAGAGGTTTACAACCCGAAGGCCGTCATCCCTCACGCGGCGTCGCTGCATCAGGCTTGCGCCCATTGTGCAATATTCCCCACTGCTGCCTCCCGTAGGAGTCTGGGCCGTGTCTCAGTCCCAGTGTGGCCGATCACCCTCTCAGGTCGGCTACCCGTCGTCGCCTTGGTAGGCCATTACCCCACCAACAAGCTGATAGGCCGCGGGCCCATCTCACACCGCAAAAGCTTTCCACCACCAACCATGCGATCAGTGGTCATATCCAGTATTAGACCCAGTTTCCCAAGCTTATCCCAGAGTGCAAGGCAGATCACCCACGTGTTACTCACCCGTTCGCCACTCGAGTACCCAGCAAGCTGGGCCTTTCCGTTCGACTTGCATGTGTTAAGCACGCCGCCAGCGTTCGTCCTGAGCCAGGATCAAACTCTCCAACAAAAACACAATCAGAGAAAAGACCTGACCAAAAAACAATCCAAAAAAATCAACTGGCAAAAAAATCAATCTCATCCAAAAAGACAGACCAACTCACACCAGATGACAAAACAAATGGCACAAGAAAATCCATCACACACTATCGAGTTCTCAAAAAACACACACCCACCAACACGCCCAAACACACAGCCCGAACGAACATCAGCAAGCAAGAGTCACGCCACCCGACACACGGGCAACTGGTCCAGTCTAAGCAACTGGAGTCTTGGCAGTCAAGTCGCTGTGTCCGGAACCACACGCGGTCTCCCTCGGCGGTTCCAGGCGCCTCGCCTGGCCAGCTTCGCTCCCTCGCGGTCGCTGAAGCCTTGATTAAGTTAGACGACTGCGGCCCGCATTGACAAATCGGCTGGTCACAGCCGATTTGGGTGCCAGGCGAACTACCGCGAGCTCAGCTGTCGACGCGGGGCTTCACCAGCGGGAACAACACGGTTTCCCGAATACCGAGGCCGGTCAGCGCCATCAGCAGCCGGTCTATGCCCATGCCAGTCCCCGTCGTCGGAGGCATCGCGTACTCCATCGCCGTCAGGAACTCTTCGTCGAGCACCATCGCCTCGTCGTCTCCGGCCGCTGCGAGCCGGGCCTGGTCGACGAAGCGCTCGCGCTGGATGATCGGATCGACGAGTTCGGAGTAGCCGGTCGCCAGTTCAAAACCGCGGACGTACAGGTCCCACTTCTCGACGACTCCGGGCACGCTGCGATGGGCCCGGACGAGCGGTGAGGTCTCAACCGGGAAGTCGCGGACGAACACAGGTTGATCGAGCTTGGCCCCGACGAGGTGCTCCCACAGCTCTTCGACCAACTTGCCGTGGCCGTAGCCCTTGTCCCGGGGTACCTCCAGCCCGACGTCGTCGGCAATCGCCAGCAGCTCCTCGACGGAGGTCTGTTCCGGAACGATCTCGCGTCCGAGGGCCTCGGACAGCGACGGATACATCTCGACGCTCAACCACTCGCCGCTCAGGTCGTATTGCGTCCCGTCGGGCATCGTCGGGGTGAGGGTCCCCAGCGCGCCCATCGCGACCGATTGCACCAGCTCGCGGATCATCGTCGCGGAGTCGTTGTAGTCCCCGTATGCCTGGTAGGTCTCCATCATCGCGAACTCCGGGGAGTGCGTGGAGTCCGCACCTTCGTTGCGGAAGTTCCGGTTGACCTCGAAGACCTTCTCGATCCCACCGACCACACAGCGCTTGAGGAACAGCTCCGGCGCGATCCGCAGGTAGAGGTCCATGTCGAACGCGTTCGAGTGGGTGACGAAGGGCCGCGCTGCGGCACCGCCGTGCAACGTCTGCAGCATCGGGGTCTCGACCTCGAGGAAGCCGCGTTCGGTCATGAACTTGCGAAGCTCGGACATGACCTGCACCCGGGTCCGCGCGATCTCGCGGGCCTCCGGCCGAACGATGAGGTCGACGTACCGTTGTCGTACTCGCGACTCCTCGTTCATCTCCTTGTGTGCGACGGGGAGCGGACGCAGTGCCTTGGAGGCCATCTGCCAGTGGTCAGCCATCACCGAGAGCTCGCCGGTGCGTGAGCTGATCACCTGACCGTGCACGAAGACGATGTCGCCGAGGTCGACGTCGGTCTTCCACCGCGCCAGAGACTCTTCGCCCACCCCGTTGAAGCTGATCATCGCCTGCAGTTTGGTGCCGTCGCCCTCCTGCAGTGTGGCGAAGCAGAGCTTGCCCTTGTTCCGCAGGAAGATCACGCGTCCAGCGACGCCGGCCTCGACGCCGGTCTCGGTACCGGCCTCCAGGTCTGCGTACTGCTCACGCAGTTCGGCGAGGGAGTGCGTGCGCGCTACGCCGACCGGGTACGCCTCGCGACCCTCGCCGAGGATTCGTTCACGCTTCTCGCGGCGGATCCGCAGCTGTTCGGGGGTCTGGTCGTCGCTCTCTGGCAGGTGGTCGCTCACGAGGTATCAGATTAGGCCCGCTCCAGGTGCTCGCGCGAATTCGGACGGGCCGGGGTCTCGACTCCGCTCGACCAACGAGGGACCTCGTCGCCCGACGAGCCGCCCCGTGGATGGTCTCGACTCCGCTCGACCAGCGAGAGAACCGCACGACCGATGAGTCACGCGACGACGACCGTCAGCTGAAGTAGGCGTGTCCCTCGGCGGCGACCGACCCGGTGATGCCGGCCGCTCGGAGCGCGCGGTAGCCGCCGACCAGGAAGCGCGCACCGCCGACGCCCCGGGCCTGCAGGTGCCACGCGAGCCACTCGGCGTCGTATCCGCCGTCGGTGACGAGCAGCCACCGGGCATCGCGCGTCGCCGACCGCAGCGCTCCCGGCGCACCGGGAGTGAGCAGGTCGAGCGCGTCGTCGAGGTCGAGGGCCAGTGCACCCAGGAGCGCACCGTGCGCGCGGCGCGCCTGCGCACTGCGGAGATCGACGACGACGGCGCCGTCGTCGATCATCCCGCGATACTGTGAGGTCTGTGCCGAGATCGGCGCGGGGGCGTCGGCGAGGGAGCCGAAAGAAGTGGTGACGGGGACGTCGAAGGCGAGTGTCATCGCAAAGGTCCTCAGGTGATCGGAACGAGCGGGAGGGTTGGTTGAGGGAGCCGACCGCAGCAAGCGGCTTCAGCTCTGACAACACTCCTGACAGCTCTTGATCACGACGACAATTGTGCCACAGCCGTCCGACACCGCAGAAGAGTTATGTGCACGGTTGCGCCGAACCCTCGATTACCAGGCAAGACCTTCTCGATACACGAACGAATTCACAGGTAATGTGGCAGCCGTTACAGTAATCGCCATGCCGTGTTCACATCACTGTGCCGACGATGATCGTTCCGGTCTCTCCCGCCGCACCTTCCTCGCCGCCGGCGCCGCGGCGGCCGGTGCGCTGGCCGTGGCGAGCGGGGGTGCGGCCCGCGCTGAGCCCGGAGCCTTGTCCAGCGCTCGCGTCGCGGGCACGACGCTGGCCGGCGTCGCGGTTCCGGGACCGGCCCGCAAAGGCGGCTACCGCCGGCTCACCGCGGGGCCGGGCTGGCCGCTGGTGATCCGGCAGGATCTCGCCGCCGCACAGAGCGCGCGCGAGAACCGTCGGGAGGCCGTCGCATCGTTCGTGCAGTTCACCGACATGCACATCACCGACGTGCAGAGCCCGGCACGCTTCGAGTACGTGCACCAGCTCGCACACTCGGCCTTCCGCCCGCAGGAGACGCTCACCACCCAGGGCGCGGTGGCCCTGGTGAACCGCGTCAACTCCCTCAAGTACGGGCCGTTCACCGGCCGGGCCTTCGACTGCGTGGTGACCACCGGGGACAACACCGACAACCGCGAGGACGTGGAACTCACCTGGTTCCAGCGCGTGATGTCCGGCGGCGACATCACCCCGAACACCGGCGCCCGCGGCCGCTACGAGGGGGTGCAGTCGTTCGGCTCGTCGCTCTACTGGCAGCCGGACAGCGACCGCTTCGACATCTACAAGGAACGCGGCTTCGTCCAGATCCCCGGGTTCCTGCGCGCGGCGATCCGAACGCACCGGAGTCCCGGCCTGAAGACGCCCTGGTACGCGGTGTTCGGCAACCACGACGACCAGTTCCTCGGCACCGTTCCGAACAATGTCATCGACTGGATGTACACCGCGGCGGTCAAGTTCGACCTCCCGGCGAGCGATCCGGCGGCTGCACAGATCGGCCGGGCGATGCAGACCAATCCGTCGGCGCTCGGACCCATGCTGGCGCAGCTGCGGATCACGGGGCCGTCGTACGCCGTGACCCCGGATGCACGACGACGCCCGTTCAGCAACGCCGAATTCGTTCGCAGGCACTTTCACCCCTCGGTCACCGGCCCGGGTCCGGTCGGCCACGGGTTCGCCGCGCCGGACGGGCCCACCTACTATGGCTTCCAGATCGCGCCGGGGCTGCGCGGGATCGCCTTGAACACCTGCAACACTCTCGGTATCGCGGACGGCTCGATCAGCCAGGTGCAGCTGGACTGGATGGAGCGCGAGCTGCGCCGCCACCGCGATCAGCTGGTGATGGCCTTCAGCCACCACACCTCGACGACGATGACCGCCAAGCTGCCGAATCCGGAGACGCCCGGCCAGGCCCAGTACGACGGCGGGCAGCTGGTGGAGGTCCTCAAGCGGCATCCGAATCTGATCGCCTGGGTGAACGGTCACACGCACAAGAACGAGATGACCGCGCACCGCGGCAGCACGCCCAAGCACAGCTTCTGGGAGATCAACACCGCCAGCCACATCGACTTCCCGCAGCTGGCGCGGATCCTCGAGGTGGTCGACAACCGCGACGGCACGCTCTCGATCTTCACCCCGCTGATCGAGGCGGAGAGCCCGTACACCGCTGACGAGAACAATCTCTCCCCGCTCGGCCTGGCCAGTCTCTACCGCGAGCTCTCGTACAACGATCTGCACCAGGACGACGACCTGCTCGGCAAGGTCTCCGATCGCAACTGCGAACTGCTGCTTCGGCATCCGCTCCGCTGACGCCGGACTCCCGGCATCGGTCATCGGGCCCGAGTCGCCTTCGCCCGCTCGTGCACGCGACGCAGTCCGTCGAGCGTGAGGTGCGGGAGGTGATCGGTGAGGGTGCGGCATTCGTCGTACATCAGCGGCGCCTGATAGCCCGTCGCGACGACGGCGACGTCGTCGCCGCCGAAGCCCGGAACCCCGGACCTGATTCGTTCGACCAGGCCGTCCACCTGGCCGGCGAACCCGTAGAGGATCCCCGACTGCAGCGCCTCGACGGTGTTCTTCCCGAGGACGCCGCGGGGCGGAAGCAGTTCCACCCTGCGGACCGTGACGGTGTGATCGCTGAGAGCCTGCACACCGAGGTTCACCCCCGGTGCGATGGCGCCGCCGAGGAACTCGCCCTTCGCCGTCACCGCGTCGATCACCGTCGCCGTTCCGAACGCGACGACGATGCACGGCCGGTCCGGAAAGTTCGCATGCGCCGCAAGGGCATTCGCGACCCGGTCGGTGCCGACTTCTTTCGGATTGTCGACGAGCAGCGGGATCCCCGTGCGTACGCCTGGTTCCAGCATCACGTGAGGGCCGTCGCCGAAGTAGCGCGGCAGCATGGCGCGGATCTCCCGAAGCAGCGACGGGACGGTGGAGAGGGCTGCCACCGCCGTCACGCGTTCGATGTCGTCGCCGAGCAGACCGCGCAGCGTCAGCGCGAGCTCGTCAGCGGTCAGGTTCGGATCGGTGTGGATGCGCCAGTCGCGCACCAGCGCCGCATGGTCGCCGAAGCCCGCGAACACCCCGAGATGGATGTTCGTGTTCCCGACGCTGACCGTCAGGAGCATCAGGCAGACGCACCGGCGAGTTGCCGGGGATCCTTGAGTCCGGAATCCGCGGGCACGTCGGCCGGATCGTCGGTGAGCGAGACCTGGCGGTTGTGCTCGTCGACGAAGACCACCTTCGGCGAGTAGCTCGCAAGCTCCTCCTCGCTCAGCATGCCGTAGGCGATCAGGATCACCAGGTCGCCGGGATGGACGAGATGCGCTGCCGCGCCGTTGATTCCGATCACGCCGCTGCTGCGCTCGCCGGCGATCACATACGTCTCCAGGCGAGCGCCGTTGTCGATGTCGACGATGTGGACCTGCTCGCCTTCGAGCAGACCGGCGGCGTCGAGCAGATCCTGGTCGACGGTCACCGAGCCGACGTAGTGGAGATCGGCCTGCGTCACGCGGGCCCGGTGGATCTTGGACGTCATCATGGTGCGGAACATGGTTAACCCTCTTCCCTCTGATCTCCACCGTCGGTGAAGAACTCTTCTTTGGCGGCGTCGTCGTACGCGCGGCGGACTCCGCCGATGTCGACGCCGACGTTGTCCAGCAGTCGTGTCTCGCCGAGCCGGGCGGCGATCAGCAGTCGGCCGTCGCCCTGCTCAGGTGCGTCTTCGAGTGAACGGCCGCGCAATTCCAGGTAGTCGACGTCGATCTCCGGCGCGGTCTCCAGCACCGCCCGCGCGGCGGTGAGGATCGCGTCGCGCCCTTTGTCGGCGGCGTGCGCGCCGGCGAGCAGCGCCGCCGACAGGGTCGTGGCGAGTTCACGCTGCTGCGGCGTCAGGTACCGGTTGCGCGAGCTCAGGGCCAGACCGTCGGCTTCGCGCACCGTCGGGACGCCGACGATCTCGACGTCCATGTTCAGGTCGGTCACCATCTGGTTGATGAGGACAAGCTGCTGGTAGTCCTTCTCCCCGAAGTAGGCGGCGTTCGGGGCGGCGATGTTGAGCAGCTTGGCGACGACGGTGAGCATGCCCGAGAAGTGCGTCGGTCGCGCCGCGGCTTCGAGACCGATGCCGGCGGTACCGGGGTGGATCGTGGTGCGCGGCCCGGTGGGATACATGGCCTCGACCGAAGGGGCGAAGACCAGGGGCACGCCGAGGGCGGCGAGCTTGGCACAGTCGTCGTCGAACGTCCGCGGGTAGGCGTCGAGGTCTTCGCCGGCCGCGAACTGCAGCGGGTTCACGAAGATCGAGACGATGACGACGGTGTTGCCCCAGCCCTCGGCGGCGCGGATGAGTTCGAGGTGTCCCTCGTGCAGGGCGCCCATGGTCGGCACCAGGGCGACGCGCCGCCCGGTGGCCCGCAGGGCCTTGCTGACCCGGTGGAGCTCGGCCGGGTCGCGGTGCACGGTGAGCGCACCGGGGGTGTACGGGGCCTGCGTGGCCTCGATGATCTCTGTCACGGATTCACCTCGATGGAGTCGAGCAGGTCGGCGGGAGCGCCGGCCTGTTTCGCGGCTCGGGCGCAGAGCACTCGATAACCAAGGGCCACACCGGGATCGGGCAGATCCTCGAGGGCGTTGCGATGCCGCTGCACGGTCGCGCGATCGCCGCGGGCGACGGGACCGGTGAGCGCCGAGGGACCGAGCGCGAGGACGTTCTCCAGGGAGGCCCGCACCAGCGGACCGAGGATCTGCTCGGGCAGGCCGGCCGCTCCGCCGTCGACCGTCGCCTGCTCGGCGAGGTGGTGGGGGCCGTCGATCGCGGCCTGCAGGGCGGTCACCGCGTCGGTGATGAGGGCGATCAGATTGTTCGCGCCGTGTGCGAGGGCGGCGTGGTACAGCGTGCGCTGGGACTCGTCGATGCGCACCGGGGTGCCGCCGAGTTCCAGGACCAGGGAGGCGGCGACCGCGTCGCCGAAGGGATCGGCCGAGGTGATGCCGAAGCACGACGACGCCAGCCGGCGAGTGTCTTCCTCGCCGCCGACGAAGGTCATCGCGGGGTGGATCGCCAATACCATCCCGCCCTTCTGGGCGATTGGGTCCAGGATCGCGGTGCCGTGGGCGCCGGCCGTGTGGGCGACGATCTGCCCGGGGCGCAGGCATGCGGCGACCTGGTCGATCACGGTGGGGAGTTCGGTGTCGGGGACCGCCAGGAGCACCAGGTCACCGGCGGTCACGACATCTTCGAGAGTGCCCAGGCGGGCGAAGGGGAGGCGGCGCGCAGCGCGTTCGCGGGAGACATCGGATCCGGCGTGCACGGCGACCACCTGATGCCCGGCGGCGGCGAGAGCCTCGCCGAGCGCGGTGCCCACGCGGCCGGCCGACACGATGCCGACGTTCAGGCGCGGGGCAGGGGTGGATGCATTCACCGTTGACCTCCGATGGCAGTTCCAGTCCCGGCACGGGCCGGGTACCAGACTTTCATCCGCAAGCGTAGGCCCGCCTCACGCGAGGCGCTAGAACGTGTGATCCGCTTCACCCGGACCTGAAGTGGGGTCCGCACACCTGCGTGAGGTGAACGTCGTTCGAGGAGTGTCAGCGTCGTTTGACGATGCCTGCGATGCCCGCGACCAGAAGGAGGATCCCGAGGATCAGGGTGAGCGTGAGGCCGCTGCCGACTCCGAACCCCTTTTCGTTCACGTCGGCGATGTCGATCATCCCGATTCCGGCCACCAGCAGCCCGCCGATGACGGCCAGGATCCCGGCGGCGAGATGGATCCCGGACGGTTTGCGGATCAGCGCGCTCACTGCTGCCACGATGCCGACGATCACGGCGATGCCCAGGGTGATCCAGCCGTCCCGGCCGTCGTCGGTGCCTGCGACGTTGAGCGCGCCCAGCGTGACCCACGGCAGGTTCGCAGCGACGACGATCAGCACACAGAGGCCGACCGACACCCAGGAGATGACAGTGACGGCCGAGCTCAGCGGCTTCTCGGCGGCCGGAGCCCCGTAGCCCGGACTCGCCGCACCGAACTGCGGGACACCGGGCGGTGCGCCGTACTGTGACCCCGGTTGCGGGCTCCCCGGGAACTGACCCGACTGCGGATCCTGCGCGACGCCCGGATACTGAGCCCGCTCAGGCTGCGGCTGGTACCGGGGATGACCCGGCAGCTGCTGCCCGTAGCCGCCCGGCGCCGGAGCACCGTACTGCTGCGGTCCCGGACCGGGTGGTGGTGCGTGACCGGGTTGAGGTGTCGGCGCGTTCGACGGCTGCGGCGGGGCCTGACCCGGAGGTCCGGCACCCGGCTGCGGCACCGGGTGGTACTCCGTCGGCGCATCAGCCAAGGAGTCCCCACGCTGCGGATCGTTCGATCGAGGCTCGCCGCCCTGCCGCGGCTGGTCAGACGAATCGGTCATAGTCCGAAGCTAGAACGAATCGCCCGCAGTGACCCCCCGAACCGTTGCTTTCGTGACTCAGTCGCGACAGTGCGCATGTGGCGGCGGGCGCTCGATCATTGATCGCCGTCGGAAATCTCATCGTCGAACGGCCGCAGTGCCCTGCCACCCCTTGAGCTCGCCCAGCCCATCGAGCTCGTCGAGCCCTTGAGCTTGCCAGCCCCATGAGCTCGCCCCAGCCCCTTGAGCTTGTCCAGCCCCATGAGCTTGCCGAGCCCCATGAGCTTGTCCAGCCCCTTGAGCTTGCCGAGCCCCTTGAGCTTGTCGAAAGGAACGCTGCCGGGGCCGGTGACCGCCCTCAGCACCGCCTCCGCATACCAGCGGGCACGGTGAGCTGGCCGGGTGGCCCGGTGTCAGGCGACCCAGTGTCCGTGCACGATCCGGAATGGACGGGCAGTCCGGTGTTCGCCCGGTGGCCCGGTCGCGTCCGGTGAAGCGATCACTTCACGCAATGCGCTGACGTCGGGCATTCGTGTGTTGCCGGGCGGTCTGGTGTCGGCGGGCGGTTCACCTGCTGCTGGGATGCGGCTGGGGTCGGGTGCGAGGCGTTCGGGGTGGAACATGATGTTGCTCTGCCACGGGGTGTCCCGTCCGACGGGCCGCCACCCGACGCGTCCGGAGTCGGGCCCGAAGGTGAGGACCGTCGACTCCCAGTGCCCCGGGGTTGTGCCGTTCATGCGGTTGTGCCGGCCGCACGCCCCACCCAACCGGTCGATATCGGTGACACCGTCGTCTGACCAATCAGGCATATGGTGAGCTTGGGTGCGGATGAACGGAACAGTGCAGCCCGGTGCGGTGCATCCCCGGTCGCGGGCGAACAACGCCAACCGCTGCGCCGCCGTCGCGAACCGGCTCGCGCGCCCCAGGTACAGGATTTGTCCGGTGGCCTTGGAGAACACCGCCAGATACGGGACGGTGTCGGCGGCGAACTGCACCAGATCCGTCACGGGGATGCGGGTGCCGGTGGCGGTCCAGCCGATCCCGGCCTGCCGGGCCAGATCCTCATCGGTCACGGTGACCACGACTTGTGAGGGGATCCGGGTGGGTGCGGGTTGCCCGGCCAGCGCGAGGGCCCAGTCGCACAATGCTTCGAGGGCGTCGTGCTGACGCTGCCCCAAGGTCCGGGTGTCCCGTTCGGCGGCGGCCGCCAAGACGGCGGGGTCGAGGCCGGGTTGGTCGGCCGCGCCACGCGGGGAGTCCGGGTCATCGGGATTGTTCATCCCGGCGGTGGCCCATTGGTGCAGGAGCACCTCCAGCTTGGCGCGCAGCACGGGGGTGAGCAGCGCGCGGACTTTGCTCATCAGTTGCCGGTTCTGCGGCTGCAGATTGAACGTACGCCGCCGGGCCCGGTCGTGGTCGTCGGCCAGAGTCCCGTCGGGGTCGAGCCACGCCAGGATCCGGTTACCGACCACCGTGACCGCGGCCGGGTCCAGACGCCGCGCCGCATCAGCGAGCATCGCTTCGGCTTTGACGCGCTGATCGTGAGTGACCGCCGACGGCAGCTTCTCCATGATCTCGGCGACCGCGGCGACGTGGGCGCCGCCGGCCTCCCCGTCCGCCACCGCCGCCGCGGTCGCGGTCAGTCGGGGTTCGAGGCGTTCACCGGTCAGAGCACCCATGGCGCCGATCCCTTCGGCGGTCACCCGGCGGCGGCGGGCCTCACCCACACCGAGACGGGCACCGTGGGCATACAGCTGGTGGGTCGAGATGTGCCCGGCACGCCGGTACACGCCCCGGTCAGAGATTTCGACATACAACGCAGCGTCGAACACCTCCGCCCGGCGGTGGGCCTGTTCACGAGCGTCGAGCAGACCCAACAGACCGTCGTCGGACTCGGCGGCCAACAGGGCGATCGCCTCGGCGCTCAACCGCTTCTCTGCGGCGGTCTGTACCGCCAGCAATTCTGCGGGCGACAGGCCGGCGATCAGCGTATCTGCGTCGAAACCAGGAGTGTCGAAACGTGCGGTGCTGGGCGCGCTCCGGGTGGCGTCGTCGTCGTACGAGATGCCGTTGACGGTCACGATGTTCACCTCCCCCGAAGTGCTGTTCCCGCTGGTAGAACCGTTGATTCCAGTTCTCCTTGTGTGTCTGACATCACTCTACGACGGGGGTCCGACATTGATGATGGTTGGTAGTTCCGTGGTGGTCGTGACTCTGGGTCCGACTGACGCCGAGCCTGTCAAGTTTTCTGTGTATGTGGGTCGGTCAGAGGTAGGGGTTGATGCGGTCGGGGTAGGCGGCGGCGAGCTGGGCTAGGTGTATTTCCCCGTGAGGTTGTGAACGCGGTCTGCGGGGACTTGGCCGCCGATGCCGGTGTGGGGTCGGTGGTGATTGTAGTGGTGGAGCCATGCGGTGTAGGCGGTTTCTCGTTCGGCTTCGCTGGCATAGGGTTTCGCGTAGGCCCATTCGGCGGCCAGGGTCCGGTTGAAGCGTTCGACTTTCCCGTTCGTCTGGGGCCGGTACGGCTTGGTCTTCTTATGCTTGATCCCGGTCTCGGCGAGGGCTTCGGCGAACATCGCCGAGCGGTAGCAGGAGCCGTTGTCGGTCATCACTGCGGTCACCTGCAATCCGTGTTCGGCGAAGAACGTGTTGGCGCGGCGCCAGAAGCCGGCCGCGGTCTCCTTGCGTTCGTCGTCGAGGATCTCCGAGTACGCCACCCGGGAGTGGTCGTCGACGGCGTGATGGAGGTAGCGGTAGCCACGCGAGCCCGGTGCTCCCGAACGGGCGGCCCGATCACGGACCGCACCGGCGGTACGGTCGGCGGCCGATCCGCGACCATGCACACGCCAGCCACCGCCGTCGGGGACTCGGCCCTGCTTTTTGATGTCGACGTGCACCAGTCGTCCGGGCCGGTCGACCTCATACCGTTTCGGTTGCGGTCGGCGTACCGGCAGGCCGGTGGCCTGGTCGATGTTGGCCAGCAGCGGCATCTGGTAGCGGTCGAGGACCCGGCCGACCGTTGAACGCGCAATACCCAGGTGATAGGCGATCCGATGCGGCCCCCACCGGCGGGTGCAGCGCAGTTTGATGATCCGGCGCTCGGTGCGGCGCGGCAGCCGGGCCGGTGAATGTGCAGGCCGGGAACTGCGGTCAGTCAGGGACTCGCCGGCACGGTAGCGGTCGGCCCACCGCTTCGCCGTGGCCGGTGAACACTGGAACCGCTCGGCGGCACGCCGCAAGGACCAACCTCGGTCCACGACCAGGGAAGCGAGGCGTCGACGCCCCTCGGGTGTCAAAGGTGCGTTAGCGTGAGTCACGAAGACCTCCGTGGCTAGATCGTGAGTGTGGTAACCCACATCCTGCCCGGAGGTCTTCGTCCTACCTCAGATGTTCACAACGTGTCGGGGAAGTACAGCTAGGGCTTGTTTCCAGTTGGTGGTGACCTGTCCTTCGACGAGGCGGCCCGAGGCCCGTCGTAGCCCGGCGGGTTTGCCCTTTTCGGCGGCGCGGTCGCGGGCTCGACGGTCTTCGATGTTGCAGATCGCCAGCCACAGCAGCTTGACCGCCGATTCGGTGCTCGGGAAGTGGCCGCGGTTCTTGGTGACCTTGCGTAGCTGGAAGTTCAACGACTCGATCGAGTTGGTCGTGTAGATGACCCGCCTGAGCATGGGCGGGAACTGCAGGAACGGGATGAACCTGTCCCACGCCGCGGTCCAGGTCGCCACGGTCTGCGGATACTTGGCGCCCCAGGCCGAGGCCTCGAACTCGGCCAGCGCCGTCAGCGCGGTCTCCTCGTTCGGGGCGGCGAAAGATCTTCTTGAGCTCGGCGGCGACCTTCTTGCGGTCGGTGTAGGACACGAACCGCATCGAGGCCCGGATCAGGTGCACCACGCAGGTCTGGACCATCGAATCGGGCCAGGTCGCCTCGATCGCCTCCGGCAGTCCGGCCAGTCCGTCGCAGCACACGATGAGCACGTCACGCACACCACGATTGGCCAGGTCAGCACACACGTGGGCCCAGAAGGAGGCGCCCTCGGCGTCTTGGACCCAGATCCCCAGGACACGTTTGACACCGTCGAGGTCGACGCCGACAGCGATGTACGCCGAGCGGCCCACCACACGGTGGTCCTGGCGGACTTTGATGCGGATCGCATCGAGGTAGATGACCGGGTAGAACTCCTCCAGCGGCCGGTTCTGCCACTCCAGGACGGCATCGGCCACAGCGTCGGTGATCGCCGAGATCGTACCCGCCGACAGCTCCACGCCGATCGTCGTAGCCAGATGGTGTTCGATCTCCCGGACGGTCATGCCGCCCGCGTAGAGGCTGATGATCATGTCATCGAGCCCGTCCAGACGACGCTGGCCCTTGCGGACCAGGCGGGGGGTGAACGTCCCGGCCCGATCCCGGGGTACGTCGATAGTGAACGACCCGACCTCGGACTCGATCGTCTTCGAGGTGGTGCCGTTACGTGCGTTCGGGCGCTTGGCCGGAGCCGGCTCGCCCTTCTCGTAGCCCAAATGGCTGATCAGCTCCGCCTGCAGACCCCGCTCCAGAGTGGTCTTGAGCAACGCCGGCAGCAGCCCGTCCCGAGCCGGTGATCTCGACCTCGCCGGAGTCGATCTTGGCGAACAACTCGTCCAACGCACCACTGGCCCGGAGCTGAGCGACGAGCTCGTTACCCGTGGTCGAGGAAGCGCCCTTTTCATCAGTCATGGTCATCTCTTGCTGCGTGTCCTTTCAGCACGGCTTACACAGAAAATTAAACACGCCCCACCAGCGCGTTCCAGGCAGCAGGGTTGACAGTGGCCAAGGTGTACGGCGGACGCAAAGACACCAAACGGATCAAGGGCAAGTCTGGCGTGTTCCCTGTAGATTGGTCCGCTCGGTACTGAGTCCGTGATCGCCCCCGAAGGCGGGGCGGGATAGGACAATGATCGGTATGGCTGGACGGAAGAGGCACTCGGCGGACGAGATCGTCCGCAAGCTGCGCAAGGCCGATGAGCTCGCTGCGGCGGGATCGACGGGCGAGGAGATCGCCGCCGAGTTGGAGTGTCGGCGGCAACGCTCTACAACTGGCGACGCTCGTACGGCGGGATGGACCTGGACGCGGCGAAGGAGCTCAAGGACCTGCGGGAGCAGAACAACCGGCTCAAGCGGCTGCTCGCGGACGCGGAGTTGGAGAAGGACGCTCTGCGGGAGGTGGCTAAGGGAAAATTCTGAGCCCGGACGCCAAACGCGCCGCCGTCGACATGCTCAAGCGGGTCAAGGGCATGTCGGAACGGATGGCGTGCAAGACGGTCGGGCTCTCCCGCTCCACCTACCGCACCCCGAAAATCACTGACACACCACAGGATCCAAACGCGGAACTGCGGGGCTGGCTCCGTGATTACTCGACGAAACATCCCTGTCATGGGTTCCGCCGGGCGTGGGCGGCTTTGCGTCACGACGAGGGCCGGCAGATCAACCGCAAGAAGGTCCACCGGTTGTGGACCGACGAAGGGTTGCAGCGCAAGATCCGCTCCGCCCGTAAACGCGCCGGCGAGTCGTCCGCGCCCCCGTTCATCGAGGCGGATGCCCCGAAGGTGGTGTGGGCCATCGATTTCCAGTTCGATTCCACCATCGACGGGAAGGCAATCAAGATCGCGTCCGCGGTCGATGAGCACACCAAGCAGTCGGTGCTCAACATCGTCGAGCGTTCCGTCGACGCGCCGCGGCTCGTTCAAGAGCTGGAGAAGGCGTTTACCGCCGCGGGAGGGCCGCCGCAGGTGCTGCGACTCGACAACGGCCCGGAGTTCATCTCCCAGGTTCTCAGGGGCTTCTGCGACGGTCGGGTGGGCCTGGACTACATCCCACCAGGCACGCCGTGGAACAACGGCACCGCCGAATCGTTCAACAGCCGGATGCGCCGCGAGCTGCTCAACCGCAACCACTGGACGTGCCTGCTCGAGGCACGGGTCGCGATCGCTGACTACAAGGAGGACCACAACACCCGACATCGGCATTCATCGCTGGGCTACCTCACGCCCGACGAGTACGCTGCCCAGTGCAGGCACACCCACACCCCGGTGGCCTGCGAGATCGACTGAAAGACGGAAATCACCCCCTGGACTCCAGGACGGGGTGGACCGGATATCGGGTACCTGCCACTCCGGCAAACTCAAACGCGCGATCGCCCGCGAAATATTCAAACTCCTGACCCGGGTCGTCGAGATCGACGACTACAGCGACCTACGCCCCACCCGCCGGGCCAAGAGCCTGACACTGACCGCGGCCGCCGGCCACTTCGGGGAATCTGGCCGATCGAGATCTCACGCCTGGAACGCGGCCTCAAACGCGACGACACCCTCGCCAATGGCTCACCGCCGCCGCTTGACAACAATTAGGAGCATCAAATTGCTCGCGCAGCCTCGCACCCGACTGTCCAGCCAGGCGTGGGCAGTCGTCAGACGGCTGCCACGCCCGGTCTCACTGGGGAGAAACTCTCGATCCTCTTCTACGGTGGCGCAGCAGCTCTGACGCCTGCAAGATCCTCACTCCGGAGCAGATCAACGCAGTGACAGGTCGACAGACACAGCCTGGCGAGCTCTCGACCGCGACGAACCTCGACCCCGGCGAGACCCGGTGCACGTGGAACGCCGCTGACGGCAAGCGCGTACTATTCGCGACCTTGTACACACAGCCGATGGACCCGCGGGAAAAGTTCGAGGCGCTGCGCACCGGCCTCTTCTACGACGAGGACGCGCCCTCCCCCGGCGTCGGAGAGGAGTCGTTCTATCGGCTCGCCGGACACGGCGACCTGGCGAGCATCGTCTTCATCGACGGCGGATCGACGGTTCACCTCCGCCTCGGCAATCCCGACGACACTCCTGCGAGCACCGAGCGAGAGGCCGAAGGACGCGAACAACTCGTGGAGCTCGCGCGGGACGTCACATCCGCTGACGACCGTCAGTCGCGACGGCGACGACCGCCGGGGTTCTGCCGACCGCCGTTCTCCCGCAGGCGGCTCAGCAACTCGTTGACCGAGAGCCCGTCGGTGTGGGCTCCGTCGTCGTGTGACGACGCCCGTCGCCCGCGTTGCGGCATCGGCGGCACCTCGGGCACCTGCGGAACCTGGGGCGCCCCGGGCACCGGCGGCTGGTACGAAGCGGCGTCGTAGGCGGTCGGCTCGTATCCCTGCTGCTGTGGCTCGCCATACTGGTGCGACTGCCCGTAGTGGTGAGGTGCGGGGTCGTGGTTCGCCTCGACATGCTCGGCGGGCGAATAAGGCTCAGCTGGCGAGTAGTACTCGGTGGCCGTGTACTCGGACGAGGTGTACTCGTACTCGGACGCCGTGTAATGGGCCGGCTCCGGCTCGTCGGTGGCCGGCCGCACCTGAGCGTCGACCTCGTAGTACTCGGTCTCGTGATACTCCGGACCGCCGGACTCCGTCGGTTCCTCGTCGGTGACCACCGGGATGATCTCGGTCATCTCGACGTCGCCGGGCTGTTCCACCGGCAGTTCACCGGTCGCTCCGGCGGGCTCGGGCGCGTGGCGTCCGGCCTCGGTCGCCGGTGCAGTGGACTCGAAGTCCAGATCGGCGGCGACCCGGTCGTCGGCGGTCGCGGCGTAACCGACGCCGGCCAGACCGGATCCGAGTTCACGACGACGCTCGGGCCGCAGCGCCAGCGGCACCTCCGGCAGCGGATTACCCAGCAACTCTTCGAGATTCGCGCGCAAAGCGAGGACCTGCGCCTTGAGCGCCTCGAACTCCTCGTTGTTCTCCTCGGCCACCTCGTGGCGGATCGCGATCTCCACCTCGGATTCGTACTGCCGGCGTGCGGCGATCTCCCGCTCCAGCTGGAGCTCGTAGACGTCGCGCTGATCGCGGCTCCGCAGTTCGGCGACGTCGGCCTGCCGCCGGTACTTGGTCACCAGGACCGCACCGATCACCGCCGCCCACAGCGCCGAAATCACCGCGAGCGAGCCGGTCAGCGAGATGTCGCCACCGAACACCATGAGCAGGCTCGCGATCACCGCGAGCACGATGAACAGGCCGAGCAGCCATTGTGCCACCTGCCCCGATCCCCCGGACGCACCGCTCGACGACGAACCGTTCGACGGCGACACGACCCCTGGATCGGCACTCGCGGCGGCAGCCTTCGAGGCGCTGCGACGCGGCGTGCGACGGGTGGCGCTGGAGGTGCGGTTGGTGCTGGTCATGGTGGCCAACTTACCTGGCCGTAGCCGGGGGACCCGGCACCGCCTGCGGAGAGTCGGCCATGACCGGACTTACGCCGGGTTCGGTGAGGTGTCCGGCGTCTCCGCATCCGGGTCGTCGGGCGCCCGGCAGCAGTACTCGAGCCAGAGCGCCGCGCCGACCAGCAGCAGACCGCCGACCGCACCCACGACGGCGGCCGGCAGATCGGCCACCGCGACGTCGAGCTCCCGGCGCGGCAGCAGGAAGACCAGCAGTCCGGCCCAGCCGCCGAGCGCGATCGCCCCCAGAATGGACGACGCCTTGGCCAGAGCCACCGAGCGGGCGACGTTGATCGGGTGCAGCTGGCCCTCCGCCGGACCCACCTTCCCGTTCGCCACCCGGCTGCGCACCATGAAGGCGATCAGCACTTCAAGGGCCGCCAGCACGTACAGCGTGAGCCCGGCCGGCCAGGGCAGCGAGGGGAACAGCCCGTAGTGGTACCGCGCCACGATCCACAACAGCAGACCCGCCACCACGGCGATCGCGAGCAGATCCCGAACCCGCGTCGGTCCGAGTTTGTGCTCGTCGTCGTCCGGCAGCGGCGGGAGTCGGTCGGGCCGGGTCATCGTCGTTCCTCCAGCCGCCGGACGCCGGACCGCTCTGCCGGGTCGATCTCGTCGAGCAGGTCGGCGACGTTCCGCACCCCGGCCGCAGTCCACAGCACGGCGGCGGGATCGGCATCGAGCCACGGCACCAGCACGAAGGCGCGTTCGGCCGCGCGCGGATGCGGCAGGGTCAGCTCGGGATCGTCGCTGATCACCGTGGTGCCGTCGACGTCCATCGTGACGACGTCGACGTCCAGGCTGCGCGGCCCCCAGCGGACATCTCGGATGCGCTCGGCGGCGGCTTCGCGCTCCCGGCAGAACCCCAGCCACTCCTGCGGAGTGAGGTTCGCCTCGGCGACGAGGATCTGATTGAGAAAGTCGTCCTGTTCCACACCGCCCCACGGCGGCGTCGCGAACACGCCCGACGCCGCGACCAGCCGATCGCTGAGGGCGGCGACCACCTCGGCCAGGCGGGCACGGCTGTCGCCCAGGTTCGATCCCACCGACAGGACGGCGCGGCTGGTCCCGGCGCCGGGCGTCCAGGCACCGCTCATCGGGGCCTCGCCGGGCCGGTCTTGGGCGAACGACGAGTCACCACGGCCACGTCGTCGAACGCCAACGGGATGGGCGCCGACGGCTTGTGGACGGTCACCTCGCACGCGGAGATCCTCCGGTCGGTCATGATCTCGTCGGCGATCTCGGCGCCGACCGTCTCGATCAGATTCCGCGGCGTCCCTGCGACGATGTCGTGGGCCTGCTGCGCGAGTGCGCCGTAGTCGACGGTGTCGGCGAGGTCGTCGCTCACCGACGCCGGGCGCAGATCCAGCCACAGCGTGATGTCGATCAGGAAGTCCTGCCCGTCCCGCCGTTCGTGGTCGAACACGCCGTGGTGACCGCGGACCCGCAGTCCACGCAGTTCGATCCGGTCAGCCATGTCGGGCTCCTCCCGTACGCCAGGCCGCAGCCACCGCCACGGCGTCCCGATTGGCGGCGACGTCGTGAACCCGGACGCCCCAGACGCCGGCCGCCGCCGACAGCGCCGAGATGGCTGCGGTCGCGGTGTCCCGTCCCTCGGGGGCGCGGTCGTCCAGCAGCGCGCCGAGGAAACGCTTGCGCGACGCGCCCACGAGCACCGGAAACCCCAGGCCGATCAGCGTCGGCAGCGAGTGCAGCAGCGCCCAGTTGTGCTCGGCCGTCTTCGCGAAGCCCAGACCCGGGTCCAGGATGATGCGGTCGGGGTCGACGCCCGCCGCCACAGCCGCATCGACCTGGCCGAGCAACTCGCCGGAGACCTCAGCCACCACGTCGCGATAGCCCCCCGCGTCCTCGACGCGATGAGTGAAGTGCCGGTCGCCGTCGGCGGCCGCGTTCGACGGGCGCCAGTGCATCAGGATCCACGGCAGTCCGGCCTCGGCGACGACGCGTCCCATGTCCGGGTCGGCCCGGCCGCCGGAGACGTCGTTCACGTAGGCGGCGCCGGCTTCGATCGCCGTCGCGGCCACGCCGGCCCTCATGGTGTCGACGGAGACGATCACGCCCTCGGCGGCCAGCGCGGTGATCACCGGGGCGACGCGCTCGGCCTCGATCGCCGGATCCACCCGGTCGGCACCGGGACGGGTCGATTCGCCGCCGACGTCGACGATGTCGGCGCCGGCCGCGGCGAGCGCCCGTCCGTGCGCGATCGCCGCCTCGGCGTTCAGATAGCGCCCGCCGTCGGAGAACGAGTCGGCCGTGACGTTCAGGACGCCCATGACCAGCGTGCGAGGGCCCGGTCGCCCCGCGCCCATCAGCGCGCGATCAGGTCGAGGGCTTCACCGCGCGAGACCGCGCTGGTCTGGAAGATCCCGCGCACCGCCGACGTGGTGGTACTGGCCCCGGGCTTGCGGATGCCGCGCATCGCCATGCAGAGGTGCTCGGCCTCGATCACCACGATCACCCCGCGCGGCTCGAGCTTGCGCATCAGCGCATCCGCGATCTGGCTGGTCAGCCGTTCCTGAACCTGCGGACGGCGGGCGTACAGGTCGACCAGCCGGGCGAGCTTGCTCAGCCCGGTCACCTGCCCGCTCGCACCCGGAATGTAGCCGACGTGCGCCACGCCGTGAAACGAGACCAGATGGTGCTCGCACGTCGAGTACATCGGGATGTCCTTCACCAGGACGAGCTCGCGATGGTCCTCGTCGAACACGGTCGCCAGAACCTCGTCCGGCTGCGTATAGAGGCCGCCGAACATCTCGCGATAGGCCCGGGCGACCCGCTCCGGGGTGCGGCGCAGACCCTCCCGGTCGGGATCCTCGCCGACGGCGAGGAGCAGTTCGCGGACGGCGGCCTCGGCGCGCGCCTGGTCGAACTCACGACCGTCTGCGGTCAACAGCGGCTCGTCGCTCATGTCTGGTGCGATTCCTTCCGGGAGAGCAAGCTCGGCGAGCGGGTCAATTCTTGCGCGGGTCGTCGGACGGCGGCCAGCCCGGTGCACGCCAGTCGCGCGGCGCCCCGTAGTCGGGCCAGGTGCCGCCCGGCTGCTGCGGCCCCGGCTGTTGCGGCCCACCCGGCTGGTGCCCGTAGGGCGGCTGGCCCGGCTCGCCGTTCGGCGGCTGGACGTTCGGCGGCTGACCGTTCGGGCCCGGATAGACGGGCTGCTGACCGGTCTGCGGGGGACCGTACGGCGGCTGACCGTAGTTGGGCGGCTGACCGTAGTTGGGCGGCTGACCGTAGTTGGGCGGCTGACCGTATCGGGGATCTCCGTACTGCGGCGGGGTCTCGACTCCGCCCGACCGGCGAGGATCGGTCTCGACTCCGCCCGACTGGCGAGGATCGCCGTACTGGGGCGCACCGGGCGCCACCGCGACGGGCTCCGGGGCCGGCTCGGGCGGCCACGGCTCGCCTCGCTCGATCGCCAGCTCGCCCGGCGTCTTGATCGGCGGTTTGCTGCTCGGCGTGCGGTCGCCGAACTCGCTGAACTCAGTCATCCGGGGACGCTTCTCGACGCCGCCGAGGATCTCTTCGAGGTCCTTGCGCACCAGCGTCTCCTTCTCCAGGAGCGCGCCGGCCAGCTCGTCGAGCTTGTCGCGGTGCTGGTCCAGGATCGCCCAAGCCTCGGTGTGACTGGCCTCGATCAGGCGTCGCACCTCGTCGTCGATCTGCTCGGCGACTCCCATCGAGAAGTCCGGGGTACCGCCCATGCCGCGCCCCATGAACGGGTCGCCCTGTTCCTGGCCGTAGCGGACCGCGCCGAGCCGGGCGCTCATGCCGTATTCGGTGACCATCGCGCGGGCGATCTTGGTCGCCTGGTCGATGTCCGAGCTGGCGCCGGTGGTCGGCTCGTGGAACACCAGCTCCTCGGCGGCGCGGCCGCCCATCGCCATCACCAGGCGCGCCAGCATCTCCGACCGGGTCATGATGTCTTTGTCCTGCTCGGGCACGGCGAGCGCGTGCCCGCCGGTACGACCGCGAGCCAGAATGGTCACCTTGTAGATCGGGTCCAGGTCGGGCGAGGCCCACGCGGCCAGCGTGTGGCCGGACTCGTGGTAGGCGACGACCTTCTTCTCGTGCTCGCTGATCAGGCGGCTCTTGCGGCGCGGTCCGCCGACGACGCGGTCGACGGCCTCCTCGAGTGTCTCGTTGGTGATGACGCTCTTGTTCTCGCGCGCGGTGAGCAGCGCCGCCTCGTTGATCACGTTGGCCAGGTCGGCGCCGGACATGCCCGGGGTCCGCTTGGCGAGCCCGTCCAGGTCGGCGTCGGGGGCGATCGGCTTGCCCTTGGCGTGCACGGCGAGGATGGCACGACGACCCGCGATGTCCGGGTTGCCGACGGGGATCTGCCGGTCGAAGCGGCCCGGACGCAGCAGCGCCGGATCCAGGATGTCGGGCCGGTTGGTCGCGGCCATCACGATCACGCCCGAGCGCTCGCCGAAGCCGTCCATCTCCACCAGCAGCTGGTTCAGCGTCTGCTCGCGCTCGTCGTGTCCGCCGCCCATTCCGGCGCCGCGCTGACGCCCGACAGCGTCGATCTCGTCGACGAAGATGATGCACGGACTGTTCGCCTTGGCCTGCTCGAACATGTCGCGCACGCGGGAGGCGCCCACGCCGACGAACATCTCGACGAAGTCCGAGCCGGAGATGGTGAAGAACGGCACCCCGGCCTCGCCGGCGACGGCGCGGGCCAGCAGCGTCTTACCGGTGCCGGGCGGACCGTACAGCAGAACGCCCTTGGGAATCTTGGCGCCGAGCGCCTGGTAGCGGGCCGGATTCTGCAAGAAGTCGCGGATCTCGTCGAGCTCCTCGACCGCCTCGTCCGCACCGGCGACGTCGGCGAACGTGGTCTTGGGCATGTCCTTGGTGAGTTGTTTGGCCTTGGACTTGCCGAAGCCCATCACGCCGCCACGGCCACCGCCCTGCATGCGGCTCATCACGAAGAAGAACAGGCCGAACAGGATCACCATGGGCAGCACGAAGATCAGCAGCGACTGCCAGATCCCGGAGTCCTTGGTGATGTTGGTCTGGTACGGCGCCCCGGTGGTGGTGGCGCTCTGGAACACGCGGGCCGAGACGCCCGACGGGTACTGCGACTCGATCTTGGTGACGTCCTCGCCGTCGACCTTGATCGGGTTCTTCAGCGTGATCCGGAGACGCTGCTCCTTGTCGTCGATCTGGATGAACTCGGTGTTCTTGACGTTCATCTGAGTCATGGCGACGGAGGTGTCGACTCCGGTCCACTCGCCGTCGTCGCTGCGCAGCGCGCTGAAGCCCCACAGGGCCAAGATGATCACGGCCACGATGACCAGATTCCGGTACAGCTTCTTTCGGTTCATGCTGTTACGCGTGGGCATGCGCACCACACCCGGCAGATGGCGTGTGCGGGCGCGCCCTTGTCCTTCCCGTCCAACTCGGTATCGAGGCTACCTTTCAACGACCCGGGACCTTGACTTTGTTCCCGCTCGGCGTAACCGCGGGCGGCCGGGCACGGCGCCTCGCGGACCCGGTCAGTCGGTGTATCAGCCGGTGTACACGTCGGGATTCAGCCGGCCGATGTACGGCAGATCCCGGTAGCGCTCGGCGTAGTCGAGGCCGTAACCCACGACGAACTCGTTCTCGATGTCGAAGCCGACGTCGGCCACCTGCACCGGCAGCTCGACGGCTTTGGGCTTGCGGAGCAGGGTCACCACCTCCAGCGACCGCGGATTGCGGGTGGCCAGGTTCTTCATCAGCCAGGTGAGCGTGAGGCCGGAGTCGATGATGTCCTCGACGATCAGCACATCCCGGTCGGCGATGTCGCGGTCGAGGTCTTTGAGGATGCGCACCACGCCCGACGACGACGTCGACGAGCCGTAACTGCTCACCGCCATGAACTCCATCTGGCTGGCGATCGGGAGCGCACGCGCGAAATCGGTCATGAACATGACGGCACCCTTGAGCACGCCGACGAGCAGCAGATCCTCGGGGGCGTCGCGGTACCGCTCCGCCGCGGCCCGCGCCATCTCGGCGGTCCGTTCGGCGATCTGCTGCTCGGTGATGAGCACCGTCTCGATGTCGTCTTGCGAATACCCGTGCGCCACGGCTTCAGCTTTTCACATCGACCCGGCATCCGACGACATCGGCCTCGGGCTGCGCGACCCGCGCGTCCGGATCGCCCACCGGGAGTTGCCGGCACGGTGCACGCAGGCCGCACCCCGCTCCGCCCGGACGCCATTCCGTACAAAACAGTCCGAATTCATGAATGTGTTCAATCAATTTCGGGCGATCAGACCAAACACTGTGACACCCATTTGTGGACGTCCCGATAACCGGTCCGACACGCATTACTGGACAGTTACCGGAAGTTCTCCCTCTACCGCTGAGTAGGGTATCGAAACTGGTCACGGTCCTCTAATGTGTCTTCTGACGCACAATCGAGACGATCTCGACATCATCGCCACCCGTCCATCGATATTCATATTCGACCCAAGGAAGACACCGATGCCGCATATTCCCGCATTGCCACGGAAATCGCTGATCCGAAGCCTGCTCGGAGCCCTGCTCGCCGTCGCCGTGACCCTGTCCCTGGCGACCGCCGAGGTCGCGGCCGCCCCACCGTCGGGCGACGTGCGCGGCACCGTCCAGCGCAACGCGGACCACGTCGTCGTCACGATCGCGAACGGGAGCGTCGACATCGAGGACGGCTATCTCGTCGTCCGGAGCAAGGCCGGCCGGGTCGTCGACAAGTACAACCTCACCTTCGTGGCCCCGGACGGCGCCGAGCATGACGTCGCGGCGACGGTGAACGGCGCCACCGCCACTTTGACTCCGTCCAAGGTCGCCCGGACCGAGGCCCGCAAGCGCAAGCCCGGCGAGATCGTGTGCGGTCCGCAGACCCGTGCCCAGCGGGACCAGGAGGCGTTGCAGAAGCTGGGTACCGAACTCGGCATCGCCGCCACCATCGGCGGGCTCATCGGCGTCGCGGTGGGAGCCGTGCTGACCCTCGTGACCGGTCCCGGAGTGGCCGTCGGAGCGCCGCTCGGGGCCCTCATCGGAGCGGGCATCGGCCTCGGCGGCGCCGCGGCCAACGGCGCCTTCGACCGCTACTTCCGGACCATCAACAGCCCGTTCAAGCGCCAGTACTGCTGAACCCGACCCGCTGACGCCGTGGTCAGCGTGGGTCGCGGCGGACTGTCAGCATCGCAGCCCGCCTCGTCACGACGAGGCGGGCTGCGTCGTCTCCGCCGATCGCGACCGGACCCTGACCGCGCCAGTCGCTGACGAGCGCATCGATCTGCGCCACCAGCCGCGCCGACGGTTCGACGGCCCCGGACTCGGTGAGCCAAGAGCGCAGGGCCCGTGTCCGCACCGCCGTCGGCGCCCCCGCCAGCTCGCGGACCGAGATCCCGCCGGCGGTGCGAGCCCGTGCGAGCAGTTCCGCAGCGAACGACTCCAGCGCTTCGGCGTCCGCGCGCAGCTGGTCCGCGGTCCGCCCGAGCGCCTCGGGCACGCCGCCCCCCAGCACGTCGTCGAGCAGCGGCAGCACCTCGTGTCGGAGCCGGACACGGGTGAAACGCGGGTCGCTGTTGTGCGGGTCGTCCCACACCGACAGCCCCCAGTCCGCGCAGGCCCGGTGGGTCTGAGCCCGCCGGATGCCGAGCAGCGGACGACCCCACGGATCGCTCCAGGCCGCCATTCCGGCGAGCGACCGCGCCCCCGATCCCCGCCCCAGTCCCAGCAGCACCGTCTCGGCCTGGTCGTCGAGCGTGTGACCGAGCAGCACCGGTCGCCCGTCCCGAGCAGAATCGAGCGCGGCGTACCGGGCCGCCCGGGCCGCCGCCTCGAGTCCCCCGGGACCGTCCACCTCGACGGTCAGAACCTGCGCTCGGGCTCCCAGCCCGCGAGCACACTCCGCGGCGGCCGCGGCGACCGCCGCCGAACCCTCCTGCAATCCGTGATCGACGACGAGCGCGGTCACCGCCAGTCCCGCACGCACCGCCGCGGCCGTCAGCGCCAGCGAGTCGGCGCCGCCGGACAGGGCGACGCAGACTGCCTTTCGACGATGCTCAAGGGGCGATCCGGACTCTAAGGGCTTTCGACGAGGCTCAAGGGACGATCCGGGCTCAAGGGACGAAACGGCCCGCGGGGACAGGTGACGCTGCGCGAAGCCGCGCACCGCGCCGATCAGCGCCTGCTGCGCGGAGGACTTCACGCGCCCTCGAGCACCCGCGCGATCCACCGATCCGGCTCGCCGATCTCGGCCATGGTGGGCATGGTCTCCGGTGAGGTCCAGACCGTGTTGAAGTCGGCCATGCCGACCCGGTCGACCACGGCATCGACGAAGGCCTTGCCCCGCACGTACTGCGCCAGTTTGGCATCCATCCCGATGAGCGCCCTGATCAGGCGCTGAACCGGGTTCTGCGGGCGGGATCGTCGCGCATCGAATGCCGCGCGAATCTTCTCCACCGTCGGCACGTGCGCCGGCCCGACCGCATCCATCACGTGATCGGCGTGCCCCTCCAGCAGCGTGCCGAGCACCATCACCCGCTCAAAGGCATCCGCCTGCTCCGGAGTCTGAATCAGCTGCATAAGTCCGAGCACACCCTGTTCGCGTTTGCGCCCGCTGCGCAGCGTCTCCGAGATCCGGCCCACCATCTCGGCCACCGACTCCCCCGACTCGCCGGTCAGCAGCCCCACGTTGTCGCGCATGTAGCCGGCCAGCCAGGGATTGGCCGAGAACTGGACCCGGTGGGTCACCTCGTGAAGGCAGACCCAGTACCGGAAGTCCGACGGCACCACCCGCAACTGCCGCTCGACGCCGATGATGTTCGGCGCCACCAGCATCAGCACGCCCGGCTCACCGTTGTCCGGATCCGGTGAGAAGGGGTCGTACTGGCCGAGGATCGCACTGGACAGAAAAGCGAGAAGGCCGGCCGCCTGGGCACCAGCCAGCTTGCCGCTGATCCCCCGTCCGCCGCCGTCGACGGACTCCCCGAGCATCGCGGGCATCGACGACGACGCCGCCTCGATCCAGCCGGACCGGTCCAGCACCCGGGCGGTGGGGACGCGCAGCCCGTCGGCGAGCATCGTCACCTCGCGCACCGGCCCCTCGGCGCGCACCGCGGCCTCGGCCAGCTCGGCATGCGCCTGCTCCATCGTGTACCGGGTGACCCGCGGCCCGGGCCGCGCGATTCGGCGGCCGAGGGAGGACGCCAGATCCCAGTCGATCTTCGCAAGCGGCGTGGTCTGCTCGTCATGCTCGGTTCGGTCGTCGTGCGTCTGGCCGGTGGTCACCGGGTCTGCTCCCCTCTGCTCGGGCAGGCCGACGGTCCCCGGCCCCGCGCCCCGCGCTCACGGCGCGGCCGGAGCCGGCCGCTGGTCCCTGTAGGCCAGAGTACGGTCACCCGCGGCAACCGCACTCACGCAGCGCACCGACCAGATCGTCCAGAGCCGGACGGGCGTCGGCGGGCGACGTGCCGCCGGACATCAGCGCGAACGCCAGCACCCGGCCGTCGACCGTCTGGACGATCCCGGTCAACGAGCTCACCCCGGTGAGCGTCCCGGTCTTGGCGCGTACCCAGCCCGCACCCGGGTTCCCGGGTGGGAAGCGGGTGGCGAGGGTGCCCGTGCCGGCCGCGACCGGGAACGTGTCCAGCAGCGGCCGCAGCTTCGGATGAGCGTCGCCGGCCGCCGCGGAGACCAGCCGGTCGAGCAACCGCGCAGGCACCTTGTTCGCGGTCGAGAGTCCCGACGCATCCCGAAGGACCACACCGCTGACGTCGAACCCCTTGTCGCGCAGGACCTTCACGATCGCTTCCGTTCCGCCGGCGATGCTCGCCGGACCGCCCATCGCCTCGGACAGCTCGATCGCCAGCGTCTCCGCCAGGATGTTGTCGCTCAAGCGCATCATGTCGCCGACCCGCGTGGACAGCGGCGCCGATTCGACCGAAGCGAGTGTGCGTGCCGACGGCCTCGGCTGCGCCTGCGTCACCCGCGTACTCACGCCCAGCTGCTCGGCGAGCGCCCGGCCGGCGTCGACGTCCGGCTCCGCGGACCGCGGCGAGTACTCCTCCAGCGGCCGCTGCCGGGCGCCGTCGACCATGAGCGACGTGATCGGCGCGATGTCGCCGCCCTCGATGTCCTCCTCGGACCAGGTGCGCTCCATCGCGGGTCCCTCGACGGAACTGGGAGCCACGGCCACCGACGTCACCTCGACTCCCGATTTGCGGATCTGCTCGGCGAGGTCGGAGATGCGGGGCGCATCGGTGTAGAACGTGTCGCTGCCCGGGTCCTGCACCGAAAGCGTGGGGTCGAGCGCCCCGACCAGGATCACCTGACCGTCGTCGCCCTGCACCACTTCGGTGGTCAGCCGGGAGCCGTGATCGAGCTGCTCCAGCACCGCCGCGGCGGTCAGGATCTTCGCATTCGACGCCGGGGTGCGCGGATCGTCGGGGTCCTTGGACCACAGCACCTCACCGGTGACCGGATCGGAGACCATTCCCGTCAGCTTCCCCAGGTCACGGTTCCGCAGACCCTCCCGCAGCGCAGCCGCGATCCCGGCCTTGGTCGGCATCGGCGCATCCGGAGACACCGGGCGAATGCTCGGGTCCACAGTCACCGCCGCCGGCCGCGGCGGAGTGCCCACGGGCACCGGCTCCGGCTTCAGGGAGTACCAGTTGTAGCCGAGGACACCGCCCAACGCGAGCGCCGCGACCAGCACCAGGATCAACGCGGTGGCCAGCAACCCGCGCCGACGGCTCCGCCCGGGCTTCGTCGTCGCTCCCACGTGCTTCCCTTCGGATCTCGGATTGTGCCGCGCTCACAAGTTCGGCCTGCGCGCTCTGCGCGAACCCTCACCACAGTATCGTTGAGCCCCGAGACACCCGCGCCAAGACCAGAGGAGACGAACGTATGGAGTTCGAGGTCACCGTCGAAATCCCCAAGGGAGCCCGCAACAAGTACGAGGTGGACCACGAGTCCGGCAAGGTCTACCTGGACCGCTACCTCTACACGTCGATGGGTTACCCCGCCGACTACGGCTACATCGACCACACCCTGGGCGAGGACGGCGACCCGCTGGACGCGATGGTCCTGCTGCCCGAGTCGGTCTACCCGGGTGTGATCGTCAAGGCGCGCATCGTCGGCATGTACACCATGACCGATGAGGCCGGCGGCGACGACAAGCTGCTCACCGTGCCCGCCGGCGACCCTCGCTGGGACCACATCCAGGACATCTCCGATGTCAACGAGTTCGAGCTCAAGGCCATCTCGCACTTCTTCGAGCGCTACAAGGACCTGGAGCCGGGCAAGGAGGTCACCCCCGGCGGCTGGGTCGGCAAAGACGAAGCGCTGAAGGTGGCCGAGGCAGCGGTGGCCCGCTACGGGAACTAGCTTCCGCTCGTTGAGCCCGGCCGAGCCCGCTAGGGCTCGGCCGGTGTCGAAACGCCGCCAGGCTCAGCCGACCAGCTCCGACAGCGCCGCGATCAGGCGGTCGACGTCGTCGGAACTCGTGCCGAGGCCGAAGCTCGCCCGCACCGCACCGTCCGGGTAACCGAGGCGCCGGACCAGCGGATGAGCGCAGAACTTGCCGTCGCGCACGCCGATGCCGTGGCGCTCGCTCAGGTACTCGGCTACCTCACGGGCGGTGCGGCCCGCGACGGCGAATCCGGCGATGCCGACGCGATCGGCGACGTCGTCGAAGATGCGCAGCGGTGTGACGCCGTCGAGCTTCGCCAGGCCCGCATCCAGCCGGGTCAGCAGGTCCCGCTCGTGATAGCCGATCAGCTCGTAGCCCAGGTTGCCGATGGCGTCGGCGGCCGCGGCGATCGCGACCGCCCCCAGCACATTCGGACTGCCGGCCTCGTGGCGAGCGGCGCCGGTGTGCCAGGTGGTCTCGGTCAGGTCGACGTTGTGCGTGGCTCCGCCGCCGGCGAGGTACGGCTCGGCGGCGTCGAGCCAGTCGCTGCGGCCGACCAGCACGCCCGCGCCGAACGGCGCATAGACCTTGTGCCCGGAGAACACCACGTAGTCGACGCCGTGACTGGCCAGCGCGACCGGACGGTGGGCGACCAGTTGCGCGGCGTCGATCAGGATCCGGGCGCCGTGCCGGTGTGCCAGCGCGGTGAGCGTACGGATCGGCAGCACCTCGCCGGTCACGTTCGATGCCCCGGTGATCGCCAGCAGCGCAGCAGGTTTCGCAGTCAGTTCGGCCTCGAGGGCCTGCAGCGTCTCGGTGAACGTCGGCTGTGCGACGACGACCCGCGCCCGCCCGGTGCGCTGCCACGGGAGCAGATTCGCATGGTGCTCGATGTCGAGCACCACCACGTCGCCCCCGGCGGGCAGGATGTGCGCGGCCAGATTGAGCGAGTCGGTGGTGTTCCGGGTGAACACGACGGTGTCGTCGGCGCGACCGCCCACGAACTCGCGGACGCGCTCGCGGGCCTGCTCGTAGCGGGCCGTCGTGATCTGGGACAGCTGTCCGGCACCGCGGTGGACACTCGCGTACTGGCCGAGCGCCGCGGTGAAGGCCTCGGCCACCTCGGTCAGCGCCGGCGCGCTCGCGGCGTAGTCGAAGTTGGCGTACCGGACCTCGCCTCCGCCCGAGACCGGCACGGTCTGCGATCCCCCGACGACCGGGGCCAGGGAGGTGACCCCCGGGCAGCGGCCGTCGTCGAGTACGGGCGTTCCGAGATCGGTGGTGGTGACAGGGGTGTCCAAGACAGCGGTCATGGCGATGCTCCTCGAGAATTCGCGCTTGCCGCGGGCCGGTCGGCCGGCGGCCAGGTCGTCACCCGGAGCACCCCGCCGCGAAGGAGGGTTGCCGACCAGCTAGCCGGGGCTTGTCGCTGGCACTCGTGACCTGCCGACGAATATGCCCGATCGCCCGCCCCGGCGCGAGCGATAAAATCACGCCGGGTTTAACCGTCGGGCCTCAGATACCATCGCCTCCATGAGGGTGACCGGAGAGACTAGTTTCCTGCTCTCCCGGCCGTCGACCACGGTGCGCGGCACCGGTGTCGCCGCCCGGTATCGGTCGGTCGCCGCGGCACGCGAAGGACTCGGGGCGGGTGCCCCCGTCGTCGCCGGACTGCTCGCCTTCGACACCGCAGCCCCTGCCGCGCTGCTCGCTCCGCAGCACTGGTCCCTCACCGACCAGACCGTCCCGGGTCGGGATCCGGCACCGACCGAACCGCTGACCTGCACCGTCACCCCTTCCGGCACGCATCGGGAGCGGGTCGCCCGGGCCCTGCGGCTGATCGCCGACGGCGACCTCGAGAAGGTGGTTCTGGCCCGCACCATGGAGCTGACCTTCGGCGAGCCCGTCGACGCCGATCGGCTCGCCGCACGGTTCGCGTACGGAGCCGGGACGGCCGCGGTGTTCGCGGCGCCGGCACCGGACGACCGTTGGCTGATCGGGGCGAGCCCGGAGCTGCTGGTGCGACGCAGCGGCCGCATCGTCACCTGCCATCCGTTCGCGGGATCGGCTCCGCGGCACCGGGATCCCGTCGCCGATCGGGCGGCCTCGCAGGGGCTGCTCGATTCGGCGAAGGACCTAACCGAGCACGCGTTCGTGGTCGACGACCTGCGCGCCGGCCTGACGCCGCTGTGCACCGAGCTCGACGTGCCCGGGCGGCCCGCCCTCACTTCCACCGGCGAGATGTGGCATCTGGCGACCCCGATCCGCGGGGTGCTCGCGGACGAGTCGATCACCGCTCTGGACCTGGCGACACTGCTTTCGCCGACACCCGCCGTCTGCGGGACGCCACGGAATGCGGCGGCCGCGGCGATCACCGCGATCGAGGGCCCCCGGGAGTTCTACGGCGGCGCGGTGGGCTGGTGCGACGCTCGCGGCGACGGCGAGTGGCTGGTCGCCATCCGCTGCCTGGAACTGCAGGCCGATCGCCGTTCGGTACGCACCTGGGCGGGCGGCGGCATCGTTGCCGGCTCTGATCCCGACGCCGAAGTGGCCGAGACCGACGCCAAGTTCCGGACTGTGCTCCGCGCCCTCGGGATCGGCGACTGACGGCGTCGGATGGTGGTTTCGACACGCCTCGTCGCCTCGCTCCTCACCGGCTCAACCGGCGAAACAGTCGAAGCCGGGCCAACACAGCTCGGCCAGCGAAACAGTCGAAGCCGGGCCAGCGAGGCGGTCCCCGCGAAGCCGCTCCCGCGAAGTCGTGTCCCTACTGTGACGTAGATCGGCGAGGCTCCGATCCCGGTCCGACATCGCAGCAGGTCGGAGCCGTTCGAGCACGTTGCGGCGGGAGAACCCCGAAATCCTACGCCACAGTACGGTCACCCGAGGACGGTCAGCCGAGCGCCTGATCGAGGTCGCGGATCAGGTCGTCGGTGTTCTCCAGGCCGACCGAGAGCCGCACCATCGAATCGGTGAGCCCGATCGCGGCCCGCCCGTCCGGGCCCATCGCGCGGTGGGTGGTGGTGGCCGGGTGGGTGATCAGGCTCTTGGCGTCGCCCAGGTTGTTGGAGATGTCGACCACCTGCAGAGCGTTGAGCACCTCGAACGCGCGCTGCTTCCCGGCGAGGCCGGGTTGTTCCCCGAGTTCGAAGGTGACCACCGTGCCGCCGCCGGACATCTGCGCGCGCGCCAGCTCGTACTGCGGGTGGGAGGGCAGGAACGGGTACAGCGTGCGCGCCACCCGCGGGTCGGCGTCGAGGAACTGGGCGATCTTCAGGGCACTCGCCACCGACTGATCCAGGCGCAGCTTCAGCGTCTCCAGGCCCTTGAGCATCACCCAGGCGTTGAACGGACTCAGTGCCGGTCCCGTGTGCCGCATCAGCTCGCGGACCGGACCGGAGATGTACTCCTGCGTGCCCATCACGGCACCGCCCATCACCCGGCCCTGCCCGTCGATGTGTTTGGTACCCGAGTACACGACCACGTCTGCGCCCAGATCCAGCCCTCGTTGCAGCAGCGGGGTCGCGAAGACGTTGTCGAGTACCACCTGCGCGCCGGCGGCGTGCGCCAGATCGGCGACCGCGCGCACGTCGACGAGCGTCTGCATCGGGTTGGACGGCGTCTCGAAGAACACCGCGGTGGTCGGCACCGAGAGGGCCTGCTCCCACTGCGACAGGTCTTCGCCGTCGACGAACACCACCTCGACGCCCCACGACGGAAGGATCTCGTTGCAGATCACGAAGCACGACCCGAACAGACTGCGGGCCGCGACCAGCCGGCTCCCGCTCTTGCACAGCGCGCCGAGCGCCACGAACACCGCGGCCATGCCGCTGGCCGTGGCGAAGGCCGCCTCGGTGCCCTCGATCCGCCGCAGCCGCTCGGTGAACATCTCCACCGTCGGGTTGCCGTAGCGGGTGTAGACGAAGCGCTCGTCCTCGCCGGTGAACGCACGCTCGGCGGCCTCAGCCGAGTCGTAGACGTATCCGCTGTTCAGGTACAGCGCCTCGGAGGTCTCGAAGAATCCGGACCGCAGCAGACCGCCACGGACCGCGACGGTCTCCGGCGACACCCATTCGGGCAGGTCACGGCTCATGAGTGCTCCTTCTACGCTTGCCTCCACGGCAGACCCTCAGCGCGCCAGCCGGTGGATCCGCGGTGGCCCTGGGCGTCGAGCCCGCCTTCGAATCCGTCAAGAATGTTGTACGCCTTCGCGATGCCCGCCGCCGTGGCGGCCTCCGCCGCGGCGATCGAACGCTGACCCGAGCGGCACAGGAAGAGGACCTGCGCCTCGTCGTCGATTCCAGCTGCCCGCAGCTGGGGCACGAACGTCGGGTTCACGTCCCCACCGGGGAAGCTCAGCCACTCGACGTAGATCGTGCGCTTGCCCAACGACGACACCTCGGGCACGCCGACGAAGTTCCACTCGGCGCTGGTCCGGCAGTCGACCAGGACGGCATCGGGATCCTCGCTCAAGACCGCCCAGGCCTCCCGCGGGGTCAGGTCTCCGGCGTAGCTCACGGGTTGCACACCTTCCACTCGTCGCCCTGCTTGACCACCGTCAGTTCGGTGGACTCCTTGCGGTCCTCGGTGTCCTCCCGATGCCAGTGCACGACGACCCGAGCGGTGTCGCCCTGCACCTCCACGTCCATGTTCGGAATCACGATCGGTCCGTGCTCGTCGCGCGCGGCCCGATTCTCGTCGGTGAACTCCGCCTGCGACGGGAAGCCCGCGGTCTGCTGCTCACGCTCGCAGAACGAAGTGCGGTACTGGTCGTAGTTCAGCGAGTTGCGTGCGGTGAACGCATCGTTGACGACGTGCTGGACCTGCGCCGAGTCGCTGAGGCGGTCCTCCGGCGGGTTGACCAGGGCGATCAACAGCACGACGGCGACCAGCACGGCCACCACGCCCGCCGCGATCAGAAACGGCCACCTGCTGCCACCGGGATCGTCGTCGCCGAATTCCTCCGCGAACTTCTCCGGGTAGCCGTCCGGGTCGCGCTTCGGGTACTCGGGGTCGTCCGGGTAGTCCGCACGCTGCTGATCACTCATGATGCGCCATCCTATCGACCTCGCCGCCGACTCCACGCCTGCGGTCGCGGGACGTGCATCGTCGTACCTGCCAGATCCGCACGACCGAGTCAAGAGTTTTCCGCAGAACCGCCGTGAGTGAGGGGAGCCTCAGTTGGCGATTTTGGGCCGCGGCTCACCAGCGCATACCTTGGATGACGAAACACGCAAAATCCAGCTGAGGAAGCGACTTCCAATGAGTGAGAACAGCCGCCCGCTGCGCGTAGCGATCATCGGCGCGGGTCCCGCCGGGATCTACTGCGCCGACGCCCTGATGAAGTCGGAGACCGCTGCCGAACGCGGCGTGAGCATCGACCTGTACGAGCGCATGCCCGCGCCGTTCGGACTGATCCGTTACGGCGTCGCCCCCGATCACCCGCGAATCAAGGGCATCATCACCGCCCTGCACAAGGTCCTCGACAAGCCGCAGGTCCGGCTGCTCGGCAACATCGACTACGGCACCGACATCACGCTGGCCGACCTGAAGAAGCACTACGACGCCGTGGTCTTCTCCACCGGCGCCACCGACGACCGCGCCCTGCAGATCCCGGGAGTCGACCTGGACGGCAGCTACGGCGCCGCCGAGTTCGTCGCGTGGTACGACGGCCACCCGGACTTCCCCCGCGAGTGGCCGCTGGAAGCCGAGAAGGTCGCCGTGATCGGCGTCGGCAACGTCGCCCTCGACGTGGCCCGCGTGCTCGCCAAGACCGGCGACGAGCTGCTGCCGACGGAGATCCCGGACAACGTCTACCAGGGGCTCAAGGCCAATAAGGCCGTCGAGGTGCACGTCTTCGGCCGCCGCGGCCCGGCCCAGGCCAAGTTCACCCCGCTCGAGCTCAAGGAGCTCGACCACTCCCCGAACATCGAGGTGGTGGTGAACCCCGAGGACATCGAGTACGACGAGGGATCGGCCGTCGCCCGCCGCACCTCCAAGATCACCGACCAGGTCGCCACGATCATCGAGAACTACGCCATCCACGAGCCGAAGCAGGGTGCGATCCACAAGCTGTTCCTGCACTTCTTCGAGTCGCCGGTGGAGATCCTCGGCGAGGACGGCAAGGTGGTCGGGCTGCGTACCGAGCGCACCGAGCTCGACGGCACCGGCAACGTGAAGGGCACCGGCCGCACCACCGATTGGGAACTCGGCGCCGTGTATCGCGCCGTCGGCTACCTCTCGGACAACCTGCCGGAGATCCCGTTCGATTCGCAGGCCGGCGTGATCCCGAACGAGGCGGGGCGCGTGTTCGACGAGGGCGCGCACGTCACCGGTCTCTACACCACCGGCTGGATCAAACGCGGTCCGGTCGGCCTCATCGGCCACACCAAGGGCGATGCCAACGAGACGGTCGAATGCCTGGTCGAGGACATGGTCAACGGCGCCCTCAATGCGCCCGCCGACCCCAGCGAAGAGGCGATCATCACGCTGCTCACCGAGCGCAAGATCCCCTACACCACCTGGGACGGCTGGTACCGCCTGGACGAGTACGAGCGCGGCCTGGGCGCTGCCGAGGGCCGCGCGCGCAAGAAGGTGGTCGAGCGCCACGAGATGCTCGCCGCGTCCGAGCCGGACAAGGTTTAGTCGAGCCCCACGACGGCCCGCTTCCCTCGCTTTAGAGGGCGGCGGGCCGTCGTCTTTTCCGGTCTCGACTCCGCTCGACCAGCGAAAGGGGCACCGCTCGACCAGCGCGGGCCGTGCTCGACCAGCGACGGCAGCCACTCGCCGGAGGCCGGAATCGCGCTCAGTCGGCGGCCGCGAAGTGGCGGACGAGGACCGAGGCGTCCGACGGGATCGCCGGGAGCGGCGCGGTGCCGAGATCGATGCCGTAGTTCGGCGCGCTGAAGACGTCGTCCACCTCATTGCCGATCGCATAACCGACCAGTGCATACGGTCCGCAGCCGGGCACGACGTGACCGACGATCACTCGCTGTCCCGGACCCAGTGTCCCGCCCGGGCCGGTTCCGGTGGCCGAGACCACGGGAAGACCGTTGACGTACACGTTCGGGGTGTCCGGCGCGACGTTCGGCTTCCGGATGTACGGCACCCGGATCTCCGGCCCGCCCACCGATCCGACTCGGACGCCGGTGATCTTGGTGCCGCCGACGTTCATCACGGCCACCATCCGGTAGGTCTTGCCGCGGTCGCAGATGGCCATCGCCTCGACGGCCAGATCGCCGGGCCGCGCCGCCGCGGCCTGACCGGCTCCGGCCAGCACCGCCAGCACCGCCAGACCGACCGCCAGCGCCACCGCGCGCACGGTCCCGGACCGCGTCTTTCTCGTCTTCATTTCCCCGGCTCTTCCGCTCGCTGCCCAACCCCCGCGTACATCCCCCTGGGAGTCCGAGAACCCCCTGGGAGTCCATTGTGCTCGGGTTCGCGGGCCTGCGGCCGCTTTCCGCTCACGTCGGCGATTCCACCTGCTCCCGCGACAGCAGCCGGACGCCGGCACGACAACGGTCCGCGGCCCCCGAGCGGGAGCGCGAACCGTCGACCGTGACCGCGGATCAGCGTGCGAAGTGCTCGGCCACCGGGCCTGCGAGAGCGAAATCGATCGAGTAGTTCGGCTCGTTGAACACGTTGTCGATCTCGTTGCCGATGGCGTAACCGACGATGGCGTACGGTCCGCCACCTCCGGGCATCACCTCACCCATCAGGTAGTTCTGCCCCGGCTTGAGGGTCCCGTTCGGTCCGGTGCCGGTGCCGGTCGCCACCGGCACGTTGCCGACCTTGACCTGCTGTTCTTCGTCATTGAAGAACCCCTTTTTCGGTTTGTCTACCTTGTATTGTTTCTTTCCTCTGTCACGACTCGCGGGCTGAATGCGAGCGCGCATCAGGTCTTCTGTCACCCCCGATGAAGACAGGCGGGGCGGTGATCCGTCCCGGATCACCGCCCCGCCCGCCGTCTCGATCGTTCGAGTCCGTCGCTGCCTCAACCTTTACGGGTTGCTGCGACGCACGTTCTGCCAGTAGCCGACATTGTTGAACGGGTCCTCGACCTGATCACCGATGGTGTATCCGGAGATCGAGGCCGGCCAGCAACCGCGCCACGTATTGGTGTGCGTGAGCACGACCTGGCCGGGGAGCAGCTCGCCGGCCTTGGTGGCTCGCTTGACGCCCTTCTTGGACGGGTGGTTCGCCGGAAGCGCCGGAATGATCTTGTTGGGTCCACCGAACTCCGCGACATGCACGCCCGTCATGGTGCTCCCGCCGATGTTCGACACGCCCAGGAATCGGTGCATCTGCCAGATCGGGCCGGAGTTCCAGTTCGGGCCCCAGCGCTTGAACTCGCAGTTCACGCCACCCAGAATCTGGAGGTTGCCCGGCGTGGCGGCCTGAGCGGGGGCGGCGGTGGCGACGGTTCCTGCGGCGAGCAGGCCGGCGGCGGAAATGCCGACCACGGCGCGCTTCAGGCTCTTCTTCATGGTCTTACCTTTCGTTTCTGATGTTTCCAGCGATCGCAATGAGGACGCTCGTCGCGCCCACCGTGGGCTGCGTCCCGTCTCACATTCTCGGAACGATCACCATGGTGACCATTCTCTTCACCATTTGTCGTGAGTAGCCCAGGAAACGTTACGGATCTGTTCAGGTTTCCTGACGTCCATGGGAAGGTCCATGCCCGTGGGGTCTGGCGCATCACCGGCACGAACGTCGGTAAGGTAACCCTTCGTGCGCAAGTTCACCGGGGCGATCATCCTGCTGCCGGCCCTGGTCGGCCTGGCACTGGTCTCGGTCGCAATCGGGTCCGGGCAGGGCATCCACGATCTCGCGTACGGCACCGTTCTCGACGCCCTCTTCCGGCCCGATCTGGTCGACGACCAACTCGTCGAGCTCGTCCGCAACCGCGTGGACCGCGCCGTGCTCGGCCTGCTCGCCGGACTGGCCCTGGGCGCGGCCGGCGCACTGACGCAGGGACACACCCGCAACCCACTGGCTGATCCCGGCCTGCTCGGCATCAACGCCGGTGCGGCGTGTGCGGTGGTGACCGGCGTCCTGGTCTTCGGCAGTACCAGCCCGCTCACCAACACCGTCGCCGGTCTGATCGGCGCGGGAATCGCCTCCGTGGCGGTGTTCGCCGTGGCCAATCTGTCCGGCGGCACCCCGATCACCCTGGTGCTGGCGGGCACCGGCCTGTCGGCGTTCCTGATGGCGGTCACCTCGGCGATCGTGCTGACCGACGGCGCCTCCCTGGACGCCTGGCGTGCCTGGAACGTGGGATCGCTGTCCGGACGCGGGACCGAAGTGGTGGCGACGGCGGCCCCGTTCCTCGCTGTCGGCCTGATCCTCGCGCTGGCGGGCGGCTGGTTCCTCAATCTGCTCAGCCTGGGCGACGACATGGCCACCGCGCTCGGCGGCCGGGTCCGGCTGATCCGGCTCACCGGGATCGCGACCATCACGCTGCTGGCCGGCGCGGCCACCGCCGCGTGCGGACCCATCGTCTTCCTCGGTCTCGTGGTGCCGCACCTCGCCCGGGCGGTCACCGGCCCCGACTATCGCTGGGTGGTCCCGTTCTCGGCGCTGTTCGGGGCGGCGCTGCTGCTCGCCTGCGACGTCCTCGGTCGCGTCGTCGCCCGTCCCGGCGAGGTGTCCGCCGGCGTCATGCTCGCCTTCGTCGGCGGTCCGGCGCTGATGCTCATGGTCCGCCGCAGAAAGCTGCCCACCGCATGATCCGCAGACCCACCGCCGAACCGCCCGGCGCACACCCCGGCACCGCCGCCGCGAAGCGCACGGTGTTGGAGATCGGGCCCGCCTCGTGGGTGCTGTCCCCGCGCCTGCTCGCGGCCGGAGTCGGAGTCACGATCCTGGTGGTGCTCCTGTTCCTGGTCAGCATCTCGGTCGGCTTCACCACGCCGGTCGACGTCGCCCGGATCCTGCTCGGCGGCGGTACGCGGGCGGAGAACGTCGTGGTGTTCGACGACGCGCTCCCCCGCGCGGTGATCGCCGCCCTGGTCGGGTTCGGGCTGGGCCTGGCCGGCTCGCTGACACAGTCGATCACTCGCAACCCGTTGGCCACGCCGGACCTGCTGGGAATCACCGCGGGTGCGAGCGCCGGCGCGACACTGGCGATCACGATGGGCGCGACGTGGGGTTCCCTCCTCGCCCGGGTCGGGATTCCCGTCGCCGCGTTGCTCGGCGGACTCGCCGCAGCCGCCGTCATGTGGACCCTGGCCTACCGGCGCGGCAGCGATGTCGGGGCGAACACCCTGCGGCTGATTCTGATCGGCGTCGGCCTCACGTGGATGCTGCAGTCGCTGACCGCGTACCTGCTGTCCCGGGCCGGCGAATGGGATGCCGCACGGGCGCAGCGCTGGATCGTCGGATCGGTCTCGTACGCCACCTGGCAGGTGGTTCCCGCCGCGGCGGCGGCCGCGGTGATCGGCATCGGCTGGGTACTGTTCGCCGCGCGCGACCTCCGGTCGCTGGGCCTGGGCCCGGACACCTCCCGCAGCCTCGGCGTGCGGGTCGGCCCGGCGATGGGCGGCACCTTGCTGATCGCGGTGATCGTGGCGTCCCTGTCGGTGTCGGCGGCCGGGCCGATCGCCTTCGTCGGTCTGCTCGCCCCGCAGATCGCTCTCCGTCTGGCGCGCACCCCGCAGCCGCCGCCCGTCACGGCGGGGCTGGTCGGCGCCGCCGGAGTGCTGGCCGCGGACATCCTGGTGCGCACCATGCTGCCCGGCGGGCTGCCGGTCGGCGTGGTCACCGCGGCCGTCGGCGGACCGTTTCTCATCTACCTCATGATCCGCACTGCCAGAAAGGCCTCCGCATGACCCGCTTGAGCGCCACCGACCTGTCGACCGGCTACGACGGCCGGCTGATCATCGAACACCAGGATCTGGCGATCCCCGACGGCAAGATCACCACGATCATCGGCCCCAACGGCTGCGGCAAGTCGACGATGCTGCGCGCATTGGCCCGACTGCTGCCCGCCGCGAGCGGCACCGTGCTGCTCGACGGCCAGGATATCCGCCGGATCGCGCCGCGCACTGTCGCCCGGACGCTCGGGCTTCTTCCGCAGCAACCGATCGCCCCGGAGGGGCTCCGGGTCTCCGACCTCGTCGCCCGGGGCCGCCACCCCCACCAGACCTGGTACCGGCAGTGGAGCCGGGACGACTCGGCCGCCGTCGACCGCGCCCTCGAGCTGACCCACACCGCCGAACTCGCCGACCGCCCCGTCGACGCGCTGTCCGGCGGCCAGCGGCAGCGGGTGTGGATCGCGCTGACGCTGGCGCAGGAGACCGACCTGCTGTTGCTCGATGAGCCCACCACCTATCTGGACCTGGCGCATTCGATGGAGGTCCTGGACCTGGTCCACGACCTCAAGCACGTGCACGGCAAGACCGTCGTGATGGTGCTGCACGACCTCAATCTCGCTGCGCGTTACAGCGATTGGATCGTGGTGATGGCCGACGGGGCGGTTCTCGCCGAGGGTGCCCCCACCGAGATCCTGAACGCCGAACTGCTCGAGCAGGCATTCGGACTCAAGTCCGTCGTGGTGCAAGACCCGGTCTCCGGCGGACCGCTGGTAGTCCCGATCGGGGCGACGTCGCGCTGATCGCCGCCTCCGGTCGATCCGCGTCTCAGCGAGGCGGCGGCGCCGACGGGCGCTGGCCACCCGGACCCGAGGGACCCGCGGGGGCGCGCGGCGGCATGCCGGGGCCCGGTCCGTGCGGAGCCCGCGGCGCGTACGGCGGCTGCGGTCCGCGCGGCATAGGCCCGGGTCCGGGCGGCGGCCCGGGGGGCACCGGCTGCCGTGGTCCCGGCCCGTGAGGGTGGGCGCCGTGCGGGGCACCGGCCGGCACCGGCCCGCCGGGCGGAGGAACGGGCGGACGCACCGCGGCGTGCGGCTCGGTCACCGGGTCCTCACGGGCGTCGAGCGTCACCTGATCGACGATGAACTCCGTCTTGTCCCCGGTGTCCGCGAGCGGTGCGGACTCGGCACCGCTCGACGGCCCCTCGCTCGACGACCCCGCCGGCGAGCGGCCTGCCTCGTCTTCGGCGGGATCGGGAACGGCGGGACCGGGGCCGGTGGGATCGGGATCGGCGGGAGCAGGATCGGCGGCGCCCAGCGGAATCACCAGTCCGGCGGCGCGGGCGGCGCGTCGTCGTGCATCGTCGGTGTCGGTCCCGGTGGCGACGGCCACGCCCATCCGCCGCGTGGCGAAGCTCTCCGGCTTGCCGAACAGCCGCAGGTCCACCCGCGGATCGACCAGCGCTTCGGCGACTCCGGCGAAGCGGATCGCGGGTTCGTCGTGCTGTCCGTAGATCACCGCGGAGGCGCCCGGCGAGACGAGATCGACGTTCACCGGAAGCCCCAGCACGGCGCGCGCGTGCAACTCGAATTCGGAGAGCCGCTGCGTCGCCAGGGTGACCAGCCCGGTGTCGTGCGGCCGCGGGCTCACCTCGGAGAAGAACACCTCGTCGCCCTTGACGAACAACTCGACCCCGAAGACGCCGCGGCCCGAGAAGCGCGCACCCCGCGCCGGATCGCCCAGCGCGTTGACGATCCGTGCGGCGATGGACCGTGCGGTGCCGTGGGCGATCTCGCTCATCGGCTGCGGCTGCCAACTCTCGACGTAGTCGCCGCCGGACTGCCGATGCCCGATCGGCTCGCAGAAGTAGGTGGCGAGTTCCCCGGCCTCCGGGTCCACCGCGCGCACGGTCAGCAGCGTCACCTCGTAGTCGAAGTCGACGAAGCGCTCGACGATCACCCGGCCCGAGTCGACCCGGCCGCCGGTCTTGGCCGTCGCCCACGCCTCGGCCACGTCGGCGTCGGTGTGCATCACCGACTGGCCTTTGCCCGACGACGACATCACCGGCTTCACCACGCACGGGTACCCGACCCGGTACGCCGCCAGGCGCAGCTCCTCCTCGGAGTCCGCGAACAGGTATGCCGAAGTCGGCAGGCCGAGCTCCTCGTCGGCGAGGCGGCGGATACCCTCGCGGTCGAGCGTCGCGGCGACGCCCTTGGCGCTCGGGATCACCTCGGCGATCCCGTCGCGCTCCACCTCCACCAGCGCGTCGGTGGCGATGGCTTCGATCTCCGGAAGCACGTAGCGCGGGCGATGCTCGTCGATCACCGCGCGCACCGCCACCGGGTCCATCATGTCGATCACCTCGGCGGCATGTGCCACCTGGTGCGCGGGCGCGCCCTCATAACGGTCGACGGCGATCACCTCGACCCCGAGGCGCTGCAGCGCGATGGTGACCTCCTTGCCGAGTTCCCCGGAGCCGAGCAGCATCACTCTGGTCGCGTTCGGCGACTGCGGTGTGCCCAGAACGCGCACCGGGCCGGGTGCGGACGAGTCGTCCAGGCCGGCGGGAGGCGCGTCGACGGGGGGTGCGTCCGGGGTGCTGTCCGGGCCGGCGGAGGCGCCGGAATCGGGAGACGACGTCATGCCCGCAGTCTACGGCTCTTCACCGGCGCCGAGCGTCCTCGTGGGCGGGAGATTGGGAATCCTGCGCGGCACGTAGAGCTCGGTCTCCTCGCTGCGGCCGCGCAGCACCACGCTGTCCACCGCTTTCCAACGGGTGCGTTCGGTCCGGTCAGACGCCTCGACTACCCGTTTACTGGCCCACGGCACGCGCGGATCACGCTTGGCCAGCTCCGAGATGCGGGCGCTCTCGTTCACCGGATCGCCGATCACCGTGTACTCGAACCGCTGGATGGCGCCGACGTTGCCGGCCACGACGGTCCCGTAGCTGACACCGATGCCGGCCTGCAGGTCCGGCACCTCGATGCGGAGCCGCTCGGCGATCTCCCGTGCGGCGCGCAGGGCACTGCCCGCCGGGTCGGCGATCGCCAGCGGGGCGCCGAAGATCGACAGCACGGCATCGCCCTCGAACTTGTTGACCAGTCCGTCGGCGTGCTCGGTCGCCTCGACGATCACGCTGAAGAACTGGTTGAGCAGGTCCACGACCTGGGTCGGCGACCGCTTGACGGCCAGCTCGGTAGAGCCGATCACGTCCACGAAGACCACCGCGACGGTCCGCTCGGCGCCGCCGAGTTCCGGGTCGCCGTGCATCGCGGCGGCGGCCACGTCCCGCCCGACGTGGCGGCTGAAGATGTCGCGCAGGCGCTCCTCCTGACGCAGCCCCGCCACCATGTTGTTGAAGCCGAGCTGCAGTTCGCCGAGTTCGGAGGCGTCGTACACCACCAGGTCGGTGTCCTCCCCGACGTCGCCGTCGCGCACCCGCGCCATACCGCGCCGCACACTCTGGATCGGGCCGGTCACACTCCAGGCGTAGAGGATCACCGAGAGCAGGCCGACGCCCGTCGCGACGGCGACCAGCACGGTGACCGACACGAACATGTTCATCTTCGAGGTGTTCGGCGAGAAGGCCCCGAAGAGCACCACCAGAAAGATGCCGAGCACCGGCACACCCGTGCCCACCAGCCACGACGACACCGCTCGCGACCGCATCGACGACCCGCGCCAGCCGAGGCCTGCCTGCAGGATCTTCGCCGAGATCGGCCGCAGCATGATGTCGGCGAGCAGATTGGCGATGGCCACCACCACCAGGCCGCTCATCACCACGATCAGCACGACCTTGGTGATCAGGTCGGAGTCGACCAGCCCGTACAGGACGCCGAGCAGCACGGCGGCGCCGAGCCACAGCACGAACTGCAGCAGCACCAGGCGGCGACGGGCCCGCAGCGTCGTCTTCACATCGGCCGGGGTCGGGACCTGCTCCCGGGTGGACCAGCGCAGGCCCCGCAGCATCAGGGCGGTGCCCGCCACGATGCCGACCAGCAGCGCCACCCCGGCGTACACGGGGATCGCGACGAAGTTGACCAGGACCAGGTCTCGCCGCAGGAACGACGGCTCCGGGATGCCGACCGCGCCCAGCGCGACCGCGACGACGATCCCGACGAGGTTCGCGAAGACCAGCGAGGAGGTCAGCAGGAACTGGATCCGGACCCGCAGGCGGCGGCCCTGCTCGTCGGCAGACCCTAGGAGGATCGAGCCGTAGTCCCTGCTGATCCGGGCCACGATGCGGGCTTAGACGATCTCGCGGCGCACGATGGTCTGCTCGCGCCCCGGGCCCACGCCGATGCACGAGATGTACGCACCGGACAGCTCTTCCAGCCGGAGGATGTAGTTCTGCGCGTTCTGCGGCAGCTCGTCGAACGTCCGGCAGCCGGAGATGTCCTCCCACCAGCCGGGCATGGTCTCGTAGATCGGCTTGGCGTGGTGGAAGCCGGTCTGCGTCATCGGCATGTCGTCGTACCGCTCGCCGTCCACCTCGTAGGCCACGCAGATGGGCACCTCATCCAGGCTCGACAGCACGTCGAGCTTGGTCAGGAAGTAGTCGGTGATGCCGTTGACCCGGGTGGCGTACCGCGCGATCACGGCGTCGAACCAGCCGCAACGACGGGCGCGCCCGGTGGTGACGCCCACCTCGCCGCCGGTCTTGGCCAGGTACTCGCCCCACTCGTCGAACAGCTCTGTCGGGAACGGCCCGGAGCCGACGCGGGTGGTGTAGGCCTTGAGGATGCCGAGCACCGTCTCGATCTTGTTCGGACCGATGCCCGAACCGACCGCCGCGCCGCCTGCGGTCGGGTTCGACGACGTCACGTACGGGTAGGTGCCGTGGTCGACGTCGAGGAGCGTGCCCTGACTGCCCTCCAGCAGCACGGTCTCGCCCCGCTCGAGCGCCTGGTTCAGCAGCAGCCGGGTGTCGGCGATGCGGTGCTTGAAGCCCTCGGCCAGTTCCAGGGTCTCGTCGACCACCTGCTGTGGATCGAGGCCCTTGCGGTTGTAGATCTTGGTGAGGATCTGATTCTTGATCTCCAGGGCCGCTTCGACCTTCTGGGTCAGGATCTTCTCGTCCAGCACATCGGCGACGCGGACGCCGACGCGCGCGATCTTGTCCTGGTAGCAGGGCCCGATGCCGCGACCGGTGGTGCCGATCTTGCTGTTGCCGAGGAATCGCTCGGTCACCTTGTCGATGGCGACGTGGTACGGCATCAGCAGGTGCGCATCCGCCGAGATCAGCAGCCCGGTGGTGTCGACGTCGCGCTCCTCGAGGCCCTTGAGCTCGGTCAGCAGCACGGACGGGTCGACGACGACGCCGTTGCCGATCACGTTCTGCACGCCCGGGGTCAGAATGCCGGACGGAATCAGATGCAGGGCGAAGGTGTCGCCGTTCGGCAACACGACGGTGTGTCCGGCGTTGTTGCCACCCTGGTAGCGCACCACCCACTGGAGCTTTCCGCCCAGCAGATCCGTCGCCTTCCCCTTGCCTTCGTCGCCCCACTGGGCGCCGATAAGCACAATCGCAGCCATGTCAGGTGCTCCTCCTGTTCACTGCAGCACCCTACTTGCTGAACGGCGCGGATACCCTATTGGCGTGGTATCCACCGAGATCGTCCCGCCGCCGCCCGGCGCCGAAGCGGCCGCACTGGCCCGCGCCGTGAGCACCGCCGTCGCCGACCCCGCGGTCACCCGGCTCGTCGTCGCACCGCCGGCCGACGGAGATGCGAACCCCGACGTGTTCTTCGCGCAGGTGGCCGGTGTGCTGATGCGACACGAACGGCTCGACGTCGAACTGGCCTACGTCGCCCCGCATGCGACGCGGGCCACCAAGAACTACGGTCTCCCGCACGGGCGGTCCGCGCGGGAACTCGCCGAGCACGGCGCCGCGCAGACGCTGCCGCTGATCCGCGACGATGCCGGCACCGTTCTGGTCGGCTACGCCCGGCACCTCGGCAAGCCCGACGACGACGGACGCCCGACGAAGCTGCACGGAGAGACCTACGTAGACTCCGAGCGGTTGTTCGACGGCGACGTCCGCGGCGTGGTGATCGAGCCCGTGCCCGACCTGCCCGGAGTCCGTGCCCGACTCCAGCGTCTGCTCCCGGGAGGCTGGCTCGTCGGCCGTGCCGTGCAGACCGGCGGGGTCGACCTCGTCGTCGAACGCGAAGGAGTGCTGACGCCGCGCGTGGTGAAGCGGTCGACGTACTACCGTCATCACCTCGACTGGAAGCTGGTGCGCCCGTGAGCTATACGACCCCGACGATGACCGCCCTGCGGTCGGTCCGGCCCGGTCCGGTGTTCCTGGGGCTGGTCGCCGCCACGGTGGCCGGCGGCGCCCTCCTGTGGCTCAGCGGCGACGACGACGGGGGCATGGCGATCGGCGGCATGTGGCTGCTGATCCTCGGCGGCTGGCTGATCTCGCTGTGCCTGCACGAGTTCGCGCACGCCTTCACCGCGTTCCGCTACGGCGACCACTCGGCGGAACTGCGCGGCTATCTGACTCTCGACCCGCGCAAGTACACGCATCCGCTGCTGTCGATCGGCCTTCCGCTGCTGATCATCGTGCTGGGCGGCATCGGATTCCCCGGCGGCGCGGTGTACCTGCACACCGACCGGATGACGCCGGGCCAGCAGACCCGTGTGAGCCTCGCCGGACCGGCGGCCAACCTGTTCCTCGGTGTGGTGCTGCTGCTCGCGGTGACCTTCACCGGGGAGACGGCGTCGAACCAGAACCTGCTGGCGGGCCTGACCTTCCTGGCCTTCCTGCAGATCACCGCGACCGTGCTCAACCTGATCCCGATGCCCGGGTTCGACGGCTTCAACGCGATCGCGCCGTACCTCTCGTACGAGACGCGCCGCAGTGCCGACCAGATCGCCCCGTACGGGTTCCTGATCATCCTGGCGCTGCTGTGGATCCCGCCGGTCCGTGACGTGTTCTTCTCGATCGTCGACGCGATCATCGGGCTGTTCGGGGTCTCGTCGTCGCTCATGTACGACGGCTATCGCCTGTTCCTGTTCTGGAACTTCCTGGGGTACTGACACCGCCTCAGGCCTCCCGGAGGTTCCGCCCCAGGTTTCTGGTTCCGCCCTATACGGGAACCATAGGGCGGAGCGGAAAACCTGGGGCGAAGCGGACGGTGATCTCGACTCCGCTCGATCAGCGAGTAGGGCTCGATCAGCGAGTAGGGCTCGATCAGCGGGTGGAGCTCGATGCGAAGACGTCGTCGAGGGTGACCATCGACAGCTTGCGGTGCGCGATGATGTCGTTGAACTTGCCGTAGACGCGCGTCACCGGGTCGTGGTTCGCGTGCCCGATCACGATCCGCTGCGGCCGGAAGTACTTGCGCGCCATGCCGATCAGGAACTTCTCGGTCACCAGGCCCGAGTCGGCGATGGAGCCGTCCCACAAGGTGGGCATGGTGTAGCCGAGGTCGGCGGCCACCTTGTCGACCGTCGCGTTCCGGTACCCGAACGGCGGCCGGTAGTAGGGTGTGCCGTCCACTCCGTACTCGTCGCGCAGGAAGTCCTTGGTACGACGCAGCTCCTCGGCGACGCCCTTGGCGGTCAGCGATGTCAGATCGGCATGCGTCCAGCTGTGGTTGCCCAACTGCACCTGCCCGGACTCGACCAGCGGACGCAGGACGCTCCGGTTCTCCCGCCACGCGTCGTACTGGCCGGTGACGAAGAAGGTGAAGCGCGCACCGGAGTCGTTCGCCCATTGGCAGTACGCCGCGACCACGGCCGACGACGACCCGTCGTCGACGGTGAGCGCGAGGTTGCGGCCCTTCCCGGGCAGCGCGGTGATCGGGTGATCCGGGAGCGGCACCTTGGTCGCCGGGAGCGGCGCGTCCAGCGGCTTGCCGGTCGGCCCGGCCCCGGGCTCGCCGGGCGGGTCCGTCGTCTCCGACGCACTGCGCGCCTCGCCGTCGGATTCGGCCGCGCAACCGGTGAGCAGTCCGGCTCCGCCGGCGGCGAGCATCGCGAGAAATGTCCGTCGTTCCACGAGTGCGACCATATCGCCCGGATGCCGGGAACCCGACCTTTCGACACGCCCTCGCCTAGCGGCTCGGACGGCTCAAGGAGCGGCAGCCCCTTGAGCTTGTCGAAAGGTCCGATCAGTCGGCGAGCAGCCCCTTGGCGATGTGCGTCACCTGGATCTCGTTGGAGCCGGCGTAGATCATCAGCGACTTGGCGTCACGCGCCAGCTGCTCCACCCGGTACTCGGACATGTAGCCGTTGCCGCCGAACAACTGCACCGCGTCCATCGCGACGTCGGTGGCCGCCTGGGTGGCGTAGAGCTTCATCGCCGACGACTCCGCCAGGGCCGGCAGCTTCCCCGCCTGCAGCCCCCGCTGTGGGGCAAGAACATCGCGGCGATGGTCGCCGCGCCCAGACCCAGCGAGACGCCGACCGACGCGACCGTGCCGAGGGTGACACCGGCGAGCTCGGCGAGGATGATCGCGCCCATCGACAGCTGCGCGCCCAGGTCGCCGAGGCCGGTGGTGGCTTCGACGGGCTCAGCCGGCGAAACGGGCTCAGCCGGCGAAACGGGCTCAGCCGGCGAAACGGGCTCAGTCGGCGACGACGGCCAGCCCGTCGGTGAGCACCACCTCGTCGCCGCGCACGGTCTCGAACGCGTACTCGGTGACGCCGTCGGCCGAACCGGTCAGCCAGATCCGCGTCTGCAGGTCGTCGCCGGGCAGCACAAACTTGGAGAACCGCACGGCAAACCGTGTGAGCCGGTTCACCTCCGACCCCGCCACCTCCGTCAGCACCGCCCACGAGGCGAACGCCATGGTGCACAGCCCGTGCGCGATGATCCCCGGAAGTCCGGCGTCCTTGGCCACCTCCTCGTCGAGGTGGATCGGCATCGGGTCACCCGACGCCGGCGCGTACCGGAATGTCTGGTCGTCGTCGACGTGCGCGGTGACCACCGCCAGCGGTTCACCGGTGCGGACCGCATCGGCGAGCTTGTGGTCCGGCACGCTCTCGCCGACGCCGGCACCGGCGTCGACGTTCCGGAAGAAGGCCACCAGGTACTGCTCGTTGACCAGCTCACCGTCGGCGGCCCGGCATTCGACGTGAATGGACAGCCGGGCCCCCGTGTCGACGGTGTCGTAGCCGATGGCCCGAGCCCGCGTGGTGATCACGTCGCCCGGGCGGACCGGCCGGTGGAACCAGAAGTCCTGTTCGCCGTGGACCACCTTGCCGAAGATCTCGATCGGCGCGACGTCGACCACCGGGGTGAGCATCGCGTCGAACGCCGGCACGATCGCGAAGACCGGCGGGGCGACCTCGCCGCGCAGGTGCGCCTCGATCGGGTCGTTGGTGGCCGCCGCGTACTCGGCGATCCGCTCGGCCGTCACCGCGAACTCCTCCGGGTCGGCCCACGTGTTCAGGCCGCCGGCGTCGAACTCGTACGACGTCTTCGCCGAGGTCATGCCGCGGCGGCCAGCGCATCGAGCTTGGTCAGACTCTTGTCGATCTGCGAGGTGGCATCCTTCTCGACGGCCTTGGCGAGCGCGCACTTGATCAGGGTGCCGGAGAAGTCGCCGGAGATCTGGAGTTCAGTGCCGTCCCCGTCCGGCTTGAGCTCGAAGACGAACTGGACCTTCACCGCGGCCATGCCGGTGCCGCTGAGCACCAGTTTGGTGGGGGCCTCGACGTCGTCGACCGTCCACTCGATCTTGTTCGCCATGCCGAGCATCATGATCTTGGCGGTGAGCTTGCTGCCCGCGGCGAGGGTGGCCGGCGGCTCCTCCATCCAGCGCTCGTGGATGGTGAACCACTCACCCCAGGTGGCGGGGTCGGAGATCACCTTCCAGACAGCATCCGGCGAGGCGGTCAGCTTCTCGGTGGCTTCGATGTGTCCCATGATTGATTCCTGCTTTCGTGATTGATGGTTTTCAGGACAGGCCCTTCGACCGCGCGTCCCTCGCAGGCTCAGCCGCGCATGCTCAGGACAGGCCCCTTCGACCGCGCGTTCCTCGCACGCTCAGCCGCGCATGCTCAGGACACGCGCTGATAGGCCGTGACGACGGCGGCGCCGCCCAAGCCGATGTTGTGCTGCAGGGCGGCGGTGACGCCGTCGACCTGCCGGGCGCCGGCCGTGCCGCGCAGCTGCCAGGTGAGTTCGCTGCACTGCGCGAGACCGGTGGCGCCGAGCGGGTGCCCCTTGGAGATGAGGCCGCCCGACGGATTCACCACCCAGCGGCCGCCGTAGGTGGTGTCGCCGTTGTCGATCAGCGTGTGCGCCTGGCCCTCCGCGGCCCGTCCGAGCGCCTCGTAGAGGAGCAGTTCGTTGGCCGAGAAGCAGTCGTGCAGCTCGATCACCTGGAAGTCGTCCGGGCCCAGTCCGGCCTGGTCGTACACCGCCTGTGCGGCCGCGCGGTTCATGTGGTCGCCGACGATGCCGGCGCAGGTCTCGTCGAAGGTGTTCGCGGAATCGGTCACCATCGCCTGCCCGACGATCTCCACCGCCTGATCGGCGAGGTCGTGCTCGTCGACGAAGCGCTCGGACGCCAGGATCACCGCGTCCGACCCGTCCGAAGTCGGCGAGCACTGGAGTTTGGTGAGCGGGTCGTAGATCATCCGTGAGTCGAGAATCTCGTCGAGCGTGTAGGCGTCCTGGAACTGCGCGTACGGGTTGTTGACCGAGTGCCGGTGGTTCTTCTCGCCGATCTTGGCGAAGTGCTCGATCGTCGAGCCGTACTTGCGCATGTGCTCGCGCCCGGCGGCGCCGAACATCCAGGGCGCCGGCGGGAAGAGCACCTCGCTGATCTCGGCGAGTGCCAAGATGTGCTTGTCCATCGGCTGCGCGCGGTCCTCGTACATCGCGCCCAGCGAGCCGGGCTGCATCTTCTCGAAGCCCAGGGCCAGGTGCAGTCCGCGCCGCCGCGGATCGCCTTGGCTGTGAGGTACAGCGCCGTCGAGCCCGTCGAACAGTTGTTGTTGACGTTGACCACCGGGATCCCGGTCATGCCGAGCTCGTACACGGCGCGCTGCCCGGACGTCGACTCGCCGTAGACATAGCCGACGTAGGCTTCCTGCACCTCGCGATAGTCGATCCCCGCGTCCGCGAGCGCCTTGGTCCCCGCTTCGCGGGCCATGTCCGGGTAGGCCCAGTCGCTGCCGTCGTCGTTCTTCCGCCGCCCGGGCTTGCAGAACTTCGTCATGCCCACGCCGATCACGAAGACCCTGTTTCCCGAACCCGAATCGCCAGCCATGTGCCGCCACCTCCTGATCACATACCAAACAGTCACGACTGCATGTATCTACCCCTGGAGGAAATGTGATCCAGTTCATAGCGAGTGCCCAGGCGCCCGGACAACGCGAGCACGCGCCCCATGCGGGCGGCTCGGCGAAGCGGATCAGTCCGTCGGCGCGGGCGCGATCGCGGCGAGCAACTCCGGGTCGGCAGCCCCGCGCAGCACCTCGCCGGCCCGGGCCCACCGGCGCCTCGGCCGGTCGGAGGCCGGGTCGACGAAGGACGAGATCAGAATCCCGCGCAGGGCGTCCATCGCCGTGTAGACGAAGTCGAGCAGCGCGCGCTCCACGTGCACACCTGCGGGCAGCACCCCGGCGACCGCGGACCCGACCGACTGATCGACGATGCGCTCGAAGGCGACCACCTCGGCGCGCAGCTCCGGATCCGTCCGGGCGGCGACCCACAATTCGACCGTGGCCGTGAACAGCGGACCGTCGTGCAAATCCCACAGCAGGTCCAGCAGTGCGCCGATCGGATCGTCGGCGTGCGCGACGCGGCCCACCTGCTCGATCGCCTCGGCCGAGCGCCGTGCCGCAAGATGGCGAACCGCAGCACTCACCAGTGCGTTCCGGGATCCGAAGTGATGCAACTGCGCACCGCGCGTCACCCCGGCCCGCTCGGCCACGCGCGACGTGGTGGTGCCGCCGTAACCGAACTCCACCAGGCATTCGACGGTCGCGTCCATCAACTTGGCGCGCGTCTGCGCACTCCGCTGTTCCTGGGTTCTCCGCTCCCCGGACCGGGACCTCGCCCCGACCGGCACGTCGCCGTCCGTCACGGCGAGAATCCTAACAGCGCCGTTCAACAAACATTCATCACTGAATCCAACTGACCGTCGAGGTGCTACCAGGACAGCTTCTCGCAGCACTCGCCCCGGTCCCCGACGGGATCGACCTGCACGGTCGCGTGCACCAGTCCGTGCGCAGTGAGCACGGCCCGGGCGTCAGCGAGCACCCTGGCGTAGTCGCCGTCGCCGTCCGAGGAAACGTGGACCGTGGCGACGTCCATGCCCGTCGTCAGCGACCAGACGTGGAGGTCGTGCACGTCCGTCACCCCGAGGACCTCTGCCAGTTCGGCGCGCACGCGGTCGACGTCGACGTGATCGGGCGCCTGCTGATTGAGGATCTTGAGCGCGTCGCGCGCCAGCCGCACCGCCCGCGGCACCACCCAGACGGCGATCGCCACCGCGACGACGATGTCGGCGTACCGCCAGCCCGTGGTCATCATCACGACGCCGGCCACCAGTACGCCGACGCTGCCGAGGGCGTCGGCGAGCACCTCCAGGTACGCCCCGCGCACCGCGATCGACCCCTTGGCGTCGGCGCGCAGCATCAGCATCACGACGAGGTTCACCAGCAGACCGACCGCCGCGACGATCACCATCGTGAGGCCCGGAATCTCCGGGGCCTCGCCGCCGAGCCGCTTGATCGCCTCGTAGAGGACGAAGACGCCGACCCCGATCAGCAGGGCCGCATTCAGGACGGCGGTGAACACCTCGGCGCGGAACCACCCGAAACTGCGCGCATCGGTGACCCGCCCGTGCCGCGCCAGCAGCAGCGCCGACAGTCCCATCGACACCGCCACCACGTCGGTGAGCATGTGACCGGCGTCGGCGATCAGCGCCAGCGAGTCGATCGCGATGCCGACGAAGAGTTCGACGAAGAAGTACCCGCCGATGAGGACGACGGCGACCGCCATCGGCCAGATGCGGCGGCGCGCACCGCCGTCAGCCAGATCTGCCGCGGTCGGCCCGTGCGAATGACCCTCATGCCCATGCGATGCACCCATGAGCTCAATGTATGCGCACTATCGCATATATTGCAACCAGCGCGTCATTGCAGTCGCAGCTGGGCGATCGCCGTCTCGCGCTTGAGTCCGGCGACCATCAGCATGTCGACCAGCAGCGACCGCAGTTCTACCAAGAGCGCGATCTCGGCGATGTCACCGTCATGGTGGTGATGAGCGGCGCGGATGTCGTTGATCGCCGGACGGGCTCGCCGCACGATCGTGCGCAGCACGGTCGCGGCATCGGCCTGATCCGGACTGCCCTTGGGCGGTGCGAGCATCATCTCGCGCAACACCTCGAAGCCCTCGGGAAGCGCCGCAACCAAGTCGATCACGGCCGGTTCCACTCGGACGCCGCGCTGCACCAGCCCGGCCGCCCGGCGCGCACAGACCCGGAAGTTCCGCATACCGCGGTCGATCGGCGCCGCGGTCGCCGTGATGCGGGTCAGCCGGGGCCGCTCGTACCAGTACAGCGGCGACATCACGACCACCTCCCGGCCCGCGCGCATGTCCGCGTGCATCGCGTCGATCTGGGCCTGCGTCGACCGCGCCGCGTCGAGCACCTCCTGGACGGCTTCCTCGTCGTTCGCCCGCAGGGCCTGGGCCAATTCGGCCGACAAGTCGCGCAGCGTCGCCAGCACCAGCGCCGCATCGCGTCGTGCACGATGGGCCGGGTTGAACGGCAGCAACGCGCCGATCGCCAGAGCGACCGCGCCGCCGATCATCGCATCGAGCGCGCGCTCGTACCCGGCGGCGTGCCCGGGTGGCAACAGGGTGGCCACCAGCACCGCCGAAGCGCCCGCCTGCGTGGTGATCATCGGGGCGCCGTCGATCAGCAGCGCGGCCGTCATCGCCAGGGCCACCACCACGGCGATCTGCCAGGGCCCCGAGCCGATCCCATAGATCACCAGATCCCCGACGACGATGCCGATGAGGACACCGCCGATCAGCTCGATCGAGCGTCGCCACCGTTTGGCCAGCACCAGGCCCAGCGACGAGACCGCGGCGATCGGCGCGAAGAACGGCGCCGAGTGGTGCAGCACGTCGAAGGCGATGAACCAGGCCAGCCCGCCGGCGACCGCGCACTGCAGGATCGGCACCAGCGACAGACCGAGCAGCCGCACCCGTTTGGCCAGCGGCGCAGGCAGGCGATCGATCAGCCGCGACCGCGCCCGGAGGATCCGCTCGGTTCTCATCGGTCACGGCCGCCGGTCGCGTGAGAGTCAGTCCAGGCCGAGTTCGGCGATGGCGCGCGGATCGCTGTCGTTCAGCAGATCCAGGCAGCGGAGGTACTCGTCCTCCTCGCCGATCAGCTGCGCCGCGCGGGCGAGGGCGCCCACACAGCGCAGGAAGCCCCGATTCGGCTCGTGGCTCCACGGCACCGGACCGAAGCCCTTCCAGCCGTGCCGACGCAGCTGATCGAGGCCCCGGTGATAGCCGGTGCGGGCGAACGCGTAACCGGCCACCTGCTGCGCGACGTCCGGCACGGCGCCGTCGGCGTGCTCGAGCGCCGCCTCGGCCAGGTACGCCCAGGCGATCGACGCCGACGGGTGCTCAGCGGCGACCGCCGCGGGGTCGGCGCCGTTCAACAGGTCGGACTCGGCGTCATCGTCTCCGGTGAGGAGCGTCGGCGGTGGTCCCAGTAGGTCTCCGAAAGAGGTCACCCAGCCATTCAATCACTCCCCGCCCGCCCGCCCGGCCCGACGAGAGAGACCGGTCATTCGTTATTCTCGTGGTCGTGCCGGGCGAACCGGCCCCCGACCGCCCCCACAGACCCAGGACCTGCGCAGCATGCCGACTCCGGACAACGATCAGACCAGTAGCGACCACGACGGCGCCGTCAAGAAGGTCGTCGACGCCTTCCGCGCCCGACGCGCCGGTCACCCCGATGCACCCGCGCCGAAGGTCCCCGACGACGACGCGCCGTCGACCCCGGTCGTGAAGATCCAGGCCGGGCAGACCCCCGGGGGCGGCGACTCCGAATCGCCCACACGGGCGTTCGCGATCCCGGTGGTGGACGAGACCACCGAAGAGGTGTCGACCGACGAGGTGTCCACCGAGGGCGTCGCGGACGAGGTCGACGAGAACGTGACCGGCGAGACAGGGACCGGCGACGCAGCGACTGACGAGAGCGCCGCTGAGGACGAGACCGCGGCCGCCGAGGGTTCGCTGGCCGACGACGCGGAGACATCCGGCGACACAGAGGGATCTGGCGACACAGGGGGATCTGGCGACGCGGAGGCATCTGGCGACACGGAGATGTCCGGCGACGCCGAGCAGGCCGACGAGCAAGAGTCCGATGCCGAGGACACCGCGAACGAGGTCCGCCAGACCGCGTCCGGCATCAAGCACCAGACCGTCGTCGAGGTGGAGGGATCCGGCGAGAAGGCGCCCGTACGGCCCCGTACCGAGGTGGAGTCGGTCGATCCCGATCAAGTCGAGCGCGCCGGGATCGTCGAGTCCGCCGTCGACCTGAGCCCGGCCGACGACGAGCCCGAGACCGAGGTCATTCCGGTGCCCGCCGAGGCGGCCGCAGCGTCGGGCACCGCGCCCGGCGACGACGAGGACGATACCGACGCCTCCGATACCGACATCTCCGACGCCGACGCCTCCGAGGCGCCCACCGAGACCATCGACCTCAAGGACGTCGCCGCGGGCGCGGCCGTCGCCGCAGCGGCCGGTGCCGCCGGAGCTGCTGCCACAGCGCCCTCAGGCGCTGCCCCCGCGGGCGCTGCGTCGTCGGCGCCGACCGGTTCCACCGATCAGGCCTGGTCCAACACTCCGCATCAGCCGGAGGTGATTCCGGGAGCAACGCCGGCACCCGCGGAGAAGAAACGCCGCACCTGGCTCTGGGCGCTCCTGGCCCTGATCGCCGCGGGAGTCGTCGCCGTGCTCGTGTGGTGGTTCGCGTTCGCGAACTCACCGCAGGCCAAGGTCGCCGACGCCGCCGAGACCTACCAGACCGCGATGGCCGAGGGCGACCTCGCCGCGCTCCGCGGCGTCACGTGCGGTGAGGAGTACGCCTTCTACTCCAGCGTCTCCGAGGAGGAGTTCTCGCGGGCGTACCAGTCGCAGAAGGAGCGCGGCCAGCTGTTCTCGTTCAAGGAGATCACCGGCGTCTCCGTCAACGGCGACACCGCCCGGGTGGGCGTGGACATCTACAACGACGACGATCCGAACGCCACCACCAACGCCCAGATCACCCTGCACAACGTGGGCGGCGAGTGGAAGGTCTGCACCCGGCCCTGACCCCTCGGACCCTCGCTGGTCGAGCGGACCCCCTCGCTGGTCGAGCGGACCCCCTCGCTGGTCGAGCGGAGTCGAGACCACCAAGCGCCCCTGCCGATACGACAGGGGCGCTTGTGGTCTCGGCTCCGCGGATCCGGACTCAGGCGGAGATGGACTTGCCCGCAGACTTCAGGTCGTTGCACGCCTCCACGACGCGCTCGGACATGCCGGCCTCGGCCTTCTTGAGGTAGCTGCGCGGGTCGTACACCTTCTTGTTGCCGACCTCGCCGTCGATCTTGAGGACCCCGTCGTAGTTCGTGAACATGTGGCCGGCGACCGGACGGGTGAAGGCGTACTGGGTGTCGGTGTCGACATTCATCTTCACCACGCCGTAGCTGAGCGACTCCTCGATCTCGTGCTTTTCCGAGCCGGAGCCGCCGTGGAAGACGAAGTCGAAGGGCTTGGCGCCGGACTCCAGACCGACGAGCTCACGGGCGGCGTTCTGGCCGTCGAGCAGCACCGACGGCTTCAGCTTCACGTTGCCCGGCTTGTACACGCCGTGCACGTTGCCGAAGGTGGCCGCCAACAGGTACTTGCCCTTCTCGCCGGTGCCGAGCGCCTTGACGGTCTTCTCGAAGTCCTCGACCGAGGTGTACAGCTTGTCGTTGATTTCGGCCTCGACACCGTCTTCCTCGCCGCCGACGACGCCGATCTCCACCTCCAGGATGATCTTCGCAGCGCTGGCGAGCGCGAGAAGCTCCTGCGCGATCTCCAGGTTCTCGTCGATCGGAATCGCCGAGCCGTCCCACATGTGCGACTGGAACAGCGGGTTCTGACCGTTGTCGACGCGTTCCTGCGAGAGGGCGAGCAGCGGGCGGACGTAGGTGTCCAGCTTGTCCTTCGGGCAGTGATCGGTGTGGAGCGCGATGGTCACGTCGTACTTCTCGGCGATCACATGGGCGAACTCGGCCAGCGCCACCGCGCCGGTGACCATGTCCTTCACACCCAGTCCCGAGCCGAACTCGGCGCCGCCGGTGGAGAACTGGATGATGCCGTCGCTGCCCGCATCGGCGAAGCCCTTGATCGCAGCGTTGATCGTCTCCGACGAGGTGCAGTTGATGGCCGGGAAGGCGTATCCGCCCGCTTTGGCCTTCTCCAGCATCTCGGCGTACTTCTCGGGGGTGGCGATGGGCATGTGATGCGTCCTTCTCGATCGGGGTCCGCTCGTGGATGACGAGCTCTCGACCTCTCGATTATGGCAGGCCAGCGCTTTCGGCGATCGGTGACCGGCGTTCGGTCCGAATTCGCCGAAAAGTACCGGTTTAGTACGATCGTCGCCATGCCCACACCGAGCCCGGCCGAGTCCACCGACACCCCGGCACGCCGCCACCGGCCGCCGACGGGTGACCTCGTCGGCAACGTGGTGCGAGGCGGCCTGATCGGCGTCGCCGAGACCATCCCGGGAGTGTCCGGCGGCACCGTCGCGCTGATCACTGGCATCTACGGGCGGCTGATCGGAGCGGCCAAGCACCTGACGGATGTCGCCAAGGCACTGCTCACGCGGGGCGACTGGCGAGCCGAACTGCGCAAGGTCGACTGGTGGCTGCTGCTGAGCGTCGGTATCGGCGCCGTCCTCGTGGTGGTCCTGATCGCGGGCCTGATGAGGAGTTTCGTCGTCGACCACACGGTCGCGGCCTACTCGCTGTTCATGGGCATGATCGCGATGTCGGTGCTGATTCCGTTCCTGGAGATCGCGCACGGATCGCTGCGCAGCCGCACCATGAAAATCCGGGCTGCGGCGCTGTTCGTGATCGGTGCGGCGGTCGCCTTCACCATCACCTCCCTCCCCCGGGCGGAGTTCGACAGCCCACCGCTGCCGTTGGTGTTCGTCGCCGCCGCCATCGCGGTGTGCGCCCTGGTCCTGCCCGGCGTCTCGGGCTCGTTCTTCCTGTTGGTGATGGGCCTCTACACCACCACGCTGGCCGCGGTCGACGAGCGCGACGTCCCGTATCTCGTGGTGTTCGCCGCCGGAGCCGTCGTCGGCCTGGTCTCGTTCGTGCGGCTCCTGGAATGGGCCCTGGAGAACCACCACACCACGGTGATGGTGACGGCGGCAGGACTGTTGCTGGGTTCCACGCGGGCGCTGTGGCCGTGGCAGGAGACCGACGCCGAGGGCGAACCCAACGGACGCGTCCTGCCGGTCGGCGACGACTGGCCGATGGCGCTCGGACTGTTCGTGCTCGGCGTGGTGGTCGTGGGGGTGGTGGCCTTCGTCCAGCGACGCTGGTACGCCGCCGACGCCGCCGCCACCGCCCTCGAGAAGAGGCGTGAACTGCTCGAACGCGACTGACAATGCCGCGAACCGGCCATTATCCGCGTGTCCGGCTTCAGCGTTTTCCCAGGTGCACGCGCTATCCTCAGCGCTCGTGAATCATGTCCTCGCTGAGAGCACCGCGAATCTGGCGCTGCTGCCGGGTTTCCTCGATCCGGTCAACCTGCTGAACTCGTTCGGCACCTGGGTGCTGGCCGGCCTCCTCCTGGTGGTCTTCATCGAATCGGGCCTGCTCTTCCCGCTCCTTCCGGGCGATTCCCTTCTGTTCACCGCGGGCCTGGTGGTGGCCGCGAAGTCGTCGGAGGTCGACCCCTTCGCGCCGCTGTGGGTACTGCTGGTGACCATCCCGATCGCCGCGTTCCTCGGCGACCAGGTCGGCTACTTCCTCGGCAACAAGCTCGGCTACACCCTGTTCAAACCCAACAACAAGGTGCTCAAAGAGGCCTACATCATCGAGGCCCACGAATTCTTCGAGAAGCACGGTCCGATCACCATCGTCCTGGCCCGCTTCGTGCCGATCGTGCGGACCTACGCACCTCTGGTCGCCGGGGCGGCCCGCATGCGCTACTCCGTGTTCGTCGTCTACAACATCGTCGGGGCCGTCCTGTGGGGTTGCGGCGTCACCCTGCTCGGCTATTTCCTGGGCCAGATCACCTTCATCGCCGACAACGTCGACCTGATCTTCATCGTCATCGTGCTGGTCTCGGTGATCCCGATCTTCGTCGAGGTGTTCAAGCGCTGGCGCAGCACCCGCCCGCCGTTCCCGGAGACCGAGGTGGATCTGGCCGACGAGGCTTCCTCGTCCGAGTCTTCCCCGTCCGAGTCTCCCCCGTCGGCCGCCTCCCTGGATCCCACCAAAGACTCCTGACCGGGCGACCGGCCCGACGCCGGATCAGTTCGCGGCGAGTCCGCGGGCGATCACCAGTCGCTGGATCTGGTTGGTGCCCTCGAAGATCTGGGTGATCTTGGCTTCACGCATGAACCGCTCGACGCGGAAGTCGCGGGTGTAGCCGTTGCCGCCGAACACCTGGACGGCGTCGGTGGTCACCTTCATCGCGGTGTCGGTGGCGATCAGTTTCGCGACCGACGCCTGCCGCGAGTACGGCTGACCGAGGTCACGACGGCGGGCGGCGTCGAGATAGGTGGCGCGCGCCGCATCCACCGCGGCGGCCATGTCGGCCAGCAGGAAACCCAGTCCCTGGTGGTCGATGATCGCCTTGCCGAAGGCCTGCCGCTCCTTGGCGTAGGCGACCGCCGCATCGAGCGCGGCCTGCGCGATGCCGGTCGCCACGGCGGCGATACCGAGCCGGCCGGAATCCAGCGCGCTGAAGGCGATCTGCAGCCCCTGCCCCTCGGCGCCGATCCGCCGTTCCGCCGGCAGCAGCGCGTCGTCGTAGGTGGCCGACGTGGTCGGCACCGCGGCGAGACCCATCTTCTCCTCGGGCTTGCCGAAGGTCAGCCCCGGCTGATCGCCGGGCACCAGGAAGCACGAGACGCCCTTGGAGCCCTCCCCGGTACGCGCGAAGAGGTTGTAGAAGTCGGCCAGGCCCCCGTGGGTGATCCACGCCTTGCTCCCGTTGATGAGGTAGCCGTCCGCGGTCGGCATGGCGCGGCACGTGAGCGCTGCGGCATCCGACCCGGCGTCCGGCTCGGACAGGCTGTACGCGCCGACCGTCGAACCTCCGAGCATCTCGGGCAGCCAACGCTTCTTCTGGTCGTCGGTGCCGAAGGCGAACAGGGGGTAGCACGCGAGACTGTGCACGCTGACCGCCACCCCCACGGCCGCCCAGCGCGCCGCGATCTCCTCCAGCACCTGCAGGTAGACCTCGTAAGGCTGACCGCCGCCGCCCCACTCCTCCGGGTACGGCAGGCTCAGCAGCCCGGCCTCGCCGAGCGTGGCGAACACCCCCTCGGGGTAGGCCTCGTTCTTCTCGTGCTCGTCGACGATCGGATCGAGCGCCTTGTCCGCGATCTCGCGGGTCAGGGCGATGAGGTCGTGCGCCTCTTCGGTGGGCAGCAGACGGTCGACGGGCATGGCACTCCTCGTGACAACTATGCGTAACAGTACTCCGGATGCCTAGACAGTACTGTCGGGCAACTAGTACTGCAAGAGGATCGCCAGTATCGTTTCCGGTATGACCGGTCCGGCCCCCGAGTTCGCCACCCGCCGGCGCTGCGAACTGTTCGACGGCGTCGTCGAGCTGTTCCTGGCCGAGGGCTTCGCGCACCTGACGCTCGATGAGATCGCCGCGCGACTGCGGTGCTCCAAGTCGACGCTCTACACCCTCGCCGGCAGCAAGGAGCAACTCGTCCGGGCGGCGACGGTGCACTTCTTCCGGCGCGCGGCGCACGAGCTCGATGCCCGCGTCGACGGCCTCGCCGACGCCCGCACCCAGATCATCACGTACCTGGAGGGAGCGGGCACCGCGCTCGCACCCGCCTCGGACGCGTTCATGACCGATCTCGATGCGTTCCCGCCCGCCCGCGAGGTCTACGAGCAGAACACCGCGCTCGCGGCTACCCGCGTGCGGCAGATGATCGACGCCGGCGTGGCCGCGGGCGAGTTCCGGCCGGTGCACGCGGCGTTCGCCGCCGACCTGGCCGCGACGATGATGGCCCGGATCCAGCAGCGCGGAGTCCGCGAGAGCACCGGCCTCGACGACGCCCACGCCTATCGGGAGCTGGCCGCGATCCTCACCGGCGGAATCAGCAGATAGCCCGGCTACCAGGCCTGTCCGAGGTCCGCGTGCCGAGCGATCCAAGCGTGCATGACGATCCCGGCGGCCACGCCGGCGTTGATGCTGCGCGTCGACCCGAATTGGGCGATCGAGACCGTCATCGCAGCGGCCGCCGCAGCCTCCTCGGTCACCCCCGGGCCCTCCTGGCCGAACAGCAACAGGCAGTTCTCCGGGAGTTCGGTCTCCTCCAGGCGCACCGAACCAGGAGTGTTGTCCACAGCCACGACGATGAGGTCGTGGGCGCGCGCCCACGTCACCAGCTCGGCGACGGTCGCATGGTGATACACGTGCTGGTAGCGATCGGTCACCATCGCGCCGCGGCGATTCCAGCGCCGTCGTCCGACGATGTGCACGGCCTGCGCCGCGAACGCGTTCGCGGTCCGCACCACGGTCCCGATGTTGGCGTCGTGCCCCCAGTTCTCGATGGCGACGTGGAAGCGGTGACGGCGGGTGTCGAGGTCGCCGACGATCGCCTCCCGAGTCCAGTACCGGTACGCATCGACGACGTTGCGGCGGTCGCCTTCGGCGAGAAGCTCACGGTCGTACCGAGGATCGTCGGGGAGCGGAGCGCCGCGCTCGTCGAGCCACGGTCCGACGCCGACGGGTTCGCCGATACCGCTGTGCCACTCGGTCGGCCCGGGCTCGGAGTCAGCAGCGCTGTCCGGCACTCGTCACGCCTCAGGCCAGGTCGAGATCGGCCAGCCCCAGCAGCGAGCGGTAGGGCACCTCTTGCGCCTCGATCACCTCGTCGGCGCCGGTGTCCCGGTCGACGACGGTGGCCACCCCCACCACGACGGCGCCCGCCGCGCGCGCGGCGATGACCGCCTGCGACGGTGATGCGCCGGTGGTGGAGGTGTCCTCCACGATCAGGACGCGACGCCCGCTGATGTCCGGGCCCTCGATCTGCCGCTGCATGCCGTGTGCCTTGGCCGCCTTACGCACCACGAACGCGTCGATCGGGCGGCCGTCGGCGTGCATGATCGACGTCGCCACGGGGTCGGCGCCGAGCGTCAGGCCGCCTGCCGCGTCGTAGTCCCAGTCCGCGGTGAGCTGGCGCATCAGGGCGCCGATCAGTCGGCTGGCCTCGTGATGGAGGGTCGCGCGACGCAGGTCGACGTAGTAGTCGGCCTCTTTGCCGGAGGAGAGGGTCACCCGGCCGTGCACCACGGCGAGTTCTTTCACCAGCTCGGCGAGCCTGGCGCGGTCTGCCGGGTCGAGGGCGTGGTGGGCCGAGGCAGCCATCGTGAGCGTCTCCTACTTCGGGTCAGCAGTGTCGAGTCAGCGGTGTGTCGGGTGAACGGTCCGGCCGCAGTCAGTCGCGGTCGTACGGGCCCGAGATCGGCGGCAGGTCCGGCGGATCCAGGCGGTCGCGACCGGGGCGGGCACCGCCGAAGGGCGTCGGCCGCGGCGGGCGCGGGCCGTCGGGACGCCCGGTTTCTGGACGCGGCACCTCCGCACGCGGGGGCGCGGGCGGGCGCGGCGGTTCCGGGCGAGACGGCACGTCCGGAAGGTCGTCGTACCTCGGTGCGCGGCGGCGCGGCTCGGCGGGCGGCGGCACCGGTGCTTCCTGGCGCTCCCGGCGGGCCTTGTCGCGAAGACCGTCGGTCTTCTCGTCGGCCAGTTCCTCGCGGGCGGGCCCGTGCGGGTCGCGGGGGTCGGGCACATCCTGCGGATCGACCGACGGCGGGAGCACGCGCAGCAGGTCGGCGAAGCGCCGGACCGTGTCCAGGGCGACGTCGAGCTGCTCCGCGTCGGAGGTCAGCGGCATCGAGCCGAGCGCCCAGTTGCCCTCGTTCCAGAGGATCTCGATGTACGACGGCGCACCGGTGGCCAGCGTCACCATCCGCCGGTCGCAGATCCGCCGCGCCGCATCGAGATTGCTCGCGAACATCACCCGCGAGCCCATCGCGCCCAGCAGCTCCACATCGTCCTCGGCAGGAGCGAGCACGTCCTCGTAGCGCAGGTCGACGGTCACCGACGACGCGGCCGGACGCCGCACCGCGACGACGGTCGCCGTCTCGTCGAGGTCGAAGACGACGGCTTCGGCTCCCTCGTAGTGGCCGTAGGCGACGTCGCGGACCTGCACGTGGTCGGGCACGTCCATCGCCGCGCGACCGAACGCCGAGCGGAGCTTGCTGTCGGTCTCGCGGTACTTGAACGAGTGCGTCTGCCCCCACACCGCGCGCTGGTGATGCACCTGCTCGGTCCGGTTACGGTCGAGCCAGAGCAGCACGCCGGCGCCGATCAGCGCGAGGGCCGCAATCACGAAATAGACGGTAGTCATCGCCAGTAGCCTACTATCGAACGCTCACGCAGCCGAGCGGACGCGGCGTTCGGTCCGCGCCGGTCGAGGAGGAACGACGATGCACGCACGCTCCCGGGATGCGGTGGCAGCCCTGGCGCAGTCGGTCGATGCATCCCTCGTCGAGTTGCTGACCTGCGAATTGATCGAAGCTCCGAGCGTCAATCCGGGCGGTACGGAGCAGGCGGCCGTCGACGTTCTCGCCGCCGCGTGCCGTGACCTTGACTTCGCCGTCGACCTGCACCAGGTGGCCCCGGGACGCCCGAATCTGCTGGCCTCCGCCGGGACGGGTGCCGGTCCCGGACTGCTCTTCCTCGGACACACCGACGTAGTGCCCCCGGGCCCGGGGTGGACCGGTGACCCGTTCACCGCGCGGCGCGACGGCGACCTGATCATCGGGCGCGGCGCGTGCGACATGAAGGGCGGACTCGCCGCGGCCGTCGCCGCGATGGCGGCGCTGTCGAGGGCGGCCGACTTCGGGATCACGCTTTCGGGTCCGCTCACCCTGGCCGCCACCGTCGACGAGGAGGAGCGCAACAGCGGCAGTCGGCACCTCGTCGCCCAGCCGCTCCCGGAGTTCGCCGGATGCATCGTCGCCGAACCGACCGAACTGCAGGTGGTCCGCGGCTGCCGCGGGGCGTCGTACATCGACATCTCGATCACCGGCAGGGCCGCCCACTCCGGTCGGCCGAGCGACGGCGTCAGTGCCATCGCGGCGGCAGCCGAGGTGATGCGGGTGATCGACGACGACCAGGCCGCGCTGGCCGCACACGCCGATCCACTGCTGGGGCACGGCACCTGGAACGTGGGCCTCATCCGGGGCGGGCACGGCATCGCGGTGGTGGCACCCGACTGCTACCTCGGGGTGGACCGTCGCCTGATGCCCGGCGAGACGGTCGATGCGGTCGCCGGGCGGCTGCGCGCCGCGATCGCCGCGGCCGGAATCACCGACGGCGGCGCCGACGTGGACGTCCGGCCCACGATGGAGCTGCCCGGCTTCGTCACCGCCGCCGACCACCCGCTGGTCACCGCTGCCGCACAGGCCGTGGAGGACTGCGGCGTGCCCACCTCGGTCGGCGGATGGACTGCGGCGTGCGACGGCGGCTACCTCAGCCGCGATCTCGGCGTGCCCACCGTGGTGCTGGGTCCGGGCGATCTGAACGGCCAGGCCCACCAGCCCGACGAGTCGGTGTCGCTGGCCGAGCTGGTCACCGCCGCTCGCGCCTACGTGCGCACCGCCGTCGCACTGCTCTCCTCGCCCTGACCTGCGACGTCAGCGGGTCAGATCTCCGGCCAGTGGCGCTCGAGCCCGGTGAGGATGAAGTCGATCTTGGTGTCGATGGCGCCGCGGTCGACCCACGAGTCGTCGGGAGCGAGCGGCGTGTCGCCGTCGCCGAGCACCCGGCGAATGCGGTCCAGGCCGGATTCGCCCTGGTCGTCGACCTCGCGCATCGATTCCACCGACAGATGCGAGGCGAACACCGAATCACCGATGAAGTCCAGGGCGAACATCGCCTGGCCGCGGGTCTTGCCCTGGGCCGCCAGCGCCGCCGCGTAGGCCGCGAAGACGTGCTCGACCCGGGACGGCGCCGGCGCAAAGGTGTAGACCAGCCGGGACAGCCCGGGGAACTCGTCGCAGACGCGCCAGCACTCGTCGGCCCACAGTTGCAGCACCTCGCGCCATAAAGCACCGGGCTCGGGAACGGCGAGCGTCGAACCTGCGACATCGAGGCAGGCGATCACCAGGTCGTCGCGTGACGGAAAGAGCCGGTAGATCGCCGCGGTCACGACGCCGAGGCGCTCGGCCACCGCCGAAAGCGTGAACCGATCGATGCCCTCGGCGATCGCGGCGGCCACCACGTCGTCGGCGGTGAAAGCGGGCTTGCGCCCGACCTTCCGGCTCCCGGATACATGCACCGGTTCAGATTAGTCGCCGCCGAGACCGGCCCGTCACGCGTCGATCAACCGCCAGCCCTGCGCGCTGCGCAAGCGCCGCCAGAACCGTGCATACGTGCCGTCCTGATCGATCAGCTCCTCGTGCGTGCCCTGCGCCTCGACCCGTCCGTCGCCGGTCAGCGCGACGATCTGGTCGGCCGCGGCGATCGTGTCCAGCCGGTGGGCGATGATCAGAACGGTCGCCTGCTTCCGCAACTGCTCGACGGCCGCGACGATGTTCGCCTCGTTCTCGACGTCGAGTGCCGAGGTCGCCTCGTCGAGCAACACGATCGGCGACCGTTTGAGCAGCGCCCGCGCGATCGCGACCCGCTGCCGCTCTCCCCCGGACAGCGCCCGTCCGCCCTCACCCACCCGCGCGGACCAGCCGCCGGGCAGCCGGTCGGCGATCTCGGTGACCCCGGCCAGGTCGGCGGCGGCCCGGATCTCCTCCGGCGACGCACCCGCGCGCCCGACGGCGACGTTGGCCTCCAGCGTGTCGTCGAACAGGTAGACGTCCTGAAAGACCATCGACAGCTGGCCCATCAACTGCTCGGTGGTTTGCTCGGTCACCGGCACACCGCCGACTCGAACCGTGCCGGCGTCGGCGTCGTAGAAGCGGCTGACCAGTCGCGCGACCGTGGTCTTACCGCTGCCGGACGGACCGACGAGCGCGACCATCGTGCCGGTCGGCACCGACAACGACACGTCGCGCAGGATCGGCTCGGCGCCGGCCTCGTAGGCGAAGGTGACGCCGTCGAGGTCGATCGAGCCGGGGTCGGTGAGCACGGCGGGCGACGACGGCTCGTCCAGCGGCTGTGCGGTGAGCACCTCGTCGATCGCATCGAGCACCGGACGCCGGGACTCCAGGCTCATCGCGCTCTCGGTGATGGTCGAGAGCGTCGAGGTGAATCGCAGCGCCAGACCGATGAAGGCCAGTGCGGGAATGGGCTCGAGCGAGCCGGCGACGGCCAACGATCCGGTGAGAGAGATCAGTGCGACGATCACACCCTGGGTGGCCATGCCCGACAGCAGCAGTCCGACGGTCTCGATCCATTGCGCCTTCTTCCGGGCGCGATAGGTCCCGTCCAGAGCATCGTCGAGCGGCGGGAACTCGCGGCTGCGGCCGCACGAGCGCAACGCACCCTGACACTGCGCGTACTCGACGATGCGGTTCGCGAGGTTCACCTCCGCGGGCTCGTGGATCGCTCCGCCCTTGCGCATGAAGGCGGTGGACACGAGGGTGATGACCACGAAGACCGGTGCGGCGATCGTGAGCATCAGGCCGAGCCACGGGTTCCAGAACCACGCTGCCACCACGATCACGACGGCCGCCGTCATCCGCGAGACCAGCGGGCCGATCATGTGGGCGAAGATCTGCCCCGTCATCATCAGCTCGGAGGAGACCATCCGCGACAGCCGTCCGGACAGCGGGCGGGCGAACCAGCCCAGCGGCTGCTTGGACACCTGATCGCCGACCAGGCGGTGGATGCTGTGCAGGAAGTCCAGCGCGACCGCGTACGTTCGCCGCTCCTGCAGGTAGATAAGTGCGAAGGCGGCCACCGCGAGGACCGCGAGAACCACCAGCCAGCCCCCGATCCCCAGACCCCAGACGGGGTCGCCGGACGCGAGCGAACTGATCGCCGGCAGCAGCGCCGCCAGGGCCAGGCCCTCGACCAGGCCGGCCAGCAGGGCGGCCGTCAGCGCGGGACGCAGCGCCTCGGGCCGGGACACCATGCGCTGCATGCGCGGGACGACGTCGATCAACGGCGACTTCATCACTGCTCGCCTCCCGGCGTCGTGGTGCCGGCGGACCGGATGGTCGCCGTGGTGGATTCCCAGAGCCGGGCGTAACCGGGCTCGCTGAGAAGGTCGTCGTGGGTGCCCGTCGCGACGACGCGCCCCCGCTCGACGAGGACGATCTGATCCACGCCGCTGATGGCCTCCGGGCGATGCGCCACCAGGAGGACGGTCTTGCCCCGGGCCAGATCGCTCAGCGCGTGCTGGATCTGGTGCTGGGACTCGGGGTCGGTCAGCGCGGTGGCCTCGTCGAGGATGAGCACCGGCGCGTCGACCAGGACTGCCCGGGCGATGGCGATGCGCTGCGCCTGGCCGCCGGAGAGCCCGGTGTCGGCGCCGTAGACGGTGTCGAAGCCGCGCGGGAGGGCCTCGATCTCGTCGAGGATGCGGGCGACGCGCGCGGCCTCGCGGATCTGGTCGTCGGTCGCGTCCGGGCGGCCGAGGGCGATGTTGTCGCGGATCGAGATCGACGGCAGCTGCGGATCCTGCAGGACGAAGCCGACGGAGGAGTACAGGTCGTCGATCTCGGCGACCGGGACCCCGCCGAGCAGGATCCGCCCCGCGCGCGGATCGTCGAACCTGGCCAGCAGGGTCGCGATGGTCGACTTGCCGGAGCCGGACGGCCCGACCAGCGCGGTGACCGTGCCCTCGCGAAGGGTGAACGAGACGTCGTCGAGGGCTAGTTCGACGGCTGTTTCGCCGGTGCCGCCCTCACGGTACGAGTAGGAGACGTGCTCGAACTCGACGTCGTGTCCGGTCGGCCGGGCCCGGACGCCGTCGTCGTGCAGGGTCGGCGTCTCGAGCAGGTCGGTGAGTCGTCGCGCCGACGCGCCGGCCATCTGCGCGGACCACATGGAGTTCATCAGCACTTCGATGCCGTACGGAATCAGCAGGGCGATCAGCGAGGTAGCGAGCACATCTGCCGCGGTGACGTCGCCGCGGTGCACGAGCCACGCGCCGCCTCCGAGGTTGATCAACAGGATCAGCGGCACGGCGAGCAGGGACATCCCGAGCGAGCTGACCCGCAGCAGCGGCTTGACCCAGGCGTAGTAGAACTCCTGGAACTCGCCCGCTGCGTCCTGGTACGCACCGTGCGCCCGTCCGACCCGGCCGAAGGCCTTCACCACGGTGATCCCGGTGACGAACTCGACCATTCGCGCGGAGACCACGCTGAGCTTGGCGTCCATCTCCACGGTCTTCTCGGCCATGCCGCGCATGCCCAGCGCCATCGCTGCCGCGTACAGCGGGACGGTCGCGATCGCCAGCAGACCCAGCCGCCAGTCGACGACGAAGGCGTAGATCATCAGGGCCAGCGGCATCACGACCGCCTGCGTGCCGTCCACCGGCTGATGCGCGATCAGGTGGTGGACGGTGCTGATGTCGTCCTGCAACGACTTCCGCACGCGTCCGGAGTTGGTCGAGGTGAACCAGTTCAGCGGCACGCGGGAGAACCGCTCCACCATGCGCCCGCGGATCACGTGGCCGAGCCGGATGTCGGCGAAGTGCGTCACGCCCAGGGCCAGGAAGTAGACGCCGAGCCGAAGTGTGAAGGTGACGACCAGGATGCGGATCCACCGGTTCACCTCGCCGGAGTCGACCGCCGTGTCGGTGCGGGCCGCGTCGAGGAGCACGTCGCCGAGGTGCACCAGCGCGATGTACGGCACCACTGCCAGCACCCCGGAGATCACCGCCAGGATCCGGCCGATCGCCAGTTGCGGCGCTACCGGGCGTATCAGATCGCGCAGCGCGCGGGCATCGGCCTTCTGCTGGGCCCGCGGATCGATGGGCGCCTGTTCGGCGGGGTGCTTCTCCGCCGGGGGCGCGGTCGCCGTCGTCATGGAACTCTCCTCGTCGGGCGCCATAGTTAGGATTGCCACACTTAATTGTGAAGCACATTCACAATAAGGAAGACGCCGCGCCCTGACAACCCCCGGATGCGAGAAGGCGCCTCCCGGGCAGGAGGCGCCTTCTCGGCGGGCATCGGTCTCAGACCACGTCGCGCACCCGGATGCCGACGGTGCCGCTGGCGCCGCGACGCACGCGTGAGCCGAGCACCGTGAGGCGTCCGATCAGGCCGTACTTGCGCTCGATCGCCCGCGCGGCGACCTGGCCGTCGATCACCTCGCCGATGCCCGCGACCTGCGGGCCGCTGACGGTCTTGCCGCGCGCATCGCAGGCCTGGACGAGCACGTTGTTGTTGCGCCGCAGCCGCTTGACCTTCCACGAGTCGGTGACGGTCCACAGGAGCAGATCCTCCCCGTCGCGGGCGGCCCACAGCGGCGAGGCCACCGCGGTGCCGTCCTTCTTGTACGTGGTGAGCATGACGTACTTGGCTTCGGCGATCTGCGCGACGGTCGGGGAGGTCATAGCTCCAGGGTAGTGCGTGATGTTGTCCCTACCGTGGCGTAGAAGGCTGGCTCCGAGAATCCACGTCGACCTCACCTGCCGATTCACCCTCAGAGGTGCAGAAGTACGTCACGGTAGGGACAACGCTGTCAACTGAGCGTGAGCGAGTCGGTGGCATCGTCGACGTCGACGTGCACCGTGTCGCCGTCGCGGATCTCACCGGCCAGCAGCTTCTTGGCGAGCTGGTCGCCGATGGCCTGCTGCACCAGCCGGCGCAGCGGACGCGCACCGTAGAGCGGGTCGTAGCCGCGCTCACCGAGCCATTCCTTCGCCTCGGTCGTCACGTCGAGCGTCAGGCGGCGCTGGGCCAACCGGTCGGCGAGGTTCTTCAGCTGGATGTCGACGATCGCGACCAGCTGCTCCGGGCTCAGCGCCTCGAAGATCAGCACGTCGTCGAGCCGATTGATGAACTCCGGCTTGAACGCCGCCCGCACCGCCGCCATCACCTGATCGCGATCACCGCCGGCGCCCAGGTTGGACGTCAGGATGAGGATGGTGTTGCGGAAGTCCACGGTGCGGCCCTGGCCGTCGGTCAGCCGCCCCTCGTCGAGCACCTGCAGGAGCACGTCGAAGACGTCCGGGTGAGCCTTCTCGACCTCGTCGAACAGCACCACCGAGTACGGGCGGCGACGGACGGCTTCGGTCAGCTGTCCGCCGGCCTCGTAGCCGACGTAGCCGGGAGGCGCACCGACGAGCCTTGCAACGCTGTGCTTCTCGCCGTACTCGCTCATGTCGATCCGGATGATCGCGTGCTCGTCGTCGAACAGGAACTCCGCGAGCGACTTGGCCAGCTCGGTCTTGCCGGTACCGGTCGGGCCGAGGAACAGGAACGAGCCGGTGGGCCGGTTCGGGTCGGCGACTCCGGCCCGGGCGCGGCGCACCGCGTCGGACACGGCGACGATGGCCTCTTCCTGGCCGATGACGCGCTGACCGATGTGCGACTCCATGCGGAGCAGCTTCTCGGTCTCGCCCTCGAGCATCTTGCCCGCGGGCACGCCGGTCCATGCGGAGACCACCTCGGCGACGTCGTCGGGGCCGACCTCCTCCTGCAGCATCACGTCCTCGTCCGGGTCGGTGCCGGTCTTCTCGATCGCGGCCTGCAGATCCTTCTCGAGGGCCGGGATCTTGCCGTAGCGGAGTTCGGCGGCCTTGCCCAGATCACCGTCGCGCTCGGCCCGATCGGCCTCGCCGCGCAGGTTCTCCAGCTCCTCCTTCAGATCGCGCACCGCGTTGATGACGTTCTTCTCGGACTGCCAGCGCGCGGTCAGCTCGTTGAGCTTCTCGCGGTCGTCGGCGAGCTCCTTGCGCAGCTTCTCCAGGCGGTCCTTCGACGCGGCGTCGGTCTCCTTCTGCAGCGCGAGCTCCTCCACCTCGAGGCGGCGGACCGTGCGCTCGATCTCGTCGATCTCGATCGGGCGGGAGTCGATCTCCATGCGCAGGCGCGAGGCGGCCTCGTCGACCAGGTCGATCGCCTTGTCCGGCAGGAACCGAGCGGTGATGTACCGATCCGAGAGGGTCGCGGCGGCGACCAGCGCGGAGTCGGTGATGCGCACGCCGTGGTGCACCTCGTAGCGCTCCTTGAGGCCGCGCAGGATGCCGATGGTGTCCTCGACCGAGGGCTCCCCCACGTACACCTGCTGGAAGCGGCGCTCCAGGGCGGCGTCCTTCTCGATGTACTGGCGGTACTCCTCGAGCGTGGTAGCACCGACCAGGCGCAGCTCGCCGCGAGCGAGGAGCGGCTTGATCATGTTACCGGCGTCCATCGCCGAGTCGCCGGTCGCGCCGGCGCCGACGATGGTGTGCAACTCGTCGATGAAGGTGATGATCTGGCCGTCGGCGGCCTTGATCTCGTCGAGCACGGCCTTGAGGCGCTCCTCGAACTCGCCGCGGTACTTGGCGCCGGCGACCATCGCGCCGAGGTCCAGCGAGATGACGGTCTTGTCCCGGAGCGACTCCGGGACGTCGCCCTCGACGACACGCTGGGCCAGGCCCTCGACGATCGCCGTCTTGCCGACGCCGGGCTCGCCGATGAGGACCGGGTTGTTCTTGGTCCGGCGGCTGAGCACCTGCACCACGCGGCGGATCTCGCTGTCGCGGCCGATCACCGGATCGAGCTCGCCCGCGCGGGCGCGCTTGGTCAGGTCGGTGGAGTACTTCTCCAGCGACTGGTAGGTGTCCTCAGGATTCTCGCTGGTCACCCGGGCAGTGCCGCGCACGGCCTGGAAGGCATCGCGCAGCGCCTCCGGACCCGCACCGGCCCCCGCGAGGAGCTTGGCGGTGTCGGAGTCGCCGGTGGCCAGACCGACCATCAGGTGTTCGGTGGAGACGTACTCGTCGTTCAGTTCGGTCGCGAGGTTCTGCGCCGCCGTGATGGCCGCGATCGACTCGCGGCTCAGTTGCGGCTGCGCGCTCGTGCTGGAGACGACGGGCGCGCGGCTCACGAGGTTCTTCGCCTCGGCGAGGATCCGCGCGGGATCGACGCCGACCGCCTTGAGCAGCGGCTTGGCGATGCCGTCGGACTGCTCGAGCAGTGCGACGAGGATATGGGCCGGCCGCACGTCGGGGTTGCCCGCGGCAGCGGCGTCTTGGACGGCAGCCTGCAGTGCAGCCTGCGTCTTGGTCGTGGGGGTGAAGCTGTCCACAGCGTTCGCCTTTCTGTCGTCAAGCCTTGGGTGCTCCGGAGGCCTTTCCGGGACCTGAGTCTATTGAGGCCGGACTGACCTCTCGTGTAGTTCCAACACACCCAGAGTTGAGTCTGTTCCGCTAAATTTTGCGGATCGAGGTGATGTCAGACACATCGCGACGCTGCCGCGGGCGCGCGGCATCAACAAGACCCGAACGACCTCACATGACGCGGGTCGCGTTGACGGCGGCGATCACCGCATCCATACTCGCGGCCAGTACAGACCCTCCCCGACCGGCGGCCCATGCCGCTCCTCCGGGATGCCGGTACTCGACCAGCGTCAGTGCTTCGGCGTCGTTACCGGAGCCGACGCTCTGCTGGTGCAGGTCGAGGACGTCGACCTCGATCCCGCACGAGCGCAGCGCCGTTCCGAGGGCCTCGACCGGGCCCATCTCGTCGTACGCGCCGGATCGGCTCTCGCCGTCGATCCGCAACTCGACATACGTGCGCGAGCAGCCTTCCGTCTCCGTCGACTCGATGCGCGCCAGTTCCACTCCCGAACACTCCGCCCGAGTGAAGTAGGCGCCCTGGAAGATGTCCCACAACTCCGCGGCGGTGACCTCGGCCCCGGTCGTGTCGGTGTGTCGCTGCACCTGGCGGGCGAAGTCGATCTGCAGCCTCCGCGGCAGCTCGATCCCGTACTCGGATTCCAGCAGATAGGCGATTCCGCCCTTGCCGGACTGCGAGTTCACTCGGATCACCGCGTCGTAGTCGCGTCCGAGATCGGCCGGATCGATCGGCAAGTACGGCACCCTCCACGGAATCTCGCTTTCGGACAGGCCCGTCGCCCGTGCACGAGCACGATGTTCCGCGAAACCCTTCTTGATCGCGTCCTGGTGCGTGCCGCTGAACGCGGTGTGCACCAGGTCTCCCACGTACGGGTGCCGAGCATGCACCTCGATCCGGTTGCAGTACTCGACTGTGCGGCGGATCTCGTCGATGTCGGAGAAGTCGATCATCGGGTCGATGCCCTGGGCGTGCAGATTCAGCGCCAGAGTCGCGATGTCGACGTTGCCCGTGCGCTCGCCGTTGCCGAAGATGCAGCCCTCGACCCGCTGTGCGCCGGCGAGCACGGCGAGTTCGGCGCACGCGATGCCGGTCCCGCGGTCGTTGTGCGGATGCACCGACAGGATCACGCTCTCCCGGCGGGCGAGATTCTTGTGCATGTACTCGATCTGGTCCGCGTACACGTTCGGGGTCGCGATCTCGACCGTGGCCGGCAGATTGAGGATCACCGGCCGTTCCGGCGTCGCCTCCCACAGGGTCGTCATGGCGTTGCAGACGTCGATGACGTAATCCGGTTCGGTCAGGTTGAACACCTCGGGGCTGAACTCGAATCGCACGTTCGGCAGCGCGCCGGCGAACTCCAGCATGTCGCGACCGCCGGCGAGGATCAGGTCCTTGAGCGAAGCCTGGTCGCATCCCAGCACCGTGGCCCGCCACATCGGCGCGGTGGCGGTGTACATGTGGATCACCACGGGGTTGGTGATGCCCTGGATCGAGGCGACCGTGCGCTCGATGAGGTCGCGGCGAGCGGGGGTGAAGACGACGATGGTCACGTCCTGCGGCGCGATGTCGCCCTCCGCGATGAGCCGCACAAAGTCGTAATCCGTCTGCGACGCCGACGGGTATCCGACTTCGATCTCCTTGTAGCCCATCGCCACCATCAACTCGAAGAAGCGGCGCTTGCGGGCGGGGTCCATCGGTTCGGCGAGGGCCTGGTTTCCATCGCGCAGATCCACCGGCACCCACAGCGGAGCTGCGGTCAGACGACGGTTCGGCCATTCCCGCTCCACGTCGGCGAGGGCCACATCGACGCGGGCGTAGACGTCGGCGTATCGGTGCGAGGGCATCTGGGAGGTCCGCTGCCGGTTCCACGTCGGAGCGTCGCCGGGCACCGGGCCGGCGGGCGTGGAGATGTGCGAGAACGTCGTGGGGTTCATGCTTGTCGATTCCTTCGATCGGTGAGTCAGGGGCGACCGGCAGAAGACGTCGACTCCACGACGGGAGCCGGTCTGGCTACACCCCGCCGTGGCGGCGAAGAAGAAGGAACTCGACATGGAACATGCTCAGACCCTAACATGAGTCCTCAGACAAGCTGAGTAGCGGCACAGGAGGGAGAGCAGTGTGGCACAGGTGACGCGGAGGCCGCTGGCCGACCAGGCCGCCGAACTGCTGCTGGAGCGGATCCGAGCAGGCGAGTGGGCCCTCGGCGAGAAGCTGCCCGGCGAGACCACACTCGCCCCGCAGCTGGGAGTGGGGCGTTCGACGGTGCGCGAGGCGATCCGGCAGCTCGCCGGTCGAGGGGTGCTCGCGACACGTCAGGGCGCCGGGGTCTTCGTGACCGCTCTCGACGTTCCCGAGGACTGGGACACAGTCCTGCGCCGGGCCGACATCGCCGCAGTGATCGAGGCGCGCATCGGCATCGAGACCGAGGCCGCCGGCCTCGCCGCTGTCCGGCGCACGCCCGCCGACCTCCGCGCGATCCGCCGCGCGCTCGCCGTCCGCGCTGAGCGTCGGTCCGAAGTCGAGGCTCTCGTCGACTCGGACACCGGGTTCCACCGCACCGTCGTCGCGGCAGCGCACAATCCCCTGCTGCTCGAGCTCTTCGACGGCTTCACCCCACGACTGCGGCAAGCGATGATCGACATGCTCCGCATCCGGAAGCCACACGACGACGACGCCGATCACCGCGCGCACGTCGACCTCGTCGAAGCGATCGCCGACGGCGACCACACCGCCGCGGCCCTGCTCAGTCGCACCCACCTGCTCGCCCTGAAGGAAGGACTCCGATGATCGCGTCCGAGGTGCTCCGACTGGACGGCATCGACGTCGTTCGCGACTCTCGGCCGATCCTCGCCGAGGTCGACCTGACCATTCACACCGGCGAACATTGGACGCTCATCGGCCCGAACGGCGCAGGCAAGAGCACGATTCTGAGTCTATGCGGAGCCGTGCAGCACCCGACGCGGGGCACGGTGCACGTGCTGGGCCGGCAACTCGGCCGGGTCGAGATCCGCAGACTGCGCGAGTCCATCGGACACGTCAACCCCCGCCACCCGCTTCGCTCGCCGCTCACCGTGCGGGAGGTGGTGCTCACCGGCGCGACCGGTACCACCGATCTGATGATGCGGTGGGACGGCGACGCGGAGACCGCAGCCCGCGCCGACCAGCTCATCGAGATGCTCGGCCTCGGCGATCTTCGCGGCGCCACGTGGCCGACGATGTCGCAAGGCGAGCGAGGCCGTGCCCTCATCGCCCGCGCCCTCCTGCCCGATCCGCCACTGTTGCTGCTCGACGAGCCGTCCACCGGACTGGACGTCGCCGGGCGCGAGCACCTCATCGAGACGCTCGACACCCTCCACCGCACCAAGCCGGACCTGGCCACGGTGCTCGTCACCCACCACCTCGAGGAACTCCCCGAGTCCACGACGCACGCCGCACTGATCCGCGCCGGCCGGCTGGTCGCGGCCGGCGAGGCGCGCGACGTACTCACGACCCGACTGGTCAGCGAGACCTTCGACTACCCGATCGACGTCGAGCACCAGGATGGTCGCTGGAGCGCGCGGGCGGGGGGACGCGTGACAACACTCACTCGCGGTTGACCTCAAGTTGACTTGAGGTTTTAGCGTGGCGGGCACAGACATCGAAAGGACCGCCATGACCGTCTACACCCTGCCCGAGCTCTCCTACGACTACGGGGCCCTCGACCCGCACATCTCCGGCACCATCATGGAGCTGCACCACGCCAAACACCACGCCGCGTACGTCGCCGGCGTCAACACCGCCCTGGAGAAGCTCGAGACGGCCCGCGAGAGCGGCGACTACAGCGCCGTCGCGGGCCTGGAGAAGAATCTCGCGTTCCACCTGGGCGGCCACATCAACCATTCGATCTTCTGGAAGAACCTCTCGCCCGACGGCGGGGACAAGCCGACCGGCTACCGCAACGTCAAAGCCGACTATGTGAAGGCCTTCTGGAACGTCGCGAATTGGGCTGACGCGCAGGAACGGTTCGCCGCCGCGACCACCGGTGGACAGATTCTCCTCTGACTCGACGCTGTTCCCGCCCCGACAGGAGGAGAATCCGTGACCACCACGGCCATCACCGCCGCCCCGCTGTACGACAGTTTCGCGCTGCACGGCAGCAGCGTCAGCCTCGTCACCGTGTACGACGACGACCACCGCTTCTTCGTCGCCGGCTCGGTGCTGACGGCGTCGGTGGACCCGTTCGCGCTCGCCGTCTCGGTCGGGCGCACCCGCGCGGCACTCCCGGCGATGCTGTCGGGTCGCGCATGGGCGCTCTCGATCCTCGCGGCGCAGCACCTTCCACTGGTGCGCGCGCTGACCGGTTCGACGAGACCAGAGGAGCGGCGAGCGGCGTTGACCGCTGCCGGGGCGGCCGAATCACCGGAGGGGCCACTCGTGCTCCCCGACGCGCTCACCACCTTCTGGTGCCGCACGTCGTCGTCGACCACCGTCCACGATCAGGAACTGGTCGTCGGCGACGTGCTCCGCGCGACGACACCGAACGACGACGAGCCGCTGCTGCGCTGGAATCACCGTTTTCACACCGCATCGGCGCTGGAGTGAGGCCCCGATCACCGGAATCTGGGAGGCTTGGCCGATGTCGCCCGAGCACGAACCCACCGAACTGCTGTCCATCGGGGAGATGAGCCGTCGCACCGGCGTGGCCGTGTCGGCCCTACGCTACTACGAGGAACTCGGCCTGATCGCCTCGGTCCGCAACAGCGGGAACCAGCGCCGGTTTCCCCGGTACATGCTGCGCCGGGTCTCGCTGATCGCGGTCGCGAAGAATCTCGGCATCCCGCTCGACGACGTCCGGGAGGCCTTCGTCCACGTGCCGCTCGACCGGACGCCCACCCATGAAGACTGGCAGCGGGCATCGCGGGCATGGAAGGCGAAGCTCGAGGAGCGCCGCCGGCGGCTCGAGCGGCTCGAACACGAGCTCACCGGCTGTATCGGATGCGGCTGCCTGTCCATGAAGGCCTGTCCGGTCCTCAACCCCGAGGACGAGCTGGCCGCCACCGGCGCCGGCCCCCGCCGGCTCGACGACGATCCGCCAGGCGCCGATCACCTCGATCGGATCTGAGTACCGGACCACAAATGCGTAGACAGGACGCGCCGCGGCGGGGAGGGTGACAGGCGGAACCCACATCGCCACCCGCACCGAAGGAGCACCCCTATGCGAAATCTCGTCTATTACATCGGTGCGACGATCGACGGATACATCGCCGGCCCGGGCGGAGCGGTCGACTTCATCCCCGTCACGGCCGACCTCGTCGACTGGATCAGGTCCGCACTCCCGGAGACCATTCCGACGCACTTGCGCGGGCACCTCGGGTTCGACGACGTCCCCGCCGAACGGTTCGACACGGTCGTCATGGGGCGCGCGACCTTCGAGCCCTCGCTGTCCGTGCCGACGACGCGACCGTACGCTCATCTGCGCCAATACGTGGTCTCCACCACGCTGCAGCTCGACGACCCCGAAGTCACCGTCGTCGCCGAAGACCCGGTGGAGCTGATCCGCGCTCTCAAGAGCGAGGAGTCCGACAGGGACATCTGGCTGTGCGGCGGCGGCGCCCTCGCCGGCACCGTGGCCGAGGAGATCGACGAGCTGATCCTCAAGACCTATCCGCTGATCGCCGGCTCCGGGATCCCGCTGTTCTCCGGACCGTTCGAGCCGAGGTCGTTCACTTGTGTCGCTCACCAAAACCTCAGCGGCGGAACCCAGATCAGCCGGTACATCCGGCAGCGATGACCTCGGCGATCGGTCCGCGCCGACGTGCCGCCGCGGCCTCGGAATCAGAGCGTCAGAACGAGAGCAGCCGCGTGTAGGCGATCGACCATTCGTCGACGCGGAGCACCACACTCACCGACTCCGGGGCCACGCGCACGTCGACGATGCGCACGCCGTCGCCCAGAGCCGTCGGCACCGGGATCGCCGGGATCCGCTGCACCCGGCGGCGCAGCAGGCTCTCGCCCCAGCCGGCCGCGGTGGGCCGCAACTCCACCCGCCCGTCGACCACCGCCACGTCGACGTCGACCCACCCGCGGCGGGACCGCTCTCCCGTCGGCCGCAGACGCGCTCGCTGCTCCCCGAGCGGCTCGACGTCGACTTGCCCGAGGTGACGCTGCAACAGCAGCTGCACCTGGTCCCAGTCCGTCTCCACGACGACGTCCACCGGTGCGGCCACCAGGGTCGGATTGAGGCTGAGTCGGGTGTGGACGTAGCGGGGGTGCACCGCGACCCGCGTGGCCGACATTCCCTCGAACTCGACGTCCCCGGCGGTGAACGCCACCTCGTCGGCTTGCCCGAGAGCGGCACCGATCGGATCGAAGCGGGTGTCCAGACCGGTGACCGTGAAGGTCAGCGGACTGCCGCCGAGTCTGGTCTCGATCCGTTTGCCTACCAGCCGCGGGGTGAGGACGTCGAACAGGGGCTCGATCGGAAGGCGCGCGCCGAGGCGTCGCGCCGTGCCGTACCCGGGGATGGCGGGGATGGTCGAACCGAGTTCCTGCCACCAGCCCGCCGGGCTCGTGTACCAGGGTTGATCAGCCACTGCTCTCCGCACACCTCGTCCCGCACCGCCTGTCTCCCCAAGCTACGCCGGAGTCCGACGAGGAGGTAGCCGCGGGCCAGGTTCAGATGCCGGCGGATCAGCTGCGGTGCGGGATCAAGTGCAGGTGCGGCTTCTTGTGATGCGGGTCGATCTGCCCGGCCTCGATCTCGTGCTCCTTGATCACGCGCTTGAGTCCCGCGCCGTAGACGATGGCCGCCAGATAGAAGCCGACCAGCATGCCGAGGGCCGCGTAGGCGAGTCCGCCGTGCGGCAAGAAGCCGCGATCGAACACCTGCAGAGCCCACAGCAGCACCGATGCGACGATGCCGAACGCCGCCGAGAACAGACCCCACTTCACCGACAGACCGTCGGCGTACAGCAGGGAGGTCACGTCGGTCTTCCGCTTGATGTACTGATCGACCAGGATCACGTTGAGCCACGGCCCGATCCAGACGCCGAGGACCATCACGAATCCCTCGTAGTTGGCGGCGAGGTCGCCCAGCGCGGCCCAACCGAGGAAGAATGCCAACACCGTCATGACCAGCTGCCCGGCCAGTACGCTCGCCTGCGGACTGAGTCCGAGTTTCGGGAACCGGAAGACGTTACGCGCCGATTTCAGCGTGACGATGCTGCCGGCGATCGGGCTGACGATCAGGCCGATCAACACCAGCACCTTCAGCCATTCCGGCAGAAACGAGGTGAAGTCTGCGGTCGGGTTGTCGGTGCTCTTGTCGCCGACGACCACTCCGGCGACCGCGCCGACGCTCATCAGGAACATCGTCGCAGCGAACAGGCCGAGGGCCGCGAAAACACCCGACCGCTTGGCCGACGACGCCTTCGGATGCACGGCACTGTAGTCGGTCGCGTACGGACTCCAGCCGATCGAGTAGGCCCAGGCGATGCATGCGACGACGACGATCGCGATGAGACCGTTGATGTCCCACGGCGAGCCCGGGTCCGTCGCTGGATCGACTTCGACGAAGGCGAAGACGCCGGCGATCACCAAGAGCACGCTCACCGCCGGGTAGAGGTACCTCTTGATCGCCCGGTAGCTGATCCCGGTCTGCGCGAGAACGAACTGCACGACGACCACGATGAGCAGGGCCCACACCGTCGAGAAGTCGAACAGCGCAGCGATGGCGAGTGCGGCCACGAGCGAGTTGACGATGAACCAGCCGTAGGCGCTGATCACCGACATCACCGTGGTGACGATCAGGTTGCCCTTCTTGCCGAAGGCGGTCCGGCCCAGCTCGAGTTGCGGCACCCGCAGACGAACGCCGGTCGCGGTGAGCACGCCGTGGGTGAACGCGCCGAAGGCAGTACCCAGGAACAATCCGATGAGTGCCTGAAGCAGGCTCACGTCCATGAAGTAGACGACGATCAACCCGATCCAGATCGCGCCGAACTCGATGTGGGGAGTCACCAGCCAGGGTCCAGAAGAACCACCAGGACTTCTGCTCCTGGGCTGCCTCGTCCTGCGAGAGCCCCGCCCGCTTGTCGAACGATTCGTACCCCAGAACCCGGAATCCGGCCGGTGTCGGCTCGTCCACGACAGCATTCGTCACAGCACTCTGTCCTATCGCTCGTGCCGGAATCGATCGCTCCTGGCGCAGATCCTGCCTCGCCGAACACGCTTTGCGCGCTGATCACGCCGCTGACGGTACAGATTGAGACTGCCTCGGCACGATCGTCCGACCGGCAGACGCGACGGCCCGGCCGCTTCGGCTTATCAGGACCGCACGAGCCGGTTGATCGCGGCCGTCGCCTCCTCGATCTTCGCGATGGCCTCGTCGTCGCCGAGCTTCGCGGCGTCGAGCACGCAGTGCTTCAAGTGGTCGTCGAGAAGCCCCGTCGCGACGCCCTGCACGGCGCGGGTGAGCGCGCTGATCTGTGTCAGAATGTCGATGCAGTATTTGTCCTCGTCGATCATCTTCGCGATGCCGCGCGCCTGCCCCTCGATGCGCCGCATGCGCTTGAGGTACTGCTCTTTCTGGTCGTCGTAGCCGCGCGGATGGTGCGCGTGCGAATGGTCCTCAGTCATGATCGTGTCCTCGTGCTCCTCGTGATTCTGTACAGGTTGATTTCGACTCATTCTGTACAGGTTGATTTCGACTCGCTTCGCTCGCTCAATCATCGAAGGGCAAACCCCCCGCTCCGGGGGAACACCCCACTTCGACGATCGAGCCACTTCGACGATCGAGCAGCCAACCCCACTTCGATGATTGAGCGAGCGCAGCGAGTCGAAATCCTCTCCCACCCGACGACCGAGCAGCCAACCCACTCCGATGATCGAGGGGGCAAACCCCACTTCGATGATTGAGCGAGCGCAGCGAGTCGAAATCCTCTCCCACCCGACGACCGAGCAGCCAACCCACTTCGACGATCGAGGGGCAACCCCGCTCCGATGATTGAGCGAGCGCAGCGAGTCGAAATCCTCTCCCACTTCGACGATTGAGCGAGCGCAGCGAGTCGAGATCACCAACCCCCTCGATCATCGGGTGACACTCTGAAATCCTCGCAGCCGGAGGCTGTTGCCGACGACGAAGACACTCGAGAACGCCATCGCCGCACCGGCCAGCATCGGGTTGAGCATGCCGAGCGCCGCCACCGGAATCGCCGCCGTGTTGTAGGCGAAGGCCCAGAACAGGTTCGTCTTGATGGTGCTGAGCGTCTTGCGCGACAACCGGATCGCGTCGACGGCGCTGCGCAGATCGCCCCGCACCAGAGTGATGTCGGCGGCCTCGATGGCCACATCGGTTCCGGTGCCCATCGCCAGGCCGAGGTCCGCCTGGGCCAGCGCCGGCGCGTCGTTCACCCCGTCGCCCACCATCGCGACCACCTTGCCCTCGCTCTGCAACCGGGCGACCACGTCGACCTTCTCCGCGGGCAGCACCTCGGCGATCACGCGCTCGATCCCCACCTCGGCAGCGATCTGCCGGGCGACGTCCTCGTTGTCGCCGGTCAGCAGGACCGGCGTCAGCCCGAGCTCTTTCAGTTCGGAGATGGCCTGTGCGCTGGTCGGTTTCACGGTGTCCGCGACGACGAGGACGCCACGCGCCCGACCGTCCCAGCCGACGGCGACGACGGTCTTGCCCTCGCGCTCGGCGGCAGCCTTGGCGTCGGACACCTCAGGCGAAAGATGCTGGGACCAGTCCGCCAGCAGGCTCTCGCGTCCGACCACCACGGCGTGGCCGTCGACGATGCCCTGCACCCCCTTGCCTTCGACGTTCGCGAAGTCCTCCGGGTCCGGCAACGTCCCGGCTTCCTCACCGGCACCCTTGGCGATCGCTTGCGCGATCGGATGCTCGGAAGCGTTCTCCAGCGCGCCCGCCAGCCGCAGCAGCTCGATCCGGTCCACGCCCTCCTCCGCGATCACGCCGACGAGCGTCATCTTGCCGCTGGTGACCGTGCCGGTCTTGTCCAGCACGACGGTGTCGATCCGGCGAGTGGACTCCAGCACTTCCGGTCCCTTGATCAACACGCCCATCTGGGCACCTCGGCCGGTCCCGACCAGCAGCGCGGTCGGCGTGGCCAGCCCGAGTGCGCACGGGCAGGCGATCACCAGGACCGCGACCGCGGCGGTGAACGCGGCCGCCGCCGGGAACCCGGCACCGAGCCAGGCGCCCAGCGTCACTCCGGCGATGACGATGACGATCGGCACGAAGACCCCGGAGATCCGGTCAGCCAGCCGTTGCACCTCGGCTTTTCCGGTCTGCGCATCCTCGACCAGCTTCGCCATCTGTGCGAGCTGCGTGTCCGAACCGACCCGGGTGGCGCGCACTACCAGGCGGCCCCCGGCGTTGACTGTCGCACCGGTCACCGCATCGCCCTCGGCCACCTCGACGGGCACCGACTCGCCGGTCAGCATCGACTCGTCCACCGCGGAACTGCCGGACACGACGACGCCGTCGGTGGCGATCTTCTCGCCCGGCCGGACCACGAACTCGTCGCCGACTGTCAGCTCGTCGATCCCGATCTTCACCTCTGCCCGTTCGCCGCCGGGAGTCGCCGGTCCGCGCAGCACCGCGACGTCCTTCGCACCGAGCTCGAGCAGGGCCCGCAGGGCGGCGCCGGCCTGACGCTTGGATCGCTTCTCGAAGTATCGCCCGGCCAGGATGAACATCGTGACACCGGCGCCCACCTCCAGATAGATGTTTCCCGCACCGTCCGACGGGGCGATCGTGAACTCGAACGGATGGGTCATGCCGGGCGTCCCCGCGGTCCCGAAGAAGAGGGCGTACACCGACCACGCGAATGCCGTCAGGGTGCCCATCGAGATCAGGGTGTCCATCGTCGCGGTGCCCTGCTTGAGATTCGCCCAGGCCGCGCGGTGGAAAGGCCAGGCGCCCCAGAGGATCACCGGCGAGGCCAGCGCCAGCGACAACCACTGCCAGTACTCGAACTGCAGCGCCGGGATCATCGCCATGGCGATCACCGGCACGGTGAGGACCACCGCGCCGATCAGGCGCTGCCGCAGCGAGATCAGTTCGGCGTCCTCTGGCTCGTCGTCCTCGCCGGACGAGGCCGCGGGCTTCTTCGCGACGGGCAGCGTCGCCGAGTACCCGGCCTTACGGACCTCGCCGACCAGCAGCTCGGGGTCGTAGCCCTCGGGCACGGTCACCTTGGCCTTCTCGGTGGCGTAGTTGACCGTCGCCGAGACGCCGTCGAGCTTGTTCAGCTTGCGCTCGATCCGATTGGCGCACGACGCGCACGTCATCCCGCCGATCTCCAGCTCTACTCCCGTCGTGGGCACCGAGGCGCCCTCAGTCGGCGCGGAGGTACTCATCGCAGGTACCCGCCCTTCCTACTTCTCATGGCCTTCCTACTTCTCATGGTCGTGTTCGTGCGCGCCGTGTGCGTCGAGCACGAACTGCGCGGTATGGACGGCGCCGTCTGCCTGGAAGTCCAGGTACAACAGGTACCGGCCTTCCGTCGGAGCGGCGGCGGCGAACTTCAGGTCGGGCCCGGCGGTCTGCCCCTCCGCCGGCTCCGCGCCGTCGGCGTGGACGTGCAGGTAGGCCAGATCGCCCTGCCGCAGCGCGACCAGATGCCCGTAGGCGCCGAGGTACGGCTGCAACTCGGTGACCGGCCGGCCGTCGCGGGCGACGGTGAGGGTGAGGGTCTGTGCCGATCCGGCGACCAGGTCACCGTCGACCGTCACGGTGAATCCGTCCACCTCCGCGGTGCGGACCGGTCGCGCGGGCACCGGCTCGAAGGCTCCGCCGCCCACCTCGACCAGCTGCGACAGCGTGATCCCCGACGCGCCGTCGCCGGCGGGGACGAAGTCCGCGTACACGCGATACGCGCCCGCGGCCTCCCAGCGCCACGGCAGCGACCACGTTCCGCTGTTCCGATCGAGTTCCGGGTGGACGTGCCGGAACTGCGTTCCGTCGGTGCGGACGACGATCAGGTGCAGTTCCTTGCCGTGCTCGACGGCGTAGTCGGTGACCGGCACGCCCCCGCGGTCGAGAATCTGGAAGCTCAGCCGCCCGTCGGCGCCCAGTGTGGTGGGCGCCTCGACCGTCGACAGCATGAAACCGCCGGACTCCAGCGAGAGTCCGTCGGCTGCGTGACCGTCGTGCGAGTCGGTTCCCTCGTCGTGCGCGGCGTCGTCGTGCGCACCGTGCTCGGCGGCCCGCTCGTTCCAGCTGTCGACGGTGGTCTGCGGGACCACCGCCCGGGCGATGCCGAACGCCGCCGCGAAGGCGACCACCAGGCCCAGGCCGTAGACCACCAGGCGGGTTCCGGCCTTCATCAGACTCGGACCGCCGTGTAGCCGGCCTCCTCGACGGCGGACAGCACGGCGGCGTCGTCGACAGGCTGGTCGGCGGTGACCACCAGCGTGCCCGTCTGGGCGCTGACCTGGATGCCCTGGACTCCGGTGATCTCGCCGACCTCTTCGCGGACCGAGGCCTCGCAGTGCCCGCAGGTCATTCCGGTCACCTTGTACTCGCTGCTCGCCATGACTTTCCTCCTCCTCGACATACCCCTATGGGGTACCTACGAGTCCAAGGTATACCCCTGGTGGGTATGGCGCAAGGATGCGGCGAGATCGGCGCCCGGCTTCTGGCGGAGCGCCCGCACCTACGAGGGCACGATGCCCTGTCGATCTCGGCCCGCTTCACCCACGTCCGCAACGCCTCGGCATGCACCCCCCTGGTCGGCGGATCCGCTTGATCGCACCGACCTTCGACGCCGGACCCCGGCGAGCCTCCACCGCTAACCGAGTGGCACGCGGTCACGCGTAGTAGGTGTAGATGAACACGGCTAGGACCAGAGCGAGTGCTCCGTATCCGATTGCGAAGCTCCTGATCCTCGCCGCGGTGCGGCCCGGACGCCGCCAGGTCGCCGATACTAGAACGGCAGCTGCACAGGCCGGGGCGAGTGCCGGTAGCCACCACGTCCAGGCTTCGGGATATCGGCTGATTCCGACCAGCGCCCCGAGAGCCTCCCGAAGGAGCGTGTACGAGACATAGGCGACCACGACTCCGGCGACTAGAAATGAGGCACGATAGCGCCTCTCTACCAGCTTAGACCGCAGATCTTCCATTGTTTGCCATCCTGCTGATAGACGCCCTGCAGTGAGTAGGCTTCCCCGGATCGCCGGACTGCTTTCTCGTACCGAAGTCGGACGTCGGCAGTGACATCTCCCCGCAACTCCTTGGCATTGGACACTGCGGCGACTCTACCTCTCCAGCGTTCGGCGACATCTCTCATGGCCTGGCGGTTGAATTCCGCTACCTCACTTGCCTGCAGGTCGGTCTCCAATTCGCCGCAGGGGTCATCGACAGCTTCTGGCGGAGCGCCCGCACCTACGAGGGCACGGCGGCCGCGTCGGGCACGACGATGCCGAACAGATCGTCGATGGCCGCGAGGCTCGCCGCTTGCAGCGCGGCAGCGCCGACGCCGCCCGCGCCCGGAAGGCTGCGCGTGGCGGTCGCCGCGGCGACAACGGTCGGCGCGTAGCCGAGGCTGAACGCCCCGCGAGCCGTGGAGTTGACGCACATGTGCGTCATGAAGCCGGCGAGGACGAGGTTCCGCGTGCCGAGGGCCGTCAATTGCTCGTCGAGACCGGTCCCCACGAAGGAGTTCGGGAAGTTCTTCACGATCACCGGCTCACCGTCGCGCGGGGCGACCTTCGCGGCGATCTGCCCGATCTCCGCGCGTACGTCGTACGGACTGCCCTCACCGGCGTCGTGCATGATGTGCACCACCGGTACGCCGAGGCCCCGCGCTCTGTCGAGCAGTTCGGCACCGGAGTCGAGCGCCTCCTGCACCCCTTCCAGCTCCATGATCCCGCGCGTGTAGGTGTTCTGACAGTCGATCATGACGAGCGCGGAGTCGCGCAACGGCGCCGGCTCGGCCGGCAGGCCCATCAGTCCGCGCAAGGTGGTCTGTCCCATGTCATCTCCTTTGATGTGGTGTGGTGCAGCGCACACTATCCCCGGGGCGGTTGCATCCGGGTTGCGCGGCCGCGGCCCGCGCCGACCGGTGAGTCTGAAGTACGTTCGGACCATGCGTTACGGGATCTGCCTGCTGCCGGACATGCCGTGGACCGTGGCGAAACCGCTCTGGCAACGCGCCGAAGAGCTGGGCTTCGACCACGCGTGGACCTACGACCACCTCGTCTGGGGCGGACTTCCGGACGCACGCTGGTTCTCGTGCCTGCCGACGCTCACCGCAGCCGCCTCAGTCACCTCGACGCTGGGGATCGGCAGCTTCGTCCTCTCCCCGAACTTCCGGCACCCGGTGGCGTTGTCCCGCGAACTGCAGACCCTCGCCGACATCTCCGGCGGGCGGCTGCTCGCCGGACTGGGCGTCGGCGGCAGCCCGGACGACGGGATCCTCGGGCAGCCCGGGCTGACCGTCCGGGAGCGAGTGAACCGCTTCCAGGAGTTCGTCCGTCTCCTGGATCTGACTCTGACCGACGACCATGTGACGTTCGACGGCGACTACTACTCTGCGCGCGACATGCGTCTGGCCGGCGGTCCGGTCCGCCCACGACTGCCTCTTCTGCTCGCCGGGGACGGCCCGCGCCAGATCCGGTTCGCCGCGCGAAAGGGCGACGGCTGGGTGACCCAGGGCGGCCGCGGCGCCGACACCCTCGACGAATGGTTCGCACGCGCTCAGCACTCCTAGGAGCTCATGGCCGCCACCGCGCAGGAGGCCGGGAGAGCCCGTGTTCCGGACTCCTATCTGAGTCTGGACAGCGCCCCGGTACGGGCCCTGAGCAGTGTCGACGCCTTCGACGAGCTGACCGGGCGGGCCGCCGATCTCGGCTACACCGACGTGATCGTGCACTGGCCGCGCAGCACCGAGCCCTACCTGGGGGATTCCGCGATCCTCGACCGACTCGCCGAACGCGGCCTGCACCCGCCGGTCTGATCCCGGGCCGCCCGCGGGGCCGGGTTCACAACCTGAGCTCGGCGCCGTGCGGAAGCACCCGGCGCAGCAGGTCCGACGACGTCACCACACCCGCGAAGACGCCGCCTCGGGTCACGACGGCGAACGGCTCGCCGCGGGTCCGCATACCGGTCAGCGCCTCGTAGGCCGGCGTCTGCGCATCCAGTACGAAGGGCTCGCGCAGGACCTCCGTCACGGGCCGGTCGCCGGGTTCGGTCAGCACGTCCCGGACGTGCACCACGCCGGGCACCGCGCCCGAGCGCTCGACCAGGACCCGCAGGTGCCCCGACTCCGCCGCGACGTCACGGAGCTGTTCCACGGTCGCGGCCTCCGGCACCGCGGTCGCCCGCGGCGGGCCGGACGGCAACAGCTCGGCGAGCCGCAGTCCCTGCAAGTCGAGCACCTGGGCGAGCTGGGTCCGGAACGAGTCGTCGAGCGTTCCCACCGCCGCCGAATGCTCCACCACCTGGCGGATGGTGTCGATGTCCTGGCCGCCGAGCGCCTGCCGGTCCGCGGGTACGAAGCCGCTGGCCGCCACCAGCTTGTTCGCGATGCGATTGATCCACAGCAGCAGCGGACGGAGTAGCCAGGCCAGCATGCGCGACGGGATGCCGATCAGGTTGGCGGCGAGCTCCGGATGCGCGATGGCCCACGATTTGGGCGTCATCTCGCCGATCACCAGATGCAGAAAGGTAACGATCAGCAGCGCCAGCCCGAAGGCCGCGGCGTCGGCGAGCCAGGCGGGCAGCCCCCAGCCGGAGAGGACCGGTGCGAGCCACGAGTCGACGGCAGGTTTCGTCACCGCGCCCAGCGCGAAGGTGCAGGCGGTGATGCCCAGCTGGGCCACCGCGAGCATCATGGTCAGCTCGTTGACTCCGCGCAGTGCCGCACGCGCCGATCGGCGCGTGCGGGCCTGTTGCTCCAGTCGTTGCGGGCGCGCAGCGAGCAGGGAGAACTCGATGATCACGAAGAACGCGCTCAGAACGATGAGCACGACGGTCGCGATGATCACGAAGGCGGGTGAGCTCATCGTCGCACCTCCTTCTCAGGCTCGGCGTCGTCCGCTTCGACCAGCTCCACGCGCAGTTCGCTCGGGACGTGTCTGTCCACCGCCAGCGTCTCCACCTCGAGCCGGCGCCGCACCGGATGGTGGTGCACCAGGTCGGCCGGATCGTCCGGAAGGTCCACCCGCACGCGCTGCCCGATCTCCGGGAAGTCGCCCGCGACCGCGATCACCAGCCCGGCGACGGTCTCGTAGTCACCCGTCGGGAGGCGGTGTCCGACGACCCGTTCCACCTCGTCGAGATGCATGCCGCCCTCCATGCGCCACACGCGCTCGCGTTCGGCGACGACGTCCGCTGCGGGACCGTCGTCGTGCTCGTCGGTGAGCTCACCGACCAGTTCTTCGGCGATGTCCTCGGTGGTGAGGATCCCGGCGAAACCTCCGTACTCGTCGATGGCGCAGGCCAGCTGAGCACGGTCGGCGCGCATCTGCTCCAGCGCGTCGGGCAGCGGCATCAGCGTGGGCACCACCACGGGTTTGCGCATGATGGTGGTGACCGGCGCGCTGTCGGGCTCGCGGCTGCGCAGCAGGTCGATCAGGGCCACGGTGCCGACGGGTTCGCCCGTCGCGTCCACGACCGGGTACCGGCTGTGCGCGTGCGACATCCGTTCACGCAGCTCGGCGAGCGTGCAGTCCCGGCGCACCGTGTCGACCTGGGAACGCGGTTTCATCGCGTGCTCGACGTCCTCGTCCGGGAAGTCGAGCACCCGGTCGATCAGGATCGCCAGGTCCGCGGGCAGGTGACCGCTGTCCCGCGAGTCGGCGACCGCGCGCTTCAGATCGTCCGGCGAGGCGCTCGAGTCGACGTCGTGCACCGGCTCCACCCGCAGCAGCTTCAGCAGCAGATTGGCCGCCACGTCGAAGATCTTGATGAGCCACCCGAACAACGCCAGGTAGATCAGCGTCGACCGGGACAGTCCGAGGGCGAGCGGTTCCGGGGCGGCGATGGCGAGGTTCTTCGGATACAGCTCGCCGAAGATCATCTGCACGACGGTCGCCAGCACCAGAGCGCCGACCGTTCCGACCGAGATGCTCACCGCCGGCGGCACGTTGACCCCGCCGAGCAGGACCCCCAGTGAGGCGCCGATCAGCGGCTCGGCCACGTAGCCCACCAGCAGACCGGTCACCGTGATGCCCAGTTGCGCACCCGACAGCATGAACGACGTCCGGCGCGTCACGGCCAGCGCCCGCTTCGCCGCGGCATCGCCTTCTTCGGCCCGAGCCGCGAGGCGCGCACGGTCGACGGACATGTACGCGAACTCCTGGGCGACGAAGTAGCCGCCCACCGCGATGATGAGAATCGTGAGGACGATGCCGAGAAGCAGCGTCAGGCTCGCCGAGACCAAGGCCGTCTCACCGCCTCACCGGTGTCCGGCCGTTCCCCCGCGGGAATCGGGTGTGTCTTGTACCGGCAACTGTCCCCCGGGTCGTCAGGGGACGACCCGGCGGCGGTGGCTGTGCCCACTGCTGCGCTTCACTCCTCAATCGGTCAATGTTCGTCGGTGCGGCAAATGATACCTGCGGATCGGGTGTGCTGCGCCGCCGCGACGCCGACCCGGCATCCGGCGCGAAGCCCGCGGCCTTACGGTGGTGATCATGAGCGATCCCGGACCGGCCCCGACCGATCTCCCCGACGCCGCCAGGAGAATCGCCGCGTACGGCGCGATTACCCGGATGACGGGCTTCGATTATCTCGTCGAGCTCGACGGCGACGAACTCGTCGTGAACGACGGCGACGAGCGGCTCGCCCTGCACCGGGACGACGGTGATCTCTCCGGGATCGTCACCGCGGACTGGGCCAGCGACAGCGCCGCCGAGCGCGTGGCGACCGAATGGATCGAGGACTACGTCGAGCAGACCCAGCAGTTCTTGGTGATCCGCCGCCACTACATCGCCGATCTGATCGCCGATCCGTTCTCCGAGATCCATCTGGAGCGGCTCGCCGACCGCTTCCCGAACGCCGACATTCCGGCGATCGAGGAGTTCCTCTCCGACGTGCGGGCCTGGCTGCCGGACCCACCGTCGGCGACAGTCGCTCCGGAGGGCGCTCGGGTGCCGTTCACCGTCGAAAGCGGCGGCCTGACGCTCACCGGCGACCATTGGCGGCCGACCGGCCGGGCCGACGGCCGCTCGCCCCTGCTGTTTCTGCACGGCGGGGGACAGACCCGGCATTCGTGGGACCGCTCGGCAGCCGATCTCGCCGCGCGCGGGCGCGAGGTCTACACCCTCGATCTGCGGGGGCACGGCGACTCGTCATGGGCCGCCGACGGCGACTACGAACTGGACGCGTTCACCGACGATCTGCTCGCCGTGCTGCGCACCCTGCAGATCACGCCGGTCCTCGTCGGCGCCTCGCTGGGCGGCATCACCGCGCTGAACACCGTCGGCCGCAACCCCGGAATCGCGACCGCGCTGGTGATGGTCGACGTGGTGATCCACACCGAGGAGCGCGGCATCGACCGCATCCGTGCGTTCATGGCCGCGCATCAGGGCGGTTTCGCCACGCTCGACGACGTCGCCGACGCCATCGTCGAGTACTACCCCGAGCGCAGACGCACCCGGAACCTGGACGGACTCCAGAAGAACGTCCGGCAGCGGGCGGACGGCCGCTGGTACTGGCACTGGGATCCGCGCTTCCTCGGCGACCCGAGCGAGTCGCATCGGGCGACCCGGCCGGAGATCCTGGCCGAGGCCGCCGTCGACGTCACGGTGCCGACGCTGCTGGTCCGCGGCGGCCGTTCGGATGTGGTGAGCGACGAGGGCATCGCACGCACGCTCGCACTCATCCCGCACGCCCAGGTCGCCGACGTGGCCGGCGCCGGACACATGGTGGCCGGCGACGACAACCAGGTCTTCGAAACGGCAGTCGTCGAGTTCCTCGACCGCCACGGCCTCTAGTGTCCCGTGTCGAAAGTTCTTTCGCGGTATGCCGGGGCCCGGCAACCATCGAGAAACTTCCAACACAGGACACTAGCGACACGGCAGGGCACGGCTGCGTCTCAGCCGGGGTCGGTACGGTCGATGCCATGTCGAAAATCGTGATCATCGGAGGCCACGGCAAGGTGGCACTCCTCCTGGCCCCGATCCTGACCGCCCGCGGCGACGAGGTGACCTCCGTCGTCCGCAGCGCCGAGCACGCCGTCGACGTGGCGGCCACCGGCGCGACGCCGCTCCTGCTCGACGTCGAGAACGCCTCGGCAGCCGAGTTGGCCGCCGTGGTCCGCGGCGCCGACGCGCTGGTGTTCTCGGCCGGTGCCGGCGGCGGGAACCCCGCGCGCACCTACGCCGTCGACCGGGACGCCGCGATCCGCACCATGCAGGCCGCGCAGGAGGCCGGAGTGCGGCGCTACGTGATGGTGTCGTATCTCGGCGCCGGACCCGATCACGGTGTGCCCGAGGGGGATTCGTTCTACGCGTACGCGGAGGCCAAGGCGGCGGCCGACACCGCTCTCCGCGCGGCCGACCTCGACTGGACCATCCTGATGCCCGGCCGGCTGACCCTCGACGAGCCGACGGGAAAGATCGACCCCGAAGCGGTCCGCGCCGCCGACAACCCCGGTACTTCGCGAGCGAACGTCGCCGAGGTGGCCGCCGCCGTCCTCGCCGACCCGTCCACCGTCGGCCGGGACATCCCTTTCACCGACGGCGACGTCCCGATCGCCGACGCCCTGCGCCGCTGACCCGCACTAGCCCAGGAGCTTGGCTTTGGCCGCCGCGAACTCCTCGTCGGTCAGCAGCCCCTGAGTACGCAGATCCGCGAGCTTCATCAGTTCCGCGGTCAGATCGACGCCACCGGCCGGAGACGGCGACGGAGCCGCTGCGGCCGGAGCCTGCTGGGCGGCGAACGCGGCCTGCTGCGCCTGTTGCTGCTGCCACGCGGCCTGCTGCGCGGCCTGCTCCTGGGCGAGGCGCTTGCTGTGGGCACGATTGCCCATGGCGTTGGCGGTGCCGGTCACCACCGCGGTGCGGGCCGCGAGACCGATGAGTCCGGGCCGTCCTGCTCGTCGCATGTCGTAGTTCTCCTCGTGGGTCGAGTGGCCGATGGGCGGATCAGTCGTGGAGTGCGGCGATCTCGTTGACCACGGAGGCCGGGATACGCTCCGCAGCAATCACTTCGCTGCCCTCGGCGGCCAGCCGCGCACCGAGCTCTCGAGCCCAGACGAGCTCGAGCGCCACGATCGCGGAAGTCTCCCCGGCCACCAGGGTCTCGGCCAGCAGGGCGATGTCCTCGTCGCCGGTCAGGCCCGGCACCGCCAGTTCCAGCGCCGCGCCGCCGAGAGCGTCCAGCTCCAGTTCGGTCACCTCGACGTCGCCCGATTCGGTCTTGTGCACCACGACGAAGTCGAGCACCCGGACGGTCTGCGCGTCCACCTGCGCGGCGAGAGCAGCAAGCAGCTCGGGCGACGGCCCACCCGGGGCGAGAGACACCACCATCAGTTCGACGGGCCCGAGCGGTGCGGCAACGGAATCGGTCATGGATCCTCCCAACTGGTCCAGGCTCGATTCTTCCCGATGATCGGCGCCCGCACCTCCTCGACGCCGGAAATCATCCTGCGCGGGTGAGCGCACGGCGCGCCCGGATCCGGTTCCGCACGAGCTTGTCCGCCTCCACCAGCACCAGCACGGTCAGCGCGATCAGCCCGCAGGAGACCCAGTCCGTCAGGCTCAGCGGTGTCACACCGAGAAGACCGGTCGACACCGACCAACTCATCGCCGCCCACAGCAGGACGATCGAGCCGACGGCGGTGCTCACCAGCAGCTTGTTCCGCAGCGGACTGAGCGTCAGCAGCGACCGGTGCTCGGTACGCGCGTTGCCGACCTGAACGAAGTTGAACAGCACGAACGTCGTCAGCGCCATGGTACGGGCGTGCTCGACGGTCGAACCCTCGCTCAGCGCCCAGCCGTAGACGGCCAGCACCAGCGCGCCCATCCACGCGCCGGTCAGGAAGGTCCGCACCCACAGCGTGCGGGACAGCACCCCTTCGCTGCGCGGCCGCGGCTTCCGCTTCAGCTCGTCGCCCTCGGCCGGTTCCAATGCCAGCGCCACATCCTGGATACCGCTGGTGACCAGATTGATCCACAGGATCTGCACCGGAAGAAACAGCAGCGGCTGGTCGAGCAGCACGTTGACCGACAGCGCCAGCACACCGGCCACCGCGGTCGACAGCAGAAAGAACGTGGCCTTCCGGATGGCGGAGAAGGTGACGCGGCCCTGCTCGACCGCGTCGACGATGGTCACGAAGTCGTCGTCGGTCAGCACCACGTCCGCGGCCTCGCGGGCGACGTCGGTCCCGTCCCGTCCCATCGCGACGCCGATCGACGCGGCCTTGAGGGCGGGCGCGTCGTTCACCCCGTCGCCGGTCACCGCGACCACTTCGCCACGTGCCTGGAGGGCGCCGACGATCCGCAGCTTGTCGTGCGGAGAGACCCGAGCCGCGACGGAGGTCTCCGCCAGCCGGTCGGCGAGCTGGTCGTCGTCCAGGCCCGCCATCTCCGCCCCGGTCACCGGCGCCGCCGCCGAATCCAGGCCGAGTCTGCGGGCGATCGCCTCGGCCGTGGCGGGCTGGTCCCCGGTGATCATCGTGACCGCGATCCCCGCCTGGCGGCAGTCGGCGACGGCCCGGGCGACGCCCTCGCGCGGCGGGTCGGTCATGCCCTCCAGTCCGAGGAACACCAGATCGTGCGGTGCCGGCAGCGGATCGGCCACGGGCTCGTCGTCGTCGAGGACGCGGTGTGCGGCGGCGAGGACGCGGAGTCCCTCGGCAGCCAGTGCATCGTTCGCCGCCATCACGGTGGCGGAGTCCATCGGCACGGCGGCCGGTTCGTCGGTGCCGGTGCCGGTGCCGGTGGCCACTCGGCCGCACAGTCCCGCGATGATGTCCGGCTGCCCTTTGACGTAGAGCGTGCGTCGACCCGTCGAGTCCCGGCGCACCGCCTGGGAGTACCGCAGCGCGGGCTCGTACGGGGTGTAAGCCAGCGGCGGCTCGGCGCGCTCGGCATCGGCCGCGGCACCCGCGGCGAGAGCCACTTCGGCCATGGCGACATCCACCGCATCCCCGTGCAGCACACCGGATTCGTCGCGCTTGGCCTCGTTGGTGAGGACTCCGGCCCGGAGTGCGGCGCGCGCGGCGGGACCCGCCGGCACGCCCGGCACCCAGGGTCCGTCCACGGTCCACACCCGTTCGACGGTCAGCTTGTTCTGGGTCAGCGTTCCGGTCTTGTCCGACGCGATCACCGTAGTCGAGCCGAGGGTCTCGACGGCCGGCAGCGTGCGCACGATCGCATGCCGCTTCGCCATGCGCGCCACGCCGACGCTCATCGCCACTGTGAGGATGATGGGCAGCGATTCGGGGATCGAAGCCACCGACAACGCCACCGCCGTCCGGAACATCTCGGACACGGTGTATCCGCCCAGCAGTCCGGCGCCGAAGGTGAAGACCACCGCGGCCAGGATCGCGATGCCGATCCACTTCTCCAGGCGGGCGGTCAGCAGTTCCAGGGGCGTCTTGACCGGCGGGCCTGCGATCAACTCGCTGATGGCGCCGAGTTCGGTGCGGGTGCCGGTCGCCACCACCACTCCGGTGGCCCGGCCGCCGGTCACGAAGGTTCCGCTGAAGGCCATACAGCGGCGGTCGCCGATCGGGGCATCCGCCGGCACCGGCGCCGGTCCTTGGCGACCGCGATCGATTCGCCGGTCAGCATCGACTCGTCCACCTGCAGGCCGTTGACCGTCAGCAGGCGCAGATCCGCGGGCACCTGATCGCCGCTGTCGAGCAGCGCCACATCGCCGGGGACCAGCCGATCGGCGGGCACCCGGTGGACGGCGTCGTCGCCGGGCCGGCGGACCCGGGCCGTGGTGATCGACATCGACGCGAGGGCGCGGACCTCCCGCTCGGCCTTGCGTTCCTGCCAGAACCCGAGCGAGGCGTTGAGGGCGAGCACCAGGAAGATCGCACCCGCGTCCACCCAGTGCCGCTGGACAGAGGTGATGATGCCGGCCACCAACAGGATCGCGATGAGCGGGCTCATCGACTGCCGCAACAGGATTCGCCACCACGGTACGGTCGCCGCCGCTTCCAGGGCATTCGGCCCCCACCGTCCGAGCAGCTTCTCAGCGCGCGCGGTGTCGAGTCCGCGCGGAGTCACGCCGAGCCGCTCGAGCGCCTGGTCGGCGGTCAGCGCGGACCAGGCGACCCGGGGGGTTCGGCTGCTTCTCCGACGGCATGGGCGGACTCTCCGGCAGGGGACGACTGCACAGGCCAGCCTAGTGAATCCCGGCGATCCGGACATCGACGATCCGGTGCGGGTCAGCGGCGCAGCCGGCGCCCCGCATCGAAGCGCTCCTCGCGCTGACCGAGGTGCCATGCGTGCCAACGGCTCCACCGCCGGTAGGACGACTCCTGCCAGCGCCGGTCGACGCCGGGGGACACCCGTCGCAGCAGTTCTACCAGCACGATCAGCGGTGCTCGGCCCACCAGGAGCAGCACACCGGGGATTCCGCTGGGCAACCGGTATCTGCGCCGGTTCCACGGGAGCATGAACAGTCGCGTGTACCCGGCCTGCAGGTGCAGGTGGTACTGCGCGCGGATCCGGTCCAGGCCGCGGACGTCGTCGCCGGGCGCGAAAGACGGGACGAAAGCCTCGACCAGCTCCGGGCCCAGCGGCCCGGAATCATCCTTGCGAGTGGCGTCGAAGTAGTAGAGCAGGCGCACCCCGTCGCCGACCGTCTCCGGGTACATGCGGTCGACGCGACAGCCCACCAGGTGCCCGAGATACCTGTTGAAGTGCAGCACCGCACGCATCTCGGCAGGACTGGTGAAAAAGCCCAGCGAGTAGAGCCCGAGCGCCGGACCGACGCTGCCGCCGAGCAGGGTCAGCATCATCTCGCTCTGGCTGATCGGCAGGCCGTGCGCAGTCGCGTTCCACTCCGGGTGTTCGGCGACTCGTGCCCGCACCGACACATGCATCACCCGGACCTTCAGGGACACCTCGCGGGCGCGCGAGCCGGGGGTGAGCACAGCGCCGGGCTTGCAGACCTCCAACCACCAGCGCGTGGTCTCCAGGTAGCGGTGCAGCGCGCTGGCGCCGGCGTACCCGCCGGACAGCGAAAGCGGCACCGCGAGCGAGCCTTCGGTGTAGGTGTCCATGGTCCCGGCGTTGCCCACTGCGCCGAGGCTGTAGCCCCAGCGCCGCCACACCGCGGCGCCGCGCTCGACCAGTTCGGGGTCCACCCAGTCCGGAACGGTCTCGAACTCCTGGAACAGCGCACGCATCGAGGCCGGCGCGTCGGGCACCCCGTCGATCCCGACGCGCAGCGCCTCGTCGAGCAGGTCCCGGGCCCGTTCGGGCCCCATCTCCCCGTGGTAGGTCTCGGCGACGAAGCGTTCGGCCACCGGATCACCCGCGGTGTGTCCGGCGAGGTAGGCCGCCTGCACGTCGTGGCCGGGGAGCAGGTCGAAGCCGGTGCAGCGCTTGACCCTGTCCCGCAGCCGCTGCCGCGCCGGGCTGATCACGAGTTCCATGACGATCCTCTTCCGGGTGGTCATCGCCGTCCGGGCTCGACGACGAGACTTTGACACAATATGACACCAATGTCTCACAATTCGTTCGCGGAGACATGCACGACGTCCACGCGTAGTGTCTCGAATAGTCGTCCCGAAACTCCCCGAGGAGCAAGCATGCAGGTCAGCGTCGTCTGGAACATCAACGCGCGCACGGCTTCGGCCACCCGCGCAGTCGAAAGCCTCCACGCGCTGCACAACGAGGGTTTCCGTCGTGTCTGGTCCACCCAGATGCCCAACGAGCCGGATCTGCTGACCATGATCGCCGTCGCCGGGAACAGCGTGCCCGAGATCCGGTTCGGCACCGGCGTACTGCCCATTCAGAACCAGCATCCGATGCTGCTCGCGCAGCGGGCCCTCACCGCCAACGCCGTCGTCGGCGGCCGCCTCAGCCTCGGGCTCGGGCTGAGTCACCAAGTGGTCACCGAGGGCATGTGGGGAGTCCCGTACGATCACCCGGTCCGCCGGACCAATGAGTTTCTCGACGGCCTGCTACCCCTGTTGAACGGCGAAAAGGTCTCCACTGCAGGTGATTTCGTGACCACGCGCGGCAGCCTCACGTTGACCGACATTCCCGCACCGGACGTCTATCTCGCCGCGCTCGGCCCCAAGATGCTCGGCGTCGCGGGACGTCGTACGTCGGGCACGGTTACCTGGATGACCGGACCTCGGACCCTCCGGGATCACATCGGCCCGACCCTGCGCGCCGCCGCCGTCGATGCCGGACGCCCCGCAGACGCGGTGCGCGTGGTGGCCATGCTGCCGGTGGCCGTGACCGACGACGTCGACGGGGCTCGCGCCAGCGCCGCCGAGCAGTTCGCGGTGTACAACGCCCTGCCCTCCTACCGCGCGATGCTCGACCGCGAGGGCTTCGAGCACTCCTCGGATGCGGCGATCATCGGCGACGAGGAGACCGTCGCCGCGCGGATCGCCGACGTGGCCGCGGCCGGAGTCGACGAGTTCGTCGGCATCGTCTTCGACCGGGACCCCGACCGCCGCGCCCGGACCCGCACCCTGCTCCGGCGCCTCGACCAGGTGTAGCCGACCGCGGCGAACCACCGGCGGCGGCTCGGCAGCGGTGCCATCCTTTGTCCATGACCGCATCGCCGCCGGCGCCACGCCGGCACGATCCGCAGACCTTCTTCTCCCTGGACAGCAACGAGTACGGCCGCGGAGTTGCGTTCTTCGACGCGATCTACGGATTCTCGGCAACCCTGCTCATCGCGAACCTCGACGCACCGCCGGGAGAGGCATGGCGGAGCGTCGACAGTCTGCTGGCATCCGGTTTCGGGTCCCAGTTGTTCGGCTTCGCACTGAGTTTCGTGGTGATCGTCGCGTTCTGGCGGGCCAACGTCCGGCTGATGCGCGAGCTCAGCGGACTCGACGGACCGACCATGACGGCGAACCTCGTCGCGGTCGGCCTGGTGATCGTCATCCCGTTCACCACGCAGGGCATCAGCGACCCGGCCTCGTCGGACTTCGCACTGCCCACTGCCCTCTACGCCCTGAACATCGCCCTGGCCTCGCTGGCTCAGATCGCCGTCTCCTGGCTCGGCCGGATCCGTGGGCTCGAGCGCAATCCGACGACGGGTGTGCAACGCGCCGCCGGGCTGATCACCGCCTGGCTCCCACCCGTGGTGTTCGGGGCCTCTATCCCGATCGCGCTGCGCTTCGGCCCGGAGGCCGGACAGTGGACCTGGCTCTCACTCGCGATCCTCCTGCCGATCGCGGGGCGTTTCCTCCCGCGCACGCACGCGGTGCGCTCGCAGCACAACGGGTAGCCGTCCGCGCGACCTTGCGACCGGTTCCGGGATCCCGCTATTCTTCCTTATTGATAACTGTTTTCAGTAAGGAGCACCCGTGAAGGTTCGCAACTCACTCAAGTCCATGAAGAACCAGCCCGGCTCGCAGGTCGTCCGGCGTCGCGGGCGGATCTTCGTGATCAACAAGAAGAATCCCCGCTTCAAGGCACGCCAGGGCTGAGCCCCGGGGCCGTCGGGGCGTTGACATCGGGTCGACCGGGAAATACATTCATCAATGCGCATATTGCGATACTTCCTGGAAGGACCTCCATGCCGAGCCTGCACACCGAGCACCCGGACCACGACCACCAGCACGGCGCCGACTGCGGTCATACCGCGGTCCCGCACGGCGACCACGTCGACTACGCGCACGACGGCCACCTGCACCGCGAGCACGACGGCCACTACGACGAGTGCGAGCCCGCCGAGCACGTGGTTCACGCCGACCACGCCCACGAGCACGACGAGAACTGCGGCCACGACGCCGTTCCGCACGGCGATCACGTCGACTACCTGCACGACGGTCACCGCCACGCCGCGCACGACGGGCATTACGACGACCACTGACCTCGCGGATCCCGCGGGGCATTCAGCACTCCCGGGCCCGCCCGGTCACCGGCTCACTCGCCGGTCTCGACCGGGCGGGTCTCGTCATTGCTCCACTGTGAGTACGAGCCCGGGTACAGCACGGCACCCGGGTGGCCGGCGAGCTCCAGCGCCGCGATCTGGTGCGCGGCATTGATTCCGGATCCGCAGTAGACCACCAGCCGCCCGCCGTCCGCGCCGAGCGCGGCGAACCGCTCGCGCAACTCGCCCGACTCACGGAAAGTCCCTGCTGCCGTGAGGTTCTCGGCGGTCGGTGCACTGACCGCGCCGGGGATGTGACCGGGACGCGGATCCACCGGTTCGGTCTCCCCGCGGTACCGGTCCCCGGCCCGCGCGTCGAGCAACAGCGCCCCGCCGGCAGCCACCTCGTCGATGTCGGCCGTCGGCATCCCGCCGGGGGTCAGGACGACGTTGCCCGAGCGCGGCACGGTATCCCCCGAGGAAAGCCGCAACCCGGCCGACCGCCAGGCGCTCAGCCCGCCGTCGAGCAGTCGTACGTCGGCCAGGCCGCCCCACCGCAGCAGCCACCAGGCGCGCGCCGCCGAGGTTCCCCCGCAGTCGTCGTACACGACGACGGGTGCGCCGGCGTCGATCCCCCACCGCTGGGCCGCGGCCTGCAGATCTCCCACACCCGGAAGCGGGTGCCGTCCCTGCTCCGCGCTCGGCGGCGCGGCGAGCTCGGCGTCCAGATCGACGTACACCGCGCCGGGAACATGCCCGGCCTTGTACTGGGCGAAGCCGTCGTCGTCGCCGAGTCGCCACCGCACATCCAGGACCACGGGCGGCCGGTTCGACAGCAGCTCCTCGACCAGATCGTCCACCGTGATCAGCACCCGCGCCATAGTCGGCTCCCGTCCATCTCGTTCGCGCCCCGTACCCGGTGACTCTAGCCTGCCGATTCAGACTCGGCGTGAGCAGAACTTTGGGCCCACGGTGAACGCAACGCGAACCCTTTTGACCTGCGAAGACATCTCCGTTTCAGAGGTGCGACCGGCGGCCGATTGACCCGCCGGAGCCCGCTTGCGAACACTCGTCGTACCGCCACGAGGGCGGGTTGTTCGATGCAGAGGAGCAGTGACGTGTCACGGTGGAAGTTCGGTCGGTTCGGTGTGTCTCTCGCGGCGGCGGCCGCGCTCACGATGGCCGGGACCGCCTGCTCCGCGAACGACGGCGGGAGCGACGACAGCGCCGGCTCGGGAGAGATCACCCTGGTCGTCGGTGACCAGGTCAAGTCCACGCAGACGCTGCTCGAATCCGCGGGGGAACTGAGCGACCTCCCCTACAAGATCAGGTGGGCCACCTTCGAGGCCGGCCCGCCCCTGCTCGAAGCCGCCGCGGCGGGCAAGGTGGACGTCGGCTCCACCGGTGACGTCCCCGCGCTGTTCGCTCAGTCGGCCGGATCTCCACTGAAGATTATCGCGATCCTCGCCGGCAGCACGGCCAACGACTTCCTGCTGGTGCCGGCCGGCTCGCCGATCAGGTCGGTCGGCGAATTGAAGGGCAAGAGGATCGCTTTCACCAAAGGATCCAGCTCCAACGGACTGGTGCTGGCCCTGCTGGATCAGGCCGGGCTGGAACCCGGCGACGTCACCGAGACGTACCTGACGCCGAACGAGGGGCTCGCGGCGTTCAACGCCGGGCAGATCGATGCCTGGGCCGTGTGGAATCCGTACGCGGTGATCGCGCAGCAGCAGAGCAAGGCGCGCGTGCTGGCCGACGGCACCGGCCTGACGACGCAACAGGGCTACTACCTCGCCTCCGACGCGGCGCTGGGCGACAAGGCGAAGAACGCCGCGCTCTCCGACTTCGTCGGCCGGGTGACCCGCGCACAGCGATGGGCCGTGCACAACAAGGACAAGTGGGTGCCGATCTTCAGCAGGCTGACCACGCTCCCGGAGCCGGTGGCCGCCGCCACCTTCGACACCTCGGCCCGGGAGATCGTGCCGATCGACGCCGAACGGATCGCCAAGCAGCAGAAGCTGATCGACCTCTTCTCCGGCGCCGGCGTGATCCCGAACAAGCCCGACGCCACGGAGTACTTCGACGACGAGTTCAACCCGGTCGTGGAGGAGAACCGATCATGACCGGCGTGCTCACCCGGCCGCCGCTCGATGCCCCTTCCGTGCGGTCCGGTCCCGGCCACGTTTCCGAGAACCCGGAGCGCGTCTCGATCGCGCAACGGCTGTCGGCGATCCGGCTGCCGACGATCGGCTGGTCGGCGCTGCTCCGGCTGGTCTCGCCCGTCGTGCTCCTGATCCTGTGGCAAGTCCTGTCCGTGACCGGGGTGCTCCCCGAGGACAAGCTGGCCGCGCCCTCGCAGGTGTTCGCCGCCGCCCAGGAGACGTGGGCCGACGGGAGCCTGTCCGCGGCGCTGCCGGTCTCGCTCGAACGCGTCGCCTACGGTCTGGTCCTGGGCGTGACCCTCGCACTGGTCCTGGGGCTGCTCGTGGGCTTCTTCCGGGTCGCCGACCTGGCGATCGACCCGCCCTTGCAGATGCTGCGCACCATCCCCTTCCTCGGACTGATACCCCTCTTCGTCGTCTGGTTCGGCATCGGCGAGGAGCCGAAGATCTTCCTGATCGCGCTCGGCGTCATGTTTCCGCTCTACCTCAATCTGGTCGCGGGCATCCAGAGCGTCGACCCGAAGCTCATCGAGGCCGGCCGGTCGCTCGGCCTGGGCCGCTGGGGCCTGGCCCGGACCGTGATCCTGCCCGGCTCGGTGCCCAGTGCGCTCACCGGCTTCCGCCTGTCGCTCTCGGTGGCGTGGCTCTCGCTGATCGTCGCCGAGCAGATCAACGCCGACGCCGGCCTGGGCTACCTGGTGATGAATGCGCGCACCTACCTGCGCGACGACATCATCGTGCTCGGCCTGGTGATCTACGCGTTCCTCGGCCTCACCACCGATTGGATCGTCCGCGGCCTGGAGTCGTACCTGCTGCGCTGGAGGGTGGCGCGATGACCTTTCGACAAGCTCAAGGAGCAAGACAAGCTCAAGGAGCGGCGCGATGACCTTTCGACAAGCTCAAGGAGCAAGACAAGCTCAAGGAGCGGCGCGATGACCTTTCGACAAGCTCAAGGAGCAAGACAAGCTCAAGGAGCGGCGCGATGACCTTTCGACAAGCTCAAGGAGCAAGACAAGCTCAAGGAGCGGCGCGATGACCTTTCGACAAGCTCAAGGAGCAAGACAAGCTCAAGGAGTGGCGCGATGACCTTTCGACGAGCTCAAGGAGCAAGACAAGCTCAAGGAGTGGCGCGATGACCTTTCGACGAGCTCAAGGAGCGGGACGAGCTCAAGGAGCGGGACGAGCTCAAGGAGCAGGACAAGCTCAAGGAGCGGGACGAGCTCGAGGAGCGGGACAGGCTCAAGGGGCGGTCCTCGCGCAGGTCCGGGACGTCTCCCGGTCGTTCGGCGAGGTCGGCGTCCTGACCGGCATCGATCTGGACGTGCACCGTGGCGAGATCATCGCGCTGGTCGGGCGATCCGGTTCGGGAAAGTCGACGCTGCTGCGGATCGTCGCCGGGCTGGACGCCGAGCACGGTGGGACCGTCGAGGTCGACGGCTCACGGGCCGTCGCCTTCCAGGAGCCGCGACTCCTGCCCTGGCGTAAGGTCCGCGCCAACGTCTCGCTGAACCTGCAGCGCCCCGGGGCCTCCCGGCGCGACCTCGACGCACTCGCTGTCGGGGCCCTCGGCGAGGTGGGACTCGGTCACCGCGTCGACGCCTGGCCGCTGACCCTGTCCGGCGGGGAGGCGCAACGCGCCTCGCTCGCCCGTGCGCTGGTCCGGGAGCCCGACCTGCTGCTGCTCGACGAGCCTTTCGGCGCCCTCGATGCGCTCACCCGGCTGGAGGCGCACACCCTGCTCACCCGCCTGTGGGCCGAACATGGATTCGCCGCGCTCCTGGTCACCCACGACGTCGAGGAGGCCGTCGTCCTGGCCGACCGCGTCATCGTGCTCGACGACGGCCGCATCGCCCACGACCTCACCGTCGACGTCCCCCGTCCACGCGAACGCGACGACCTCCGCCTGGTGGAGCTGCGCGAGCTCGTGCTGCGGCACCTCGGCGTCGCCTCCGTCCCGACCGATCTGGAGATCTCATGACCACCCCGCATTTCCACTGGTACCTCCCCACGACCGGCGACGGTCGCGAGGTGGTCGGCGCCGCCGTGCAGGAGGGCTTCGCGTCCGCGCACCGACCGGCTTCCCTCGACTACCTGGCACTGGTCGCCAAGACCGCCGAGCAACTGGGCTTCGAGGCGGTGCTGACCCCGACCGGCACGTGGTGCAACGACGCCTGGGTCACCGCCGCCGCGCTGATCCCACAGACCAGCCGCCTGAAGTTCCTGGTCGCCTTCCGGCCAGGCCTGGTGTCCCCGACCCTGGCGGCGCAGCAAGCCGCCGCCTTCCACGAGCTGTCCGGCGGGCGGCTCGCCCTGAACGTGGTGACCGGCGGCGACCGGACCGAGCAGGCCCGCTTCGGCGACCGTCTGAGCAAGGACGAGCGGTACGCCCGCACCACCGAATTCGTGAAGATCGTGCGCGAAGCGTGGTCGGGCACCCCGTTCGACTTCGCCGGCGAGTACTACGACGTGGCCGGGGCCGTCGTGCACAACCCGCCGTCGCCGGTGCCGGAGGTCTTCTTCGGCGGGGCCAGCGAGGCGGCCCGCGAGACGGCGGCGCAGACCGTCGACACCTACCTCACGTGGACCGAACCGCCCGCGGCCGTCGGGGAGCTCGTCGACGACGTACGACGACGATCCGCGCGCCACGGCCGCGACCTGTCGTTCGGCATCCGGGCGCACGTGATCGCCCGCGACACTCGCGAGGAGGCCTGGGCCGAGGCCCGCAAACTGGTCGACCGGATGGACCGCAGCGTCATCGAGTTCACTCGCGCGGCGATCGCCAAGGCCGAGTCCGAAGGCCAGAAGCGCCAGGCCCAGCTGAGCTCGGACATCGAGAACCTCGAGGTCTACCCGGGTCTCTGGGCCGGCTACGGTCTGGTCCGCGGCGGCGCCGGAACCGCCCTGGTGGGCAGTCATGCCGAGATCGCCGACCTGATCGCGCAGTACCGCGGGGTCGGCATCGATCACTTCGTGCTGTCCGGGCAGCCGCACATCGAGGAAGCGTTCTGGTTCGCCGAGGGTGTGCGCCCGCTCGTGGAAAAGGCCACTCAGTCCGCTCCTCAGGTCGAGGTCGAGCCGAAGATCTCCGAGAGCTGATTCTCCTGCCCTGACGGATGCGCCGTCCCCGGCCGGGCGTCAGTCGCGTTCGAGGAGGAAGAAGTACGGCCTGTCGGAGCCCCGGAGATCCATCGCCCCCAGGAGCGAGTCCGGTCCGAGTCGGCGGAAGTGGTCGATGACCGGCAGGTCGTCGTAGACCATCGCCGCGCTCACCACCCCTCGGTACTGCACGTCGCGGAGCCGCGCGCGGGGTCTGCGGGTGGCGGCCAGCCGGAAGAGCGCCGTGCCGCCGGGCGGCAGCCACCGCGGGAAGCGGCGGCCGAGGCGGTTGAGCAGACCGAGCGGCATGAGCTTCGGATTCACCGCGTAGAGCGCCCCGGCCGATCCGAAGAGCAGCGGATGCACCCGGTCGGCATCGACGAACTCCTTGCCGTACCAGCCGGAGACGTCGAGAAGCCCGTCCAGCGGGTGCCCGGTCGGGACCTCGCTCCCGTGCCATCGCCCGAGGATCTCGGCCACGCGCACCGGCGGCAGCGAGTCGAAGAGATCGGTCGCGCCGACGGTGTCGAGGCCGTCAAGCCGGAGGTCGCTCATCCCGCCATCATCTCGGCATCGGCGTGCACGGGGCAACTGGGAAAGGTGCCGAGTCGCTCCGTCACGGCCTCACCGGGACCGTAGGTCTTCATCCGCCGGCTGCGGCCGAAGGTCTGGGCTCGCCGGCGGGGCGGCAGACCGCGGACGACGGCCGCGCGCACCCGCATGCCCGCCCGGGCGGCCGCTCGCACCGGCGCCGGCGGCTCGTCGTACCCGAAGGCGTCGAGCAACGGCCGGTCCATCAGCCCGCGGGAGAACACCCGCACGGCCGGGCGGAGCGGGGCCGGATAGAAGCCGGCCATCAGGTCCATGGTGAGGTCCGCGACACGCCGGCCGCCGTCGTCGAAGGCGAAATGCGCGGCTTCGTAGGAGTCCATCAGATCGGCGAAGTCCTCGTACCTCTCGGGAACGTCCGCGATGTTCATGTGCCGGGCGAGCTTGCGGTAGTAGTGCACGGTGGCCGTGACCTCGTCGTAGGTCATCCTGCGCCAGCCGTAGTCGTCGATCCATCGCTTCGGGACCACGACGAACGTGGCCAGCACGTACAGCATGTCGTCGTTGGTGATGTCGTACGCGCGGTGCATCTGGTTGATGCGCCGGATCGCCGCCCTGCCGTCCGCGGAGTCGAACCCGCACACCAGCGGACGTTCCAGCAGGAGGCCGGTGTCGTCGTAGCGCTTCTGCGTGTCGTCGAAGCCGCGCGACTCCGAGAGCAGCGCGCCGATGCTCGGTACGGCGTAGGTGCGGAACAACGCGAAGCTCAGCGCCTGGTTGAAGTCCCACGGGAACTCATACAGCGTGAGACTGCGGTAGATCTCCTCGAAATCGGTGCGGGGGTCGAGGCCCCGATTGCGGTCCCGGCGAAGCATGGTGCCGCCTTTCGTCGTCGTGGACGGATGATCTCCGTGAGCATAAGTCAACTTATGCCTCTTGGCCAGGGTGTGCCGGGATTCCGGGGGTCACTCCGGCCGCGTGGCAGAATCGATCCATGACCAGCGAACCGACGATCACCGACGCCTCGGCTCCGGCGGAGCAGCCGCTGCGCAGCCGCTTCCTCGACGCCGGCATGCGCGTCCTGGCGCGGGACGGGTACGTCGGCTTCAAGCAGGCGACGGTCTGCGCCGAGACCGGTCTGACCACCGGCGCCTTCTACCATTCGTTCCGGAATTGGAAAGAGTTCGAGCAGGCGCTGATCGGTCACTGGCGGGACGAAGCGACCGATCGGATCGTCGCCCGCCTCGACACCGAACCGCCGTCAGCCGAACGGATCGCCGCCCTGATCGAGGTCGCGCTCAGCCTCCCGCACCGCGCCGAGGCCGCCATCAGGGCCTGGGCGGCCGTCGACGAGCGCGTCGCCGGTGCCCTGACCGAGGTCGACGCCGTGCGACGCGGGGCCGTCGCCCGCTACATCGGCGAACTCGGCGTCGACCAGACGCACGCCGGCCACCTCGCCGGAATGTCCATGCTGCTGCTCATCGGCCATGAGACGGCAGGCACCCCGATCGCCGACCTCGAGTGGTCGATGCGCCACGTGATCGAGACCGATCCCCCGATCCAGGCGGCCTTCGCCGCGCTCGATCAGACGCCGGAGTAGTCGGCGACCTGACCGCGGCCGGGCGCCCGGGCCATAGTCCACAGCATCCGCGGCAGCTCCCGCACCGGAAGTCGCGACGGCCAGTCACGGGGACGCAGCAGCGCCTCGGTGCCGCCGTCCACCGTCACCACCGATCCGATCATGAAGTCCGCTGCCGGCGAGAGCATCGTCAGCGTCCACTCGGCGAGTTGTTCGGGAGTTCCGCACTCGCGGGCCGGCACCGGGAACGACCGCACCTGGCTGCCCGTCGCACTGTTCAGCTGCCCGCGCAGCAACGGCGTCAGCACCGGGCCGGGAGCCAGCACGTTCAGCGCGATCCCGGAGCCTGCCCACTCGGCGGACACCGCCTGCTCGCGGCACCAGCGACTCACCGCGAGCTTGCTCGTGGCATAGGCCAGCGGCGGCGCCAGGCGCCCCCGTCTCCGCAGGACCCGCGCCGCCGCCGCGGTGTCGCCGCGCTGCGCCAGCCGGATCGCGCGGCGCGGCACCAGCGGCGTCGAGGTGGTGGAGTTGGAGCCGAAGACGACGACCTTGGCTTTGCCCGCCGCAGCCAGTGCCGGGCGCAGCTCGGAGAGGAGCTCGGTGACGCCGAGGACGTTCACCTCCAACAACGTGCGCTCAGCCCCGCGCGCCGGCCCCATACCCGCTGCGAAGACCGCTCCGTGCAGCACTCCGGAACAGCGCTCGCGCGCCTCGACGACCGCGCGCCGCCGCCCGTCGGGTCCCGAGAGGTCCGCTACGACATCCGCGTCGTCGCGGTCCACGCCGATCACCTCGTGCCCGGCGGCGCGGAGTCGTCGTGCCACCTGCGCCCCCATGCCGGAGGCCGCTCCCGTCACCAGGTAGTTCCTCGGCCCCTCTCCGGCGGCACCCTCGTCGCCGGACTGTCCGCCCTCACCCGAGTCAGCCGTCATGTCAGTGCCTTTCCAGGATCGCCGGCAGGTCCGTCCCCACCGGGAGCGTTCCGTATTCGAATCCGCGCTCCGGGCCCAGGCGTGCGGCGACGAAGGCCTCGGCCACCGGATTCGGCGAGAAGCGCGTCAGCAGGGAGGCCTCCAGCGCGAGGGCCATCGCTTCGACGACGCCGCGTGCCCGGCGCTGGGCGGACGCCGGATCCAGGCCGACGAGTTCGCCGAGTCGATCACGAAGACGGTCCAGATGCGCGTCGAGCACCGGGTGCGCGCCGCGCGCGAGGTTCACCTCGGCGTCGAAGGCCCCCACCGACTCAGGCTCGCGCGTCATCGCACGCAGCACATCGAGGGCGATCACGTTGCCCGAACCCTCCCAGACCGCCATCACCGGCTGTTCCCGATATCGCATCGCGAGCGGGAAGTCCTCAGTGTAGCCGTTGCCCCCGAGGCATTCCAGCGCCTCGTACGCGTGGTGCGGACCGCGTTTGCAGATCCAGTACTTCGCGACGGCGGTCGCCAGCCGGCGGAACGCACGCTCGCCGTCGGAGGCGTCCTCGTCGTGCGCCCGGGCCAGCCGCACGGCGGTGACCGTCGCCGCCTCCGACTCCAGCGCGAGGTCGGCCAGCACCGCCGTCATGGCCGGCTGGTCGACCAGGGTGGCGCCGAAGGCCTGCCGGTGCCGTGCGTGCCAGAGGGCCTCGGCCACACTCTGGCGCATGCCCGCCGTGGAACCGAGCACGCAGTCGAGCCGGGTCTGCGCGACCATCTCGATGATGGTGCGGACCCCCCGCCCGGGCTCGCCCACCATGTGCGCGACGGTGCCGTCGAGCTCGATCTCACTCGAGGCGTTCGACTTGTTGCCGAGCTTGTTCTTGAGCCGCTGGATGCGGAAGACGTTCCGGGTGCCGTCGGGCAGCACGCGCGGCAGCAGGAAACACGAGAGCCCTTCTCCCCCAGCTCCTTCCGCCTGAGCCAGCACCAGGAAGGCGTCGGACATCGGCGCCGAGCAGAACCACTTGTGGCCGGTCAGCAGGTACGGCTGCCCCGGGCCCCCGCGACCGGCCGGACGGGCGACCGTCGTGTTGGCGCGCACATCCGAGCCGCCCTGCTTCTCGGTCATCGACATGCCGAAGATCGCCGAGGTCTTGTCGGCCGTCAGCTCCGGCGAGTATTCGCGGCGCAGCGCCCGGGGCACCCACTCGGCGGCCAGGTCGGGCTGGAGCTCGAGCGAGGGGACCACCGCGTGCGTCATCGACACCGGGCACGCGTGGCCGGGTTCGATCTGCCCGTAGAGCATGAAAGCGGCGGCCCGCACCACGTGCGACCCGGGCTGCGGGTCGTCCCAGCACCGGGTGTGCGCGCCGTGGGCGACCGCCGACGAGATGATCCGGTGATACGACGGGTGGTATTCCACCTCGTCGATCCGGTTCCCCCACCGATCCAGTGCGTGCAGGACCGGCGTCACGGTGTTCGCGAGTTGAGCGTCATGCTGAAACTCGGCGGTGCCGACGTGCGCGCCGATCTCGGAGAGTTCGGCCTCGCCCCACGCGCCGTCGTGCCGCCGGACCGCCTCGGCCAGCACCCTGTTCGTGTCGTACTCGTTGACGTCGACGCGCGGCGGCGCCTGATTGAGCACCTGGTGGGTGACGTGCGGAGCCGGTTCGACGATGCCGGTCGGGGGTGTGTGGGTCGACGACGTGTGGGGCGACGATGTCATGACGGGGCCCTCCCTCCTGCTGCACGGCCTATCCCCTCACCGTAGCGCGTGCCGCCGACGCCACCGGAGGTTCGCGCAGCACCGTCAGTCGCCGGCGTCCACGGACTCCGAGGCCGCCTCCCCGGAGGCCGGGGGGTGATCGGCGATCCGGTACAGGCGCCGGGCGTTCCCGGCGAACAGGCGCGACAGCAGATGGTCGCCCCGATCCGACAGGACGTCGACGAGTGCACCGACCGTCACCCCGATCGTCGCGTTGTGCGAGTCCAGCGGAGCGTTCGAGCCGAACAGCACGCGCTCGGGACCGAAACGGTCGGTCACGTGGAGCACCAGCGGTCCGATCATGTCGGCCAGGATGTGCTGTCCGCCGATGTTCCCGGAGCGCTCCCGGCCGTAGCCGAGCAGTCCGCTCGCGATGCCGCTGATCTTGACCGACACGTTGGGGCGCGCGGCGAGCATGGACATGCGCTCGCGCCACAGACTCAGAATGTCGGCGCGGGCCGCCGCCGTCGTCCCGGTCGAACTGCCGACCGGACCGAATACGCCGACCGGAAGACCGAGGTGCTCGACGACGATGTCCACCTCGGGGTACTCCGATGCGAATGCCGCCAGTTCGCCGAGTTCGTGTGAGTAGCACAGCGATTCGAAGATCAGCCCGCGGTCGGCGAGACTCGGGAACGTGCGGAGGAAGTTCGGCGACGACAGCGCGCCGGACTCGCTCGACCAATCGTGCACGAGAGGGTCGGGATGACGCCCCCAACGCAGTCGTACCCCGCGGATCAGCCCCAGCTCATCCCGGTCCAGGGATTCGCGCACACCGAGCCCGGGCACCCGTTCGTCGGCGGGCACCAGCAGTCCGCCCAATGCGGGAAGTCCGTTCCCGTACGGGAGCGACGCCAGTTGCTCGATGTCGCGGCGCACCGCGGCGGCGGCATCGTCCGGCGAGAGCCGGCGCCGCCATTGCGAATCGACCGGGATCACGGACTCCACGGTGACCCCGGCGGCGGTGCAGAGCCCCGCGAGGTCCTTGCCGTACTCCCGCAGTTCGTATCGCTTGTTGAGCAGGCCGGGACCGGCGAGACCGCTGAGGCTGTGCTCGTCGGTGAACCGGCCGGCCACCCGCACCAGCGGAGCGGGCAGTGCGCGCAGCACCGGCACCGAAGCCCGGCCGAGCCGCTGGAGACTCCACGGCGGCGTCCGTGGGTTGAAGAAGTGGGCGTGGGCGTCGACGATCCCGGCCACCCGCCCGTCCAGAGTCGACACGATTGTAGGGTGCCACATTCGGCGCCGGAATCGCGCGCCTGCGGGCAGAGCCGCTGCGGGACAGGACTATTCTGGGGCGGGCGGGGAACGCACTTCGGCCGCGCGGCAGGGAGGAGGACACGGTGAGCGAATCGACTCAGCCCGTCCTGCACCGGCTCCGTGATCTGATCGCCGCCGATCCGGACGGTTTCGCCGGCCGGGTGCTCGCCCGGCTCTTCGGCCTCTCCCCCGCGACCCGCGACCTGTTCCCGGCTCACCTCAGTCATCTGCGGCAGGCGTTCACGCAGGTGCTCGATCACGTCCTGGAGGCACTGCCCGGCGAAAGCGGGCACGACGAACTGATCGAGTTCCTCGCCCAGCTCGGGCGCGACCACCGGAAGTACGGAGTCGCCGACGAGCACTACGACCTGATGCTCCGAGCCCTCGTCACCGAATCCGCGGCGCTCTTCGGTCCGGACTGGAAGGACGAGACCGCCGACACCGTCGTGCAGGCCATGATGCTGACGACCGGAGTGATGCGCGGCGCCGCGCAGAGCGTCGAGGGCCCGGCCACCTGGCGCGCGAAGGTGGTGCAGAAGTTCACCATCAACCGGGAGCGGGCGGTGGTCCGGCTGGTCGCGATCGATCCGACCCCGCCGCTGCTGCCCGGGCAGTACGTCGAGACCACGATCCCGCAGTGGCCGCATTCCTGGCGTGACCTCTCCCCTGCGGTTCCGCCGAACGAGAACGGCGAGTTGGAGTTCCACGTCCGCGCGGTGCCGGGCGGACATGTGAGCACCTCGATCGTGAAGGAGACCGCGCCCGGGGACGTGTGGACCTTCGCGCAGTCGCACGGGGTGTTGCACGTCGACCCGGAGCGCCCAGTGCTGATGGTGGCCGGCGGCTCGGGCCTGGCGCCGCTGCGCGCCCTCCTGCTCGCGATGGCGCGCCGCGCCGACTCACCGCCGACCCACCTCTTCTATGGCGCCCGCTTCCCCGGCGAACTGTACGACCTCGCGGTCCTGCGCGATCTGGCTGCCACCAACCCGTGGCTGCGGGTGACCGGCGTGATCGAGGAGACCACCGATCCCTGGTGGGCGCAGGGCGCGCCGGATCCGCATCAGTGGGGCGTGGAGATCGTCGTCGGACGGGTCGGCGACGTTGCCGCAAAGTTCGCCGACTGGTCCGGCTGGCAGGTGCTCATCGCCGGCCCGGAGGACATGATCGCCTCCACCAAGCTCAAACTCCGGCTCGCCGGGGTTCCGATCGACCAGATGCTCCACGACCCGGTCCACAGCTGAGCCGCGCGCCTGCGCCGTTCTACATCGCGCGGCGGCGGCGGCGGGGCTGCCACACCACCACCGAATTGCCGCGCTCGACGTGCACCAGCTCGCGGCGCGGCGTGCTTCCGCGGATGATGCCGGCCATCTCCTCGACCTGACGCTGCAGCCCTTCGAGCTGATCGCTCAGCTCGATGATCCGCTTGATTCCGGCGAGGTTGACGCCGTGGTCCTGGGAGAGCCGCTGGATCTCCCGGAGCCGCTCGACGTCGCGCAGGGAGTACCGGCGACCGCCGCCGCTGGTCCGCTGCGGGGTGACCAGCCCGAGGCGGTCGTAGGTACGGAGGGTCTGCGCATGCATGCCCGCCAACTCGGCGGCGGCCGAGATCAGAAAGGTGGCCGCATCGTCGGGCCCCGGAGCGGTTCCGTCGTCCTTACGCATGACGCGTTCACCGCCCCCAGTCCGCCCGCGGATCGAATCCGCTCGCCTTCTCCGCCTCGGCGTACGACTTGAGCGCGTCGAGCGCGGCGTCGTCGAGCTTCGGCGGGACCGCGCACTTGACCGTGACCAGGAGGTCACCGGCCCCGCCCGAGCGCTTCGGCACGCCCCGCCCCTTGAGCCGGAGGGTGCGGCCGTCGGCCGTGTGCGGAGGGATCTTGATACTCACGCTGCCGTCGAGCGTCGGGACCTTGGCCGTGGTGCCCAGGACCAGCTCGCCGAAACTCACCGGCATGGTGACCTTCAGGTCGTTGCCGCTCCGCGAGAACAGCGGGTCCGGGGTGATGTGCACCGTCACGTACAGGTCGCCCGAAGGGGCGCCGCGACGCCCGGCCTCGCCCTGGCCGGTCAGCCGGATGCGCTGACCGTCTTCGACGCCCTTCGGGATGCGGACGTTGATGGTCCGCGGCCGGATCTGGACACCCGTGCCCTGGCATTCGGTGCACGGCTCGTCGATTCGCGTGCCCGTTCCCTGGCATTCCGGGTCGGGTTCGGAGAATCCGAAGTGCCCCTGGTTGCGGTTCAGGAATCCCGAGCCGTTGCAGTTGGTGCAGGTCCTCGGGCTGGTGCCGGCCTTGGCGCCGGAGCCGTGGCACGAGGTACACGGGGACGGGCTGGTGACCTTGAGGCTGACCGTGTTGCCCGCGATCGCGTCGCGGAAGGCGAGCGTGGTCTCGGTCTCCAAGTCGTTGCCCCGGCGCGGCCGCTGCGCCTGCGGGGTGTACCCCTGCGTGCGACCGCCGCTTCCGCCGCCGAACAGGCCGCCGAAGATGTCTCCCATTCCGCCGGCGCTTGCTCCGCCCCCGAAGAGGTCGCCCAGGTCGCCGATGTCGAAGCCGCCGGTAGTCGTGTAACCGCCGCCTCCGCCCCCGAAGCCGCCGCCGCTGCCGCCGCGGAACCGTCCACTGGCCATGAGGGCGCGGGCCTCGTCGTATTCTTTGCGCTTCTCCGCATCGGAAAGCACGCTGTTGGCCTCGGAGACCTTCTTGAATCGGTCCTCCGCGGCGGTGTCGCCGGGATTCCGGTCCGGGTGCAGCTGCGCTGCGAGCTTCCGGTAGGCCTTCTTGATGTCAGCGGCCGATGCGTCCGAAGCGACGCCCAGATCGGCGTAGAAGTCTCGATCGAGCCATTCGCGTTGTACTGCCATTCTCGGACGTCACCTCCTTCATGTCTGTTGTCTCGTCCGTGTCGTTCGTCATGACCAGAGACGGGACCGGGGCCTGTCGGCACCCGGTCCCGTCCGGTCCGGTCACTACGGGTTGTCCGCCTGTGCGGGGACGCCCGCCTGCGGGTCGTCTGCCGCTGCGCCGGACGGAGCGGCATCGGTGGACGGAGCGGCATCGGTGACGGTCACCATCGCGTGACGGATCACCTTCTCGCCCAGCCGATAGCCGGGCCGCAACGCCTGACCGATCACGAGATCGCTCCCGGTCGCGTCGTTCTGAATGGCCTCGTGCAGTTCCGGGTCGAAGGCGTCGCCCGGAGCACCGAACTTGACCACTTGCTCGCCGGCGAGCACGTCGCCGAGCTTGTCGGCGAAGGCCTTCAGCGGGCCGTCTTCGAGATGGCCGTGCTCGCGGGCCCGGTCGATGTCGTCGAGGATCGGCAGCAGCTTCTCGGCGAGGCGCTGCTTGCCGGCCGCGGTCGCCTGCTTGTACTCCTCGGCACTGCGGCGACGGAAGTTGACGAACTGCGCCCGCTCCCGCTGCAGAGCCTCGGTGAGCTCGGCGACCTGCGCGTCCGCCCCGCCCTCGGCGGGGGCCTCCGCGGCCCCCGCCTCGGTACCGTTCGGGTCGTTCGTCGCGGTCCCGGCGCCAGGCGCCTCGGCGTCCTGGGGTGCGCCCTGGCCGTCGGGGTCGGAGGCCCCGGCGGCGTTCTCGGCGCCCGGCTGGGTCACTTGTTCTCGTCCGCGGAGTCGTCCACGACCTCGGCGTCGAGGACGTCGTCGTCACCGGAGCCGGCGGCCTCTCCGGCCGGGGCACCCGCGTCGGCCTGCTGGGCGTTGGCGTAGATCGCCTGACCCATGGCCTGCGACTTCTCCGAGAGCTTCTCGATGGCGCTGCGGATGGCCGCGGTGTCGGTGCCCTTCAGGGCCTCGTTGGCCTCGTCGATCGCACCCTTGACCGTGTCGGCGACGTCGGCGGGGAGCTTGTCCTCGTTCTCCTTCAGCACCTTCTCGGTCTGGTGGACCAGCGACTCCGCCTGGTTGCGGGTCTCGGCCTCCTCGCGGCGCTTGCGGTCCTCCTCGGCGTGGAGTTCGGCGTCCTTGACCATCCGGTCGATCTCTTCCTTCGAGAGACCCGAACCGTCCTGGATTCGGATGCTGTTCTCCTTGCCGGTGCCCTTGTCCTTCGCGGTGACGTGCACGATGCCGTTGGCGTCGATGTCGAAGGTCACCTCGATCTGCGGGACACCCTGCGGGGCCGGGGCGATGCCGCCCAGTTCGAAGCTGCCCAGCAGCTTGTTGTGGGCCGCGATGTCGCGCTCACCCTGGAACACCTGGATCTGCACCGAGGGCTGATTGTCCTCGGCCGTGGTGTAGGTCTCCGACCGCTTGGTCGGGATCGCGGTGTTGCGCTCGATCAGCTTGTGCATCACGCCGCCCTTGGTCTCGATGCCGAGGCTCAGCGGGGTCACGTCCAGCAGGAGCACGTCCTTGACGTCGCCCTTGAGCACACCGGCCTGCAGCGCGGCGCCGACGGCGACCACCTCGTCCGGGTTGACGCCCTTGTTCGGCTCGCGGCCGTTGGTCAGGTCCTTGACCAGGTCGGTGACGGCCGGCATGCGGGTCGAGCCGCCGACCAGTACCACCTGATCGATGTCGGACACCTTGATCCCGGCGTCGGAGATGACGGCCTCGAACGGCTTGCGGCAGCGGTCCAGCAGATCCTGGGTGATCTTCTGGAACTCGGCGCGGGACAGGGTCTCGTCCAGGAACAGCGGGTTCTTGTCCGCGTCGACGGTGATGTACGGCAGGTTGATGGTGGTGCTCTGCGACGCGGACAGTTCGATCTTGGCCTTCTCAGCAGCCTCACGCAGACGCTGCATGGCCATCTTGTCCTTGGTCAGGTCGATGCCGCTGGTGGCCTTGAACTTGTCGACCAGCCAGGTGACGATCCGCTCGTCCCAGTCGTCGCCGCCGAGCTCGTTGTCGCCCGAGGTCGCACGGACCTCGACCACGCCGTCGCCGATCTCCAGCAGGGACACGTCGAAGGTGCCGCCGCCGAGGTCGAAGACCAGGATGGTCTGCTCCTTGTCGCCCTTATCCAGGCCGTAGGCGAGGGCGGCGGCGGTCGGCTCGTTGACGATGCGCAGCACGTCCAGGCCGGCGATCTGGCCGGCCTCCTTGGTGGCCTGACGCTGCGAGTCGTTGAAGTAGGCCGGCACAGTGATGACGGCTTCGGTGACGTCCTCCCCGAGGTAGGCCTCGGCGTCGCGCTTGAGCTTCATCAGCGTGCGGGCGCTGATCTCCTGCGCGGTGTACTTCTTTCCGTCGATCTCGACGCTCCAGTTCGGGTCGCCCATGTGGCGCTTGACCGAACGGATGGTGCGATCGACATTGGTGACCGCCTGGTTCTTGGCAGGCTGGCCGACCAGGACCTCGCCGTTGCGCGCGAAGGCGACGACGGAAGGCGTGGTGCGCGAACCTTCGGCGTTCGCGATGACGACGGGCTCGCCGCCCTCCAGCACCGCCAGCGCGGAGTTGGTGGTTCCCAGGTCGATTCCGACAGCACGGGACATATGTGTTCCTCCTAGTTTCGTTCGGCTCGGTGAGCCGATGTCTTGCGTGGCCGAGTCCGGCCGTTCGTCTGCGATGGCAATCCGAAACTTCAGCGTTCCTGACTCAAGTCTTACCGGTTCGTCGCCCGGCTTTCAAGGTTCTTGAGTGAGGCCCACTCATGTTTCATGCCATGTTCAACCCCGTTTCCTCGTCGATGTTCCCACAGTTGAGTCTGATTCGCTTAATATTGCTGTGATTCGCCCCACAGGTCGGCGGGTTCGGCCGGGCGTAGCCCCTCGGCACGGGGCGAGCGCGGGTGACCGGCCCGACTGGGCCATGATGGGAGGGGACGCGACGCACGCGAAGGGGAGAGACCGATGAAACTGGCGACCATCCGGCTCGGCGGGGGCACACGCGCCGTCAAACAGATCGACGGCGATCAGCACGACGGCGGCGCCCTGCTCGATCTCGGCTACCCGGATCTGCGGGCGCTCCTGACCGACCCCGAAGGCCTGAGCAAGGCCGCTGCCGCCACCGACGGGACGGTGTACGACGCGGAGACGGCGGACTTCGCCCCGCCGGTGCTCGATCCGGACAAGGTGGTCTGCGTCGCACACAACTACGGCGATCACGTACGACGGCTCGGCTTGACACTCCCCCAGCATCCGCGGTTGTCGACCAAGTTCTCGTCCGCCCTGATCGGCGCGCACGATCCGATCGTCAAACCGGCCGACGCGCACGCTCTCGACTCGGCCGTCGAACTCGCCGTCGTCATCGGACGGGCGGTCCGGCACGCCGACGACGAGGCCGCGGCGGCCGCCATCGCCGGTTTCACCGTGATGAACGACGTCACCGATCGCGACCTGGAGTTCGAGATGGACGAGTGGGGTCTGGGCAACATCTGGGATCGCTCCACCCCGATCGGGCCGTACCTGGTGACGCCGGACGAGCTGCCGGGCGGAGTATCGCCCGCAGTGGCGCTCTCGACCGTCGTCAACGGAGCGCAGGTGCAGACCGGCGACACCGCGAACCTGCACTTCGACCCCGTGCACGTGGTGCGCCGGGTGTCCCGCTTCATGGAACTGGTACCCGGCGACGTCGTCGCCACCGGTAGCCCGTCGTCCCCCGCACACGACCACGGCGCCCACTTGAAGGCTGGCGACACGATCGTCGCCTCGATCGACGGCATCGGCGCATGCCGCAGCACCGTGGTCGACGACGCCGTGGTCGACGGCACCGCGATCGGCGCGTCGTCGCACTGACCTACTGCTCCGAGGATCCGCCCGTGTCCACCTCCCGCTCCCGACTCACCCCCGCGACCGGTATCGACCGCCTGTACCCGGAGTCGTGGCGGGAGCTCGACGACGACGATCCGGTCGGCCCGCTGTGGCGCGGAGCGCAGATCTTCCGGCTGGTCGGCTTCGTCTACGCACTCGGCTTCAACATCGCGATCAACAACGACCTCGCGCATCCGCAGTTCACCTGGCTGCTGTTCGCCGCACTGACCGTGGCGAACGTGCTTTTCGCCGCCGGCTACGTGGTAGGCGTGTGGCGCACCTGGTGGTGTGTCGCCGGCGAGTTGGCTCTGTTCGTCGCGGCGATGCTGTCGACTCTCTACGTCGCCGGGCCCGAGTGGATCGCCGGCAACCAGTCCTGGCCCACCACGCTCTGGTGCTCCAGCGCCGTCCTGTCGGCAGCCCTGATGGGGGGTGCGTGGACCGGCGCCGGCGCCGGCGCGCTGATCGGCCTGACCAACTTCGCCGTCAAAGGCGAGGTCGTCATCAACTTCGGCAAGAACGCGACTTTCCTGCTGCTCGTCGTGTCGGGCATGGCGGTCGGACTGGCCGCCTCCCGGGCCCGGGTGAGTCACGAGAAGCTGACCGCCGCGGTGCACGTGGCGGTGCAGGCGGCCGAGCGGGAGAGGCTGGCCCGGCAGGTGCACGACGGCGTGTTGCAGGCCCTCGCCCTCATCTCGCGGCGCGGCCGGGAGATCGGCGGGCCCACCGCCGAACTGGCCGCACTGGCGGCGGATCAAGAGCTGCGTCTGCGACGGCTCATCGCCGAGGGCTCCACGGCCACCCCGGCTCCCCGGAGCGGGCGGACCGATCTCGGCGCGGCACTGCGCATCCGTTCGACCGACAACGTCTCGGTGAGCACTCCCGCCGACCCGGTCGTCCTGCCCACCCTGGCCGCCAATGAGATCCTCGCGGCGGTCGACAACATCCTGGACAACACGCGGTTGCACGCGGGCCCGGGCGCGGCCAGCTTCATCCTGCTCGAAGACCTCGACGATGCCGTGGTCCTCAGCGTGCGCGACGACGGCTGCGGCATCCCCGAAGGCCGGCTCCGGCAGGCGACCGGTGAAGGCCGCATGGGGATCAGCCGGTCGATCATCGGCCGGATCGAAACACTCGGCGGTTCCATTTCGCTGGAATCGGCCCCCGGCGCGGGGACAGAATGGGAGATGACGATCCCGGTGAACCGAGCCGACCCGGATGTCTCGAGGAGAAGCGGACGATGACCCCGAACCCGAACGCCCCTGCACCGCGCCACCGGCCGTCAGGCGCTCCGCCGCCCGCCGCGGCACAGCGCCGGCTGCGTGTGATGGTGGTCGACGATCATCCGATGTGGCGCGACGGTGTGGCCCGCGACCTGACCGACGAGGGTTTCGACGTGGTCGCCACCGCCGACGGGGTCAAGCGCGCCACCGAGGTGGCCAGGGCCTGCCGCCCCGATGTGGTGCTGATGGACATGCAACTGCCCGACGGCAACGGCGCCCAGGCCACCGCCGGGGTGCTTGCCGTCTCTCCGGACACGCGGATCCTGGTGCTGTCGGCCTCGGAGGAACGCGACGACGTGCTCGAGGCGGTGAAGGCCGGCGCCACCGGGTATCTGGTCAAGAGCGCGCAGCGCGCCGAACTCGTCTCCGCAGTGCGGGCCACCGCGGCCGGGCAGGCCGTCTTCACGCCGGGGCTGGCAGGTCTGGTCCTCGGCGAGTTCCGGCGCCTCGCCAAGGAGCCGGCGGACGACGCCCCCGCCCTCACCGAACGTGAGACCGAGGTCCTCCGCTACGTCGCGAAGGGCCTGAGCTCGCGGCAGATCGCCGAGCGCTTGCACCTGAGCCCGCGCACCGTCGAGAACCACGTCGGCGCCACCCTCCGCAAGCTGCAGCTCGGCAACCGCGTCGAACTCGCCCGCTACGCCATGGAACATGGTCTGTCATAAGCTGGTCGAGCCCTTCTAATAGCCGGTCGAGCCCTTCTTAAAGCCGGTCGAGCGGAGTCGAGACCCCGCCAGCTAGAACGGCGGCGGATCGCGTTCGGCCCGTTCGCGTTGACGTCGGAGGCGGGCGCGTTCGGCGCGGCGCCAGGCGTGTTTGTGTGCGGTGGCGGTGTGGAGGCCGCCGCGGCTGGGGTCGTGGTGTGGGTTCGGGTCCGGTGGTGCCGGTGGGGGTGTGGTGGGCCTCTGGTGGAGGCAGCGGATGCCGGCTAGTTGGGGGAACATCCATTGTCCGGGTGCGGGGGTGTCGACGGTCAGGCCGTGTGGTGTGGTGATCGAGGTCCAGACGGTGCCGTGGTCGTCGATCCATTGGTCGTCGATCCATTGGTCGCTTGTCCTGAGCGGGTGGCGGAGCCTGCGACGACGCGCAGACGAGGGGTCGAGGAATCCCTCGGCCGGGTCCGGTGTTCCGGCGTGGGTTTTGATCTGGTGGTGCAGCACGCATGTGGGCCCGAGGTTGCACAGGCAGGTCGGTCCGCCGGTGGCCGGGCAGGCGTGGTCGTACTCGTCGACGTGGTCGAGTTCGCAGTTCCAGGCCGGGCGGTCGCAGCCGGGGACCGAGCAGGTCTGGAACAGGGCGCGCACGAGGACGTCGAGTGCGGTGGTGGGCCGGTAGGGGTCGGCGGGCTGGGCGGTGCGTTCGATCAGGATCGGTGTCTCGGGTGGTACGTCGGGGGCGCCGAACTGGTCCAGGTCGAGGTCGCGGACGGTGGCGTCGGGGCTGAGCTGACCGTCGCGCAACAGTTCCGCGGTACGCGGCAGACGCTCGGACGCGGCGATCGCTTGACCGACCAACGCACGTGCCTGGGACAGGGGCACCCCGAACAGGACCTGCACCTCGGTCGTCGCGGCGGTGTAGGCGTCGGTGACGTCGAACTCGGCGGCCGCACACTCCGAGTCAGACTCGACTGCGGCAGACTCGACCGCGTCGTGCAGGTTGGCCAGCGCGATATCGAGGAACTGCCCGATACCGCGGAGTTGTTCCCAGTACAAGAACCCCTGCCCACGCCACGCGGCCGAGGCGTACACCAGCCAGTCGTGACACTGTGTGCGGTCCGAATCGTCGGCATCGGGAGCGACCATGCCCGCCGCGGTCAGGTCGACGCGGGCCCACGGCGTGCCGCGGTCGACGTGCACCATAGACTCTCACCCCCGAAGCCTGTTCGAACTAGATGTGATTCACATTACTCCGTGACCGAGGCTCGATCAAGTGTTTGATCCCGATGCTCGGGCAAGCCCCCCCCCCCCCCGTGTGGTCGGTTCGTCGTGAGAACTAGGTAGTTTCGCGCATCCCTGCAGCCCTGGTCAGCAACCACACTGGACTCATGGGCACACAACCGGATCCGTTCTTCACTGCCGTGGCGCGCATCGGGGACGAACTGAGCTCGATCACCGCGCGATTGAACCGAGTCACCGACGACGTCGCCGACCTCCGCGAGGCCATGGAGGCGGCTCAGTCCGTCGAACAGGCCGACGCACAGACCGCACCTGAGGCAGCTCCGCACGAGTCCGCTCCCCCGCAGCCCGCATCGGTGACCGCGGCACCCGACCCGGCACGCGGTCCGGCACCCCGTCTCGCACGGGGTCCGGCCCTCCCACCGACGGCCCCCGCACCACGGCCCCAGCTGCAGTACGCCACCGCGGGACCGCCGCCGCCACCGCAGCCGCGGCCGTTCGGCCCGCCGGCGCCCGCCGTGCCCGCTCCCGCCGGCAACGGCGTCACCCTCGGCAAGATCCTCGCCTTCACGGGCGTCGCGATCACGTTGATCGGCGTCGTGCTTCTCCTCGTCCTCGCCGCCCAGGCCGGCCTGCTCAGGCCGGAGGTCCGCGTCGCCGGCGGCGCACTCCTCGCGGCCGCTCTGGTCGGCGCCGGACTCCGCATCGGACGGGAGGCAGTCAAGCGCACCGCCGCCGCGGCCCTCGTCGCCACCGGCATCGCCGCCGCCCTGTTCTGCGTGCTCGCCGCGGCGAACATCTATCACTGGCTCCCGGTGATCGCCGCGCTGGTGCTGACCGGACTGATCGCCGCCGGCGGCTTCGTCGTCGCCGGGCTGTGGGACAGCCAGGCGCTCGGCGTCACCGTCGGCATCGGCCTGATCGCCTTCGCTCCGTTCCTGACCCACGGCGTCACGCTCACCCTGGTGGTATTCCTGCTCGTCTACGCCGCCGCCACCCTGGCCGTGCAGCTCGGCCGGGACTGGCCGGTGCTGTTCACGGTCAACACCGTCGCCACGGCGGCGCCGCTGGTCGTCGTCGCCGCACTCGGCGATCGCGCCGAGGCAAGCCAGTTCGCGGTGGCCGCGTCCGTCTGCTTCTTGCTCGCCGTCGGCTCGGCGGTGGCGCTGCTGCGGACAAGCGGGATTCCGCTTGTAGTGGCCCTCGTCGGCCTGATCCCGCTGCTTCCACTCGTCGGCGGATCGCCCGTCCTCGGTGCCACCACCACCGCGATCCTGCTCGGCGCCGCCGCCGCACTCCTGGCGCTCCTCACTCTCCTGGGCCCGGCCCTGCCCGGCGCCGACCTCGGCGTCCGGATGGTGTGGCTGACGGGGGCCGTGGCGACCGCGGTCGTCGCGATCGGCGTCGCCGGCCGCGCGGACGGGTTGACGCTCGGGCTTCTCGCCATCGCACTGCTCCTGACGCTGGCCTCCCTGTACACCGAGGAACTGGCGACCGCCCTCCGGATCCTCGCGACCGTCGCCCTCGGGGTCGGGCTGCTCGCACTGGCCGGTCCCGGCCTGCTTCAGTTGGTCGACGCCTCCGCACTGTCCACCGGACGGCGCGTGGTGGTGGTGATCGGCGCGCTGCTGGCGATGGCGGCGCTCGCCGTGCTCACCCGCTGCTGGACGCAGGGTCGCACCGACTCCGACCGGAACACCTTCGTGGTGAGCGCCAGCGTCGTCGGCCTCGTCCTGTTCAACGTCCTCTGCGTCGCGGTCGGGGCCCTGGCCTCCGGCGGCTCGCTCACCGGCTTTCGGGCGGGCCACATGTGCGCCACCATCGGCTTCGTCGTCGTCGGCGCCGTCGCCCTGCTGTGGGCCCGACGCCTCCGCGGTTCCTCACGCACGCTGGTGCTGACCGCCGGACTGATCGTCCTCGGCGTCGCCGTCGGCAAACTCTTCCTGTTCGACCTCGCCGCACTCGCCGGGATCTTCCGGGTGATCGCCTTCATCGTCGTCGGACTGGTGCTGCTGGGCCTCGGCGTCGCGTACGCGCAGAGCCTGAACGACGACCCCGACGGCCCGCCCTCCGAACGCGTCCGGCCGGCCGGACCGCCTCCCGCCGCCGGTCCGGCGGGGCCGGGTTCCCCGTTCCCGGCCCCGGGCCCGGCGCCCTTCGGGGCCCCGCAGCGACGCTGAGCACCCGTCGCGAACTCACCAGTCGGCGTCGTCGTACACGATCATCCCGCGGACGTTGTTGCCCTCGAGCATGTCGTCGTACGCCTTGTTGATCTCCTCCAGCTTGTAGGTCTGGGTCACCAGATCCGCGAGATTGAGCTGCCCGGCTCGGTACTCGTTGAGCAGCTTGGGGACCTGGGTGCGCGGTCCTGCACCACCGAAGATGGCGCCCTGCACGCGCTTCTGCAGCAAGGTCAGCTCGAAGAGGTTCATCGAGACGTCCATCGCCTGGAAGTCGCCCATGCCGACCACCACCACCTGGCCGCCCTTACCGGTCATGGCCAGCGCCGGAGCCAGGTACTCGCCCTTCATCTCGCCGACGGTGAGCACCACCGTGTTCGCCATCGTGCCCCAGGTGATCTCGCCGACCACCGGCGCCGCTTCTTCCATGCTCTCGAAGGTGTGCGTGGCGCCCAGCTTCTCGGCCATGTCGCGCTTGAACTTCACCGGGTCGACGGCGACCACGTATCGCGCGCCCGCGGCCTTGGCGCCCTGGATCGAGTTGATGCCCACACCGCCGATGCCCACCACCACCACGGTGTCCCCGACCTTGGTTCCACCGATCTCGGTGGCACTGCCCCAGCCGGTGGCCACACCGCAGCCGAGCAGCGCGGCCTCCTTGAGCGGAATGTCGTCTTCGATCTTCACCAGGGACGCCTCGTGCACGGTGATGTACGGGGAGAAGGTGCCCAAGAGACACATCTGCGCATAGCCGGTGCCGTCAGCCCCCGTGATCCGATGCGTCTTGTCGGCGATCGACAGGCCGGTCAGCAGACCGGCGCCCTCGTCACAGATGTTCTGCTGCCCGCGCGAACACGGACCGCACACCCCACAGGCGGGGATGAAGGCGGTGACGACGTGATCGCCCTCGGCGAAGCGGGTGACGCCGGGACCGACCTTGGTGACGATCCCGGCGCCTTCGTGACCGCCGACGATGGGCAGCGGCGCCGGGCTCTGACCGGTGCGCAAGTGATGGTCGGAGTGGCACAGGCCCGAACTGACCAGCTTCACCTGGACTTCACCGGCCACCGGATCTCCGAGTTCCACCTCCTCGATCTTCCATTCTTCGTTCACTCCGCGGAGGACGGCTGCTTTGGTCTTCATCGGTGCGGTTTCCTCACTCTTCGGGACTCTTCGATCGGTGACAGGGATCAGTTCTCATCCGTCAACTCGCATACTTGCCGGACCGACACCGTCGTGTGCCGCTTTCGGAGAATCGTCCGGTCGGGGGACAGGCGGGCCGAACCGGCGATTCGACGTCGACCCGCCCCCCGTGGCTAGACTGGCTGGTCGTGACAGGCGTAACGAGAGTCTCGGGGTCGGCGAACCCACCGACGCCGAACGAGGATGCCGCCGCCGGATACAACTCCGGCTACCGCCTCGACCTGGACGGACTGCGCGGCATCGCGATCTTCCTCGTCGCCGTCTTCCACGTCTGGTTCGGCCGCGTCTCCGGCGGCGTCGACGTCTTCCTGACCCTGTCCGGCTACTTCTTCATCGCCTCCCTGCTCAAACACGTCACCAACTCGGTCCCCACCGACGTCCCCTGGAAACGCGCAGTCAACCCGTGGCCGCGCTTCAAGCGCCTGCTCCGCAGACTGATCCCCGCCCTGTTCCTGCTGCTGGCCTTCGTCGCCGCCATGATCTGGTGGATCATGCCGACCACCCGCTGGGGCCCCCTCGGCGAAGAGATCGTCGCCTCAGCCCTCTACTTCCAGAACTATCACCTGGCGTTCGCCGCTCAGGACTATGGCGCCGCGGACTCTGCGGTCAGCCCTCTGCAGCACCTGTGGTCGATGTCCATGCAGGGACAGTTCTTCCTCGTCACCCTGTTGGTGGCCCTGCTCCTGGGCGGACTGCTCAAGGCCGGCGCCCGGCGCTGGCCGGTCCTCGGACGGCGCAACACCGTGGCGTGGATCGTCGCGCTCTCCATTCTCGCCGTGGTCGTCGTCTCGTTCGCCTGGGCCAACTGGCGGCACGACATCAACCAGCCCTTCAACTACTACGACACCGTCGCCCGACTGTGGGAACCGCTGGTCGGCGGACTCCTCGCCATCTGGATGCCGCGGCTGGCTCTCGCTCAATGGCTGCGCACCGCGCTCACGTTCGTCGGCGTCGCGCTGATCGCCACCTCCGGTATCTGGATCGCCGGCGTCCAGGAGTACCCCGCCGCGATGGCGCTGGTCCCGGTCGGCGCCACCCTGCTCATCATCTGGGCGGGTTCCTCGGCCACTGCGCCGCGTCCCGTTCCCGGCGCCGACCTCTCCCTGGGCGGCCGGGTCCTGTCCCACCCGGCGATCGTCTGGCTCGGCTCCATCGCGTACGCGCTCTACCTGTGGCACTGGCCGCTGCTGATCTTCTACCTGTCCTGGCGCATGAAGAACGAGGTGAACTTCCTGGAGGGCGCCGCGATCCTGATCGTGTCGGTGCTGATCGCCTGGGCCACCACCAAGTTCGTCGAGACTCCGCTGCGCGGGGGCCGCGGAGACGGTTTCAGCCGCCGCTACCGCCGGTTCCTGGCGGCGGCCCTGGTGGTGCTGAGCGTCTTCGCCGGCAGCAGCGCGGTCTACTGGCAGGCCCGCGCGGCATCGTTGCAGGTCGATACCACCAACCTCGATCCGCATCTCTACCCGGGCGCCCGCGCCTTCCTCGACAGTGTTCCGGCGCCCGCCATCCCGCCGGTGCCGTCGCCCGAGGCCGCCGCCGAGGACTGGCCGCTGAACCACCTCGACCACTTCAGCAACTTCGGCGACCCGGCGATCAAGGTCGGCGTCTACGGTGACCCCAACGCCGAGCGGACCATCGCGGTGGCCGGCGGCTCGCATTCCGAGCATTGGATGACCGCGCTCGATGCGCTCGGCAAGAAGCGCGGCTTCCGCGTCACCACGTACATGAAGGCCGGCTGTGCGCTGAGCACCGAAGCCTACGTCGAGTTCCAGGGGGAGGTGCTGACCGAATGCAAGGACTGGGTGCGGGCGGTGATGAACCGCCTCGCCGAAGACAAGCCGGACATCGTCTTCACCACCTCGACCCGGCCGATCGAAGGTCCCACCAAGGGCGACTACGTGCCCGAAGGCTATCTGGACATCTTCACCGAGTTCCGGGAGCGCGGCCAGAAGGTGATCGCGGTGCGCGACACCCCCTGGGCGATGTCGGGCCCCATGTCGCCGCCGGAGTGCATCGCGGCGGGCCGCAAACCCAGCGTGTGCGGTACACCGCGCGAGGCGTCGCTTTCGGCGGTCAATCCCACCGATGCACTCGTCGACGAGTTCCCGAACATCACGTTCATCGAATACTCGAACGCCATGTGCGACGACGAGTACTGCCCCGCCGTGGTGGGTAACATCCTGGTCTGGCACGACCGCCACCACCTCACGACGGCCTTCGTCCGGAGCCTGATCCCGTACCTCGAGAAGGACATTCAGCGCGCCACCGGCTGGTGGTGACCCTTCCACGTCCACGAGGGAGTCACTCGTGGCGACCGGCGAACCGCGCAGCGACGCCGAACGAGGATGCCGCCGCCGGATACAACTCCGGCTACCGCCTCGACCTGGACGGACTGCGCGGCATCGCGATCTTCCTCGTCGCCGTCTTCCACGTCTGGTTCGGCCGCGTCTCCGGCGGCGTCGACGTCTTCCTGACCCTGTCCGGCTACTTCTTCGTCGCCTCCCTGCTCAAGCACGTGACCAACTCGGTCCCCGCCGACGTCCCCTGGAAACGCGCAGTCAACCCGTGGCCGCGCTTCAAGCGCCTGCTCCGCAGACTGATCCCCGCCCTGTTCCTGCTGCTGGCCTTCGTCGCCGCCATGATCTGGTGGATCATGCCGACCACCCGCTGGGGCCCCCTCGGCGAAGAGATCGTCGCCTCAGCCCTCTACTTCCAGAACTATCAACTCGCCTTCACCACCCAGGGGTACGGCGCGGCGGACTCGGGCATCAGCCCGCTGCAGCACCTGTGGTCGATGTCCATGCAGGGACAGTTCTTCCTCGTCACCCTGTTGGCGGCCCTGCTCCTGGGCGGACTGCTCAAGGCCGGCGCCCGGCGCCGACCGGTCCTCGGCCGGCGCAACACCGTGGCCTGGATCGTCGGCCTCTGCCTGCTGACCGTCGCGCTCGTATCCTTCGCGTGGGCCCAGTACCGCCACGACATCAATCAGCCCGTCAATTACTACGACACACTCGCCCGGCTGTGGGAACCGCTCGCCGGCGGACTCCTGGCCGTGTGGATGCCGCGCCTGGCCCTGCCCCAGTGGCTGCGCACCGCGCTCACCGCGACCGGAGTCGGCCTCATCGCCACGTCGGGGATCTGGATCGCCGGCGTGGAGCAGTATCCGGCCGCGATGGCGCTGGTCCCGGTCGGGGCCACCCTGCTCATCATCTGGGCGGGGTCGTCGAACACCGCCGCCCGGCCGGTCCCCGGCGCCGATCTGTCTCCCGGCGGCCGGGTCCTGGCGCACCCGGCGCTCGTCTGGCTCGGCTCCATCGCCTACGCGCTCTACCTGTGGCACTGGCCGCTGCTGGTCTTCTACCTGGTCTGGCGCGGGCGGGACGACGCCGGATTCACCGGCGGCCTGGCCGTCCTGTCGGTGTCGGTGCTGCTGGCCTGGGTGTGCACCCGATACGTCGAGACACCGCTGCGCTCCGGGCGCGACTCCGGGTTCAGCATCCGCTACCGCCGGATCCTCCTACTGCTTCTGGTGGCGCTGACCGCTTTCGCCGGCGCCAGCGCCGGGTACTGGCAGAAACGCGCGGACTCGCTGCGGATCGACACCGCGCACCTCGACCCCGCGCTGTATCCGGGCGCACGCGCCTTCCTGGACGACGCGCCCGTCCCCCGCGTCCGGCCCGTGCCGGAACCGGAGGCCGCCCGCGGTGACTGGCCGCTGCACCACCGCGACCACTTCAGCGACTTCGGCGACACCTCCGTCAGGGTCGGCGTCTACGGCGATCCGCGCGCCGAGCGCACCCTCGCCGTGGTCGGCGACTCGCACGCCGCACACTGGATGACCGCGCTCGATGCGATCGGCAAGGAACGCGGCTTCCGGGTGACCACCTACCAGAAGGCCGCCTGCCACTTCCGGTACCGGCTGCCCGTCGACGACCAGGCCCGCGAATGCCAGGAATGGCTCGACGCCGTGCTCGACCGCCTGGAGAAGGACGCCCCGGAGTTCGTGTTCACCGTCGGCACGCGCGCGGGCTCCGAAACCGGCGACTACATTCCCCGCGGACAGCTCTCGCTCCTCCGCGAACTGCGCGACCGCGGCCAGCAGATGATCGTCGTCCGGGACACGCCGCGCGGGCTCGATCCGCCCCTGCTCCCACCCGAGTGCCTCGCCTCCGGCCGCCGGCCCGACGTGTGCGGCATCTCGCGCGCTGCGGCCCTCTCCCCGGTGAACCCCACCGACGCGATCGCCGCGGAGTTCGGCAACATCACGTTCGTCGACTACTCCGACGGCCTGTGCGACGCCGACTACTGCCCCGCCGTGGTGGGAAACATCCTGGTCTGGCACGACCGCCACCACCTCACCACCGCCTTCGTCCGCAGCCTGATCCCGTACCTGGAGCGGGACCTGCAGCGAGCCACGAGCTGGTGGTGATCCTGCCCACGGCCGGACCGAACGACACAGGCTGCTGCCAGGTTCGCCTGTTAGCCTCGTCGTTCGGAGCACCCCAGCTCACCACGCTATGACACTGCAGCCGAACATCCCGACGAAGCCGTGCCGACGCCCAGGGGGTCACGCACGGTGACCCGACCCTCCCCGGAGTCCGCCGGACCGATCACGTCGTCGTCGAACACCCCTTCGTCGAACACGAGGGCCTCAGCCAAACGCCCGTACCTGTTCCAGGTGGATCTGATCCGCGCGACGACGTTCGCGCTGGTGATCTTCACTCACGCGCTGACGCAGACCACCGACGCGTTCTCCAACATCGGCACCAACGCGACCACGCTGCTATTACATGCGTCGCGCAACATCTTCTTCGCCCTGACCGGCTTCGTGCTGATGTACCAATACGCCGGGCGCGACGACTTCCGCGCCGGATGGTTCTGGCGCCGGCGGATGAAGCTCGTGATCGTGCCGTACATCCTGTGGTCCGCCGTGTACTGGGTGGTGATCGGCATGTGGTCGTACGGGCGCCTCGGCGACGTGCCGACCAGCCTCGACGAGTTCTGGAACCAGCTCAAGTGGGGCACCGCCGGGTTCCACCTCTACTTTCTGCTGGTGATGCTGCAGGTGTACCTGCTGTTCCCGGCGATCCGCTGGCTGGTGCAGAAGACCAAGGGCCATCACGGCGCACTGCTCGCCGCCAGCTTCGCCCTGCAGATCGCGGTGTTCGCGGTGATCACCTACTGGACGCCGCCGGAGTCGTGGGCCGGCTGGTGGTGGCACCACTACGCGACCTTCGTCCCCTACCAGTTCTTCATCGTCGCCGGCGCCGTGGCCGCCGTGCATCGGGAGCAGGTGGACGCGTGGATCCGCGGACGGGGCGGCTGGCTGGCGGCCGGCCTGGTCGGCACCGGCGCGTTCGCCGTCGGCGTCTACCTGTACGAGGCCTTCGTCAGCGGCAAGGTGTTCAGCCACGACAGCGCCTTCGCCGTCACGCTGCTGCCGTTCCTGGTGTTCGCGGTGCTGACGATCTACGCGATGGGCCTGCACTGGGCGACCCACGTGCGGCCGTACTCGCCGCGCTTCGGGAAAGCGGTCGCGTACGCGTCCAACCGCAGCTTCCCGGTGTTCCTGGTGCACGTGCTGGTGCTGTTCCTGTTGCTGCGGCCTGAGACGGACGGGGCGCCGACGATCGTGCACGCACTCGGGCAGCCGTGGGGCACCCTCGTCGTCTACCTGCTGACCATCGCACTGTCTCTGGGACTGGTGGAGGTGCTCCGTCGCCTTCCCGGCTCGGTATACCTCACCGGCCGCCCCCGGTTGCCGCTGCGCTGGCAGATCTGACCCGCAGCACGGTGAGCAGCGCCTTCGGCCGGGACAGCACCGCCTCCCGGACGTAGTTGCGCACCAGCGAGAGGCCGGTGCAGCCGTCGCAGGGGGCGATCACCCCGATCGCGTCGATGCCCTCGGACCGGCACAGCCCCACCGCCCGGCCGATGTGGAAGTTCTGCGTGACGATCAGCGCCTCCCGGATCCCGTATTCGACGGCGGCCCGGCGGCACGTATGACCGGTGTTCATGCCGATCGGGTCGTCGACGATCGCCTCGCTCGGCACACCACGCTCCTCGAGGTAGGCGCGCATCACGCGTACCTCGTTGCCGGCGTCGTCCGCGTCGTTCCCGGAGTTCAGGATCCTCTCGACCCTCCCGGTGCGGTAGAGGTCGACGGCGACGTCGAGCCGGCTCCGCAGATAGGTGCCGGGCTCGTCGTTCTCCGCTTTGGCGCCGAGCACGATCAGCGTCGACGGCCCTCCCGCGGGGAGGTCGTCCGCGGAGAACACGCGCCCGCGGGCGGCGAGCAACGACCACGCCGAACTGACGATCACGACGATCTCGACGGCGACGACCGCCCACAGCGCCAGCAGCCCGAGTCGTCTCCGCACCACTACCAAAGTAGAGGATCGGCCGGCGGTCCCGAGACAGCGCTTCGTTGTCCCCATTTCCAGTGACACTAGTTACTAGGCCAAAGAAACTACTGTGCCACGCGCAAGTCTGACACGGAGCAGTCCCTGAAACCTGACTGCCGACGCACCTCTTCGGGGCGGCCGGATCCCGGTCGTCGACGACCGTGGCGAGCGCCGGAGGTCAGCTGAGCGCCGGCTCCGGATCGGCAGCGGATTCAGCTTCGACCTCCTGGACCGGCTCGGCCGAGGGTTCGACCGAGGACGGCGACTCGGTGTCGGCAGCCTCGGGCTGAGGCGAATCCTGCGGCGTCTGATCGACCACCTCCATCGCGGGCGGATCGGCGAGTTCCGGCGTCTCGACCGGCGGAAGCGGCGCGGGATCGTTGACGACGATCCCCGCGTCGGTCACCGACTCGGCGGTCGACTTGGACGTGACGTCCGCCTGCGCCTCCTCTGCCTCGCCTGCCTTGTCGGCAACACTCAGAACCGTCGGCGCCGTGTCATCTGTCGCGGCGGCGGCCAACGGCAGCAGCGAGTTGGTCTGAGTCTGCCCGAACAGGCTCTCCAGCCACTCGGGGAGATCCGTTTCCAGCTTCGGTCCGTCGTCCGTCATCACCACGCGGATGATGTCGCTCTGGAACTCGGGGACGAAGCGACCGGCGAGCAGATCGTTGAGCGCCCCCAGTTCGAAGGCCTCTCCCGTGACGTCGGAGAGGAACCCCGCGATGTCGTCGCCGAACGGCGACACCAAACCGACGTCGAACGGGTTCTTGATCGCGTAGACCTCGAAGCCGCCGTGTTCGCCCACGTTCTGCTGCTTCTGGAAGATGAAAAGCACGCTGGTGCACGAGTTGGTCCGCTGTGAACTCACGACATTGCCGTCGTCGTCCAGTGTCTGCTTGTGCACGCGCGCCTCACCGTAGAGCGCGGTGCAGACCGCGCCCTGCGAGCCGTCGACCGCGCGGTAAGCACTCGTGATCCCGCCAAGGGCGACGGTCGACGCGCGGTGTTGCGGCACGTTGGCGACAGTTCCCGTGGCGAGCTCGCTCAGTGTGATCGATGAGTTGGCGATCGCAATACCCAGTGGGAGGCTCCTAGCGTTCGCCGAGTTCTCGACCCGCGGCGAGCCGACAGACGGAAGCGGCCAGAGTTCGATCTGAGTTGCCGGCCGCCCCACCGCACTCGCGACACTCACGCCGAACAGCGCGTCTGCGTTAGCGATACCGCCCGCAGCGGCCACCGCGATGGCCGCTGCGAGAACATAGTCTGCCTTCGCAGTCGATTGGCCACCCAGGAGCGTGATCGCCGTCGTGTAACCGCTGCCCGCGATCACCGCGGTGCCCGGGATGACGACATCCACGCCACCCCAACTCAGATCCAGTTCCAGCCCGGAAGTTGCCAGCGCCCCGTTGAGGCCGCCGATCGAGATCAACTGCGCAAGCTCCGGCGCGACGAGCCCGAGGATCGCGTCGGCAACAGGGGTCAACAGCCACGGCGTCGCATTGGTGCAATCCGCCGAGCTTCCGAGAAGTCCATTGCTGACTTCCGGGTCACCGGCATCGCAGGCGGCGATCACATCCGGGAGCAGTTCCCCGATACTCCCGATGCTCAGGGGAAGCAGGTCGGCCTGAGCGGGAGGCGCCGTGAGCGTCGTCCCGGCGAGCAGGGCTGCCGAGGCTCCGACGGCCACCGCGGCCGAGGCGGCCTTGCGACGACGATTCCGGCGTGTCTGTGATGTGGTCATCTGCCTGGGCATCCTTTGTTCGATACAAACCCGACCTGAGGAAAAAGCTGAGAGCGCGCTAAGTGTCTCGGATCACAAACTAGCAGGATGTCACCCGGTTGGGTGTCACACGAAAATTCGGCCAGATGTCGGCTTTCACCCAGCCACGCGCCCGCACCGCCGAGCGCACCTCAGTGAGCACGTCAGAACGGCCCGGGAACGCCGCGCGAGGCGGTGAGACCGGGGCCGGAAACCGTCTCGATTGTGGCGCATGACACACTAATCTCGCGATGCGCCGGTGCACGATCACGGGCGCACCATGTGGTCCGCGAACCCGAGCCGATGGAGGAAGACCGTTGCAGTACATGCCGGTGACGCAGTCGATGTTCCTGATCGCCGAAACACGTGACCAGCCCATGCACGTCGGCGGGCTGCAGTTGTTCGTGCCCCGCGAGGGCCAGACCGCGGCGGATCTGGCCGAAGAGGTCCACCGGAAGTTCCTCGACGCCGAAGAGATCCAGCCGCTCTTCCTGAAGAGACCGGCGAGCCCGGCCAGCATCGCCGGTTACACCGCGTGGCAGCAGGCACACGACATCGACTTCGACTATCACGTCCGCCGCATCGTTCTGCCGCGCCCGGGCGAGATCAAGAACCTGCTGCGTTACGTCTCGCTGAACCACGGGGCCCTGCTCGACCGCTCCCGGCCGATGTGGGAGGTCCACATCATCGAAGGCCTTCAGGACGGGCGTTTGGCGCTCTACACCAAGATCCACCACTCGCTCGCCGACGGCGTCACCGCCCTGCGGATCCTGCAGCGGGCGCTGTCCACTGACCCCGACGACCGCACCGGCACCGCATTCTGGGACTCCGCACTGCTGCGTCGCCGTCCCCGCAAGCGCACGGACGAACCCCGCACCGGACTCCTGCGAAAGGTCGCCGGCGCGGCCGGATCCACGGTCGGCCTACTCGACGACGTGCTCGGACTGGGACCGGCCGCGCTGAAGGTCGCCGTCGCCGGCATCTCGGACCGGGACTACGTGGCGCCGCTGCAGATGGCCCCCAAGACGATCCTCAACGTCCCGATCGGATCGGCACGACGATTCGCCGCGCAGGATTGGCCGACCGATCGCCTGCGCGCGGCCGCCCGCAGGCACGGCGCCACCTTCAACGACATCCTCCTCGCGATGTGCTCGGGCGGTCTCCGGCGATACCTCAGCGATCAGGGCGCGCTGCCGGACCGCTCGCTCACGTCGTGCCTGCCGGTGTCCCTGCACGCGGACGGCGACGGCGACGGCAACGCGATCACCGCGGTCATCGTGCGGATGGCCACCGACGTCGACGACCCCACCGAGCGACTCCGGGAGATCCGCGCCTCCACGTCGAGCGCCAAACACGTGGTGCGCGGCCTGAAGCAGGTGCAGTCGCTGGCCCTGGGCGCGGCCAACATCTGGCCGCTGGCCTTCGCCCCGGTGCCCGGTTTCGTGGACTTCACCCCGCGCGGCTTCAATCTCATGATCTCCAGCGTTCCCGGCCCCGACGAGCCGCTGTATTGGAACGGCGCGCGACTCGACGGCTGCTACCCGGTGTCGATCCCGATGGAGGGGCTGGCGATGAACATCACGATTACCACGGTCGGGGGCAAGGCGAACTTCGGCATCATCGGCGCGCGAGCCCAGCTGCCGAGCCTGCAGCGCATCCTCGACCATCTCGACGCCGCCCTGACCGAGCTCGAACGGATCGAGCCGATCGATGCGTGACGGCGTGAGATGTCCGACGACGTTGGTCTCCGCGGGCGCACGTCTCGTAAGCTCTTACTACTGACCAGTAAGGCGAGGTGGTTCACATGCAGTACATGCCAGTGACCGAGTCGATGTTCCTCATCGGCGAGACACGCGATCAGCCCATGCATGTGGGCGGCCTTCAGCTGTTCGTGCCCCGCGAAGGGCAGACGGCGGCCGAACTGGCCGACGAGATACATGAGCGCTTTCAGGCGGCCACGGACTTCCAGGAGGCCTTCCTCCGCCGGCCGGCGGGCAGTGTCGCGGGATATCTCGCCTGGCAGCACGCCGACGGCATCGATTTCGACTACCACGTGCGCCGCATCGCGCTGCCCCGCCCAGGCGAGATCAAGAACCTGCTGCGCTACGTCTCGCTCAACCACGGCACCCTGCTCGACCGCTCCAAGCCGATGTGGGAGCTCCACATCATCGAGGGACTCAAGGACGGGCGTCTGGCGCTCTACACCAAGGTTCACCACTCGACCGTCGACGGCGTCACCGCGCTGCGCATGCTGCAGCGCTGCCTGACCACCGACGCCGACGACCGCACCGGCACCGCGTTCTGGGACGCCCACCTCCGAAGGAGGCGGAGGCCGCGCGCGCCGAAGCCCGAGCGAAGTCTGCTCGGGAAGGTCAGCGACACGGTCGGCAGCGTGGTGCGCACCGCGGACGACATCGTCGGCATAGCGCCCGCAGCGGCCAAGGTCGCCGTCTCGGGCATGCGGAACAAGGACTTCATCCCTCCGATGAAGCCGGCCCCCAAGACGATGCTCAACGTCCCGATCGGCGCCGCCCGCCGCTTCGCCGCACAGGACTGGCCGACCGAGCGCATCCGCGCAGCCGCGCGCCGCCACCACGTGACGGTGAACGACGTCATCCTCGCCATGTGCTCGGGAGCGTTACGCTCCTACCTCGCCGACCACGACGCCCTGCCGGACGAGTCCCTGGTCGCCATGGTCCCGGTGTCGCTGCACGACGCCGAGTCCGAGGGCAACAACGTGACCGCGATCCTGGCGAAGCTCGCGACCGACCTCCCCGCACCCGCCGACCGGCTTCGAGAAATCCGGTCGTCCACGTCCACGGCCAAGAACGTCATCCGCGGTCTGCGCCCGCTGCAGCAGCTGGCCCTGGGTGCGGTGAACCTGTGGCCGCTCGCCTTTTCGCCCATGCCCGGCGGCCTGGACCTGTCGCCGCAGATGTTCAACGTCGTGATCTCCAACGTGCCCGGCGCCGACGAACAGCTCTACTGGAACGGCGCCCGACTGGACGGCTGCTATCCGGCGTCGATTCCGGTCGACGGTCAGGCGATGAACATCACCATCACCTCAGTCGGCGGCAAGACGGCGTTCGGGATCACCGGTGCCCGCGCACAGTTGCCGAGCCTGCAACGCATGCTCGATCACCTGGAGACCGCCCTCGCAGAGATTGAGACGATCGAACCGATCCACTGATCCACCCACCTCGGGCGGTGCCGCGACCGACGGATCGTCGCACCGTGCGATGATCTCCGCCACATCCCGGTGACGGGCCTCGAAGCTATGGTTACTCACGAGTAACATGTGTTGGACCGATCACGTCCAGGACCGTGGCCAGCGAAGTTAGGTAATCCTTGGCGGCGGAACCACTAGTCGAACCTCTACGGTTACACAGAACTATGTCGGACTTCGCTGAGGCGCACCCGCGCCGCAGCGCAGTTGTGCTAACGACCCGAAGAAAGGCCGGTACTCGCCGTGACGACCACGACGGTTGTAATCGGATCCATCGCGGTAGCGATCAGCATTCTGTGCTGGGGCTCGTTCCTCCGCGGTGTCGTACGGATGGCCCGCATCATCTCGCAGGGCCAGAAGGTCGACTCGTCGCGGTTCGCGCATCCGCTGTCGCGACTGTGGACGATGCTCAAGGAGTTCATCGCCCACACCAGAATGGTGAAGTTCCCGACCGTCGGCGTCGCGCACTGGCTGGTGATGATCGGCTTCCTCGGCGGATTCCTGCTCTTCTTCGAAGCCTACGGACAGTCGATCAACCCGGAGTTCCACTGGCCGCTCTTCGGCGATTCCTTCGCCTGGCATCTGTGGGACGAGATCCTCGGCATCGGCACCGTGATCGGCATCGTCGTCCTCATCGTCATCCGGCAGAAGAACCATCCTCGCGTTCCCAAGCGCCTGTCTCGTTTCACCGGCTCCCGGTTCCTCCCCGCCTATACGATCGAGGCCATCGTCCTGGTCGAGGGTCTGGGCATGATCTTCGTCAAGGCCGGCAAGATCGCGACGTACCACCACTCGAACGTCTACTCCGACTTCTTCACCATGCAGGTGGCCAAGCTGCTTCCGGCGAGCCCGCTGATGGTGTCGCTGTTCGCAGTCGTCAAACTGCTCTCGGGCAGCTTGTTCCTGCTGCTGGTCGGCATGAACCTCAACTGGGGCGTGGCCTGGCACCGCTTCGCCGCGTTCCCGAACATCTTCTTCAAGCGTGAGTCCGACGGCGGTGTCGCCCTCGGCGCCATCAAGCCGATGGAGAGCAACGGCAAGGTCCTGGAGATGGAGACCGCCGACCCGGACGTCGATGCCTTCGGCGCCGGCAAGATCGAGGACTTCAGCTGGAAGGGCTGGCTCGACTTCACCACGTGCACCGAGTGCGGCCGGTGCCAGAGCCAGTGCCCGGCCTGGAACACCGGCAAGCCGCTCTCGCCCAAGCTGATGATCATGTCGCTGCGCGACCACGGCTACGCCAAGGCCCCGTACCTCCTGGCCGGCGGCGCCAAGGACATGGGCGGCGACGAGATCGGCCTGGTCGACGCCGACGGCAACGTCCGCGAAGACAAGCTCGAGGCGATCCCTGCCGAGGCCCGCACCGAAGCCGAGCGGCCGTTGGTCGGCGAATCCGAGGGCACCACCGGGGCTATCATCGACGCCGAAGCACTGTGGAGCTGCACCACGTGCGGCGCCTGCGTGGAGCAGTGCCCGGTCGACATCGAGCACATCGACCATTTCGTCGACATGCGCCGTTACCAGGTCCTGATCGAGTCGGACTTCCCGTCCGAGCTGGCCGGCCTGTTCAAGAACCTGGAGAACAAGGGCAACCCGTGGGGCCAGAACCAGGCCCAGCGCACCGCCTGGATCGACGAACTGGACTTCCACGTCCCCGTCTACGGTCAAGACGTCGAGTCGTTCGAGGGCTACGAATACCTCTTCTGGGTCGGCTGCGCCGGCGCCTACGAGGATCGCGCCAAGAAGACCACGAAGGCCGTCGCCGAACTCCTCAACATCGCGGCCGTCGACTTCATGGTCCTGGGGCAGGGCGAGACCTGCACCGGCGACTCCGCACGCCGTGCCGGAAACGAGTTCCTGTTCCAGATGCTGGCGCAGCAGAACATCGAGACCTTCAACGAACTCTTCGCCACCGCGCCCCAGCAGCGCCGCAAGATCGTCGTGACCTGTGCGCACTGCTTCAATGCGATCTACAACGAGTACCCGCAGGTCGCCGGGATCACCGGCGAGGCCTCGGCCGGCCAGTACGAGGTGGTGCACCACACCCAGCTGCTGAACCGCCTGGTTCGGGAGAAGCGCCTGGTGCCGGTCGCCCCGGTCGGCGGGCGCGAAGTGACCTACCACGATCCCTGCTACCTCGGTCGTCACAACACCATCTACGACGCTCCGCGCGAACTGATGGAGGCCTCCGGCTCCACCCTGACCGAGATGCCGCGACACGGCTCGCGCTCCATGTGCTGTGGCGCCGGCGGCGCGCGCATGTGGATGGAGGAGCAGATCGGCAAGCGCATCAACGTCGACCGCGTCGACGAGGCGCTCGACACCCTGGCCACCACGCCCACCGGTGACGACACCAAGCTCGTCGCGACCGGCTGCCCGTTCTGCCGCGTCATGCTGACCGACGGCGTCACCGCGCAGACCTCCGGCACCGAGCTGGAGGACAAGATCGAGGTGGTCGACGTCGCCCAGATGATCCTGGAAGGCGTCAGACGCGGACAGCACGAGGGCATCACCCGCGGCGACAAGCACCACGGACCCAAGTGGGTCGCCAAGCCGGAGCCCGAGCCCGAAACCGAGCCGGAACCCGCACCGGTCAAGGCCGCCCCCGCGGCAAAGACCGAAGCGCCCGCTGCCACGAAGCCCGCGACCGGCGGGCTGGCGCCCAAGGGTGGACTGAAGAAGCCTGGCGGTCTCAAGAAGCCGGGTGGGGCACCTGCCCCCGGCGGGGCTGCCAAGCCGGCCGCGGACGCCGCACCTGCCGAGGGCGGGCTGGGCAAGCCGAGCGGCCTCAAGAAGCCCGGCGGCTTGAAGAAGCCGGGCGGAATCAAGAAGCCCGGTGGCGCGGCCCCGGCGGCAGCGGAGGCGCCGCCCGAGGCAGAGGCGGCTGCGACGGAGACCGCACCGAACGGGTTGAAGAAGCCCGGCGGCATCAAGAAGCCCGCCGCAGCTGCTCCCGCGCAGGCGCACGCTGACGTCACCGCTGTCACCGATGCACCGGCCACCGAGACCACCACCGCGCCGTCGGAGGGCAAGGCCAAGGGCTTCGGCATGGCCGGCGGTCTCAAGAAGCCCGGCGGCGGACTCCGCAAGCCCGGTGCCCCGAAGGCCACAGCGGCACCGGCGGCGGACGACACCGAGGTTCCGGCCGCGGAGACCGTCGAGGACACGGCCGACGTGATCGAAGCCGTGGATCCGGGCGCGGCGGCGATGGCCGAGTCGGCTCAGGAGCAGGCGACCGAGACCGCAGCGGCGACCACTGCCGCGACGGAAGGCAAGGCCAAGGGCTTCGGCATGGCCGGCGGCCTCAAGAAGCCCGGCGGCGGACTCCGCAAACCCGGTGCCTCGAAGCCGGCAGCGGCGGCGGTCACCGAGGCCCCGGCGGAGGAGCCGATCGAAGGCGCGCCCCTCGACGACACTCCGGCCACCGAGGACACCGCCCCCGACGTCCCCGCCGAGGCGCCCGACGAGGTCGCCGACGCCGCGGTCGCAGTCGAGACCGAGGCCGAGGCATCCCGGTCCTCCGATGCCGTCACCACGGGCACCGAGGGCAAGGCGAAGGGCTTCGGCATGGCCGCGGGCAAGAAGCGTCCCGGACGCTAGGCCCCGCCGCCATCGCGACTAGACGGCCCGGACTCCCGCACGGAGTCCGGGCCGTCGCGCATCCCGAGCCGGTCCTCCGCACGCGACGATCCGGCCGCGGACACGGCTGGGTGTCGACCGCGGGCGGGGACGGCTCCGTACGGTGGCGTCATGAACTCAGTCACCCCGGCGCCGGAACGCGGCAGCACGATCGACCTGCGCGACCCGCGCTACCTGGCCCTGCTGGCGGCACTCGCCGGGACCTCGCTGCTGACCGCCGTCCTGGGGATCACCGATCCCGAGGCGCCACTGAGCTATCCGAGCCGATTCCTGATCTGGAATCTCTTCCTGGCCTGGATCCCCCTGGTCTTCGCCTTCGCGTTCGCCGCAGTGCCGCGCCGGATCTGGCTGCTTCCGTTCGGTGTCCTGTGGCTCGCGTTCTTGCCGAACGCGCCGTACCTGATCACCGATCTGGTGCATCTCCGCAACGGGTACGACCTCTGGCGGCACGTCCTGCAGTACGGTGTCGCGGCCTGGACGGGGATCATGCTCGGCGTGGTGTCCATGCGCCTAGTGCATCGCCGGCTCACCGCCGAGTTCGGTCGTGTCACCGGCTGGACGGCGATGGCGGTGACGGTCGCGCTCTGCGCGGTCGGCGTGGTGATCGGCCGATTCCAGCGGTGGAACTCGTGGGATCTGATCGACCGCCCCGATGCGGTGGTCGCCGGCACTCTCGACTGGGTCCGCAACCCTCTCTCCCATGTCGAGTCCACCGGCGTCGGACTGGCTGTCGCCGCGTTTTTCGCCCTCGCCTACCTCACGATGTGGGCCTACGAGGCCGTCGGAAGCGCACCGCCTTCGAGATAGCCCGTCGATCACCGATCTGCCCCGGGTCCTCTGGAATATCCTCCTTCCTTTTGTGTCGGAAACCGGCACAAAAGGACGGCAGATTTCCTGGGATGGAACCCGCGGGCGAGGTGCTGCGTCTAAACACCGTGACCACTCAGCCCGGTACCACCGCGCAGACCTCATCCGACGCCCGCCGCACCCGACGACGGCGCATCCGCGCCGAGGTCGACACGGTACTCGCCGACCTGGACGGGGTGCTCACCACGCCCCAGGCCTTGACCTGCGGTCTCTCCCGCGGCCAGATCAGCCGCAAGGTGAAGAACGGTTCATGGGAGCACTACGCGCGCGGGGTCTACCTGTCCCGCCAGCATGCGTTCACCGACGCCGCACTGGTCCGCGCCGTGGTCGGCGCACACCGTGGCGTCGCCGACCGGACCTCCGCCGCGTGGTGGCACGGCATGATCGACGCGCTCCGTCGGCCGCTCACGGTGTGCGTGCCGGTGAACTCCCACCGACCGCCCGAGCTTCCGCACGAGGTCGTACTACTCCACCGGTCGCTGCCCGCCGAAGATCTCACCGAGGAGCGCGGCCTCCCGGTGACCGCTCCCGCCCTCACAGTGCTCGGGACCCTCGCCACCCTCGAGAAGGACGCCTCCGCCTTCCTTGACCGCGTCCTCCAGCGCAAGCTGGTGACCGTGGCGGACCTGACCGCCGCGCTCGAACGCAACAAGGGCATGCACGGCCTTCGGCCCGCGCGCGATCTGCTCGCAACACTGGTCGCCGGCGCGGAGTCCGAGGCCGAGCGCCTCTTCGCCGAGTTGCTGAAGCTCCATGAGATCACCGGCTGGATTCAGCAGTATCGGTTCGGTGGCCGACCAATCGACTTCGCCTGGCCCGCCGAGCGGGTCAGCGTAGAGATCAACGGGTGGGCGTACCACCGCGACGCCGAGCGTTTCGAGAACGACAACGCGAAGACCGCGATGCTCGCCGCGGCCGGATGGATCACCCTCTCGTTCACGTGGAAGCAGCTGACCGACGACCCCGAGCGTTGCATCGCCCAGGTCGCCGCGGCACTGGCCATGCGCCGCTGATCCGGCACAGAAGGCCGACCCGGCCACGCAGCGGCCGGCCGTGCGGGAAGGACGTTCGGCCCTGCGAGACGCACGATCAGTCGGCGTAGCGGACGATCAACGGAGCGTGATCGGAGAGCCGCTGATCGGCGGACGGCTCCTTGTCCACGGTCACCGACACCGCACGACGAGCCAGGCCCGGCGTCGCCAGCTGGTGATCGATCCGCCAGCCGACGTCCTTGGCGAACGACTCTCCCGCCCAGCTCCACCAGGTCAGCGGCCCTGGGCGGTCGCCGTGCAGGCGGCGCACCACGTCCACGAACCGCCGCGGCCCGGTCACCGACGAGAACCACTCCCGCTCCTCGGGAAGAAAACCCTCCATCTTGCGGGCCGGCCGCCAATTGGTCACGTCGTGTTCCAGATGCGCGACATTGAGGTCGCCCACCAGCAAGAACTCGCGCCCGGCGGCCAGCGCCGCTCGTCGATTCCGGTCCAGCTCGCGCCGGAACGCTGCGAGAAAGCCCATCTTGCGGGCGTACTTGGCGCCGCCGTCCGGCTTCTCGCGCATCGAGCCGGGCCTCTGCAGGTCGGCGGGCAGGCCGCCCTTGGGCAAGTACAGGCAGCCCACGGTCAGCGGCCGGTCCGCCAAGTCCACCTCCAGGTAGCGGCCCTCGTGCGCGAAGACCCCCAGGCCGCGGGCCTTCGGCGGGGCGTCGGCCCAGCTCCGCACGGCGTGCGGTGCGGTGCGGGTCAGCACGGCGACTCCGTTCCGCCCCGGAATGGCACCGACGTCGTAGGCCGCGTGGTATCCCGGGAACTCGCCGACATCGTCTGCGCCGCAACGCAACTCCTGAATCGCGAGCACGTCCGGCCGGCGCGCGGCCAGCCATGCGTCGAACCCGCGCCGGCGCGCTGCCCGGATCCCGTTCACGTTGAAGCCGACGACGTCGAATCCCTCCCCGCCGAATCGGCCGTCCGCGCACGTCATGCCGTCCAGCCTGCCGCACCGCCTGCAGCGGAATCCATTTGCCCCGGCTGTCAGAATGGAACCCGTGAGCCGACCGCATGTATCGCATCAGAACCTGAACCTGCGTACCCTGGACCAGTCCGACAAACTGAAGAACGTCCTCTACGAGATCCGGGGCCCCGTGCACGAGCATGCGGCACGGATGGAGGCCGAGGGGCACCGCATCCTGAAGCTCAACATCGGCAACCCGGCGCTGTTCGGTTTCGAGGCCCCCGATGTGATCATGCGCGACATGATCCACGCCCTCCCGTTCTCGCAGGGCTACTCCGAGTCGGCGGGCGTGCTCCCGGCCCGCCGCGCGATCGTCACGCGCTACGAACTGATCCCCGATTTCCCGTACTTCGACGTCGACGACGTCCTGCTGGGCAACGGCGTGTCCGAACTGATCACCATGACCATGCAGGCCCTGCTGAATCCGGGCGACGAGGTGCTGATTCCGTCGCCGGACTACCCGCTGTGGACCGCGATGACCGCGCTGTCCGGCGGCACCCCCGTGCACTACCGGTGCGACGAGGCCGCCGACTGGAACCCCGACCTCGACGACATCGCCGCCAAGATCACCGATCGCACCAAGGCGATCGTGGTGATCAACCCGAACAACCCGACCGGAGCCGTGTACTCGCCCGAGGTCCTCACGGGCATCGTCGAACTGGCCCGCAAGCACTCGCTGCTGATCTTGGCCGACGAGATCTACGACAAGATCCTGTACGACGACGCCGTGCACACCAACATCGCCTCGCTCGCTCCCGACATGCTGGTGCTCACGTTCAACGGCCTGTCCAAGGCGTACCGAGTGTGCGGTTACCGCGCCGGCTGGGTGGTGATCACCGGACCGAAGGATCACGCGCGGGGCTTCATCGAGGGTCTGCACACGCTGGCGTCGACCCGCCTGTGCAGCAACGTGCCGGGCCAGCACGCGATTCAGGTGGCGCTCGGCGGCTACCAGAGCATCGACGCGCTCTGCGCTCCGGGCGGCCGGCTGTTCGAGCAGCGGCAGATCACGTGGGACAGGCTCAACGAGATCCCCGGCGTCAGCTGTGTGAAGCCGATGGGCGCGTTGTACGCGTTCCCCCGAATGGACCCGGAGGTCCACGAGATCCACAACGACGAGAAGTTCGTTCAGGACCTGCTGCTGCAAGAGAAGATCCTCGTGGTGCAGGGCAGCGGCTTCAACCTCCCGGACACCAACCATTTCCGGATCGTCACCCTGCCGTGGGCCCAAGACCTCGGCGACGCGATCGAGCGCATCGGAAACTTCCTGGCATCGTACCGGCAATGACCTGGGCCGATGCCCGCCGCCTCCGGCGGCCCGCTCCCCGCGTCTCCGGCCGATTGCTTGCAGTTGCTAGCATGTGACAACGCTCAATGGTAACGTCCCGCATCGTCGCCTTCCGGAAGTCGACCGACCGACTCCCGGGGCCGTCGACGCAAGGAGGCCACGATGACCAGCACGCCGTCGCATTCCACCTCGGACACCGACCCGGGCAAGGTGGAGCTGCATGCTCGCAACGTCCGGTTCGATCTCTCCGCGGCGCCGCTGCACTGGATTCCCGGGCACCCCGTGGCGTCGAACTTCATCACCGTGCTGAACCTCCTCCTCCCCGAAGGGGAACGATGGTTCGTCCAGACGTTCAACGAGGCTCTCCCGCTGATCAAGGACGAAGCCCTGGCCGCTGACATGCGCGGCTTCGTCGGGCAGGAGGCCATGCACGCCGAGGCCCACGACCGGGCCGTCGCGGAGTGGATGCTGCGGCACGGCATCGACCCGAAGGCCTACACCGATCAGATGGAGTGGATCTTCCGCCGGGTGTTGGGCCCGCGGGAGGGCGGCACGCCTGAGCAGCGGCAGAAGCACCTCATCGAGCGGCTCTGGATGATCGCCGCGATCGAGCACTACACCGCGATCCTCGGCGACTTCGCGCTGAACTGCCGGTGGGCCGAGGCCGGGGCCGACCCGAGCATGACGGACCTGTTCACCTGGCACGGCGCCGAGGAAGTGGAGCATCGTGCCGTGGCGCACGAGGCCGCAGCCTATTTCACCGACACCATGTTCCACCGCGGGCGCGCGATGGCGCTGGCCATGCCGTTCCTGGCAATTCTGCTGGTGCGCGGATTCCGCTTCATCATGACGTCGGACCCGACGGTCGACATCGGGCCGGTCGGCAAGTTCACCGGGTACTACCGCGGCGCCCGCGCCGGCGTGCTGCCCAAGATCCGCCATCTGCTGGGCGCGACCTTCACGTACTTCAGGCCCGGTTTCCAGCCGACGGACATCGGCGACACCGCACAGGCCGTGGCCTACCTCGCCTCGTCTCCGGGTGCACGCAGGGCGGCTTAGCGATGAATCACGTCTTCCACGAACACACGACGACGCTGACCACCGAACCTCCGCACCTGTACGGGAGGTGGCGCCGCGACCCGCTGATGCGGTTCACCACCGGCCTGCGGAAGACCTGGTTCCCGCTGTTCAACGCGTTCGAGCGGTTAAGACCGCTGCCCGACGACGCGGGAGCGCTGTCGCTGGAGGTGGTGGCCCGCGAGACCGTCGCCCGGGACGAGAACGTGGTCGCGCTGACCTTCGCCGCTCCGGACGGCTCGGTGCTGCCCGAATGGCATCCGGGCGCGCACCTGGATCTCCATCTGCCGTCCGGGCGGATGCGCTCGTATTCGCTGTGCGGCGATCCCGGCGACCGGCGCACCTACCGGATCGCCGTCCGCCGTATCCCGGACGGCGGCGGCGGATCGATCGAGGTCCACGACACCGTCCGGTGCGGCGGCACGGTCACCGTCCGCGGCCCGCGCAACGCCTTCCCGCTCGTTCTCCCCGGGTACGGTTCACCCGCACGACGACTCCGCTTCGTCGCCGCGGGGATCGGCATCACACCGATTCTGCCGATGCTCGCGATGGCCGACCGCTACGGCCTCGACTGGTCGATGATCTACTCCGGGCGCAGCGCCGACTCCATCCCGTTCCTCGACGAACTGGCCCGCTACGGCGACCGGGTCACCGTGCGCACCGACGACGTCGACGGACTCCCGTCGATGGCCGACCTGGTCGGCCCGTGCCCGTCCGCCGAGGCGGATCTCTCGCTCTACTGCTGTGGACCGGTGCCGATGCTCGAGGCGCTGCGCAGCCATCTCGTCGGCCGGGCCGACATCGAGCTGCATTTCGAGCGCTTCGCACCGCCGCCCATCGTCGACGGCACGGAGTTCGACGTCGTCTTGACGTCGACCGGCGAGAAGATCACCGTGGCCGCCGACGAGTCGGCGCTGGCCGCCATCCGCCGTGTCCGGCCGGACACTCCCTACTCGTGTCAGCAGGGATTCTGTGGCGCCTGCAAGCTGCACACGGCGGCCGGCGTGATCGACCATCGCGACGGCCTGCTCACCGAACCCGAGCGCGCCGACGGCTACTTCCTCCCGTGCGTCTCGCGGTGCTCGTCAGGCGAACTCACCGTCGATGCCTGACTCGCCGGTAACACCGGCACAACGAGGAATGACCTCTGCGATAATCAGCGACATGACGGAGTACCGGATCGACGATCTCGCACGTGCGGCCGGGACCACCGTCCGCAATGTCCGCGGCTATCAGGACCGGGGTCTGATTCCCCGCCCGATCCGGCGCGGACGGATCGCGATCTACACCGAGCAGCACCTGTCGCGTCTCAAGGTGATCAACGATCTGCTGCGCCGCGGCTTCACGATGTCGCACATCGGCGAGTTCCTGTCCGGGCTGCAACGCGGCGACGATCTGGTCGAGGTGCTCGGCCTCAAGGACCTGATCACCGAGCCGATCCAGCGCACCCCGAGCCAGCAGGTTCCGGCCGGCGAGCTGTTCGACTTCCTCGGCACGTCGGACCCGGACGTGCTCGGGCAGCTGCAGGACGCAGGTCTGATCGAACCTCTCGGCGACGACGCGGAGCCGGCCGCCTACCTCGTGAAGGACACCGAGACCTTCGACGCGTACCGGTCCATGATGGACATCGGCATCCCGCTGAAGTACATCCTCGGACTGCAGCGGCAACTCGACGAAGAACTGCACACCGTCGCCAAGACGCTCATCACGGCGGGCCGCGCCGCCATCACCGAGGGCCGCTTCGACGGCTGGATCCCGGAGAGCGACGAGGAGTCGGACTGGGCGATGACCTTCATCCGCCAGTTGCGGCACACCGGCCGGGTGACCGCGCACAACAGCCTGAACCGCGCGCTGGATCGCGAACTGACCCGCCAGCTCGACGACTATCTCGCAATCGCCCGCAGGCGCCGCGACGGCGAGAACACCGACCAGGGCGACTGACCCGGGTCGAGCCACTCCACTCCACCCCGTCTCACCTCACACATTGCGATGTGTACAAATGTACATGTACGTTTGTACACAACCCGCTGCCACCGCTTGAGGAGACGACCATGACGCCGGCCACTCGAGACCCGTCGGCACGACGAGAACAGATCGTCGCGGCCGCCGCAGAACTGCTGTCTTCCGGCGACGGCAAGCTGACCCACCGCCGGGTGGCCGAGCACGCGGGAGTCCCGCTCGGCTCCACCACGTACTACTTCGCCTCCCTCGACGACCTCGTGGCCGCGGCGCTCCAGGCACTCGCCGAGAGGGTCGAGGCGGACCTGGCCGAGTCCGCCGAGCTGCTCGCCGCCAGCGACGGCACGCCGGAGTCGGTGGCCCGACTGTTCCACGACTACCTGACCGACGGAGATCGCGTCCGCACGGAGATCGCCCTCTACCTCGCCGCCGTCACCCGGCCCGAACTGGCGCCCCTCAGCCACCGCTGGTTCACCGGGCTGGTCGACGTCCTCGCCACCCTGACCGATCGCCGGACGGCGACTGTCATGGCGGTGTTCGTCGACGGCGCCTGCATGCACGCGGCGCTGCAGGACGAGCCCCTCGATCTGAGCCTCGTCGAAGACCTGACCCGCTCCCTCATGCTCAGCGCTCCCACCGCGCCCGTCCCCGAAGAAGGTAAGCCATGAGCCTCCTGTACTCGCCCGAGATCAGATCCGACGGCACCCTGACCGCCGAACTCCCGGCGTGGCGGCGCTGGTCGGCGCTGGGCGTGCTGTCCCTCGCCCTGCTGACCGTCGTCATGGACCTGACGGTCCTCAACGTCGCACTCCCGTCGATCACCGACGATCTCCTGCCCTCCGCCGCACAGCAACTGTGGATCGTCGACGCCTACTCGCTGGTCCTGGCCGGCCTGCTGATCTCGATGAGCGGCCTGGCCGACCGCATCGGACGACGACGCCTGCTGATGGCGGGCTTCACCCTCTTCGCCCTCGCCTCGCTGCTGGTGATGTGGGCCGATTCGGCGGCCGCGGTGATCGCTCTGCGCGCCCTCCTCGGCCTGGGCGGCGCCATGATCATGCCGACCACCCTGTCGATGCTGCGGGTGGTCTTCGTCGACCCGCGCGAACGCACCCTGGCGCTCGGCGTCTGGGCCGCGGTGTCCGCGGCCGGCGCGGCCGTGGGCCCGATCATCGGCGGCTTCCTGCTGGAGCACTTCTCCTGGCATTCGGCCTTCCTGGTGAACGTCCCGCCGATGGTCCTCGCCCTGGTCGCGGCGGCCTTCCTGCTTCCCGAGTCCCGAGTGCAGACCACCGCCCGCTGGGACTTCGCCGGCTCGGCGCTGTCCCTCGGCGGTGTCGCCGCGCTGGTCTGGTCCATCAAGCAGTTCGGCAAGCACTTCCTCGACGACGGCCTCGCGAACGGTCCCGCCTGGCTCGCCCTGATCGCAGCGGTCGTGCTGTTGACGACCTTCGTCCGGCGGTGCCTGCGCCGCCCCGACCCGCTGCTCGACGTCCGGCTGTTCCTGCGCCCGCAGCTGACCGCCGGCGTGCTGGCCGCACTGTTCTCCATGCTCGCGATGGGCGGCGGTCTGCTGCTGCTGGCCCAGTGGCTACAGGGCGTGGAACACTTCAGTCCGCTCGAGTCCGGGGTCCGGCTGCTCCCCTTCGCCGTCGGCGCCGTCGTGACGTCGATCGCGGCCCGATGGCTGGTCGACCTGCTCGGCGTCCGCACCGTGATGGGCCTGGCGCTGGCACTGCCGGCTGCCGGGTTCCTGCTGCTGTGGGCTTCGCCCGATCCGCTGGAGTACGGCTGGGTCGCGGTGTCGATGGTCCTGCAGGGCGCGGGGGCCGGCGCTCTCGCAATCGGTTCGGCGATGATCATGTCCGGCAGCCCCCAGGAGAAGGCAGGCAACGCCGCCGCCATCGAGGAGACCGCGTACGACCTCGGCAACGTGTTCGGCGTCGCCCTGCTCGGGACCATCGCCGCCGTGATCTTCAGCGACAAGCTCTCCTCGCCGGTGCCCGGCGCGGACCAGTCGCTGAACGCCGCTCTGCGGATCGCCGCGGAGACCGGGGATCCGGTCCTGGCGGCGCAGGCGGCGTCGTCGTTCACCGACGCCCTTACCCGGGTCGGGCTGATCGGGTCGGTGATCCTGCTCGGCGCCGCAGCGATCGTCTACTTCCTGACGCCCCGCGGGCTGGACATCGACGTCCAGCACTAACGCGACAGGTCCACCGATTCGGCCTCCCTCGCCATCCGGCGACGGCTCACCGCCCAGCCGAAGATCGGCGCGATGATGTACATCAGGATCGAATAGACGGCCGCCGGGATCGCGACCATCAGGTTGTCGAGCACGCTCAGAGCGATGGTCAGGGCGATGGTGGTGTTGTGGATGCCGATCTCCATCGAGATGGCCGTCGCCTGCGCGCGCGTGAGCTTGAGCAACAGTGCGACACCGTAGCCGAAGCTGAGGCTGATCAGGCAGAAGAGCGCGGTCACCACACCGACCTGGCGGATGTAGTCGACGATGTTGTCGCGCTCGCCGACGATCGCGCCGATGGTCACCGCGACCAGCACGATGATGGAGAAGATCCGCACCGGCTTGTCGGCGGCCTTGGCGAAGTCGACCCAGCGCGACCGGACGATCATGCCGACGACCACCGGCACCAGAACGATGGCGATCACCTGCGCGACCTTGCCGAACTGCAGGCCGAGGGCGCCGTCGGCGTCGAAGTAGCCGATCGCCAGGTTCGTGATCAGCGGGATGGTGAACGCGGCCAGCACCGAGTTGATCGCGGTCAGCGAGATGTTCAGCGCCACGTCACCGCGGAACAGATGGCTGAACAGGTTGGCCGTCGTCCCGCCCGGCGAGGCCGCCAGCAGCATCACACCGACGGCGAGCAACGGAGGCAGGTCGAACGCGAGCACCAGCCCGAACGCCACGGCCGGCAGCACGACGATCTGCACGATCAGCGCGCCGACCACCGCCTTCGGCGAGCGCGCCACGCGCGCGAAATCCCCGACGGTCAGCGAGAGACCGAGTCCGAACATGATGATCGCGAGCGCGATCGGGAGGCCGACAGCGATCAGCGCAGAGTCCTGCATACTCCATTCTCCTTTGTATCCGGTGCCACTCTCACACGATGCACGGTCCACGTCAGGCGTTTCGCCGGGCCCGAGAGAATCCCTCCTCGGGCCTGCTACACCCCGACCAACTGTCTCCCCGACTCCCGCGGCTTCACCGTGCCGGTTGGCGCCGGGACGCGGGTCCAGTTCCGGATCAGGAGGCGGCTGTACCCGTCCGCGCGGACCTGCGCAGCCGCAGCGGACGCGTGATGGCGGGGGCGAGGACCGCGGCGAGCATCATGCAGATCGCCATGCTGAGCAGCGACAGCGCGGCGCCGGTCCCGAGCGAGCTGAGCGCATGGTCTTGGGTGATCGCGCCGCTGATCGCCACGAAGCCCATCGAACCGGGGACCATGAGCCAGAAAGCGGGCAGGAACATCACCAGCACGCTGGGCCGGTTCTTGTCGTGCGCGTTGACCGCCCAGCAGGCCAGGAGCGCCGCGCCCATGCCCACGCCGCCCGCGAACGCGGCGTTCATCCAGTGCTGCAGGAGATTGGTGAACCAGAAAGTGATGAAACAGAAGAAGACGGTCCACCACCACGCGCGGCGGGGCGTACAAAAGTACATCAGGTTGCCGACCGCGTACACCGGCGCCGCCACCCACATCACCCAGTACGGGGCCTGCTGCGAGGTGAGATCGCGCAGATCCTGCGACCCGATCCCGATCAAGTCGATGGCGAGGGCCAGCCCGAAGGCCATCGACATCAGCACCACCAGGGCGTACACCAGGCGCGAGGACCCGGTGATCTGGTCACCGGCGCTGAGCTCGATCAGGGCGGTGGTCAGCATAGCTCCGGGGATCAGGGTCAGCACCGGGATCACCGCGACCCTGACTGGGTCCGGCAGGCCGCCGTGCACCGCCCACAGCGTGATGGCGAGCGCGGAGATGAAGGTCAGCATGAAGGGCATCAACGCGGCCAGGGCGCCCTTGGCACTGAACCAAATCTGGATCGCGGCGATCGGGATCGCCACCACCACAGCGGCGACCGACGCCGCGAAGCTCATCCGGAAGCAGAACGCGAAGCCCAGCGCCATGAGCATGTAGCCGACGATGCGCAGGAACGGATTGACGGGCGGGCGGGCCGAACTGATCTTCCGCAGCGTGGCCAGCGCTTCAGCCACCGGGACGTCGGCGTGGCGCAGCCGGTGGACCACGTCTTCGGTGGCCGCGATCTGGTCGAACCGGAAGCCGGGACCCGAGTTCGCGATCTCGGTGGCGCCCTTCTTCTCGTCCAGGGTGACGATGTAGGTGGCGAACACCTGGGCGGTGGCGTCGAAGTCGTACGCGCGGCAGATCTCGCGGAGGACCTTCGCAGTCTCGGTGACCGGATACGACGATCTGTTCAGCGCAACACCGACAGCGGTGATGAGTGCGAGCATCTCGCCGTCGTCCGGCGCATCATCCCGGCACGGTTCGTCGGACAACCGAAATCCCCCCAGACAGAAGTGTCAGCGGCCCCGACCCGCTATCTCCACGAGCGACGATAGCACGGCGCGCCGCGCCGGCCCGCAACGACGGAGCCTCCCCGAAAGCGGAGCACGCCGCCGCCGTATCGGCCACCCCTCGGCGGATGGGGCCCAGAATCAGCCCTGAACAGGGGATTTCGTGGAGCCGATGACGGGAATCGAACCCGCACTCTCAGCTTGGGAAGCTGATGTTCTACCACTAAACTACATCGGCATCGCAAGGCTGTGACCTCGCGCAACACACACTAGCAAACCCCGCGCACCACAGTGCGCCCACCGGCCCCAACTCGGCCGGGCTGACGGGCGCCGCGGACGCACGCCGACTGTCTACCTGGGCCGATCATCGGTTAACCTCGACGTTGTGCTGCTCTCAGACCGCGACATCCGCGCCGAAATCGGGTCCGGGCGTCTGGGCATCGATCCGTACGACCCCGAGCTGGTGCAGCCGTCGAGCGTCGACGTCCGCCTCGACAGGCTGTTCCGCGTCTTCAACAACACGCGCTACACGCACATCGATCCGGCGCAGCGGCAGGACGAGCTGACCAGCCTCGTGGAGCCGGCCGCAGGTGAGCCCTTCGTCCTGCACCCCGGCGAGTTCGTGCTGGGCTCCACCCTCGAGGTGTGCAGCCTCCCCGAGGATCTGGCCGGCCGCCTCGAAGGCAAGTCCTCGCTCGGGCGGCTCGGGCTGCTCACCCATTCCACCGCGGGCTTCATCGATCCCGGCTTCTCCGGGCACATCACGCTCGAGCTCTCCAACGTGGCCAACCTCCCGATCACCCTGTGGCCCGGGATGAAGATCGGACAGCTCTGCCTGATCCGGCTTTCCTCACCCGCCGAGAACCCGTACGGCACCGCCAGTGTGGGTTCCAAGTACCAGGGCCAGCGCGGCCCGACGCCGTCGAAGGCGTATCTGAACTTCCCCCAGCGGTAAGACGGACGACGACGATGACCGCCCCCGCCTCCCGACGCCCCGCCTGGCTCGACGACTTCACCGTCCCGGCCTCCGCCGCCGGTGCGGTGCTCGCCTTCGACTTCGGCGACGACGGCTTGTGGGCGGCCCGCGTCGACCGGCGGCTCGACGTCGAGGAGACCGTGATGGAGCCGCGGATCACCCCGGCGGTCCTGGACGTGCGGATCGCCTCGTATCTGCGGGACAGCGAGACCGTGCCGGACGCCGACCGACCGGCGGTCTTCGCCGAGCTCACCGACGTGTGCCGGCGGGCACGGCACACGCTGATCGAGCGCGACAGCGTGCTGCTGATGGGCACCGAGCACCTCCGCCTGGTGACCGTGTCGCTCGACACCGCGATGGCGGCGACCGTGCCCGAGGTCAACCGGGCGCACGGGATGATCGTCGAACTCGCCGGGCGCGAACCGGTAGCCGCGGTACTCCTCGGGCCCGGCACCGATTCCTGGCCCGGCCTCTGGGAGTCGCTCACCGCACGCGGCTTCGCGATGCTGCTTCCCGGCGACGCGTTTCCGGCGACCTTCGGCGGTGACGACGACCGGACCGACGTCCTGGAATCGGTCGACGACGCGCCGACCGCGCTCGCGTGGGCCGCAGCCGCGCCGGAGACGCCGACCGCGTTCACCCAGCCGCCCGCCCCGCGGCGCCGACGGCACCGGCGCCAGGTGATGGGCACCGCCGCCGCGCTCGCGGTGGTTGCGCTGGCCGGCACCGCGGTGGCGGTCACCGTCGTGAACGACGAGGACGATCCGGGCACCGATCTGCTGGCCACGCCGGCCAGCTCGGATCCGACCGGGGCCGAGCCGACCCCGGAGACTTCGCCGAGCACAGTCGCTCCGGACGATCTGCGCGCCGCCCGCGCGCAGATGAAGCGCTACACGCCACCGACGTCGAGCAGCAGCGCGGCACCGTCGACCAGCGAGGCCCGCCCGGGGACGCCCCCTCGTCCTCGGCCGCGACCGAATCCCCGCCGGACCATTCCGAACCCTATCCCCGGCCTGCCGCCGATCATCATCGGCTGACGGCTCCCCGCCGGTCGAGCGCCTCCTCGCCGATCGAGCGCCTCCTCGCCGATCGAGCGCCTCCTCGCCGATCGAGCGGAGTCGAGATCACCTGCCGCCAGTCCGCTCAGGCCGGACGTGCGACCTTCTGCAGCCGACGCGAGCCGGAGGCGACCCGCCACGACTGGCCGTGCCGGAACGGCGCCCGCCGCGCGGCCTTGTCCGCCGTGAAGAACCAGTCCATCTGCGATGCGGCCGGGGTGACCGTGAGAACGGCGTAACCGTGCGCATCGGTGTCGACCCAGCGGGTGTTCCGGTTACTCGCCATGATCGCCGCCGACGCCGGTCCGCCGAGCGTGCTCTCCGGCACCGAGACCATGTCGTCGAGGTTGCTGGAGGTCACCGACGTCACCACGAACTCCGTCGCCACGGCACCGGCCTCCGGGTATCGGCCCGGATCGCGCGGCACCTCACACGCCCACGACATGTGGATGTCGCCGGTGAGGAAGACCGCGTTCCGGCGCCCGCTGCGGTCGATCGCCGACAGCAGGCGGTTCCGGTCGGCGGTGTAACCGTCCCACGCATCGGTGTTCGCCGGCACTCCCCCGCGCGGCAGACCGATCAGCTCGGTGAGAATCGAGGCGCGTTCGGCGTCCAGGGGCGGCACCAGGATCGGCGAGATCATCACCGGATTGCCGATGATCTGCCAGGTGGTGTCGGAGGTCCCGATCCCCCCGGTCAGCCACTGCATCTGCGCGCGGCCGGTGATGCTCGTCCGCGGCGAGTCGACGCGCGGAGAGATCGGAGCCTGCTTGTCGCGGTAGGTGCGCAAGTCGAGCATGGAGAGCTCGAGCAGCTTCCCGTACCGCAGCCGCCGGTACAGATGCCGCCCGGTGTCGGTCACCTGCGGACGCACCGGCATCCATTCGTAGTAGGCGCGCTCGGCGGCAGCTCGTCGTACCGGCCACGGCCCCTGAGTTGCCGGGTCATGGTTCTCCGCCCCGCTCTTGTAGGCGTTGTCGGCCGACTCGTGGTCGTCCCAGGTGCAGATGAACGGGTGGGCGGCGTGCGCGGCCTGCAGGTCCGGGTCAGTCTTGTACTGGGCGTGCCGGATCCGGTAGTCGGCCAGCGACACGATGTCGTGGGCCGGTCGGTGCGTGCGCACCGGACCGTGCTTGCCGGTGTACTCACCGGCGCCGTACTCGTAGATGTAGTCGCCCAGATGCACGACGGCGTCCAGATCCGTGCGGCGCGCGAGCTCCCGATAGGCCCCGAAGTAGCCGGCCTCCCAGTTGGAACAGCTCGCGACGCCGAAGCGGACCCGGGCCACGGCATCGGCCGCTGCCGGGGCTGTCCGGGTACGGCCGACCGGCGAGACGGCCCCGGCCGCGGGACCGTCGAGCACCCGGAAGCGATACCAGTACCGCGTCTTCGGGGCGAGGCCGCCTGCGTCGACCTTCACGGTGTGGTCGCGCGACGCATCGGTGGTCGCCGTTCCCGACGACGCCACCGTCGAGAAGTCCTTCGAGGGCGACATCTCCCAGCGCACCGTCGTCGCCGGGCCGCGACCGGATCCGGCCGTCGCCGCCGGTGTCGGCGTCACCCGCGTCCAGAGGATCACGCGGTCGGCCAGCGGGTCTCCCGAGGCCACTCCGTGCGCGAAGGCCTGCTGTCGGGACGGCCTAGCCTGCGCCGCACCGTCCCCTCCGACGAGACGGGCGGCAGCGAGGCCGGCGGCACCGGTGCCCGCGACGGCGACCAGGGTGCGACGAGAGATGCTGGGAGGCAAGGAATCTGACACGACCGGAAGTCTGACAACACCGGTTGTCGCAACCGTGACAGCCGCGACACCGGCCGATGACCGGCGACCGTCCAACAGGTGAACGGCTCCTCCAAACAGCGCTCCGGACGGTGCTCGCGACAATACTGGGCGGCACAGCGTGGTGCGATGGCCGCCTGAGCGACCGCTCAACCGCCTAGGGTGAATCCATGGTCGACGTGAGCACGCTGTCCGCAGCCCTGCCGGACGGTATGGTGGTGACCGATCCGGACATCCTCGCCGCGTACCGGCAGGACCGCGCCCAGGATCCGTCGGCAGGCACCCCGCTGGCCCTGGTCCGCCCGGTCGTCACCGAGGATGTGCAGACGACCGTCCGCTGGTGCGCCGAACACGGGGTGCCGGTGGTCACGCGCGGCGCCGGCACCAGCCTCTCCGGCGGTGCCACCGCCGTCGACGGCGCGCTCATGCTGACCACCGAGAAGATGCGCGGCATCGCCGTCGACACCGCCACCCGCACCGCGGTGTGCAAGCCCGGCATGTTCAACGCCGAGGTGAAGGCCGCCGCGGCCGAGCGCGACCTCTGGTATCCGCCGGACCCGTCGTCGTACGAGATCTGCACGATCGGCGGGAACGCCGCCACCAACGCCGGCGGCCTCTGCTGTGTGAAATACGGCGTCACAGTCGATTACGTCCTCGGTCTCGAGGTGGTGCTGGCCGACGGCCGCGCCGTCCGCCTCGGCGGCAAACAGCTCAAAGACAGCGCCGGGCTCTCGCTGACCCGACTCTTCGTCGGCAGCGAGGGCCTCCTCGGGATCATCACCGAGGTCACCGTGCGGCTGTTGCCGCCGCAGGCCCCGGCCTGCACCGTCGTCGGCATTTTTCCGACCGTCCACGATGCGAGCCGCGCGGTGGTCGCGGTGACCGCCCGGACCCGTCCGGCGATGCTGGAGTTCATGGACTCGACGTCGATCAACGCCGTTGAAGACCTGCTGAGAATGGGGCTCGACCGCAATGCGGGTGCCATGCTGATCGCCCAGTCCGACGCACCCGGACCGGCCGGTGCCGCCGAGATCGCCCTGATCGAGGAGGCCTTCCACGCCAACCGGGCCGGCGAGGTCTTCACCACCGACGACCCCGCCGAGGGCGAGGCCTTCACCCAGGCTCGCCGCGTCGCGATTCCGGCCGTCGAGAAGAAGGGCTCGCTCCTCTTGGAGGACGTCGGCGTACCGCTGCCCGCCCTGCCCGATCTGGTCGACGGCGTCGCCGCCATCGCCGCCGACAACGGCGTGACCATCGCGGTGATCGCGCATGCCGGCGACGGCAACACCCACCCGCTCATCGTCTTCGACCCGACAGACGACGACGAAGCGCGCCGCGCGCAACTGGCTTTCGACCAGGTGATGGGCCTGGCCGTCGAGATGGGCGGAACGATCACCGGGGAACACGGGGTCGGCCGGCTGAAGAAGGGCTGGCTGCCCGCGCAGCTGGGCGACGACGTGATGGACCTGACCGCCACCGTCAAGAACGCCCTCGACCCGCACGGCATCCTCAACCCCGGCGTCCTGCTCTGAATTAGGCCGCGCTGACCGTCGGCGGCCTCGCGATCCCGCGATTTTCGCGACATCCGGTGGCCGGGTGCGCAAGACTCGCTCCATGCGAGGTACCGCGACCGCCGTCGACACCGCCCGCACTGTGCTCGCGCTCGCCGTCGCCTGCCTGCTGCTCGCGGTCCCGGTCCGCCCCGTCTCGCCGGCGCAGGCCGATCCCGCTGCGCTGCCGCACGACTTCCTCTGGGGCGTCTCTTCGTCGGGATTCCAGGTCGAGGGGTCCTCGCCCGACAGCAACTGGCGCCGCTACGCGCGGTCGGGCAGGACGCACGACGACGTCGGCACCGCCGTCGACTTCCGCCACCGCTACCGCGAAGACATCGCCCGCGCCCAGGCGATGGGGATGAAGGTCTTCCGGATCGGCGTCGAGTGGGCGCGCATCGAACCGCGTCCCGGAAAGGTCGATCAGCGCGAGCTCGCGTACTACGACGACGTCGTGAACGCCATCGTCGCCGCCGGGATGCGGCCGATGCTCACCCTCGACCACTGGGTGTACCCGGGCTGGATCGCCGACCGCGGCGGCTGGGCCGACCCCCGCACCCCGCACGCCTGGCTCACCCACCAGCGGCGGGTGGTCGACCGGTACGCCAAGCATCGGCCGCTGTGGATCACCGTGAACGAGCCCGCCGCCTACGTGATGCAGGAGGTCCGCTTCGGCGGCATCGCACCGGACCAGACGCCGGCGATGTTCGACCGGCTGGTACACGTGCACCGCGCGATCTACGACCACATCCACCACCGCGACCCCGGCGCGATGGTGTCGTCGAACACTGCGTACATCCCCGCCGTCCAGCCCGAGCTCGACCGGCTCTTTCTGAACCGCGTCCGCGACAAGCTCGACTTCGTCGGGATCGACTACTACTACTCGGTGACGCCCACCGACCTCGGTGCGGCGTACATCGTGGCCGACGAGTCCTGGAAGGCTCCAGTCTCCGCCGACGGGCTGTACTACGCGTTCCGGGACTACTCCCGCCGCTTCCCCGGGCTGCCACTGTACGTCGTGGAGACCGGCATGCCGACCGAGAACGGCAGGCCGCGGCCGGACGGCTACCGCCGCGACGACCACCTGCGCGACCTCGTGTACTGGACTCAGCGCGCCCGCGCCGATGGCATGAACGTGATCGGCTTCCACTACTGGTCGCTGACCGACAACTACGAGTGGGGCAGCTACACACCCCGCTTCGGGCTCTACCTGGTAGACGTCAAGACCGACCCCACCCTCACTCGCCGCCCCACCGCCGCGGTCAAAGCCTTCCGCGAGATCGCCGAGGCCAACGGCGTCGACCCGCGCTACCGGCCGAGCCGCCCCGCCCAGTTCTGCTCCCTGGTCGCGGCGCCGTCGAGTTGCATCGACCCCGTGCGCTGAGTCCCGCTTCACCCCACTGGTGTTCGAACGGACCGTTCGGTCCCGCCACCCCACTGCTGTTCGAGCGCACCGTTCGGGTCGTCGGAGGCCACCAACCTTGGTGGTCGAGTAGCCGGAGCGAACGAAGTGAGCGTCGGCGTATCGAGACCCCGACTCGATCAGCGGGACCCGGAATCACCCCCGGAAGGTCAGGATGTGCGCGAATCGAGGGAGTCCACCCCGGCATATCGCCCGCGGACCCCCTCGATTTCGGTCATCCTGACCGGCGTCAGCTCTGCGGAGCGTCTCCGGTGATCTCACAGATCCAGTGCCCGTCGGTGGTGGCGATCAGGTGTCCGGGAGCACCGCTCTGGTCGGTGCACGGATGCCCACCCGGGTCGTCGTCGTGATCCTGGTGACGACCGGCGATCTGCGGAGCGTCCCCGGTGATCTCACAGACCCAGTGCCCGTCATCGGTCGGGATGAGGTGCCCGGGAGCCCCGCTCTGATCGGTGCAGGGATGCCCACCCGGATCGTCGTCCTGCTCGGGCTGCGGAGTCGCCCGCGGCTCCGCCGGCGTCTTGGTCGCCGCCGGGGTCTGCGGCGTCTCGGTCTCCGTCTCGGTCGTCACGGATGTCGAATGGTGTGACGACGGATGCGAGCTCTCTGCCGCCTTGTCGTCCGAGTCGCCAGAACCGCATGCTCCCAGGACCAACATCAGCGAGAACGCGCCCGCCACGAGTGCTGACTTCTTCAAGAGTGAACCTCCACAGTGAGAGAGCCGGGTGCGACCGCTTCTGTCGATCGCATCGCCCGACCGTGCTCACACGATAGAAATGTGAACGACGTCACTATACCGGAATGCAGAAATCGGGCAGGGCCGGCCGCCCCCGATGGAGGTCCTACTCACGAGGGCGGAGGCGGCGGCTTCGGGGCTCCGGCGGGCGGCGGGATCTTCGCATACTTCGTGCCACCGGGCACCATGTCCGGATTCCCCGGGCCGGGCGGATCACCGGCGCCGGGCAGCGGCCGCCCGGGCGACGGATCCCAGTCGGTCTCGACCAGCTTCTTCTGCACGACGATCGCCAGCGCCAGGATCAGCGCGCCGATGAGCAGCATGACGAGCACGCCCGGCCAGCCGCCGATCTTGCCCGCACTGCCCAGAAGCAGGCCATACCAACCGAAGTCGGCGTCGCCGAAGGTGGTGTTCTCCTCACCGAAGCTGCCCAGGACACTGACCAGGAGCGCCGGCAGGAAGGTGATGATGAGGCCGTTGGCGAAGCCACCGCTGATCGCACCGACCCGCCCACCGGTGGCGTTGCCGTAGACGCCCGCGGCGCCGCCGGTGAAGAAGTGCGGCACCAGACCGGGCAGCACCAGCGCCCAGCCGAAGGCCGGCCCCAGCCACAGCGACAGCACTCCGAGTCCGACAAGGCCGGCCGCGAAGCTGGACAGGAATCCGATGAGCACGGCGTTCTGCGCGTATGGGAACACGATCGGCGCATCCAGCGCCGGCACGGCTCCGGGAACGACCCGCTCGGCGATGCCCTGGAAGGCCGGAACCAGCTCGCCCAGGATGGTGCGGACACCGAAGAGGATCACCGCGACGGCGACGCCGAAACTCAGACCCTGCGTCACCCCGTTCATGATGAAGTTGCCCATGCCGGTGGCGCCTCCTGCGCCGTCCGCATCGGCGTAGGCGAGATAGGCCTCGGTGCTCCCGACCCGGCCGACGTAGATCAGCGACACGATGACGTACATCAGCACCATCGAGAGCGCCGTCGCCACCATCGAGTCACGCAGGAAGCGCAGCGACTCGGGCAGCTTCAGATCCTCGGTGGAGCGGCTCCGCTTGCCGCCGGTGTACCGGCCGACGACGCCGGCCACCACGTAGCCGAGCGTGCCGAAGTGACCGATCGCGATCGTGTTGTCGCCGGTGACCCGCTTGGTCCACGGCTGAGAGATGGCCGGCAGCGACACCATCACCACACCCAGCAGCACACCGCCGATCACCACCACGCTGAAGGCGTTCATACCTGTGGTCGCCAGCACGATCGTCAGCAGAGTCGCCATGAACAGGGTGTGATGACCGGTCAAGAACACGTACCGCAGCGGCGTGAAGCGCGCGAGCACCAAGCTGAACACGAAGCCGAGGATCATCAGCCACGCGACTTGGGCACCATAGGTGTCCTGGGCGATGCCGACGATCGCCTCATTGGTAGGCACCACGCCGTGCGAGCTGGTGGAGCCCTGCAGCATCACGCCGAGCGGTGCGAGCGACGCGACGACGAGGGTCGCACCGGCCCCGATCAGCAGAAAGCCGAGGGTCGCCTTGAGCGCACCGCCGATCACCTGGCCGACGGTCTTGCGCAAGGCGATCAGACCGACCGCGGTGATGATGCCGATCAGATACGCCGGGACCGCCAGAATCTCGTTGACGACGAATTCCGCGATGGTTGCGATCACATTCATGGCTTCGGCTCTCAGACGTCGTAGTTCGCACGCAGCGCGGCGTCGAGCTCTGCGGGGCTGGTGAAGTTCTCGATCACGGTCACCGGCACGCCGATGTCGCCCAGAGTCTTGGCGATCTCTCCGGAGGTGAGGATCAGATCGGCCTCCTTGGCCTTGCCTTTGGCCGAGATGGTGTCGGTGGCCTCGACGGTGATGAACGGTGCCCAGCCCCAGTCGCTCAGCACCTTCTCCAGCGTGTTCTTGAGGAACAGGCTGGTGCCCAGGCCGTTGCCGCACACGGTGAGGATCTTGTTGTTGGTCCGACGCCCCGATTCGGCGGCGGACGCGGGCCGATCCGCGGCGACATCGGCTGGGGCACCCGCCGTCTCCGACTGGTTCGGGCCGAGAATCGCGAGTACCGCCGCCGGTGTCTGCGCGACGTCGAGAGCAGCTCGCCGTTCCGGATCGCCGAGCACTCTCGCCAGCTCCGCCATCGCGCGGGTGTGCGCTTGCGCGTCGGTGGCGGCGAGCGCGACGACGAGCCCGACGGGGTCGTTGGTCTTGTGCCCGAACTCGACCGGGGCGGCCAGGCGCACCCAGGACATCCCGGTCCGGTGGACTGCGGGCGACGGTCGCGCGTGCGCGAAGGCGAACCCGGGGGCGATCACGATGTACGGCCCCTTCTCCACGACCGAGTCGATCATCTCCCGCGTGTAGACGTCGGTGGTCACGCCGGTCGTGGTCAGGAGGTCACCAGCGGCAGAGATCGCGGCGCGCCAGTCGCCCGCCGCGACGTCCAGCGCTACGGCTTCCGGGCTCAGGAGGTCTGTCAGCGCGCTCACGTCCGGGACACTATCGGCTACCCGCAGGTAAAGCGTGGGGCGCGGGGAAATCGGTCACGATGCCATCGCTTAATGTCACGGTTCATGGCAACCCAGCACCTGACCGACGTCTACGTTCTCGGCGGCAATCGCATTCCGTTCGCCCGCTCGAACGGGGCCTACCTCGACGAGACCAACCAGACCATGCTCACCGCGGCCCTGGACTTCGACGTGCCGAGTCCGGCCGAGCGCCGGACCGACCTGGTTCCCGGCGCCGCACAGGCCATCACCGGCGCAGCGTGGGGAATCCGCCGCGACGATCAGGACCGGATCGCCCTGAACTCACACGCCAAGCTGGCGGCCGCGTACGACGACGGGTTCTTGGACGACCTGCTGACACCCTTCGCCGGGCTCAGCGAGGACGACAATCTGCGGCGCGGCCTCACCGCGGAACGACTGGCCGCCCTGAAACCGTGTTTCGGCGCCGACGGCACCATGACCGCGGCCAACTCGACGACGCTCACCGACGGAGCCTCGGCGGTCTTGCTGGGCTCACCGCAGTGGGCCGCCGAACGCGGTCTCACGCCGCTGGCCCGCATCGTCGACGCGCAGAGCTGGGCGGTGGACTACGTCGACGGCGACCCGAAGACGCAAGGGGTCCTGATGGCACCGGTGTACGCCGTGAGCGAGCTGCTGCGCCGCAACGCTCTCTCCCTGCAGGATTTCGACTATTACGAGATCCACGAGGCCTTCGCCTCTCAGGTGCTGTCGACCCTCGCGGCGTGGAACGACGCCGACTTCTGCCGCACCGAGCTGGGCCGCGACGAGGAGCTCGGCGAGATCGACCGTGACCGGCTGAATGTGACCGGCGGGTCGCTCGCCACCGGCCACCCGTTCGGCGCCACCGGCGGCCGTATCACCGCGACACTGGCGAAACTGCTGCACCGCAAGGGATCCGGCCGAGGCCTCATCTCGATCTGCGCGGGCAGCGGCATGGCGGTGACAATGATCCTCGAGGCGTCCGCCTGAGGAGATCTCGACTCCGCTCGATCAGCTGGACTCACGCGACCACCCGGACTCACGCGACCACCCGGACTCACGCGACCACCCGGACACACACGACCACCCGGCCTCACGTGCCCACAATGGTCGAGCGGAGTCGAGACCTCACTTCACCTCGGACGTCATCACCCGGTACACGCCGAGGGCGCCGGGCAGCCCGATCCAGATCACCGCGCAGACCAGAATCTGCGCCCACCCCTGGGCGCCGGGGTTGGCACTCTGGAGAACCGACATCGACTCCTGCGGGTAGATCCACGGGCCGACGCTCCGGAACAGGCTGTCTCGTCCGTAGTCGTCGGATGCGGCCACGGACCCGAAGAACAGGATCGCCGGCACGACCACTTCCGGGAGCACCAGATAGGCGACCACCGCGCCGGCGGTGTTGAGTACCGCCATGGCCATCGCGAACGCCATCAGCAGGTCGAACAGCGCCCGGATCCCGTAATAGCGGAGCGCCTCGTCGGCACCGCCGAACGAGCCACCGCGCATCGCCGTCACGAGCGCGGCCAGAGCGACCCCGAGAGCGAAGACCACCAGTGCGCCGAGCAGTGCCGCACACAGCTTGGCGGCCAGCACTCGTTCCCGGCGCGGCTCCAGCGTGAACGTGGTGAGCACGGCGCGCTGCCCCCATTCGGAGGTCACCAGCAGGATCGCCAGGACGCCCACGAAGATCCTGGATGTGATCCCGAATCCGTTGAGGGTGGATCCGAACGTCATCGGATTCTCCGGCACGCCGAGCACCACGGCGATCACGATCAGCCAGATCACGCCCATCACGCCGAGCAGGATCCACGGTCCGCGCGTGCCGACCAGCTTGCGGAGTTCGACGACCAGTTCGCGCCCGAACGGGATTCCGGGAGCGTGCGGATCGATCGTCCGAGCAGTCATCGGGGCGCTCATGCGAGACCTCCGGGGTAGGTGGGGCCGGCCGGGGGCGGATATCCGCCCCCGGGAGGCGGGTATCCGCCCGACGGCGGCGGACCGGGCGGCGGGTACGGTCCGGTCGGCGCGAATCCGGCAGCTGCCGGCGCCGCGAATCCCGGGCGGCCGCCGGGCGGTGCGAATCCGCCGCGCTGGGCACCCGCGGTCAGTTCGAGATACATGCGCTCCAGGTTGCCGGTCCCGGCCCGGCGCAGTTCGGTGAGCACGATCTGCGTCTGCGCCACCGCCGCACCGACGTCGCCGGGTTCGGCTTCGACGTACAGACCGCCGTCGGCGTCCGGCCGGCACACCAACCCCGCAGCAGTCAGCACCGCCGCGAGCTCGGCGTCGTCCGTGGACTGAACCCGGGTGCCGGGCACCCCGGCCAGATCGGCGGTGGCGCCCTGCGCCATCACCCGGCCGTGCCCGATCACCACGATGTGATCGGCGATCAACTCGATCTCGTGCAGCAGGTGCGAGCTCAGCAGCACAGTGCCGCCGGCATCGGCGAATCCACGCAACACCCCGCGCATCCAGTGGATGCCCGCCGGATCGAGCCCGTTGACCGGTTCGTCCAGGATCAGCACCGCCGGATCGCCGAGCAGCGCGCACGCCACGCCGAGGCGCTGCCGCATGCCGAGGGAATAGTTCCCGATGCGGCGCGACGCCTCGACCGAGGTGAGCCCGACGACGTCGAGCATCTGCCGCACCCGGGAGTCGTCGAGCCCCATCGTCCGGGCGCTCAACCGGAGCGTCTCGAGCGCCGTGCGTCCGCTGTGGAACGCTGACGCGTCCAGCAGAGTGCCCACCTGCATCGCCGGGTTCGGGATGTCCCGGTAGTCGTAGCCGCCGATGGTGGCGCGGCCCGACGTGATCGGCGTCAGCCCGGTGAGCATGCGCAGGGTGGTCGACTTCCCGGCGCCGTTGGGCCCCAGGAAGCCGACGACCTGTCCGGGCAGGCAGGTGAACGACACGTCGTCGACCGCGGTCAGGCTGCCGTAGGTCTTGGTCAGATGCTCCACAACGATCACCCCGCCATCATGCCTGCGGTCGGGGTCACGCTTCCATACACTCGCATCCGTGTCTGACACCGAACGCATAGTCCTGCCCACCGGAATCGGACTGGGGGTGTCTGTGCGCGGCGACGGGCCGGCGGTCCTGCTCAACGCCGGCCTGGGCATGCCGAAGGCCACCTGGGACTACGCCGGAGTGACCCAGGCTCTGGTCGACGCCGGATTCCGGGTGATCTCGTACTCCGCACGCGGCGTCAAACCCTCCGATGCCCCGCCCCCGCCCTACCGGATCGCCGAGCTCGCCGACGACGCCGCGCTGCTCCTCGATCATCTCGGGGTGGGGAGCGCCGTGATCGTGGGCTACTCGATGGGTTGCTATGTGACGCAGGCGCTCCTGGAACGACGCCCGGGGACCGCACGCGGCATCGTGCTGTGCGCCGGCTTGGCGTCGTCGGAGATCGGCAAGCTGGTCAACGAGATGGAGCTCGGTCTCTTCGAGCGGCTCGGCGAGGTGCCGAAGACGGTCGCGGCCTTCGAGACGATGATGACGACCCTGGCCCCGGCGGACCTGCAGAACGGCGAGACGGTCCGCGTCTGGCACGAGATGCTGATGCACGGCGAGAGTTCATGGTCGAACAAGGACGGCCAGCACGGACAACTGGCGGCCTCCCAGGCGTGGATGCTCGACGGCGAGCCGACCCGCGAGCGGCTCTCCGCGATCGACGTCCCCGCCCTGGTGATCGCCTACGAGAACGACCTCTTCTTCCCCCCGGCCACCAGCCGGGCCGCCGCGGAGATGATCGGCGCCCAGGGCGCGGAGTTCCTGCAGATCAACGGCCTCTCGCACGGCGGGCTGATGCTCGATCCCGACCGCACCGCGACCGCCCGCATCGTCGAATTCTGCCGACGCGTAGCAGAGTCCTGAGCTAGCGTGGCGGAGCCTGCGACGACACGCTGTCGAAGGGCCGACGCGTAGCAGAGTCCTGAGCTAGCGTGGCGGAGCCTGCGACGACGCGCGGTCGAAGGGCCGACGCGTAGCAGAGTCCTGAGCTAGCGTGGCGGAGCTAGATCTGGTGGCCGTCCCACTCGTGGTCGTGCATGAAGCCGCCCTGGATTCCGACGCGATACTTGACGCAGTTGCGCAGGATGTTGCCGTAGGCGGGCAGCAGCATGGCCGCGGGCCCCATGTCACCCTTCTCGGCGATTACGTCGTCGGCCCGCCGGAACTCGGCGAGAAACTTCCGGAAGCTGTTGTCCGGCAACGAATCCCTACGCCATCCGTAGAGCGCCATGCCGATCCCGATCATCCGCACCCGGTTCAGCGGCGGCGTGATCAGGGCGTCGTTCTCGCCGAAGAAGGCCCGGTCGACCCGGTTCTCCGGCGTGAACATCATGATTCCGCTGGTACCCCGCGGGTTGCACTCGATGGTGTACAGCCCGCGCTCGGGATGGTCGATGAAGTCGAAGCCGAGGTGACCGGTGAATCCGGTCCGCTTGACCACGTCGCGCACCCACTCGACGATGCCCGGGTGGTCCACCTGCTCAAAGGTGAGGCACGACGATCCACCGATCGCGTAGCGCACCGGATAGGTCGCATGCGCGAACACCTCGCCGTCGCGGCAGACCGAGTACGTGCAGTACCGCTCGCCCTCGAGCCATTCCTGTGCGATCCACGGATTGGCGGGATCGAAGGTCAACTGCTCCAGTCGATCTCCCGGATTCGCTTTGTAGACCTCCTGCGAGCCCCGCGAATACGCCTGCTTCACCGCGAACGGGGTGTCGAAGTCCAGCGCCGCCACGTCGTCCGGCCGGGCGATCCGCGCGAACTTCAGAGTCGGGATCCCCCAGTCGGCCAGCGCCTGCTGAAAGGAAAGCTTGTTGTGCAGCATGTCCTCGGTCTCGAAGTCCGAAAGGAACAAGTCGCAGGAGAGCGGGAACAGCCCCGCCATCATGGAGAGGATGTCGGTCTCCTCGTGGATCGGGATCACCATGTCGATGCTCTCGGCGTCGACGATGGCGGCGATCTCTCGGCAGTACTCCTGCGGCCGATACTTCGGCGGGCTCACCCGGTGAAAGACGGTGACAGCTTTCGAGTACCGGCTGACGGCGACGGGCACGCTGTCGGCGACGCTGACCTGATGCCCGGCGGCCGCCAGGAGCCGGGCCAGATTGAGCGTGAGGAACGACCGCCCGAAGGTGATCAGAATGTGCTTTCGGCTTCCTGACTCCACGGCGACTATGCTAAGCCCTCTCACGGAATTCTCAGCGAGCGCCTCGGTCGGCGCGGACTCCGCGGCTGCCGCCTCGCTGACCTGGAAATTCCGATTTCGGGCACCTGATAGCGTTCTGAATCGACCTACCCAAGTAAGGACCTGGCTTGTACGCATTGGGAATCATCGCAGCGATGATGGCGGCCGTCGCCTACGGCATGTCCACCGTCTTGCGGGCCCTGGGCGCACGACGGGTCGCCGTCGCCGAACGGCGCGCGGCGGAGGCGAAGAACGAGACCGTCGCCGCGGCGGGAGACGGCACGCCGCCGTCGATGTCGTCGACGGTGGCGACGCTGGGCGATCCGGCGTTCATCCTGGGCACCGTCCTGGTCGTGATCGGCTTCGCCGGCGGTGCGGTGGCGGCCCGCTTCCTGCCGCTGTTCCTGGCGCAGTCCATCGTGTCGGCGAACCTCGTGGTGACCGCTCTCGTCGGCACGTTCCTGCTGAACATCAAGCTGCACACCCGCGACTGGGTGGCCATCTGGCTGGTGGTCCTGTCGCTCTGCCTGCTGGGTGCGTCGTCGTCGCCGGAGACTCGCGACCACGCGGTGATGACCTTCCACTGGGGCATTCTGGCGACCGCCTTCGTCGTCGGAGCGATCGGGCTGTTCGGCGTCTACCGGTTCGGCAAGTACGCGGCCTTCGTCGGCGGCTTCGCCGGCGGCCTGCAGTTCGGCGTCATCGCGATCGCCGTCCGGGTGTTGGAGGGCGTCGCCCCGTTCGATCCGTTCCGGGTGCTCACCGACCCGGCGGCGTGGGCCATCGCCGTCGCGGGCGCGAGCGGCTTCTACATTCAGACCGTGGCGTTGCAGGTGGGCGCCGTCAACGGCGTGACCGCGGTCCTGGTGGTCGGCGAGACCGCCGGTCCGAGCCTCATCGGCGTGCTCTTCCTCGGCGACCACGCCCTGCCCGGGCTGGCATGGCTCGCGACGGTGGGCTTCGTCGGCTCGGTGATCGGCGCGATCCTGGTGGCCTGGTACGGCAGTGGCGACCCGGACCACTTCGGCGAGGCCCCCGAAGAACTCGGCGGCTGGCGACGCGGCCGCGCCGACGGGGAACAGCCCCCTGGCCGGTCGAGCCAGGCCTGACTGGTCGAGCACGACCTCCACGTGCTGGTCGAGTACGACGAGCCCCGGGGCGAGCCCCCCTTTGCTGTCGAGCACGACAAGCCCCCCCCTTTGCTGGTCGAGTACGACGAGCCCCCCTGGGGCGAGGAGGTGTCGAGACCACCCATCCGGCCGGAGTCGGACGTCGAACCGCCGAGAGACCTCTATTCCCCCGCCGCACCGACCGCCGGCGACGACGCCTGCGCCCAGAACCGCTTCGGGATGCGCCCCGCACCGGCGGCGAGCCGCCCGGCCCGCACCGCGTGCCGCATGGCGTGCGCCATCGCCACGGGGTCGTTGGCCCTGGTGACCGCCGAGGCCAGCAGCACGGCATCGCATCCGAGTTCCATCGCCAGCGCGGCGTCGCTGGCGGTGCCGATGCCGGCGTCGAGCACCACCGGCACCCCGGCCCGCGCGACGATCATCTCGATGTTGTGCGGGTTGGCGATGCCCAGCCCGGTGCCGATCGGCGAACCCAGGGGCATGACGGCGGCGCACCCGGCGTCCTCCAGGCGGCGGGCCAGCACGGGATCGTCATTGGTGTAGGCCAGCACCGCGAAACCGTCGGCCACCAGTGCAGCGGCTCCGTCGAGCAATTCGACGGGGTCGGGCAGGAGGGTGCGCTCGTCGGCGACCACCTCGAGCTTGATCAGTTCGGTGCCGGTCGCCTCGCGGGCCAGCTGCGCGGTCAGCAGCGCTTCTGCCGCCGTGTGACACCCCGCGGTGTTCGGCAGCACCTGGATGTCCAAGCGCCGCAACATGTCCAACAGTCCGGTCCCGGAAGCCGGACTCACCCGGCGCATCGCGACCGTCGTCAATTCGGTGCCGGAGGCCGCCAGCGCCGCTTCCAGCACGGCGAGGTTGGGCGCCCCGCCGGTTCCCATGATCAGCCGCGAGCTCAGCCGTCGTCCGGCGATTTCCAGGACGTCGCCGCCAGCGGCGGGGGCGCCCTCAACCACCCTGCACCGCCGTCAGGACGTCCACCACCGCATACGCGGGAACCGGTTCGGCCCACCGGGACTGCGGCCGCACCGCGCCGTCTATCGCCACGGCGACCCCACAGTCCGGCAGTCCCAGGTGAGCCAGCAGGCCGGCGACGTCGGTCCCGGCCTCGACGCTGACTTCCGAGCCGTTGACGGTCAGCTCGATCGATCCCTCCGATGTGCTCATCGAACACTCCTCTCATCCGTGTATCCTCCGCCGGGCGTCTCGTCCACTGCCGGTTCGCCGATCAGATCCAGCACGCGGCGAGCGGTCTCCGGCGCCAGTGCGATGCCGTTGCGGCCGTGTCCGGTCGCCACGATCAGCCGTTCGTCGATCTGTCGCACGATCGGCAACCCGTCCGCCGACACCGGACGGATGCCCGCGGCGGCCTCCACCAGATCGTAGGTCCGCAGTCCCGGGAACAGTTCGCACGCATCCGACAGCAGATCGGCGACGCCGCCCGCCTGCGGACGGCGGTCGTCCGGATCGATCGCCTCGTACTGGGTCGCACCGACCACCACGCCGTCGTGCCGCGGAACCAGGTAGACGTTCCGGCCGTGCCACCGGGCGCGCACCACGTGCCGCGGCGGCGGCACCGACCAGGCCGTCCGGCGCAGCCGCAGGATCTCCCCCTTCTCCCCGCGCAGTCCGTCCAGTCCCGGAACCAGGGCACCGGAGTCCAGGCCGGCGGCCACCACAATCCGGTCCCCGGCGACCTCGGCGAGATCGGCGATCCGGTGATCGATCAGGTCCGCACCGACGGCGGCCAGAGCGGCGCGCAGCGCACCGATCAGGCGCCGGTTGTCCACCGCGCCCTCCCCGGCCAGCAGATAGCCCCCCGGCGGTGTCCGGACCAGGCCGGGTTCGGCGGCGCGCAGTGCACTCGCCGTCTGCTCGGCGATCGATGCGTCTGGGAGCACGCCGCGGGCGAAGGCCGCGGCGTCGTCGAAATACGCCCGGTCGGCCACCGAGGCGGCGACCAGCAGCGTGTCCGAGGCCGCGACCACGTCGTCGCCGAGCCGCCGGAGCAGTGCGGGCCAGCGCGCCACCGACTCCGCGGACAACGCCAGCAGTTCGGACTCACCCGGTCGGGCTTCGCCGAGGCACCCCAGCATGCCGCCGGCCACCTGGGCCGCCCGGCGATCCGGTCCAGCGTCGTACACCCGCACCAACCATCCGCGATCGGCCGCGGCCAGCGCACAGCTCAGTCCGACGGCTCCGCCGCCGACGATAGCCAGTTCCCGTGCCACCGCTTCGTCACACCTTCCTTCGCCGGCATGACCCGGATCAGGTTCGACGGTCGGCGGCGGCGGCTCCGCGATCTCAGCCCGGCGATCCTCCGGGCACCCGTGTGTCGTATTGCACCACTAGCCTACCGTTGCCGGTATGGATCGCAGCGCCCGTCCCGGCCCCCGCGAACGTCTGGCCGACGCCCGCCTCTACCTGTGCACCGACGCCCGGCGCGAACGGGGAGACTTGCTCGCCTTCGTGGAGTCCGCGCTGGCCGGCGGCGTCGATATCGTTCAGCTGCGCGACAAGGGGTCTCCCGGCGCGCAGCAGTTCGGCGATCTCGAGGCCGCCGAAGAACTCGACCTCCTGGCGCAGCTGAAACAGCTCACCCGGGCCGCCGGGGCGCTCCTCGCGGTGAACGACAGGGCCGACGTCGCCGCTCTCGCCGGAGCCGACGTCCTGCACCTCGGACAGGGCGATCTGCCCCCGGCCGAAGCCCGCCGCATCGTGGGTCCCGACGTCGTCGTCGGGCGCTCCACGCACGACGACGACCAGGTGCGCGCCGCCGTGGCCGATCCCGACGTCGACTACTTCTGCACCGGCCCCTGCTGGACCACACCCACCAAACCGGGGCGCGCTGCGACCGGTCTCGGGCTGGTGCGGACCGCCGCCGGTTCGGCAGCCGGAAAGCCGTGGTTCGCCATCGGCGGCATCGATCTGCCGCGCGTCGCGGAGGTGACCGCCGCCGGGGCAGAGCGCATCGTCGTCGTCCGGGCGCTCACCGCCGAGGCCGACCCGGAGACGGCGGGCCGGGCGCTGCGCGACGCCGTGAAAACCGGTTGCACGGGCACGCACGCCGAGTAAGCTGTGTCCATCATGAACTGGTGCCTTCTCGTAACCCGCCGCAGCGGGGTCTGATTCGACCGACCCCCCGCTGCGGGTTCACCTGTCCTGAGCGGAGTCGAAGGGGTCGTCTTCGCCACCAGTTCGTCGGTCACCGGAATTTCGACCGAAATGACACCGCAAGATGCCTACCGTTCTCACAGCTCATTCAGGCTGTACCCATGAACCTCACGACCACCCCGCGCCGCCGCGCTGGTTCCCCGAGGACGCTCGCGCGATGACCGCGGATCTGCTCGCCCGCCGCTTCGCCCCCAAGGGCGGAATCTCCCTGCGCCGCATGCAGATCGAGCCGGAGACCGGCGACACCGTCCGCTGCCGCGTCGACATGATCGTCGACGAGCAGGCCGTGGGCCTGGAGACCAGCGCCCCCGGCGCCATCGGAGCGATGAGCGAACTGCTGCACGGTCTGGGGGCCGGCGTCGAGATCGTCTCGCTCTACCACCAGCAGGACGGCGCGCACATCGCGGCCTATCTGCTGTGCGAGCGCGACGGCCGGCGATGCTGGGCGTACGGGCGGGCCGGGACGGGCGACGAGGCCACGGCCCGCGCCCTGGTCTCCGCGGCCAACCAGCTGACCGGCCGCGCCTGACTGGCTGACGATTCCGCGGATCCGCTCCCGGGCGAGCGACATTCCGCGCATCGGCGCGCTGAGCGCGCGGATCCGCGGAGCGCGTCCTCGTCCGGAGCGAGTCAGCGCAGACGCTGACGCAGGTCCGGCCACGCCCGCCCGAACGCCGGGTGCAGCGGCAGGTCGTCGACCTGATCTTCGGGCACCCAGCGCAGTTCGGCGGACTCGCCGTTGGCGGTGGTCGCCACCGGTTCGGGGACCCGCGCGATCACCGTCGTGTACGTCCATCCGCTCACCGCTTCGTGCGTCACCTCGGACTCGAGCACCTCGATCACCTCGACGTCGACGCCCGCTTCCTCATGCGCCTCGCGAACCGCGGCGTCCACTGCCGACTCGTGCGAGTCGCGCGCTCCGCCGGGCAGCCCCCAGGTGTCGCCCTGGTGGGACCAGACCGCTCGGTGCTGCAGGAGGACGCCGACGCCGTCGTCGCCCATCGATGCGCAGAGCAGCAGGCCGGCCGCGCCGTACCGTCCCCAGTAGCGCGCGCCGTCCGGATCGAACACCCAGCCGTCACCGTCTCCGCGCACCCGTCGACCTCCCGCTCGTGGGCTCAACATCGTATTGCCCAACACGGTACCGGGTGCGCGCGTGCCGCACGGGTTTGCCGACTAGGGTGAAAGTACGGCAGGGAGGGCATCAGTCGTGTGCGCGCAGAGGTCGACCGTACGCAGCGCGCTGACGCATGCCGGGAGGAACGTCCTCCCCGAATCCACGCAGGCCAATCCCCGCCTGCGCCAAGTGATCGCCGACCGGCGGGAGATCGCCGCACTCACTCGCGAACGCGCCAGCTCACCGATCGCCGCGTTCAAGTTCTACGCACTCACCACCCCGGGGAAGCTCGTCGTGGTGATGGTCGCCATGATGCTCGCCTGTCTGCTGACCGGATGGTATTCGTCGGCGGTCCTCAACGAACGCAGCCAGACCCTGGAGTCCCTGATCGACCGGAGCGAGCCGCTCGCGGAGTCCGCGGAGGTCCTCTACAGCTCGCTGTCGGTGGCCGACGCGGCCGCGAACTCCGCGTTCATCTCCGGCGGCCGCGAGTCGCCCGACCTGCGCCGCCTGTACGCCGACGCGATCGCCAGCTCGGGCACCTCCCTGGTTGCGTCCGCCGACGGCGGGGGCCTGGCCGCCAACTCGGGCCCGGGGGCCGGTGTATCGGTCCGCGAGGACCTGGACGCGATGGCCGTGCACATTCCGGTCTACACCGGTGCGATCGAGACCGCGCGCACCAACAACCGGCTCGGCAATCCAGTCGGCTCGGCATATCTGGTGCAGGCGTCGAGTCTGATGCAGGAGACCATTCTCCCTGCGGCGCAACGACTCTACAATCAGCGTTCGGCCGCCATCTCCGAACCGCAGCGCACCCTCACGGTGCCGCCGTGGGGGGTCTACGTCGCACTCTTCGCGACCATCGGGATGATCGTCGGCAGCGGCCGCTACCTGGCGCGCCGCACCCGGAGGCACTTCAACCTCGGCATCATCGCCTCGCTCACCGCGCTCGGACTGGGCACCGTCTGGCTGCTCGTCACCGGCCTCACGTCGGTGGCGGCGGCCAACACCGCGAAGAACTCCGGCGCCGAGCCCCTGCACGAGTTGACCACCATGCGGATCCTGACGCAGCAGGCCCGCTCCGCGGAGACGCTGAGCCTGGTCCGGCGCTCTGATCCGGGGCAGCTCGACCGCGACTTCAACGCGGCGATCGCCCAGATTCGGGGCAAGACCGACACGCTGCTCGCCGAGCACGGCCACGACCCCGGCGTGGCTGAACCGCTGCGCCAGGTGCAGGTGTCACTCGCCGCGTGGGACCGCTCGCACCAGGAGGTGGCGCAGCGACTCGCCGCCGGCGACTTCGTGGCCGCCCGGGCGCTCACCATCGGCGCCGGGGACATCAGCACGGCGACCGGGTACACCCAAGTGAACGATTCCCTGCTCGACGCCATCGACCAGACGCGCTCGACGTTCCGCGACAACATCCACAGCTCCCAGCAACTGCTCGGATACACCGGAACCGGAATCGGCTGGCTGTGCGTGCTGGCGGCGATCACGGTCGCGGCCGGTCTGATCCCTCGGATCGGTGAGTACCGATGAGGGGCACACGCGCCACTGCGGCGCTGGCGGGCCTGGTCGTCGTCGTACTGACGCTGGCCGGCTGCTCGGCGCCGGAACTGACCGCCAACGAGCCGCCCACCACCAGTGCCGACGTGCCGGTGCCGCCGGGAGCATCGTTCGGGGCGCAGACCCCGGAGGGGATCGATTCCGCGTCGTGCGATGCGACCGCCAGCTTGCGCCCGCCCGCGCAGATGCCGGTGCCCGGAGAGATGCCGCGCGGCTCGACGATGGCGCGCATCGCCTCGCGCGGGCGCCTGGTGGTCGGCACCGACATCGGAAGCAACCCGCTCAGCTTCCGCGACCCGATCTCCGGCGACATCGAAGGGTTCGACGTCGACGTGGCGCACTGGATCTCCCAGGCGATCTTCGGCGACGTCCGCATCGAGTACCGGATTCTGTCGACCGGCGACCGGGTCACCGCACTGCAGAACGGCGACGTCGACGTGGTGGTCAAATCCATGAGCATCACCTGCAGCCGGCGCGAGTCGGTGGACTTCTCCGCCCCGTACTACACGGCGTCGCAACGGATCCTGGTCTACCGGAACTCGGGGATCGAGAACGTCGCCGGCCTCGCGCACAAGTCGGTCTGTGCCACCCGCAACTCGACGTCGATCACGCGGATCCAGCGCCGCGTCCCGACCGCCGAGATCGTCAGCACCAACAGCTGGGCCGACTGCCTGGTCCTGATGCAGCAGGGCCAGGTCGACGCGATCGCCGGCGACGGACCGCTCTTGTCCGGGATCGCGACACAGGATCCGTGGGTCCGCATCGTCGGGGACCCGATCGGGGTCGAGTACTACGGGGTCGGGATCCCGCTCGGCCAGACCGATATGGTGCGGTTCGTCAACGGTGTGCTCGCCGAACGTCGTGCCGACGGCAGCTGGCGACGCGCGTACGACCGATGGCTCGCCGACCTCGGGCCCGCCGATCCGCCTCCGACCTTCTACCGGGATTGACCAGTGTCCACCACGCCGCCCCCCGATCGCTCTGACCAGGACCCCGACGCCACCGTCGGGACGGTCCGGACCCAGGCCGCCGCGCCGCAGTTCGACGACGACGAGGACTACCCGAGCACCCAGGCCACACCCACGGACCTGTCCGACGACCTGAACGACGACGCCGCCGAGCAGGACACCGACGTGGAGCACGCCACCCAGGCGACGCCGTCGGGCCGCTACTTCGAGGATCCGTCGGCCGTCCGGCGCCGGCCCCGGCGGGGCCCGGCGGGGGTGCACGACCGTCGACTCGGCAGCGATCTGGTGCAACTGCCGGTGATCCAGGACATCGATCCGGCCGACGCGGTGCTGGCCAACCCGATCATCGTGGAGGGCAAGCGATTCTGCTGGAAATGCGGCAAACCGGTGGGGCGGTCGTCCGGAGTCGGAGAGGGGCCGCTGACCGGCTTCTGCCCGAACTGCGGTTCGCGATACTCCTTCGTCCCCGGTCTGTCCCGCGGAACCATGGTCGCCGACCAGTACGAGATCGCCGGCGCCATCGCGCACGGCGGCATGGGCTGGATCTACCTGGCCGTCGACCACAACGTGTCGGACCGCCCCGTCGTGCTCAAGGGGCTGCTGAATTCGTCGGATTCGGCGGCCCGGGCGGTGGCGATCGCCGAGCGTCAGTTCCTGGCCTCGGTCAACGACCCCGGCATCGTCAAGATCTACAACTTCGTCGAATACACCGACGACGAAGACCGCCAGCTCGGCTACATCGTGATGGAGTACGTGGGCGGCCACACGCTCAAGCAGCTGACCACCGGCCCCAAGGGCGAGAAGATCAACCTGCCGATCGAGCAGGCGATGGCCTACATCCTCGAAGTCCTCTCGGCGGTCGGACACCTCCACCAGCTCGGGCTCGCCTACAACGACGTCAAGCCGGACAACATCATGATCACCAGCGACGAGGTGAAGCTGATCGATCTGGGCGCGGTCTCGGCGATCAACGGGTACGGGCATCTGTACGGCACCCCCGGATTCCAGGCGCCGGAGATCGTGGAGACGGGCCCCCAGGTGGTCACCGACATCTACAGCATCGGACGCACGCTGGCCGCGCTGACTCTCGACCTGCCGATGGAACAGGGGCGCTACGTCGAGGGTCTTCCGGATCCGGAGACCACCGAACTGTTCGTCGAGAACCCGTCGTACTACTACCTGCTGCAGCGCGCCACGGCGACCGATCCGGGCGAGCGCTTCGAATCGACGGAGGAGATGACGACCCAGGTCCTCGCGGTCCTGCGGGAGACGGTCGCCCTGCACACCGGGGTGCCGCGACCGGCGATGTCGAAGGTCTTCACGCCGCAGCGTTCCACGTTCGGCACCAACCTGATCCTGGCGCCGATCGACGGGTTCTTCGATCCGAGTCAAGCCGCGGTGCCCGACCCGGCCGACATCGCCCGCGCCCTGCCGGTCCCGCTGGTCGATCCCGAGGACCCGGCGGCCGGGCTGCTCGGTTCGGCGGCGCTCAGCTATCCACGCCAGGTGCTCGACTCCATCAAGGTGGCCCGCAACGAGGGCTTTCCCGGGCTGACTCCGAGCGATGCGGACACGCTCCGCGACGAGAACCCGGACCATCCGTCAGCCGAGGTCGACCTCGCCGAGGCCCGGGCACATCTGGAACTGGGCAATCTCGACATCGCTCTGCGCCTGCTGCAGGAGGTGACCGAACATCACGGCGATTCCTGGCGGGTGCAGTGGTATCTGGGGATCTGCGCCCTGCAAGACGGCGGCGCGGAGCTGGCCTACGAGCGCTTCCACACGGTGCTGGAGGCGATGCCGGGCGAGGTGGCGCCCAAGCTCGCCGCGGCGGGGACGGCCGAACTGATCGGGTACTGGCTGTCGGTCCAGGACGAGGTGAGCAACGAGCAGGTCGCCCAGATCGAGCAGTGGTACGACATCGCCCGTCACCACTACCACGACCTGTGGCTGACCGATCATTCCATCGTCACCGCGGCGTTCGGGCTGGCCCGGATGCTGATCGCCGACGACCGGCATCTGGAGGCCATCGAGCCGCTCGACGAGGTGCCGACGACCAGCCGGCACTACGGCGTCGCACAGGAGAGCGCGATCCTGTGCCTGGTGCACGGCCGACCGCCTACCGATATCCAGCGCGAGGAACTGTTCGAGGCCGCCGAACGGCTGGAGCGCCTCAGCGACGAGGACGGCCGACTGGGCCGTCTCCAGCTGATCGTGCTCGGCTCGTCGCTGGGCTGGATCGATTCGCACCCCGAGGAGGCGGACGTCGAGAATCCGCCCGACTTCTTGGGCTTCCCGTTCACCGAGCACGGCCTGCGCGCCGGCACAGAGCGGTCGCTGCGCGAGCTCGCCCGCCGGACCAGGGACAACCGCGCCCACCGGTTCCTGCTCGTCGATTTGGCCAACCTGGTGCGCCCGGCGACCCTCTTCTGAGTTCTTCCACCCCGCGCCGAGTCACGAGGCGATGATCCGTGCCGACTGCGCGACATCGCACGACGATCTGCCCCGGACTCGCCCGCCGTCGTCCTAGGCTGGCCGGGTGACCGATCCCCGACCGGCGGCGACTGCCGACACGAGCGACGACGACGACGCGACAGTCCACATCCAGAAGAAGCTCGTCTACGTCATCTACGCGGCACTGATGGCCGCGATGTTCCTCTCCTCGCTCGATCAGTCGGTGGTGAGCACGGCGCTGCCGACGATCGTCGGCGATCTGGGCGCCGTGTCGCACGAGGGCTGGATCATCACGTCGTATCTGCTGGCGATCGCCATCGTCATGCCGATCTACGGCAAGGTCGGCGATCTGATCGGCCGGCGCTGGCCGTTCCTGTTCGCCATCGCCGTGTTCGTCCTGGGTTCGCTGAGTTCGGCGCTGGCCGACTCGTTCTGGATGCTGGTCGCGGCGCGGACCTTCCAGGGTCTGGGCGCCGGCGGCCTGGTGATCCTGTCGCAGGCGATCATCGCCGACATCGTGTCGGCACGGGATCGCGGCAAGTACATGGGCCCGATGGGCGCGATCTTCGGCATCGCCTCGGTGGCCGGGCCGCTGCTCGGTGGATGGTTCACCGAGGGCCCCGGTTGGCGCTGGTGCTTCTGGCTGAACGTCCCCATCGGCCTGATCGCCCTGGTCGTCGCCTTCTTCGCGCTCAAGCTGCCGACGCAGCGGCCGGCCCGGCGGTTCGACTGGTTCGGCACACTGTTCCTCGCCGGCGCCACGGCGGGCATCGTGTTCATGACCAGTTGGCCCAGCATCGTCGCCAGCGGGAAGTACGACTGGTCTGATCCCTGGCTGCTGGGCCTGCTGATCGCGACGGTGGTCTCGTTCGGGTTGTTCATCTTCGTCGAGACCCACGTCGATGATCCGCTGGTACCGCTGCGGCTGTTCCGGGATCCGGTGTTCAGCGTGTCGGTCTCGGTCGCCCTGGTCCTGGGCATCACGATGTTCGCGGCCCTGAGCTTTCTGCCGACCTTCCTGCAGATGGCCCGCGGCGTGGGCCCGACGGACTCCGGACTGCTGATGCTGCCGATGACCGCGGGCGTGATGCTGACCGCGATCGGTTCGGGCCTGCTGATCACCAAGACCGGCAAGTACCGCATCTTCCCGATCGTGGGCATGGCGATCACTACGCTCGGCATCGCCTGGCTGACCCGAATCACCGGCAGCATGTCGATGATCCTGTTCGGCGGGATGATCTTCGTCCTCGGCTTCGGCATGGGCCTGGTGATCCAGACGATCGTCATCGCGGTGCAGAACTCGGTGGACCCGTCCGAGGTCGGTACGGCGACGTCGACCAACAACTTCCTGCGGGAGATCGGCGCCGCGGTCGGCACCTCGGTGTTCGGGACGGTGTTCACCAGCCGCCTGGCTACCAACCTGCACGACGTCATGGCGACGATCCCACCGTCGCAGCTTCCGGCCGGTCTGGGCGACGGCGAGTTGACCCCGGACGTGGTCCGCGACCTCCCCGAACCGCTGCACACGGAGGTGGTGAACGCCTACGTCGACGCGATGGCTCCTTCCTTCTGGTACTTGGTGCCCATCGCCGCGGTCGGCTTCGTGCTGTCGTTGTTCCTGCACAACCGCACCCTCTCGACGAAGGCCGGACTGGAGGCCCGCGGCGAAGCCGCCGATTCCCCTACTCATTGAGCCCGCTCGCCCCTTGAGCCCGCTGGCCCCTTGAGCCCGTCGAAAGGACGCCCCTTGCGCCCGCTCGCCCCCTGAGCCCAGCCGCCCCTTGAGCCGGGCGAGGCGCCAGCCGAGACCGTGTCGAAAGGCCACCGTCCGACGTGCACCGCTCTCGGCTGGTCGCCACAGGGACCCTGCCGCTGGCGAGCGAGATCGAGTCGGGCAGCGGCGCCGTGTACACGGTCGACGTCAGCGCGGACGGGGCCAGAATCGCTGCGACAGGTTCCGACGGCGCCGCGAGGATCTGGACGACCGTACGCCCAGACGAGGATCCCGTCGTTCTGCGCGGACACCGAGGCTTCCTGACTGCGGTCGTGTGGTCTCCCGACGCTACGAAGCTGGCGACCACGTCCGACGACGGCACGGCCCGGATCTGGACCGAACCGGGCTCGGGGCGGCAGCCGCTGGAGCTCCGCGGCCACCGAGGACGAGTAGTGTACGCCGCGTGGGAACCGTCGGGCGGCCGGCTAGCCACGGCGGGAATGGACGGTTCCGTTCGCATCTGGAACGCGGTGACCGGCGAACAGGAAGCCGAGCTCGACGGGCACACCGGGGACGTTCGCACCGTCGCATGGAGTCCGGACGGCGGCCTGATCGCTTCGGGAAGCGCCGACCGAACCGCGAGGTTGTGGGACGGGCGGACTCTTGCGCCGCGCGGAGTGATCATCGGCTATCACGACACCGTTCACGGTCTGGACTTCAGCCCCGACAGCCGCATCCTGGCGACCGCATCGGACGACACTACCGTGCAGATGTGGGACGTCAGTGATCCCGCCGCACCGCGGCCTCTGGGCATGCCGATCACCGCGCACACCGGCCCCGTCTGGGCGGTCGGTTTCAGCCCCGACGGCCGACGTCTGGTCTCCGCATCGGTCGACGGCACGGCGCGAGTGTGGAGTATCGCTCGGCCCGAGATACCGGTCCAGCTGGGCGCCACGCTCAGCGGCGCCGCCAGTTCGCTGTTCTCGGCGACGTTCGCTCCCGACGGAGAACGGGTGGTGACATCGGGCGCCGATGGACGCATCCGGATCTGGACGCTGCCCGGGACCGTCCTGGGCGGCCATGTCGGCCGCGTGATCGCGCCGGCGATCGCGGGAGACCGGATGCTCACCGGAGGCTCCGGGGACGCGCTGCTGTCGTGGGATCTCAGCGACCCGTCGCAACCGCGGCCGCTGGACGCCGGGTACACCGTCGGGAACTCCCGGATCGATCAACTGTCGCTGTCGGCCGACGGCACGTTGTCGGCGGTGGCGACCGGGCGCAGCACCGTCGAAGTGCGGGCGGTCGGCCGGGACGGTCGACTGGGCGCACCGCGGGTGCTGGCTCTCGACACGCTAGATCAGCATCGTGCGGTCTTCGCACCGCACGGAAGCTTGCTGCTGACCGGGGCGCGCGACGACTCGTTCCAGTTGTGGCGGGTCGCTCCGGACGGGGCGGCCACCCGCTCGGGTCCTCCGCTGACCCACGGCTCGGCCGGCACCTGGGCCACCTCGGCGGCCTGGAGCCCCGACGGCACGCGCTTGGTGACCGGCGGCGTCGACGGAAACGTCAACCTGTGGGACGTGTCTGATCCGGCTCGGCCCCGGAGGCTCGCCGAATCCACCGGCGGCCCGGCCGCTGCGATCAACGCTCTGGCCTGGTCGGGGGACGTCGTGGTCGCCGGCGGAGACGGCGGCGTACTCGGATTCTGGCGAGTCGACGATGATCGCCCCGCGTTCCTGACCGAGCGGCGTCAGCAGCGCGGCGGCACGGTCCGCACCCTCGACTTCATCAACGACGGGAAGCAATTGATCGCGGCCGGCGACGGTCAGACCGCCGTCGTGTGGTCACCCAGAACCCGGCGGCCCCGACGCAATGGGGTGAACCGATCGGGCCGGCGGGCGCCGGCCGCTGGTACGGAAGCGCCCGCCGCGACGGTTCGGCAGTCGTGATCGGCGGTGATCACGGCTCCCTGTTCGTGGTCCTGCTCGATCCCGCCGACGCTGTGTCCCGCATCGAGGCTGCCGCTCCTCCGCTCAGTGACGCCGAGCGCGAGCGGTTCGGCCTCGGGTGAACCAAGGCTCTGGCGCAGCACGGAGGAGGCGATTCGACGTTCCTCGCTCACCGCCTGTCAATCTCGACGGCGACGGTCGCCTCCGCTGGTAGCCTAGCCGGCTTCGGTGAGCCCGCTATCGTGTCGCCACCTCACCGCCGTTGACGGCGAAGGACTGCGCCGTGATCTGCCGAGCGCCAGGTGATGCGAGGAATTCGATCGTCGCCGCGACATCGTCGAGCAGAAGGGTGAAACGTCGTCTCATCCTCACTCCGAAATCGTGGTGTTTCTACGGTGTGAGCCCCCGACTGAGAGCCCGCAGCAACGGTAGGAGCGCGACGTCAACGTCAACCCGCGGGAATAAGAATCTGTGAACGTGCAGGTAGAGCGACGAAATCGAACTCCGGTCCGGAATCCTCCGGACACTCGACCTGAGGAAACACTGGAGCGGCGTCATCCCGCACGGAGCGCTTCCGGGCGCGACGACCTCACCGAAACACCACCGGCTACTCCTCCACCGGCCCGGCCCGCGCCCGCGCGACCGCATCCCGAACCCCGAACCGGCCCAACCACGCCCGGACAGTCACCGTCACCACGACATCCTCGCCAACGAGCACACAACCCGTCACCGCCGGCGCACCCTCCTGCCGCGCCGTCAGATCCCTCGCCCGGGCACACGGATCACCCTCACCGAACAACTGCGATCGCGCCGCCGCCAGAGCACCCAGATCAGCCGCCGCCTGAGCACGATGTCGCGCCTGCACCGCCCCTCCGACACCGAACATCGCGATCAGGAGCACCGCCAACCCAGCGATCGTCAGCGCAGCGGCAACAGTCGCGAAGCCTCGCTCATCCGACCACCGGCTCGGACCTCTCCGGTTCTGTCGCAGCGACACTCTGCGCGGAGACGTCGAACATCGGCAGCAGCGGAACACGAGCCACGACCCGCACCACCACCTGCTCCCCGTCCCTGCGAACCTCGATCCGGGCACCCGAGGGCGCCACCCGCGCCCCCACCGCCGTCGCCGACGAATCCCCCGCCGCAGCCAACCGCGCCACCTCACGAGCCGCATCTGTACACCGCACATGCGCGGTAACCGCGCCCAGCGCCCCGACCCCGAGAACGACGAACACCGCCAACGCGGCCAACGCATACGCGGCCTCGACCGTCACCATCGCGGTCTCGTCCCCCGCACACCGCCGCCACCACGACCGACTCATCCCACTGACGTCGACAGCGCGCGGCCGATAATCGACGTCAACGCGCTCACGATGTTGTCCCCAGTCACCACCGTGTACAGAATCGCCCCGAACGCCGCCGCCGCAATCGTCCCGATCGCGTATTCGGCGGTGCTCATCCCGCCCTCGTCGTGCGCGAGGCGAGCCACCTCCGCCCCCGCCCGATCGAGCAGTCGCGACCCAAAGTTGCCGTCATTCATCTTGTCCCCCTTGTTCAGCGTGAAACCGTTCATAGGTTTAGACGCGCCCGCAGGCCGTTCGGTTCCCTCCGAGGACGGCGATCCCGTCGCGGGAGATCTCGACGCCTCTCGATCAACGGCCTTCCCGCAGCACACTCCGACTGGGATCTGGTGATCTCGATACGCCGACACTCACTTCGTTCGCGTCGGCTACTCGATCACCAAGAGCACCCTGCCTCCGGCTCAGAGCTGGCCGAGCATTCCGCCGGCCAGTCCCACGACGACGGGCACGATCCCCAGGCACACGAACGCCGGCAGAAAGCACAGTCCGAGCGGGCCGCTGATCGTGACGCCGGCCTTCTCTGCACGGGCCAGCGCTTCGGTCTGCGCGCGCTCCCTCGTCGACTCGGCAAGCGCCGCGACGCCTTCGGCCAACGACGATCCCGCTCGCGAAGCCCTCCGGGCCAACATCGCAAGATCGTCGAAGTGCGGATCCGGGGCGGCGGCACCTTCGCGACCAGTCGCCCACGCGCGTTCGGGTTCTGCCCCCAGGGCCAGCAGTTCCGCGGCACGGCGAAAACTCGCCGCAAGCTGGACTGGGGCGTGGTCGGCCGTCACCTCCGCGGCTCGCGACACCGGCAGCCCCGCGCGCAGGCAGACGGCGAGGAGGTCGTACGCGGCCGCCACGTCGAACGGGTCGGCCGCCGCGCCCTTCGGCTTGAGCCAGCGCGGTTCGCCGTCGAGCCGCCACGTTCCGGACCGCACAACGGATTCCGGCGGGACCACCCGAGCCAGCGAGTGTCCGGGGCCCGGCCACAGCAGGCACCCGAGTGCCAACAGCACCGCCGCGGCGATCACCGCAGCACCTTGTCCACGATCGCGTCCGACCACACCACGCCGACCGCAGCCAGCACAACGCCCAGCACCAGAAGAATCGAGCCGAACGACGACCCCAGCAGCACACCGACAGGGTGCGCGCCCATCAACTCGCCGAGCCCGAGTCCGAGCACCGGCAGTCCGGCCAGCACCATCGCCGTTGCGCGCGGTCCCGCCAGTCCCGCCTCGGTCCGCGCCACGAACTCCGCGCGCTGGACCAGGTCCCTGCGCAGAGCTTCCAGCAGCGATGCCGTCGGCACGCCGTTGCGCACGGAGATCGACCACGCATCACCGATTCTCCTCAGTACCGGCAGATCGATCTCGACCGCAGCCCCGTGGACGCTCCCGCCCAGCTCCACGCGCGCCGCGATCCGTGCGAGCTTGTCGGCGACTGCGAGATCGGCCGGCGCGACCTCCTGCGCGGCCACCCGACACGCCGTCACCATCGGAGCGCCGACCGACAACTCAGCGGTCATCACCGACAGCGCACGCAGGAGCGCGGCCTCATGCCGCCCCCGGGACCGTCGCTCGCGCTTCCGACGTCGTCTCGAAAACCACAGCGCGGCAACGATTCCCGCTGCCACTGTCGGACCCACGCCGGCCACCACGGCCAGCACCGGAAGCGCCGCCATGACCGCGAGTCCGACGGGCCGGTGTACCGGGCTCCCTGTCCGGGTCCCCGCCAGCAACCGCGTGCGCCGGAGCGCCCCGCCCGCCGGCCACGTCAGCAGCGCGAGCGCACAGAGTCCCAGGGCGGCGATCGCTGTCACGATCCCACCTCCTCCGAGGCGTCCCGACTCCAGATCGGCCGGATCCGGACCGGCCCCGCACCCATGCGCTCCACGGCCCCGATCTCGACGAGGCCGCGTCCGCCGTCGGGCCGGCGAGCGACCCCGAAGATCACGTCGAGCGCGGCGGCCAACTGGCTGTGCAGTGCCGCCTGAGACATCCCGCCCAGTGCGGCAAGCGCTTCCATCCGGGCGGGCACCTCCTGGACTGAGTTGGCGTGCAAGGTTCCCGCACATCCCTCGTGACCGGTGTTCAAAGCCGTCAGCAAGTCGATCACTTCGGCGCCGCGCACCTCCCCGACCACGATTCGGTCCGGCCTCATCCGCAGCGCCTGGCGGACCAGCGTACGCACGGTCACCTCCCCGATCCCTTCGACGTTCGGCGCCCGGGCGACCAGCCGGACGACGTGAGGATGCTGCGGATCCAGCTCGGGGGCGTCCTCGACGATCAACAGCCGCTCACCCGGATCCACTTGTCCCAGAAGTGCGTTCAACAGCGTCGTCTTCCCGGCTCCCGTACCCCCGACCACCAAGAAGGCGCGTCGCCGGGCGATCACTTCCAGCACCAGGTCGCGCACGCTCTGCGGCACTCCGCCGCTCGCCACCAACGATCGGAAGTCTTTCGACGCACTGCGGAGCACCCGCAACGAGATGCAGGTGCCGTCCATCGAGAGCGGAGGAATCATCGCATGGAGCCGGACCGCGTAGCCGTGCCTGCCGACGCCGGAGAGTCGCCCGTCCACCCACGGCTGCGCATCGTCGAGGCGACGCCCGGCACCCAGCGCCAGCCGCACCGCCAGTCTGCGCACGCTCGCGTCGTCCTCGAAACGGACGCCTGCCGGCTCCAGCCCTGCGCCGCGCTCCACCCATACCCGGTCGGGCGCGACGACGAGGATGTCGGTGACCGCGGGATCGGCCAGCAGCTCCTCCAACGGCCCCGCACCGACCAGTTCGGTCTGCAGATAGCGCAGCGCGGCAAGAAGATCGGTGTCCGAGAGCAGGCCGCCCGACTCGGCTCGCACGGCGTCGGCGATCGTCTCCGCGTCCGGGTCCGCCGACCGCGAGGCGAGCCGCTCCCGGACGCGTTCGAGCAGTTCGACGTTGCGCTCGGAATTCATCGGCGTGCCCCGCGAACCCGGACGGCCGCGTCGAGCACGGCATCGGCCGCCCGCACTTCCGGCCCGCGCTTGGACGCGCGCAATCCGCCTTCCTCGCATCGGCGGCCGATCGACGAACGCGACCGCATGCATGCTAGCAGCGGTAGCCCGACGGCCTCGGCAACCTGTCTGTCACTGAGCCCTCCCGGGGCGGGTCCACGCACCACCAGTTGGGTGTGCGCACGGGTCCCCAATCGCGACAACAGCTTTCGCGTGCCGGCGACACCGGGCACCGTCGCACAGGTCAGCACGACGACCAGGTCCGCCGAATCCAGCACTCCGTCGGCGGCCGGATCCATCGCCCGCCCGAGGTCGGCGATCACCGTCCGCCCGTCCGTCCGCGCCGCATCGAGCACCGCCAGGACCGTCTCCGCCGAGAGCGGATCACCGTCGTCGCGGCCGCGGGTGAGAAACGAGAGTTCCCGGCCTAGTCTCGGCAAGGCCGCCGACAGCGCCTGCCGGTGAATGCTCCCGGTCTCCCCGGCGACGTCACCCCAGCGCAGGCCGGGCGTCTCCTCGGCGCCGAGCAGCAGGTCCACGCCGGCTCCCGCCGGTTCGACGTCGAGCAGCAGCACCGCCGTCCCCGCCCGCGCCGCGGTCAGCGCCAGCACTGCCGCGAAGGTGCTCACCCCCGCGCCGCCGTGGCCGCCGACCAGCGCCACGACCGGTGCCGCCGCCCGGCGGGGGCGCCGCAGTCCGGACATCGCCGCGGTCAGCGCCTCCTCGTCGTCGGGCAACACATATCCCCCGCGGGCTCCTGCGGCCAGGCCCGCGCGCCACACCGACTGTGCCGCGGCCGCATCCGCGACGACGAAGACCCCGTCGCGGACCGGAAGCGCGAGCGACGCCACATCCCGCAGCGCGACACCGTCGACCACCACCGCGCCGGCTCGAAGCCAGTCGTGTCGGCAGTGCGCCGGATCGCCGCGCACCACGGCGTATCCGGCAGCGGCTCCACAGCGCGCGACATCGTCGTGCAAAGCGGATTCGGTCAACACCAGCAAGACCTCGGTCATGCGCCGATGATCTCGACCGACCGCGCATCACGCCAGCGCGTTGTCCACAGGTCCGAGACGGACGCTCGAGCTGTCCACAGATCCCCTCCGGGGGCTTCCCCCCGTGGGCCTCATCTGCTCAGCCCGTGAACGGCGGCACCAGCTCACAGGGCACCTTCACGGGGTTCTCCGGATCGAGGGCGTTCAGCACCGTGTAGGCCGCCCGCCGCGATCCGGCGATGGCCATGTGGTCGCTGTAGTCCAGCGCGCAGTCGTCCTGCAACACGATGTTGGTGACGTTCTCGCCGGGCCGTCCGGGCACTTGCCCCGCGGTGTAGGGGATCACCGCTTCGTCGTACCGAGTGCTGATGTTGGTGTAATCGACGCCCTTGACGTACGGAGTCCCGCCGGCCCAGATCTTCTTGTTCATCGGGCTGCCGGGAAGCATGGCGCCGCAACCGATGCACATCGGAAACGGCGTCGCGCCGAGTGCCTCGCCGAGGACGTTCATCGACGGACCGAACGACGCGGTGCCGCGCCAGAGCGGAGCGAGCGAGACGTATTTGGTCACCTTGTCTGCGCCGCCCAGATGCTTCAGGTAGTACGCGGGCATGTAGGTGCCCTGCGAGTGACCGACGAGGTCGACGGTCTCGGCGCCGGTCGATCGCCGGACGCGGTCGACGAATCGGGCGAGTTGGCGGGCGCTGACCTCCTGCCGGTCCATGCCGCCGACTGCGGTGAACGGCCACGGCAGCCCCGGCAACGCACCGTAGGTCAGGGCGTAGACGCAATAGCCGCGGTTGCGAAGCATCGGCACGTACGAACCCCAGTTGGTGGTGCGTGCGCCCCCGGTGCCGTGCACCAAGATCACCGGACGAGGATGCTCCGGGGACGGCTGGCACGACCAGTCGTTGGATCCGGGCAGCGAACCGCCCGGATGCGCCAGCTCGTAGGGGATCCCGCCGAAGAAGTTGTAATTCTCCGGCAGTCTCGACGACGGCTCCGCGCCGGCCGGCGAGGCCGACAAGAGTCCGAGCACCACCAGCAGCGCCGCCACGCTGCCGGTCAAGAGTCTGCGCATCATCATGTCCCCACCGCTCCTCGGCCGTCGAACGCGGCCTGATCCGGGACTGTAGCGCTTCGCGGCACCGCGCGGACCCGATAACACAGAGCCGTCGACGGCCCGAAAATGACGGATGACCCCGGCCAGGGGGGAGGAGGCCGGGGTCATCTACTTTCAACCCCGGGGGGTCGGGTTGAAAGCACCGGCCGAAGCCGGACACCTGCCAAAGTACACGCGCCGGAACACTCCAAGCAACCCGATCGGAGGACGGATCCGCGTTTGCCCCGATCCACCTTCGGCGCTGTCTGCGAGACCGTAGTGTCAGATGTGTGGCACAGACCCCACCCACCCGCTCAGCCGCGTTTTTCGATCTGGACAAAACGGTCATCGCGCGGTCCAGCGCGCTCGCTTTCACCAGGCAGTTCTACGACGGCGGCTTGCTCACCAAACGCGGAATGCTCCGCTCGGCGATTGCGCAGCTGCAGTTCCTGCTGACCTCCGACCACACGGACCAAGTCGAGAAGATGCGCCGACATGTCACCGAGATGTGCGCCGGCTGGGAAGCAGCCACGGTCCGGTCGATCGTCTCCGAGACGCTCGACGACGTGGTGCGCCCGGTGATCTTCGCCGAAGCCGCCGCATTGATCGCCGAACACAAGGCCGCCGGCCGGGACATCATCTTGATCTCAGCGTCCGGAATCGAGATGGTGGAGCCGATCGGCGAGTTGCTGGGTGCGGACACGGTGCGGGCCACCGTGATGACAGTGGTCGACGGCCGATATTCCGGCGAGATCGAGTTCTACTGCTACGGCGACCAGAAGGCGATCGCCATGCGCGAGCTCGCCGAGGCCCACGGCTACGACCTGGCCGAGTGCTACGCCTACTCCGACTCCAGCACCGACATCCCCATGCTCGAAGCCGCCGGACATCGCGCGGTGGTGAATCCCGACAAGGCACTCCGCGCGTACGCGACCCAGCTCGACTGGGAGATTCTCGACTTCCCCAACCCGGCCCCGCTGGTCGACTGGTCGGACCCGGCCACCCGGGGCTGGACCGCCGCCGCGGCTGCCGGAGTGGGCGTCGTGGCCGCCGTCGCCGTCGCCGCTGGACTCTCCGCATTGCGTCACCACCGTGGCGACGGGCCCCCCTCCGGAGGCCGGCACGCAGCCGCCTGAAATGGCGACGAACACTTGCTGTGATCCGCGTCACGTGATAGAAAATAGGCACGGAACCCCGAAGGCAAAGTCCGGACCGGAAGAGAAGGTCCGGACCCCCGGAAGGTAGTTCCCAGCACGGGCGGCAAGCACCCACGCGGAGCGCGCCGCATTGGCAGAAGCGTTGTGCGCCTGCGACATCGAGGATCCGCGACGAGGTCCGGAGCCTCCTTCCCTCGCCGAGGCGATACCCACAACCCACCTTGCACGCTTGGTAACTTGAGTCCGTGCTCGCGGGCGGCACCTGCAACCGGTTCACCGGTTCGGGCGCCGCCCGCAATACTGTGCGGTGGTCTCGACTCCGCTCGACCAGCGAACACCGGCCGACTCCGCTCGACCAGCGAACACCGGCCCGACTCCGCTCGACCAGCGAACACCGGCCCAACCCCGCTCGACCAGCGAACACCGACCCGACCCCGCTCGACCAACGACAGGCTCGACTCCGCTCGGTCGGCGAAGGTTATGCCCCTACCTCGCGGCGTCGGCGATCGACGCGGCTTCGGCCGCGCCTGCCGCCATCGCCTCGCAGCACAGCACGATCCAGTCCGCCAGCGCCTGGGGATCACCGGTGCCGAAACGCGCGGAGTCCTCCCGATAGTCGCCCAGCCGGCGCAGCCAGGTCACCTCGGGCACACCGAGCAGGTGCGGGTCGAGGCCGGTCGCCGCCGACACCAGGCGCGAGGCGCCCCGCGCCACCACCGCATTGGCCTCCTGGAAAGGCGCGAGCACCAGCAACTCGCCGTGGACCACCGCCGCCAGGACCGCGGCGGGCACCGCAGTGGCACCGGTGACCAGCTGCCCCAGGAAGTCCAGACGCTGCGCGATGTGCGGCTCGTCCCGGGGGCGCCCGAGCCGGTCTTCGGGCACCAGTTCGGCGGCAGCCAGCGCGTGCAGCCGAGCCAGCGACTGCATCGGCGCCCGCCGGAACACCGCGACCTCACGGTCGAGCGAGTCCGGATCGAGCGCCTGCGCGACGCGGATGGCCCCGGACATCACCGGGTCGTCGAAGTCGTGCTCGCGATTCAGCTCCGTCGTCGCGCCCTCCATCGCCGCCGAACTGCGGCCGCCCCGCCACGACGACTCGCGCGACGTCTTGTCCCACCCCCGAAGATTCACCGGGTGCCGGTGCACGGCGGCCAGCGCCTCGCCGGCCCCGTCTGCGGCGGCCGCCACACCGGGCAGGTCGAGCAGGGGCGCCAGCGGATCTGAAGTCACCCGTTCACAGTAGCGGGCGGCCGTCGGCCACCGAACGCGCCGGACCGACCGCTCGTCGCGCGCATCGCACCCGCAACCTAGACGGGATTATGCTCCCGGCGCTGGGTGACTACGCTCACAATCAGCGATCGCAGCACGCTGCATCACCGAGTCCGCACAAGTACATCACCGCGCAGACGGTCCATTCGCATCACCGAAAGGCAGCCCATCATGTCGACCACCGACCAGGTCTACCCCCCGTCACCGGAGTTCGTCGCACAGGCCAACGCCAACGAGGCCATGTACCAGCGCGCCGATGCCGACCCCGACGAGTTCTGGGCAGAACAGGCACGGCGCCTCGACTGGCAGACGCCGTTCACCAGTGTCCTCGACTGGTCGGACGCGCCGTTCGCGAAGTGGTTCGCCGACGGCAAGCTGAACGTGGCCGTCAACTGCGTCGACCGGCACGTCGCCGCGGGCAAGGGCGATCGGGTGGCGATTCACTGGGTCGGCGAGCCCGGGGACACCCGCGACCTCACCTACAGTCAGCTCAAGGACGAGGTCAGCCGGGCCGCCAACTACTTCAGCGCGATCGGCCTGCAGGCCGGAGACCGCGTCGCCATCTACATGCCGATGGTCCCGGAGGCCATCATCGCGATGCTCGCCTGCGCACGTCTCGGGCTGACGCATTCGGTGGTCTTCGCCGGTTTCTCATCGGCCGCCCTGCGCTCGCGCGTCGACGATGCCGAGGCCAAGGTGGTCATCACCACCGACGGCCAGTTCCGCCGCGGCCGGCCGGCCGAGCTCAAGACTCAGGTCGACGAGGCCCTCGGCAGCGGCGACGACGCCGCGCCGTCGGTGGAGAAGGTCATCGTCGTCCGGCGCACCAACCACGACGAGAATCTGCCGTGGGTCGACGGCCGCGACGTCTGGTGGGAGGACACCGTCAGCGAGTCGTCGCCGGTCCACGAGCCCGAGTTCTTCGAGTCCGAGCACCCCCTGTTCCTCCTCTACACCTCCGGCACCACCGGCAAGCCCAAGGGCATCGTCCACACCTCCGGCGGCTACCTGACCCAGGCCTCCTACACCTTCCACAACGTCTTCGACCACAAGGAGGGCCGCGACGTCTTCTGGTGCACCGCCGACATCGGCTGGGTCACCGGGCACTCGTACATCGTGTACGGCCCGCTGTCCAACGGCGCCACGGAGGTGATCTACGAGGGCACCCCGAACTCGCCGGACGAGCACCGCCACTTCAACATCATCGAGAAGTACGGCGTCACCGTCTACTACACCGCACCCACCCTGATCCGGACCTTCATGAAGTGGGGCCGGGCGATCCCCGACGTCCACGACCTGACGTCGCTGCGGCTGCTCGGCAGCGTCGGCGAGCCGATCAACCCGGAGGCCTGGCGCTGGTACCACGAGGTGATCGGCGGCGGCCGCTGCCCGATCGTCGACACCTGGTGGCAGACCGAGACCGGCGCCATCATGATCGCGCCGCTGCCCGGCGTCACCGCGTGCAAGCCGGGTTCGGCGATGAAGCCACTGCCGGGCATCAGTGCGAACATCGTCGACGACGAAGGCCGCTCCGTCGGTGCCGGCGAGCAGGGCTATCTGGTGCTCGACCGTCCGTGGCCGGGCATGCTGCGCGGCATCTGGGGCGACCCGGAGCGCTTCACCGAGACCTACTGGTCCCGCTTCGCCGAGCAGGGCTGGTACTTCGCCGGCGACGGCGCTCGGTACGACGACGACCACGCCCTGTGGGTGCTCGGCCGCGTCGACGACGTGATGAACGTGTCCGGTCACCGGATCTCGACCGCCGAGGTGGAATCGGCGCTGGTCGCCCACCCGGCCGTCGCCGAGGCGGCAGTGATCGGTGCCGCCGACGAGACCACGGGTCAGGGCATCGTCGCCTTCGTGATCCTGATGGAGGGTGCCCAGGACAGCGGGGACGCGCTGATCACCGAGATGCGCAACCAGGTGGCGGCCGACATCTCGCCGATCGCCAAACCGCGAGAGATCAACGTCGTGCCGGAACTGCCGAAGACGCGTTCGGGCAAGATCATGCGCCGCCTGCTCAAGGACGTCGCCGAGGGTCGCGAGCTCGGCGACACCTCCACCCTGGTGGACCCGTCGGTTTTCGAGGCGATCCGCGCCAAGCGGGCCTGACCCGTTGCGACGAACCGTGCGTTCTCGCCCACGGCCCTCGCTACGCTCGGGGCCGTGAGCATGGCAACATGAAGCCCAATACCCGACGCAAGGAGAATTCGTGAGCGGCAATCAGGACACCTGGCCCAGCGGCCCCCAGAACCCTCCGCAGGTGCCGTCGATCCCGATGTCCGATGCGAACCTCGGACGCGACGGCCAGCCCACGTTCGGCAATCTGGTCAAAGAGGCCACCGCGAGCGCCTCGACCCTGTTCCGCGCCGAGCTGCAGCTGGCCAAGACCGAGCTGGTCGGCGAGGCGAAGAAGGCCGGCGCAGGCACCGGGCTGATCATCGTTTCCGGTGTCCTGCTGCTCTACGCGAGCCTGTTCTTCTTCGTCTTCCTCGGCTTTCTGCTCGACATCTGGCTGTCGACGTGGCTCGCCTTCCTGATCGTCTTCCTGCTCCTGCTGACCGTGGCGATCGTCGGCGTCCTGGTCGGCTACCTGCTGTTCAAGCGGTTGCGGAAGCCGGAGAAGACCATCGAATCGGTTCAAGAACTGAAGTCCGTGGTTCCGGGCCAGGGCGATGCCGGCCCCCCGGCCGGCGGTTACGCGCACCCGCAGATCCCGCCCGCGTACGACCCGAACCGGAGCTGACGGGCCGCCCGGCCCGTTCGCTCGGTGTTCCGGCGCCCATGGCTACCCTGTCCGGTCCGCCCGATGCCACTCAGATCCGGCTCGACGGACCGTGGCATCATTTCGACGTCCGCGCGAACGGACTGCGATTTCACGCGGTCGAGACGGTCGCCGGTTCGGTCGCCGATCGACCGCTGGTGCTCCTACTCCACGGGTTCGGCGAGTTCTGGTGGAGTTGGCGCCACCAGCTCGGCGCGCTGACCGACGCGGGCTATCGCGCGGTGGCCGTCGACCTGCGGGGGTACGGCGACTCGGACAAGCCGCCGCGCGGCTATGACGGCTGGACGCTGGCCGGCGACACCGATGCGCTGGTCCGGGCACTCGGCCACTCCCAGGCTTCGCTGATCGGGCACGCCGACGGCGGCCTGGTGTGCTGGGCCGCCGCCACCCTGCATCCGCGGTCGGTCGACCGGATCGCCGTGCTGGCCTCGCCCCATCCGCGCGCGCTGCGCCAATCGATGTTCACCGACCGTGCTGAGCGCGGCGCGTTCCTGGGGCCGTTCGTGCACAACCAGCTCCCCCGGCTCGGCGAGCGTCGGCTGACCCGCGGCGACGGCGCCTACATCGAGGAGTACTTCCGCGAGCGCGCCGGCGCGCTATGGCGGCAGACCGCCGACTACGCCGATGCGGTCACGCTCAATCGGCTCGCGATCCAGATCCCCGGCGTCGCCCACTGCAGCCTGGAGTACCGCCGGTGGGCGTTCCGCTCCCAGTTCCGCAGCGACGGTCGCCGCTTCATGGACCTGATGAACAAGCGGCTGCACATCCCGGTGCTCGCGCTGCGCGGCCGCGACGACGAGTACATCCTCGAGTCGGTGACCGCGGCCAGCGGCCACTGGGCCTCGGAGTACGTCTACCGCGCGATCGACGGCGCAGGTCACTTCGTCCACGAAGAGCGCCCCGACCAGGTCAACGCCGCACTCCTGGAACTGCTCGAACGCTGAACGCGGCGTGCCGCACCGCGGACGCCCGGCTCGGCCCCGCCGGTCAGATCGGGCCGGCGCAGCCGGGACGGTTCAGCGGGCCACGCAGTTGGACGTGCTGACCCGCCGGGTCCGCTGCTCGGATGCGGCGACGTCGCTCTCGACCTGCCGGGCGGTGAGCACGAAGCCGGTGTCGTCGGCGACGTCTTCGGAGGCGCCGAAGACCACGCCGAGCACCTTGCCGTCGGGGTCGATCATCGGCCCTCCTGAATTGCCCGACCGCACCGTGCCGCGCACCGTGTACACCTGACGCCGCACCTTCTCCGGGCTCTGATAGATGTCCGGGCCCACCAGATTGACCGTGTTCCGGATCCGGGCGGGCGTCACCGTGAACGGTCCGTCGCCGGGATAACCGAGGATGATCGCGTCGTCGCCGGTCTGCGCCGCACCGGTCGCGAACTCCAGCGGACGCGCACGCAGCCCGGGAACGTCGAGCACCGCGACGTCGCTGCGCGAGTTGTACCAGACGACGGTGGAGTCGTACCGCGTTCCGTTCGGCGTCTGGATCGACACCTCGTTCGCGCCGGCCACCACGTGGGCGTTGGTCATCACGCGTTCGGGGGCGAAGACGAACCCCGAACCCTCCAGCGACTGCCCACAATTCGGCGCCTGCGCGTAGATCTTCAGCACGCTCGGGCGGACCCGGTTCACCACCGCGGCGGTGTCGAGCTGCCGGTCGGGCGGGTCGACCTGCGCCACCTGCGCCTCACCGAACGGGCTGATCACCTGCTTCAGGCCCGAACTGTCGAGCAAGGCGGTGAAGTCGCCGGGCAGGTCGCGCATCCATTGCGGCGCCACCCGGTCGACCGCCCCGATCACCCGCGAGCCGTCCACGGCCTCGGCGAGCTTGGGCTGGGAGGCGCCGCGGATCGGGATCGCGAGCAGCCAGGCGGCGATCAGGATGGCGACGAACTGAAACCCCGAACCGATCCAGCTGTCCACACGGCGCAGCCTCAACGAATGCAGGCCGCTGCGCGCCGCGCGCCCCACGACCATGCCCGAGACCTCGCCGATCACCACCAGCGCGACCAGCAGCAGCAGCGCGACCAGCACGCGCAGGCGCGGATCGTCGATCTGCTTCACCACGTGCGGCACCAGCAGGATCCCGGCGACCACGCCGATCACGACGCCGATGAACGCCATCGCCGACGCCGCCGCCCCCTGCCGGTAACCGCTGGCCGCCGCCAGCACGGCGACGGCCAGAATCAGGACGTCGACCCAGACCGAACCGCTCATCCGCGCCCGGCCTCGTCAGCCGGAAACCCGGAGACCTGCCGACCGCCGGTCTCGGCGATCATCTGCTCCAGCGGGCGCACGTCGTCGGTGTCCCACGGCACGTCCCAGCCCGCGGTCTGGCTGATCGCGGCCAGCAGACCGCCGGTGAAGCCCCACACCAGCATCCCGTCGTACAGGAACGCGGGTCCCTTGTACGCGGTGATGCCGGAGACGGCACGACGGACCTGGAACCGGTTGCCCGGCTCCAGCAGCTCCCGCAGATTCACCCGGACCACGCGGGCCGTCTCGCCCTCGTCGACCACGCCGACCGCACTGGGCACCGGCTCGTGGCCGATCACCGGTGTCACCTCGAAACCCGACGGCACCGGGAACGCCGGCAGGTTCGCGAGCAGCCGCACACCGTCGCCGCGCAGACCGGTCTCCTCTCGCGCCTCACGCATGGCGGTCCCCACCGGATAGTCGTCGCCCGGGTCACGGCTCCCGCCGGGAAACGCGATCTGCCCGCCGTGCGTCCGCATCCCCGCGGCGCGTTCGGTGAGCAGGATGTCGGCGTCTGCAGGCAGACCGCCCGGATGGTCCGGCGCCGCGTCGAACGCGCCGCCGAAAAGCACCAGCACCGCAGCGGCGCGCTGGGCCCGGAAGGCGGCAGCCCACCGGGCACGGTCCCCGCCCCGGCGGAGCACGGCCTCGTTCACCGCACCCGGATCGTCGGTGACCGCCCGGAGCCACGGCGGGATCTCGCAGCGGTCGACCAGCGCGCCGACCGGGACCGGTTCACGTTTCACGAGACATCCACTCCCAGTTCCTTGTGCACCACGCCGGCCAGGTCGTCGTACGAGTTGAAGACCCGTGGCAGGACGGCGGCCACAGTGCCGTCGGCGCGGATCAGGATGGTCGACGGGTACACCCGCGGCGCTTTCAGCGCGGCGGCGACCGAGCCGTCGGTGTCGGCCACCGTCGGCAGGTGGACGCCGACTTCCTTCAGGAACTGAAGAATCGCGTACGGCTTGTTGCCGCCGTCGCGCGCGTGCACGGCGAGCACGTCGACCCGGTCGCCGGCCCGCGAGTGCAGTTCGTCGAACAACGGCAGTTCGCGACGGCAGGGCAGACACCACACCGCCCACATGTTGACCACCACGGGTCGGCCCGCGGTCGCCGCACCGAGATCGATCGGCCGGCCGTCGGCGAGGCACAGCGCGGACACCCCGCGCAGCGCGGCTCCGCCGGGCACCGGCGCCGAGCTCTGCGGGCACGGGACCAGCGCCGCGTCCGCGCGGGCCTGCGCGAGCATGCTCGCGGGAACATCCTCGTCGGTCACGCCCCGCGCCGACGACGTGGCCGCGGAGTCGCCAGTCTCGGGCGCGCCGCCGCCCCGGGGCCACAGCGCGAAGATGAGCGCCGCCATCACGATCACGAACGCGATCATCGCCTTGGCCGACGGCGAGGACAGGACCTTCTTCACGACTCGACCCCGGCCAGGGCCAGCAGATGCTCGGTCTCCGGCCCCTTCACCAGTGCGGCCGCCTCGGCCACGTCGGTGGGGCCGAGGCCGTACGACGGGCAGTCGCGCGCCAGCGTGCACACTCCGCATGCTGGGCGCCGCGAGTGACAGATCCGTCGGCCGTGGAAGATGATCCGGTGCGACAGGTCGGTGTACTCGCGCCGCGGAAAGAGGTCGGCCACGGCCCGCTCCACTCTGACCGGGTCCTCCTCCCGGGTCCATCCCCAGCGGCGCACCAGACGGCCGAAGTGCGTGTCGACCGTGAGGCCAGGCACCCCGAAGGCATTGCCGAGCACCACGTTCGCCGTCTTGCGACCGAAGCCCGGCAGCGTCACCAGGTCTTCGAGCCTGCGGGGCACCTCGCCGTCGTACCTTTCCACCAGCGCCTGACCGAGGCCGATGATCGAGTTGGCCTTGTTCCGGTAGAAGCCCGTGCTGCGGATCATCTCCTCCAGCTCGGTCCGGTCGGCGCTCGCGTAGTCGTGGGCGGTGCGGTATTTGGCGAACAGCGCGGGCGTGACCTGATTGACCCGGACGTCCGTGCACTGCGCGGACAGGATCGTGGCGACCGACAGCTCCAGCGGCGTGGTGAAGTCGAGTTCGCAGTAGACCTCGGGGAACTCCGCCTGCAGCGCCCGATTCATCCGGCGTGCACGACGGACCAGCCCCAGGTGCGTCTGTTCCCGTGGGGCCCGCTGGCCGTGACCGGACTGCCCTTGCTTCACAACGATCCAGGTTACCGATGCGCCGGAGTCCGGTTCCCGTCGCAGCGACATGGTCACAAGTCGGTGACGACGGCCCGCTCGGTTTCGCCACCCGGCGGGTGCTGTGTTTACTGGGAGCCATGCAAGGTCTGCTCGTGATCGTCTTCCCGTTCGTGCTGATGGCGTTCGCCCTCGCCATGGAGAAGGTGCAGACCCGCCTGGACCGGCTGTCGGTCGGCGGCGAGCAGGTCGACGAGTTCCTGGAGGCCGCCGACGACACGGACGTCAGCAACCTCGCCAAGTCCGGACTGCCGGCAGCGCTGGACGAGCTCCGCAACCGGCGCAGCGAGAAGTACGACGACGAGCAGGCAGACCGGGCCTCGTAGCGGCGCGGTCTGCGGTACTGAGACCGAATAGCCCGGTCACGCGCACGCGTGACACTCCCAACATTTACACTTTCTCTTCGAGTAGCGTGGATCACGCGCGCGTTTGCGGCGACGAGAACGAGAAAGGTTCTTTGGTGGACGACATTCTTGCCCGGGCGGGCATCTTCCAGGGGGTCGAGCCTGCCGCGGTTGCGGCGCTGGCCTCCGAACTGACCGAGGTCGAGTACCCTCGCGGCCACGTGATCTTCCACGAGGGCGAACCGGGCGATCGCCTCTACATCATCCTCTCCGGCAAGGTGAAGCTCGGCCGGCGCTCGCCGGACGGCCGGGAGAACCTGCTGACCATCATGGGACCGTCGGACATGTTCGGCGAGCTCTCCATCTTCGACCCGGGTCCGCGTACGTCGTCGGCCACCACCGTCACCGAGGTCCGGGCCGCGACCATGGACCGCGACGCGCTGCGCAAGTGGATCAAGGACCGTCCGGAGATCGCCGAGCAGCTGCTGCGGGTGCTCGCCCGCCGGCTGCGCCGAACCAACAACAACCTCGCCGACCTGATCTTCACCGATGTGCCGGGCCGCGTCGCCAAGCAGCTCCTGCAGCTCGCTCAGCGCTTCGGCACCCAGGAGGGCGGCGCCCTCCGCGTGACCCACGATCTGACTCAGGAAGAGATCGCCCAGTTGGTGGGCGCCTCTCGAGAGACCGTGAACAAGGCCCTCGCCGACTTCGCCCAGCGCGGTTGGCTGCGCCTGGAAGGCAAGAGCGTGCTGATCGCCGATTCGGAGCGTCTGGCCCGCCGGGCGCGCTGACCCCGCTGATCGATCCGGCGAGACGATCGAGGTCCACCCCCGCTCGCCGGATCGGTCCTCGACGGGTTTCCGTCACAGCGCGCGCAGGTACTCCAACTGGGTCTTGACGCTCATCCGCGCGGCCGGCCAGAGCTTGCGATCGACGTCGGAGTAGACCCTGCGGACCACCTTCATCGGCTTGGCCTCGTGCGCAGTCAGTTTCAGGTCGTCCAGTGCCTGCCGGATCTGGTCGAGACGTCCCTCGCGGTGCGCCTTGTAGTGCCGGGCGATCGGCTCCAGCCGCGGATGGTCGCGGCCGTGTCCGGGCAGCAGCGTCGCGTCGGCGGCGTCGACGATCAGCCTGTTCAGCGAGTTGAAATAGTCGCCGAGACTACCGTCCGCCGGATCGAGCACCGTGGTGCCGTGCCCCAGGATGGTGTCTCCGGTGAGCACGGCCCGCTGGTCCTCCCACTCCACCAGGAAGCTCATCGAGTCGGCGGTGTGTCCGGGGGTGTGCAGCGCGGTGATGCGCAGACCGGCCGCCTCGATCACCTCGCGGTCGGTGAGTCGTGGTCCACCGTGGCTGAACTGCTCGGCGTACGCGCGGTGCACGGAACCGGTGTCCTTGCGCATGCGCTTGATGGCGCCGGTGTGGTCGAAATGCCGGTGGGTGATGAGCGTCAGCTCCACCTCACCCGCGGCCTCGGCCACCGCGCGCACGTGGCGCTTGGACCGCGGCGGTCCGGGATCGACCACCACCGCGGTGGGACTGTCCGGGGCGCGGAGGATCCACGTGTTGGTCCCGTCCAGCTCCATCAGTCCGGGATTGTCGCGCAGCAGCACCGAGGCGAACTCGGTGACCGGCCGCACCCGCCCGTAGGCGGGGTGCGCGCTCGGGTCCCCGGCCATGGCTCAGCGGTCTCCGGCCGTGAGCTGCACGATCAGCTCCACCTCGACGGGCGCGCCGAGCGGCAGTTCGGCCACGCCGACCGCGGACCGCACATGCACGCCGGCTCCGCCGAAGATCTCGCCGATCAGGTCGGAGGCGCCGTTGAGGACGCCGGGCTGGCCGGTGAACCCGGGTGCCGAGGCGACGAAGCCGACCACCTTCACCACGCGCTCGACCGCGTCGATGCCGACCAGATCGTGCACGGCCGCAAGAGCGTTCAGCGCACACTGCCGGGCCGCGGCCTGCGCCTGGGCCGGCGTCACGATGCCTTCGGCGCCCTCGGACACCTTGCCGCGCAACGTCAGTTCGCCGTCGACCACGGGCAGCTGTCCCGAGGTGTAGACGAATCCGCCGGCCTGCAGCGCCGGGGTGTAGCTGCCGACCGGTGCGACGACGGCCGGCAGCGTGACGCCGAGTTCGGCGAGCCGCGCGCTCCAGGGGCGGCCGGACCCGGTGTTGTCGATTCCGGTCATGATCAGTTGGTGGGCCGCTTGAGGTAAGCGACGTGCTGCTCGCCGGTGGGCCCGGGGAGAACGCTGACCAGTTCCCAACCGTCCGAGCCCCAGGTGTCCAGAATGTCCTTGGTCGCGTGCGTCAGCAGCGGAATGGTCGCGTATTCCCAGGTGGTGAGTTCACTCATGATGCCAACCTTATCGGTTGATTCTCACGCCGGACAGGCCGGTGGATAAGGTGAAGCCCGTGACGACTGACGCGTTGACCCAGCAAGGAGACGGTTGGCCCGCGCATGCGCGTTCGGCTCGGCTCCACTTCGTGTCCGGCAAGGGCGGCACCGGCAAGACCACCGTCGCCGCGGCGCTGGCGATCGCCTTCGCGAGCGAGGGCAAAAAGGTACTCCTGGTCGAGGTCGAGGGGCGACAGGGTATCGCTCAGCTCTTCGACGTCCCGCCGCTGCCGCCGACGGATCATCAGGTCGCCGCGGCCGAAGGCGACGGCGGTGTCTGGGCGCTCGCCATCGACATCGAGCACGCGCTGCTGGAGTACCTGGACATGTTCTACAACCTCGGCTTCGCCGGGCGGGCGATCAAGAAGGTCGGCGCGATCGACTTCGTCACCACGGTCGCCCCCGGCCTCCGGGACGTGGTGATCACCGGCAAGATCAAGGAGCGCGTGATCGCCACCGACAAGTCGGGCGAGCTTCTCTACGACGTGATCGTCGTCGATTCGCCGCCGACCGGCCGTATCGGCAACTTCCTGGACGTCACCTCCGCCATGCGCGACCTGGCCAAGACCGGCCCCATCCGCAGTCAGAGCGAGGGTGTGGTGCGCCTGCTGCACTCGCCGGAGACCGCGGTCCACCTGTGCACGCTCCTGGAGGCCATGCCGATCCAGGAGACCATCGAGGCCGTCGACGAACTCACCGCGAAAGACCTGCACATGGGCGCGATCTTCGTGAACCGGGTGCGCCCGCAGTATCTGCCCGACGACCACCTCGACGCGATCGCCGAGGGGCACGTCGACGCCGACGCCGTCCGCCGGGCACTGACCGAGGCCGGACTCCAGGTGTCCGACGACGATCTGGCCGGCCTGGTGGCCGAAACCGTCGACTACGCGGTCCGCCTGCAGGCGCAGCAGGTGGCGCAGGCCGATCTGGACGAGGTCCACGTGCCCCGGATCGACCTCCCGGAGATCGACGACAGCGTCGATCTCGGAGCGCTCTACCAACTCGCCCGCACAATGAAGGAGGCCGGCGTCTGATGAGCGTGCTGAAGATGGGGGCGACGCTGCTCGACCCCGCCACCCGCGTGGTGATCTGCTGCGGATCGGGCGGCGTCGGCAAGACGACCACCGCCGCCGCGATGGCTCTCTACGCCGCCGAACGCGGACGCACCGTCGCCGTGCTGACCATCGACCCGGCGCGCCGGCTGGCCCAGTCGCTGGGGATGAGCGAGCTGACCAACGAGCCGCAGCCGGTACCGATCACCCCGCTCGAGGGGCATGAGAGCGGCACGCTCGACGCGATGATGCTCGACATGCGCCGGACCTTCGACGACATGGTGATCGAGCATTCCACGCCCGAGCGCGCCGAGGCGATCATGAACAACGCCTTCTATCAGACGGTGGCGTCGTCGTTCTCCGGCACGCAGGAGTACATGGCGATGGAGAAGCTCGGGCGCCTGCTGGATCAGAACCGGTGGGACCTGATCGTCGTCGACACCCCGCCGTCACGGAACGCCCTGGACTTCCTGGACGCGCCGCAACGGCTCGGCTCGTTCCTGTCCGGCCGCCTGATGAAGATGCTGATCGGCGGCGGTCGCGGCGTCGGCCGAGTCCTGACCGGGGCGATGAGCATGGCCATGCGAGGCATCGCGACCATCATCGGCGCAGACATTCTGCGCGACGTCGCCACCTTCGTTCAGTCGCTGGACTCGATGTTCGGCGGCTTCTCCGAACGAGCCGACCGGACGTACGCGATGCTCAAACGGCCGGGCACCAACTTCGTCGTCGTCGCCGCGCCCGAGCCGGATGCCCTGCGCGAGGCCAGCTTCTTCGTCAACCGTCTGGCCCACGACTCGATGCCGCTGTGCGGCCTGATCGTCAACCGGACGCATCCCGATCTCACGTCGATCTCCATCCCGTCGGCGGAGACCGCGCTGGAACACGTGTCCGACGACCTCACCCGCGGAGTCCTCGCGGTCCACGTCGACCGTGCGAAGACGGCTCGCCGCGAGGCGCACCTGATGGAACGCTTCACCTCCGCCAATCCGAGCGTCGCCACCGTGCATGTACCGGCGCTGCCCTTCGAGGTGGCGGATGCGGCTGCGCTGCGCGCCGTGGCCGACCAGATCACCCAGCCCGGCTGAACCCGGCCTGCGGTCGGGGCCCGAGCGTCAGGCGACCGGCGGCCCCGTTCCGGTGTGCCTCGCCGCGACGGCGTCGTAGAACTCCGTCGCGTCGGGCCGGTAGAGAAAGTACAGAATCGTCACGGCGAGCAGCAGCGTGATGAGAACGACGGCGTTGAAGCCGTTGAGAAGAACGAAGACCGACAGGGCTATGGCGGCGATTCCCGTCAGGGTCGCGGCGACACGTCCCCAGGCGCGACCCTGCCCGTTGGCCCAGGCCAACAGCAGCCACAGCGCGGTCAGCAGCAGGGTTCCGGCCCCGATACCGATCCGCCAGGCGGTGACCGCGTTGTCGACCAGAGCTTGCGCGTCGTCGCCGGCGCGGCGCGCGAACTCGGCGCGTACCGCGTCATCGTCGCCCAGTCCGCCGACGATCATGAAGAAGGCGACCCCGAAGGCCACCTGCAGCACCGCGCCCAGGTACATGAGCCAGACGGCGTTGCGGAGCGAGTCTGGCCGCGTGAGCGCGGCGCCGACCGCGTTCGGCCGCGGCGGGGGCTGCTCGATCATGCGGCAGACGCTACCCGTCCGGCCCCGGTCGGTGCGCCGCAGGTCGGCTGCCGACGGCGGCGGGGCATACGGAAGTCGTGCGCGGGAACTGCTACTGGGGGATGCCGACTGCGGCCATGCGCTGCCGGCGGCGCTGCGCCTCGAAGAAGTCCGCCCACGAGGTGACTTCCGGGTGCTGACGGAGGAGCGCACGACGCTGACGCTCGGTCATCCCTCCCCAGACTCCGAACTCGACGCGGTTGTCGAGTGCGTCGGCGCCGCATTCGAGCTGAACGGGGCAGTGCCGGCAGATGGTGGCAGCTTTGCGCTGTGCGGCGCCGCGGACGAACAGATCGTCGGGGTTGCCCCCGCGACAGCGCGCCTGCGCGACCCAAGCGAGACGGGCTTCGGTATCTCCACTGGACAGGGGGGCCAAAGTCATTGCGGTACTCCGCCTTTCACAACCCATCGACAGCGGCTCCGCCGGTCGGAGCCGTGCATAAGATCCATCTCGTGATGTGCCTCACACCGCCAATGACGTGTTAGACAACTCACGTTTGCCAATCTATTGAGGTCCGGCCTGATAACGCAAGTCACAGTTGTGACAAGTCGAGCGAGACGGCGCCCGGACTCCCCGAGTCCGCCCGATCCGGCGATCACGCGGACCGGACACGTATCCTGGCCACGTGCGGAACTCCTCGAAACTCCCGGCCCTGGCGCTCGCGCTCGTGCTCGCGGGCGTTCTGGTCGCCGGGCTCATGTTCCCGTTCGCGGCCGGCGCGGCCATGCTGTCGAACCGCGCCGCCGCGACGATGGAGAACACGTCGTCCGAGTTGCTGAACGGCACCGTGCCCGAAGTCACCACCGTCACCGACGTCAACGGCGCCCCGATCGCACTGCTCTACGACCAGTACCGCACGCAGGTCGGCTACAACGACATCTCGCAGGACATGATCGCGGCGATCATCTCCATCGAGGACCGGCGCTTCCTCGAGCACGACGGCGTGGACTGGCGCGGGACGATCCGCGCCGCGCTGAAGAACCAGTCCGCGGGCGAGATCCAGGGCGGCGGATCCACGCTCGACCAGCAGTACGTCAAGAACTACCTGCTCCTGGTCCTCGCGCGCACCGAAGCCGAACGGGAAGCCGCCGTCGAATCGACGCCCGCTCGCAAGCTCCGCGAGGCTCGCATGGCGATGACCCTGGAGAAGACGCTCACCGAGCAGACCATGCGCGAGGACGGCGTCGACGAGGCGACCGCGAAGCAGGACGTCAAGAAGCAGATCGTCACCCGCTACCTCAACATGGTCCCGTTCGGCAACAACGCCTACGGCATCGAGGCCGCGGCGCAGACCTATTTCGGCAAGCCAGCCAAGGAGCTGAACCTCCAGGAGTCGGCGATGCTCGCCGGGATGGTGCAGTCGAGCTCCGCACTCAATCCGTACACCGATCCCGCGGCGACCACGGCACGTCGTAACACGGTGCTCGACACCATGATCGAGAACTTCCCGCAACGGGCGGCCGAGATCCGCGAGGCCAAGAACACGCCCCTGGGCGTGCTGCCCACACCGCGGACGCCCAAGCAGGGCTGCATCTCGGCCGGCAACAACGGCTTCTTCTGCGACTACGTTCTGCAGTACCTGGCCGAGAACGGCATCACCCGGTCCACGGTGGCCCGCGGCGGTTACACCATCCGGACCACGCTGAACCCCGAGGCGCAGGCGAACGCCTTGCGCGCCGCCCAGTCGCAGGCGTCCCCGAACGTCACCGGTCTGGCCAACGTGATCAGCATCGTGCGGCCCGGGACCGAGTCGCACGACGTCATCGCGATGGTCTCCAGTCGCGACTACGGCCTGAATCAGGCACGCAACGAGACCGTGCAGCCGCAACCCTTCTCGCTCGTCGGAGACGGCGCGGGCTCGGTGTTCAAGATCTTCACGACGGCGGCGGCCATGGAGAAGGGCATGGGTACCAACACCGTCCTTCCGGTGCCGTCCAGCGTCGCCGTGTACGGGATGGGCAACAGCAACGGCGCATTCGGCTGCCCGCCCAACGCCTACTGCGTCCGCAACGCCGGGCCGTATCCGCCGAGCCTGACCCTCACGCAGGCGCTCGCCCAATCGCCGAACACGACCTTTGTGCAGATGCTGCAGCAGACCGGCGTCAAACCGTCGGTCGACATGGCCGTCCGGCTGGGCTTGCGCTCGTACACCGTGCCGGGCTCGTCCGGCGTCAGCGACCAGAGCCTGGCCGACTACATCAAGAAGGGCAACTTCGGCTCGTTCACCCTGGGCCCGTTCCCGGTGAACGCTCTCGAGCTCTCGAACGTGGGCGCCACCATCGCCTCCGGCGGAGTGTGGTGCCCGCCCAGCCCGGTCGTCTCCATCGAGCAGGCCAAGCGCGATCGGTTCGGCAACGCGGTGATGGATCCCGACGGCAAACCGGTGATGGTGAGCGTCCCGTTCAACCCGCCCAAGTGCGAGCAGGTGATCGAACGCGGGCTGGCGGGAGCGCTGTCGCATGCGATGAGCCAGGACACCCACGGCGCGGGCACCGCCGCCGCGGCCGCGCGTTCGGCAGGCTGGGACCTGCCGATGTCCGGCAAGACCGGCACCACCGAGGCGCACCGATCGGCCGCCTTCCTCGGTTTCACCAACCAGCTGTCGGCCGCGTCGTACATCTACAACGACGGTCGGCAGACTTCCGGGATCTGCAGTTCGCCTCTGCGGCAGTGCTACGACGGCGACCTCTACGGCGGCATGGAGCCCGCGCGCACGTGGTTCCGGTCGATGCTGCCGATCGCCGAGAAGTTCGGGCCGGTGCGGTTGCCCGCCAACGATCCTCAGTTCGTGAACGGCAGCAGCCGGGGACGGATCCCGAATGTGGCCGGGCTGCCGGTCAGTCAGGCCGTCTCCCGCCTCCAGGAGGCCGGTTTCCGGGTCAACGAGCTCGAGGTCGACTCCAGCAAGCCGAAGGGCACCGTGGTGTTCACCGCGCCGTCCGACAGCGCCATGCCGGGCACCGTGATCGCCCTGTACGTGAGCAACGGCAAGAGCCAAGGGTCGACGGAGACGGTGTCCAAGACGGTCACCGTGCCCGGTGTCGGCCCGGTGGTGATCGAGGTGCCCGAAGGCTGAGCACCTAACGGGCGAGCGTGCGCGGGACGTCGTCCGACGTCCGCCGAGGACGTATCCTGGTTCCCATGGTCTCCCCCTCCGAGCCGAAACTGAAGGCCGCCCATCTCGCCGCGGGCGCGGCCGGCGCCGCCGCGGCCGGCCTGCTGTACTCCACGGTGATCGAGCGCAACGCCTTCGCGCTGCGCCACGTCACGCTCCCCGTCCTGGAGCCGGGGTCGTCGTCCCTGCGGGTGCTGCATCTGAGCGACATCCACATGATGCCGCGCCAGTTCCTCAAGCAGTCGTGGATCGGCGAGCTGGATCGGCTGGAGCCCGACCTGGTGGTGAACACCGGCGACAACCTCGCGCACCCGGCGGCGGTGCCGGCCGTCGTACAGGCCCTCGGCGGCCTGCTGTCGAGGCCGGGGCTGTTCGTGTTCGGTTCCAACGACTACTTCGGACCCAAGCCCAAGAACCCTTTCAAGTACTTCAAGAAGGACCATCGGCGCACGCACGGCGAACCCTTGCCGTGGCAGGATCTGCGGGCGGCGTTCTCCGAGCGCGGCTGGCTCGACGCCACACACACCGTACGTGAGCTCGAGGTGGCCGACGTCCGCGTCGCAGCGGCCGGCGTCGACGATCCGCACATCGGACGCGACCGTTACGAGACCGTCGCCGGACGCCCGAATCCGTTGGCGCAGTTGCGCCTCGGTCTGACGCATTCACCGGAGCCGCGCGTGCTGGATCGGTTCGCCGACGACGGCTACGACCTGGTGCTGGCCGGCCACACCCACGGCGGGCAACTCTGCCTCCCGGGCTACGGCGCGGTGGTGACCAACTGCCACCTGGACCGGTCGCGGGTCAAGGGCCCGTCCCACTGGGGTTCGACGATGATGCTGCATGTGAGCGCCGGGCTGGGCACCTCGCCGTACGCGCCCGCGCGGTTCTGCTGCCGCCCCGAAGCCACCCTGCTGACGCTGATCGCCTCCAGCGACGGCGGAGGCGACGACGAGTTCGTCGACCAGTCCCTCCCCCAGCTCGCCGACACCATGCGCTGACCGCCGGCTCGAAGCAGCAGCCGCACCGACTACCCGGGTTCCCGAATCTGGGCGAGCCAATCACGATAGTCCGCGTACACCGCGGCGAGTTCGGCGGCCGGCCATCCGGCCGGGTGGAACTGCTCGGGAAGCATCGGGTCGGTCTGAAGGTGGTGCACCGCGGCGACCATGGCCCGGAATCTGGACGGCTCGTCCTCGACCGCACCGAGGACCTCCAGGTACCGCCGGCCCCGCTCGGACCACGCTTCGAGGTCCCACAGCCGCTCGACCAATTCGGCGGAGTCCGCCTGCGGGACGGCCTCGAAACACGTGACCACTCCGCGTATCTCGTCCGGCCACCGGCGATGCAGGTTCGCCGGACGGGTCCAGACTCCCTCCCGGAGTTCGACGACGCGCAGACGTCGCATCACGTTCCGGAAAGCCACGCGGTCTCCGGCACTGCGGCCGCTCGCGGTCACGACGGCCATCTCCCACTGTCCGTTCCAGGGCTCGATGCGGTGGGGAGGCTCCACGTCGCGCTGTCGCTGCGCGAGACGTCCGGAGAGCGTGTAGACCCCGTCGCTGCGAGTCAGGTCTCCGCCGGACACCATCCGGGTGAGCGCCACGCGGGTCGTCGATTCCGCCACGCCGAACAGCCCCATCGCCGCCACGATCTCGCGTCCGGAGAGACTCGGCGGGTTCGCACCGAGCAGAAGACTCAGCACCGCTGACCGCGCGGAGACCGGGGGGACGAGCGACTCTTCCATCGGTGGTGAGGTTACACGGCCAGCATTGTTACACCCTTGCATCGCGTGAACTGAGAATGTAATGATCGGTCGCACGGCGGATCCGCGACGATCGAGCTGTTTCCCGAGCACCGATCGGGCCGCAGCGCCGACCATTTCCCACCGCGACAGGAGCTTCGGCAGTGCCCACGCATCAGGTGACCAACCAAGTACCGGAGCTCACCGGCGCCAACACGGCGGACACGCCGTCGATCAGCGATGCCCTCCGGCGGGCGAACCTGGCCCCTGCGGCGGTCGAGGAGATCCGCGCCCTCGGGGCCTTCGCCGGGACTGCCGAAGCGATCGAGCTCGGCGACCTCGCCGAAGCCCACCCTCCCGTGCTCAAGACGCACGATCGCTTCGGCAACCGCATCGACGAGGTGGTCTACGACCCCGCCTATCACCGCCTGATGGAGCACGCAGTCCATGCCGGCCTGCACGCTGCGCCGTGGGCAGACCCACGGCGCAGCGCGCACCTGGTCCGGGCCGCGAAGTTCAGCGTGTGGGGCCACGTGGACGCCGGCCACGGCTGCCCGATCTCAATGACCTACGCCGCGGTGCCCGCCCTGCGGGCCGCCCCGGACCTCGCGGCGCTGTACGAGCCCCTGCTCTGCGCCCGCCAGTACCAGCCCGGCCTGCAGGCGCCGCTGACCAAGCACGGCCTCCTCGCCGGGATGTCGATGACCGAGAAGCAGGGCGGCTCCGATGTGCGGACCAACACCACCTCCGCGGTGCCGCGACCGGACGGGTCGTACCGGATCACCGGACACAAGTGGTTCACCTCGGCGCCGATGTGCGACCTCTTCCTCACTCTCGCGCAGGCGCCGGACGGTCTGACCTGCTTCCTGGTGCCCCGCGTCCTGCCCGACGGGACGAGGAACGCGTTCGCCCTGCAACGCCTGAAGGACAAGCTGGGAAACCGCTCCAATGCCAGTAGCGAAGTCGAATACGACGACACCGTGGCGTGGCGAGTCGGCGACGAGGGTCGCGGCGTGAAGACCATCGTCGAGATGGTGAACCTGACCCGACTCGACTGCGTGATCGGCAGCGCGACGGCGATGCGTTCCGGTGCCGCGCAGGCCGCACACCACGCGGCACATCGGCGCGCGTTCGGAGCACGCCTGATCGACCAGCCGCTCATGCGCAACGTGCTCGCCGACCTCGCCGTCGAGGCGGAGGCGGCCACCACTGCGGCGTTGTGGCTGGCCGAACTCACCGATCGAGCCGCCGCGGGCGATCAGCCGGCCGCGATGCTGCGCCGGATCGCCCTGGCGGTCACCAAGTACCACGTCTGCAAGCGTGGCCCGATCCATGCCGCCGAAGCACTCGAGTGTCTAGGCGGCAATGGATACATCGAAGATTCACGAATGCCTCGCATGTACCGCGAAGCCCCGCTGATGTCGATCTGGGAAGGCTCCGGCAACGTCGCCGCTCTCGACGTGCTGCGCGCGATGGCTCGGCAGCCGGAGAGCATCGGCCTGTTCCTCGACGAGGTCAGATCCGCGGCGGGCACCGATCGCCACCTCGATGCCGCGGTCGCGGAGCTGGAACAGACTCTTACCCGCACCGATCCCCCGGACCTGCACGCTCTCCAGTTCGCCGCACGCCGCACAGTCGGCGCGATGGCGCTCGTGCTCCAGGGTTCGCTGCTGGTGCGCTTCGGAGCGCCGTCCGTCGCCGACGCCTACACGGCGACTCGCCTGGCCGGTGACCGCGGTGATGTGTTCGGAACTCTGCCGCCCGGACTCGACACCCGGACCATCGTGGAACGGATCACGCCGACTGCCCGGGACGTCACGATGTGAACAAGAACCGGGCAGGCCCGGCCCACCCGAATAGCCAGGAGGCGCTCGCGATGACATCGATCCCCCCACCCGATCCGGTCCTCGTCCGCAAGGACGGCCCCGTCACGATCGTGTCCATCAACCGGCCCCATCGCCGCAACGCCGTCGATCGGCAGACGGCCGACGCACTCGCCGACGCTTTCCGCGATTTCGACCGAGACGACGACGCGGCCGTCGCGATTCTCACCGGAGAGGCAGGCACGTTCTGCGCCGGCGCCGACCTGAAAGCAGTGGCAGAGGGAGATCCGAATCGCTTCGAGCCCACCGGTGACGCCCCCATGGGAGTCTCCCGGCTGCGGCTGTCCAAACCGGTCATCGCCGCGATCAGCGGACACGCCGTGGCGGGCGGCCTGGAGCTTGCGCTCTGGACCGACTTGCGGGTCGCCGACGAGGACGCCGTACTCGGCGTCTTCTGCCGGCGCTGGGGAGTGCCGCTGATCGACGGCGGAACCGTTCGGCTTCCGCGCCTGATCGGGATGGGCCACGCGACGGACCTGATCCTGACCGGCCGCGCAGTGCACGCCGACGAGGCACTGACAATGGGGCTGATCAATCGCGTGACGCCTCCGGGCGGAGCGCTCGCTCACGCCGTCGAGCTCGGCCGGGAACTGGCCCGCTTTCCGCAGACCTGCCTGCGCCACGATCGTCTGTCGCTGCTCGAGCAACAAGGACTCACCGAGGACGAGGCGATGAGGAACGAACACGTCCACGGCTCGGTATCCCTGCGTGCAGACACGCTCTCCGGTGCCGCCCGGTTCGTTGCCGGCGCAGGGCGCCACGGCAGCTTCGACGGCCTCCCCTGAGAGGCAGTGCGGATTCCGGCGCGACCCGCGCGGAAGAACGGCGAAACGAGGAGGCCCTGACCCGCGTTTCCGCAGGCCAGGGCCTCTACTGCTTCTCAACCAGCAGAATTCACTGTCAGATTCGCAAGCTCATCTGACCTGTCGGGGTAGCGGGATTCGAACCCACGACCTCTTCGTCCCGAACGAAGCGCGCTACCAAGCTGCGCCATACCCCGTGTACAACCTCAACGAGATTACAACATCCGGCACGCTCAACTGAAATCGGCTGCTCAGGGGCCGACCGCGAGCGGACCCTTCCGGTCCTGAACGGTTCGGAGGCCCGTGTCGTCGAGCCGGGCCGAGTCGATCTCGCCGGTGGTGATGGCGTCGACCAGGCGCGCATGATCGGCCCGATTGACCTGGGTGTAGCCCAGCGCCCAATCCGCAACTGCCCCGTCGAACTTCTTGCCGAGTCCCCCGACGTAGTCGGCGATCTCGCCGCGCGCCGACGTGCGCGCATGAGCCTGCCCCAACACCGCGCCGCACAGCTCGCCGTACAGGGTGAGCCGGTCGACCGGCATGTCCTCGATCACCGCAGAGCCCTTGCCGTCGCGGAGCTGCCGCACGTAGAAGTCGCAGAGGCCCGAGACCGACTCCGCGGTTCCGTCGGGTCGGCTGGCGAATCCGAGGCTCCGGAACCAGCCGAGCAGAACGTCGCTCGACGCCTGCAACAGGCGCTGGCCCACCACGACTCGCTCGCCCTGGTTGCTGAACTCCGGCGCGTCGACGTAGGGCGCCAGCACCGACTGCTGCGCCTCCTTCAACTGCAGGAAGAGCGGATCCCGGTTGAGCCTGCCCGCGAAGAGGGCGATCCAGCAGCGCGTGCCGACACTGCCCACGCCGACCACCTTCCGGGCGGCCTCGACGAACTCGTACTGGTCGATCAGATCGTGCAGGTGCAGCGGCAACGTCTCCCGGTACGCCGCGATCCGTCCGAGGAACTGCTCGCGCAACTGATTCGGCGAGATCTGGGTCAACACGTCCGCCGCCGGGATCAGCAGCGGCGGATCGCTCTTGATGCGCACCCCGGTCTCGTCCACCACGCACAGCTTGGACAGGGCCTGCTCGCTGTTGCGGTGGTACGCCTTGGCGAGCGTCTTCTTCAGGTTCTTGTTCGCCGCGGTGTCCAATCGATCGCCGATCTCCCGCTTCACCCGATCGGGGTCGACGTTGTCGTACCAGCACTGGAGGGCGCCGCGTTCGGCGGCGGAACTCATCGCCCGGCGGTAAGCGCGAGCGGCTCGGCGAGCGGCCCGGTGGGCCTCCTTATCCGTGCCGCCGTTGCCCTGCGCCGCCACTGCCATACTCGCCGCGAGGCGTTTGACGTCCCACTCGAACGGCCCGGGGTGCGTCTCGTCGAAGTCGTTGAGGTCGAACACCATCCGGCGCTCCGGCGAGAGGAACAGCCCGAAGTTGCTCAGGTGCGCGTCACCGCACAGCTGGGTTGTGATGCCCGAGTTCGGCGTCGACGCCAGATCCGCGGCCATCACCGCCGCGGCCCCGCGATAGAAGGTGAACGGCGTCGCCGCCATCCGCGCATGCCGGACCGGCACCAGGTCTCGCAGCCGCGTGGCGTCCTGGGTGCGAAGGATCGCCACGGGGTCGCGGCGTCCGGTCAGGACCGGTCCCTCGCCGAGGTCGGTGGCGGCGAGGGTCATGGCGCGTCCCGATATCGGTAGGAGAAGTCGCGCATGTCAGTCCTCGTCGTCGGCGTCCGCCGCGGCATACGAGGCGGCGAACGACACCCGAGGAGTGGTGGCCGCGGAATACACCGCCAGCACCAGATAGACCAGCACCGCCATCCCGAACAGGAACGCGACGATCAGCGAGACGATCCAGAACACGTCGGCGGCCACGCCGTCGACGCCGTCGAACAGCAGCGCGGCGACCGCCGCGAACAGCGTCGCCATCAGTGCCCACGCCGCACTCCGCAGGCGCGGACCCACCGCCGACTCGTAGAAGAGCCGCTGGTAGACGGTGACCTCGAACTCGTCGACGCAGGCGAGCTTCACCGCATCGCCGTCCGCGAGGTCCCGCAGACCGCGGGCCAACTCCACTTCGCGCAGCAGCGACGCCCATTCGCGCTGTCGATAGCGCACGTAGGCGACGGTCGCGAGCGCCGCGGCGAGCAGTCCCAGTCCGGCGAGATTAGCCCAGTTGTTCACGAGTCCTCACGCTACCGCGCGGCCGCCCGAAGGCGGCCGCACGACGCGAATCTCCGCCGGAGGCACGTGTTCTCAGACGCTGGAGGTGACGTTGTGCGCGATGTTGCCCCGGGTCGCCTTCGAGTACGGGCAGAACGCGTGCGCCTTGTCCGTCAGGTCTTTCGCCAGCGCCGCATCGACTCCGGGGATCTCGGTGTGAATGTCGGCGGTCAGCCCGAATCCGCCGTCGGCGTCGTCGGAACCGATGCCCACGGTGATCGTCACCTTGGTGCCCGGGGGCAGATCCACACCGGCGGACTTCGCCACATGATGGAGGGCTCCGTTGAAACACGCGGCGTAGCCGGCCGAGAACAGTTCCTCGGGATTGGCGCCGTCGCCGGTGCCGCCCATCTCCACCGGCGGGCGCAACTCCAGGTCGATGCGGCCGGACTCGGACACCACTTCGCCGTCGCGGCCGCCGCCGGTCGACGTCGACCACACTCGGTACACGGGATTCACAGTCATCGGGTATTCCTCTCACTCGGATCGGGTTCCGACTCCCAACGTACGCACGATCACCGCGGATTGCGGAAGACTTTGGAAGGCTTGAGTCGAGTCGACGCCGGCAGCCACCCGCCGACGCTGCCCCGGAACGTCATCAAGACAGACAGCAGCAGGCCGGCCACCGAGACCCAGGCCGCGACTCGGAATACCGAGGGCACCTCCGGGTAGTCGAACAGCAGGTCGGAGATCAGCGGCACGAACATGACGGTCAGGATGCAGACGGCCGCGTAGATGCTGCGGACGTTGCGGCTGTGATGCCGGCCGATCGCGACCAGCAGCGGGTAGGTGATCGCGATCGCGACCAGCCAGCCGGCGATCAGTGCCGGCGGCCAGAAGGCCGCCATCGATTCGGCGGTCCGGGTCCCGTCGATCTGGTGGACTTCGGCCATCTGCGGTTCGAGCCGATCGGCCAGCCGATCGACGGCGGCGCCGAGGGTGGCGAAGCCGTAGACGATGCACGCCAGGGCCGCGAGCGCCGCGACATACCAGCAGATCAGCGCATCCCGGGTCAACGCCGTCGGCGGAGGGCCGGGGTCTTCGGGGCGGCGCGGGTACCGTGCGGCGAGGTCGGCATCGCGCGACGACCGCTCCAACTCCGCCAGATCCTCCGCATCGAGTTCAGCCTGCGTCGGAATGTGCTCGGAGTCGTCGGGGTCGCCCCACGTGCCCGGATAGGTCATGGCGCGATTCTAAGCATTCGGGCGAAGGTTCCCTGCCAGAGCGAACCGTCCGGTGCGATCATCCCGGTCAGTTGCAGCGGCTCGTCGAACGGCGCGAATCCCACCTGGCGGGTCACCACGCGCCGTCCCGTCCGGAAGTCGGTCGCCACGTAGTTCACCGGCCCGAGCTGCTGCACTCCCGGTGTGTACGGACCGTATCCGAGCGCATGGATCAGCCCGTCCGCGGTGGAGAGTCGCGGCAGCGTCGACATCCGGTCCCGGTTCTCCCACACGCGAGTGCACTTGCCGGGTGCGACGTCGATCCGGGTCATCGCTCCGACGAAGGGCGCCGGACCGGGCGCCGGCGGACCGCCGCTCTCGGCCATCGGCGGATACTGGAATCCGTAGGTGCTCGGGACGACGATGCTGTCGCCCCAGACCATCGGCGAGTTCTCGGTGCCCTGGTTCGGCTGGGCGAAGGCGCGGATAGAGCAGACCGGCGACCCGTCGTCGCTGCGATAGACGTGCAGCCGCGGCACGCGCGCGTTGTCGACGATCGCGACCCACCCGCTGCCGCCCGGACCGAAGTACGACGGCGTGGTCCCCGACCCCCAGGTGAGTTGGCCCGGTTTGCGCCCGGGTCCGCGGTCGTAGACGTTGCGCCACAACGTCTTCGGAACTCCATCGGCGCCTGCCCACATCTCGTAGAGAGCGTGCGTGGTCAGTACCGAGACGCCCCCGGGACGGACAGAGAGCCCGTTGCCGAGCTGCTCGCCGCGCGGCAGGTGCGTCGAAGCGACGCGCGTGCCGGTGACGGTCCCGACGACGCCGCCGGTGGTGATCCACCAGATCCGGCCGGTGCGGTCGGGGGCGAGTCCGGTCACGGCGTCGTTCCCGACGTGACGGGAGATGTCGATCCGTTCGGACACAGACAACCGCCACCCGGACGAGGTACGACGGTGCGCCACCTTCAGAATGGCTCCGCTGCCGTCGGCCACCACCACCCGGTCGTCGTCGAGATACCCGTACACGCCGCCGAGGAGCCCGCCCTTGGCCAGCGGCAGCCGCGCCAGAATCGTCGCGCTGCGCTTGTCGAAGAGCGTCACCACCGGAACCGCGAACTGGGGAGGATCGCCCGCGACGTAGTTGGTGCACAACGACACCGGGTGGCCGGCGCGCCCGATGAAGGTGGCCGCACACGGCCCCCCGGATACGGTCGAGGCGGCGAGCTTCGCGGTACGCCCGGGCCCGCGGTACCCGGTGCTGTCGGTCGACTCCAGGTCGCCGTGCATCAGCGAGGTCCACTTCGGTCCGAGCCCCGGGATCCCGCTGGGCTCAGCCGCCGCCGGTGCGGCGTGGTCGCCGACGGTCAACGTCACTGCGACCACAGCGGCGAGAACCGCGAGGGCGACCCGCCGATACATTCTCGTACTCATACCGGAGAGTCCACCACACTGCTCACCGCCGCCGCACAGATTGCGCTCACGTGGAGCGCAGTACCGTCAGCGGTTGAACTCTCCGAGAATGAAGTTCGTCGCCGGCAGCAGGAACAGCAGCATCGGCAGACCGTGGTTGACGATGAGTCCGGGGAAGATCGGCGGCGTGAACTCGCTCGCCAGCTTGACGTCGGCGCCCTGGGCACGCCAGTCGCGGTACAGCTGAGTCACCTGGCCGTGGGGGATCACATCGTCGTTCACGCCGGTGGAGATCAGCACGGGCGCGTTCGGCTTGAGGCGGCCGATCCGCTGATCGTCGATCATCGCCTTGACCGCGGGGTTGCGCTTGACCACGGCCGAGAGCGGCTTGCCGTCGCGAGTCCACTGATCGGTCCGCTGGAAGCCGGTGGAGAGGCCGGTGTCGCCGATGCACTGGGTGGACACCTGCTTGAGCACCCGCTTGCCGTGGGCGTTGGTCTCCTTTCGGAGTACCGGGCCGAGTTCCGGGTAGCGCGCGTCGAGTCCGTTGATCGCGTAGCCGATGGCGCCGGCGATGAACGTGCCGTCGATCTGGCCGATCACCTTGTTCAGGTCGGCCGGCGGGGCGCCCGCATAGGTGGCCTTGACGTTCAGGTCCGGCGCGTAGCTCTGCGCGAGTTCGGCGGCCGAGGCCGCGGCTCCCCCGCCCTGCGAGTAGCCGGAGAAGGCCACCGGGGCGTCCTTGGGCGCATTACTCACGCGCAGTGCGGCGCGGGCGGCGTCGAGCATGGCGTTGCCGGACTCGACCCGGTTGACGTACGTGTGGATTCCCGGCGTGCCCATGCCGACGTAGTCGGTCACGGCGACGCGGACTCCGTTGAGCAGCAGCAGGTTCATCTCCAGGCCGGCGTAGTTCACGGCGATGGAGGGCTTGGCGGGATCGACGGCCATCGGCAGCGAGAGCATCTTGGAGCCGGCGCACTGGTCGCCCTGGCCGACGGTGCCGGGACCGATGACGACGGTCGGCCGCGGACCCTTGCCGCGCCACGGCGCAGTGGGTTCGACGACGTAGCCGGTGACCGCGGTGGCCTTCCCGTTCTGGAGCGTCGAGGTGTACATCATCCGCTTGGCGGTGCCGGGCCACTGGTTCGGCAGGCCCGGATCTGCAGCAGCAACGGTGCGGCCTCGGTGCGGATCACACTGCCCGGCGCCGACGAGTAGGACGCGGGCGGACGATAGAAGTCACGCGCGGCCTCCGCGGGCGCGGCGGTGGCGGCCAGGGCCGTCCCCGCCAACCCGGCGGCGACCAGCGCGGCGCCGAAGCGACGGAAGCGGCGCGGCCGCGGAGTAGACGCAGATATTGATACAAGTCCCCAACTTAGTTTCATGCAGGGGAATATCGCGCACGTTCTTACCGCAGAGTAACCACGGTCATAGAGCGGTCCGCGAACCGATCGTGCACCCGGGATCCGCCGCCGAAGTCGTCGATCTCGACACCGAAGCCAGGGTGCCCGGCACCCCGTTCTCGACTCCGCGCGACTGCCATCGGGCCTCAGCCCGGCGCCAGGTGCCGCGACGTGCGCCGCGACACCGGTGTCTAGACCAGGAGTTCGGCGATCTGAATGGTGTTGAGCGCCGCGCCCTTGCGCAGGTTGTCGCCCGAGACGAACAGCGCGAGGCCCCGGCCCTCCGGCGCCCCCGGATCCTGCCGGATCCGGCCGACCAGCGAGACGTCCCCGCCAGCCGCGTCGAGCGGCGTGGGCACATCGGCCAGCTGCACGCCGGCAGCACCGGCCAGGATCTCGCGGGCCTCGTCCGGGGTGATCGCCGAGTCGAACTCCGCGTTGATCGAGAGCGAGTGGCCGGTGAACACCGGCACGCGGACGCAGGTGCCGCTCACCAGCAGGCCCGGGATGCCGAGGATCTTGCGCGATTCGTTGCGCAGCTTCTGGTCCTCGTCGGTCTCGCCGGAGCCGTCGTCGACGAGCGAGCCCGCGAGCGGCAGGACGTTGAAGGCGATCGGCTTCACGTAGACGTCCGGCGCGCCCAGCGCCACGGCGTCGCCGTCGTAGACCAATTCGCCCAGGTCACCGGACACACCCTGCTCCACCTGGCCCTTGAGTTCGCGCACCCCGGCGAGTCCGCTGCCGGACACCGCCTGGTAGCTGGACACGATCAGGCGACGCAGCCCCTTGGCGTCGTGCAGCGGCTTGAGCACCGGCATGGCGGCCATGGTGGTGCAGTTCGGGTTGGCGATGATGCCCTTGGGCGGGTTCTTCGCCAGCTCGCCGTTCACCTCGGCGACCACCAGCGGGACGTCCTCGTCCTTGCGCCAGGCCGACGAGTTGTCGATCACGGTGACACCGGCCTCGGCGAAGCGCGGCGCCTGCACCTTCGACATGGTGCCGCCCGCCGAGAACAGCGCGATGTCCAGACCGCTCGGATCCGCCGTGGTGGCGTCCTCGACGACGATCTCGCCGCCCCGCCACGGGAGCGTCTTGCCCGCCGACCGCGGCGACGCGAAGAAACGCACCTGATCGGCCGGGAAGTTCCGCTCCTCCAGCAGGGCACGCATGACGCCGCCGACCTGGCCGGTGGCGCCGACGACTCCGATGCTGACCACGGCTACCGCCCCGTTCCCGCGTAGACGACAGCCTCTTCGTCGCCGCCGAGATCGAACGCCGCGTGCAGGGCGCGCACAGCGTCGTCGAGCTGGTTCTCCTGACACAGCACCGAGATCCGGATCTCCGAGGTGGAGATCAGCTCGATGTTGATGCCCGCCTCACTGAGCGCCTCGCAGAAGGTGGCCGTGACGCCCGGGTGACTCTTCATGCCCGCACCCACCAGCGACACCTTGCCGACGTTCTCGTCGAGCGCGATCTCGGAAAAGCCGATCTCGTCCTTGAGGGACGCGAGCTTCTCCAGCGCGATCGGGCCCAGTTCCTTGGGCAGCGTGAAGGTGATGTCGGTCTTGCCGGTCTCCACCTTCGAGATGTTCTGCAGCACCATGTCGATGTTGATCTCGGCGTCTGCGACCGCACGGAACACCTTGGCCGCATAGCCCGGCTCGTCGGGGATGCCGAAGACCGTTACCTGGGCTTCGCTGCGGTCGTGAGCCACACCGGTGAGAATCGCTTCTTCCACGGGGATGTCCTCCATCGATCCGGACACCATGGTGCCGGGTTTGGTCGAGTACGACGAGCGCACATGTACGGGAACGTTGTAGCGGCGCGCGTATTCCACGCACCGGAGCATCAGGACCTTGGCGCCGCAGGCGGCCATCTCGAGCATCTCCTCGAAGGAGACCGTCTCGAGGTGGCGGGCGTCCGGCACGATCCGCGGGTCGGCCGTGTAGATGCCGTCGACGTCGGTGTAGATCTCGCAGACGTCGGCCGCCAGGGCCGCGGCGAGGGCGACCGCTGTGGTGTCCGAGCCCCCGCGGCCGAGCGTGGTGACGTCCTTGGTGTCCTGGGCGACGCCCTGGAATCCGGCGACGAGCACGATCTTGCCGTCGTCCAGCGCGCTGCGCACCCGCCCCGGCGTCACGTCGATGATCTTGGCCTTGCCGTGGCTCGACGTGGTGATCACGCCGGCCTGCGAACCGGTGAAACTCTGCGCCTCCTCGCCCAGCGCTTCGATCGCCATCGCGAGCAGCGCGTTGGAGATGCGCTCACCGGAGGTGAGGAGCATGTCCATCTCGCGCTGCGGCGGCTGCGGGTTCACCTGCTCGGCGAGGTCGAGGAGTTCGTCGGTGGTGTCACCCATCGCCGAGGCGACGACGACCACGTCGTTGCCCTCTCGTTTGGTCGCGACGATGCGCTCGGCGACGCGCCGGATGCGCTCGGCATCCGACACCGACGAGCCACCGTACTTCTGGACCACCAGTGCCACGTCGGGGCCTTCCTGTACTCGGTCTTTCAGGTGCTGATTTCGCGTCCACTGTACCGGTCGCCCGCCCTGCGGCCGCACCCGCGCACCCCGTGTCCGCGCCCCGCCGGTGTTCAGACGGACTCCCAGGATCGGTACGATCGATCCGGTGACGAGCGCAATATCGACCGCCGCGCCCGCACCGCGCACGCTGCCGCCGTGGGGCGTGGTCGTGCTCCTCTACCTCGTCGTACGGGGCATCGGGATCGCGGTGCTCGCCCTCTTCTCGGCACGGCACGACCTCTCCCTCTCCTCGGTCCTCAGCAAGTGGGACGGGCAGTGGATGCTCGCCATCGCCGAGCACGGGTACAGCGGGGTGCCGGAGTCGCTCACCGATGCGCAGGGCCTGCACACGGACGAGACGGCCTACGCCTTCTTCCCCGGCTACCCGATGCTCGTCGGCCTGGTGTCCCAGGCGCCCGGGGTCAGCACCTTCGGGGCCGCGATTACGCTCAACCTGGTGTTCGGCGCCGTGGCCGCGGTCGGCGTGGCCCGGCTGGGAACGCTCTGCGCGCAGCGCGCCCGGCCCGCCGGCGATCCGCGCCGCACCGGACTGGTTCTGGTCGTCCTGTTCGCCGCGACTCCGATGTCGGTCGTCCTCAACCTCGCCTACACCGAGGCGCTCTTCTGCGCGCTCGCCGCCTGGGCCCTGGCCTGGGTCCTGGAGCGCGATTGGCTCGCCGCGGGCGGTGCGGCCCTGCTGATCGGCCTGGTCCGCCCGACCGGGATCGCGGTGATCGCCGTGGTGATGCTCGCCGCCTTCCTCGCCCGGCGCGACGGACCGCGCGCCTGGGCCGCGATCGTCATGGCCCCGCTGGGCTTTCTCGGCTACCTCGGCGTGGTCGCCGCGAAGACCGGCTCACTCACCGGATGGTTCCACATCCAGACCCAGGGCTGGGACACCAAGATGGATTTCGGCGTCGCGGCCTGGCGCTTCGTCGTCGATTCGCTGACCGCCTCGCACGACTTCGCCCAAGTGGCCACCGCGCTGGTGATGCTGGGCGTCCTCGCGCTGCTCGCCTGGTCGTTCGCCGACCGGCTGCCGTGGCCGGTGCTGGCCTACGGCACCCTGGTAGTGGCCTCGATCCTGCTGTCGAGCGGGCTGATGATGAGCCGGGCCCGACTGCTGCTTCCAGCGTTCGTCCTGCTGATCCCACTGGCCGCGCTGCTGTCCCGGCAACGGCCCGGTGTCGCGGCGTCCGTGCTGGGTCCTATCGTGTTGCTGAGCGCCTGGTTCGGCGCCTACATGCTGACCGTCTTCCAATACGCGATCTGACGGCCACCGACCCCCGGAGAACGCCATGCCGACACAGGTGAGCGGTCGGCGCGCCTGGTTCGGCCTGGTGGTCCTGATGCTGCCGGTGATCCTGGTGTCGATGGACTTCTCGGTCCTGTACCTGGCCATGCCGACCATCTCGCAGGCCCTTGATCCGTCCGCGACGCAGGAGCTGTGGATGCTCGACGTCTACGGGTTCGCGATCGCCGGGCTGCTGATCACGATGGGCAATCTCGGCGACCGGATCGGCCGCCGCCGGATCCTGCTCCTGGGGGCCGCGCTGTTCGGCGGGGCGTCGGTGGCCGCCGCCTTCGCGCCGTCCGCGGCTTTCTTGATCGCGGCCCGGGCGCTCATGGGCGTCGGCGGCTCCACCCTGCTGCCGGCCAGCCTCGCCCTGATCGCGAACATGTTCCCGCGCAACGCCGACCGGGCGCGGGCGATCGGAGTCTGGACCGCTGCCTTCGCCGGCGGCGCCGCGATCGGGCCGGTGACCGGCGGCGCACTGCTGCACCACTTCTGGTGGGGCAGCGTGTTCCTGATCAACGTGCCGGTGCTCGCCGCGCTCTTCCTGCTCGCGCCGTTTGTGCTGCCCGAATACAAGTCCGCCGCGACCCATCCCTTCGATCTGCTCGGCGTCGTGCTCTCACTGCTCGGCATCCTTCCGGTGGTCTACGCGGTGAAGAACGCTGCGGCAACGGGGCTGTCTGTCGGTACCGCGATGATCGGGCTGTTCGGCGCGACGATGATCGTCCTCTTCCTCCGCCATCAGCGACGGACGCCCGTCCCGCTCGTGGACCTGCGGCTGTTCGGCAACGCGACCTTCAGCGCCTGCATCGCGGTGGCCCTCGTCGGCATGATGGCGCAGGCCGGCATGGCCTATCTGACGAACGTCTATCTGCAATCGGCCGTCGGACGCGACGTGTTGGAGGCGGCGCTGGCCGGCCTCCCGATGGCGATCACCATCGCCGTGTTCTCGATCGGCGCCGAGCGGGTGACCGCCCTGGTCGGCGTGCCCAGGGCACTGACCGGCGCACTGCTGCTGGCCGCGCTCGGAAATCTGGGGATCGTCGCCCTCGATCTGTCCAGTCCGCTGTGGTGGTTCATGGCGTTCACCGCAGTCGCCGGCGCCGGGTACGGCATCCAGTTCGCTCTGGTGACCGACGTCGTCGTCGGTTCGGTGCCGCCGGCGCATTCGGGCGCCGCCTCCGGAATCTCGGAGACCAGCTTCGAGCTGGGCACCGCCCTCGGTCTGGCGCTGTTCGGTTCGCTGGCCACCGCGGTGTTCGTCGCGCAGGGCGGCGGCCGCTTCGCCGACTCGTTCGGCAAGACCCTGGAGCAGACCAGCGGCGCCACTGCGCACGCAGCCAAAGAGGCCTTCGTCAACGGCATGCACGCCGCGGCGCTGGCCGCGGGCGTCGCCCTGCTCATGCTGAGCGCGGTGGTCGCCTACGTGATGCGCAGCCCGAAGAGCACCGCCTGAACGCCGGCGCCCTTCGCACGTCTGGAACCCTGGTACCCATGCACCCACTGATCAGCGGCCGTTGGAGCGCCCGCGGCTACGACGACGCCGCCGCCATCGACGACGAGGACCTGACCACGATCCTGGAGGCCGGGCGCTGGGCCCCGACGTGGGGCCGGATCCAGCCGGTCCGGTTCGTCGTCGGACGTCGCGGCGACGCCACCTTCGCAGCGTTGACCGACTCGCTGAACAAGGGCAACGCGACCTGGGCCCCGGCTTCGGCGGCCTTCGTCCTCGTGTGCACCACCGACGAACCGGACGACCCGGACAAGCACGCGTACGGTGCCGTCGATGCGGGGCTCGCGCTGGGCCAGATGATCCTGCAGGCGCAGGCGCTCGGGTTCAACGGCCATCCGATGGCCGGGTTCAGTAAGGCGACGGCCCGCGAGGTGTTCGCGATCCCCGACGACATCCGGCCGTTGGCGATTCTGGCGATCGGGCGCCTCGCCGACGATCCGACCACACTCAGCCAAGAGATCCGCGAGCGTGACGCGTGGCCGCGGGAACGCCTCCCGCTGGATCGGATCGCGTTCGCCGGGCGATGGGGCGAGCCGTTCGCCTGAACGTCGTACGGCTCCGCGCGGAGACTTTTTTGATCCCGGCCGCGGCACTGACGTAAGGTGAGTTCCATGCAGCGTGCACTTCTTCTCGGTTGCCGCGGCGGGGTCTGATTCGACCGGCCCTCCGTCGCGGGCCTAGTGACGCGCCGGTCAAACCCCTTCTTCACTCCCAAGGAGCTTGACCACTCATGGCAGCAGCAGACGCCTTCACCTCCGGCCCGAGCCGCATCGTCACCCCCAACGGGCCGATCCCGGCGGGCCAGCCCTCCTACAACCAGCAGCGCAACTCTGCGATGCCGGTACACCGCTATCGCAGCTTCGCCGACGAGGTGGAGCACATCTCGCTGCCCGACCGCACCTGGCCGGACACCGTGATCGAGCGCGCACCGCAATGGTGCGCCGTCGACCTGCGCGACGGCAACCAGGCCCTGATCGACCCGATGAGTCCCGCGCGCAAGCGCCGCATGTTCGACCTGCTGGTGCGCATGGGCTACAAGGAGATCGAGGTCGGTTTCCCGTCGGCCAGCCAGACCGATTTCGACTTCGTCCGCGAGATCATCGACGACGGCGCGATCCCCGAGGACGTCACCATCCAGGTGCTGACCCAGGCCCGGCCCGAGCTGATCGAGCGCACCTTCACGGCGTGCGACGGCGCGCCGAACGTGATCGTGCACTTCTACAACTCGACGTCGATCCTGCAGCGACGCGTAGTGTTCCGCGCCGACAAGACGGCCATCACCAAGATCGCCACCGATGCCGCGCGGCTGTGTCTGGAGACCGAGAAGCGGTTCCCGGACACCGCGTGGCGCTACGAGTACTCGCCCGAGTCGTACACCGGCACCGAGCTGACCTACGCCAAGGAAGTCTGCGACGCCGTCTCCGAGGTGATCGCGCCGACCCCGGACAAGCCGCTGATCATCAACCTGCCGGCGACCGTCGAGATGACCACGCCCAACGTCTACGCCGACTCGATCGAGTGGATGAGCCGCAACCTGGCGCGGCGGGAATCGATCATCCTCAGCCTGCACCCGCACAACGATCGCGGTGAGGGCGTCGCCGCCGCCGAGCTGGGCTACATGGCCGGCGCCGACCGCATCGAGGGCTGCTTGTTCGGCAACGGCGAGCGCACCGGCAACGTCGACCTGGTGACCCTCGGGATGAACCTGTTCTCCCGGGGTGTCGACCCGCAGATCAACTTCGCCGACATCGACGAGATCCGCCGCACCGTCGAGTACTGCAACCAGCTGAACGTCCCCGAGCGGCACCCGTACGGCGGCGACCTGGTCTTCACCGCGTTCTCCGGCAGCCACCAGGACGCCATCAACAAGGGCCTGGACCAGATGAAGTTCGACGCCGACGCGCAGGACAAGGACGTCGACGACATCCTGTGGCAGGTCCCCTACCTGCCGATCGACCCGAAGGACGTCGGCCGCAACTACGAGGCCGTGATCCGCGTCAACAGCCAGTCCGGCAAGGGCGGCGTCGCCTACATCATGAAGGCCGACCACGGCATGAATCTGCCGCGCCGCCTGCAGATCGAGTTCAGCCGCGAGATCCAGAAGATCACCGACGGCGAGGGCGGCGAGGTCAACCCCAAGGAGATGTGGGACGTCTTCGCCCAGGAGTACCTGGAACCGATCACCCCGCTGGAGCGGATGCACCAGAAGGTCGACGCGGCCGAGTACGACGACGGCCAGGACTCCATCACCGCCGTGGTGAAGGTCGACGGCGTCGAACGCGAGATCAGCGGCTCCGGCAACGGCCCGCTGGCCGCCTTCGTCGACGCCTTGGGCACCGTCGGATTCGACGTCCGCGTGCTCGACTACTCCGAGCACGCGCTGACCGCCGGCGGCGACGCCAACGCGGCCTGCTACGTGGAGACCGCGATCAACGGCGAGACCGTGTGGGGCGTGGGCATCGCATCGTCGATCACCACCGCCAGCCTGCGCGCCGTGGTGTCCGCGGTGAACCGCGCCCATCGGGTCTCCGGAGAGCACGAGGCAGAAGAGGCGGCGGAGGGCGCGCGGACCTGGGCCCCCTAGTGTCCCGTGTCGAAAGTTCTTTCGCGGTATGCCGGGGCCCGATGAACGTCTGGCGGCGTTGTCCTCGGTCAGGATACCTGCCGGTATCCCTCCCTCGTCCGCCTTGCCGGCCGCCCATCGGACTCCCGGCAACCATCGAGAAACTTCCGACACGGGACACTAGCGCCGCAGCGGGCCCTGCGCCGGCCCTCCCGTCGCGTCCGGCGGGGAGTCCCGACCCGGGTTTCGCCGTATCCGTCCACGTGCGCGGATCGGCGCTTCTAGGCTGAGGGCCATGTCCGCGACCCTCGATCCCCGGCCCGCCTCGCTTCGCGACGACACACGCGAAACGGACTGGGATGCGATCCGCGCATGGACGAACGTCAAGTACATGCACTTCGACGTGCGTCCTGTCGGACGCGGCGTGGCGCCCGCGTCGTCGATGTTCTCCACGTCCATCGGCGACATCATCCTCACGCACTTCCGCTACGGCGTCCACGTCGAACTCGACGACTTCGATCCCGGATCGGGCAAGGTTCTGGCGCTCACCACACTGCGCGGCCGGACGCGGCACGGGACGCGGCGGGCGACCACTGAACTGTCGGCGAACGAGACGTTCGTCGTGGACTGCGGTCACTCGCCGTACCGGCTCGGCGCCGACCGGGATCATCTGCAGCTGAACCTCACCGTGCCCGTTCGGCTGCTGACTGATCTGGCATTGCGCTGGTACGGCGACGTCCCCGATGCGCGGCTGTGGTCGAAACCGTGTGTGATCGGCGGCCCGGGCAGCGCCTGGCTGGCACTCCTCGAATTCGCCAGTCGCACCGCCGCCGCGGCCCCGGACGAGGTGGCCGTCGGCCAGGTGGGCCGTCAGCTGGAAGAGATGATCACCGCGCACCTGCTCACCGAGTGGGCCCGGCACGCCGACATCGCCCTGCCCTCGTCGACTTCCGTGCCTGCGCCCCGCTACGTGCGGGCCGCAGTCGAGTACATCGACGAGCACGCCCGGGAGCTGCCGACGATCACCGAGATCGCCGCGATCGCCGGCGTCAGTGTCCGCGCGCTCAGCGGCGCGTTCAACACCTATCTCGGGACGTCGCCGCGGAGCTACCTGATCGAGCGCCGGCTCCAAGGGGTGCGTCGAGAACTCGCGGCGGGTGCGACGTCCGTCGCGAGCGCTGCGCGCGCGTGGGGCTACGTCAACATGGGCGGCTTCGCCGGAGCCTACCGGCGTCGCTTCGGAGAACTGCCGTCGCAGACGCTCAGACGAGGTGCTTCGACTTGATTGCCGATCACGAGTACCGCATGCCGATCGGGAACGTCCCGCTCGGGTGACTCGGGTCACGATTCTTGGGCGCGCTCGCCCCCGAGCGCCGCGGCGCTTCGGGCGTCATCACCACGACGGAGGTCTCCACAATGCCCCACTTGAACGACACCCTTGATGCGATCCTGCAGCACGCGGTGACCACCGAGGATCCCGCCGAACGGGTACCTGGTGTGGTTGCGACGGTGACGCGCGGCGACGGCACCCTCTACGAAGGCGCCTGCGGTCTACGTTCACTCGACGACGACACCCCCATGACACCCGACTCTGTGTTCTGCCTGTTCTCCACCACGAAGGCGGTCACCGGAACTGCGGTCCTGCAGTGCGTCGAGGAGGGGCTGCTCGATCTGGACGCCCCCGCCGCCGAGTACGTGCCCGAGATCGGCGAACTCCAGGTGATCGAAGGTTTCGGAGAGGACGGCAGGCAGCTCCTGCGCGCACCGCGAACGCCGATCACCACGCGGATGCTGCTCCTCCACACGGCAGGCTTCGGCTACATGTTCTTCTCCGACGTGTACTCGCGGCTGACCGCCGACACCGGTCAGCCGGACATCATCGCGGCGACGAAGAAGTCGCTGATGACCCCGCTGCTCTTCGACCCGGGCAGCCGATGGAACTACGGCACCAACATCGACTGGGCGGGTCTGGTGGTCGAGGCCGTGCGCCACGCCCGCCTCGGCGAGGTGATGGCCGAACGGATCTTCGCACCGCTGGGGATGACCGACACCGCGTTCACCATGAGTCCGTCGATGGCGGCGCGCCGCGTCGAGGTCCACCAGCGTCGGGACGACGGCGGTCTCACGCCGACCGGAATGGTGTTGCCGCAGGATCCGGAGATCCAGATGGGCGGCCACGGCCTGTACTCGACCATGCCCGATTACACCCGCTTCCTGCGCATGTGGTTGCGCGGCGGGGACGGTGAGTTCGGCCGGGTCCTGAACCCGGAGACGGTGGCCGCCGCATCGGTGAACGGCCTCGGCGAGCTCAAGAGCGGCATGCTCAAGACCTCTGCCCCGTCACTCTCGCACGACGCCGAATTCTTCCCCGGGCAGAGCAAGTCGTGGGCGTACACGTTCATGGTGAACGACGAACAGGCGCCCACCGGTCGCGCAGCGGGTTCGCTGGCCTGGGCCGGGCTGGCCAATCTCTACTACTGGATCGACCGGGAGTCCGACGTCGCCGGCATCTGGGGCACACAGATCCTGCCCTTCGCCGACCCCGGTTCCCTCAACGGGTACCTCACCTTCGAAACTGCCGTCTACGAGCACCTGGCATGACGCCGGACGTGTAGCGAAGCCGTGATCCCGGCCGCCGCACGATCCACCGATCAGGAGTCTGAGCGCGACGCCCGGATGCGCGAATGCCCGAGCCAGCGGTCGTGCAACGGCGTCGCGATCCAATGCAGCAGGACCGCGACTGCGGCGGCCAGGATCACGCCCAGGATGTGCTCGAGACCGGAGCTCGCCGCGCCCTTACCGGTGATCTCGGCCATGTGCACGACGGTCGCGACCAGGAACACCACATACCAGAACTCATGGTGGTCGAGCAGGCAGGCGAGCGCGATCACCGCACACAGGACGAACACCACGACCAGCGCCGGCTGCGGGAGGATCGCCGCGAGCAGCACCGAGGAGCCCACGCCGAGCGCCGCGCCGACCACCCGCACGAGCGAATTGTGCAGCACCTTGCCCGAGTCGAAGGCGTAGATCAGGCAGAAGATCAGCAGCGCGTACGAGAGGCCGGTCCAGTCAGACAGGGTGAACACCGCCGTCAGCACCGCTGAACCGATCGCCAGACCGCCGCCGTAGTACAGGCGGTCGACCAGTGGAGCGGGCTTGGTGTCCAGCTCCCGGTCGTCCGGACCGCTGCTCCTGTCCACCGCGACCGCGATCACCAGCACCACGACGGCGCCGACCACGACGCCGACCAGCGGCTGCCACACCTCGGCCAAGGAGCCGGTGTCGGCGAACGCCGCGAAACCCACGACGCTGGCGGGCGAGCGGTTGAGTCCGGCCTTGCCGTTCAGCGCGAAGAGCCCCTGGACCATCGCGGTGGCCACGATGACCGCCAGCATCACCCAGGGCCCGTAGGTGCCGATGAGGATGCTGACCGCGCAGATCAGCATCGTCCACAGCGAAGCGAGCAGCAGCTGCCGAACCCGCAGAGTCCGCACCGCTGGCGCGAGGAACATCAGCGCGATGTAGCCCGCATACAGCACCGGTGTCCCCCAGGCCCGCGCCAGCAGCCCGAGGATCGCCGCCGCGATCAGCACCGCGACGCCCGAGATCAGCAGCAACCGCTTGGGCGGCGGCTTCTTCGCGTTGGCGAGGGTGACGGGGGTCTGATTCATGAGCAAGACCCTACGGGCGGCCGGGCCCGTCGTCGGGGGTGAATCGCAGTCGGCACGATCGAGGCGCCAGTCCGGCTTGATCGGTCGTCGTTCCCTTCCTCACGCCAGGGACGCGACCGGAGTCAGCTGTCCCGGGGCCGCTTCAGGGACGTCAGCCCACCCTTGGTACGGCGCAGACGGTAGTCGATCCGCGTGTCGACATACGTGCGCACTCGCGGGTCGTCGGGCAGGCTGTCCATGACGCCTCCGGTGATGTAGTCGGCGGCGCGCTCCAGGCGGTCGCGTCGTTGCTCCAGTTGCATCTTCCGGTACTCGTACCGCAGCCCCTTCACGACGGCGAAACACATCAGGAGCAGCACGACGGAGAACGGGAGCGCCGTCGCCAATGCCGCCGATTGGAGGGCGCCCAGTCCGCCAGCGAGCAGCAGCGAGATCGCCACCGCACCCTCCAACACCGCCCAGAGCACCCGAGACCACACCGGCGGGTTGGGATGCCCTCCCGAAGTCAGCATGTCCACGACGAGCGAACCGGAGTCCGACGAGGTGATGAAGAAGAGCGCGATGATGATGATCGCGAACACGGACAGAACCTGCCCGATCGGAAGCCCTTCCAGCACGCGGAACAGCGTCGCCGGAGCGTCGATTCCGGTGTCGCCGTCGTCTACCAGATCGCCCGCGCCGAACAACTGACGGAACAGTCCCGCCCCGCCCATCACAGCGAACCAGATGAAGCCGACAGCAGTGGGGACCAGCAGCACGCCGGAGACGAACTCACGCACGGTTCGGCCACGCGAGATCCGCGCGATGAACACACCCACGAACGGCGCCCACGAGATCCACCAGCCCCAGTAGAAGATGGTCCAGCTCTGGTACCACGCCTGCGCTTGCTCGCCTTGGAAGGCGCCGACGTCGAAGGTCATCTGCAGCACGTTGCCCAGATAGAAGCCAAGCGACTCGACGAGATTCCGGAAGATGAACAGAGTCGGCCCCAACACCAGGACCGACACCATGAGGAGTCCGGCGAACGTCAGATTGATGTTCGACAGCCACTTGATGCCGGCGCCGACACCGCTGACCACCGACAGGGTGGCAAGGAAGGTGATCACAGTGATCAACGTGATCAACAGTGCATTCGAAGCCGGATCGCCGACCAGTCCGATCGAAGCGAGCCCGGCCGCGATCTGCTGAACGCCGAGGCCCAGGGACGTCGCGACACCGAACACTGTGCCGAGGACGGCGAGGACGTCGATCACGTCGCCCGCCCATCCCTTGACCCGGTCACCGAGGAGCGGCTCGAGCGCCCAACGGATCGAGACCGGCCGACCACGGCGGTGAATCGCGTAGGCAAGGGCGAGACCGATCACCGCGTAGATCGCCCACGGATGCAGGCCCCAATGGACAAAGGTCTGCGCCATCGACAGGCCCGCGTTCTCGGCCTGATCGTCGCCCCAGCCGGCCTTCGGAGCAACTGTCGCGTAGCTGAGCGGCTCGGCCACGCCGTAGAACACCAGACCGATGCCCATCCCGGCCGCGAACAGCATGCTGAACCACGACAGGGTCGAGTACTCGGGCTTCTCACCGTCTCGTCCCAAAGTGACGGCGCCCAGCTTGGACGCGCCCACGATGATCGTGAAGAAGACGAAGCAGGCGATGGCCAGCACGTAGTACCAACCGAGCTCTTCGACGATCCATCCCTGGATCTCGCCGAACACCTCGCCGGTACCGGTGGGCGCGCCCACCGCGACGATGACGACTCCGACCACCAGGACCAGGGCCGGCCAGAACACCCGCGGTGCGATGGCTCCGGGGCCGATGAGCACGCCTTGACGTCTCAGCTTCTCGGTGATCTCCTCGTCGGTGTCTTCTTCGGCGATGTGGTGATGCGCGGGCACACCCTCCATGGACATGTTCGTTTCCAGGTCGGGAATCGGGTGGCCGCCGGTCTCGACGCCCTCGCCTCCGGTGTCGCTGTCATTCTCCGGTGTCGTATTCATGCTCTCGTCAGGTTCTCCATCGGTTACGTATCCCGACATACCCTGTGCGAACGCTGAGTGTTAAGCAAGTCGTACCCGCGGATCCGGCCCGATCGTCGCCGAGACGTTATGCCCACGACTGCTGCCACCATCGCCGATCACCGCGTCGCCTCCCGGTCCACCGGATCGGGCTCGACCCCGGCCATGACGTCCATCTCCTCCAGGGTCTTGCCCTTGGTCTCCGGGACGAATTTCAGCACGAACAGGAACGAGAGCACCGCGAACCCGGCGTACATGAAGTAGCCGAAGACGAGACTGAAGTCCTTGATCGCCGGGAACGTGGTGGTGATGACCCAGTTGGTGACCCACTGACCGGCCGCGGCCACCGACAGTGCAGCGGCGCGGAACCGGTTCGGGAACATCTCGCCGAGCAGCACCCAGACCACCGGGCCCCAGCTCATGCCGAAGAAGACGACGAAGCCGTTGGCGCCGATCAGCGCGATGATGCCCCAGGCGCCGGGCAGAGTCTGGACCACCTCGCCGTCCTTCATCACCGGCGCGCCGTTCTCCAGCTTGTCGGTGAGCTGACTGAAGCAGATCGCCACCAGCGACAGGGTCACCGCCATGCCGGCCGAACCGACCAGGAGCAGCGGCTTGCGGCCGACCCGGTCGACCAGCATGATCGCCACGATCGTGGTGAGAATGTTGATCACCGAGGTGATGGTGGAGGTCATGAACGCGTCGTTCTCACTGAAGCCGGCCGCCCGCCAGAGCACGTTCGAGTAGTAGAAGATCACGTTGATGCCGACGGCCTGCTGGAAGATCGAGAGGAACAGACCGATCCACACGATCGGGTACACCTTCCCGGCCGGGCTCTTGAGGTCCTTCCACGAGGGCTTCTTCTCCTTGCCCATGCTGGTCCGGATCCGGTTGATGGTGATCTCCAGGTTCCGCTCGCCGAGCAGTCTCTCCAGGACCGCGCGGGCCTCGGGCAGTCGCTGCTGCGAGATCAGGAAGCGTGGCGACTCCGGAATGGTGTAGGCCAGCCCGCCGTACAGCAGCGCCGGGAACGCCATCATCAGGAACATCCAGCGCCAAGCGTCCCAGCCGAGCCACAGCTCCTCGTTCGACCCGCCCGCCGCCGACTGCAGGGCGTAGTTGACCAGGAAGGAGAGGAAGATGCCGAGCACGATGGCGAGCTGCTGCAGCGACCCCAGCCTGCCGCGGAGCCGGGCCGGCGAGACCTCGGCGATGTACGCCGGCGCGATCACCGAGGCCACACCGACGCCGACACCGCCGACGATGCGGAAGATCACGAAGAAGATCAGGCCGCCCATCCCCCAGGACTCCGGAGCGGCCGCACAACCGATCGCGCTGAGGAGGAACAGCACTGCGGCGATCTTCATCACCATCAGGCGCCCGATCCGGTCGGCGATCCGGCCGGCCGTCAGGGCGCCTGCCGCCGCACCGATGAGGGCGGCGGAAACGGCCAGGCCAAGCGGGCCCGCACCCACGTTGAAGTCCGACCGGATCGCCTCGACCGCACCGTTGATCACGGCCGTCTCGTAGCCGAACAGCAGCCCGCCCAGAGCCGCCACCGAGGCGATCCTGATCACGCCGCGGGCCGAGCCGCCGTCGTCTCCCTCGAAGATCGACTCCACTTCCGGAGCCGGACCGCCCTCGCTCATGATCGCCCTCTCGACGTGTGTTAGTGGCTTAGATCACCCTAAGTCCGACCGATCGAGAGTCGACGGCAAAAAGGTGGAATGCCCGTGCTCCCGGGTCGGCATGTTCGGAACCCGAACGGTCATGCGTGCGTCAGGGCCTAAACGTCGACACCGGAGAGACCTCGTCGACCGCGGCCGCGACCGCACCGACGAGGTGGGTGAGCCGTCCGTGCCGGGCCCGCTCGACCCGCACCGCGTCCACGGCGACCGGCACGCACTCTCGGTTCAGCGTCTCTCGGATGGCCGGCAGCACATAGTCCGCAGCCTGCTCCATCTCCCCACCGACCACCACCAGACCCGGATTGACCAGATTCGCAAGCACCGCGACCGCCCGACCCATCATCCGGCCGGCATCGGCGAGTGCCCTGCGGCAACCGGGATCTCCCCGGTCGGCACGGGCCACGATCTCGGCGATGCTGATCGTTCCGTGGGTCTCCAGCAGTTGCCGCGTCACCGCCGGCGCGGCGACCAGGGTCTCCAGGCAACCGCGGTTCCCGCACCGGCAGAGCGGCCCCTCGTCGTCGAACACCAAGTGCCCGATCTCCCCGGCCGTGCCGCTGACACCGCTCATCAACCGGCCGTCGAGCACCACCCCGGCGCCGAGCCCGGCACCGAACTTGATGTAGATCAGCGAATCGACCGCGGAGTCCGGCGCCGCGAGCGCGCGGTACTCGGCGCGGGCGCCGAGGTTCGCGTCGTTGTCGATCACCCACTGGACCGGGAGGTCCAGCGTCTGCGCCGCGAGTTCGGCGATGTCCCGGTCGGCCCAGCCGGGCAGAATGCTCGGCGAGGCGACGGTACGACGGTCCCGATCGATGGGGGCGGGCAAGCCGATGGTCGCCGCCAGGATCTCGTTGCGGCCGACGCCGGTCAGCTCCAGGAGATCGTCGAGCAGAGTTCGCACCTGCGGCAACACGACGTCGGCCGCCGAGTGGTCGGCCAGGTCGGTCTGCGAGTGCGCCAGGATCTCGCGTTCCAGATCGGCGATCGCCACGGACACGTGCCGATGACCGTGATCGACGGCCAGCACGAAGCCCGGACGCAGCGTCAGCCGCACCAGCCGGCGGCGGCCGCTGCGTGTGGTCTCCACCTGTCCGCCGGCTTCCAACTCGGCGACCAGGGTCGAAACCGTCGCCCGGGACAGCCCCGTGTGCCGCGCGATCTCGGCCTGATGCACCTCGCCGGCGGCGGCGATCACCGCCAGGACACGGGTGTGGTTGGCGCGCCGCAGCGCCGCCTGATCTCCCGGCCGTGGCGAGGTCATCGTCGTGCCTCTCGACGCGTGCCTTCGGCGCACTCAGTCGAGCGCATCGATCACCGCGGCGCCCATCCGCGCGATGTACTCGCGGGCGCCCGGCGAGATCAGCCCCATGTTGAGGAAACCGTGGATCATCGAGCCGGCACGCTCGAGCGTCACCGGGACACCCGCCGAACGCATCGCCTCGGCGTAGGCGATGCCCTCGTCGCGCAGCGGGTCGAACCCGGCGACGACGACATAGGCTGGAGGCAGGCCACTCAGATCGTCGGCGAGGAGCGGCGAGCACCGAGGGTCCACAGCCTCTTCGGGCGAGCTCAGGTAATGCGTGGTGAAGTAGTCCATGTCAGCGGCGGTGAGGAAGTACCCCTCGGCGAACTCGGCCCGCGACGGCGTGCTGCCCGTCATGTCGGTGACCGGGTAGATCAGCAGTTGCAGCTTCGGCACCACCGGCTCGCCACGGGTCTCCAGCGCCACCGCCGCCGCCAGATTCCCTCCGGCCGAGTCTCCGGCGACCACGATCTGGGCCGGATCCAGTCCCCAGCCGGGCGCCTGCTCGACGGCGAAGCGCCACGCCGCGAGCACGTCGTCGACCGCGGCCGGGAACTGGTGCTCAGGGGCCAGGCGGTAGTCGACGGACAGCACGTCCGCACCCGACGCCAGTGCCAGTGCGCGCACCGCCGAATCGTGGCTGGCGCGGCTGCCCACCACGAAGCCGCCGCCGTGGAAGAACAGGATCAGACCCCTCGGGGCGCCTTCTTGCACGCGGTACCGGGTCACGCCGATCGGACCGCCGGGTCCGTCGAACGTCAGGTCCTCTTCCACCGCGAAGGGCGGGAAGTCCTCGGCCATGGCCCCCGAGGTGGCCTCCAGGCGCTTGCGATCGACCACGGGGTCGGTGCTGGTGAGCGACATACCGGGAACCTTCGAGGTCGCGAGGGCGACGCCCGCCATCTCCGGAGCGAGGTGCTCTCCGTCGGAGTTGACCCGAGTGAGTCGCGCACCCGCGCCGAGCACCGAGGCGGGGATCAGGCTCATCGCCTTGAGCAGGCGACGCTGAGCGCGGTCGAATGCGGACAGTCGGATGTATGTTGCACGGCTCACAGTGGCCGACGCTACACAACGTCGAGCGGTGAAGCAGCGGGCCCGCCCGCCTGTGACAGACTTTGTCCCATGCGTCTGCCACTTCGCACCCGGGCGGCTCTGGCCGCAGCCGCGTCCGCACGCTGGGCTTCCCGCGCCGCCGGCCGGGGCAAAGGCTCGATGATCGGCGGCCTGGTCGCCGAGAAGATCGACCCGCAGATCATGTCGCGCTTGGCCGACTGCCGGCGGACCGTGCTGATCACCGGAACCAACGGAAAGTCGACCACCACCCGGATGACCGCCGCGGCGCTCGCACCGCTGGGCGACGTGGCCACGCAGGCCGACGGCGCCAACATGGATGCCGGGATCATCGCCACGCTGTCGTTGACCCGCGGAGCGCCGGTCGCCGCGCTGGAGGTCGACGAACTGCATGTCCCGCATGTCAGCGACGCCACCGACCCGGAGGTTCTGGTGCTGCTGAACCTGTCGCGGGATCAGCTCGACCGGGTCGGCGAGATCAATCACATCGAACGGCGGCTCCGCGAGGGCATCGCCCGGCACCCGGACACCACGCTGGTCGCCAACTGCGACGACGTGCTGGTCACGTCCGCGGCTTTCGACGCCCCCGACGTGGTCTGGGTGGCCGCGGGCGCCGGCTGGGTCGGCGACTCGGTCAGCTGCCCCCGGACCGGCGAATCGATCGTGCGGCGGGGCGAGGACTGGTACTCCTCCGGTGACCCGGGCTTCCGGCGGCCGCAGCCGCAGTGGTGGTTCGACGACGAGAAGGTGTACGGCCCCGACGGTTTCCAGGCGCCGATGACGCTCGCCGTACCCGGCCGGGCCAATCGCGGGAACGCGACCCAGGCGATCGCGGCAGCGGTTGCGATGGGAGTGGATCCGGCGACGGCGGCCGCCGCAGTCGGCACTGTCGGCGAGGTGGCCGGCCGCTACGGATCGGTCCAGCTGGGTCCGCACCGGATCCGCACGCTGCTCGCCAAGAACCCGGCGGGCTGGCAGGAGGCGCTGGCGATGATCGACCAGGACGCCGACAGCCTGGTGATCGCCGTCAACGGTCAGGTGCCCGACGGCGAGGACCTCTCGTGGCTGTGGGACGTGCGCTTCGAGGCGTTCGAGACCATGAAGGTGATCGCCGCCGGCGAACGCGCGTCCGACCTGGGCGTGCGCCTGCTGTACGCGGGCGCCGAGCACACCACGATCCCCGATCCGGTCGCGGCGATCGCGTCGTGCCCGCCGGGCCGCGTGGAAGTGCTCGCGAACTACACCGCGTTCCGCGACCTCGGCACCGCCCTGGAACGCCTTGGCGCCACCCCCGTCGAGGATCCCCGGTCGAGCCCTCCTCGCCAGTCGAGCGGAGTCGAAACCACCCGCGCAGATGCCCCGGACGGAGACACCCGATGAGCGAATCCACCCTGCGGATCGGCCTCGTACTGCCCGACGTGATGGGCACCTACGGCGACGGCGGCAACGCTCTTGTGCTTCGGCAGCGTGCCCGGATGCGCGGCATCGACGCCGAGATCGTCTCCATCACGCTCGACGACGACGTCCCCGACTCGCTGGACGTCTACACCCTCGGCGGCGCCGAAGACTTCGCGCAGCGCCTCGCCACGCGGCACCTGGCCCGTCATCCCGGCATGCAGCGCGCCGCCGAAGCCGGCCGCCCAGTGCTGGCCATCTGCGCCGCCATCCAGGTGCTCGGCCACTGGTATCAGACAGCCGCCGGTGAGAAGGTCGACGGCATCGGCATGTTCGACTGCACCACCTCGCCCATGGAGTCCCGGGCGATCGGCGAACTCGCCACCGAACCACTGCTCGACGGTCTGACGCAGACTTTGTCCGGCTTCGAGAACCACCGCGGCGCAACCACGCTGGGTCCCGATGCGCGTCCGCTGGGCACGGTCCGGCACGGCACCGGCAACGGTGCGGCCGCTTCGACTCCGGCCGGGGCGGCGACCCGGGTCGAGGGCGTGGTGCAGGGCAGCGTGATCGGCACCTACATGCACGGCCCGCTCCTGGCCCGCAACCCCGAGCTGGCGGACTACCTGTTGACCCAGGCCACCGGCGCCGACCTCGCTCCCCTGGACCTGCCCGAGATCACCCGGCTCCGCAGCGAGCGGCTGCACGCCGCGCGCTGACTCCCGCCGACGGTCGAGCGACATCCCTCGACGGTTGACGACGAAGGAGTCGAAACCAAACCCGCCACCCCGCCACATCGACGGTTGAGCGACGAAGGAGTCGAACCCCGGCCCGCTCACCCGTCGCAGGACACCACATCGCAGCGCGCTCGTGTCCGGTCGACGGCGAACCAGCCGTCTTCGAAGCGCTGCCAGGCGGCTAAATGCTCGAGCTGCTCCGCGCCGTCCCGGGCGACCGTGCGGGCCAGGCGCTCCTCGGGCAACGGACCTTCGATCCAGAGCGCCCGCTCCAGCCGTGCGGCGATCGAGCGCCGCGCCGCCGTCACACCCTCGATGATCAGCAACGGCGCCCACCGCAGGCGCTGCACGGGGCCCACCACGGGCACACCGTCGGTCCAGACACGCGGACGGTAGGCGATGTCGTGACTGCGGACGAAGGGCGCCAGGACGTCGCGCTCGAGCTCTGGCCACCACGCCGCAGGCTGGGTCCAGGTGGCGTAGTCGTCGGTGCGGATCAGCAGCGGCGGGCGACCGAGTTCGGTCAGACATTCGGTGAGGGCGTCGGCGAAGCTGCTCTTGCCCGCACCTGACGGACCGTCGATCGCCACGATCCCCTGCCGCGGAAGCAGCGAGTCGGCGATCGCGTGCGCGGCTTGTACGAGGTGATCGGTCGTCATCGCTGTCCCGGCGCCCGAGGTGCCGCCGTCAGGCGAGGACTCGCCGACCGGACAGCGCTCGGCCGAGGGTGAGTTCGTCGGCGAATTCCAGGTCGCTGCCCATCGGCAAGCCGGAAGCCAGGCGCGTCATCGACAGTCCGGGAAAGTCCTTGAGCATGCGCAGCAGGTAGGTCGCGGTCGCCTCGCCCTCGGTGTTCGGGTCGGTCGCGATGATGATCTCGGTGACGTCGACGCCGTCGGGCTGATTGGCCAGTCGCTGCAGCAGTTCGCGGATCCGCAGCTGGTCGGGGCCGATGCCGGAGAGCGGATCGAGCGCGCCGCCGAGCACGTGGTAGCGGCCGTCGAACTCTTTCGTCCGCTCGATCGCGTAGATGTCCTTGGGCTCTTCGACCACGCAGATCTTGGTGGCGTCGCGGCGCGCATCCGCGCAGATCCGGCAGAGCCGCTCGGCCGCGACATTGCCGCATTCGGCGCAGAAGCTGACGTTGTCGCGAACCTCACCGAGCGCCGTGACCAGCCGGTCGATCTCAGCTTTGTCGCCGGCCAGGAGCGAGAAAGCGATGCGCTGGGCACCCTTCGGACCCAGCCCCGGCAGTTTCGCCAGCTGGTCGATCAGCACCTGGATCGGTCCCTCGTACATCTACTTCCTCGCCACTCCCGATCGATCGGGATGCTGGGGGCCTCAGCCCAGGTTGATCAGGCCGTCCGGCCCGCGCAGGTCGTCCGGGCCGCCGCCGAGGCCGCCACCCGCTCCGCCGTCCGGCCCGCCGAGACCGCCGGCCAGCGGCCCCATCTTCTCCGCGGTCAGCGCATCCCGTTGCGTCGCGAGGTCGGCCAGCGCCCCGATGACGAGATCCTGCAGAGTCTCCACGTCGTCGCGGTCGACGACCTCCGGCGAGATGGTCACACCGGTCACATCACCGGCGCCGGTGCCGGTCACCGTCACCAGACCGTTGCCCGCAGATCCGGTCACCGTGGTGGCCGCGATCTCCTGCTGCGCCGCCAGCAGCCGGTTCTGCATCTCCTGCGCCTGGGCGAGGAGGCCTGCCATCGGATTGTCGTCGCCGCCGCCGAACAGGGCACCGGGGTCGAATGCGTCAGTCACGATCTCCAGGGTAGTCGGTGGCGTCAGCTCAGTAGACGCTCGACATGCGCGGCGAGCTGATCGATCGTTTGCCCGCCCGCCGGGGCCACCTCGAAGGAGAGCAATTCGTCGGCGAACAGGGCCGTCGCCCGGCGGTTCAGCGCGAACTCGAACCTGTCGCCGACCCGCCGCCACTGCACCACGCCGCCGTAGACGGGGGCGCTGGCGCCGGTCGTGACGCAGTGCTCGTTCTCGTGCGGCCCGCCCGGGAGATCCCGTTGCAGCTGGAAGCAGGCTTCGGACTCGGTGTCGAGGAACACCACGGCCTCGCACCCGAGGTCGGAATGGTGTTCGTAAGAGCCGAGGATCGCCATGTCGCCGAACTTACCGCGGCCCGTCACCTCCCGGCCCCGTACGACACCGGACGTCTCAGCGGAAAGGACGGCAATGTTCCCTCGGCGCCTCGTATACGTCCGGTGTCGTACCCGGGCCTCGACGGTCAGAGCGTCCGCGATGGGTCGAACCGCACCGAGGATCAAGTGGGCCGGAGATCCGGCGAGGGAACCTCACCGGAAGACCAGGTTCGAGACGACTCGAAGCCACGCTCTTCGCCGGTCACCGGATCGGTGAACTCCAGCCGCGAGGCGATCAGGCGGAGCGGCCGGGAGAAGTCTCCCCGGTCCGGTGCGGCGGCCAGGTCGTCGTCGACCTCGGGATACAGCGGGTCGCCGAGGATCGGCACCCCGAGACTCGCCATGTGCAGTCGCAGCTGATGCGTGCGGCCGGTGTGAGGCACCAGCCGGTACTCGCCCAGCCTGCCCGTCGCGCATCCCGCAGACGGACCGTCGATCGCTCGCTCCAGCGTGATGTCGCTGACGGCGTTGGCCGGACCGTCGACGACGCGTGCCCGCAGGTCGCCGGCGGTCTTGACGATGCGGTCGGCGACCCGGACGGTCTTCCTTTCGACGAGCTCAAGGGGCGACGCACCGCGGGCAAGGGGCGATCGGGAAGCACCTGGCTCATGGACCCGGGGCAATTCGGCGAGCGCCCGGTACTCCTTGCGCACCTCGCGGTCGGCGAACAGCCGCTGGTAGGCCGCACGCTCGGCGGGCATCCGCGTGAACAGCAGCACCCCCGCCGTCAGTCGGTCCAAGCGGTGAGCGGGCGCCAAGTCCGGCTCGGCCAACAGTCGGCGCAGTCGGACGAGCGCGGTCTGCGTGACGTGCCGTCCGCGGGGCATGGTCGCGAGGAAGTGCGGCTTGTCGACCACCACCAGGTGCTCGTCGACGTGCAGGATGTCCAGGTCGAACGGCACGTCGAACTCGTCGGGCAGATCCCGGTACAGGTACACCGGCACCGCTCGGGAGACTCGGGCTTCGAGATCGCAGGGACGGCCGTCGGCATCGACGACCAGGCCTGCCTGGTGTTGCCGCGCAAGCTCGTCCGCAGTCAGTCCGGCCAGAGTCGGCGCGGCGAGCAGTGCCTCCGCGACGGTCGGCGGAGTGGCGAACAACTCCGGGCGGAGGACCACCCGCGTGGCGTCGACGCCGTCACGCAGCGGGAGCGGCTTGCTGCGACGGCGGCCGCGGCGACTCAGGATTCCAGGCGGGACTTGAGGTTGCCGAGAAGCTCGGCCTGGATCCGGCCGAGGCCCTTGGGCGCGAAGGTCTTCTCGAAGAAGCCTCCGATGCCGCCGGCGCCCTGCCAGCTCGTGGTGACCTCGACGCGACTGCCCCGATCCGACGGGCCCACCCGGTACACGGTGACCATCGAGGAGTTGCGGTCGGTCTCGGTGACCGAGTCTGCGGTCACCGTCACGTCGGCGAGCACATCGCGCGAGCGCTTCTCCGTCGCTTGCAGGATCCAGTGCACGGTGCCGTCGTCTCCGTAGACGAAGTCACGGTAGTTGGCGGGAAGGATCGCCGGGCGCACGGTCTCGTAGTCGGCCAGTGCCGCGAGAACCACCTCGGGTGCGGCAGCGATGTCGATGGCGGAAGTGGCGGATACCTGACCCACGGAAGACTCCTTGCAGTGGCGGAAGCCCCGAGCCTTCGGGGCCGCCCTCCACGGTACCGAGGTGCACAGTAGGGTTGGAAACGTGGCTTCCGAGGGTCTCGAGTACGGGTCGGCAGGATTTCAGCACGGGGTGGATCGCCTGCTGGCGAGCTACCGCGCGATTCCCGCGACCGCGGGCGTCCGCCTGGCGAAGAAGACGTCGAACCTGTTCCGCAAGCGCGCCGCCAATCCTGCACCGGGACTGGACGTCTCGGGTCTGGACCGGGTGATCTCCGTCGACCGAGAGGCCCGGACCGCGCAGGTCGCAGGCATGTGCACGTACGAGGACTTGGTCGACGCGACCCTCCCCTACGGCCTGGTTCCGCTGGTGGTGCCGCAGCTCAAGACGATCACCTTGGGCGGCGCGGTGACCGGACTCGGGATCGAGTCGACGTCGTTCCGCAACGGCCTTCCGCACGAGTCGGTCTTGGAGATGGAAATCCTCACCGGCGCAGGCGATCTGATCGTCGCGCGGCCGGACAACGAGCACTCCGACCTGTTCTTCGGGTTCCCCAACTCCTACGGAACCCTCGGGTACTCGGTGCGGCTGGAGATCCAGTTGGAGCAGGTGCCGCCGTTCGTGGAGCTCCGGCACGTGCGGTTCACCTCGATCCGGGACCTCCAGAAGGAGATGATCGCGATCGCCGCGCGGCGCGAATACCGCGGCGAGCAAGTCGATTACCTCGACGGCGTCGTCTTCAGTCACGACGAGAGCTACCTGGTGCTCGGCCGTCAGACCGACGAGACCGGGCCGGTCAGCGACTACACGGGGATGGAGATCTTCTACCGCTCCATCCAGCATTCGAACGTCGACGAGCCGAAGCGGGACCGTCTCACCATCCGCGACTACCTGTGGCGCTGGGACACCGACTGGTTCTGGTGCTCGCGCGCGTTCGGAGCGCAGAACCCGAAGATTCGCCGGTTCTGGCCGAAGAAGTACCTCCGGTCGAGCTTCTACTGGAAGCTCATCGGGTACGACCAGCGCTGGGACATCGGCGACAAGCTCAACGCCCGCAAGGGCCTGCCGCCCGGCGAACGCGTGGTGCAAGACATCGAGGTGCCGATCGAGCGGACTGCCGACTTCGTCGAGTGGTTCCTGGACGAGATCCCGATCGAGCCGATCTGGTTGTGCCCGCTCGAGCTGGCCTTCGACGGGGCTCAAGCGGCAAACGGGGCTCAGGTGTCTACCGGTTCAGACCAGCCGTGGCCCCTGTATCCCCTCAAACGCGGACGGGGATACACCAACGTCGGGTTCTGGTCGGCCGTGCCGGAGACGCCGGGCGAGCCCGGCTACACCAACCGTCGCATCGAGCGGAAGGTCAGCGAGCTCGACGGCCACAAGTCCCTCTATTCGGAGTCGTTCTATCCGGAAGACGAGTTCGACGAGTTGTACGGCTCGGACGCCTACCGCGCACTCAAGGCGAAGTACGACGCGCGCGGCAGGCTGCTGAGCCTTTACGAGAAGGCGGTCAAGCGCGCATGAATCTGGCAGAGATCTTCGAGATGCTCCTCGGACGGGAGCTCAACATCCGCTTCACGGCGTACGACGGAAGCAGCGCCGGACCCGAGAACGCCGAGTTCGGCCTCGACCTGAAAACTCCGCGGGGCACGACATACCTGGTGACCGCGCCCGGCGATCTCGGGCTGGCTCGGGCCTACGTCTCCGGCGACCTGGAACTGGTCGGCGGTCATCCCGGCGATCCGTACGGCGCCCTGCGCGCGCTCGCCGACGATCTGAACTTCCGTAAGCCCAGCCCGCTCGCCATGGCCACCGCGGCCAAGCATCTGGGCGTGGAGCATTTCAAGCCGATCGCGCCGCCGCCGCAGGAGGCGCTCCCCCGCTGGCGCCGCTTCGCCGAGGGCCTGCGGCACAGCCGCGGCCGCGACGCCGAGGCCATCCAGTACCACTACGACGTCTCCAACGCGTTCTACGAGATGGTGCTCGGCCCGGCGATGACATACACGTGCGCCGTGTACCCGGACCGGGACGCCACACTGGAGGAGGCGCAGGAGAACAAGTACCGGCTGATCTTCGAGAAGCTGGCGCTGGGGCCCGGCGACCGGCTGCTCGACATCGGCTGCGGCTGGGGCGGCATGGTCCGTTATGCGGCGCGCCGCGGCGTGCACGCCCTGGGCGTCACCCTGTCGAAGGAGCAGGCGCAGTGGGCTCAGCAGGCGATCGTCGACGAGGGCCTGACCGAGTTCGGCGAGGTTCGCCACAACGATTACCGCGACGTCGCCGAGTCGGGGTTCGACGCGGTCAGCTCGATCGGCCTCACCGAGCACATCGGTCTCGCGAACTACCCGTCGTACTTCAGGTTCATGCGCGACAAGCTGCGCACCGGCGGCTTGCTCCTGAATCACTGCATCACGCGGCCGGACAACCGCACACGAGCCAAGGCCGGGCCGTTCATCGATCGCTACGTCTTCCCCGACGGCGAGCTGTCCGGTGCCGGCACCATCATCTCCCGGTTGCAGGACGTTCCCGGACTCGAGGTGCTGCACGAGGAGAACTTCCGCGAGCACTATGCCATGACTCTGAGAGACTGGAACGCGAACCTGGTGGAGAACTGGGACGCGGCGGTCGCCGAGGTCGGCGAGGGCACCGCGCGCCAATGGGGCCTCTACATGGCCGGCTGCCGGATCGGGTTCGAGCGCGACGTGGTCGAGCTGCACCACGTCCTGGCCGCTAAGCTCGACGACCAGCGTCACCCGGCGACGCCGCTCCGGCCGTGGTGGACTCCGTAGCCGGCGACGCGCAACGGCGACACGGTCGGGGCAGGGTTCCCGGGCGGTCTTGAACAGGCGGTCTCGGAATACCGCGCCCGCGCCACGCCTCAGCTGCCGTCGTTGACCGGGCGTGCGCCCAGTTCGGACTTCAGCAGCTCGAGCGCCACCTGGTCGGGGTCGAGTCGAGCGTCCGGTGCCCCGGTGTGCGCCGAGGCGACCATCTCCGCGCGCTCGGCATCGCTCAGTTCCTCGTCGGGGACCGGTTCGGCCGGCCAGGGCTCCTCGGGCTCGGGCGGCGGCTCGGGAGGAGGCGGCCCGGCGTCTGCTGAGGGACGACGATCCGCACCCGCCGAGGGCCGGCTCGGCCTGGTGAACGCCTGACGCTTCGGCGGCGCAGCGGGGGCCCCGCGCTGACCGGCAGCCGACGACCCGGTCGGCGGGCCACCTTGCGCATGGACCACCTGAATCTGCCAGCCGGGACCGAAGAGCTCCCCGAACACCCGGTTGAGCAGGTCAATCCGCGCGGGATCGGACAGCCGTCCGGCGACCGGCTGATGCGGGTGGCCGAGCACGATCGCGCCGCCGCCACCCTCGACAGGTTCGACCGCCTGCACCGTCGCCGCCGAGAGCATCGACTCGAGGACCTTGCCGGTCGGGGCGCTTCTGACGGCTTCGCGGATGTCGGCCCACCGCGCGGTGACCGTCGCTGCGGTCAGCGCCGGGGCCGCTGGCGGAGCGGATTGGGCGGCTGGGGCGGGATCGGGCGCGGGCTGGTGCCCGGGCTCGGGGGTCGCCGGTGCGGGTTCTGCGGGTACCGGCGTCTCGGAGGCCGGCGTTGCCGGTGGTGCCGGGGGCGAGACGGGAGACCGCGCCGGAGCCTGGGCGTGGGGCTCGGGCTGGGCTGACGCCGCCGGCCGCGCCGCAGTGGTCGGTCGATTCTGCTCAGTCCGCTGCTGCTCAGTCCGCTGCCGGTCAGAGCGCTGCCGGTCAGGTCGCTGGGCGCCCGCCCGCTCGGGCGGCGGTGCGTCGTCATACGGATCACCGGGGTAGTACGGCTCCTCCGGCGGGGGCACGTCGGCGTACGGATCGTCCGGCTGAGAGGGCGACGCGCCCGCGTGCGACGCGGGGGCAGCCGACTGCTCCGGCTCGACCGTCGGAGTCTCCGTCACCGCCGGCGGCGCCTCGGGCATCGGCGGCTCGACCGCTTCCGGGATCGGCCGAGGGGGCACCGGAGTCGCGGGTGCCTGCTCGGCTGTCGGGGACGTTTCGACACGGCTCGTCACTTCGTTCCTCACCGGCTCAACGAGCGAGGAAGGCGGCTCGGCCACAGGAACCGAACCCACCGACGAAACAGGCGAAGAAGGCGGCTCGGCCACCTCCTGAATCGGCCGCGGGGGTGCACCCTCCGGCTTCGCGGAAACGGGCTCCTCTGCCAGGGGCGTTTCGACACGGCTCGTCACTTCGTTCCTCACCGGCTCAACGAGCGAAGAAGGCGGCTCGGCCACAGGAACCGAACCCACCGACGAAACAGGCGAGGAAGGCGGCTCGTCCGCAGGAACCGAACCCACGGACGTCTGCTCCTGAGCGCGGCGCTGCGAGGGCCGCACGAAGCGTGACGGCGGCTCGTCGGCGGGCGGAGCCGGTGCGGCGGGGGCAGCGGAGCCCGCGGGGGCGTCCGAGGTCGGGGTGCCAGCCACCGGGGCGCCGGCGGGTCGTCGTTCCAGGGTTTCCAGGCGTTGAAGGAGCGCGGCGTCGTCGGTGCTCGCCGCCGGCAGCAGGAGCCGGGCGCACATCACCTCGAGCAGGAGCCGGGGCGAGGTGGTGCCGCGCATGTCGCCGAGCGCGGTATGCGCGACCTCGGCGTACCGGGTCAGCGTCGCGAGGCCGAGGTAGTCGATCACCGCGCGCATGCGGGTCACCTGGTCGGCCGGGGCCTCGACCAGGCCGCGCTCGGCGGCGTCGGGCACCGCCTGAAGCAGCAGCAGGTCGCGGAAGCGGTCGAGCAGGTCGATAGCGAAGCGCCGCGGGTCGTGACCGGCGTCGACCACCCGCTCCACGACACCGAACAGGGCGGCGCCGTCGCCGGCGGCGAGGGCGTCGACGGCGGCGTCGATCAGCGCGGAGTCGGTGACGCCGAGCAGAGCCAGGGCGCGATCGTAGGTGACACCGTGCTCCCCCGCTCCGGCCAGGAGCTGATCGAGGATGGAGAGCGAGTCGCGCGGCGATCCGCCGCCGGCCCGGATGACCAGCGGGAACACCTCGGGTGCGACGACGGCGCCCTCGCGCTGGCAGATGTTCTCCAGCAGCCCGCGCATGATGGGCGGCGCGAGCAGGCGGAACGGATAGTGGTGCGTGCGCGAGCGGATGGTGGTGAGCACCTTTTCCGGCTCGGTGGTCGCGAAGATGAAGATCAGGTGTTCCGGCGGCTCCTCGACGATCTTGAGCAGCGCGTTGAAGCCGGCCGACGTGACCATGTGCGCCTCGTCGATGATGAACACCCGGTAGCGGGACTCGGCGGGCGCGTAGAAGGCGCGGTCCCGGAGTTCGCGGGTGTCGTCGACGCCGCCGTGGCTGGCCGCGTCGAGCTCGACGACGTCGAGATTGCCCGGACCGCCGGGGCCGAGCGCCACGCACGAGGAACACACGCCGCACGGCGTCGACGTCGGACCCTCCACACAGTTCAGCGAACGGGCCAAGATGCGCGCCGAGGACGTCTTGCCGCAACCGCGCGGTCCGGAGAACAGATAGGCGTGGTTGATCCGCCCGCTGTCCAGGGCCCGACTCAGCGGGTCGGTGACATGCTCCTGCCCGACGACCTCGGCGAACGTCGCGGGCCGGTAGGTGCGATAGAGAGCCACGGGAGCAACCCTACCGGCGGGCTCTGACAGTGTTCACGGTCGGCTCGGATCTGCGGGTGCGCGTCAGAATCTCTTGTGGGTGGTGGTGACTTAGGCGCTGATCGGGTACGTGACGCAGCAGCCGAGACCGTCTTGCTGGGATTCGGGTACGGGTGCGTTCTGGCAGGCGGTCGTAACCGACGCGGGAATCGGCGTCGGGACACCGCCGGAATCGGCGTGGGGTCGCCGCCGGAGTGCTGCTGGCGACTCGTCGCCTGCGCGGACGCCGGCGGCTCCGGATTGGCCGGTACCGACGCGGTCGAGTGCGCTGCCTGTCTGCGGACCGCTGAAACGGTGGCGGCGGCGGTGGCGATGCGGACGACGTCGGCGGGTGGCTAGTCGCGGGCAGCACCGGTGGCCTGGCCGCGGTGGCGCAGTCAGGCTGCCTGTGCCAGGAGCCGGGCGAGGATCTGTTCGGCTCCCGAGGGCGGGTCCGGCGGGCCGTGTCCGGTCAGCGCGGACGGTCGGTGCACGACGATCGTCGTCGGTCTCGGTCCGCTCGGCTCGTCGCCGGGTGGTCCGGTGTCGCCAAGTGGCCCGAGGTCGTCGGGTGGCCCGGCGTCGTCTGGTGGCCCAGCGTCGTCGGATTGTTCAGGGTCGTCGGGTGGTCCGGGGTCTGCGGGTGAACCGAAGTCGCCGGGTTCTCCGACAACCTCCTCGGGTGGTGCGAGGTCGTCTGGTCCGGCCGCCGTGGCCGGAGGCCCGGGGTCGGGTGCCAGGCGTTCGGGGTGGAACATGATGTTGCTCTGCCACCGCGCGCCGCGGCCCACCGGCCGCCACCCGACGCGTCCGGCGTCGGGACCGAAGGTCAGGACTGTCGATTCCCAGTGCCCCGGGGTTTTGCCGTTCATGCGGTTGTGCCGGCCGCACGCCCCACCCATGCGGTCGATGTCGGTCTGGCCGTCGTCGGTCCAGTCGGGCATATGGTGGGCCTGGGTGCGGATGAACGGGACGGTGCAGCCCGGGGCGGTGCAACCCCGGTCGCGGGCGAACAACGCCAACCGCTGCGCCGCTGTCGCGAACCGGCTCGCCCGCCCCAAATACAACACCTGCCCGGTGGCCTTGGAGAACACCGCCAGATGCGGAACCGTGTCAGCAGCGAACTGCACCAAATCCGTCACCGGGATCCGGGTGCCGGTGGCAGTCCAGCCGATCCCGGCCTGCCGCGCCAAATCCTCATCGGTCACGGTCACCACCACTTGCGACGGAATCCGCGTGGGTGCCGGCTGCCCTGCCAATGCCGCCGCCCAGTCGCACAGGGCTTCGAGGGCGTCGTGCTGACGCTGCCCGAGTGTGCGGGTGTCGCGTTCGGCCGCGGCGGCCAGGACGGCGGGGTCGAGGCCGGGTTGGTCGGCCGCCCCGCGTGGGGAGTCGGGGTCGTAGGGGTTGTTCATCCCGGTGGTGGCCCACTGATGCAGGAACACTTCCAGCTTGCCGCGCAGCACCGGGGTGAGCAGGGCCCGGACTTTGCTCATCAACTGCCGGCTCTGCGGCTGCAGATTCAAGGTACGCCGCCGGGCCCGGTCGTGGTCGTCGGCGAGGGTGCCGTCGGGATCCAGGTGGGCCAGGATCCGGTTACCCACCACGGTGACCGCGGCCGGGTCCAGACGCCGCGCCGCATCAGCGAGCATGGCTTCGGCCTTCACTCGCTCGTCATGGGTGACCGCCGACGGGAGTTTGTCCATGATCTCGGTGACCGCTGCGACGTGCGCGCCGCCGGCCTCACCGTCGGCCACCGCCGAAGCGGTCGCCGTCAGGTGGGGTTGGAGGCGTTCACCGGTCAACGTGCCCATCGCGCCGATCCCTTCGGCGGTGACCCGGCGTCGGCGGGCCTCACCGACCCCGAGACGAGCACCGCGGGCGTACAGCTGATGAACAGAGATGTGTCCGGCACGCCGGTACACGCCACGATCAGAGATCTGGATATACAGGGCGGCATCGAACACCTCGGCCCGCCGGCGGCACTGCTCACGGGTGTCGAGCAGCCCCAACAGACCGTCGTCGGACTCGGCGGCCAACAGCGCCGTCGCCTCCGTGGTGAGGCGTTTCTCGGCAGCGGCCTGGACCGCCAACAGGTCCGCGGGCGACAGGTTCGCGACGAATGCGGCTGGATCGAAACCGGCAGGACCGGCGCCGGCAGGGTCGGCGCTGGCCGGGTCGGCACCGGCCGGAGCAGCCACCGAGCCATCGCGCGGACCCGCGGCGGCAGCAGCGTCGTCGTTGTACGAAACACCGTTGACGCTCATGACGCTCACCTCCCCCGCAGTACTGTTCCTGCTGGTAGAATCGGAATTTCGGCTCTTGTCTACCTTCTGACGCCACTCTACGACGAGGGTCTGACATTGATGGCGTCATCGTCGTCCTACTCCTGGTCGTGTTTCGTGATGCCCAACCAGACTAAGAACTGACCATCCTCAACCCGCGGAACCTACAGACGCATCGCACACCCTCTCTCGACCAGCGCCGACACCGTAGGCGACGATCACCGCGATGGCCACGACCACCAGGATCACGTTGTACGGCTGCACCGTGAAGAAGTGGTACCAGTGCCCGGCGCCCTTCTCGAACGTACCGGTCAGGTAGGCCTCGTCGACGCTCTGGTTCACGTACCAGATCGGATACGGCAGACGATGGCGCCAGGCGACGGCGAACGCGAACCCGCCGAGGACAGCCGCGGCGACCAGACCCCGGCCGAGCATGCTCGGAAGCGTCGTGAGGAGGTGGATGCCGATGACGAGCATCGGCAGCAGCCACACCCAGTGGTGGCCCCAGGCCACCGGGGACACCGCGCACGAGGTCATGCCGACCAGGGAGAGCGCCAGCAACTCCTTACCGCGACGGTGCGCGAGGATCGCCGCGCCCAGCCCGAGAAGCCCGACGATTCCGGCCAGCAGCAGCCACAGGACGGTGCTCGGATGATCGGTCTGGCCGAGGTTCGCGATGGCGCCCCGGATCGACTGGTTCCCGGTGGTCTGCGGCGAGGCCACGCGATCAGAGTCCAGCAGCGTCTCGGTCCAGTAATCCCACGATGCGCGCGGCAGCAACGCGAACCCGACCGCGACGGTGACCCCGAACGCGCCGACCAGGGTGGCCGCAGCCCTCCACTGCCGGGTCAGGGCGAGGTACACCGCGAACAGCAGCGGCGTCAGCTTGATCCCCGCGGCCAGACCTGCGCCCGCACCCCGCAGCCGGGAGTCCGGTCCGCGCAGCAGGTCCCAGAGGATCAGCAACATCAGGAAGATGTTGATCTGCCCGAACCAGATCGTCGTGCGAATCGGTTCGAGCAGGGTGGACACGACGACGAGGCTGAGCGCGATGCCGCGCAGCGTCCACGTCGTCTCGTGGCCCAGGCTGCGGAAGCTGAGCAGGATCACCTGGTAGAGCGCGACGAAGATGCCGATCGTCCAGAGCAGGTGCGCGGCGGCGGCCGGCAGCCAGGCGAAGGGCACGAAGAAGACGATCGAGATCGGCGCGTAGGTGAAGTCCATCTGACCGAGCAGCTTGGCCCGGTAGAGGTCGCCGCCGTCGAGCACGGTCTGTGCGCCGGCCCGGTAGACGTCGAGGTCGAATTGGTAGTCGAACAGGCCCCAGAACGGCATGGAGAACGGGATGATCGCGTTCTGCGCCCACACCGCGAGGGCGGCGAGGACGGCGAAACCGGCCAAAAGCGGCGTCGAACGTTCGATTCTCACGCGGGCTGGCGCTGACTCGTCGGCGCCCGATCAGTCGCGATCGAGCAGCTTCTCCGTGGCGGCGAGGAGCGCGCAGGTGGCGACGCCGTCCATCGCGGTGGCGAGCTCGTCGAGGCTCGGGAAGGTCGGTGCGAGCCGGATGTTCCGGTCGTCGGGGTCGTTCTTGTAGGGGAACGTCGAACCCGCCGCGGTCAGCGCGATGCCGGCATCCTTGGCGAGTGCGATGGTGCGCTTGGCGGTCCCGTCGATCACGTCGAGGCTGATGAAGTAGCCGCCTTCGGGTTCGGTCCAGCTGGCGATCTTCGCCTCGGCGAGTCGGTCTTCGAGGATCTCGACGACCTTCGTGAACTTGGGTGCGATCAGTGCGCGGTGCCGGGCCATGTGCGCTCGCACGCCGTCGGCGTCGCGCAGGAACAGCAGGTGCCGCAGCTGGTTCAGCTTGTCCGGGCCGATGGTGGAGATCGACGCGAACTGGGTGAACCAGTCCAGGTTCTCCTTCGACGAGCCGAAGAAGGAGACGCCGGCGCCGGCGAAAGTGATCTTGCTGGTGGACCCGAACACGTAGAAGCGGTTCGGGTTGCCGGCCTCGGCGGCGTAGTCGAGCACTGGGAGGACGGCGGGTTCCCGCTCCACGAGGGTGTGGACCGCGTACGCGTTGTCCCAGTAGATCCGGAAGTCGGGCGCGGCGGCCGGCATCGCGGCGAGTCGTCGTGCCACGTCTTCGGTGACCGTGTAGCCGGTCGGGTTGGAGTACGTGGGTACCACCCACATGCCCTTGACCGAAGGATCGCTCGCGACGAGTTCGGCGCAGACGTCGACGTCGGGGCCGTTCGGGTTCATCGGGACGTTGATCATCTCGATGCCGTACTGCTGGGTGATCGAGAAGTGCCGGTCGTACCCGGGAACGGGACACAGGAACTTGACCGGTGCACCCAGGGCCGCGTGCTCCTGCGACCACGGCCGCACCGAGTCCGGCGTGCCGTTGAGCAGCGCGTACACGGTGACGTCGTGCATGATCTGCAGGCTCGCGTTGTTCTGCGCGATGATGCGGTCGGGTCCGGTGCCGAGCAGTTCACCGAAGACGGCGCGCAGCGCGGGGAGCCCGGTGAGACCGCCGTAGTTGCGGCAGTCGGTGCCGTCGGGGCTGGTGTGGTTTCCGGCGCCGGGCAGGGAGAGCAGCGGCTCGGAGAGATCGAGCTGGTCGGGCCCGGGCTTACCGCGCGTCAAGTCCAGCTTGAGGCCTGCGGCGCAGAGGTCGTCGTACCGCTTCTTGAGGTCCGCCTGGGTGTCGCGAAGCTGGTCAGCGCTCATCGAGTGAAAGTTCAACGTGGAACCTCTCGGAATACCGGCGGAGAAAGGATGCGAGGTTTGGAGGACCCCGCGCACCCGAGAGAGCCCGTTGACCCTTGCTGCCTTCCGGCCCTGGGGGAGTTCACAGGATGCACGCCGCGCGGGATCCGTAGAACAGTGTAGCGGGTCGACGACGACGGGTCCGTTTTGGGATCGCGTCGCACCACCCGCTACCATCGTTGCACTGGAGGATTCGCCTAGTGGCCTATGGCGCTCGCCTGGAACGCGGGTTGGGTTAACAGCCCTCAGGGGTTCGAATCCCCTATCCTCCGCAGAACGAGTCAGGACCTCACCCGAGGAACGAGGGTGGGGTCCTGACTCGTTTCTGCTGTCGAACAGAGCGGATTCGGGAGGAGCCGCGAGGTACGAGCGGCGACGGTTCCCCTATCCTCCGCCATGTGACTGCGCCCCACCTGAGGAACGAAGGTGGGGCGCAGTCACATATCTGCAGGCACAGCGATTCGAGGAGGAGCGGAGCGACGGAGTCCCCTATCCTCCGCAGATGCCGCCCACCTGTTCACGCAGGTGGGCGGCTCATTTTGTGGTCTCAGCTGCCCGCAGATTGAACCGCACTGGGTTCTCTGGAGGCTCGTGACCTTGGAAATGAGGATGAGTACATGCCGAAGGAACAGGTTCCCGGGAAGCCGCAGACGCGGCGCTACAGCCCGGAGGAGAAGGTGGCGGCGGTCCGGATGGTCCGCACGCTGCGCGCAGAGCTGGGGACCGAGCACGGGACGGTCCAGCGGGTCGCGTCCCAGCTGGGGGCTACGGAGTCGAGTCGGTGCGTCAGTGGGTCAAGCAGGCCGACATCGACGAGGGCCACGCGCCTGGGGTGAGCACTGCGGAGGCAAAGCGGATCCGCGAACTGGAGCAGGAGAACCGCGAGCTCAAACGAGCCAACGAGATTCTCAAGCGAGCGGCATCTTTCTTCGGGGCGGAACTCGACCGCCAACACAAGAAGTAGTCGCGTTCATCGACGCCAACCGCGACGAGATCGTCGAGGGCAAGAAGCTCGGAGTCGAGTCCATCTGCGCCACACTGTCCAAGGCGGGGCTGCAGGTGGCTCCGAGCACCTACTACGCCGCCCGGTCCCGCGAGCCGTCGGCACGCGCGCAGCGCGACGCCGAGCTCCGGCCGGCGCTGCGTGCACTGTGGGAGGCCAACTACCGGGTCTACGGCGCGCGGAAGCTGTGGAAGGCCGCGAGGCGTGCCGGTCACGATGTCGGCCGCGACCAGACCGCTCGGCTGATGCGCGCCCAGGGCATCGAAGGCGTCGTGCGCACGAAGCGGGTGCGGACGACCAAGCGTGACGACACCGCCGCACGGCATCCGGACCTGGTGAAGCGGAACTTCACCGCGACCAGGCCGAACGAACTTTGGGTCACCGATCTGACGTTCGTGCCGACGTTCGCCGGGATCGCCTACGTGTGCTTCATTGTCGACGCCTTCAGCCGGATGATCGTGGGGTGGCGAGTCGCGAGCCACATGCGCACCGAGATGGTGCTCGACGCGATCGAGATGGCCCGCTGGTCCCGCGGGACCCAGCTTGAGGGCCTGCGGTGCCACAGCGACGCGGGCAGTCAATTCACGAGCCTGCGCTACGGCGAGCGGCTCGCTGAGATCGGCGCAGTCCCCTCGATCGGCACCGTCGGGGACAGCTACGACTGCGAGTGCTCTATCGCGGTGGGAACCGCCAGGCCAACGCCGCGCTGTACCGGGTCGTCATCGTGCGGATGCGCTGGCACCAGCCCACCATCGACTACGTCGCCCGTCGCACCGCCGAGGGCCTGTCGAAACGGGAAATCATCCGCTGCCTCAAGCGCTACCTCGCACGTGAACTCTTCCGACTCCTGCCCACACCGGATACCACCGCCGAACCCCGCGTCGACGAACCCGAAATTGCGGCCTGATCGACTTGACAATCTATAGGAGCTTCAACGCCCTGGCCGAGACGGTGAACGGCTACTACAAGGCCGAACTCATCCGTGGCCCGGCACGTCCAGGGCCGTGGCACACCGTCGAGGACGTCGAACTCGCCACCCTCGGCTGGGTCCACTGGCACAACCACCAGCGGCTACACGGCTACCTCGACGACCTCCCGCCCACCGAGTTCGAAGGGAGGTTCTACGCTACCCAGCAGGGCACCCAGGCCCTGGTTGAAATCAAATGACCAGAGCCTCCACCAGACCCAGTGCGGTTCAGTGTGCGGCTCGATTGCCCACACTGTGTCCTTACTGTCTGCCATCCCTACCCCTTGTCAGGCGATCTACCACCCGGGCACCGCAGGTGCGGTGTGTTCGGTCCAGGTGTCGCCGTCCCAGCACCGCTGTCCAGACGCGCCATTGGGGGCCGGGAACCCAGGCGACCGGCGACGCGGGTGGTGCAGATACGCCGGTTTGCTGCGCCGCGCGCCGCGCGCGACATGTCGACGACCGTCCAGATGATGATGCCGATGGCTACGACGCCCAGGAACAGCAGTGGCAGTATCAGGCAGAGGATGTAGACGAGGACCATCACGCACCATTACCCGCCGGGGCAGTGTGTTCGGTCCACTGCCCACCGTCCCAGTACCGGAGTTGTGGCTGCCCGGCCGGATCCGGGTACCAGCCAGCCGAGACCTGCGGCTGGAATGCCGGGGGTTGTGGCTGCTGCGGCCCGAACGCGATCTCGTTCTTCCCCGGGAGTCGCCGCACCGCGGCGATCGCGAGACCGACCAGGGCAACGATCCCGGCGAACACGGCACCAGCGAAGGCGACCTGAAACACGACGCCGATCACGACACCAACGTTGTAGGCGGTGTTCCCGCCGCTGAGTTCACCCGACGCGATAACCCAGCCGCTGACCAGCGCCGCCAGGAACACGCCCACCACGCAGCCGATGAAGGCGGAGATCTTGATCGTCCGTGCTTTCGGAGACGAAGACTGGAACATCCTCACGTATCCCCGGCCTACTGCCCCGGCACCATCGGCGCGGTGTATTCGGTCCAGGCCGCCCCATCCCAGTACCGCTGCAGCAGCGCACCGTTGGGGTCGGGGTACCAGCCGGCGGGCACCGCGGGAGGCGGAGGCGGAGGTACCGGCGCGGCGGGGGCTGCGCTCGGAGTCGCTGCAGGCACTCCGCCCTGCTGGTGTTCGGCGAGCTGCTGGCCTTGTTCGGCGAGGCGGCGCATGAGGCCCGGTCCCTTCGGTTCGGCCGGTGCCGCTGCGACGGGTGTGCCCTGCACTTGGACGGTGGGCTGGACGGCGCCGGCGACTTGGTCGACACCGCGGAGGCTCATCTGGTGGCCGCTGGCGCGGCACTTCTTCTTGGTGACCATGGCGAGTTCGCTCATGCCGACGGTGGCGATGCCAGCGGTCCAGCGTCCGGTTTTGCGGCCGGCGTTGGCGATCGCACTGTTGGTGCAGTTCTTGCAGTCGCGGCAGGCGGTGGGTGCCATGTGAGTCGAGGGCTCCTTGTGGTGAGTACAGAAAGCAGGCAGACGCTACCGGGCGCTATCGAGCGCTGCTGGCGTTCTGCGGGGATCCATCCGATCGAACTACGCCTCGCGCTCGCTGGCCGAGTCCGCGTCTATAGAGATGCATGCGCGCTCGATCCACCAGTACGTCGCCGACGTCAGGACCGCGGTCGTCACCAACAGTCCAATCTGGTTGGCCGCCGGAAGCGCTCGAGCACTATCAATCGCGCCCTGTACCAGCGCGGCCATCATCCCGACGGCAAGGATCGCCATCACAATCCGCCAGAAAAGCCCACCATCACCGCGGACGAGAACCCAGATGGGAGCCAGTGTGCAGGCTATACCGAGCGTCGTGTACGCGAGAGCGTAGTGCTCCGCCCATGCGAGAATCGCTGTCGCTGGGACGGCGAGCTTGCCGAGCCACCTGACGACCGTCCACCCCCAGCTCTTGGAGGGCGTTGCGCGGGCGCGGTCCGCGACGCCCGCCCACATCACCTGGAGCGTGGCGACCGCTTCCTCCGCCGTGCGGAGTGTGGCGATCAGCGCGAACAGCGCAAGAGGCCAGGCTATGCAGACCGCGGTCACCGTGAGGCTGAAGCGTGAGTCTTGTGGGAGGCTAACGCTCGCACGCCAGGCAAGGACACCTGCGGCGGCCATCACCGCCACATACTGGCCGAGCGCGAGCATGAGGCGGCTCGGCTGTAGTGACGGATTCGGGTAGTAGATGGCCATCATGCTCCACCTTCCGGGCCTTCAGGGTCGGGCGCTTCGCCAGTGGAAGCGGCGGTCATGGACTCCTCTGCGCGGCGATCCTGCCAGCGCCCATACGACTCTCCCGTCGTGGTTTCGATCCAGTCCTTTCGTCCGTTCGACGGCCGGCCAGTCACTACCGCCGACGCAGACGAGGGCGAGGAAAAGGGGTGATCACGCGAGAACTGCACGACAGCCGGGTCGTCCGTGGGAATGAGGGTTCCATCGCGAAGCAGTGCTTCGTGGAGAGCTGCGTACGTTGCGTGTGCGGAGCCTCTGCTCCACTCTGCCTTGGCGAGCGATCCCGCGAGTACTGTGAACTCGCCGTCCAGCTCTTGCGCGGTCGCGCGGATTCCGTGCCTGTTCACCGTGAGGGTGAACTCGGGTGTCGTGGCGTCGGACCGACTGGTCTCTGAGGGATCAACTGACGCGGCCGGGGCGGTTCTCTTGGCTTTGGCTCGCAGAATGTTCACTCCGAGGACTGGGAGAATGATCTTCGCCTGGTCGATGTAGTACTCCATGTCTGACTGGTCAGACTCGGGGAGGGCGATGGTTCCGGGTGCGGTGCTGTTCTGGAGGCGTGAGCGTTTGGCTGAGGTAGCGATCTCGATCAGACGAGATTCGAGGTAGCGGACATGAGCCTTCGTGAGGTTCGGATCTTTGCTCGTGAGTACGACGACCCGGTTCCAGAAGTCCTTGCCACCTGCCTCTTCCGGACGATTGTGGCTGTACAGGCGCTTGCTGACGTCGTCGCCTTCGCCGATGTAGGCGGCAGGGTCCCCGGTGCTGTCGGGATCGTCGCCGAGGAGTATGTACACCCCCGTGCGCTGGGCCTCCTCGCGTTTGATCAGTGCGGGTAGGTCGGTTCTGGACGAGGTGATTACGTGTCCTGTCCAGTTCATGATTTCGGCGGTCGTGAGGCCTCCGGACGTTCCGTCTACCAGGAACAGGCGGACGCTCTTGCCCGTTGTCACGCGCCCTCCTCTGGCCCGTCAGGGTCCGCTGGCAGTCCGGGATCGTACGCTCCCGGGTCGCCGGGCGGGATGCGTGGATCGCGGGTGCCGGCGGCCTTCTTGTAATCGGACTGGCGCCGTTCCGCCTCACCAACGACTTCATCAACCTGACCGGCAAGCGCTTGCGAACTGATCCGTCTACGCGACCTGCCGGACGCATGCTGCTCCATGTCCCGCTGCTGACGGACTTGGAGTCGCGTCAGCTTCGGCTGCGGCTCGGCACCTTCGATTCGACGACGAATCTCAGCAAGGAGCCTCTCTGTCGAGACCTCGGACAGTTCCACGTCGGGCCGGTCGCCGGCGTCTAGTAGCGCCCGTTGCGCATCGGCTGCTGCGGTGCGGCCAGTCTCGGCGAGCTCGTCCGGGGTGACGCCGACTGCGATCGCCATGCGGGCGAGGGTGTCGTCGGGGGCCACGACAGGGATACGACCAGTGCCGGTGCTCTGATACCCCTTGACGATCTGTCGCCAACGTCCATCGCTGATCCCGGCAGCCTCTGCCGCTCTGCGCATGGACTGCGGAGGCACCGCGGCCTTCTGCGCGGCGTCAATGAGCCGCGCCTCTGGTGGCTGATCGGGATTCTCCATGGCTCCCACACTGACAGCGTAGGTGTGCGAAGTCCATCGGGGAACTCTCGATGACTCTTCGCAATCCTCAGCGTGTGATTTTCGAACATGCCTGGTCACCGCACCTACGCAGAACCTCTCTTCGCTTGCTTGACCTACGCATGCCTACTCCGCACCTTCGTGGCATGGCCGAGAAGAAGAACAGATCTGGCAGGAGCTCCGGGTCCTCCGAGAGAAGGATGGGCACAGCCTCACCTCCCTCGCGAAGGCCGCGGGCATGTCGCTCGGCTACTTGAGCGATCTGGAGAACGGGCGGCGCGAGCCCAACGCGACCGTCACGAAGAAGTTGGCCGTCGCACTCAACGTGCCGGTGTCGGTCCTGGAGTAAGCGCGCCGGATCGAGGTCGTCGTCTGATGGGCGCCGTGCCCGCGACGCAAGAAGGCCGCCACCCGTTGCAGCGAGTGACGGCCAACGGAGAACTTCAGGAAGGAGTTCAACAGCATGAACAATACCAACCAGCTGGCCGTTCCGGTGCCCGGCACCGACCGCCAGATCATGGCCATCGACGTCGACGGCAAGCCGCACGCCTCGCTGCGCCACGCGTGCGAGGCCATCGGCATCGACGCTGAACCAGAGTCGGACTGCCTGATCGAATCCGGCACGAACCATCGGGTCCGATGGCCGCCTTGCGGCCTACCGTCGAAGCGAACGGAGGTGCTCATGGACGACTGGAAGCGCGTGACCGAGCTGATCGAGGACGGCCTCGAGGCCGATCACATCGACGCCGGGGAACTCGCTCGTGCCCTGCACATGAGCGAGCACCACTTCCGGCGTATGTTCTCGACCCTCGCCGGGCTGCCGGTATCGGAGTACGTCCGCCGGCGGCGGATGACCGTCGCGGCGGCGGCGCTGATCGCCGGTGACGGAATCCTCGACGTCGCAGTGCGCTACGGATACGGCTCCGCCGAAGCCTTCACCCGGGCCTTCCGCGCCGTGCACGGAGTCACGCCATCCCAGGCGCGACTGTCCGGCACCTCGCTCCGTTCGCAGCCTCGCCTGAGGTTCAGCGTTCAAGTGTCAGGAGGAGATCCCGTGGATCATCGAATCATCAAGAAAGATCAGTTCCGCATCATCGGCAAGAAGGCCCGCGTCCCGCTGGTCTACGAAGGACCGAACACCGCGATGGAGGAGTTCGAGCGCTCCCTCGGCACCGACGTCAATGCGACGCTGCTCGGGCTGTCCGATCAGGAGCCGCACGGAATCCTCGGTGTCTGCTCGAGCTTCGACGAGCGACGGGCCGAAGGCTCGCATCTCGATTACTGGCGTGCGGTGGCGAGTTCCGCGCTGGCTCCAGGCGGCTTCGACTCGCTCAACGTCGACGCCGGACTCTGGGCGGTGTTCAGCAACGAGGGCCCGTTCCCCGAGGCGATGCAGCAGATGTGGGCCGCCGCCGGAAGCGAATGGTTCCCGGCGAATCCCTACGAGTGGGCCGACGGCCCGGAGATCCTGCGAGTCGCCGACCTCGACGTCGAGGCCGGGACGTGCCGAGGCGAGCTCTGGCTCCCGATCACGCCGGCGTGTTGAAACCGATTACACTGTCGGACTCTGCACGTAAGCCCACGTTCTCGCCCCCGTTGCCGCGTGCCCAGCACCCTGACTAGGGGGACGTGGGCGCCGCAGCATCGTCATTCGGCGACGGCGGCCCGCGATGGAACTTCCGGCGCATCCACGACGAGAGCTTGCTGTCGTTCTTCGGCGGCGGCGGTTGGCCGGGTCGCCACGAGAACGCGGTGACCAGGAAGGCGACGATCGGGACGGCGATCAGGCCGCCGACGATGCCGGCGAGCATCAGGCCGATCGCGATCACCAGGATCACCGCGACCGGATGCAGCTTCACCGAGTGCCCCAGGATGAACGGCTGCAGCACGTGCCCCTCGAAGGCCATCACGAAGATCAGCAGGCCGACGACGATCAGCGCATTGACCCAGCCCTGCGTGGTGAGGGCGACCAGAACCGCGAGAGTGCCGGCGACGAAGGAGCCCACGATCGGGATGAACGAGCCGAGGAAGATGATCGTCACCAGGGGCAGCACCATCGGGACGCCGAGGATCGCCAGTCCGATGCCGATGACGCCGGCGTCGACGGCGGCCACGATGACGGTCGCCCGGGTATACGCCTCTACGGAGCCGAAGCCGGCCGCGCCGCTGCCGCGGACCTGTTCGCGGCTGCCGGCGGGCACCAGACGCGTGACGTACGACCACATCGCCCGCCCGTCGTACAGGAAGAAGATCACCAGGAACACCGTCAGGGCCGCACCGGTCAGGACCCGGCTGCCGAAGGCCGCCGTGCCGAGGGCGTGGTTGGCCAGCGTCGCCTCGTGCGCCTTGGCCCACGCGGTCAGTTCCTGGGCGAGCGCCCGGATGTGTTGGTCGTCGAGGTTCAGCGGGCTGTCGACGAGCCACTGCTTGGTCGCGTTGACGGTCTTGGTGAACTCGGAGAGCAGCTGCGGCCCCCCGGCCACACCCTGCTGCACGGCGAACGCCAGCATCCCGAGCACGACGATCAGGGTGATCAGCACCGCGACGAGCACTGCGACCACGCGCGGCACGCCTTTGCGGTGCGCCCAGTCGACCGGTTTGAGCAGGAAGGCGGTGAACAACACCGCGAGCATCACCGGAAACAGGACGTCTTCGAACTTCTTGAACAGCCAGCCGAGGACGACGATCCCGAAACCGATGAGCAGCAACCGCCAGGTCCACGCCGCCGTCGCGCGCACGGCCGGAGCGACCTTGGCGTCGTCCTCCTCACGGATGGTGAGGACCCGAGCAGCCTTGGAGAGCGCGGTAGGCGGCTTCGGCTGGTCGTCTGCGGCGTCGTCGGTCACGCGTCGAGCCTAAGTCACCGAGAACGCGCCGGCCCCGACTCGCAGCGCGAATCACCTCGGGACGGCACAGATTCCCCGCAACCGTCAGAAACGGACGGTCACCGGCGACGCCGGACCCTGCGAGACGAGTCCCAGCAGCGGCGGAGTGACGCCGGGCCGGAAGGTCGCCGGGATCCCGGTGACGTCCGCTCCGCGCGCGATCCGCGCAACGTGCGCCGGAGTCAGCACCAGGTCGGCGACGTCGACGCGGCGCAACACGTCGTCGCCGTTCTGATCGGTGGTCGACGTCTTCATCGACAACACCGCCGTGGTGCCGCGGACCCGGATGATCGGATCGGCCAGCGCGATCTCGTATAGGTGGAACTTGGTGTAGGCGACGACGGTGCCCTTGTACCGCAGCTCGCCGCTGCCGTTGATCACCCCGTTGGCGGTGAGCTCGAAGGCCAGCGGTCCGTTCTTCGTGACGGAGGCACCGTCCTTCCCGACCACGGCGCCCTGCGCCGACCCGGCGAAGGTCGAGTAGAAGTTCGGAGAGTAGGCCCAGACGAGGTTCCGGGCCGCGGGCTTCGGGGTGTTGGGTCCGGGCGCGGTGGAGTAGCTGATCGGAACGTACAACTCCTGCGCAGCGTTGACGGAGTCGGCCGCGCCGAAGGTGTAGATTCCCCAGCGCCCGTTCGCGGGCGCATCCTTCGGGGTGGTGAGGGTGATCTTCGCGGTGAAGGTGCCGTCCGTCTTCAGGGTCACGGCCTGCTGACGGACCGTGCGGCGCAGGTCGAACGGAACATTCGGCACGCGGTTCAGAGCGTCGTCGGAGATGACCCACTTGGTCTGCGATCGGTCGGTGGTTCGGGCCGACTCCGGCGCGCCCTTCGACGGGCGCCAGTTCTGATCGAAACTGCCGAACGTGACGAAGGTGCCGTGCGGAACGCCGGGCGGCACGGGGACCGGCAGGCCGCCGGTGTTGGCGTTCGGGTCGAACCCGGACCCCTTGACCACGACGGTATCGCCGGGGTGCAGTTGGGTGGTGCCGACCGGAGTCACCCCGTCGGCCAGATTGACCTTGATTGCCGGCTGATACGGGGCGGCCTCGGCCGGGGCGGCGAACACGACCCCGGCGACCGCGGTGCACAACGCGAGCAGCCCGATAAAGAGGACCCGAATCGACTTCATTAACTGAGCCTAACCGATGTTACGCAGGGGTCAGTACGGAACCTTGGGCCCGAATCTCCGACTACCGGCTCGGCGCTGCCTGTGCCGATTCCCTCCCGTGCCGATTCCTTCAAGACCGTGCCCGCCCGGCGCAGCAGACTCGACGTATGGACGAGAACACCACCACCGCGAAAATCGCCGTCGTGACCGATCACAACATCTGGCCCGGCCTCGCATGCGCCGATCCGCTCGCCGTCCGCGACTGGCTCTCCCGACTCGGCTTCACCCCGGGGATCCTCGTCGAGGGCGACTCGTCGACCCAGCGACAGGTGGTCCATTCGGAGATGCTCTGGCCGGAGGGCGGCCGCGTCATGATCCACTCCGCGGCACCGGACCTGCCGTCGTCTGTCGGGACCGGGAACGTCTACGTCGTCGTCGACGACCCGGATGCCGTCTACCGCCGGGCTCTCGACCTCGGCGCACCCCTGGTGCGCGACCTCAGAGACGAGGAGTATGGGTCACGAGGGTTCACCGTCGCCGACCCCGAGGGGAACGCATGGAGTTTCGGGACGTACGCAGGCTGACCGGTATCGGGATCACGCCGTACCGGATCACCGGCGCGGCCCCCGGAACGCACATCGGACTGCCCTCGCCCACGATCACTCTCATCGTCGACCTCGGCACGGGCCTCACGCTCAGCACGCACGACGCCGAGACCCGCACCTTCCGCGTGGCCGTCGGCGGGATCCACCTTCAGCCGGTGACGATCCATCACGACGGCACCCAGATCGGAGTCGCGCTGGACCTGACGCCTGCCGCGCTGCGGGCGATCTTCGGGGTCCGGGCGCGTGACCTCCGCGCGACCAACCTCGATCTCGCCGATCTGACGCCCGCGCTGAGCCGGCGCCTGTACGACGAGCTCGGCGCCGCTCCCGCCGCACGTCAGGCCGATCTGTGTGCGCGGCTGCTCGGCGAATCTCTCGACACCGACGCGCTCCAGAACCAGCCTCCCGACGCCCACCGGATGTGGCATCTGCTCGCCCGCCGCCGCGGACGCATCAGGGTCGCCGAGATGGCCGAGCGGTCCGGCTGGTCGCGCCGCAGACTCACCACGGTGTTCACCGCCGAGTACGGGATGGGCCCCAAGCAGGCCGCCCGACTGTTCCGTTTCGACCATGCGCGTCGGCGGCTGGAGGCCGGCGGCGCGATCGCCGACGTCGCGGCGGCGTGCGGCTACGCCGATCAGGCGCACCTCACCCGGGAGTTCCGGGACTTCACCGGCCATCCTCCCCGCGAGTTCCTCACCGTCCGGGCCGCCGAGTTCGCCGGCGCCGACCGCTGCTGACCGTACTGTGACGTAGAATCTCTGGATCCTCCCGGTGCCTAAGCGGTGAGCTGCGCAAACGCGAGGTCACACAGAACCGGCCGCGAGGCTACGTCACAGTACGGTCAGTCGAGCCGGGAGACACCTACTCGATGCGGTTGCCCTGCTCATCCCAGTGCTCGGCGACCTTCTTGCTGGGCTGCACCCGCGGCGGTTCCCCCGGCATCTTCGGGTAACTCGGCGGATAGGGCATGTCACCGAGGCCTTCGGCGTCATCGCGCTGCACCATCTCCAGCAGCGGCTCGATGCCGACGCGGTGCGCATCGATGTCGGCCCACGGATCTCCGTGTTCGGCCAGCAGCTCGGGCACGGTCGCCATGGTGAAGTCCGCCGGCTCGGCGTCGACGAGCCGATCCCAGGTGAGCGGCATGGACACGTGCGCCCGCGGCGTCTTGCGCACCGAGTACGGCGACGCCATGCTTCGGTCGCGCGCGTTCTGGTTGAAGTCGACGAACACGCGGTCGCCGCGCTCCTCCTTCCACCACGATGTGGTGATCGCTTCCGGATCGCGGCGTTCCAGCTCCCGCGCGAGGGCGATCACCGCACGGCGCGTGGCGATGAAGTCCCACTCGGGTGTGATCGGGATGTACACGTGCACACCGCGTTTGCCGGACGTCTTCGGATACCCGGGCAGCCCGAGCTCGTCGAGCAGCGGCCGCAGCAGCTCGACGGCGACTCGCCGGGCGTCGGCGAACGTCGTGTCGCCGAAGGGATCCAGGTCCAGGCGGAGCTGATCGGGGTGATCGTTGTCCGGTGCGCGAGTGGGCCAGGTGTGGAAGGTGACGGTGCCGAGGTTCGCCGCCCACACCGCGTCCGCCGGGATCCGCGGGCAGAACGCCTGCCCGGTGCGCTTGGACGGAAACACGACTTTGGTCGACTGCACGTGCTCGGGGTGATACTTCGTCAGGTGCTTCTGATAGATCTGGTCGCCCTCGACGCCGTCCGGGTACCGCTCCAGATACGTCGGGCGCTCGGCGAGCGCGGTCATCAGCGCGCCGTTCAGCGCCACCGCCCGGTAGTACTCCACGAGGTCGCGCTTACGGCCTCCCGAAGAGCCGAGCTCGGGAAAGTAGATCTTGTCGGGATTGGAGAGCTTCACCTCGACGCCGTCCACGTCGAGCATCTCCGGGGGTGGCTTGCTCCCCCTTCGCCCGGTCTCTGCGTTCCCGGCGCGATCTGGCATGAGTCAGACTCCCTCGATGACGTCGTAGAGGTCGTACGTGAGCGGCACTTCGAGCTGGTCGTAGGTGCACGACGACGGCTCGCGGTCCGGCCGCCAGCGCACGAACTTCACGGTGTGCCGGAACCGCCCGTTCTCCATCTGGTCGTAGGCGACCTCGGCCACCAACTCCTGCCGGATCGGGATCCACTCGCCGGTCGCCGACTGGGATTGACCCGCTCCCTTAGCCCCCTGCGCCGACGACCGCCAGCGGTTCACCTCGCCCGGCGAGACGGCGTCGGGAGACAACCGGAGCTTCTCGAACTCCTGCTGCAGCTCAATGCGTTTCGCGTCCGAGAAGGCACTCGATCCGCCGACCATCCGGACCTCACCGGCATCGTCGTAAAGTCCGAGCAACATGGATCCGAGGCCCGTGCCGCTCTTGTGCACGCGGTACCCGAGCACCACGCAGTCGGCGGTGCGCTTGTGCTTGACCTTGACCATCTCGCGCTTGCCCGGCACGTACGACGCCGCCAGCTTCTTGGCGACGACGCCGTCCAAGCCCGCGCCCTCGAACGCGGTGAACCAGTCCTGCGCCTGCGCGGCGTCCCGGGTGACCCGGCTGAGCAGAAAGCGCGAATCCGCCCCGGCGCGGACCGACTCGGCGAGCACCTCGCGCCGCACCGCGAACGGCTCGTCGAGCAACGCGCGGTCGCCGGACGCCAGGGCGTCGAACCCGATGAAGATCGCCGGGGTCTCCTCGGAGAGCTTGGCGATCCTCGACGCTGCGGGATGAATCCGCTGCGACAGCGAATCCCAATCGAGCCTGCGGATCCGCTCGCCTGTCGAGACGTTCCGCGGAACGCCGACCTCGCCGTCGAGCACGACCCGTTCCGGCAGCTCCTGCCGGGCGGCCTCGACCAGTTCGGGGAAGTACCGTGCGAGGTCCTTGCCGCCGCGCGAGGATATCGCCACCTCGTCGCCGTCGCGAAACACCAACGCGCGGAAACCATCCCACTTCGGCTCGTACGACCAGACCGGATCACTGTCCGGCTGCGCCGGAACGGCGGTGACCGCCTTTGCCAGCATCGGTGCGACGGGCGGGTTCACGGGGAGGTCCACGGCTTCACGCTACCCGGCGAAAGCCGCTACATTCAGCTCTTGCTCTCGGTCCGGTCGCCTTCCCACACGATGTGGAAGTGACCACCCGAATCGGTGCGTTCGTAGGTGTGCGACCCGAAGAAGTCGCGCAGCAGCTGCACCAGCGCGGTCGGCAGCGACCCGCTCATCAGCATGGTCTGGTGGTTGAACGCCGCCGCGTGGGCGGGAACCGGTACGTTGCCCCCGATGACCGCAGCCGCGACGGCGCCGAGCGCCGGCAGCCTGTCGAGCAGCCGGGTCCGGAACGGTTCGACGGTGAGGAACGACGGGGTGTCCGGGTGCTGCGCGTAGACGACCGAGACCTCGTCGAGAAAACCGGCGCGGATGATGCAGCCCGCGCGCCAGATCCGCACGACGCGAGCCGGTTCCACGTTCCACCCGAAGTGCTCGGAGGCGACCCGCAGCAGCGACAGTCCCTGTTGGTAGGCGATCAGCCGCGCCGCCAGGTAGGCCTGCTCCACCTGATCGACGGGCAGATCGACGGCCGGTTCCACCTGGTCGGCCGCACCCAGCCAAGCCGTGCGTTCGTCGATGGCCGACGACGTCGACCGCGCGAACAAGGCCTCGGCGATCACACTCACCGACACCCCCTGCTCCGCGGCTGCGATCACCGTCCAGGCACCGGTGCCCTTGCCCTTGGCCTGGTCGAGGACCTTGTCGATCAGTTCGCCGCCGGTCTGCGGATCCGCTTGCGTCAGTACGGTTGCCGCGCTCTCGAGCAGATATGACCGGCCCTCGCCGTCGTTCCACTTCGCGAAGATCTCGCCGACCTGCGCGCCGGTGCGTCCGCCCGCCCGCAGCACCGCATAGGCCTCGGCGATCAGCTGCAGATCGGCGTACTCGATCCCGTTGTGAACCATCTTGGTGAAGTGCCCGGAAGCACCGGATCCGACGAGCGTGACGCACGGTTCGCCGTCGTCGGCCTTCGCGGCGATGGGTTCCAGCAGCGGTGCGATGTCGGCCCACACGGTCGGATCGCCGCCGGGCATCAGCGCGGGGCCCAGAAGTGCGCCCTGCTCGCCTCCGGACACGCCCATCCCGATGAAGCGGATGCCGTTCTCGGCGCACGAGGCCACCCGGCGCTCGGTGTCCGGGTAGTGCGAGTTGCCGCCGTCGATCACGATGTCGCCGTCGTCGAGCAGCGGGGTGAGGGAGGCGATCGCCGCGTCGACCGGTCCGCCCGCGGGCACCATCAGCAGGATCACCCGCGGCGAACTCAGCGCGCCGACGAACGCCGGCAGGTCGGAGAAGCCGACCAGGCCTTCGTCGCCGTGTTGTGCCAGGAGAGTGTCGATCTTGGCCTGGTCGAGGTCGAACATCGCGACCGGGCCGTCGACGTGGCGGGCCAGATTCCGGGCCAGGCTCGCTCCCATCACCCCCGTTCCGACGACGCCGATCGGCGCGCCTGCGGCGGAACTCGGGGCGGTGTCGGACGGGGCCATGCCATCTCCTCAGAAGGTAGTGCGCGCGGGTGAAGGCGGGTGCGGGCCCGCTCGATCCTCTGGGCTTCGATCCTAGGGGATGGCGGCACCGCCCGACCGGTTCGCCGAGGTCTGGGAGCCGGCGGTGGGTATCGTCAGACGCCATGGGATCCGCCGGCCGCTTCGCACCGTCGCCGTCCGGCGACCTGCACGTCGGGAACCTGCGGACCGCCTTGCTGGCGTGGCTGTTCGCGCGCTCCACCGGCCGCGACTTCCTGATCCGGATGGAAGACCTGGACCGGGTGAAGGCGGGGTCCGCGGAACGACAGCTCGCCGACCTCGCGGCACTCGGCCTGACCTGGTCCGAACCGGTTGTGGCACAGTCTGAGCGGCTCGGCGTCTACCGCGCGGTCGTCGACGACCTCATCGCGGCTGGTGAGACCTTCGAGTGCTACTGCACGCGGCGGGAGATCCAGGACGCACCGTCGGCCCCGCACGCGCCGCCGGGCGCGTATCCGGGAACCTGCCGCGATCTGAGCGAGCAGGAACGGGAACGACGGCGGACCGAGCGCCCCGCCGCGATCAGACTCCGGGCCGCGGTCTCACAGTTCACCGTGGACGACGTGCTGCACGGCCGATACACCGGCGACGTCGACGACTTCGTGCTCGTGCGCGGCGACGGCACCCCCGCCTACAACCTCGCGGTGGTAGTCGACGACGCCGCGTCGTGCATCGACCAGGTGGTGCGCGGCGACGATCTGCTCCCCTCGACGCCCCGCCAGGCGTACCTCGCCGAGCGGCTGGGCTACCCGGTGCCGCAGTACGCGCACGTCCCGATGGTGGTCAACGACGCGGGCGTGCGCCTGTCGAAACGAGACGGCGCGATCACGCTGGAGCAACTCGCCAGGCTCGGCTACGACACCGCCGCGGTGCTCGGCACGATGGCGCATTCCCTCGGCCTGGCCGAGCCCGGCGAGCACGTGCCCGCCGACCGGCTCCTCGAACGCTTCGATCCGGCGACTCTCCCGCGCGAACCGTGGGTGTTCGTCGCGACTCCCTCACCCTCGGCTCAACGAGCGGACCGGGCGTAGTACCGGGCGAGGAACTCGTCGCGGTACTCGAAGTAGTTCCCCTCCTCGATCGCCCGGCGGGCGCGGTCGACCAGGGTGATCGTGAACGACAGATTGTGCAGCGTCGCGAGCGTCGATGCCAGACCTTCCTTCGCCCGAAACAGGTGATGCAGATAGGCCCGCGTGTACTGCGTCGAATAGTTGTCGAGCTCCTCGTCGAGCGGACGGAAGTCGTTGCGGTACTTGGCATTGGTGATGTTGTAACGGCCGTCGAACGAGTAGATGGCGCCGTTGCGGGCGACGCGGGTCGGCGAGACGCAGTCGAACGTGTCCGCGCCGTTCTCGATCGCGGTGAAGACGTCGTCCGGCTCGCTGATGCCGAGCAGATGCCGGGGCGCTTCCTCGGGCAGCTCGTCGGTGACCCACCCGACGATGGTGCCGAGGTTGGTTTTCTCCAGCGCGCCGCCGATCCCGTATCCGCCGAACCCCTTGCCGCCGTTCTCCTGGTCGATCCGGCTCAGCTCGACGAGGTCGCGGGTCGCCTTGCGCCGCAGGTCTTCGTACTGCGCGCCCTGCACCACACCCCACAGGGCCTGCTGCGGACGGTGGGAACGCTCGACGGACAGCCGGTTGTGTTCGGCCAGGCAGCGGATCGCCCACTGCCGGGTCCGCTCCAGCGACTCCTCCTGGTAGCCGCGGGTGTTCATCAGGGTGGTGAGCTCGTCGAACGCGAAGATGATGTCCGCACCCAGCTGGTGCTGGATCTGCATGGACACCTCCGGCGTGAATCGGTGCCGCGAGCCGTCGATGTGCGATTTGAAGGTCACCCCGTCGTCGTCGACGTTGGCCAGCCGCTCCTTGCCGGGGGCGACGGCGGAGTCGTCCTGCCGCACCGCCTGCCCGCCCGCGGGAACGTCCATCGAGATGACCTTCTTGAAGCCGACGCCCAGGCTCATCACCTGGAAGCCGCCGCTGTCGGTGTAGGTGGGGCCCGGCCAGTTCATGAAGGCGCCCAGGCCGCCGGCTTGATCGACGATCTCCGGGCCCGGCTGCAGATAGAGGTGATAGGCGTTCGCGAGGACCGCTTGCGCGCCGAGCGCGGCGACCGACTCCGGAAGCACCGTCTTGACCGTGGCTTTGGTACCGACCGGGACGAACGCCGGGGTCGCGATCTCGCCGTGCGGCGTGGAAAGGGTGCCGGTGCGGCCGGCTGTTCCCTGAAGCCGGACGCGGGGGGTGAACTCGCTGGGGGAAGTGGTCACTCGGCGAATTCTCCCATAGCGTGGATGCCATGATCTCGACAAGCTCGATCCACCGGACCTCGACAAGCTCGATCCACCGGCGGATATTCAAAGGAGCCGCGACCACCCTGTTCGCGTGCGCGGTGGCGCTCACCGCCGTCGCGTGCGGAGAAGAGAACCAGGCGCAGAACGACGTGTCCGGGGTCGCCACTCCGCCCGCCGACCGCAGCGTGCCGGTGGTGGGCGGACCGAGTAAGGCGACGCCGTCGGCCACCACGACCAGTCTGGAGAACGACGAGCACTGTGGCGCCACCAAGGGGCCCGACGGCGCCCTGCAGGTCCGGCTGATCGAGGGCGACGTGACCTGTGAGACCGCGATGACCATCGCCAAGGAGTACAGCCCGCTGATCGCGACCGGACAGCCGCAGTCGGTCTCCGGCTGGCAGTGCGGACCCTCGACCACGGCCGGCGAACTCGCTCGCTGCACCAAAGACGGCCAGATCTTCGCGCTGACTCCGTAGCCTTTCGACAAGCTCAAGGAGCTGGCGACCACAAGCTCAAGGGGCTACTGGTTGCGCTCGTTGAGCCGCCGAGGCACGAGGCGAGTCGAAACGTCGCCGGCGCGGCCGCCGGCGAACTCGCTCGCTGCACCAAAGACGGCCAGATCTTCGCGCTGACTCCGTAGCCTTTCGACAAGCTCAAGGAGCTGGCGACCACAAGCTCAAGGGGCTACTGGTTGCGCTCGTTGAGCCGCCGAGGCACGAGGCGAGTCGAAACGTCGCCGGCGCGGCCGCCGGCGAACTCGCTCGCTGCACCAAAGACGGCCAGATCTTCGCGCTGACTCCGTAGCCTTTCGACAAGCTCAAGGAGCTGGCGACCACAAGCTCAAGGAGCTGGTTGCGCTCGTTGAGCCGCCGAGGCACGAGGCGAGTCGAAACGTCGCCGGCGCGGCCGACGAGACGCTCAGAACAGCGCTTGCGCGACCCGCTCCAGCGCGGCGACCCGACTGCCTTTGACGAGAACGGCATCGCCTTCGGACAGCGCGCCGCCGGCGAGATCGGTCAGTGCGGCGACCGCCCCGTCGACGTCGTCGACGTGCACCACTCCCGCGCCGTAATCGGGCTCGGCGACGGCGATCACCGTGATTCCCAGTTCGCGCGCCTGCTCCACGACGCCGCGGTGCGCGGCCGGACCGTCCTCCCCGAGTTCGGCCATGGTGCCCAGGACGGCGAAGCGTCGTCGTGCCTCCAGTCGGGCCAACGAGCCCAGCGCGGCGCCCATCGACGTCGGGTTCGCGTTGTAGGCGTCGTTGATCACCACCACTCCGGCGTCGGTGGTGCTCAGCTCCATCCGGAGCCCGGACAGGCGGGCGTCGTAGAGTCCGGCGGCGATCGCCTCGACCGGCACGCCCAGGCCGCCCCCGGCCGCGGCCGCCGCCAGCGCGTTCGGGACCTGGTGCTCGCCGCGCGCCGCGAGCACCACCGGTGTCGCGCCCCAGGGGGTGACCAGGTCGAAACTCGCGCGCAGCTGATCGTCGAGCACGACGTTCTCCGCCCGGACGTCCGCGCCCGCGTTCAGGCCGTAGGTCAGCACCCGCGCCTGCGTGCGGGAGTCCATGGCGGCGACGATCTCGTGGTCGGCGTTGAGGATCGCCAATCCGTCCTTGGGCAGCGACTCGACCAGTTCGCCCTTGGCCTGGGCGACGTCGGCGAGCGACCCGAACATCTCCAGGTGCACACCCTCGACGCGGGTCAGGACCCCGACGGTCGGCGAGGCGATCTCGCACAGCAGCGCGATGTGGCCGACGCCGCGAGCGCCCATCTCCAACACGACGGCCTCGGTGTCGTCGGGGGCGCCGAGCAGGGTGAGCGGCAGACCGAGCTCGTTGTTGAAGCTCTTCTCGCTGGCCGCGGTGCGGTAGGTGGTCGCCAGCACGCCGGCGAGCAGGTCTTTGGTGGAGGTCTTTCCGACCGAGCCGGTCACGCCGACCACGCGATCAAGCAGGCGACGTCGTGCCTCCCGTCCCAGGTCGGCGAGCGCGTGGAAGGTGTCGGGCACCTGAACGGCCGACGCCGGAACGGCGGGATCGGGCGCCCGGTCGGTCAGATAGGCCGCCGCTCCGGCGGCGACGGCGGCGGGGATGAAGTCGTGCCCGTCGCGCGCGGCGACGATCGGCACGAACAGCTCTCCGGGTCGCACTGCGCGCGAGTCGATGCCTGCCGAGTCGACCTGGACGTCGGGACCGTGGAGCGTGCCGCCGGTGGCGGCGGCGATCTGACTGGCGAGAAGGTGCACGCCGGAAACGGTACCCGTCTCGGGCGAGCGGACGGAATAGGCGGCGACGGCCGAGCGGAGGGAGTGAGGTCGCCGCCACGTATCGTGACATCCATGAGCTCTCCCCTCCTGCGGCTGGTGGTCCTCTACGGCGGCGTGTCCGCCGAGCACGACGTCTCACGGACATCCGCAGCGCAGGTCCTGGCCGCCGCCGACCGCGCCAAGTACAGCCTCGTCCCGGTCGGCATCGCCAAGGACGGCACCTGGCACCGCAACGACTTCGCCGCCGCGGCCCTGGCCGCAGGCGACGAGCTCGGGCGCAGGCTGGATGTCGAGGGGCCGGTGGTGAATCCGGTCGACGTGCTCACCGGAACCGGTGAGGTGGAGACCGTCGTGCTGCCGCTGATGCACGGCCCGCACGGTGAGGACGGCACCGTGCAGGGGATGCTCGAGCTGTTCAAGATCCCCTATGTCGGCTGCGGGGTGCTCTCGTCGGCGCTGTGCATGGACAAGGCCATGGCCAAGGAGGTCGCCGCCCGCGCCGGAATCCCGCAGTGCTCCTGGATCTCACTGCGCGAAGGAGTCGACGACCCGCGGGAGGTGGCCGCGCGGGCCGTGAGCGATCTCGGCCTCCCGGTGTACGTCAAGCCCGCGAACATGGGTTCGTCGGTGGGTGTGACCTGCGCCGACACCGTCGAGAAGCTCGATCTGGCGATCGCCGAAGCCCTTCGGTACGACGATGTCGTGGTGATCGAGGAGGAGGTGAGCGCCCGCGAGATCGAGGTGGCGGTGCTCGGCAACGGCGTTCCGGAGACCACCGTCCCGGGCGAAATCCTGGCCGGAGCCTTCTACGACTACGAGAAGAAATACCTGACCGGCGAAGCCGAGCTGGTGATCCCGGCTGAGCTGTCCGACGAAGCGGCCTCCGCGGTCCGGGAGATCGCCGCCCGCGCCTTCACTGCACTGCGCTGCACGGGCATGGCCCGGGTGGACTTCTTCTATGAGGAGAACGGCCGCGGCTGGCTGCTCAACGAGGTGAACACCATCCCCGGTTTCACCCCGTCGTCGATGTACCCGAAGATGTGGGAGGCCACCGGCCTGGCCTATCCCGATCTGATCGACCGGCTGATCGAGTTGGCGCGCGCGACCTACCGGCGGCGCTCCGGCTTCTCCACCGAGAGCATCTCTCCCGAGCAGTGACGCGACCGCTGCAGAATCTGCGCGTCCAGGCATTGGAAAAGGCCCCTGATCTGCACTGCAGATCAGGGGCCTCGCGCGGTGGCGGAGGGATTTGAACCCCCGGTGCGGGGTTACCGCACACAGCATTTCGAGTGCTGCACCTTCGGCCGCTCGGACACGCCACCGCAGAAGAATGTACCGGAGCGATCCGGCCAAGGTGAAATCGCCAGGTCAGTAGCGGTTCAGTTCCCGGTCAGCTTGTCTTTGATCTCGGTGGCCTTCTCGGTGGCGGTGTTGATCGCGCCCTGCACCTGCTCGTTGGCGAGGAGTTCGCTCAACTTGTCCTGTGCGGTCCCGATCGCGCCCTGCACCTGCTCGTTCTCGGCCAGCTCGCTCAGCTTGGCCTTCGCCGTCTCGACGACGCTGCTGATCTGCTCGTTGTCGGCCAGCCCGGCGACCTTCTCGCGCGCGGTGTCGAGAATCTCGTTGACCTTGTCCATCGGGTCGGACATTGCATTCCCCTTCGTAGCTAGTACTGCGCGAACGCGCTGCGAGATCCATTAAACCCTTCGACAAGCTCAGGGGGCGAGAGAAGACAAGCTCAGGCGGCGACCTTCGAGAGCCCAGGGGCGAGGTTCACCGCTCAGCGACGCCGGGCGAAGAATTCTGCGACGAGGGCCGCGCACTCGGACTCCAGCACACCGCCGCGCACCTCGGGCCGGTGGAGCAGTCGCTGGTCGCGCAACAGGTCCCACTGGGAGCCGACCGCACCGGTCTTCGGTTCGAAGGCGCCGAAGACGACCGCGGACACGCGGGCCAGCCCGATCGCGCCTGCGCACATCGCGCACGGCTCGACGGTCACCGCCAGCGTGCACCCTTCCAGCCGCCAGCCGTCTCCGTGCGCTCGGGCCGCCGCACGCAATGCCAGTATCTCGGCGTGCGCGGTGGGATCGGCGTCGGCCTCACGGCGGTTGCTCGCTCGGGCGAGTTCGGCGCCGTCCGGCCCAAAGACCACCGCGCCGATCGGGACGTCGGCGGCGGGGGCGGCACGCGCGGCTTCCAGCGCCGCCCGCATCGCCGTGTCCGGGTCGAGCCGCACGCCGGTCAGTGCCCGAGGTCGTCGAGCACCTGCGCCAGCTCGTCGGCGAACCCGAGCCGGGCGGCGATCATGCCGAGCTGCTCGTCGGCGTACAGGTCGGAGTCGCCGACGATGATGCTCATCACGCCGTCCGGGAGCCCGAGGTCGGCGAGCAGCGACAGGTCGCCTTCCTCCCACGGGTCCACGTCGTCGACGTCGTCCGGGTCGAGGTCGGGGATCTCCACGTTCAGCCGATCGAGCACGTCCGCGGCGATGTCGTAGTCGACCGCGGCCGTCGCGTCGGAGAGCAGCAACCGCGCCCCGCTCGGGGCGGGCCGTACGACGATGAAGAACTCGTCGTCGACGTCGAGCAGACCGAACACGGCCCCGGCCGCGCGCAGGTCGCGGAGCTGCTTCTCGGCGTCATCGAGACTGTCCAGGGCGCTGGTTTCGAGCGTGCTCACCTTCCAGCCCGATTCCTCCCGGACCACCGCGACCGCATAGCCGTCGACCTCGTTCTCGGAGACATCTCGCCCGGCGGTGACCATGCAGGTCACGGTAGCCGGTTTTCGACACTCCCCCAAGTCGCTCGGTCACTTGTGTGCGACGCTGAATCGGTGGAGAACAACAGCGCACGCCCGGTCTGCATCCTCGGCCTCGGACTGATCGGCGGTTCCCTGCTGCGGGTGCTCGCCGACGGCGGCGGGGCCGCGTACGGCTACAACCGTTCGACGGCGACGGTGGACGACGCTCGCGCCGCCGGATACGACGCGTCCGGCGACCTGCCTCAGGTGCTGGCGCGGGCCGCCGGCGACGATGCGGTGATCGTGCTCGCCACACCGGTGCCCGCCCTCTCGGCCATGGTCGCCGCCGTCGCCGAGCACGCGCCCGGCTGCCTGCTCACCGACGTGGTGAGTGTGAAGGAGGAGGTGGCCCGGATCGTTGCGTCGGGGCATCCGTCGGGCCGCTACGTCGGCGGCCACCCGATGGCCGGAACGGCGCACTCCGGTTGGGGCGCAACCGATCCGGAGCTTTTCAGCGGGGCCATGTGGATGGTGTCCACCGACGACGGCACCGATCCGGACGACTGGCTCCAGGTGGCAGGCATCGCCCGGCGGGCAGGGGCCTTCGTCGTGCCCGCCGCGAACGACGCGCACGACCGCGCCGTCGCCGCGATCTCACACAATCCGCATCTGACGGCGGCGGTCACCGCCACCGTCGGCGCCGGCGAGAGCGCACTGGCGCTGCGCCTCGCGGCCGGGAGCTTCCGGGACGGCACGCGGGTCGCGGGAACCGCGCCGGAGTTGCAGCGCGCGATGCTGGAGGGGAACGCGATGGCGCTGCTGAACACGCTGAGCGAGACCATCGACCGGCTCGTCGCGGCCCGCGATGCGCTGCGCGATCACGGCAGCGTGGACGTGGTCGTGAACGACGGTCATCGTGCGCGCGCCGCCTACGAGGCGATCGCGCTGGTCGATCCGACGCCGATCGAAGGGGTCGTCGTCGGCGAATCCGGTTGGGCGGCCGAGCTGCGCCGGCAGGGTCACCGGGCCCGAGTCTGGACGGGCTGAGCCGATCAGATCCGGTCGGCGACGCCGGGGAACTCGGTGACCAGCCCGTATTCGTCGAGCGCGAGATCCCAGGTGCCGCGCGCGGAGGTCAGCGTCGCGGTCCCGCCGGCGGTCCCGAACTCGCTGAAGGTGTACGACTTCTCCATCAGGTCGACGCTGCAGTCCGGGAGGCTCAGTTCCACCACCGACACGTCGGCGCTGCTCTGGCCGCCGAGCAACCCGAAGCGCCGGATCACCAGGGATTTGAGGAACGGCGAATGCCACAGGTCGACGGTGTCGGCGCCGCCGAAGTCGCTGTGCACGATGCTGTCGGCGGTCTGCACCATCCAGCGGCCGTCCATGTCGCGACTGATGTCGAGCTGGCTCTCACCGCCGGCCTTGACCAGCCGCACCGACAACCGCCGGGTGACACCGCTGTCGGTGGTCACGAGTTCGTAGGAGACCGAGTAGGCCTCGTGGTCTTCGGTGGCCGCACTGATGATCCGGCCGTGGGCGCGGATCCGCGAGCCGTTGATGTTCAGACGGACTTGCTCGAGACGATCGGCGTCCGCGCCGCGCCAGGTGAGCATGGTCTTGACATCGTTCGACGATTCCCGGGAAGTCACGCCTCCTACGGTAGCGCCTGACACCGCGGGGCACGTCCTAACCCGGCGCGGGGACGGGCGTGAGGGCGGCTCAGCCCTGACAGACCAGGAGCCGCAGATTGTCGTCGCCGGGCTCCAGTTCACGCTCGGACACCACCTGGCCGTCGACGGTGATCTTGCACGACGCCGTGGTCCCCTCGGCCACCAGCACGCTCACCCGGGCGACACCCGTGGTCTGCGCCTCTTCGGTCCACCGACCGCCTTGGATCGACTCGACCTTGGTCTGGGTGCCGTCGCGGTAGAGCACCGTCGCTCGCCCCTCGGTGACCACCTCATAGACGGTCGGGCGCGGCGGCCCCGCCGGTCGCGAGGATCCCGGGACGCGCGGAATCGACGGGCGCCGCGGATCGATCGTCTCCGGGGTGTTCTCCTCGAGGTCTTCCAGGTAGGGATCGTCGGTCGACTGCGAGAGCGGCGGGTCCGAGCGCTGCGAGAGCGGGTTCTCCTCGTCGCCACCGGACGAGAACACCATCAGCACGCCGGCGACGGCGAGCACCAGCACCACCACACTGGCGATGCCCAGCATGGTGCGCGCCACCGGATCGCGCCGAGGCGGTTCCGGGTCCGGCGGCGCGGGCGGAGGCGGCGGATCGGCGGGCGGCGCGGCCGCCGGTGTCGGTGCGTCGTACCGGTACCGCGGTGTCCCGTCGGGAGCGAAGCCCAGCGGCGGGTAGGTCTGGCCGCGCGCGACGGGCTGCCGATACGGCGGCGCGGATCGCGGAGCGTGCGGTGGCCGGGTCATGGGTCCATTGTGCCGACTCGGTCACATCCGGTGGGCATTCCCCTCGCGTCCGTGACAGCTTCCGCCGCTCACGGACTCGCTCAAGAAGATCGGCTCCACACAGACCGTGCTGGGTGAGGGCCAGTTGATGACCGGTCGTGGAGCACGGCGTCCGGGGCCGAATCGCTGCGGCGTCGACAGGTTAAGACGCCGGTCAATAGTCTCGTGGCATGTCCCATGAGGAATCACGCAATGAGTCTCTCGCGATGTACGTGCGCGCACACTTGGTCGGAGCAAGCGGCGGAATCCGCCTCGCTCAACTCCTCGCCGACGACCCATGGACAGATGGGGCGATCGACGACCTCCCCGGCGAGCTCGCCGAAGAGGTCGACTTCGCCAAGCGGTGGGCCGGATCCAACAGCCGGCTCAGCGAGCTCTGGACTTATCCGTTGTTCGGCGCTACCGCGCTCGGCGGCCGCGCACTCGGCCTTGTCCGCCCCCCTGCGCGGAGCGGTGCGCCGAGCGATCGCGCTGGAAGCAATGCGCTCTCTCGTGCTCGCGAAGACGGCGATGTGGGAGCTCGGCCTCGCTCTCCACACCGACGACGGCCACATCCACCGGCAGATCGCGCGCTTCGACGAACAGGCAGACCGGCAGGCCGCCCAACTCAAGTCGCTGCACCGGATCTCGGTGCGCGAGGCATTCGGCACCACCACACCATGACGCTGAACAAGTGGGGCATCCATCGGAGGTGACGCCTGCGCAGTACATCGAGAGTTCGGCGGAGGCTGCGGATCAGTCAGCAACACTTGACCGGTTGGCGCGCCGCACAGCCCGCCGTCTACCGGGTCCACATCAGCGTGTGCATTAGCCGAGAGTAGACCGAGTGTCGGTCGATGCGGGGTCGGATGCAGTAGGAGGTCCCCTCACCGTTCGTGCTGGTGAGGGGACCTCCTGTGGTGCGCCCGTAGGGATTCGAACCCCAAACCTTCTGATCCGTAGTCAGATGCTCTATCCGTTGAGCTACGGGCGCTGGTACTCGACCGAGTGTACTAGGCGTACGTGATCGAGCGCTATTCGGTTGTCCGGGCGAACCCGGTCAGCGGAGACGAGAGGATTTGAACCTCCGGTCCCTTTTTCAAGAGACAACTCATTAGCAGTGAGTCCCATTCGGCCGCTCTGGCACGTCTCCTGGTCTCGCCCTTGCGGGCTCGCCGAGGTGAAAGATTACACAGACCCGAGCGCGGGTGGCAAATCCCGCCGCCTGCCCGGGAACTGCGGCGCGCAAACGCCTACATTGGACGTTGTGACGTTTCGCATCCGATCCGATCTCGACTCGCTTCCGGTGTACGTTCCGGGCAAGACGTTCCCCGGTGCGCTGAAGCTCGCGAGCAACGAGGTGACCCACGGTCCGCTGCCCGCGGTGGCCGAGGCGATCGCCCAGGCCGCGGCCGGCGTCAACAGGTATCCGGACAACGCCGCCGTCGCTCTGACCGAGGAACTCGCGAAGACCCTGGGCGTGACCCCCGCCGAGGTCCAGGTCGGCTGCGGCTCGGTGACGCTCTGCCAGAATCTCATCACCGTGACCAGCGGGCCGGGTGACGAGGTGCTGTTCGGCTGGCGCTCGTTCGAGACCTACCCGCTGGCGACCCGGATCGCCGGCGCCACTCCCGTACAGGTCCCACTGACCGGCGACGCCGTCTACGACCTCGACGCGATGGCAGACGCGATCACCGAGCGCACTCGCCTGATCTTCGTGTGCAACCCGAACAACCCGACCGGCACCGTCGTGTCGGCGCAGACGCTGCGCCGGTTCTTGGAGCGCGTGCCGGACGACCTCCTCGTCGTCCTCGACGAGGCCTACTACGAGTACATGCGGCTGAGTCCAGGACATGCCTACGACGCGCTCGAGCTGCGCCGCGAGTTCCCCAACCTCGTCGTCCTGCGCACCTTCTCCAAGGCGTACGGGCTCGCCGGACTGCGCGTCGGCTACGCTGTCGCCCATTCCGAGGTGATCGTCGCCCTGGGCAAGGCGCACCTCCCGTTCTCGGTCAACAGCGTGGCGCAGGCCGCTGCGGTAGCGGCTCTCGGCGCCCAGAACCAGTTGCTCGCCCGCACGGATGCTGTTGTCGCCGAACGTGATCGCGTGACGTCCGAACTCCGTACCCTGGGATACGCGGTAGCCGACTCGCAGGCGAACTTCGTCTGGCTGATGCTCGGCGACGACGCCGTGCCGTTCGCCGCTGCGGCGGCCGAGGCAGGAGTGATCCTGCGCCCGTTCGCCGGCGACGGCGTGCGAGTGACCGTGACCCACCGAGAAGAGAACAACGTCTTCCTGGCGTTCGCCCGGAAGTGGAGGACCCGATGAACGCACCGGACCCGACCACCAAGCGCAAGCGCGGCAACACCCGGCGACGCCTGCTCGACGCCGCCTACGAGGCGTACGCCGTGAACGGCTTCGGCCACACGACGGTGGAGAAGGTGGTCGATCAGGCCGGCTTCACCCGCGGGGCGTTCTACTCGAACTTCGACTCGCTCGAAGAATTGTTCCTGGAGATGTGGGCCGAGCGGTCGGCGACGATCATCGCTGAGATCCGTGCCGCGCTCGACCGGCTGATCGCCGACGACGTCCGCGATCTCAGTGAGGTGATCCGAGGCATCTCCGATGCGCTCCCGTTGGACGAGAAGTGGTGGGGCGTCACCGCCGAGGTGACCGCCCACGCGCTCCGCACCCCCGGGCTGCGCGAAGTGGTCGCGCGGCGCGAGGAGCGCGTCAGCGAGACGCTGATCCCCCTCGCCGTCGAACTGCTGGCCCGGACCGGACGGCGCATTCCGGATCCGGAGTCGTTCAGCAAGGCGCTCATCGCCGTGTTCGACGGCACCGCCCCGCAGGCGCTGCTGAACCCCGACGACTCGAAGGTGCTCGAGCGCAGACGGATCCTGTTCGAACACGTCGCGCTGGCTTACTCGGTTCCCGAGGACGGCACCGCCGACCAGGAGTGATCACCCGACCCGATTCGATCGAGTGATCGGCCGGGTCACCGCGTCAATACAGCTCAGACGATCGACGGGGCGAGCGCATTCCACGCCGCCTGCAGGTCGCGCTCCCAGTAGACCCAGTTGTGAGTGCCGATCAGGCGGAACGCCGGGGTGAAGTCGATCCCCTTGGCGGTGAGTTGCGTCGCGAACTCCAGTGAGCAGCGGTACGACGCGGCCTCGAGCGCCGAGCCCGCCGCGATCTGCGCATCCTCCGGCCCGTCCTTGGGGTCGCGCTTGATGGTCAGGTCGAGCGGGCCGATCGCCCCGGACCCCGAGCTCAGGAAGATCGCCTTGCCGCGCAGCGCATCGAGGCGGAGGGCCGGATCGTGCGCCTTCCAGCGCTTGCTGCCGGGCGCGCCCCACATGTTGTTGGCGTCGGCGCCGCCCTTGGCGACGGTGGTCCGGATGTAGGCTTCACCGGCCGGGCCGGAAGCTGGCGGGCACCCGCTGAGCGAGCCGACGCCGCGGTAGAGCTGCGGGTTCCGACTTGCCAGGGTGAAGGCCGACTGACCCCCCATCGACAGCCCCATCACCGCGTTGCGGCCGTTGGAACCGAACTGCACGGCGATCACCGCGGGCAGTTCTTCTGTCAGGAAGGTCTCCCACTGCGGCTTGCCGAGCTTGGGATCCTTGCGAATCCAGTTGGTGTAGAACGAACCCGCGCCTCCGGCGGGCATCACCACGTTGACGTTGCGGCCGGCGAAGAACTTCGCCGCCCCGCCCTTGGTGATCCAGTCACTGACCTGGTCGCCGCCGTCGGCGCCGTCGAGCAGATAGAGGGTGCCGCGCGGTGCGACGCCGGACGGCGAGAGCACGGTGACCGGAACGGTTGCCTCCATCGCCTCGCTCTTGACGTGCAGATCGGTGCGATGCAGTCCCCGCTGCACCTTCTTGGTCACCTTGGCGCCGCCGGGAGCCGCCTCGACAGCGGCCGGAAGAAACGAGGTCGCCCCGAGAGCGAGGACGGTGGAGGCAGCCAGGATCGACATGAAGCGGCGCAGGGTCATGAAGGTAAAGTACCGGCACGATGTTGCAGGACGGTAAAGCAGACCTGAGAGACGCATGAGGAACGTGTGACGACCTGGCGATACACTGCCAGAATGCCCGATGCGCAAGACTCGTACGCGTTCGTCGCTCACGTTCCGGTCCGCTGGTCGGACATGGACGCCTTCGGCCACATCAATCACGCGCGCATGGTCACCCTGATGGAGGAGGCGCGCATCCAGTGGCTGCTGTCCGCGGGCGAAGAGTATGCGCCGCTGATCAAGAGCGCGATGATCGTGCACGTCGAGATCCGCTACCAGGCGCAGCTCCGGCACGACGACAGTCCGTTGTCGATCGCGATGTGGATCAAGGGCCACCGCATGGTCGACTTCACCATCGGCTACGAGATCCGCGGCGCCCACGCGGCGCCGGACTCGCGCCCGGCGTGCGTCGCGAGCACCCAGATGGCCGTCGTCGACGTCGAGGCACACACGCTGCGCCGCCTCACCGACACAGAGAAGGGTTACCTGCGCAGTTGGGGCCGCTCCGGCGACTGACCGTCGGCGGCTACGGCTCGTACTTCTCCGGGAGCTCCTGCATCGCCTCGTGCGGAGAGATACGGGCGATGTTGCCCTGCAACACGTCTCGGTAGATGCGCAGTTGCTCCTCGCCGGCCTTCACCTGTTCGGAGAGCAGGCGGGAGTGATCGGCGGAGAGCTCCCGGTCGCCGGAGCGGGCGACCAAGTGGTCGATGCGCGCGTCGAGAGTGGTGGCCCGGTCGTACTCGTCGAGGATCCGCAGCTCTTCGGACGCGGACTCGACGGTCTGGGCGATCTCGACGAGCGCCTGGACGCGGCCGAGCAACTCGGTCCACACCGGCCGCAGCGCGGCTTCCCGCTGATCGATGTGCTGCACGAAGCCCGGATCGTCACCGGCTCGGGCCCGGGCGCGATCGAGATCGACCCGCAGTGAGCGGAGCGCCACCACGTCGGCCGCGATCTCAGCCAACTCCGCGTGCAGGTTGACCGCGGTGCGCTGCATCTCGAAGAAGTCCGAACTCCAGGCCGGACTGCGGTGGATCCGGTCGTAGAAGTGCCCGGCGACGAACTGCAGAGCCTCGTAGCCGTCGCTGAACGACGACCCGCGCCCAGACGATCCCGCGGCGACCGGATCTTTCCCAGAGCCGAGCGCCTCGTTGATCCAGTCTTCGACGTTCTGTGCGGCGCCCCGGCCGGCGAGGGTGCCGACGAAGCCCGCGATGCGGTCGACGGCTGCGCTTCCGGCCCGGCGGGCGGCGCCCCCGGTGGGAAGATTGGCGACCGGGGTGGCCAGCAGACCGCCGAAGAGCCGTTCCCGCTCGTCGATCTCCAGGTAGAGGTTCTCCCGGCGCTCCCGGCGGATCGCGCGGCTGCTGGTGGCGAACACGCCCTTGCCCACCACGACCACGCGGCGGGCGTCCTCGCGCCGGCGCAGCATCCCCGACAGCCGGGTCCGCAAGACGGTCGCCACCATGTTCGGCATCGCACCCATCGCGAGTTGGTGCTCGATGTGCACGATCGAGTGCTGAAGTCGCCGCAGGTCCGCGTAGCTCGTCGCCAACCGCGGCAACGGCCTGCCCAGCGACATCCGGCGGACCAGGAGCGCCCGCCCGGTGGGTGTCAGGTGCCCGGCGGCAATGAGGAGCGCGGCGTCGTCGGACAGCTCCGGCGGATCGCCCGGGAGCCGCGCTTCCTGCGTCCACTGCCGCAGATCGGCGGTGGTCACGGAGACGCGCGGGGCACTCATGGCGTCGAGTCTACCGGCCGGTCAGACCCTCCGAACAGGAGAATCACGTCACCGACACGGTGCCCCGCACGGATCAGCCCCGCCGGCGGGCATACGGCCGAACTGATCCCCGGTGATCCCTCGTGATCGTCGGCGCGACGGCCCACCCGCATGTCGCTGCCCACACGACAAGAGCGACGATCAGGCCATCGGACCTTCCCAGCGGCCCGCCACCATCAACGCGGCGGCGAGCATGCGCGACTCGCGCGGAACCGTGGGATTCAGCCCGGTCAACTCGCCGATCCGGCGGAGGCGGTAGGTGTACGTGTTCGGATGGACGTGCACCTGCGCCGCGGCGGCCTTGCGATCCGGGCCGTGCTGCAGATGCGCGTGGAGCGCGTCGAGCAGGTGCTCGGACTCGAACAGCGGAACCACGCGCTCGGCCAGTCGATCCCGGGCCGGACTGGGGCGAGTCACCTGAAACTCCAGCAGCAGGTCGTCGATCCGATACGCACCCGATCCCCGCTTGAGCACCCGGGCGAGGCGGCCGAGCTCGGCCGCATCGATCGCCGCCGTCGGGATGTCGCCCGGGCGGACGTCCTCCATCAGGCCCACGTAGACGTCGACGCCGAGACGGTCCGCGAGGCTGCGCGCGAGGTCGCCCCACCGCGAATCCTCGGGATCGGCCTCGGCGCTGCCGGCCGCGATCAGGGCGACACCCTCCACACCGTCGAATCGTGCCGGGACGATGTCGGTGGTGAGGCCGTCGAGCCCGGCCTGCAGAGTACGCCTGCGACGCTGGATCAGCAGGTTGGGCGGGGTCTCGTCGGCGTCAACGTCCAGCAGCACGGTGACGACCAGATAGCGCTCGGCGATCGTGGTGTTCGCGCGAGCAGCGAGTCCCGCCGCCGGCCGGCCGCCGACCAGGGCATCGCAGAGTTCGCGCCGCACCTCCCGCGCCGCGTCGAAGGCTGAACCGGCCTCCTGCGCGTACACGTCGATGCACGCGACATCGATCATGGTCATCACCCCGAGCATGCGCTGCCCGAGCTCGACGAGCTGGTCCATCTCGTCGGGCCGCGCATAGTCGGCGGCCTGCGCCAGCAGCACCTGCGAGGACGCGTGAATCGCACTGATCAAGACGGTGAGCGGCAGCCGATCCTCGACATGCTGGTACGCGACCGGCTCTGCGAACGCGCGGATCTGCTCGTAAGACGGCGTCCGGTCCGCGGCCAGCGCCGCGAACACTGCATTGCCGCACGCAGCGATCACGGGCAACACGTCGTCGTAGTGATCGTCGGGCAGACTGGCGGGCACGACCGAACCCAGACCCCCGTTGAGCAACCGCTCGGCGAGGGCGGGCCAGTCCGTGGCGAGCCGAGCGACCAGGCCTGGCGCCCCGTGATGCTGCGAAGTTGTCTCCGATGACGAATGATCCGGCAAATCTTCTCTCCTGAGTGCAGTGACCTGTGGCGATGTCCGCAGTTACCGTGGCAGCGTTCCTTGCCTCATCACCTGCTACTAAAAAGTAACCTACGCCTACGTATTCGTAGGTCAACTCGGAGAGTGAGAAGATCTTGCGTTTGGCACACCGACTGGGCAGCGCGCTGCTGACGGGCGCGGTCACCGCGATACTGGTGTCCGGCAACGCCGTCGCACAGGCGAATCCGGCCGCCGACACCGCCGTGCCCCGTTCCACCGTCTCGGCGCCCAAGACGCTGCCGGACATACCGGACACCAAGGGCAACGGTCCGGTGCCGTCGGGATTCTTCTCCGCGTGGCTGTACTCCCAGCTCAATCCGGACGTCGCCCCGTCCGGGGCCAACGACTTCGCCTGCACACCGAAGGACGGCCAGAACCCGATCGTGCTGATCCACGGCACCATCCAGAACGTCTACAACAACTGGTCCTATTTCTCGCCGATCCTGAAGCGGGCCGGCTATTGCGTCTTCGCCCCGAACTACGGCCGCACCGACCTGCTCGACCAGGGCGGCCTCGGAACCGTCTTGCCGGGTGTCCACGCGGTCGCGTCGATCCGGCAGTCCAGCGACCAGCTGGCCCGCTACATCGACCGGGTCCGCACAGCCACCGGCTCGGACAAGGTCGACGTGATCGGCGCATCCCAGGGCGGCCTGGTCGCGCGTCACTACCTGAAGTTCAACGGCGGCGCGAACGCCGAGAACCCGGACAAGAACAAGGTCGAGCGCCTGATCATGTTCGGATCGCCGAACCACGGCACCACCCTCTGGGGCTTCGCCGCGCTCGGCCGCGCCTTGGCCGACGTCGGGATTCCGGTGATGGAGAACGGCCTGTCCTCGTGGCTGTACGGCGCCGGCGCGATCGACCAGGGCGTCGGCTCGCCCGCCATCAAGGCGATCAACGCCGAGCGGATGACGTATCCGGGCATCGAGTACACCTCGGTCGCCACCCGCTACGACCAGGTGGTGCACCCGTACGACACGGCCTTCATCCGGGCGCGTGGCGTCGAGAACCTCACCCTTCAGGACGGTTGCGAGGCCGACACCTCCGACCACCTGTCGATGATGTACTCGTCGCGCTCGGTCTCGATCGCCCTGCGCGCACTCGATCCGGAGCGCTTCGGCGAAGCTCGGTGCAACCCGAACGTCTGGCTGTTCAGCTTCTGAGCTCCGGACCCGCTCAGTAACTGAACAATCAGCGACAGATCAACGCCCGCCGCGCCGCGAGGTCCGGCGGGCGTTGGCCTTTCCGGCACCGGCGGACCGCGATGCGCTGCCGCGTCCACCCGTAGATCGGCGCGGCGGAAGCTGGCCGGCAGCCTCGCGGGCGGCCCGTTTGGCCGCTGCCTTCTCCTTCGCCGATCGCTTCGGCGCCTCGGTCTTCCCCCGGGACGACCCGGGCCGGCGGCCCCGCACCACCCCGATGAACTCCTCGATCACGTCGTCCGCGGGGTCGGCCCACAGCAGCGCCACCGGCGCCGCCGGTCCGTCGGCGATCGGCCGGAACGTCAGATCCCGCCGGTGATGCAGTCGGGCGATCGACATCGGCAGCACCACCAGCCCGACGCCGGCCGCCACCAGTTCCACCGCGTCGGCGGCGGTGTCCGGGCGATGCTCGGCCTTCTGACCGGGCGGTTCCGGCCAGTCGAGCACGTCGTCGTGCGGCCGCAGAAACAGCTCGTCAGCCAGGTCGGCGCAGGTCACCTCGTCCACCGCAGTCAACAGGTGATCCTTCGGCACGACGACGACGGGCACCTCGTCGTACAGCCTGATCACCGCCAGTCCGTCCTCCCCACCGGCCGCCGGCCGGGCCAGCGCGGCATCGGCCCGCCCGCCGCGCACCCGATCAGCGGCCTCGGCGGCCGCGCAGGCGATCAGGTCGACGGCGACGCCGGGACGGCGCTCGGAAAAGGCGCGCACCCACTTCGCGGGCATCACTCCCGGCACGTACGCGAGCCGGAACGAGCGGGATTCGGCAGAGACCGCGTCGCTCGACCGGCCGGCGGAGTCACTCGACCGGCGCGACGGCCTGCTCACTTCCCGGCCTTCGGCGGCACGAGGTCGATCATCGCCTGCACGTGCAGCCCGGAACCGGCGACCGCCTCGCGGATCTGCTCGACACTCCCCGACAGCGCCTCGGTGATCTCGTCGTACGACCGCGTCGGGGGCGCGGTCACCGTGATGCGGAGGATCTTGGCACCGCGGTCGTCGAGCGCCTTGACCGAAACGTCGTCGAACAACGGATTCGCGGCCAGTTCGGCGGCGACGGCTCCGGCGATCAGGCCGGGAGCGACGGTCATCCGGCCGCCCTCACCGGAGCCGTCGAGCACCAGGACGTCGACAGCCTGCGGGCGCACCAGCGTCAGCAGCAGCTTCATGCCCCACAACACGGCGAGCACCACGACCCCGATCAGGATCCACGTCCACCACCCCGCATCGGCGGCGTGGCGCACCTTCTCCGGGTCGATGCGGTCGACCCAGCGCGACGGTGCACCGGCGTTGACCTGCGAGAAGATCAGTGCGAGGCCGGCGACGACCAAGACGATCCCGACCAGACCGACCGAGATCCGGTTCCAGGCTGCGGGAAGGCGATTCACGCGGACCCCCTCGTCACCGTCGAGCGGATCTTGACCTTCACTTTCGCGGTGAGCCCGAGGCCGTCGAGCACCCTCTGCACGGCCGCCCTGACCGCGTCCGCATCGACGGCGGCGGGCGAACCGAACACGGTCACCGCGACAGTCCGGCGACCCACCACTGTCACCGCCCTGTCCACACCCGGCAGCGCCCCGGCCGCGGCACTGCACCGGCGCGCGACGGCGCGGGGGCGGGTCCACAGAACGCCGCCCCGGCCCACCGAGAGATACGTGCGACGACGTGTCTGGACCGACGACCACAGCATCCCGGCGCCGGCCAGGATCAGCAGCACCGCCACCACCCACATCCAACCCTGCCAGCCCACCCCGGTCCCCCAGTGCGTCGCACCGCGCAGCCATTCCGGGCCGTGCAGCCAGCCCGCGCGGACGATGAGGTCACGGATACCCAGTCCGGCCAGAACGAGCAGGAGCACACCGAGAATCGCCCCGACGAGCGCGGCATTCGGCAGCGAGGCCGGATCGCGGACGGTACCGTCCGCGGTGTCGCGAAGCACCGGACCGGTCGCTTCCGCCGAGGCGTGACCGGAACTCTTCTTCCTCACGGATCGACCCCCTCATCGTCGGCCTCGTCGCCGGCGCCGGCGGCCGGCAGTTCGATCATTCCGGCGCCGAGCTCACGTACCTCGGCGCGCGGAACCAGGTGAGCGACCTCGACGTCGACGGCCACCGGGCGCACACCGGTGAGCCGTTCGAGCTCGTCGGTCAGGCGCGTCCGCAGTTCGCGGCAGACCGCGGTCAGCGCCGACGGCCAGACCAGCGCGACCTCGATGGACAGCCGCGGCGCTGACGCGCCCATGTCGATCTCGGCACGCGGATACACCCCGCCGACCAGCGAACGGGCCGCCGACACCCCGCCGAGCGCGGAGCCCATCGGGCTCTTGTAGGCGACGACGGCGTCCACGTCCAGCGCGGCCCGTTCGGCGATCTTGGCGCCGACCCGGTCGGCCAGCACCAGGGCGCCGGCGACGGCCGCGCCGACCGTGGCGTCGTCATCAGCCACGGTTGCGGCTCCGGAGCACCGCGCTCAAGTCGATGGCACCGTCACGATGCATCCCCAGCGCCAGCCCGGCCCCGCCGAGCACCACCCCGATCAGCAGTCCGACCAGACCACCGGTGGTCGCGGTGAGCGCCAGCAGCAGACCGGCGATGAGGCCGACGACGGCACAACTACTGTTCATCTCTCGTCACTCTCTGTGTGTTCGCCGACTGTACGGTCACCGGGCGCCTGCAGATCGGCCACGACGACGTCGATCGGCCGCCCGGCCAGTTCTTCGGCCGACGCCCGCACCCGCTCGGCGACGGCCCGCAGGTCGTATCCGAGCTCACCGACGAACGCCACCTCCCCGGACGTCTCGCGCAGCGCCACGCCGACCACGCGACGCCCGGGCAGCGAGGTGGCGACGGCCCCGAACGCGCCTCCCGACAGGGCGGCGACCCCCGGCACGGCCAACGCCGCTCGGGCGATCCCCTCGGCCAGTTCGCCGAGCGGATCCGGGCCGCCGAGACCGGTCACTGCACGCGCGGGGGTTGCGCGGGATCGTTGCTCGGAGTCTCGGCATCGGGCAGATGCACGTCGTGCACGGTGACGTTCACCTCGGTCACTTCGAGCCCGGTCATCTGCTCGATGGCCCCGACCACGTTGCGCCGGATGGCGTTGGCGAGCTGGTGGATCGGGACGCCGTACTCGGCGATGATCTGCACGTCGACCGCCGTCTGGCGCTCCCCGACCTCCACCTCGATGCCCTGGGTGACGTTCGACGACGTGCCGGGCACGAAGTCGCGCACCTTGCCGACCATGCGTTCACCGGTGCCGCCCAGGTCGTACACGCCGCCGATCTCCCGGGTGGCGATCCCGGCGATCTTGGCGACCACCGTGTCCGCGATGACGGTACGCCCGCGGTCGTCGCCGAGGTCGCGGCGCGCGACCTCCTTGGTGCCCTCGGACCCGGTGTCCACGGCGGGCTCGGAGGAGTTGTGCGATCGCGCGTTCCCGGGTGCGGGCGCGTCCTTCGACGGCGTACTCGAGGTCGTGCTCTCGGTCATCTGCATCTCCTCGCCCAGCCGGCACCCGCGGCCGCTTCACCTCACGATTATTGCCGACACCACCGACGAGGCGCAGAATCAATGACAAGGTTTCTCCGTCGAAGCCTTCCCGCCGCCCACCGCCGCACCCGGAGTCGCCATGGCAGAAGCCCCGCTGACCCGGGTCCGGCGTGCGTACGAACGGTTCCTCGCGGGGGTCGAGCCGCCCGCCGAGGCCGTGCGCAAGGTGGTGCGCGACTCGTGGCAACGGTCGGCGCAGGGCGGTCTCGATCCGGCCGGCGCGCACGTGGACGTCGACCCCGCCCAGTGGAGCGCCGCCGACTTCGAGGAGTACCGAGCGGGACACCCGCTGACCGCGATGCGGCCGCTGGTGCAGTCCCTGATGATCGACGACATCGTCGGCACCGACGTCGTCGTCGCCCTCACCGACCAGCACGGTCGCCTGCTCTGGGTGGAAGGCGACCGGAGCGCACGCGATGCAGCCGCGCGCATCGACTTCGTGGAGGGCTCGGTGTGGAGCGAGCACACCGTCGGCACCAACGCGCCGGGGCTGGCCCTGACCGTCGACCAGGGTGTGCAGATCCGCGGACCCGAGCATTTCGTGTCCCGGGTGCACGAGTTCAACTGCGCTGCCGCCCCCGTGCACAACCCGACGACCGGCGAGGTGATCGGCGCGATCGACGTGACGGGCGGCGACGCCGCCGGCCAGCCGTTCGCCCTCGCGGCGGTGCGTTCGGTAGTGGCCGCGGTGGAACGCGAGCTCCTGGCCAAAGCCGTCGACCTGAGCCCCGCCGTCCGCGGCCTGCCGATCCACTCCGTGCCGCGCCTGACCGTGCTGGGCACCCCCGGGTGGGCCACACCCGACGGCCGCACCCGGCCGCTCTCCCCCCGCCACGCGGAGATTCTGCTGTTGCTGACCAGCCGCCCCGAGGGATTGGGCACCGACGAGCTGGCGATGCTGCTGTCCGACGGCGAGCTCGGCGCAGTGACCGTGCGCGCGGAGATCTCGCGGCTGCGTCGCGATCTGGGCGACCTGATCGCCGCCCGCCCGTACCGGCTCACCGTCGAGGCCACGTCCGACGTCGCCGAGCTCGGCGAGCTGATCGCCACGGGCTCGCTGACCGAGGCGATCGCCCGCCTCGGCCGCGGCGGACTGCTGGCCGAATCGGCGGCCCCCGGCGTCGTCGAACTCTTCGAGGAGGTCCGGGAAGATCTGCGGTCCCGACTGCTGGCCGCGTCCGATTCGGACGCCCTGACCGCGTGGACGGCGTCGCCGCACGGCCGCGACGACCTGCTCGCCTGGCAGCGCCTCACCGCAGTGCTCCCCGCCGGGGATCCGCGGCGGACCATCTCCGCCGGCCGCGCCCGTCTGCTCGACCGGCGTTTCGGGCTGAACTGACCCCCTCGGTTGCAACGTGACTGCAACCACATCGCCTCTACGCTGTGGGACAGATCACCAGCGCGTGACCTGACAATGCAGTCACCTCGCACAAAGGAGAGTTCGATGCCGGTATTCGCCAAGCCCGGATCCGATGGCTCGCTCATGAGCTACGAGTCCCGCTACGACAACTTCATCGGCGGCCAGTGGGTCCCGCCGGTCAAGGGTCAGTACTTCGAGAATCCGTCGCCGATCGACGGCAAGACCTTCTGCGAGGTGGCCCGTTCCACCGCGGAGGACATCGACCTCGCCCTCGACGCCGCGCACGCCGCGGCACCCGCGTGGGGCAAGACGGCGGTGGCCGAGCGCGCCGCGGTGCTGAACAAGATCGCCGACGTGATGGAAGCGAATCTGGAGAAGATCGCGCTCGCCGAGAGCTGGGAGAACGGTAAGGCGATCCGCGAGACCCTCGCCGCCGACATCCCCCTGGCGATCGACCACTTCCGTTACTACGCGGGCGTGATCCGGGCGCAAGAGGGCGGCATCTCCGAGATCGACGAGAACACCGTCGCCTACCACTTCCACGAGCCGCTGGGCGTCGTCGGCCAGATCATCCCGTGGAACTTCCCGATCCTGATGGCCGTCTGGAAGCTGGCACCCGCGCTGGCCGCCGGCAATTGCGTGGTCCTCAAGCCGGCCGAGCAGACCCCGGCGTCGATCCTGTATCTGATGAGCCTGCTCACCGACGTGATCCCAGCCGGCGTGGTGAACATCGTGAACGGCTTCGGCGTGGAGGCCGGCAAACCGCTCGCGTCCAGCAACCGGATCCGCAAGATCGCCTTCACCGGCGAGACCACCACCGGCCGCTTGATCTCCCAGTACGCGTCGGAGAATCTGATTCCGGTGACCCTGGAGCTCGGCGGCAAGAGCCCGAACATCTTCTTCGACGACGTGCTGCTGGAAGAAGACAGCTTCGTCCAGCGCGCCCTCGAGGGCTTCACGATGTTCGCGCTCAATCAGGGCGAGGTCTGCACCTGCCCGAGCCGCGCCCTGATCCAGGAAGGCATCTACGACGACTTCCTGGAGCGCGCGGTGGATCGGGTCAGCAAGATCAAGCAGGGCAACCCGCTCGACACCGAGACCATGATGGGCGCGCAGGCGTCGAACGACCAGTACGAGAAGATCCAGTCGTACCTGGCCATCGGCAAGGAGGAGGGCGCCAAGGTGCTGATCGGCGGCGAGCCCGTCGACCTGGGCGGCGACCTCTCCGGCGGCTACTACATCAAGCCGACGGTGTTCGCGGGCAACAACGACATGCGGATCTTCCAGGAGGAGATCTTCGGTCCGGTCCTCGCGGTGACCAGCTTCTCCGACTACGACGACGCCATCCGCATCGCCAACGACACCCTCTACGGGCTGGGCGCAGGCGTGTGGAGCCGCAACGGCACCGTTGCCTACCGCGCCGGCCGCGACATCCAGGCCGGCCGCGTGTGGACCAACACCTACCACGACTACCCGGCGCACGCCGCGTTCGGCGGGTACAAGAACTCCGGCATCGGCCGCGAGAACCACCTGATGATGCTGTCGCACTACCAGCAGACCAAGAACCTGCTGGTCGGCTACAGCCAGGACCCGAAGGGCTTCTTCTAGAGGTCGCTCGCCGAAGAGGACGTCCGCCCGTCGTCGTGTCCGGGGCTTCCGGGGCCCGACGACGGGCCGGCGGCCGTTCGAGCTCCGGGGCGTCCGGAGGGATGGAGGTAGAGGACATGACGAACGGGTACACGGAGGTACGACGATGAGCGATTCCCCCGCGGGCGCAACCCCCGATCGCGTGGTGGCGCGTCCGGCCGCCACCGAGTTGCTGACCAAACTGACCGAGATGCACGGCGGCCTGATGATCCACCAGTCCGGCGGCTGCTGCGACGGTTCGGCGCCGATGTGTTACCCGGTCGGCGAGTACCGCATCGGTCAGCGCGACGTCCTGGTCGGTGAACTGGAGTTGCCCAGTCCTCTGCCGCCGGTTCGGGTGTGGATCGCCGGGGATCAGTTCGAAGTGTGGAAGCACACCCAGCTGATCCTCGATGTGGTCCCCGGCCGCGGCGCCGGGTTCTCGCTGGAGGCGCCCGAGGGCGTGCGGCTGTTGTCGCGGGCGCGGGCGTTCACCGACGCGGAGAACGACCTGCTGGCGGCGACTCCCCCACAGACCGGCGCCGACTTCGACTGAGCCCGCGAGGCGTTCCGACCGACTCGACGAGCACCTGCATCGCGCAACCCGCAGCGGCAGGCCCCCGCCCGGTGCGACCCTGGACGTGTCACAGATTCAGGGGCGCCGACGCCGTCCCGCGGCGGGTGCCACCCCGACCGGCAAGGAGTCGACGTGGCGTCTCGCAGAACGCACGTGTAGATCGCGATCGGGGCCGCGGTGATCAGCGGCCTGGCCTGATCGCCACCGCCCCGGCAACGTCGTTGGTCGACGCGCCGATGAATCAGGAGTGGCAGGGCGAGGGCGGCGACTTCGACACCGCGGTGCCCCCTCCGCTCAGTCCGTTCTACGACACCCCGATGCCCGACGACGCCGAGGTCGGCGAGCTGTTCGCCGCCGAGCCGGTCGCCGATGCGCCTCCGGAGGTCCGGATGTACCGCATCCTCTATGTCTCGACCGACCTCCAGGGGAACAGGCTTCCGGTGTCCGGCGTCTACGCGGCGCCGGCAGCACAGGGTCCGAACCGCGGCTACCCGCTGGTCTCGTTCGCGCACGGAACCACCGGCGTCGGACGCATGTGCGGCATCAGCCACACCCCGTTCCAGCCGTCGACGCCCGGCTACACCGCGTGGGTTCCGCACCTCAAACCGCTGCTCGACGCCGGACTGGCCGTCGTCGGCTCGGACTACTCCGGGATGGGGGCGCCGGGACCGTCGTCGTACCTGGTCTGGTCCGCTCGAGGGGCGCGGAGTCCTGGACGCGATGCGGGCGGTCCGCGATCGGTCGCCCATGATCGGCGACGTCGCCGTGAACAAGAGCAAACACCACCGAACAACTGCGCCAACCAACTGCTGGGCACCGTCGGCACGGTGACGGGGGTGAACTGATGAATCGGGACATCGCGCTCGAAGCCTCGCTTGCGCTGGCGCTCGCCTTCCTGATCGTGACGTGGGCGGCGTTCCGGAGCCCACGGCCGCCGGGGCCGGGAGCGATGCGCCGCGGCGGCATCGCGGCGGTGCTGGTCTACGCCGTGCTGGCGGTGCCGGTGCTCGCTTCCAGCGGCCTGGCGCTGGCCGGCCTCCTCGTGTTGCTGGTCGTCATGGGTCTCGCGTTCTTGGCCGCCGTGTTCGCCCTCGACCGTTCGCGGACCGCCGCCGGCGCCGGAGTCCGCGGCCGAACGGTCCGGTGCGGTTCGCCGTCTCGACGGGCATCACCGCCGTGCTGCTGATCTCGGCGGGCCAGACGCTCTCCCTGTTGAGCCGGCTCGATCCGCGCATCATCGTCCTGGCGATCACCGTCGTCGCCGGGTACCTCGTGTACGCACAGCAGCTGGCGGCGACGCACCGTATCGGCTCGACGGCGATGTGGTTCATGATCGTGCCGGTGGTGCTGTCGCTCGCGGTCGGGTTCTACCTCGGCGGCCCGGGCGTGGTCGCCTCGCCCGTGCGGCTGGTCGACGGTCTGTCGGCATCCGCCGGCGTGGGAATCGCCGTCGTGATGATCGTGATCGGCTGGGCCGACAACACGCTGCGCACCAGTGCGCTGGTGGGCAGGTGGTCGCGCCCGCGCACCCTGGGCGGCGCCGTGATCATCGTGGCGCTGATCGTGATCGGCATGATGATGCTGCTCGGCGGCGCCGTCCTGGTGCCGTCCATGGAGTTCTTCACCATCCCGGCGAACCTGGACATGCTGCCGGGGCTGGCCGGCCTGATGCTGATGATCCACACGATCCTGTTCACCGCGTTCGTCGCGCACGCCCTGTCGGGGGCGGCCCGGGCCGGACTCCCGGTCGATCCCGGGCCCGCGGATCCCGTGTCGGCCGACGACGAGCCGAACAGCGAGTCCGGGGCTCCGCCGTCCGAGTTCGCGGTGGCGCCGAGCTGGCTGACGGCGGCCGCTGTCGTGGCCGCGGCGCTGGCCCTGTTCGACGTGGGCGCGCCGGTCCTGCTCCTGCTCGTCGCCCTGGTGGCGGCCGCGCTGATGGGTGCGCAATTGGCGGGATCCGGCGGCGACCTCGGGATCGCCGCGGGAATCGTCGTCGCCGTCGTGGCCGCGATCGTGCTGCTGGCCACCGGTGTCGCAGCCCTCGGCTGGTGGACGAGTCTCGCGATCGTCGTGACCGCGTCGGTGGCGTATGCGGTGACGTTCGCGACCCGAACCCGGGCCTCGGCCCGAGCGACGCCGTCGGCCGCATCGGCGCGCTGAACCGGGGCGGGGACACTCGTCACCCACCCGTCGACCGTTGAGCCGGACAGGCCCGCCCCCATCGACCGTTCAGCCAGGCCCGCCCCTCGTCGATCGTTGAGCCCGGCCCACCCCCATCGCTCGTTGAGCCGGACAGGCCGCCCCTCGTCGATCGTTAATCCGGACGGGCCACCCCATCGCTCGTTGAGCCGGACAGGCCCGCTAGGGCCTGGCCGCGTCGAAACGCCGCCGTCACGACCGAGTCGACGTCGTCAGTACTCGCGCGCCGGGTCGACGACGGAGATCAGCTGCTCGCCGGCGGCGAAGCGCCGGACGTTCTCGGCCAGCCACGGAGCCATCTCCCGGGTCAGGCCCGGCGCGGGGTTGGCGATGTGCGGGGTCACGATCAGGTTCGGCAGGCTCCACAGCGGGTCGTCGTGCGGCGGCGGTTCCGGATCGGTCACGTCGAGAGCGGCGCCGGCGATCCGGCCCTCGGTCAGCGCCCGGCCCAGCGCGGCCTGATCGATCAGCGATCCGCGCGCCACGTTCACGACCCAGCTGTGCGGCTTGAGCAGGGCGAGCGTGCGATCGTCGATCAGATGCCGGGTGTCCGCGGTCGCCGGTGCCGCGAACACCACGTGGTCGGTCTCGGCGAGGACGTCGTCGAGCAGGTCCGGCGTCACCGTGCGGACCGCACCGTCGACCGGCGTCCCCGAGCGGTTCACCGCCACCACCCATGCGCCGCACGCCGACAGCCGCGGCGTCAGTTCCCGGCCGATGCCGCCGGCTCCGACGATGGTCACCGTGGCTCCGCGGAGCGTACGGACCGCGGGCGGGATCACGTCGTCGTTCCACCCGAGGACGACGCTGGTGCCGATCTGCCGCAACCCGGCGAGCAGCAGCGCGAGGGCGTGCTCGGCGCATCCGGCGGCGTAGAAGCCGGACGCGTTGGTCCAGATGCGGCGGTCGTCGATCACGCCGGCCGCGCGGAAGGCCTCGATGCCCGCGGTCTTGAGCGCCACCCACTCGATCTGCTCCCCGAGTACAGGGAACTCCGCCGGTTCTCCGATCCACACCAGGGCCCGGGCCTGCTCGAGCGGCACGACGACCCCGCCCGCCTCCTCGACCGCGGCCACCAGATGCCGATCCCGCTCCGGTTCGATCGCGACGGGCAGCGGACTTGGCGAGGAAATCATGCCTCCATGTCTAAAGGATCGCGTCCGCGGACGCGAAATAAAGGTGCCCGGCACCGCCGCCTCGTTCTGGCACCGTCGGCCGAAGGTGCCAGAACGGATTCAAGGTGCCCGGCACCCTCGTCTCGGCCTCGATCACCGATTCACTGCCCCGCGAACCGCGTCAAGGACCCACGAGAAGAGCGGCCGCGAGCCCGATCGCGCCGATCCACGCGGTTCCGATCCCGGCGAGCACGAATGGCCGCGGGCCTACGGCACGGACTGTGCGCAGCCGGACCCCGGTGCCCAGCGCGAACATGCCCGCACTCAGCAACGCGACCTGGAGTTGCCCGGCGACGCCGGCCACCGGTGCAGGCACGGCCCCGGTCGATGCGAGCGCAACGCAGCCCAGAAAGCCGATCACGAACAGCGGCACCAGCGGCGGACGGGAGGCGGCGGGAGCGCCGCGTCGGCGCCGGACACTGATCACAGCCAGCACGGGCGCGAGCATCAGGACGCGGCCGAGCTTCACCACCACCGCGACCGCCAGCGCGCCCGAGCCGATCAGACCGCCCGCAGCGACCGCCTGCGCCACCTCGTGGATCGCCAGCCCGGCCCAGATCCCGCCCGCCTGGTCGGGGATGCCCAGCACGTGCACGGCCAGCGGGAGCAGACCGAGCAGCAGCGTTCCGAACAGGACCACCGCCGCGATCGCAGTGGCGGCCGCGTCGCTCGAAGGACTCGTGGCGGCCGGAGCTTGCGGAGTCGCCGGGGCGCCGTCGGGCGACGGCGCAGGCCGATCACCCCCGAGCACGCCGTCGGCGGCGGCGACGGCCGCGGCCCCGCAGATCGACGTTCCGCAGGCGATCAGCAGCCGCTGGGCCGGGTTGATCCCGAGTCGAGCGCCCGCCCACAGCGTGACCGCGATGCTCGAGGCCACCGTCGCCACGATCACCAGAACCATCACGGGCCCGAGGTCGAGGATGTCTCCGAACGCCAGCTGCAGCCCGAGCAGAGCGACGCCGATCCGCAGCAGCGAGCGGGACGCGACGGTGAGGCCGGGCGCATACCTCGGTCCCGGCGGACGGAGGTTGGCCACCAGCACCCCGAGCACGATCGCGACGACCAGCGGGCTCACCGCCGGAAACGCTCGATGCCCGACGAGGGCCGCGGTCGTGGCGCCGCCGGCGATCAGCAGGCCCGGCGCTCTCACGCCCGCCCAGCGAAGCCCCTCGACGGTCGCGCGGCACGCCGCCTTGACCAGGTGTGACGGAGCCCGCGTAAGACGGGTCCTGGGCCTGCCGAAGGACACGCGGCCCACGGGCCGAGCCCCCGATGCGCGCGGCGTAACAGTCATGCTCTCCATGCTGTTCGCCGACGTCGTCGTGCGGTAGCCGCCGTTTCGACATGAACACATATCCAGAATGCATGCCCGGTCATATCCAGAGTGGATATCCTCGGGGCATGACCGTCAGTTCGCTCGACCTCCAGGCACTGCAGCTGCTGGTGGAAGTCGACGAACGGGGCAGTCTGTCGGCAGCGGCCCGGGAACTGCAGGTGGCCCAGCCCAACGCCAGCCGCGCGATCGCCCGTCTGGAGCGCCGACTGGGCGTCACGCTGCTCACCCGATCGACGCACGGCTCCCGGCTGACGGCGCAAGGAACGGTGCTGGTGCATTGGGCCCGCGAGACCATCGCGGGCGCGCAGCGTCTGCTCGACGTCGCCGAAGGCCTGCGGGGCGAGCAGACCTCGGCCCTCGCCGTGGCGGCATCCCTGACCGTCGCCGAGCACCTGATGCCCCGCTGGCTCGGGCGATTCCGCACGGAGTTCCCGGCGACCAGGGTGCACCTGCAGATGCAGAACTCGGCCCGCGTGCTGGAGCTGGTGGCCTCCGGAGAGTGCGCCGTCGGCTTCATCGAGTCGCCGGGCCACCCCACGGGGCTGCGCCACGCGGTGGTCGCGCGGGACCGTCTGGTCGTCGTCGTCCCGCCCGATCACCTGTGGGTGCGACGACGCCCGCCCGCCGTCGACGAGCTCGCCGGCACGCCATTGGTGACTCGGGAGGCCGGGTCGGGCACCCGGGACACCCTCGACGCAGCTCTCGCCGATCACCCACGGGCCGCCCCGCTCCTCGAATTGGGAAGCAGCGCAGCGATTCTCACAGCAGTCGCGGCCGGCATGGGACCCGCCGTCCTGAGCACCCTGGCCGTCGATTCGGTCGCAGCGACCGGCGCGGTGCAGGTGGTCGACGTCCCCGGACTGGTGGTGGAACGCGAACTTCGGGCTGTGTGGCGGCCCCCGCGTCCGACCCCGCCGGCGAACGATCTCGTCCGGATCGCCGGATCGTCTCACGGCCGGTCGTAGGAGTTCTTTGTCTCCGGGAACCAATCCCGAGGCCGGATCTCTCTCTTGCGTGCAGAGACGGCGACCCTCGGCGGCCGTAGCGTGGAAGACATGACTGCCCCGGTCCTGCCCCCAGACCAGGATCCGTTCCACTTCCCTCACAACGACCTCGAGAACGATCCCCCCGGAACGCTCCTCGACGCCCGCGAGGTGACCCTGGCCGCGGCCGGGCGGATCAAGGTTCCGGCCCGGTCCTGGCAGCTCCGTTACCGGACGACCGATCTGCGCGGCCGCGCCGAGGTCGGCATCACCACCGTCATCACCTCTGACGGGGCGAGGGCACCGCGACGGGGGCTCCTCTCGTACCAGTGTGCGATCGACGGGGTGTCTCCGCGCTGCTTCCCGTCGTACGCGCTGCGGCACGGCAGTCAGGCTGACGGAGCACTCGCGCGCCTCGAGCTGCCGCTGATCCTGGCGGCGGTCCGGCGGGGCTGGACCGTCTCGATCCCCGACCACGAGGGAATCCACGGGCACTTCGGAACCGCGCGCGAGCCCGGTTACCGGGTGCTCGACGGCGTGCGCGCGACGCACGAGTTTCTCGGGACCTCGCCGCACGGTGGCACCCCGGTCGGCCTGTGGGGCTACTCCGGCGGCGGCCTGGCCACGGTCTGGGCAGCCGAGGAGGCCGGCGCCTACGCACCGGAACTGAACGTGGTCGGCACCGTCGCCGGAGCACCGGTGGGCGATCCCGGCGCCACCTTCCTGCGGCTCAACGGCGGTCGGTTCGCGGGCTTCCCGCTGGTCTTCATCGCCGGCCTGCGCCGGGCGTACCCCGAGCTGCGAGAGGTGCTGGACCGCCATGTGAGCCGGTCGTTCCTCGACCGGATCTCCGACACCGAACGACGCACCACGCTCGACGTCCTGGCCCGCCTGACCTTCCGCGACATCGGCGGTCATCTGCGACACGGCCTGGACGAACTCCTCGGCGACCCCGTGATGACACGGATTCTCGACGACATCCGGCCCGGCCACCGCGCGCCGAACGCGCCGCTGCTGATCCAGCAGGGCAGGCGCGACGAGGTGATCGCCGCCGAAGATGTGCGGGCCCTCGCCGACCGCTATCGCGCGCTGGGCGGCGACGTGACGTACCGGGAGTGGCCGTTCGGCTGGCACCTTCCGCTGCAGTTCATCACCGCGCCGAGCTCACTCGGGTGGCTCGACACCCGCCGCGACACGCCAGAGCGCCGCCGGCTCGCCACAACCGACTGAGTCCGCGCCGGCCCACACGTGGATCAGGTCTCAGCCGACCAGGAGCTCCTCCACCTCTTCCAGCGCCTGACGCGCATATCCCCGCCACATGCGGCCGAAGAGCGGCATGGCCGCCACCGCCGCCTTGTTCGCCGAGGTCACCTCCCACGACCACGTGATCCGGGTGCCGGTGCCGGCCGACTCGAAACTCCAGCGACCGACGACGCCGCCGATGAGGAATCGGTTCGGTCCCCGCGCGACGCTGATCGTGTAGGCGAAGGAACTCGGTTCGTCGACCTCGGTCAGCGTCTCCTGCAGTTCCCCGCCGTCGCTGAGCGCTATCGTGCGGATCTGCCCGGCGCTCCCCCACTCACCGTCCTGGCCGTACACCGCCGAGATGGGTGCGATCGCGGCGTAACGGCGACGGAAGAGCTGCTCCAGCGGAGCCGCCAGGACCTGTGCGAACGCATCGTCGACGGTCGCCGGAACGGTGCGCGATGCTTCGAGATGCAGGGTCATCCGCCCAGCCTACTCACCGTCACACTCGTCGCACCGCTCCTGCCCGAGCGCTCCTCCAGCCGAAACGAAGGTGCCGGGCACACCTGTCTCGCTCTGGCACCTTCAGTCGAGGGTGTCAAACCGAAACCCGGGTGCCGGGCACCCTCGTTTCGGCCGAGCAGGCGCGGACCAGCACTTCGGCGACCCGCGATGCGGCACAGATTCTCTGCGCTAGCCGCCGTCGAGCAGGCGCAGATCGTCCGGAGTGACCAGGCGCGTATCCATCGCGTACTCGACGAGCCGCACACGACGATTGACCGCGCTGGCGCGCCCGTCGCCGGTGAGACCAGCGACGCCGGCCCCGGCCAGCCGCTCGCAGAGCCGGTCCAGTTGTCGATTGGTCTTGGCCACCGACCAGCCGAGCCGCCGGGCCACCGCAGCCGTGGTCGGGATGCGGTCCAGGCCGGTGCCGGGCTGGCGAAACAACGGTTCGGCCATCGCCACCAGCAACTGACTCTGTTCCTCGGTGAGCACGCTTCGCTCGAGCGTGTTGTCCCGCCCCGGGTTTGATGGAGACATCAAACCCGGGGCGGGACACCCGTTTTCGCGCGAGCCTGTCTGCAGCCGAGGTGAACATGTGGACATCGCCTGCGCAGCAACAACCAACCAAGCCGTTGGGAAACCTCAGAGGGCCTCCGCACAGCCGCCAACTGCACCGGCCACGCCCCACACGGCTGTTCAAGACCTACAGATCTGGCCACTGCAGGCCGAACGGCTCCAACCAGGGATCGAACGGTGTGCCGATCACACCGAGTTCCTCACTGACCGGAGACGGATCAACCTCCAACGCCAGCAACGACGCCGGCGAACCACCGAACAACTCAGCGGCCGCCTGCGCCGCCGCCGCACCGGTGATCGTGCGCGCCAACGCCTCCGGCTCCGCATCCAAGTCAGGATCATGCACGTAGGCCCGATACAGGCACTCGCTTCCGTCCGGATCCAGACGCCACACCTGGAACACCACACCGAACTCGTCACCGTCCTCGCAGATCACCGCCCGACCCGACGGAGCGCTGGCGAAGAACTTGGCCTCGCGGTGATCAGTGACCATCCCCGGCACACTGATCGACACCCGCACCCCGGCCTCGGACTCCTCCACCTCGTAGTCCAGATCGTCGACCGGACACGACCCCGCACCCCAACTGGCCCGCAGCACCCCCGACACCCGCTCCACCAGCGCCTCCGCCGCCGCCACCTCGGGGACATCAGCGATCACGACCACACCATAAGTACTCACCAGGGCACCTCCAACTCCGGAAACACCGGATCAGGGATCTGCGCATCCGACAGACCGAACCACCGCAACGTATCCAACCGCGTCCGCGCGAACAACTCCTCCACCAAACGCCGGTCCCCAGTCTGAATCCGGGCATACAAATCTTCCCAATACGCCCGCAACCGGCCCTCCCCATGATCAGCAGACCGATCACCCATGATCCCGTAAGTACCGAACTCACCATCGACCAGAACACGACCGACGTCGGTCACAAGATCCGGCAAGGGGCGTGAACCACACAGCACCCTCAGAGCAACAAAATGTTGCAGAGTGACACCACGATAGATATAGTCGCCGCGACCTTCTGCATAGTTCTTCTCATGTTTTTCCTGCGAGATTTCACATGCCCGATGAATATCGGAATATGGCCTAAACTTGATTTCATCGGATTTCCTAGCGAACTCCGCAACCACATTCGCATCGTCAACATTAACGAAGCGCAGATTTGCGCCATCCGGGATTCGAAACTGGTCGCCGGCGACGCCACCATATCCGACCTGTGTTCCCTGAAGCGGAACAGACAACAGGCCGCGGTATGCGACCATCCGCCCATTCGAGGTCCTCTCCTGGTACACGTATTGTAACCACCACTGCGGAGACGACCACATAAGACCTGTGCGGCGGCCTTTGCCGGCCACTTCCCACCCATTCCCTAAGAGTTCAGCAGCCTGCGAGACCACTTCTCGCCATTGCTTCACGGTCAAAGCCACAGTACATTCTCCTCTAGTACGTTCTTGGGCCGCGGCAAGGTCGGTCGCAGTTCCTCAAAGAATCGGCCCAACAATTCATCCGGCATGTCGAAGGACTTCTGAAGGTTCTTTATCCAAGCCTTTGAGATTCCAGCATTACCAGTCTTCAGATCTATGATGAGCAACAGGCTCTCGGCGCCATCGACAACCTGGGTGATAATCACATCTGGCCGTAGAGTATCTTTTTCGCCATGCTCCGACCAGATAATCATGCCGTCGTCGTCTGTTGGGGGAGGAGCCCCCTTGGGCACGGACTGCTCAGGATAGACCCGGAAGCCCTCTCCAAGCGACTGCTCAATCCGCGCGGCCCATTCGCGGACAAGGTCTTCAAGAGCTTTGTGAACCTTCGATCCCCAGGTCGTTGCTCGGTGCAGGTTCCTGATCGCCTCCTCCAGCCCCTCGGGCACGTCCGCAGGATCCAGATCCCGATTCTTCACCAGCTCTTCGAGTATGCCTCTGACCACCTCTTGAGCCTGGTCAGCGAGATCTCCAAGCCGCTCCATCAACTCGTTGAGAGCGTCTGACTCCAGTGGGGCACCGGGGATCTTCGGCGGGTCTGTGTCTCCGTCGGGTGCTCCGTTCTGGTTGAGGATGTTCAGTAACCAGGTGACGATGTCGCCGATCCGGTCGGCTATGTCATCGCCGAGGTCGGGGTCGATGGGCAGTGGTATGCGGGTGCCGTCCGGGCCGGGGGTGGCTGGGCCGGGGAGCCCGTCCTTCGGTGGGACCCACCAGTCCATCGGGATGCGTTCGAGCAGGTCCCGCGGCAAGAGATGCGCACCCGCTCGTTCGCTTTGACCAACGTCACCTTCCACCCGTCGGCGGTCGTGCGGGTCACCGACCGATCAGCGAACTCGCCCTTCGCCGAGGCCTCACCGCCGGGAACCGCCAGCACCGCCGCCGCCGCGATCACCGCGGTCACGACGAAACGCCTCATCCACCTACTACCGAAATTCGAGAAAGTCACGCGCTCAGAAGTTACTGACCGGTCAGTCCTTTCATGGGCAGCGACACGCCGATGCGCGTTAATTCGCATGCTCACAAATGTGACATGTGTAAAGCCGGTTCTACTGTTGGAGGTGCGGCGGTGGCCGCGGGTCTGCTGGTCGCTCATGACTGCTCTGGTCACTGCTCGTACTCACTCTCGCCTGCTCGTGATCCCCGTGGATGCGGGGCGGGAACAACGGTAGGAGCGTGAGGTCAACCCGCGGGGACAAGAATCGATAAACATGCAGGTAGAAGACCAATATTGGATTCCGGTCCGGAATTCTCCGGATACGCGACCTGGGGAAACACCGAAGCGCTGGTTAACCCGGAACGGACGGTAACAGGTGCCTGACACAAGTTCCCGTGCGGCTTCGTCGTCAATAGTTGCGCCGGCGACCGGCCCCCGCACCCCGAGCGGGCGACCGCGCAGAAGGGCGGAACCCGCAGGCCGATCTGGACTGCCCGCCGACCCCGCCCGCAGCGCCGAGGTACGAGAGCGCCGAGGCGGCGGTCCGACGGCCAGATCGAGCATGTCGGACCACTCTCGCGAGCGCATCCCTAGCTGACGAGACGGACCACGCGACGGCGCTCTCGACCCCAGCGACGCCAAGGGCACGCAGTGGCGATCATCCCTGAACCAGCTGCGGAGACGGAGGGATTTGAACCCCCGGTGGTTTTACCCACGCTCGCTTTCAAGGCGAGTGCATTCGGCCGCTCTGCCACGTCTCCATCGGGCTCTCGCCCACCGACCAGGCTAACCCACCGTCGTCGTAGGGCGTCGACCTCCTCCGGACGGCCGCCTCGATACGCGAAGGCCGCTCAGCCCAGGCGGCCGAGCAGTTCCTGAGACTCGAGCAGTCCGTCCTCGGAGGGCGCGGCGCCCTGACCGAACACCCGGTCGTACTGCTTCGCCCGCAGATCGAGGTGCGCCTCGGCCGGGGGGCGCACGCCGTACCGCTGGCGTGCGTCGGCAGGCGTGACGGTCATCGGCCGCACCGGCGGAATGCCCTGCCAGATCGGCTCGATGATCGGCAGCGTGGAGGGCGCGACCACGGCGAGCACCCGCCGCTTGACCGGGGTACTCCGATCGAACGCACGGAAGCCCGCCCGCAGGATCGCCGGCACCACGGCGTCGGTGAGCCGGCTCTGCCGGATGCCGCCCATCTGCCGCATCCAGCGCGGCATGGTCGCAATGGTGCCGGCGCGCAGCAGCCGGGCGACCGCATATCGCGCAGGCCGCAGCAGCAGCGGCCCATCGGGCAGCACCACCCGCGGGTCGAGCAGGTGGGACATCATCTGCTGCGCCGCCTCGCTGGCCGCCAGTCGCGGGCGCATCTCCTCGAAGTACGCGCGGATCCCCTCGCGCGTCCGCGGGACGTCCGACGATTCGCACGTCTGCAGTTCGGCGGCGACGGCGCACTCGGCCCAGTACTGCGCCTCCTCGCCCTCGGTCAGCTTGCCCGGACCGTACATCTCGTAGGCTTTGAGCACCGAGTGCCAGCCGGTGAGCAGGATCCACAGCTGCGAGTCGGGGTCGTTGGCGTCGTACCGTCGCCCGCTCACCGGCTCGATGCCGATCGCCTTCGCGTGGACCTTCACCAGGACGTCCGCCATCTGGGTCACGGTGTGGCTGTCGGCGAACGCCACCGCGGCGAAGTAGCGGACCGTACGGTCGTAGCGGGTGCGCGGGCGATCGTAGTTGGCACCGGTCGCATCGACCGCCGCGATCAGGTTCGGGTCCAGCTCCTCGATCACCACGGCCCTCGACAGCGCGATCAGCGGCGTGGCGCTGAAGCCCCACACCTTCCAGGTGACCGACCCTGGACCGAAGAACCCGTAGTCCCGGTGCGGTTCGACTACTGTGCGAGCACTCATCGCAACTCCTTCGTCCGGCGATCCGAATGATCGCCACTTCATATTTGTACATCAATGTAGGAATTATCTACAAGAGTGTAGCAACCTATTTCCGTCCGGTAAGCTGCAATCCCATGACAGCCACGCCCACCAGGACCCGCGCCGCGCACCTCGGGCCTGAGCGCCGTCGCCCGCAGGTACTCGATGCGGCCCTGACGATCGGGGTCGACGACGGACTCGGCGCCGTCACCATCGGTTCGGTCGCCAAGCGGATGGGAGTCACCAGACCCGTGGTCTACTCCTGTTTCCCCGACCGCGTGGCTCTGGTCGACGCACTGCTGACCAGAGAAGGCGACACGCTGGTCGAGTCGCTCCTCGACGCACTGCACAGCTCCGGCGGCGCCGACGATCCCGAGCAGGCCTTCGTCCGGGGATTCCAGTCGCTGCTGCACCAAGCGGAGGCCCGACCCGCTCCCTGGCGTCTGCTCCTGTTCGGCGATCCCGATCCTGCGGTCGCGCCACAGTTTCGCGTCGCCCGCGAGACGATCCGGACCCGCGCGACCGAGTGGATCGCGCCCGCGATGCGACGCTGGTGGCAGACCGCCGACCTCGACCGAAAGATCCCCGTCCTGATCGACTTCTTCATGTCATCGTGCGAGTCGGCGATCAAGTCGCTCCTCGCGTCCGACGGCGCGTGGACTGCGGACGATCTCGGCGACTTCCTCGGCCGCGCCGTCTACCGCGCCTTCCGCGATGCCTGATCCCGCCCCGATGGGCCGGGTGTCACAATCGCGCCGCGCCCGGTGTCTACAGATGCGGAACACTGAACTCGACCAGGAGGCACCCTCGTGAGCACCACTCGAATCGTCGTCGTCGGCGGAGGCTATGCCGGGTGCATGGCCGCAAATCGTCTGCGCCGCAAGACCGATCCGGCCGCCACGACAATCACCCTGATCAACGCACGCCCCGACTTCGTCGAACGGGTCCGGCTGCACCAGCGAGTGGCCGGCACCGGCGACGCCGCCGCACCGCTCGCCGGGAAGCTGCGGGACGGCATCGCCCTGATCGTCGGTACCGCGACCCGCATCGGCGACGGCGAACTCGTCCTCGACGACGGCGCCCGGATCCCCTTCGACCGGCTGATTTATGCCGCAGGAGGCGCAGCGCGAGGCCCCGAAGGCACGCTGGCGGTGGGCGACCCGGAACAGGCGAGCCTGGCCCGCGTCGCTCTGGCAAATCTGCCCCGCGGCGCGCGGGTGACGGTGGTCGGCGGTGGACTCACCGGAATCGAGACCGCCAGCGAGATCGCCGAGGCCCGCCGCGACCTGCACCTCACCCTGCTGAGCGACGACGACGTGGCCGCCTCGCTGCATCCGACCGCGGCGCGGCGCGTCCGCACCGAACTGGAGCGGCTCGGCGTCACGATCGAGCGCGGCAGCTATCCGCTCGCCGGACCGGACGGGGCCTGCGCGCCCGCCGACCTGGTGCTGTGGGCCATCGCCACCGGAGTCTCCGATCTGGCGGCGCGCAGCGGGCTGCCGGTGAACCCGCAGGGCCGCATCGAGGTGGACGAGTTCCTGCGCAGCGCCGCCGATGTGCGGATCTTCGCCGCGGGCGACGCCGCCGCAGTCCCCGGACAGCGCCTCAGCTGCCAGACGGCGCTCCCGCAGGGTGCCCACGCCGCCGACAATCTGGCACGAGAGCTGCGCGGCAAGGCGTTGAAACCCTACTCGATGGGCTACACCGGCCAGAACGTGTCGATCGGTCGCCGTCGCGCTGTCATCCAGTCCGCCCGGCGCGACGACACCCCGACCCGGCTCTGGTTCGGCGGCCGGCCCGGCGCGATGGTGAAAGAACGCGTCTGCGCGCTGGCCGCGTCCGCCGCCGGCAGCGGCAGGTTCGCGTGGCTCCCGGCGCCCTCGACACATTCCGAGCGCCGCGATCCGGTCGCGCGATGAGCATCTCGGCCGACACGACCTTCGCCGAATACCGGCCGCTGCTGTTCTCCATCGCCTACGAGATCCTCGGCTCGGTGGTCGACACCGAGGACGTGCTGCAAGAGAGCTATCTGCGGTGGCGCGAGGTCGATGCGAGCGGTATCGAGCATCCCCGCGCCTACCTGGCCCGCATCGTCACCCGCCAGTCGCTCAACGCGCTACGGGCGGCGTCCCGGCGGCGCGAGGACTACGTCGGCCCGTGGCTGCCCGAACCACTGCAGACGCCCGCCGGCGACGAGCCCGGCGAACACGTCCTGCGCGGGGAGGAGGTCAGCACCGCGATGCTGCTGGTGCTGGAGACTCTCACGCCCACAGAACAGGCCGTGTTCGTGCTCCGGGAGGTGTTCGACTTCGGCTTCCCGGAGATCGCCGAGGCCGTCGGGAAGAGTCCGGCGGCGGTCCGGCAGATAGCGCACCGCGCACGCAAGCACGTCCATGCACGACGCTCCGCCGCGCTCGCCGAACCCCAGCAGGCCCAGGCGGCCGCCGAGGCCTTTCTGCAGGCCGCGGTCTCCGGCGACCTGCAGGCGCTGATGGACGTGCTGGCCCCGGACGCCGTGTACCTCGGCGACGGCGGCGGCCGCGTGGTGACCGCGCGCCGCCCGGTGCACGGCGCGGAGCCGGTGGCCCGACTGCTGCTCGGCCTGGTCCGGATGAGCGAGAAGCTCGGCGAGATGCGTCTCGGCTTCGCCCAGTACAACGGGATGCCCGCGCTGGTCATCGCCTTCGACGGCGTGACCGACACGGTGATGTGCATCGAGGTGACCGCCGCCCGGGTGTCCGCGGTCTATGCGATCCGGAATCCAGAGAAGCTCGGCGGCGTCGTCGTGCCGTGACCCGCCGCCCGGAGCCGGCGCCCAAACGCTCGACGTCGCGCGCTCCGCACTGGAAGACTCGGACGCATGCGCGCCATCACCGGAACCGACCACCTGGAACTGACCGAGGTCCCCGACCCGGTCCCCGCCCCGGACGAGATCCTGATCGAGGTGACCGCGGCCGGAGTCAACCGCGCCGACGTGATGCAGCGCGCCGGGTTCTATCCGCCGCCGCCCGGGGCCTCGGAGATCCTCGGCCTCGAGGTGTCCGGGCACATCGCGGCGCTGGGCTCGGAAGTGGCCGGCTGGACGGTCGGCGATCCGGTGTGCGCGTTGCTGTCCGGCGGCGGCTACGCGGAGAAGGTCGCCGTCCCGGCCACCCAGGTGCTGCCGGTGCCCGAGGGAGTCACCGTGCACGACGCCGCAGCCCTCCCCGAGGTCGCCTGCACGGTGATGTCCAACGTGTTCGGCGCCGGACGCCTCACGCCGGGGGAACTGCTCCTGATCCACGGTGGCTCGAGCGGGATCGGCACGCACGCCATCCAGGTGGCCAAGGCGGCCGGCGCCCGAGTGGCGGTGACCGCGCGCAATCCCGAGAAGCTCGCGAAGTGCGCCGAACTCGGCGCGGACATCCTGATCGACTACTCGTACGAGGACTTCGGCGCCTCCCTCAGACCGCACGGGGGCGCGGACGTGATCCTCGACGTCGTCGGGGCCAAGTACCTGGCGCGCAACGTCGACACCCTGGCGACCGGTGGCCGCCTGGTGGTGATCGGCCTCCTCGGCGGCCGGAAAGGTGAACTCGACCTGGGCAAGCTGCTCGCCAAGCGCGCCTGCATCACCGGGACCACGCTGCGCTCACGGCCGGCGACCGGCCCCGATTCCAAGGCCGAAGTGGTGCGGGCGACCCTGGAGAGCACGTGGCCGCTGATCGCGTCCGGCCGCGTCCGCCCGGTCGTCGACTCAGTCTTCCCGCTCGCCGACGCCGGCGCGGCGCTCGACCGGATGACCGGCGGCGATGCGGCCGGCAAGATCCTGCTGACGGTCGGCTGAACCGCTCAGCCGAACGAACCCAGCACCCGCGCCAGCTGATCGACCTCGTACGGGAGGGCGTACGGACCCAGGCCGACGGTCACCGCGCCCCCGACGTCGTTCACCCCGATGTGCGCCAGCGCCCGGCTGGGCACATCGCACAGGGCACTGATCCCGTTGTCGGCCAGCCGCCGGCACACCTTCTCCGCGGGCACCCCATCGACGACGAAGCTGACCGCCGGGATCCGGTGCACCTCCTCGCCGATCACCCGCACGCGGCCCAGCTGGGCGAGCGAGTTCACCAGATACAGCGTCAGGCGCTGCGCGTACTCGAACGCGCTGTCCAACGAGGTGGTCAAGCGCTGGCGCCGCTTGCCGGTGGCCGCCTGGTCCAGGTTCGCGAGATGCTCGACCGAGGCGACCAGGCCGGTCAGCAGCGGCCCGGCGAGCGGCTCGGGCTCCAATCGCGCCGGCCCCGTCGTCGACGGATCCATCGAGACGCGCTGCAGGTCGGCGATCCGGCCCGGATCGGCGAACACCATCGCCGCCATCCGCGGACCGCCCCACCGCTCCGGGCTCACCAGCACCACGTCCGCGCCGATCTCGGCGACCGACATCCGCACATAGGGCGCCGCCGAACTCGCGTCCACCACCAGGAGCGCGCCGACCGACCGCGCGTGATCGGCGATCTGCCCGACGTCGACGATCGCACCGGTCACCGACGAGGCCAGGCTCACCGCGATCACGCGAGTGCCGCCGTTGACCAGGTCGCCGTACTGCCAGACCGGCAGCGTCCCGTCGGTCACGTCGAGCTCCGCCCAGCGCACCCGCGCACCGTGCCGCCGGGCGCCGCGCAGCCACGGCACGATGTTCTCCTCGTCGTCCAGTCGCGAGCAGATCACCTCGCCGGTCCACGCCGTCACCGGCAGCGCGTCGACGAGGGCAGTCACCAGCGCCGACCGCGACGGCCCGAACACCACCCCGTCGGGCGACGCATCGAGCAGATCGGCGACGGCTCGTCGTGCCGTCTGCCGGGCCTCGGCGACGGCCACCGCCTGCGGGTACACCCCCCGGGGATCGACCGGCAGGACGCGGAGTCCGGCGCTCAACGCGCTCGCCACCGCATCCGGGATCTGCAGGCCCGCCTGCGCATCGAAGTGAATCCAGCCGTCACCGAGTGTCGGGAACAGTCCCCGCACCGAAGCGATGTCATACGGCATGCACACACGATAGACGGCCCAGCGCGGACGGTGGCCTCCGCGCACGCCTGTATCCTGAGGCGTTGTGTCAGTGGTTAGCAGTGCGAATGGCGTCCCCCCGGCCCCGCCGGTCTCCGATTCGCGCACCTTCGCGCGGGGCATCGCCGACCTCGTCGACGGCTTCCGCGACTCCGAGCTCTGGCTGCACCTGGGGTGGACCGACATCAAGCAGCGCTACAAGCGCTCGGTGCTGGGACCGCTGTGGATCACCGTGGCCACTGCCGTCACCGCCGTCGCCATGGGGCTGCTCTACGGGGCACTCTTCGGGCAGGACATCAAGTGGTTCCTGCCGTATGTGGCCCTGGGCCTGATCTTCTGGAACTTCATCGCGGACTCGATCAAAGAGGGCGCGGTGGTGTTCTCCACCAACGAGGGCCTGATCAAACAGCTCCCCGCGCCGATCAGCGTGCACGTCTACCGCGTGGTGTGGCGGCAGCTGATCATCTTTGCGCACAACATCGTGATCTACCTGGTGATCCTGGCGATCTTCCGGCCGCCGCTGAACTGGACCGCGCTGCTGATCGTGCCCGCGCTGATGCTGTTCGTGCTCAACGCGATCTGGGTGACGATCTTCTTCGGCATCCTCGCCACCCGATTCCGCGACATCGGCCAGCTGCTGAACACCGCCGTGCAGCTCGTGTTCTTCCTGACGCCGATCATCTGGTCGACCAAGACGTTCACCGGCGAGACCGGCGAGCGGGTGCAGGGTCGCATGCGGCTGGTGGAGCTCAATCCGATGTACCACTATCTGGAGATCACTCGCGGACCGCTGCTCGGCGAGTCCGTCGCCTTCTATCACTGGGTGGTGGTCCTGGCCTGCACCGCGATCGGCTGCGCCGTCGCTCTGGTCGTGATGCGCAATTACCGCGCCCGCGTGCCGTACTGGGTTTAGGGAGAGCTGAACCGTGAAGAAGCGAGGAGCCCCCGTGGCCAGCACCGACGTCCGGGTGGACACCTGGGACGCCTGCGTCGACTTCCCGATCTTCGACGCCAAGACCCGTTCCCTCAAGAAGGCGGTGGTCGGGGCCGCCGGCGGCGTCATCGGCGCCACCGATTCCAAGACGGTGGTGGTCGAGGCGCTGCGCGACATCAACCTGCATCTGCAGCACGGCGACCGCGTCGGACTGGTCGGGCACAACGGCGCGGGCAAGTCGACGCTGCTGCGCCTGCTGTCCGGGATCTATGAGCCCACCCGCGGAAGCTGCCGGGTACAGGGGCGGGTCGCCCCGGTCTTCGACCTGGGCGTCGGCATGGATCCGGAGATCTCCGGCTACGAGAACATCATCATCCGCGGCATGTTCCTGGGCATGTCCCGCAAAGAGATGCTCGCCAAGACCGATGAGATCGCCGAGTTCTCCGAGCTGGGCGACTACCTGGAGATGCCGCTGCGCACCTACTCCACCGGCATGCGGGTGCGCCTGGCGCTGGGCGTGGTGACCAGCATCGACCCGGAGATCCTGATCCTCGACGAGGGCATCGGCGCGGTGGATGCGGAGTTCATGAAGAAGGCCCGCAAGCGGCTGGAAGCGCTGGTCGAACGGTCGGGAATCCTGGTGTTCGCGAGCCATTCCAACGAGTTCCTGGCCCAGCTGTGTGACCGCGCGCTGTGGGTGGACCACGGTCAGATCCGGATGGACGGCGGTATCGAAGAAGTGGTCCAGGCGTATCAGGGGGAGGACGCCGCCGCGCAGGTCCGCAAAGTGCTCGCCGAGCACGGCAAGGCCCCGGAGGCCGGCGCATGACCGGGACCGTGATCGGCGTCGTCGTGACGCATCGTCGTCGCGAACTGCTGGCCGAATCGCTGTCGGTGCTGTCCGCGCAGGACCGGCCCCTCGACCACCTGATCGTCGTCGACAACGCCGCCGAACCGGAGGTCGCCGATCTGGTGGCGGCCCAGCCGGTCCCGACCACCTATCTGGCCTCGCGACACAACCTCGGCGGTGCCGGCGGCTTCGCCCTCGGCATGCTCCACGCGCTGGCCCTCGGCGCCGACTGGATCTGGTGCGCCGACGACGACGGGCGCCCGGAAGGACCGCAGGTGCTGTCGACCCTCCTGCAGTGCGCACAGCGGCATTCGCTCGGCGAGGTCTCTCCGGTGGTGGCGAACATCGACGACCCCGACGCGCTGGCCTTTCCGCTGCGACGCGGCATGGTGTGGCGTCGTCGTCGTTCGGAGCTGTTCGACGACGCCCCCTCGACGAACGAGCCCTCCTCGATGGTTGAGCGAGCGCAGGGAGTCGACACCACCTCCTCGACGGACGACCTGCTGCCCGGTATCGCGTCGCTGATGAACGGCGCGCTGTTCGCCGCGTCGACCCTCGACCGGATCGGCGTGCCGGATCTGCGCCTGTTCGTGCGCGGCGACGAAGTGGAGATGCACCGCCGCCTGACCCGCTCCGGCATCCCGTTCGGCACCTGCCTGACCACCGCGTACCTTCACCCGGACGGGAGCGACGAGTTCCGGCCCATCCTCGGCGGACGCATGCACACGCAGTACCCGGACAACGCGGCCAAGCGCTTCTTCACGTACCGCAATCGCGGCTACTTGATGAGTCAGCCGGGCATGCGCAAGCTGTTACCGCAGGAGTACGCGAGGTTCGGCTGGTACTTCCTGGTGCAGCAGCGCGATGTCGCGGGCTTCCGCGAGTGGCTGCGGCTGCGCCGGCTGGGCCGGCGAGAGCGTTTCGGCGGACCGGACGACTGACTGGATCAGGGGCTAAGTGATGGAGCAGCACGAGATCGCCGGACACCGCGTGGTGCGGACGATCGGCACCGGTGGCATGGGCAGCGTCTACCTGGTCCAGCACCCGCGTCTGCCCCGGCAGGAGGCGCTCAAGCTGGTCGACGCGGAGCTGAGCACCGACCAGCTGTACCGCGCGCGATTCGCCCGCGAGGCGGACGTCCTGGCCCAGCTCGACCACCCGAACATCGTGCACCTGTACGACCGCGGCGAGGTGGACGGCCGTCTCTGGCTGACGATGGAGTACATCGACGGCCCGGACACCGCCACCATGCTCGACGACTACGGGCGGCTGCCGCTGCCGCTGGTCGCCGACATCGTCAGCGGTGTCGCCGCCGCCCTGGACCACGCCTGGACGACGGCCCGCCTGGCGCACCGTGACGTCAAACCGGCCAACATCCTGGTCCGCCAGCACCCAGGCGTTCCGCCGACGGTCAAGCTGGCCGACTTCGGCGTCGCGACCGGTCCGGATCGGACTCGCCTGACGCAGACCGGACTCGCCGTCGGCACTCTCCCCTACCTGGCGCCAGAAAGCCTGCAGGGCGCACCGGTGGACGACAAGTGCGACCAGTATTCGCTGGCCTGCACCGCGTTCCACCTCCTCACCGGGCGACCGCCGTTCAGTTCCGGATCGCCGGCGACGATGATGCACGCCCACCTGTCCGAGACTCCGCCGCCACCCTCAGCGAGCGTCCCGGGGCTGCCGCCGCACGTCGATGCCGCGATCGCCCGCGCCACCGCCAAGGATCCGCGGGATCGCTTCCCGTCGTCGACCGCGTTCGCGAATGCGCTGCGGGGACCGGCGCAGGCCGCCCCGGCGATGCCGGCCGCACCGGTCGAGCCGCCGCGTGCCAAACCCGCCACCCGCGCACTGGAACAGCCGCTCGCACCGATCGGTCATCCGGCCGCGCAGGCCTCCCCCAATCCGTCGCCCCCCAATCCGTCGTCGCAGAACCTGCCGCCAGGCCAGTCGCCTCCGGGACAGCACCCCGGCGGAGCCGCGGCCTACGGTGGGCCGCAGCAACCCCAGGCGCACCCGGCGGCGCAGTACTACGGCGGCCCGCAGGCTCCGCCGCCGGCGGGACCTCCGCCGGGAGGACCTCCGCCGTACGGGCGCCCGCTCTACAGCACCCCGCCACCGGACGACACTTCCTCCGGCACCGGCTCGGGATCTGGCTCGGGCAAGAAGGCGGCGCTCATCGCCGGGGCCGTGCTGATGGTCATGGTGCTGCTCGCCGTCGTCGGCTACGTGCTGCTGAACAGCGGCGATTCCGGCGATTCACCGCAGGCGACGTCGTCGACCGCCAACACCACGGAGGCCACGACCTCCACTTCGGAGACCACCACCTCCGAGTCCACTGCCGCGACCGCCGACAGCGGAGAGAACGCACCGCTGAGCGTGCTGGACGGGGAGTGGACGGGCACCTACACCTGCAATCAGGGCGAGACCGCCCTGACGCTCACCTTCCGGCAGGGCGGCGACCGCCAGACGCGGGCGACCTTCGCCTTCGGGCCGACCTCCGGCAATCCGCGGGTGCCGCGGGGATCGTTCGAGATGATCGGGGTCCGTATCACCGACGACGTGGTGCTGACGCCCTTCCGCTGGATCGATCGGCCGGGAGACTTCGAGATGGTCGGGCTGATCATCGACGGACCCGTCACCGACCGCACGCAATCGCTCTCGGGGACGGTCTCCACCGAGGGCTGCACCCGCTTCGCCGTCTCACGCTGACGCTCTGGCGCGCAGACCCTTCCGCGTAAGTAGAACGTGTTCTAGTGTTGGGTCATGCGTTTCACCTACGCCGAGGCGATGACCGATCCGTCCTACTACGCGCCGCTGGCACAGGCCGCAGAGGCGGCCGGCTACTCGGGGATGACGATCCCCGACTCGCTGGCCTACCCGGAGGTGTCCGATGCGAAGTATCCGTACACCCCGGACGGGAATCGGGAGTTCCTGGAGGACAAGGAATTCATCGAGACCTTCATCCAGGCGGCGGCACTCGGCGCGGTCACGACGACGCTGCGCTTTCTGCCGTTCGTGCTCAAACTGCCGGTCCGCCCGCCGGCGCTCGTCGCCAAACAGGCCGCGTCGGTCGCGTACCTGACCGGCAACCGCCTGGGCCTCGGCGTCGGCATCAGCCCGTGGCCGGAGGACTACGACGTGATGGGCGTCGACTTCGCCCGGCGCGGCAGGCGGATGAACGAGTGCATGGACATCATCCGGGGCCTGACTTCCGGGGAGTACTTCGAGTTCGACGGCGAGTTCTATCAGATTCCACGCGTCAAGATGGCGCCCGCCCCGACCGAACCGATCCACCTGCTGGTCGGCGGCCACGCCGACGCGGCGCTACGGCGCGCCGTGATCCGGGGCGACGGCTGGATGCACGGCGGCGGCCCCGGCGAGGAGTTGGACGAGCTGCTCGAGAAGATCCAGGCCATCCGGGTCGCCGAGGGCAAAGCCGACGACCCCTTCGAGATCCATGTGATCTCGATGGACGCCTACACCGTCGACGGCGTGAAGCGCCTGGAGGACAAGGGCATCACCGACGTGATCGTCGGCTTCCGGCTCCCCTACATCGTCGGCCCGGACACCGAACCGCTGGAGAAGAAGATCGAGCACCTGAACCGGTACGCGGAGAACGTCATCGCCAAGGTCAGCTGAGGCTGAGTCGGCCAGCCCGGCGCGGTCCTCGAGACCCGGTCCGCGGATCGGCTCGCTCACCGCGCCGATCCGCGGAGTCCGGCTCCACTCCCACGGAGCTACGCGATCTTGAAGATTACCGCGCGCTGCACGACGAAGTTGATCACGGTGGCCACGCCCTGCGCGATCACGAAGGCGAGCGTCGAATAGACCAAGGTCTCCGGCCAGATGTGAGAGAGCCACCAGAAGAGGCCGACGTTCACCGCGAAGGTCACCGCGTACAGCACCACTACGGCGACGAACCGCGCCCGGCTCGGCTCGGCCCGGAACGTCCACCGCCGGTTGATCAGATACGCGACCGTGGTGCCCAGCAGGAAGCCGCCCGCCTTCGCGATCGGATACGCGGCGCCGAGCACGTACTGCAAGAACATGGTGAGCCCGTAGTCGAGCACCGCCGAACCCGCGCCGGTCGCCACGAACCTGACGATCTGGGTCTTGAGGTCGACGTCGGTCGAGGCCTCTTCGTCGTCGAGCGGCAGCTCGATGGGCATCGGGGCATGCCGCGTGCGGAAGTCCTCGTGGTGCAGCGGGTGCGCCGGATCGTGGTCTGCGCTCTTCGGATCGGTGTCGGACACCCTGCCAGGGTAATGGCCCCGCGTTCCGGCTGACCAAGACCACCGCACCGATCGGCGGCGACGATCACCGGTGGCGGCCCGTACAGAAATGAACTGAGTTAGTCTCAGAGGTTATGAGACGACGGTCCCTTCGCATCGCCCTCGTGGCGCTGGCCACCTCATGCGCCGCGGTCTTCGCCGTCGACGCGGCGCCCGCGCACGCCGACCGCACCACCCCCGCACCCGTGTGGTCGGGACTGGACGCGCGCGCCTACGCCGGCCCGATCGGCAAGCCCGGCACGCTGCTGCGCAAGACCACCCTGGATCCGTCGGTCTCGCTGAGCGCCGCCGGTTCGGCGTACCGGATCTTGTACGCCACGACGGACGTGCACGGCAAGCCCGCCACCAGCACCGCAGCGGTGTTCGTGCCCCGGAAGGCCGCGCCCGCCGGCGGCTATCCGGTGATCGCGTGGGCCCACGGCACCACCGGTCTCGGTGACGGGTGCACCCCGTCGGCACTGCCCCGCTCCGACCGCGACACGGCCTACCTGAACCATTGGCTGAACGAGGGTTACGCCGTGGTCGCCTCCGACTACGCCGGACTGGGCACGCCCGGCCTGATGAGCTACCTGAGCAGCGAGGCCACAGCGCGATCGGTGGTCGACTCGGTCAAGGCCGCGCACCAGCTGGGCCTGCCGCTGTCCAAGAAGTGGGCGATCGTCGGACAGTCGCAGGGTGGCGGCGGCGCGCTCAACGCTGCACGACGAGCCACCCGGCTCTCCCGCGGCAGCGGCCTGGATTACCGGGGCGTGGTCGCCACCGGGGCGCCGGCCAACATCGAGCACGTGGTCTGGCAGGGCGGACCGTCGTTCCCGCCGGTCGCGCTGCCGGCCGGCCTGAACACCTACGCCGCGTACATCCTCGCCGGGTTCACCGACGCCCGCCCCGACCTGCACGCCACGAGCGCCCTGACCCCGCGCGGACGGCAGGTCCTGCGCATGGCGGAGACGCTCTGCTACGCGGAGATGAGCACCGCCATGAAGGGCGAACGGATCAACACCTGGTTCAACCGCCCGCTCGGCTCGATCCCGGGTCTGCAAGCCGCACTCGTGGACTACATGGCCACGCCGTACTCCGGCTACGACCGACCGATCTTCCTCGGCCAGGGCCTGCTCGACACCGATGTTCCGGCGGTCTCCGCGGGCTCGCTCTACGCGCAGATGCTCGCCGCCGGTCAACCGGTGGAGTTCCACCTGTACCCGGACCAGGACCACTCCGGCACCGTGCTAGCCTCCCTCCCGGATTCCACCCCGTTCGTGAAGCGGATCATGCGCTGACGGCAGCCCTTTCGACACGATCTCGCCTACGGCTCGATCGGCTCAAGGAGCACTCAAGGAGCGGTTGCACCCGGGCCGCTGCGCCTGCCGAAGCCTGAACGCCACAGGGCTGCGGTTCCCCCCTAGGTAACTCGTTCCGCCCTATGCGGGCCGCATACGGCGGAACGGAATTCCTGGGGCGGAATGATCCGGGAGACGGAAACCGGCTCCCCAGCGTCGTCGAACCTACGGTTCGATGGCGTCGCCCGACTGCAACGAGTGGTCGACCCGATCCGCCGCCGACTTCGGCGCGGTGCGCTGGTGCTGCTCCCCGCTCGGCTTCACGACGAGGACCGGCTTGGAACAAGAGAGCAACAGATACTGGGAGGTGCTGCCGAGCAGTAGCTTGCCGACTTGCGTACGACGCCGCATGCCGATCACCAGCATCTCCGCGTCCGCGCTGTCCATCGCGGCCAGCAGTTCCTCGGCGGGAGTGGCACCGATCGGCTGCTGAATGCGAAAACGCAGTCCAGAGGCGTCGAGCCGAGCCTGCACCTCGGCGATCTCGTCGGCGTCGACCACCCGCTGACCGCGTGCTTCGGACACGGCGCTGATCAACAACAGTTCGGTGTCCCGGAGGCGCGCCTCGACGATGGCCTGTTCCAGACACGCACGACCGAAAGCTCCGGCCACGTAACCTACGACGATCATCGCCCGCTCCTTACCCCCGGCCCGGCTCCCTCGACTCCTGAAACGACAGTAACGGACATCGTGCGTCCCCACTCGGGCGACTCGAATGCCTGAATCGCACGGTACGGGGCATCGCATCCGACCGGTACCCGGGCTCGGGCGGGTACGCTCTTCTGCGATGACGAACTCAGAACTGTTTCCGATCGAGACCCGCACGCTCATGGGGTGGGGGCGCACCATGCCCATCGAGGGCCAGGTCCTGTCGACGCCGTACCCCGAGGTCATCGCCGCCGCCGTGGCGCGCGTGGCCGACGAGGACGCGGACAAGCCGTCATACCTCAAACGCGGCGTGATCGCCCGCGGCCTGGGCCGCTCGTACGGCGAGAACGCGCAGAACGCCGGCGGGCTGACCGTCGACATGACCAGGCTCACGCGCATCTATTCGATCGACGACGCCACCGCGATCGTCGATGTGGACGCCGGCGTGGATCTGGACACCCTGATGCGCGTGGCGCTGCCTCACGGTCTGTGGGTTCCGGTGCTCCCGGGCACCCGCCAGGTAACCATCGGCGGCGCCATCGGCTGCGACATCCACGGCAAGAACCACCACAGCGCAGGCAGCTTCGGCAACCACGTGGTGGAGATGCAGCTGCTGGTGGCCTCCGGCGACATCCTCACGCTGACGCCGGAGGGCTCCCCCGACGACCCCGACGCATCCATCTTCTGGGCGACCGTCGGCGGCATCGGCCTGACCGGGATCATTCTGCGCGCCAAGATCAAGATGACCCGCACCGAGACGGCGTACTTCATCGCCGACGGCACGGTCACCCAGTCACTCGACGAGACCATCGCGCTGCACATGGACGGCTCGGAGGACAACTACACCTACAGTTCGGGCTGGTTCGACGCGATCAGCAAACCGCCGAAACTCGGCCGCGGCTGCTTCTCCCGCGGAAGCCTGGCGACCCTCGATCAACTGCCGCCGACGCTGCAGAAGGATCCGCTGAAGTTCGACGCCCCGACGCTGGTCTCCCTGCCGGACATCTTCCCGAACGGGCTGGCGAACAAGTTCAACTTCTCGATGCTCGGGGAGGCCTACTTCCGGGTGGCCGGCGGGAACTACACCGGCAAGATCCAGAACCTGACGCAGTTCTATCACCCGCTGGATCTGTTCGGGAACTGGAACCGCGCCTACGGCAGCAAGGGCTTCCTCCAGTACCAGTTCATCGTTCCGCCGGAGGCCGTCGAGGAGTTCAAGGGCATCATCTACGACATCCAGGCGTCCGGGCATGTGAGCTTCCTCAACGTGTTCAAGCTCTTCGGCGAGGGCAACAGGGCGCCGCTGAGCTTCCCGATGAAGGGCTGGAACATCTGCGTCGACTTCCCCATCAAGAAGGGCCTGCACGAGTTCGTCACCGAACTCGACCGCCGCATCCTGACGATCGGCGGCCGTCTGTACACGGCGAAGGACTCGCGGACGACGGCCGAGACCTTCCACGCGATGTACCCCGAGATCGACAAGTGGCTTCAGGTACGACGACGAGTCGACCCCGACCGGGTCTTCATGTCCGACATGGGCCGCCGCCTCGAACTCGTCTGACCCCGATGCTCTCGCGGTCTCGATACGGCTCGGCTAGGTCTCGATACGGCTCGGCTAGGTCTCGATACTGCTCGGCTAGCGCCTCACCTACTCGACCACCAGCTTCCTCACCTACTCGACCATCAGGTCGCGACGAGCAAGCCGGTGGTCGAGTAGCGACGAGCAAGCCGGTGGTCGAGTAGCGACGAGCAAGCCGGTGGTCGAGTAGCGACGAGCCGCTAGGCGAGGAGAGTATCGAGACCTAGGCGAAGCGCACACCGAGACCAAGAAGCCCCGACCCCCACCCGACAAAGGAAGAACACCCATGCGAAACGCCGTAGGCGTCCCGAAGTCCGTCCTCGTGCTGGGCGGCAGTTCCGAGATCGGCCTGGCCATCACCGCCGAGTTCCTCTCCCGCGGCCCGATGCGCGTGGTCCTCGCGACGGTCCCGAACGATCCCGCCGCGGACGCCGCAGTGGAGCAGATGCGGGCTGCGGGCGCGAGCACGGTCGAGCGCATCGATTTCGACGCCCTGGACACCGACTCGCACCCGGCCGTGCTCGACGCAGCCTTCGCCGGCGGCGACATCGACGTCGCGATCGTCGCGTTCGGCATCCAGGGCGACGACGAGGAGGCCTGGCAGAACCAGAAGCTGGCCGTCCTGGAGGCCGACATCAACTACACCGCCGCCGTGTCGGTCGGCGTGCTGCTCGGCGAGCGGATGCGCGCCCAGGGCCACGGCCAGATCGTCGCGATGAGCTCGGTGGCCGGTGAGCGGGTCCGTCGTTCCAACTTCGTCTACGGCTCCACCAAGGCCGGGCTGGACGGCTTCTACCTCGGCCTCGGCGAGGCCGTGCGCCCGCACGGAGTGCGCGTGCTGGTGGTGCGTCCCGGCCAGGTCCGCACCCGGCTGTCGGCGCATGTCGCGGAAGCTCCGCTGACGGTGAACAAGGAGGACGTCGCCCAGCGCGTGATCGCCGCCGTGGACAAGGGCAAGGACGTGATCTGGGTGCCGGGACCGTTCCGGTTCATCATGATGGTCCTGCGCCACATCCCGCGCCCGATCTTCCGCAAGCTCCCCGTCTGACGTGAGCACCGCCACCGCACCCGAATCCGCCGCACCGGGAGCGGACTCCCGCGCCGTTCCGGAGCCCGCCGCCCGGTCAGTGCTGCGCCGCCGGGGCCTGGACCTGGTCGAACTCCTCGGCGCGCTGATCCTCGGCGCCGCGGTCGCGATGGCGGGTCTGACGGTGATCGATGCCGCCCAGTGGCCGGCGTTCAACACCTCCAATGTCACGCGCTCGCTGACCACCCTCGGGCAGGCCGTGTTCGTCCTGATCGCCGTGCTCGCCGTGGTGCTCACTCGGTATCGGCCGGGCTGGCGGCTCCCGACGTCGTGGCTGGGCGCGCTCGCCTCGGCCGGCATGGTGACCGTGACGCTCGGCATGCCGCTGGGCGCCACCAGGCTCTACCTGCACGGCCTCACCGCCGATCAGCAGTTCCGCACCGAGTACCTGACCCGGCTCACCAGCAGTCCGCGGCTGGCCGACATGACCTACGTGGACCTGCCGCCGTATTACCCGGCGACGTGGTTCTGGTTCGGCGGACGCTACGCCGACCTCCTGGGCCTGCCCGGGTGGGAGGCGTACAAGCCGTGGGCCATCGTCTCGATCGCCGCGGCCGCCGCGCTGGGCGCGGCGCTCTGGAACCGGATGGTCGGTCCCCTGATCGGGACCGGGGTGGGCCTGGCCGTCACAGTGGCGACCCTGCGCTATGCGGCGCCAGAACCGTATGCCGCCGTCCTGATCCTGGTCGGCGTCCCGATGCTGGTGGTGATCGCCGCCGCCCTGCGCGGACACGGACGACTCGCCGACGGCCCCGCGCCGCTGCAGCGGACGGGCTGGCTCTCGGTGATCGCGGCCGGGGTCTTCCTCGGCGTCTCGGCCACCGTCTACACCCTGTACACCGCATTGTTCGCCGGAACCGCGATCCTCGTCACGCTGGTTTACCTGGTGCAGATCTGGGTGCAGATCCGCAACAAGGCCGTGCGCGACGACGAGATCGCCGCACTGCGGCGCGCCCGGGCCGTCGGCGTCGTCGTCCGGCTGCTCGTCATGGGCGTGCTGGCGTGCCTGGTGGCCCTGGTCTTCTGGTTCGGCTATCTCCGAGCGCGACTCGGTTCGTCGGTCACCGTCTCCGGCGCGGCCGAGCACTACCTGCCCGAGGCCGGGTCCGTGATGGGCATGCCGATGTTCCACCTGACTCTGCTCGGGCTGCTGTGCCTGATCGGTCTGGTCTGGACGGCGCTGCGGATGCGTGAGCGGACCATCGCCTTCGCGTTCGCCGCGGCGCTGGTGGGCATCGTCGTACTCACGCTGATGTCGCTGGCCCGCACAGCGATCGGCAGCACGCTCCTCTCGTTCCGGCTGGAGGCGGTGACCGCCGGGATCCTCGCCGCCGCGGGTGTTTTCGGGGCCGTCGAGCTCGGCCGGGTGGCCGTGAGCCGCTTCGGCGACGTCCGCACCGCGGTCGGTGTGGTGGCCGCGGTGTGCGCGCTCGCCGTCGCTCAGTCGCTCCCCAACCACCTGTCCAGCGAGATCACCGTCGCGTACACCGACACCGACGGCGCCGGTCAGCGTGCCGACCAGCGCCCGCCCGGTTCGGAGTCGTACTACGCCGAACTGCACCGCCTGATCCGCGAGCAGACCGGCAAACCGGCCACCGGGAACATCGTCCTGACCGCCGACTACACGTTCCTCTCGGTGTACCCGTACTGGGGCTTCCAGGGACTCACCTCGCATTACGCCAATCCGCTCGCCGAGTTCGACGCGCGCGCTGCGACCATCAAGAAGTGGTCCGGATCCGGAACGCCTCAGGAACTGAAAGACCAACTGGCGCAAAGCCCTTGGCCGGCGCCGAGCGTCTTCTTGTTCCGGTACAGCGCGGACGGATACACGCTGCGGCTGGCCGAGGACGTCTACCCGAACGACCCGAACATCAAGCGGTACACGGTCACCTTCGATCCGGAGGCGTTCGACGACCCCGCGTTCACGGTGACCGAGGTGGGACCGTTCGTCCTGGTGGTCAGAAAGTAGCGGTGGTCTGATGGACATGCGGATCGACACCCTGACCAGCGGACGCACCCGGACGCACTTCGTCTCGACGGCGACCGTCAATTGGATCGTCCTGCAGGACGACGACGGGGTGACGCTGATCGACGGCGGCTATCCCGGTCATGCGGACGCGGTGATCGAGTCGCTGAACCGGATCGGCAGCGCGCCCGAGGAGATTCGGGCGGCACTGCTGACGCACGCCCACGTCGACCATCTCGGCGGCCTGGTCCGGCTGCGGGACAGACACGACTTCGACGTGTACGCCGATCCGCACGAGGTGGCGCACGCTCGCCGCGAGTATCTGGAGCAGGCGGATGCGATGAGCCTGGCCCCGATCGCGTGGCGACCGCGGGTCTTGCACTGGCTCAGCCAGATCCTTCCGCTCGGCGCGCTCAGCCGCACGGGGCTCGACGATGCCGCACCCTTTCCCGGACTCGCGGCCCTTCCCGGGCGCCCGGTCGCGCTGCCGTGCCCCGGCCACACGCGGGGGCACAGCGCGTTCCTGGTAGCCGACGGCGAGATCCTGGTGACCGGCGACGCACTGATCACCGGTCACCTGATCACCTCAGCGCAGGGTCCGCAGTGTCTGGGTCCGATCTTCACCCACGACCCCGAGCGCAACGCCGAATCGCTGGAGTCGCTGGCTGCGACGGATGCGAACCTGATCCTCCCCGGTCACGGCGACCTCTGGGAGGGTCCGGCCCGGACCGCGGTGAACCTCGCACTCAGCCGCCGCTGACCTTTCGACAAGCTCAAGGAGCTGCTTCGCCCGTTGAGCCGCCGACGCCCCCTCGCCCGTTGAGCCGCCGAGGAACGAGGCGAGTCGAAACGACCCTTTCGACAAGCTCAAGGAGCTGCTTCGCCCGTTGAGCCGCCGACGCCCCCTCGCCCGTTGAGCCGCCGAGGAACGAGGCGAGTCGAAACGACCCTTTCGACAAGCTCAAGGAGCTGCTTCGCCCGTTGAGCCGCCGAGGAACGAGGCGAGTCGAAACGACCCTTTCGACAAGCTCAAGGAGCGACGACAAACTCAAGGGGCGACAACAAGCTCAAGGAGTGACGACGAGCTGCCTCGCACTAGCGTGCGGTGGGGGCTCCCGCCGGTCGGCGAGCGGCACGACGACGACGCTGCGCCGGAGCAGCCGACCCTTCCGAGCGCGGCTGCGACGACCGGCCGGACGATCCCGGTGCGGCCGACGCCGAGGTGTGCACCCGCTGCGAGGACTCGCCGCCCTCGGAGCGACGTCCGCCCCGAGCTCCACGACCTCCGGCCGAGCCGCGGCCGCCGCCGGAACCGCGACCGCCCCGCGCGCCGCCGCGGCCCGAACCGGCCTGGCCGCCGGACCGCTTGCGCGGCTGCTGTTGCTGGGGAGCCGGCGCCGGTGCGGGCTCGCGGTACGGAGCCCGCTCGCCGACCAGCTCGCCGACGGCCCCGGACGAGGCGGTCACCTGCTGCGGGGTCACCGTGATGTCTGCCGCACGGAGCATCTTGCGCAGATCTGCGCGCTGCTCGGGCAGGCACACGGTCACCACGTCGCCGGCGCTGCCGGCGCGCGCGGTACGGCCCGAACGGTGCAGGAAGGCCTTGTGCTCGGCCGGCGGATCGACGTGGACCACCAGCTCGACGCCGTCGACGTGGACGCCCCGGGCGGCCACATCGGTGGCCACGAGCACGCGCGCCCCGTCCGGCGCGGAGAACGACGCGAGATTGCGGTCTCGCTGGTTCTGCGACAGGTTTCCGTGCAGGTCCACCGCCGGGATACCCGCGGCGGTCAGCTTCTTGGCCAGCTTCTTGGCCTGGTGCTTGGTGCGCATGAACAGGATGCGGCGGCCGGTGCCCGAGGCCAGCTCCTGCACCAGGTCGTTCTTCTCCGCGGCCGAGCGCACCTCGAACACGTGATGCGTCATCTTCTCGACCGGGCTGGTCGCCTCCTCCAGCGAGTGCGTCACCGGACGGTCCAGGAAGCGCTTGACCAGCTTGTCGACACCGTTGTCCAGGGTCGCCGAGAACAGCATCCGCTGACCGCCCTTGGGCGTCGCGTTGAGGATGCGGGTCACGCCCGGGAGAAAGCCCAGGTCGGCCATGTGGTCGGCCTCGTCGAGCACGGTGACGGCGACGTCGTCGAGCGAGACGATGCGCTGGCTCATCAGGTCCTCGAGCCGTCCGGGGCAGGCGACGACGATGTCGACGCCGCCCCGCAGGGCGCGTTCCTGACCGGCCTGCTTGACACCGCCGAAGACGGTGGTGACCCGCAGGCCCATCGCCTCGGCCATCGGCTTCAGGGCGACGGAGATCTGGGTGGCCAGCTCGCGGGTAGGCGCGAGCACCAGGCCGGTCGGGCGACCGGGCGCGCGCTTGACGCCGAGAGCGGCGAGGCGGGTCACCATCGGAATGGAGAAGGCCAGGGTCTTGCCCGAGCCGGTCTTGCCGCGGCCGAGCACGTCACGCCCGGTCAGGCTGTCGGGCAGGGTCTTCTCCTGGATCGGGAAGGCGGCGGTCTTGCCGTCGGCGGCGAGCGCTTCCACGATGGGCGCGGGCACGCCGAGATCAGCGAAATCAGCAGTCATTGTCTTGTTCAGCCTTTGCGGCTCAGGGATTCCCGGCGCGCCGCCGCCGCGCAGGGCACGGCCACGTCTCACCGAGGAAATCAGGTGGCGAACACGCAGGTGTGCGTATCCGTTCGCCGCAGGAAAGTCATCGGCGCGCCGGAAACGATGTCATCGGCGGCGACCGGGGAGCGTTCTACGACGCGCGGCGCGCGGGTCGAGCCCGAGCGCCGATGAATCCACCGTACGCGCCGCCGGCGGAAAACGGTGAATCAGGAGACGAGGGTCACCAGGTGCCGCACGGCGTACTCGTAGCCGGCGACCCCGAATCCGGCGATCACGCCGGCCGCGATGGGCGACACGTACGAGTGCCGGCGAAACGCTTCGCGCGCATGCACATTGCTGATGTGCACCTCGATCACCGGAACCTCCGGGATCACCAGCGCGTCCGCCAGCGCCACCGAGGTGTGCGTCCATCCCGCCGGGTTGACGACGATGCCGCTGATCTCACCGCGCGCCGCCCCGATCGTGTCGATCATCTCGCCCTCGTGGTTGGTCTGCAGGGCGCGGACCCCGTAGCCGAGACCTGCGGCCGTGCGCTCGACCAGTCCGACGACGTCGTCGAGCGTGGCCGAACCGTACACCTCCGGCTGGCGGTTCCCCAGCTGGTCGAGGTTGGGTCCGTTCAGCAGCAGGATCGGCAGCGGTTCGCTCGGCATGACCCCGAGTCTAGGGCCAATACCGTCCGCTGAAGTGTCCCCCGCGAGGTGAGGACGAGACTTTCGCGGCGCGTCCCGTTCCGGACCGGATCACGTCACGTTCCGGACAAGAAGGCGACTATCCGTGCCACGTTCACCCGACAGGGGTGAATCCTGGGGCAGAATCTCCCATTCTGCCTGGTCTGCGTGGTACGCACAGTCCATGACAGTGAACAACGCACCGAACCAGTACGACCCGAACGACGATTCGACGGACGCCTGGGCGGGCGGCATCTCGCTGGCCGCCGCGGCCCTGCTGATCGTCGCCGGCTTCCTCGCCTTCTTCCAGGGCATCGCCGCCGTCGCGAACGACGACTACCTGCTCGTCGAAACGCCCGAGTACATCTACGCCTTCAACCTGACCACCTGGGGCTGGATCCACATCGTGATCGGCATCATCGCGGTGATCGTGGCCATCGGGATCTTCGCCGGCCAGGCGTGGGGCCGGATCTGCGGCATCATCATCGCCTGCCTCTCGCTGATCGCGAACTTCCTCTGGCTGCCCTACACCCCGTGGTGGTCAATCATCATCATCATCATCGACGTCATCGTCATCTGGGCGCTCGCCACCTGGAAGGGCGACTACTGATCGTCCGCTGATCAAGCACCGATCCCGAGCGGCACAGGGGCATCGCTACGATGCCCCTGTGCCGCTCTCCTCGGTCCGCAGGACCCAAGTCACCGCGATCGTCGCGGGGCTCGCCGGACTCATTCTGGCGCTCGTCACCCCGCTGCTCCCGGTCAACCAGACCACGGCCGAGATCCACTGGCCACAGCAGGGAGTCGTCGGCTCGGTCTCAGCACCGCTGGTCTCCTACGCGCCGATCTCCCTGGAGGCGCAGATCCCGTGCTCGGCCGCGGGCGAGCTGCCCGAGGGCGCCCACGTTCTGCTCTCCACCACCTCCCCTTCCGCGCCGAAGGCCGCCGAGCGCGGCCTGTTCGTCCGGGTCACCGGCGGATCGGGCGAACAGGCCGACCGGCGCACTGTCGAGGTAGTCAACCGGAACTTCCCGCTTCTGTCGGCCCCGCTCGACCAGGTGCTGTCCGGATCGTGCTCCACCCTGCAGATCACGGCCGGCTCCGAGGGGGTGACGGCGTCCTTCGCAGGCCTGCGGAACGACGACGACGAGCCGCTGGCCGCCTCGACGGCTGATTCCGATCTGGGCGACCAGCGCCCGCAGGTGACCGGACTGTTCACCCAGCTCACCGGACCGGCGGTCGACCTGCCCGGGCTGTCCGCACACGTCGAGATCGACTCCCGCTACAGCACCTCCCCGACGCTGCTCAAGTGGCTGGCGATCATCGTCGGCATCGCGATGACGCTGGTCTCGCTGGCCGCACTGGCCCGGCTCGACGCCACCGACGGCCGCGGGCACCGGCGGATCTTCCCGGCCCGCTGGTGGCGGCTCAACGCGCGCGACTACACCGTCATCGGGCTGCTGCTGGTGTGGCACTTCGTCGGCCCCAACACCTCCGACGACGGCTACCTGATGACCATGTCGAGGGTGGCGCAGGAGAGCGACTACACGGCGAACTACTTCCGGTGGTTCGGCGCGCCCGAATCACCGTTCGGCTGGTACTACCAGGTTTTCGGGCTGCTCAGTCAGGTCTCGGTGGCCAGTCCGTGGATGCGGATCCCGGCGCTGTTCTGCGGCATCGCGAGCTGGCTGATCATCAGCCACGAGGTGCTCCCCCGGCTGGGCCGGGCCACCTCGGGTCTGCAGCTCCTCGGCGCCCGTCGGGGCGGTTCTGCCGAGCTCCGTCGAAGCGGTCCGGCCTGGACCGCCGCCGCGGTGTTCCTGGTGGCGTGGTTCCCGTTCAACAACGGCCTGCGCCCCGAGCCCATCATCGCGCTGGGCGCCCTCCTCACCTGGTGTTCGGTGGAACGCGCGATCGCCACCGGGCGGATGCTCCCCGCCGCGGTCGCCTGCCTGATCGGCGCCTTCAGCATCGCCGCCGGGCCGACCGGTGTGCTGGCCGTCGCCGCCCTGGTGGCCGGTGCCCGGCCGATGCTGCTCGCTCTGGTCAAACGGGCTCGGGAGGTGGCCCGGCTGACCGGCCGGGGACTCGGCTGGGCGTACGCGAGCCTGATCGCCCCGATCCTCGCCGCAGGCACCTTCGTCCTTTTCGTGGTGTTCACGGATCTGACACTGGCCGCGTTCACGCAGAGTTCGGCCATGAAGACCTCGGTGGGCCCGTCGGCCCACTGGTACAACGAGATCGACCGCTACTCCTCGCTGTTCGCGTTCTCCGCGGACGGCTCCATCCTGCGCCGGTTCGCCGTCCTCGCGATGGTGCTCTCGCTGGTGGTCGCCGGTGCGGTACTGCTGCGCAAGGGCCGGATTCCAGGCACGGCCGCCGGCCCGGCCCAGCGAATCGTCGGCATCACCTTCGCGTCACTGCTGTTCCTGATGTTCACTCCGACCAAGTGGACCCACCACTTCGGCGTCTTCGCCGGGCTGGCGGCCGCCCTGGCCGCGCTCGCCACCGTCGCCGCGAGCGCCGACGCGACGCATTCACGCCGCAACCGCACACTCTTCGCCGCGCTCGTCGTGTTCATCACCGGTTTGGCCCTCACGGCGCCGAACTCGTACTACTACTCCTCGGCGTGGGGCATGCCGTGGGGCGTCTGGCAGGTGACCATCGCCGGCGTGATGGTCGGCCAGGTGCTGCTGTACCTCACCCTTGTGCTGCTGGCCGTGGCGCTGTGGTTCCACTTCCGCGAGCCGTTCGCCGGCACCGATCCCGCCCACGAGCACCCCGAAGACGTCCGTCTGCCGCGTCTGCGACGCGCCCTCGCCTGGCCGGCCCGCGCCCCGATGGGGGTGGCCGCCACCGCTGTGGTGGTCTTCGCCCTGGTCACCGCGATCGTCGCCGGAATCAATCAGAGCACCTCGTACTCGGTGCCGCGCTCCAACCTGGAAGCGCTCGCCGGCCGGCCGTGCAGCATGGCCGACAAGATCTGGGTCGAGGAGAACCCGAGCGATCACCTCCTGCCCCCGGTCGACGACACGCTGACCGACCCCCTCGCCGGCCCCGCGACCCAGCCGCGCGGCGCCGATCGGGGCGCGACCGCCGGATTCTCGGCGAACGGCGTGCCCGACGATCTGAACGCCCGAGCGTCGTCGGGCAGCCTGGGCGTCCTGGCCGGAGCCGCGAGCAGCGACCCGGATCTGCTGATCGCCAACAGCGGCGGCACCGGCGGCGGTCTGCTCGACGAGCCCGGCGTGAACGGGAGCCGCGCGGCGCTTCCCTTCGGCCTCGACCCGGCCCGGACGCCGGTGCTGGGCAGCTACTCCGACGACGTGCAGACTCCGGCCGGCCTCACCTCGGGCTGGTACCTGCTCCCGGCGGACTACAAAGTCCGCCCGTTGATCACGTTCTCGGTGGCCGGCAAGTTCGCCCGCGACGAACTGCGCCTGGAGTACACCGACGAGCCGGTCACCCCGCAGACGCGCGACGGCGACCTGACCCCGACCGGATCGGTCCAGATGATCGACCCCGGCCCCAACCCGTCATGGCGCAATGTCCGCATCGACACAGCCGGACTCCCGGACGGGCTCACCGCGGTGCGCATCGTCGCCGACGACCACAGCCTGGCCGAAGACCGCTTCCTCGTGGTGACCCCGCCGCGGCTGCCCGCGATGACCACCGTGCAGGAGACCGTGGGCTCCACCGACCCGGTGCACGTCGACTGGACCTCGGGCCTGGTGGTGCCCTGTCAGCGGCCGTTCAACTTCCACGCCGGCGTCGCCGAGATCCCGCGGTGGCGGATCAAGCCGGGCGCCGACCTCGCCGCCGCGGTGGGCACCTGGCAGGCCGCGCCCGGCGGCGGGCCCCTGGGCTGGCTGGAGATGTCGCAGCGGCCGGACACCGTCGCGACGTACCTGCAGGGCGACATCGGCCGTGACTGGGGCGCGCTGGAACGCTACTCGCCGTACGACGACGCTGCGCCCGCGGTGATCGACTACCAGACCACGGTCCGCAGCGGCCTCTGGAGTCCGGCCCCGATCCGCTACTGAGCCGGTCGCGGCGGGGCTGTCGGTGCGGCCCGGACCGTACGCGCCCGGGCCGCTCGCATTGGGTGGTGCTCAGCTTGGTGCACTAATCTCAAAGATCGTGTCAACGACTGCCTCCGAAGCGACCGAGCGTTCTCCGCGATCGGCCCCGTTGTCGGCCTCGCAGGCTCGATTGCTGGCCGTGATCGGCGGCGTCGTCGCCATCGTCGCGGCCCTCGCCGTGCCCTTCCTTCCGGTCAAGACCACCGAGGCCACCATCACCTGGCCGCAGGGTCAGCAGCTGAGCGACGACGACCCGTCGGTGCTGGCCCCGCTGATCGCGCAGGTGCCGCAGACCCTGGACGTCGTCGTCCCGTGCCGGGCCCTCGAACAGGCCGCCACGGCCGACGGCGTGCTCTTGTCGACCATGCCGCCGGGCGCCTCACGCCTGGCCAACAACGCCCTGGTGGTGAACAACCGCGGCGACCGCGTGACCGTCCTGTTCCGCTCGAACGTCGCGGCCAGCGCAACCCATGCCGAACTGGCGTCCGATCAGTGCCGGAATCTCCGGATCTTCGCGTCGCCCGCGGGCGCCGGCGCGCAGTTCGTCGGTCTCGGCCCGGAGAACGTGCTCGCCCCCGACAAGCGGCCGCAGGTCGACGGGCTCTTCACGCCGCTGTCGACGGCGCAGGTGCGGGCCCTCGAAGCCGCCGGTCTGCGCGCGGCGATCACCGTCGACAACCGCTACGAGAGCACCGCGACCGTCCTCAAGATCGTCGTGATGGCGCTGGCCGTGATCGCCACGCTGGTGGCCCTGTTCGCGCTCTACTGCCTGGACCGGCTGCGCGGCTACCGCGGTCCGCCGGCCCTGCGCATCGCCGACCGGATCCGCGCGCTTCGCCCGCGGTTCACCGACGCCGTGGTCACCGTGATCCTGCTGGTCTGGCTCTTCCTCGGGGCCGGCGCCCCCGACGACGGCTACATCATCAACATGGGCCGGACTGCGGACGCCGCCGGCTATCTGTCCAACTACTACCGATACTTCGGCATCGCCGAGGCGCCGTTCGACTGGTACTACAGCTTCCTCGCCGCCTGGGGCTCGGTCAGCTCGTCCCTGGTGTGGCTGCACCTTCCGGCCCTGGTCGCCGGCCTGGTGTCGTGGTTCCTGCTCAGCCGCGTGGTCCTCCCCCGCCTCGGCGACGCGGTGAAGGCGACCGGCTGGACCGGCTGGGCCGCCGCCTCGGTGTTCCTGGCGTTCTGGATGCCGTTCTGCTCGGGTCTGCGCACCGAGGGCATCATCGTGCTCGGCACGCTGCTCACCTGGTGGGCGGCCGAGAAGGCGATCGCCACCAAGCAGCTGCTGCCCGCGGCGCTGGCCGCGACCGCCGCGGCGTTCACGGTGGCGCTCGCCCCGCAGGGCGTGATCGCGCTGGCCATCCTGCTGGTGTGTGCCCGCGCCCTGCTGCGGATCCTGGTGGAACGACGGCGCGAGGACCCCCTCGGCGCGTTGCTCGCACCCATCGGCGCCGCGGCTCTGGTGGTGCTCGTCGTCGTCTTCCGCGATCAGACGCTCATGACGGTCCTCGAAGCGATGAAGATCCGCTACCAGACCGGTCCGATCATCCCGTGGAGCCAGGAGTTCATCCGCTACTACTTCCTCTCGGTCACCACGCCCGACGGCGCCATCGCCCGCCGGATCCCGGTGCTGCTGGTGTTCGCCGGTGCGATCGTGACGGCGGCAGTGCTGCTGCGGCGGGGAGGGATCGACGGCGTGTCCCGCGGGCCCGCGTGGCGCCTGGTCGGCTCGTTCGCGGTGACGCTCCTGCTGTTCTTCTTCGTCCCGGTCAAGTGGACCATCCAGTTCGGCGTGTTCGCCGGTCTCGCCGCGGCCCTGGCCGCCACCGGCACCCTGGCCGTCGCGCAGAGTGCCGCCCGCAACAGCCGCAACCTCACCGTCTTCGTCGCCGGACTGCTGTTCGGTCTCGCCGCGGTGGCCGCCGGCTACAACTCCTGGCCGATCGTCTACCGCTACAACATCTCCTGGTTCGACCAGGCGCCGGCGATCGGCGGCCGGCAGGTCTCGACGGCGCTGCTCGTCCTCGCCGTGATCGCGGTGGCTTTCGCCCTGTGGCAGACCCTGCGTCTGGACTACGTCGACAACAAGGGTCTCGCGCACCATGCGGAGGGCGAGACCGACTCCCGGGCCGATCGGCGCCGGCTCGCGCTCGCCTCGTCGCCCATCACCGTGATCGCCGCCCTGATGGTGCTGGCCACGCTGGCGCTGTACGCCAAGGCCGTCGTCGCCCGCGACGGCATGACCGCACTGAGCCATAATCTGGACACACTGAGCAGTTCGTCGTGCGGCATGGCCGACCAGGTCCTCGCCGAACCCGACCCGAACGCGAACCTGCTGACTCCGGTGGACGGCCGCTCGCAGTCGGCGGCCCTGGCCGGTGTGAACAGCGTCGGCTTCACCCCGAACGGCGTGGCCGGGGACCTGTCTCCGGAGTCGATCACGTCCCGACCCGGCCAGATGCACGTCGCGGGCTCCACCTCGCGGCCGTTCTCCACGATCGGCACGCTCGGCGCGGGCACCACCGGAGGCACCGGACCGGAGACCGTCAACGGTTCCACCGTCGCCCTGCCCTTCGGGCTGAACCCGGCCACCACACCGGTGCTCGGCAGCTTCGGCTATCCCGGCAACGCTCACCTGACCACCGGCTGGTACCGGCTGCCCGAGCGCGACGCCTCGCCGCTGCTGGTGTTCGCCACCGCCGGCGCGGTCTCCACGATCGACGCCACCGGAGTCCGGGTCCCCGGCCAGTCGCTGGTGGTGGAGTTCGGGCGGCCCGGCGCCGACGGCCGGTTCGAGCGCATCGGGCCGAAGGTGCTGCCGATCGACCCGGGCCCGCGGATCGCGAACCGCCCGTGGCGGAACCTGCGTGTGCCGATGTCGTCGGCGCCGGCCGGCGCCACCGTGATGCGGCTGGTGCTCGACGACACCAATCTGGGCGCCATGCAGTTCATCGGCATCACGCCGCCGCGCGCGCCGAAACTGCAGACCCTGCAGGAACTGGTCGGCTCGTCCGATCCGACGCTGATCGACTTCCCGATCGCCGCCTTCTTCCCGTGCCAGCAGCCGATGACCTTCCGGCACGGCGTGGCACAGGTGCCGCAGTGGCGGATCCTGCCGGACTACGTGACCATGAACATGCAGTCCAAGACCTGGATGTCGGCGAGTGCCGGCGGCCTGCTCGGGATCGTCGACACGACCACCAAGGCGACCGTCGTCCCGACCTATCTGAACAACGACTGGCATCAGGACTGGGGCACGCTCGAGAAGCTGGCCCCGCTCGCCCCCGACGCCGCCACCGCCCGCGTCACGACGCGGCAGGTGACCCAGTCGGGCCTGGCCCGAGCCGGATCGATCCGCGTGGAGCCGACTAAATGACCGAGGAAACCAAGATCTCAGCGGACTCGTCGTCGAACGCTTCGGGTGAGTCCGCCCGCTGGAGCTTTCTGACGGCGAACGACTACCGCGTCACCAAACTGGTCGCCGCGATCGCCGGCCTCCTCGGAGTGCTGTTGGCGGTGGCGACACCGTTGCTGCCGGTGCAGCAGCGGTCCACCACTCTGCAGTGGCCGCAGCACGGCGCGATCGGCAACGTGACGGCGCCGCTGGTCTCGTTTGTTCCGACGTCGATGAGCACCGCAGTCCCCTGCTCACTCGCCGCAGACCTGCCCGCCGGGGGCGGGGTGCTCCTGTCGACCATCCCGCAGAACGGCAAGCAGGCCGGCGCCCGCGGCCTCTTCGTCCGGGCGACCGACGACAAGCTCAACATGACCGTCCGCGACGTGCTGCTGCTCAGCGTGGACCGGCAGGCGGCTCAGACGAACCCCCATTGTGTGTTCGAGCTGACCGGGGACGGCGACGGCGTGACCGCCCAGGCAGTGGGCATGAGCGGCGAGGGCACCCGGTACAGCACCGACGACACCGACATGCGTCCGCAGATCGTGGGCGTCTTCTCCGATCTGCCGTCGAGCGCACCCCTCGAAGGCCTGTCGCTGCGCGCGGACGTCGATACCCGCTTCGTGAACTCGCCGACTCCGCTCAAGCTGGCCGCGGTGATCATCGGCATCCTGATGACCCTGCTGTCGCTGCTCGCACTGGGCATCCTGGATGCGCGCGACGGCCGGGGCCACAAACGGTTCCTGCCGCGCGGCTGGTTCACCATCCGGCCGCCCGACGTGGTGGTGTTCCTGGTGCTCGCGGTCTGGTGGCTGATGGGCGGGAACACCTCGGACGACGGCTACAACATCACGGTCTCCCGCGTCACCGAAGAGGCCGGATACGCGGTCAACTACTTCCGCTACTTCGGCGTCCCGCAGGACCCCTTCGGCTGGCCGTACCAGGTGTTGTCGTGGATGACCCACGTCAGCGTGTCCGCGCCCTGGCTCCGGCTGCCTGCGTTCTTGCTCGGACTCCTCGGCTGGTGGCTGATCAGCCGCGAGGTGATCCCGCGCCTGGGTCGCGCAGTGCGCGGCAGCCAGGCCGCGATCTGGTCCGGCGCACTGGTCTTCCTGGCGATCTGGCTGCCCTACAACAACGGCATCCGGTTCGAGCCGCTGGAGGCCGTCGGAGCCCTCCTCACCTGGTGCGCGGTGGAGCGGGCGATCGCCACGCGGCGGCTGCTCCCGTACGCGGTGGCCGCGATCATCGGTGCGTTCACGCTCGCCGTGGCGCCGGGCGGCCTCATGGCCGTGGCCGTCCTGATCGCCGGTCTGCGTCCGGTGGTGCGCGGCATCGTCTCGCGCCGCGGCCGCGACGGACTGCTTCCGATGCTGGCCCCGGTGCTGGCCGCCGGCACCTCGGTCCTGTTCATGATCTTCTACTGGCAGCCGCTGATGCCGTTGATCGAGGGCAGCCGGGTGGCCAGCGAGGTGGGTCCGACCCAGGAATGGTGGCAGGAACCGGTCCGGTATTACTACCTGATCCTGCAGACCGGCGACGGCACCTTCTCCCGGCGCTTCGGCATCCTCATCATGTTTCTGTGCCTGGTGATCGCGATCTTCCGGCTGCTGTCGAGGAATCATCCGAACGGGGTCGCGCGCGCACCGATCTGGCGGCTCATCGCGGCCATGCTCGGCACCATGTTCTTCATCTCGTTCACGCCGACCAAGTGGACCCACCACTTCGGCCTGTACGCGTGCATCGGCGCGAGCATCGTGGCGGCCACGGCAGCGATGATGGCGCCCGCCCTGCTGCGCTCGCGCAGCAACCGCGCCTTCTTCGCATCGGCGGTGCTGCTGGTCACGGCCGTCGCCGCCACCGGCACCAACATGTGGTGGTACGTCGGCAGCTACGGCATCCCCTGGTGGGACCGGCCCATCGCGGTCGCCGGCGTCCGCCTCGGCTGGGTAGTGCTGGTCCTCTCCGGGATCTGCGCGCTGTTCGGTCTCTGGTATTACTTCCGCAACGACTACGTCGACGACGACAAGCGCACCGGGTATCAGCGAACCGGCCTCAACCGTTTCAAGGTGTCGCCGCTGCCGGTGATCGCCGGACTGGTCGTGCTGTTCATGCTCCTGTCGTTCGCCAAGGGCGCCTGGACGCAACGGGACAGCTGGTCCTGGGCGATCTCGAATGCGCGCGCCCTCACCGGCGACGAGTGCGGCCTGGCGAACGACGTGCTGGTGGAGAGCGATCCGCAGGGATCCATCCTCTCGCCCGCCGCCGTCGAGGGCCGACCCGCGCCCTCGCCGAGGGCGGCGCTGTCCGGCGAGAACACGGGGTTCACCCCGGACGGAGTCCCGTCGTCGACGCTGATCGACCCGGTGGAACGCAGGACCAGCAGCAGCTCCACCGAGGAGGAATCGCAGACGGCGCTGCCCACCGAGGAGGAGGTCACCGGAGAGAGCGAGAACGACGACGAGACGGCCACCGAGACCGCCACCGAGAGCACCCCGCCGTTCTCGCAGGTGCGGCTGCCGTACGGCCTCGACCCGGCGACCACTCCGGTGCTGGGCAGCTACGGCGCCACCGGCACCGCGTCGGTGCTGACCGACTGGTACCAGCTGCCGTTCGCCGCCGGCCAGGCGCCCGAGGAGTCGCCACTGCTGGCGGTGGCCGCGGCCGGATCGATCGCCGCGGTGAACGGTCTGGGCGCGACGACGGCCGGGCGCAAGCTGGTCGCGCGCTATGCGCGGCTCGGCCCCGACGGCCGGGTGATCCCGGTCGGCGCGCCGCAGATCCCGATCGACGCGATGGAGGTCAACGCCGAGTGGCGGACGCTGCGCTTCCCGCTCGCCGCGGCGCCCCCCGGCGCCACTCTGGTGCGCCTGGACGTGGTCGACGACGGTGCCGCCGCCACCGAGTGGGTGGCCTTCACCCCGCCTCGGGTACCGGCGCTGCGCACGCTGAACGACGTCGTCGGACGCACCGACCCGGTGTTCATCGACTGGCTGCCCGGTCTGGTCTTCCCGTGCCAGCGCCCGATGGCGGTGCGCAACGGCGTGCTCGAGTTGCCCGACTGGCGGATCATGCCGGACGCCGAAGGCACCCAGCGCAACAGTCAGACCTGGATGGCCGGCAAGTTCGGCGGCCCGCTCGGCATCACCGATGCGCTGCTGACGCAGACCCTGGTCCCGAGCTACCTGCGGAACAACTGGGGACGCGATTGGGGCGCTCTGGCCCGCTACACGCCCCTGGTTCCGGATGCGCAGCCTGCCGACCTCGAGCTCGGCTATCGCACGGTGAACGGACTGTGGACGCCGGCCCCGATGCGGTCGGCAGGTTACTAGTGTCCCGTCGTCGCGACAGCCGCAACGCCGTCGCGACGACGGACCGCGGACGCGACACCCGTAGTGGTCGCTTCTGCGGTCGGTCGTCGCGCTTGGGCGCCGGTTGTCGCGCCTGACGCCCGCGCGTCAGCGCAAGGCGATCGGGACGTCGGCACCGCCCTCGCGGGTCAGCCGCGGTGCGACCTGCACGATCATCGGTGCCGGCGCGAAGCCGCCCGCGAACAGCACCTCCCCCTGCCCGAACTCCGTGGCGCGGGCGAGCAACGATTCCGGCGCGTAACCGAAGACCGAACCCAGCTCGGCCAGATCACGCGGTGCGCTCATCTTCATCAGGCCGAGGTTGTCGCACTGCGACAGCGCGTTCGGATGGACTTTCGACGGACGCTGGGTGGACATCAGCAGCCACAGGCCGTACTTGCGGCCTTCCGCGGCGATCTGCACGATTCGTTCGGTCAGCAGGCGCTGTACCGGCGTCGCGGGCGTCGGCGAGCACAGATTGTGCGCCTCGTCGATCACGATGAGGCGGCCGATCCGCTCGTGGCGCCGCGCCCACAGGTGATCGAGCACGGCCAGGGCAGCGGCCTGTGCCTCTTCGGCGACGGCCACCTCGCCCAGATCCACGACGGTCGCATCCGGCTGTTCGTCGATGATGTCGATCAGCGTCCGGTTGCCCCACGCCCAGAGGTCCCAGTCCGCGATGCCGAGGTTCTCCAGGCGGACCGCGAGCCTGGTGTACTCGGGCTCGGGCCGGGACCGCAGCAGCGTGACGACGGACGCGCGCAGACCGGTCGCGTCGTCGTTCCCCAGTCCCAGGCCGGCGATCGCCTCGCGCAGTTGCGCCTCGTGCCGGACCATCACGTTGAAGTCGTCCGCATCGGCGAGGGGATCGATGCGCATCACGGCCGCCCGCGACGGCACGTCCATGTCGACGAAGCGCACGTGCAGCGGTTCCCCGCCTTCGGCACCGCGCCGGCAGATGCGGACGTCCCGGCGCGCCAGTTCCCCGGCGACGGCGGCGGGGGCGTCGTCGCGCACGGAGTTCAGGTGCACAAAGTCGCTGTTCGGGTCCAGGATCACCATCGGCAGCCGAGTGTGCAGCAGGACCTGCTCCAGCAGCACCCCGAGCGCGTAGGTTTTCCCCGAACCGCTCTGTCCGCACCAGAACGTGTGCCGGTTGAGCTTGGTGGCCAGCAGGTGCGCGTCGGCGTGCTCGCCCAGGCGGGTGCCGATGGGCAGCTGTCCGGTCATGCGGTCCTCGTCCCGGTCAGATCGGCATCAGGTAGTGCTTGCGCGGGGCGCGCAGCACCTGCTTGTCGCGGAGCTGCGCGAGCGCCTTGCGCAGCTGCAGCCGCGTCTGCGCCGGCTCGATCACCGCGTCGATGTACCCCTTCTCGGCCGCCAGGTACGGATTCGCCATCATCACGTTGTAGAAGTCGATGAAGTCCCGGCGCACCTTGTCGGCGTCGTGCACCGACAGGCCCTCGGTCTGACGGCGGGTCAGCAGCACCGCCGCGGACTCCGCGCCCATCACTGCGATCTTGGCCGTCGGCCACGCGAAGTTGATGTCGGCGCCCAGCTGCTTGCAGCCCATCACCGCGTACGCGCCGCCGTACGCCTTGCGCAGCACCACGGTGATCTTGGGGACGTCGGCCTCCACATAGGCGTACAGGAACTTGCCCGAACGGCGGATGGTGCCCTTGGCCTCCTCGGCGACTCCCGGAAGGATGCCGGGGGTGTCGACCAGGAAGATCAGCGGAATATTGTAGGCGTTGCAGATCCGGACGAAGCGCGTCGCCTTCTCGGAGGCGTCGGTGTCGATGGTGCCGGCCATCACCGACGGCTGGTTCGCGACGATCCCGACGCTGTGCCCGTCGACGCGCGAGAAGCCGGTCAGGATGTTCGGCGCGAACAGCTCGCCGATCTCATGGAACGAGCCGTCGTCGAACAGCCGCACGATCAGGTCCCGCATGTCGTACCCGGCGTTGTCGTTGTCGGGCATGAACTCGTTCAGCGCGAGGTCGGACTCGGTAATCTCCGGCTCCAGGCCCGGATTGATCACCGGCGGCTTCTCATGGGTGCTCGACGGCATGTACTGCAGGTACTCGCGCACCCACTCGAAGGCCGCCTGCTCGTCGGGCGCGACGTGGTGGATGTTCCCCCACCGCGCCTGATTGTGGGCGCTGCCCAGGTCCTCGGCCGATGTGTCCTCGCCGTTCACCGCCTTGAGGATGTCCGGGCCGGTGACGAACATGTAGCTCTTGTCCTCGACCCCGACCAGGATGTCGGTGTTGGCCGGGGTGTAGACGGCGCCGCCGGCGCACTTGCCGAGGATCACCGAGACCTGCGGGGACAGACCGGACAGCAGATCGTTGCGACGGCCCATCTCCGCGTACCACGCGAGCGAGGTGACGGCGTCCTGGATGCGGGCGCCGGCCGAGTCGTTGATGCCGACCATCGGGCAGCCGAGCTTGCCCGCCCATTCCATCAGCGCGGACACCTTGCGGCCGAACATCTCGCCCACGCTGCCGCCCATCACGGTCTGGTCGTGACTGAAGGCCGCGACCGGGCGACCGTGCACCAGTCCGTGGCCGGTCACCACACCGTCGCCGTAACCGGTCTCGCCAGCCCCGGGCGCCTTCACCAGCGCGCCGACCTCCACGAAGGTCCCCGGATCGAACAGCATCTCGAGTCGTTGACGCGGCGAGCAGATGCCCTTCTTCGCTCGCTTGGCGACCGCCTTCTCGCCGCCCGGCTCCTTGGCCAGTTCCAGCTTCGCGCGCAGATCCGCAAGCTTGCCCGCGGTGGTGTTGTCGGTCATACGCCGGCACCCCTCTCGTTCAGGTCCGCGATCCGGTCGGACAGGTCCGCGGCCACCTTGGCCACATACGGTTCGTCGACGATCGACAGGTGATCGCCGCCGATGTGGACGATCTCCAGATCGTCGACCACCTCGCTCCAGCGGCCGTCCTCGTCGATCTCGGCCCACTGCGGCTCCAGCTCGATGGCGCCGTCGTGCATCTTGTCGGCGCGGTAGAGGACCACCTTGCCGTCGTACGGACTCGGATCGATGTTCGTGAGCGCGCGGTTGTCCAGGAACGACGTCCGCTGGTGCTCGATGATCCCGCCGGGGATCTTGGTGCCGGACATCTGGATCATCTCCATGATGATCGCGAACTGCTCGTCGTCGTCGGCCTCGACCAGCCGGTCCATCGGGATCGGGGTGTCGGCGTCGAGGTCGTAGGTCTTCACCGCGAAGTCGCGCCAGCGTTCCAGACGCGCACGCTTGGTCTCCGGGGTCTCCACCACGTCCTCGCGTGGACGCACGACGTCGATCAGGCCGACGAAGGCGACCTCTTCACCGTGTTCGCTGAGCAACTGCGCCGCGCCGTAGGCGAGCGCACCGCCGAGCGACCAGCCGACCAGGACATACGGGCCGTGTGGCTGGATCTCGCGGAGCTTCGGCAGATACTGCCGCACCCGCTCCTCGATCGAGCCCTCCACGCGGTCGAAGCCGACCACCGGCTGGTCGTCCGGCAGCCGCTTCAGCAGCGCCTCGTAGGCCGAGGTGTTGCCGCCGGCCGGATGGAACACCAGCATCGGCATCGGATCGCCGGCCGTCGTGTCGAAGACGTGCTGCCGCTGCCCTTGCTTCTCCGGAACCCGCAGATACCGTACGAAGCCGTCGACGTCCGCGGCCGCATCCATGTGCTTCCGGACGTAGTCGGACATCTCCTCGATGGTCTCCGCGGCGAGCACGTCTTCCACGTCGATGTCGCCGCCGGTCCGCTCGTTGAGGCGGTCGGTCAGCTTCTGGGCGGTCTCCTCGTCGAGCACCGGAAGCTTGTTGAAGACGCCGCCGGCCGACTTGCCGGTGACCACGGCGTAGGCGCCGAAAGTGAGACGCTCGGGCGCATCCCGCGGGGGCACGTCGGTCCCGGCCGCCGCGGCCACCTCGGCCTGGTCGGTCAGGTCAGCCTTCGGGGCAGGCGTTTCGACAAGCTCAACGGGCTGGATCGCCCCCTGAGCTTCCGTCGCCCCCTGAGCTTCCGTCGCCCCCTGAGCTTCCGTCGCCCCCTGAGCTTGTCGAAGGGTCGACTCGGCCGACGTTTCGACAGGCTCAACGGGCTGGATCGCGCCCTGAGCTTCCGTCGCCCCCTGAGCTTGTCGAAGGGTCGACTCGGAGGACGTTTCGACAGGCTCAACGGGCTGCGCAGACTCGGCCGACGTTTCGACAGGCTCAACGGGCTGGGCCGCTGCAGACGACGTTTCGACAGGCTCAACGGGCTGGGCCAGCTCAACGGGCTGGGCCAGCTCGCCGGGCTGAGCCGCTCCCGGAGCGGCCTTGCGGGCGTTCACCTCGTCGATCAAGGCCGAGAGCGCGGCGGTGTCGAGTTCCTGGCCGTCCGCGGCCCCTTGCGCCAGCACGTCCACCTGATCGCGGTTCTCCACGGCGAAAGTCACGAACTTGGTGACGTCCATCAGATTCGCCTGACGCATCGCCTGGAGCTGGAGCTGCGGGATGTCGAACTCGTACTCGACGCGGTTCTTGATACGCACCGCCATCAGCGAGTCCAGACCCAGTTCGATCAGCGGGATCTCCCGGGGAAGGTCGTCCGGGTCGTAGCCCATCGACTCGCCGACGATCACCGCCAGGCGCTGCTCGACGGTCTCGCCCTGCCCGGGCTCGAACTTCCGCCCGATGTCGTCGACCACTTCGTCTTCGTCGACGACGGGGCCGCCGGCGAAGGACTCCCCCGCATGCGGGGCGGCCTCGACACCGGCTCCGGCCGATCGCGTGTCGTCACCGGGCTCGACCATCGCATCGGGGTCTCCGACCGCAGCGGACGATTCCGGCGAGACGGGGGCACGGCCGGGAGCAGTCCCGGTGACGGCGGCCTCGTAGACCAGGCGGTTGCCGTGCGCGGCATCGGCGTAGACGGTCAGTGCTCCGCCGCCCGGATGGCGAGTGAAGATCGTCGTCACGGTGCCCTCGCGTGGGAACTCGCCGGTCGCATCGACCGCGACCACGGCGGGATCGACGAGCACCTGCTTCGCGGCAGCCAGCACCAGGTCACGCGGGTCGGTGACCGCACTCACGGCCACCTCCCAGGCGTGACGCCCGTCCGGCAGCGCGACGTGTGCACCGGGCACGGCCGACAGGCCGGCCGAGCTGCTCACCGAGGCGGTCAGCCAGTACGGCTTGCGGTCGAAGCGAGTGCGCGGGATGCTCGCGTACGGCAGATCCTGACCGGTGCCGAACAGCGAGCCGACGTCCACCGGGTGACCGTGCACCCATAGCTTCATCAGCGCATTCACCAGGCCGTAGCTCTCGTCCTCCTTGCGGCGGAGCGTCTCGATCAACTCCGCGTTGTGCACGCCGGCGCCGAAGGCCGAGGCCGCAACCGAGATCAGCACCGCGGGATTCGGCGAGAGCTCCACGAAAGTCCGGTGGCCGTTCTCGACCGTCTTGGCGATGGCCTGCGCGAACCAGACGCTGTGCCGCAGCCCCTTGGTGAAGTACTCGATGGTGTGCACCGGCTCAGCGCCCGGGCGGTAGAACACCTCGCGGTCGACCGAGCTGTAGAAACCGACCTTCGGGCTCTGCGGATCGAGGCCGGTGAGCTCGTAGGCGAGCTCGCCCAGCAGCGGATCCATCTGCGAGGTATGGCTGGCGCCCTTGGTCTGCAGCTTGCGGCCGAGCTTGCCCTCGGCCTCCGCGCGCGCCACGATCGCGTCCACCTGCGACTCCGGGCCGCCGATCACCGTGTGCGTCGGGGCCGCGTAGACGCAGATCTCCAGATCAGGGTAGTCGCCCAGGACCGCGGTGATGTCGTCGGCCGAGTACTCGACGATGGCCATCAGCCGGATGTCGTCGCCGGCGAGCATGGACTCGCCCTCACCCATCAGGCGCGAGCGCTGACAGATCACTCGGGTCGCATCCTCCAGCGACAGTCCGCCGCTGATGTAGGCGGCGGACGCCTCGCCCATCGAGTGCGGCACCAGCACGCCGGGCTCGGCCCCGTAGTGGCGCATGGTCTCGGCGAGGGCCACCTGGATGGTGTAGATGCCCACCTGGCTGGTCTCGATGCCGTAGGTCTGGGAATCGTCCAGGAACAACTCGCTGACGGAGTACCCGAGCTCGTTCTGGACGCACTCGTCGACGCGGTCGACGTGCTTGGCGAACACCGGGTTCTCGGTGTACAGCTGCTTGGCCATCTTGCGGTGCTGCGACCCGAAGCCGCTGAGCAGCCACACCGCCGAGGCCGCATCGGGCGAGTCCGCGGTGTACACGAAGGGCAGCGCCTTGCCGTCGGCGACGGCCTGCACACCCTTGAGCGCGTCCTCGTGCGTGCGGGCCATCACCACCGACCGGGTGCGCCCGTGGTTCCGCCTGGCCAGCGCCCGGCCGATCTCGGCGAGGGGCGTCGCCCGGCCCTCGTCCGAGGAAAGCCACTCCGCCAGTTCCGCGGCGGCCTTCCGGCGGCGCGACGGCAGGAACCCGGAGATCACCAGGGGCACCACCGCGCCGTCCTGCGCACAGGGCGCGAAGCCCTCGGCCGGATCGGCCGCCACGGACTCGGCGACGGTCTCGGTCTTCGGCGCCTGCGCGGCGAGGAGCGCGCGCTCGGCGTCGGTCAGGTACTCGTCGTCGTCCTCGGGGTCTCGACTCCGCTCGACCAGCGAGGAAGACTCGACCAGCGAGGAAGGCTCGGCCACCGAGCCGGAATGCTCAGCCGACGAGTCATCCCCTCGCTGGTCGAGCGAAGTCGAGACCACCAGGTCGGAGGGCAGCACCTCGCGCACGACGACGTGCGCGTTGGTGCCGCCGAAGCCGAAGCCGGACAGACCGGCCACGGCGTGGCCGCTGTAGCGCGGCCAGTCGGTGTTCTCGGCGGTCACCTTCAGGTTGGTCGCCTCGAACTGGATGTACGGATTGGGGCCGACGTAGTTCAGCGAGGCCGGGATCTTGTCGTGCTGCAGTCCGAGCACCACCTTGGCGAGCGCGCCGGCGCCGGCTGCGGACTCCATGTGGCCGTAGTTGGTCTTCGCCGAACCGAGCAGCGCGGGGCGATCCGGTGTCCGTCCGCGGCCCACCACGCGGCCGAGCGCATCGGCCTCGATCGGGTCGCCGAGCACGGTGCCGGTGCCGTGCGCCTCGATGTAGTCGACCGTGCGCGGATCGATGGCCGCATCGGCGTACGCGTCGCGCAGCACGTCGACCTGCGCTTCCGGGTTGGGTGCGAAGATGCCGTTGGAGCGGCCGTCCGAGTTCACCGCACTGCCGGCGATCACGGCGAGGATCTGGTCGCCGTCGGCGCGCGCGGCCGAGAGACGCTTCAGGACGAACACGCCGCCGCCCTCGGCGCGGATCATGCCGTCGGCGTCCGACGAGAACGCCTTGATCTTGCCGTTCGGCGCCTGCGCACCGATGCTGTCGAAGCCGAGCGTCACAGCCGGCGTGATGATCATGTTGACGCCGCCGGCGATCGCGACGTCGGTCTCGCCGGTACGCAGGCTGCGCACCGCCTGATGCACGGCGACCAGCGATGAGGAGCACGCCGTGTCGATCGACAGCGACGGCCCGCGGAAGTCGTAGAAGTAGGAGACGCGATTGGCGATGATCGACGTCGCGGTGCCGGTCAGGGCGTACGCCGCCGTCTCGCTCGCGCCTTCGCCGAGACCGAGGGTGGCGAGCATCTGATAGTCGTTGGTCGACGTGCCCAGGAACACGCCGACCGGCGCGCCCTTGAGGTCGCTGGCCGGCAGATGCGCATTCTCCAGCGCCTCCCAGGTCAGTTCGAGCGCCAGCCGCTGCTGCGGGTCGACCATCTCGACCTCGCGCGGGCTCATCTGGAAGAAGTCGGCGTCGAACCCAGCGACGTCGTCCAGATAGCCGCCGTGCACGTTGGCCTCGGCGATGATCTGAGCCAGCCGGGGATCGGCCTTGAACTCGCTCCACCGGTCTTCCGGCAGGTCCGTGATGCCGTCGACGCCGGTGATCAGCGCCTCCCAGGTGGACTCCGGCGTCTCACCCGCCTTCGGGAAGCGAGTCGCCAGACCGATGATCGCGATGTCGTCGTCGGCGCTGCGTTCGCGTTCCCAGAAGCGGTCGGCGTCGACGTCCAGGCCCTCCTCGGGGTCGCCCTCGATGATGCGCTTGGCGAGCATCGCGATGGTCGGATGGTTGTACGCAGCCGTCGCAGTGAGGATCACGCCGGTGCGATCCTCCACGTCGGCGGCCAGCGCGACCGCATCGCGGGACGCAAGCCCGAACTCCTCCATCGGGCGGTCCACCGAGATCTGCTCGACGGGCAGGCCCGTGGTGGTGGCGACCCACTCGCGGAGCCAGTCGCGCAGTTCCTCCACGGTCATGCCGCCGGCGGTCTCGCCCGCGGTGTTCGGGGACTCGGCGGGCGAATCGGTTCCGGTGTTCTCAGTGTCAGACATCGTCTACAGCCTAGGAGATCTCGTCGATGGGTCGGTACGCGTCGAGCCCGGTATGTCGAGGACATACCGGGCCGTCGGCGGCGTGGTTCACGGTTTCGGTTGCTCGGATCCGGGTCTCTAGTCGCCGGCGTCCGGGAACGCGGTCTGCTGATACCCGCCCCGCAGCGTGCCGTCGATGTAGGCGGCCTTCGTGGCGCGGCGAGCGATCTTGCCGCTGGAGGTACGCGGAATGGACCCGTTCGGGACCAGCAGCACGTCGCGGACCATCACTCCGTGGCGACCGGCGATGGTGGCCCGCACCGCATCGGCGACCTCCTGCGGGTCGGCTTTCTTGCCGGGGCGTTCGGCGACGATCACGAGCTGCTCGGATGCGTCGTCGGCGTCGAAGGTGAGCCCGGAGAAACCGCCGGCGAACACCTCCGCCGGCAGCTGGTTGGCCGGCACCGCGAACGCGGCGACGAAGCCCGGGCGGATCGCTTCGCTCGCCTCCTCCGCGCTGCTCTCCAGGTCTTGCGGGTAGTGGTTGCGACCGTCGACGATCACCAGATCCTTCACCCGGCCGGTGATGTACAACTCGCCGTCGTAGAAGACGCCGAAGTCCCCGGTGGACATCCAATCGCAGTTCTCCGGGGCGCCTGCGGCATGGCTGCCCTCGGCCAGCGGATGAGCGAGCTTGTTGTGGAAGGTCGCCTCGGTCTCGTCGTCCTTGTTCCAGTAGCCCTTGCCGATGTTCAGGCCGTGCAGCCAGATCTCGCCGACCCGGCCGTCCTCGAGTTCGGTACCGGTCTCCGGATCGACGATGGCGGCCCACTGGCTGACGGCGACCTGGCCGCAGGACACCTGCGCGACCGAGTTCTCCGATCCCTCCTCCACCGGAGAGAAGTAGCCCGCGTTCAGCTTGTCGCGGTCGACGTAGGAGATCTTGGCGGCGTTGTCACGCTGCGTCGCAGAGACGAACAAGGTCGCCTCGGCCATCCCGTAGCAGGGCTTGATGGCCTTCGGCGAGAGTCCGTACGGCGCGAAAGCATCGTTGAACTTGCGCATCGAGCTGACGGTGACCGGCTCGGAACCGTTGATCAGACCGATCACGTTGGACAGGTCGAGATCCTCGCCCTCCTTCGGCAGACCGCGGGCCGCGGCGTGCTCGTAGGCGAAGTTGGGAGCGGCGGCGAAGGTCGGCGCGTGATCGTCGTCGGCGGCGAGCTCCCGGATCCAGCGGCCCGGGCGGCGCACGAACGCCATCGGGCTCATGATCGTGATGTAGCGGCCGCCCAGCGCGGGCAGGATCACCGTCAGCAGCCCCATGTCGTGGAACATCGGCAGCCAGGTGACGCCGCGGGCGTTGCGATCGATCTCGATGCAGTCGTAGATCTGCAGGACGTTCGCAGCCACCGCCTCATAGGTGATCTCCACGCCGGCCGGCACCCGGGTGGAGCCGGAGGTGTACTGCAGGTAAGCCACGGTGTCGCGGTTGTGATCCTCGCCGGCGACCGGCGGCACCCAGGTCTCGCCCACCGAGTCGGGCACGGCGTCGACAGCGATGACGCGGGGGCGTTCCTTGGCCGGCCGATCGGAGAAGAAGTCGCGCACCGCTTCGGCGGACTTGGTGGACGTCAGGATCGCGGTCGGCTCACAGTCGGCCAGGACCGCGTGCAGCCGATCGTGGTGGCCGGGCTCGTCGGGGCTGAACAGCGGCACCGCGATGTTGGAGGCGTACATCGAGGCGAAGAAGCCGATGACGTACTCGAGCGACTGCGGCGCGAGGATCGCCACCCGGTCGCCGTGCTTGGTCACCTGCTGCAGGCGCGCGGCCACCGCCCGCAGGCGCTTGCCGAACTGGGCCCAGGTCAGATCTATCCGCTCGCCGTCTCGCTCCCGGCTGTAGTCGATGTACCGGTACGCGAGCGTGTCTGCCTGCTCCCGCACGTTGCGTTCGACGTAATCGACGAGCGTGGCGTCCTCGGTGAACCGGAGGTTGCCGTCTTCGTCGAGGAACTGCTCGAACTCGGTCTTCAGCATTGAATAACTCCTCGTCGCGAGTGATCGCGACTCTCTTCTGTCGTCACAGTGTCGGCACCGCCCAGCCGCCCCGCAGCGTCGGCGCCCTGTCATATCCACGTCCGGTGCTTCTCACTCACCGGACCTGGGTGCGCAAAACCGGTCTGATTCTACTCCTCCCGCAAGAGCGGGATGACGGGTGCGAACGCATCCATCTGCGTCGGGAACACTCCGACGTAGCTCATCGTGGTCCGGCGCCGTACCTCGCGGATCTGTTCGGCGATCTCCTCGAAGGTCCCGAAGGCCAGGTACGGCGAGGAGAGAATGTCGTCGACGGTCAGGTCGACGTCCCGCGCGATGTTGGGCGGATACCCCGAGTCGAGGGCCTTGAGCGCCATCTCCGCGGTGGCGACCCGGTCGTCGGTGACGACGATGGTGGCGATGGTCCAGTTGAGCTCGATCTGGTCGAAACGGTCGCCGGCGGCCTCCCGGATCCGGGCGACGCGCTCGATCGTCTTCTCCATCGTCATGTCCGAGAGGCGCAGCTTCCCGTCGGGCGTGGAGCCGGTCGCCACCGAGATGATGTCGGCGTGCTTGGCGGCCAGCGCCAGCATTCTGGGACCGCCGCCGCCGACCGCGATCGGCGGACGCGGTCCCTGCCGCGGGCGCGGGGACCCTTCCAGGCCCTTGATCTGGTAGAACTCGCCGTCGAAGTCGACGGTCTCACCGCGCATCAGGCGATCCAGGACGGTCAGCGCCTCGTCGAGCTTGCGGATGCGCTCGCCCGGCGTGCCGAACTCCAGCCCCGCCTTGTCGAACTCGTCCTTGAGCCAGCCCGCCCCGATGCCCAGCTCCAGGCGGCCGCGGGACAGGACGTCGATGGTGGTGGCCTCCTTGGCCAGGATGGCGGGGTGGCGGAAGCCGTTGGCCAGGACCGACGTGGCCAGCCGGATCCGATCGGTGGCCTGCGAGAGAGCGCCGAGCGCGGCCAGCGGCCCGACCTGGTTGCCGAGATGGTCGGGCACCGCGAAGGTGTCGAAGCCGTACTCCTCGGCGGTCTGCGCGAGCTTGATGAATCGGCGGGCGCCGCCCTCGTCCTTGTTCCCCTCGCCTCCGGCGCCGAACCGGAACGCGCGCAGGCCCCCGGCGGGCGGTCGGGCCGCCCGCTCGGCGTCCGTCGCCGGGTGGCGGCCCTCCGCGTGCTGGGCTGAGGTCACCGACAATCTCCTTGTGCTTCGGCGTGCGGGCTCCGTCGTCTGGACGAGGGACACCGCAAGGTCACGAAAAGGTTAACGCAGCAGGTGAGCTCAGCTCAAAGCGTCACGTGTGTTCCGGGTGCGGCGCATCCTCGATCAGCCGCACCGACCAGGCGTACATCCATTGCGTGGCGCTCTGACCGCCGGTCTCCCAGTACCGCTTCGTGGCGTACATCGCGTGCACCGGATTGTTCACCGCGCCGGCGAGCCGGCCGATGGCGCCGAGCCCGTTCGACACCGTCGGCGAATCACAGATCAGGTCGCCCGGCGCGCAGAGACTGTAGGTGCGGTCCTGCAACTGGCCGAAGCCCCCGGTGCGCGGCCCGGTCATCGTGATCCCGGGCACCAGCGAACTGAACCCGGACAGCGCGATCTCCGCACCCACACCCGCCGGACTCGGTCCGACGTCGTGCTGCTGACCGGCTTGCCGGCGGCCGTCGGCGATCAGGCCGACTCCCAGGACCAGGTCCTGATCGGCGGCCGGGATCGGACCGCGGTCGTTGCCGATGTCGCTGGCTACGTCACCGGCGATCACGGCACCCTGCGAGAAGCCCATCAGGATGTAGCTGGTCAGCGGGCAACGCTCGTGGGTCTTCGCGATCTTGGCGTTGGTGCGGCGGGTCCCCTGCGCGCGGGAGTCGTTGTAGTCGCGCTGGCGGTCGTTCAGAACCGTCGGATTCCGGAACTGTGCCACGTACGGGACGGTGTAGACCTCGGCGCGCGAACGCGGGAACTTGCTCTGGAGCGCCTTGGTGATGCGCAGCATCAGCGAGCGCGAGTTGGCGGTCGGCCGGTAGGGGTCGTCGTTCGCCTTGGACTCCCAGGTGCCGGGAATCGAGACGACGAGGACGTCGGGGCAGTCGGCGGGCTGGGCCTCGGGCCGCTCAGTGGGCACCGGCGGGCTGCTGGGCGGGCCGGGCGGGGGCGGCGTCGGCTTCAGGAATTGGATGATCAGAACGACCACCAGGATCAGGGCGACAAGCGCCAGGAACCCGAAACCGAACGCCACCTTGCGGAAGTGGCGTTTCACAGGTGGGTCGTCCTTACTAGCAGAGGTTCTTCTCGGCGGCGGAGATCAGCTTGTCGGCCTTGCTGCCCGCCTCGTTCTCGCTCTTGGTGGCCGGTCCCAGGCCGGCGCGCACATAGGTCTTGATCATCGCCGGATCGGTCTTCTTCTGCTTCTCGCTGCAGACGTAGTGGCCCCAGGTGAGCGCGATGTGGTTCTCGTCGTCGCCCAGGAACGAGACCTGGTCCTTCTTCAGCTGATCGAGGTAGGCCTTGTCCTTGCCGGTGAGCTGGGGGCTGCCCTGGCGCGAGCCCGGGAAGTTGCCGGGCACCTTGGTCGACGACTGCGGCTTGGTGGCCGGGAGAGTCTTGGTGGCCTCCGATGCACCCGCCGCAGCCTGGCTCGACGCCTCGGCCTCGGCCGAGGGATCAGTCGGCGCGCTGCCGGACATGCTCGTGGTGGTGACGTCCTGCGTGAGCGGAGCGCTCGCCGTGGACGAGTCGCCGCACGCGCAGAGCGCGAGCGCAGCGGCCGCGGTCGCGGTGAGCACGATGAGGCCGCGGGAGATCTTGCCAGTCATGGTCTTCAGGCTACCTTCCGATTCTGGCGATTCCGTACCGCAGGCGGGTATTCACCTGCATAAACACGGCAGATACTCAGGGGATTATCAATTACCGCGCGACGACCCGCGCCCCGCCCCGCGGCGTCCAGTTGATCCGGCCGCGCTCGAAGGTGTTGTACTTCACCTTTCCGTCTCGACTGGTGAGCTCGTCACTGGTGGGCAGACCGAGGCGATGGAAGTTCGGCACGTACGCGCCGCCGATCGCGCCGGAGACCACCTTCGGCCCCTTCGGTCCGGTGAAGATCCGACCGTTGCGGAAGTCCTGGGCGTGTCCGCCGGGTACCGCGTACTGCGGCGTCAGGCAGCCGCCGAGGCTGCGCAGTTGCTTCGCCTTCTTGAACGCCGGTCCGACCTTGCAGGCGACTCGGTCGCCCGCCAGACCGAGGGCGCTGGCGGCCTGCGGCCACGCCTGCTTCATCTCGAACTGCCAGTACGGCCAGGTGTGCGTGCCGGACGGGCGGTACACGGCCTGGGCGGGGATGCCCTCAGCGTTGAGCTTGCTCGCGAACTGCTGGCTGGTAGTCCGCGACAGCGCCTCCAGGCCGACGCCGGAGTAGTTGGTGGCCAGCAGCGGGATGTCACTTGGACTGTCGTGTGGCCCGACGACGCCGTTTCCGGACGAGATGTAGAGACTCGTGCCCTGCAGACGGTCGGCGAGCACGTAGGGATCGTGCTCGGCCCACGCCGGGTCACTGGGCGCGCCGAACATCTTCATCGAGTCGTAGCCGCCCCCGTCGCGCAGCGCGAACTGGATGGCCTGCGGCATGCCGTACGAGGTGAGTTGGAGAATTCCCGAGTACGACGCGGCGAACTTGAAGAAGCCGGGGTTGCGGGCGGCGAGCATCATCGCGGCGGTCCCGCCCATCGAGAGCCCTTGGACTCCGCGGACGTCTGTCGAGCGCCACTGATCCTGCAGGATCGGCGGCAGTTCCTTGATGAGGAACGTCTCCCACTGGTAGTTCTTCCCGCGATCGGGCTGCTTCCAGTCGGTGTAGAAGCTGGACTCGCCGCCGACAGGCAGCACCACGTTGACGTTCTTGTCCTGATAGAAGCGCTCGATGTCGGTGTTCAGGATCCAGCCGCTCTGGTCATCCTGGGCGCGCAGGCCGTCCAACGTGAGCAGCTGCGGGAACTTGGCGGTCGACTTGTACCACCAGTCCCGGGCCAGCAGCAGCTGGACCTGGATCTCGGTCTTCATGGCCGGCGAGTACACCCAGAGCGCGACCCGCCGATCGGTGTACCAGTGCGTGCGAGTCACCCGGACGGCCGGTGCGGGCGCGGCCGGGGCCTCCGGGCGGTCGGCGGCCGGCGGCGCACCGGGAGCCGGGGCGGCCGGTGCCGGCTCGGCGACCGCGGTGCCGGCGAGCGGTGCGATGAGAGTGAGCGTCAGCGCGGCAACGACGGCACCGGCTCGAAGACGGCGACGAGCAGACCGGTCCTGCTGCTGCGCGCGTCCCTGGCGCATCCTCCAACTCCACTGCGTCACGTTCCGTGCTCCTTCGTCCAAAGTCCCCGACCCGACGGGCGTCGCGCAGAGATGCGAAGCGCCCCACGTGTGTTCTTACACGTGGGGCGCTCCGATGTCTGTGCGCCACGCTGTGACGCGTGTGAATTGTGTGACTAAAGTTTCATAGCCACGTCACACCGATCAGCGGAAGAAGCCGCGGTTCTTCGCGTTCCAGAGCATGTCCTGCCAGTAGCCCCAGGCGTGGGTGCCGTTGGCGTAGTAGCTCATCGGGTTCAGACCCTGGAGCCGCGCGCTGGCCTCGAAGGCCGCGGTCTGAGTGAGGGCGAGCATCTCCAGAGGCGTGCCCTTCAGGAGGTCGTCACCGATGTTCTGCGGGTAGTTGTAGCGGCCGAAGAAGCCGTTGCCCGAGCCGATGTAGAGCTTGAGGCCGTGCATGCGGTTGATCAGCATCGCCGGGTCGTTCTGGGTCCAGCGCGGACTCCACGGCGGACCCCACATCGCGTCGATGTTCCACGGCGCCGGCGCCACGTCGAGCATGGCGACCCGCAACATGGTGCGCATGCCGGGTGCGCTCAGGAAGTTGTAGCCCGAGAGCGAGGCGGCGGCGTAGTACTTGCTGCGGTTCTGCGCGGCATTGGTGAGCGCGGCGTTGCCGCCGGACGAGAGGCCCATGATGGCGTACTTGCCGCCCTTGCCCTTGTAACCGCGGGCCCGCAGTGCCGGGACGAGGCGGTCGTTCAGGACACAGGCCCAGCGGTACCGGGTCTTCTGCCCGTTGAAGTTCGAGGGGGCGTCCCAGTTGGTGTAGAAGCTGGCCGGGCCGCCGACCGGCATCACGACGTTGACGCCCTGGTTCACCAGGTTGCGCGCATTGGTGTTGATGGCCCAGCCGCTGCGGTCGTACTGGGCACGCATGCCGTCGAGCAGGATGACGGTGCGGGTGTTGCCCGGCTTGAACCAGGACTGCACCTTGACGGTGCCGTTCGGGTTGTAGGCGCCCAGCGGATTGCCGGTCGGCATGCCGCACGAGTTGACGCGGAACTCCTTGTAGAACCGGTTCGGGTTGGCGTCAGCTGCGCCCACACCGATCGCGGTGCCCAGGAGGCCCATCGTGGTCGCCGCAGCGACCGCGATCGCTGTCAGCCGGCGCCCGCCGGGCTTCTTCTTACCAAAGCGCATTACTGCTCTCTTCCTTCGCTTATCCAGCCATCAGAACCTTCTCAGGCTCATCACGGCCGACTCGTCCGTGCCAGCTGCCTCGCAACAGAACTCACGTCACACCCGTATCCGATTCGGCTAGCCTATCCGGACCTCGTGCGCGGTTCCAAAACTGTGACGGCGATCACAGTGTCGCTACTGGCATCTCAGCGTCGAGCACCGTACGGCGCAAGTCCGTACAGCGACTCTTCATCGATACCATCGGGCTGTCGCGCGGAGACGTTACCGTTCCGAGACCAATATTTCCATTCGTGACGGCCGTCACGCGACGTCCTGTTCGCCCGATAAGACCGGTTCCTCGCGGCATCTGCCGGGAACATGCCCGGTCAACGCGACGGCTCGGGCACCGGTTCCAGCCCACACCGCAGGATCTCGTACTCCGGCTGCCGGACGATCCGGTAGCCGTTGAAGCCCACGGCGTCCCGGAGATTGCGGGCGAACCGGCCGAACGACCACGTCCCCTTATACGAGACGAACCGGTCCTGGGTGTCCGGACAGGTGAGCGCGACGTTCGCCCGCCGCACGTCGATCGTCTGGATGAATCCGGGCAGTCCGCGGCCACCGGCCACGCCGCCGGATTCGGCGATCACCCACGCCGTCGGCAGATTCTTGTCGTGACCGATCCTGCCGTCCTGCAGCCGGTCTGTGTGCGCCGCGAGCGGGTAGGCCAGGCCCATCTGATCCACCACCCGCACGTCCAGCGGAGCGAGCATGCCGGTCATACCGAGGTTCAGGAAGTACAGCGTGGTCTGCCCCTGCATGTCCTCGGGAAGGTTCTTGCGGAGCTGCGCGACGAACCAGTGATCGTAACTGCCCGACGGCAGCACGATCCCGCCGGTGTCGCGTACCTCTTCGAGCGTCTCCACCATCGCCCGCATGCGCGGATAGTCCAGGTAGTCCTCCGCGGTGATCGGGTTCGGATTGCCCATGTTCGCGACGTAGAACCGCCGCTCGTCGACGATGCCCTCCCGGCCGATGTCCATCGGCGAAGCCGCAACCACTTCCTGAGAGATCGCCGCACCCCACCAGGCGGTGCCGCCGACCACCAGAACGATGAAGCCCGCGGCGGCCAGCCGCCAGCGGGAGAGTGCGCTCCGGGCCGTCGCCGGGAACGTCGCCGGCACCGCCATCACCGGCAGCAGCAGAATGAACAGCGGGGCCAGCAGAACCCGGCCGTGCATGAAGTCTCCGCCCTGCCGGGTCCAGTACAGGGTCAGCAGGATGCCCGCCAGCAGCACGGTGGTCACCACAGTCGACGGCTGTTGCAGCCGCGCCTGGAAGTCCACCCAGCGCTCGGCGTGGCTGCGCTTGTACTCGCCGACTGGATCGAGAATGTCCGGGAGGTCGTCGGCGACGTGATCGTGGGGATCGATCTCCTCGGGCGTCGAACCCCGCGGCCGGGTGAGCACCAGCACGATGCCGACCAGGATCGCCAGGATCACCGGAATCAGCAGGAGGTACGGCGAGAACAGGTTGGTCAGATAGACATAGCCCTGATCCCACTTGGACCCGCTCGCATCCTTGGCGATCGCCGGGTTCGGCACCAGGATGGCATAGTAGCCCATCCGGAAGATCTGATAGCCCACCGGCAGCACCGCCGCGACCGCCACCATGGCCACCCGCATCTTCCACCCGATGGGGGCGCAGAACAGAACGAGCAAGACCAGCGCACCCAGGAGCGTGATCTCCGGGCGGATCAGCGGCGCCAGACCGGCGAAGAACGCCAGGAACAGAAAGGCGGCGCGCGCCCGCGCGTCGGTGCGCTCGGGGTCGCGCTGTGCCCACGCGAGGAACAGACACCAGAGACAGGCGATCCAGAAGATCACCAGGCCGTTCTCCAGGCCGCTGGTGGCGAAGTCGCGGGCCGGCGGGAGGGCGATGTAGACCACCGACCCGAGCGGCAGCAACAACGTGATCCCGAGCGCCTTCTTGCCGGGTGCCGGCAGCCAGCGACGCCGGTAGAGCCGCGCGGTGCCGTACATGGCGATCGGGATGGCCAGCACGGAGTGGACCAGCGCGACCCACAGCACCACGTACTCCAGCTGTCCACCGGTGACCCACGCCCAGAACCAGTTCACATAGGTCCACGCGGTCGAGGTGTTGGCCTCCACTCGTTCGCCGGCGTTGAACACCGGGCCGTTCCCAGCGAAGAGATTCTTGACGGTGCGCAGCACGATCAGGCCGTCGTCAGCGATCCACCGGCGCTGCCAGGCCCCGATCGCGAAGAAGACCGTCACCACCGTGGTGCCGATCAGCCAGCTCAGTCCGGGCACGGCCAGACGGCGATCCCGCCACCACCGAGGAGCGGCGGCGGCATCGGCGGCCGGCTCTACGGTCGCCGCGGGCGCGGAATCCAGATCACGACGGGACATAGACCGCGACCGCGACGAAGACGATCCACGCCACCGCGAGGAACTGCAGGACTCGATCGCCGAGCGCGATCTCCTCGGGCTCCCCGGCCTCCCCGCCGTCGACGTCGACCGCATACCGCAGGATCGCCACGGTGAACGGGACCATCGAGATGGCGTACCACACGTTCTCGCCGCGCGCGCCGTCGAACGCCCACAGGCCGTAGCAGAGGACGACGGCCGTGGCCGAAAGCGTCCAGACGAAGCGCAGGTAGGTGGTGGTGTAGTACTCCAGGGACTTGCGGATCTTGGCGCCGGTCCGCTCGGCCAGCTGCAATTCGGCGTAGCGCTTGCCCGCCGCCATGAACAGCGAGCCGAAGGCCATTACCAGCAAGAACCACTTGGACAGCTCGATCTCGGCCGCCACACCACCGGCGATCGCCCGCAGCAGGAAGCCCGAGGACACGATGCAGATGTCGACCACGGCCTGGTGCTTGAGACCGAAGCAGTAGCCGAGCTGAATGCCGATGTACACGGCGATGGTCACGGCGGTCTGCCAGTTCGCGACGAACGAGACCGCGATCGACCCGGCGATCAGCGCGATCGCCAGGGCGAAGGCCAGGTTCCGCGGAACCACCCCGGCGGCGATGGGCCGGAAACGCTTGGTCGGATGCGCGCGGTCGGCCTCGACGTCGAGCGCGTCGTTGATCAGGTAGATCGACGACGCCGCCAGACAGAACGCGACGAACGCGATGCCGACGTTCGCCATCTTGTCCGCATCGGTCAGCGTGTCGGCGCCGGCCGCCAGGGGCGCCGCCAGCACCAAGACGTTCTTGACCCACTGCCGCGGGCGCAGCGCCTTGATCAGTCCGGTCACCAAGTTCTTCGGGGGCCCGGCGACCTTGCCCTCGATCGGCTCCTCGCTCATCAGCTGTTCCTCACTTGGTCGATGCCGCCGGCGAGAGCCGATCGGTGTAGAGCTTGTCGGCCGCGACGATCGCGCCGGCGCTGAGCGCGCCGATCAGCGCGCCCGCCGCTACATCGGAAGGGTAATGGACGCCCAGCACCAGCCGGGACGCCAGCATGGGCGGGACGATCACCGCGGGGATCGCCACCGGGGCCAGCCGCCGGATGCCGGCTGGGCTGTCGCCGGCCAGGGCCCGGCCCAGCAGGATCGCCGCAGCGGTGGTCGACGTCGCGTGGCTGGACGGGAAGCTGAGCTTGCTCGGGGTGCCCACGCCCACGGTGACGGCGGGGTGGTGGGGCCGCTTGCGGCGGACGATCCGCTTGATCACCACCGAAGCGGCGTGTGCACCGAACGCGCCTACTCCGGCTTCGGCATACCGGCGGACGCCGGCGTCGTCGTGACGTCGCGCGGCCAACACCGCACCCGCGGCCGCCAGGCCCATCCAACCCAGCGCGTGCTCACCGAGGTGGCTCAACCCGCGGGCGCCCCGGATCACGCCCGGCACCGCACCCACGGATTTCTGCACGCCGATCAGGATCAGCTCTTCGCCGCGCGGCGAGCGCGCCTCGTCGTTCGCCACCCGAGCGTCGTCGTTCGCCACCCGAGCGTCGTCGCTCGCCACCCGAGCGTCGTCGTTCGCCACCCGAGCGTCGTCGTTCGCCACCCGAGCGTCGTCGTTCGCCACCCGAGCGTCGTCGAGGGGTTCAGTCGATTCCGTAGACACGTGCCCAGCTCTCCTTGCTCGCCAGTTCCTCGTGCGCGTCCCGGTACATCGCACGCATCTCGTCGAACCGCCCGCGCAGCTCCTTGTGCAGTCGCGCGGACTCGGTGCCCAGGTCGAGCATCTTCTCCCGGTCGCGCTGCCGGTAGACCACGCCCCGGCCGTCGGCCGTGGTGACGGTGACTCCGTCGACCCGGCCGAGCGAGTACCAGCGCGCCTCGACCGGCGGATAATTGGCCTGCGGCACTTCGTGGTGCCGGGGATCTGCCGGCCGCGCGTTGTTGCGTATCGCGCCGAGCAGCGCCTTCACCTTGGCGATCTTGCCCTTGGGCTCGTTGACGCCCAGGTGGGTCGCCTCGCCCGAGGTGCGCGGCAGTTCGGTGGCCGAGGGCAGCACGACGGCATCCGGGTATCCGGCGCGGATCGCGGCGACCTTGCCCAGCGCGGTCGGCAGGATCTCGCGGATGTGCTGCGGGCCGGCGAGGAAGTCCCGGATCGCCTCGTTCTGGATCGCGACGGTCGAGTATTCGAGGCAGAGCAGATGCTTGGCGGTGGCCTTGGCCATCGAGCTGAGGATGCCCGTGATCGGGCCGTCTGTGTACAGCGCGGCGACCACCAGCCGGTTCCGCAGATGGAAGTAGGCCTGCCAGTCGATCGCGTCGTCCTTGTCCGACCACGCCATGTGCCAGATCGCGATGCCCGGCACAGTCGCGGTCGGGTATCCGGCGCGGGCCGCGCGCAGCGCGTACTCCCAGTCGTCCCACTTGATGAACAACGGCAGCGGCAGTCCGATCTGCTCGGCGCACTGACGCGGGATCATGCACATCCACCAGCCGTTGCCCTCGACGTCAATCCGGCGGTGCAGGTTCTTCGAGTTGTCCCGGTCGCTCAGCGGGTACTTGGCGAAGTCGTGGTCGTACTCGACGAAGGGCGCGGCGGTCCACATGAACTTGCGGTGGTCGATCACCTCGCCCATGCAGTGCAGGTGGCTCCGGTCCTGGAGGTTCAGCATCTGACCGCCGACCAGCATCGGGGTCTTGGCGAACCGGGACATCGCCAAGGCGCGCAGGATCGCGTCCGGCTCGATCATGATGTCGTCGTCCATGTACAAGACGTACGGGCTGTCGGTCAGACGCAGCGCCTCGAACATGATGCGCGAGTAGCCGCCCGAGCCTCCGAGGTTGCCCTGGTCGAACATGTGCAGCCGGTCGCCCAGCGCCGCCGCCGCCTCGGCGAAGCCGTCCTCGTCGCGGACTTTGCGGGTGCCCTGATCGGGCATGATCACCGCGTCGATCACCTCGTCGACCAGCGGGTCCGAAGTGAGCGCGGCGAGCGCCGCGACCGCATCCGCGGGACGGTTGAAGGTCGGGATGCCGACGGTGATGCGCTTGTCGGGCGCGGTTCCGCTCCCCGCGGCCGTCGAGGGCACGTCGATCGGCGCGTACCAGCCGGCGGCGGTGATCTCGGTGGCGGTGTCGGTGGTGACGTCGAACCAGATCCATCCGCCGTCCTCGAACGGGCCCAGGTCCGTCTCGAACTCGAAGACGCCCCTGCCCTGGTCGTCGACCTCCACGAGGTCGCCGCCGATGGCGATGCGCGAACCGTCGATCTTGGACCGGTACAGGTCGACCCGGGCGACGCCCGTCAGCTCGATGCGCAGCACCACGCTCTTCAGCACCGACCAGCGTCGCCAGTACGACGCGGCGAACGCGTTGAAGTAGGTCGCGAAGCTGATCTGCGATTCGCCGCCGATGCGCACGCTGGTGCGGTCGGGGGCGTGAGCCCGAGACTCGTTGCGGTCGGACTCCTCCAGGTACAGCGACCGGACGTCGAGCGGCTCGCCGGGCCGCGGGAAGATCACGCGTTGCAGCAGGGCGACCGCCCGGCTCTCCGGTTGCACTGCGTCAGAAGAACTCATCACCAGGTATCGCTCCGTCAGTCCGCGTCGTTCCGGCTCGCCAGGGGCGCTCCGTCACGCAGGTGCGGGGCCAGCGTGTTGTCGAACATGGTCAGTGCACTGGCGATCGCCATGTGCATGTCGAGATACTGGTACGTGCCCAGCCGGCCGCCGAAGAGCACCCTGTTCTCGGCGGTTTCGGTCTTGGCGAGCTCCCGGTAGGCCGCGAGCATGTCGCGGTCTTCCGGCGTGTTGATCGGGTAGTACGGCTCGTCGTCGTCCTTGGCGAACCGTCCGAACTCGCGCATGATGACCGTCTTGTCCGAGGGGTACTCGGTGCGCTCGGGGTGGAAGTGCCGGAACTCGTGGATCCGCGTATAGGGGACGTCGGCGTCGTTGTAGTTCATCACCGGGGTGCCCTGGAAGTCACCGGTCGGGAGCACCTCGAGCTCGAAGTCGAGGGTGCGCCAACCGAGCCGTCCCGCCGAGTACCCGAAGTAGCGGTCGAGCGGACCGGTGTAGACCACCGGCGCATCCGGGTTCGCCGCGCGCAGGTCGTCGGCCACCTCGAACCAGTCGGTGTTCAGCCGTACCTCGATGCGCTCGTCGGCCGCCATGTTCTCCAGCCACGCCGTATAGCCGTCGACCGGCAGTCCCTCGTAGGTGTCGTTGAAGTAGCGGTTGTCGAAGGTGTAGCGCACCGGCAGCCGGGTGATGTTGCCCGCCGGCAGATTCTTCGGATCGGTCTCCCACTGCTTGGCCGTGTAGTGCTTGATGAAGGCTTCGTAGAGGGGACGGCCGATCAGGCTGATCGCCTTCTCCTCGAAATTGGCCGCGGTCTGGGTGTCCACCTCCGACGCCTGCTCGGCGATCAGCTCACGCGCTTCGTCCGGACTGAAGTACCGGCCGAAGAACTGCGACACCAGACCGAGTCCCATCGGGAACTGGTACGCCTGACCGTCGTGCATCGCGAACACGCGGTGCTGGTAGCCGGTGAAGTCGGTGAACTGGTTGACGTAGTCCCACACCCGCTTGTTCGACGTGTGGAACAGATGCGCCCCGTACTTGTGGACCTCGATGCCGGTGCTCGGCTCCCGCTCGGAGTAGGCGTTGCCGCCCAGGTGGTCGCGGCGTTCGACGACGAGGACCCGCTTGCCGAGCTGAGTTGCCGCCCGCTCGGCCACGGTCAGGCCGAAGAAGCCGGACCCGACGACGATGAGGTCGGCGCCGGGAGCGTGCGAGCGGGCCGGGTCGTCACCGGCGCCGGGAGCGTGCGAGCGGGCCGGGCTCTGACCGTGCGCATGGTTATCCGTCACAGCTGTCCAGGTTATCGGACCGACCCTGAGTGTTTCGCAAGGCTCGACCGGGGGCGCGTTCCGGTGATCGCTTCCGCGCCGATGCGCAGGAGCGATCACCGTCGTCGAACGTCTCAGCCCAGCCGGTCTTCGGTGGGGAAGCCCAGCACCGCGAGGCCGCCTGCGGCCAGGAAATCAGTCAGGGCCTGTCCGAGCAGGGCTTTGGCGCCGGTGTCCGGGCTGTAGTAGACCAGTCCGTTCTCGATCACCTGCACCAGCCCGTGCACGCCCTTGCCGTCGGTCACCAACTCGGGCTTGGCCACGGTGCCGGTGGAGCCTTGGGAGTTGTCGCTCTTGTCCCGGGACACGGTGCCGAGGGAGCCCTGCGAGTTGGCGCTCGGACCCGTCGGATCCAGGTCGACCTGCTTGGCCGCGAGAGCGCCGGTGCCGAGGGCGATCATCTGCTCGATGATCGGGGTCAGCTGGCCGGTGACGGCGCTGAGGTCACTGAGCCCCAGGGCCGACAGGTCTGGTGCGCCTCCGGAGAGCAACGAGGTCAGCGGGCTCAGGTCGAGGAAGTCGAGGAGTCCACCGCCGCCCGGGGCGTTCGGGCCCACCGGGGGCTTGACGATCTTGGGCAGGCTCTTCTGATCCTTGACCTGGAACCAGTCGGACTTGAGCTGCAGCTTCTGCCGAACCTGGTCGCCGGTCGCCTCGACGGTGCGCGCCGTGCCGACGATCCGGGCCTTGACGGTGCGTCCGTGGCCGGTGCCCAGGCCGTTGGCCTCGATCACCTCGAAGCTCCGGAAGCCGCCGACGCCGAAGGCCGAGGCGATGCTCGACGGGCTGACGGTGGCCGTCCAGTTGTGGTTCGGGGAAACGGTGTCGCCCTCGTCCACCACGGCCGGGAAGTCGCCGCCGGCGGTGTAGCCGCCGGTGGAGGCGGAGAACTCGGTGAGCGCGGGCTTGCCGCCGCGCAGCCGTACCTGACCGGCCGTCGCATCGGCGGCGCGGTTGGTGCGGGGGTCCTCCCCGGATGCGCCGTGGTACACCTGCGACTGCTGGGTGTTGTTCATCTTGCGGCCGGAGGCGAGGCCCGCGAGCACGTACGACCGCGCGGCCACCGCCTGCGCCTTGAGCGCCTCGAAGCCGCCCGTGTCTGCCCATCCGGGCACGGACTCCTTGGGAATCACGCCCTTCACGTAGTCGTCGACGTGCAGCTTGTTGGCGACGCCGTCGGCGTTGAGCCCGAGCGACCCGCGATACTTGCCGCCGCCTCCGCAGAAGGTGAGCAATTCGTTCGCCGGGCGGTTCGGTCCCGGGGTGATCGGGTCGACCCATTGGGCCGGCACCGTGCGGACCGTGGCGCCGCCGCAGCCCTGGGTGATGGTGGCGCTGCCCCCGGACAGGCGCACTGCCTGCCCGGGAGCCACCGTCACCCCGCCCACCTTGGCGCCCGCGTCCGCGCGGACATTCACCGACGACTTCTCACTGAGCGAGACGGTGATGTCGGGGTTGTCCACCTTCCCCGCGGTCGTGTTGCCGTAGTAGTGGCGCAGGATTCTGTCGGCGTTCCAGCCTTTCTTGGCGTAGCCGTACGCGCCCCACTGACCCATGCCGCGGCCGTGGCCGTGGCCGTGGCCGAGGAGAGTGATCGAGTTCGCACGCAGGGAGATCCCGGCGTCCTCGATCCACTGCCCGCCGCCGGCCAGGATTCCACCGGCCACCAGGATCGGCGTCATTCCCAGTGCGGCGAAGGTCAGATTCCGCTTCTTTGCTCGGCCGGGTCGGGTCTTGGGCACTGCTCTACCTCATTCGCGCGGGACCGCAGCTGCAGCCTGTGGCCCGTGTGATTAGTGGGACTCATGTGACAGTAGTGGCGATGCGCCGTCTCGCCAACCCGACGCGGTCACAACCAGGTCACGCTTCTCGAACATCGAATCGAACAGCCCGGAGGAACCGGCGGGCCGGCAGCGCGGCGGACAGCGGACAGAACCAACAGGGCCGTCGACGTCCGCGCGCCCACGAGCACAGGTGCGGTCAGAACCAGCGCTCGAGGACTTGCGCCAGGCCGTCTTCGGCGTTCGACGGCGCGACGTCGTCGGCAGCACCGATCGCGGCCGGGTCACCGTGTCCCATGGCCACCCCGAGCCCCGCCCAACGCAGCATCTCGATGTCGTTGGGCATGTCGCCGAAGGCGATCGGAGCGTGCGCGGCCACGTCTGTGTGCGCGGCCAGCCAAGCCAGGCCGCTGGCCTTGTGCACGTTCGGCACGGAGAGTTCGATCAGTCCGGTGTCGATCGAGAAGGTCACTTCGGCGAGGTCCCCGACCGCCGGGCGCAGCCGATGCGCCATCTCCCGCGAGGTCATCCCGGGGACCCGGGCCAGCATCTTCACCGCCGGCACGGCGAAGACCTGCTCGTCGCTCACCTCGACGTGGTCGGGATTGAGCCACGCGTGCTCGTATCCGGCGGTGGCGACGAAGGGCGCGGTGGCCGCGTCGCCTGCGCCGCGACCGACCGTCCCCGCGCGTTCGGCGGCCAGTCCGGCGCCCGGCAGCCGCTCGGCCACCGCCTCGGCGAGCAGCCGGAGCACCTCCGGCTCGAGTGCCTGGACGTGCAGGATCTCGTCGGCGCGGATGTCGTACACGATCGCCCCGTTGGCGCAGACCGCGAATCGCACGGCGGCCGGCGAGTCGGCGAGCTGATCGGCGACCTGCGGGATCCACCGCGGCGGCCGCCCGGTCGCGAGGACCAGCTCCACCCCGGCTCCTCGGGCACGCTCGAGCACCGCCCGGGTCCGCGCGGTGATGACGTCGGCCGGGTCGAGCAGGGTGCCGTCGACGTCGGACACCACGAGGCTCGGGGGTCCCCAGTCGGCCGTCATCGGGACTTCCTCGCTTTCCGCGCAGCCTTCTCGGCACGACGCCGCGCCTTCTCCTGCGCCTCGGCGTTCTCGATCACCAGCGCCTCCTCGGGGGTCGGCGCTCCGCCGCCGAGGCGGGCGGGGAGCCAGTCGGCACCGGCGGGCGCATCGGGGTACTCGTCCTGGACGTCGCGCAGCAGTTGCGCCATCACGTCGTGCAGCACCAGCGTGGCCTGTTCGACGTCGACGTCGTCCGGGTAATGGATCGGCTCGCCGAACTTCACGTCGACAGGAGTCCTCGAGAACCCCATCCGCCGGCGGGTGCCCTTGCTCAGCTGGCGCTGCGCACCCCAGTGCACGGCGGGAACCACGGGGACACCGGCCTCCGCGGCCATCCGGACGGCGCCGGTCTTGAACGCCTTGAGTTCGAAGCTGCGGCTGATCGTCGTCTCCGGGTAGACGACCACGACGCGTCCCGCCCGGAGAGCGTCGACGGCGGCGCGGAAAGCGTCCGCGCCCGCCGACCGGTCGACGGGCACCGAACCGGTGTGGTTGACCAGGAAACGCATGATCCCGATGTCCATGACCTCGGACTTGATCATGAATCGGCCCCGCCGGCCCGCCCGGTACAACCCGAGACCCGGGACCAGGAAGTCCAGGTAGCCGTTGTGGTTGAGCGCGAGCACGAAGCCTCCGATCCTCGGAACGTTCTCCAGACCGAAGTAGCGGCGCGTGGTCCCCTGCAACCGCACCAGCGCACCCGCGGTGATCTCCAGTGTGCGGAACACCGGTTCCATCGCCATCCTCTCCCGTGGCGGCGCCGTCGGCACGCGGCCCGGCGTCGCTATCGGTCGCCTTCGTCTCGCTGTTCGCCGGCCCGGCCGTCCGCAGGCTGTTCGGCCCGCTTCTTCGCCTTCGCCTCCGCATCGGCGGCGTCCATCGCGTTCGCCTCCTCCAGCGTCGGCGCTCCGCCGCCGAACTTGGCCGGCACCCAGAACTCCCCCGCCGGGTACGGCCCGTTCCACTCGGCGTAGAACTCCTGTAGTTCGTCGAGCTTGGCCGACATCGAATCGTGCAGCCGCCGGGTGATCTCCTCGGCGGTGCCGTCGGGCACGATCGGCTCGCACACGCCGATCGCGATCTTGAAGTTGTGGCGTCCGAGCGCTTTCGGGTGACCCTTGGTCCAGATCCGCTGGGCGCCCCAGATGACGGTCGGGATGATCGGTGCACCCGACTCGAGCGCCATCCGCGCCGCGCCCGACTTGAGTGTCTTGATCTCGAAGCTGCGGCTGATGGTCGCCTCCGGGTAGACCCCGACCAGTTCGCCGTTCTTCAGGTACTCGACCGCCGCCTGGTAGCTCTCCGCGCCGCTGCCGCGATCGACGGGGATGTGCTTGAGCGCCCGCATGACGGGGCCGCCGACCTTGTTGTCGAAGACCTCCTTCTTCGCCATGAACCGGACCTTGCGCTTGCCCTGCAGGAACGCCGGGATGCCCGCGAGCGTGAAGTCGAGGTAGCCGGTGTGGTTGATCGCCACCACGCCCGGCCCGTCGACCGGCACGTTCTCGACGCCGGAGATCTTGAACTTGAGGCCCTGTGCGAGCCACAGGGTGCGGGCCATGCCGATCACGGTGTCGTAGACGGGTTCCATGCCTACCGACCTTAGTCGGGACGTACGACGATGCACTCCTCGCCGGCGCAGCCCTGTCCCTGCGCCTCACCCGGACACGGACTCCGCCGAACCACTCAGACCGGACGTTCTGCGCGACCCTCGGTATCATCAGGCGAGATGATGTCTTCAGTAGCCAATGCGGTCAGAGGCCTGGGCAGCCGCTATCACCACATCCGGCACAATCACCGGTTCGGCTGGACCCTGCGCTATCTGACGATCGGCGTCGGCACGCTGGTGACCGCCGTCGGGATCATCGCGATCCCCTATCCGGGTCCCGGCTGGGCGATCGTCTTCCTCGGCCTGCTGATCCTCTCCCAGGAGCTCGAATGGGCCGCGCGGCTCCGGCACTGGATCATGGGCAAGCTCAACCACTTCTACTCGCGCTACATCGACGGCAACCGCCTGGCGCAGGCCGTGCTCGCGATCGGGACCTGTGCGATCGTGCTGGCGACGCTGTGGGTCACCGGCGCGCTGAACCTGGCCGGCGGCTGGGTCGGACTGGAGTGGGATTGGCTGCGTCCCCCGTACCGGCGCTGAAGACGCGGACGGTCTTCACTGCTCGACCAGCGGTACCGCGGCCCGCTACAGAACGTGCTCCGCCGCGTGCCCGGAGACGCCAGATCCCGAGTTCGTCGAAGATGCCCGTGGCAGCGCTGCTAGAGCTCTCGTCACGTTGCCGACCAGCCCTGTCCGGGAGGTCGGCAACCACTGCGCCTGCAGCGGCGCCTTGATCTCCTCCAGTAACGGCCGCACCGTGACCCGCCCACCGCAGTAGGCACCGGGGTCCACCGCCACCAGCGAGTATCCCCACCCCATCGCCAACGGAGCCGCGACCTGATCCAGACCTTGGAACGGGCTCACCTCGACCTGCGGCTCAAAGCCGACGCGGCGGCACTGGGCTAGCAGAAACGCCGCGTAACTCGACCGGCTCTCGGGCGCCCACAGGATCAGCGGGTGCCCCGACAGATCCTGCAGGTGGAGTTCAGCCGGGGCGATCGACAGCGCAGTCTGCGACCGGACCGCTACGTTCAGCCGGCCGAAACCCACGACCACACTCTCAAGGCCTTCCGCTGCGGTCACGCCTCGACGGAAGGCGACGTCGATTCCACCGGACTCGAGTCGCGCGCGCAGGGCACCGGGGAACAGTCGCTCCAGATGGAGACGCGCGCCCGACGGGAGGTGATCGCGGACCACATCGAACACATCCAGCGATGAGATCGCCGGCGAGTAACCGATACGGAGCACTTCTGGGTGTCCGTTGGCGACCGCCTGCACATCCGGGATCATCCGTTGCGCACCCGCCAGCAGGACCCGTGCCGATTCGTACAGCCGGAGTCCGGCGGCCGAGGGCCGCATACCGCGTGATCGCGCGAAGAGCTGGGCGCCCACATGTTCCTCGAGGCCCCGGATCGCCACTGACAGAGCCTGCTGAGTGACTCCGAGGTCCGCCGCCGCTTCGGTCAGCGATCCCCGCTCGACCACGGCGACGAATTGCTCCAGGCGATGCAGATCGGGCACGGCCCTTCGACGGCGATCCGCGGGAAGATCATCAGTCGTCATGTTCTGAGAACCCATGTTCTTGCGCTGTCGACTCATCGCACACTATCCACAGTAGCGGCGGTCCTGATCTTCATCACTCCGGGCAGGTTAACACCGCTTGATCGCGATCGGTCCGCCGTTACCGCTATTTTGAAAGTGCCGCCGCTTTTCGAAAGTCGATTCGACCCGCACGATCGCGGGTCATTTTGAGGACATAGGTGATGACCACTGCGGCGTGAACGATTCGTCACTCCCTGCCTGGTCCGGCTATCGCCTGCCGGCACGGTACGCCGTCGGCGTTACCCCGACGCGGGATTTGAATGTGGTGGCGAAGTGACTCGGGCTGGCGAACCCCGTTCTCTCCGCGACCGCAGCCACGGGCAGCGCAGAGCTCACCAGGAGCGACTTGGCCTTCTCGATCCGCAGGTCGAGGACGAACTGATGCGGCGTGACACGGAAGGAACGCGCGAAGGCTCGCCGGAAGCGGGCCACCGGAATTCCCATGAGTTCGGCCAGCGACTCCGTGCAGATGTCCTGATCAACCGAATCGTGGAGGAAGTCGATCAGCTGCTGTTTGGCGGCGTCGTCGAACTCGCGGATAGCTCGCTCTGGTTGGGCGGGAGAGCTTCCGTAGGCGTCGAGCAGGTGGAGCCGGAGGCTGTCGGTCAGCGATTCGCGCAGCAAACGCGACACGACGTCGTCGCGGCCAGCGGTGCTGCACAATCGCTCGACCAACTGGTGGACCAGGGGATCACGCCGACCGAGAACGGGTTTGAGTTCTGCATCGCGGACGGCGGACGTAGGGATTGTCAGATCAACGTATTCGAGGGCCGCGTCCCTCGCGCCACCGGACGATCGCATTCCCGCGGGGATGATCCACAAATTGCTGGGCCGTGGAACGATGCGCCCACGTGGGCCACATCCCTCGAACTCGGCCTCTTTCGACTTCATCACCCCGCGCCGCCAGACCAGCAGCTTATGCTGAGGATGAGTCATATCCCAATCGATGGAATCACAGCGGCCGTGTCGAACGACCTCGATGCCGACGCCGAGTCCCGCGTTCGCGAACGTCAGCTCGCGCTCCTGCGTGTTCTCCGCGGGCAGGCCGCCGTCTCCCCCGTGCGGCGCCGCATACGGTCCCTGGAGGCACACTGGCACAGCCACCAGCATACCGCAGTCACCTCGTCAGCCAATACCGTTACCGGCGGTGTCAAGCCGTGGAAGCAACGTGGCTGCGTAGCAGGATTTCGAACTTCTCCCTGGCGTGTAGTAGCCCAGGCACGCGCGGGGGCGTTCGTTGAGCTCGTGGGCGATCGCCTCGAGGTAGGGCTGGTGGCTGGTGATCTCGGTGCCCTTGGGCAGGTACTCGCGGATCAGCAGCCACAGCATGAAGCTGGGGACGGGACCGTCGCGCCGCGGCGGCCCTGCCCGCATGAACCGGCCGATACCGTCCCGTCGCGGTCGCGTTGCGGCGTACCTCCCGGGACACGATCGACTTACACCGCCCGATCCCATCGGCGATCTTCGTCAGCGTCCACCCGGCTTTCACCCCGACCGCGATCTCGGCGCGGTCCTCCTCAGTCAGTGCCCTGCGTCCCACCCAGCAACCCTCTCAGACCAGCAATGTTGCTACGACGCTATGACACCGCCACCCGTCACCGCGCCCGAATCCCACACATCATGCTTTCGTGGACACAATACTTGCTTGTACATTTGCCCGTGGGTTGCCTTCTCCGGTGCCATTTGCTTAAATCTCAATAGCCACCTTGGCACATACGAGGGGGATGCGCCGGTTGGGGCGCCTTCGATACGTTCGATCCGTATGTCCTCCACCAGGAAAGGCCGCCGGAACTGTCGTCCGGCGGCCTTTCACTATTGTTCGGCCTGGAACTGCTCGAACTTCCTTCAATCAATTCAGACTTGTGCTCGGGAAAATGTCATGGATTGGTGTTCATAGGCTCCGGAAAACTACTGTCGACGTCACCGGCTCAAAGCGCCGGTGCCGCACCCGACCGTCTGGACACTGCATGCCGCTGCCCCCTGTCGTCAAGCGAATGATCGCTTCACTGAGCGCTGTCATTGCCCTCCTCGTTACCGCTTGCACCGCAGAGATCGACGGGGAACCCCGACGCCATCCAGGTATCGCGTCGTCGACCACCGATTCGGCCGGGCAGACCCGGCGTCCCTCGAACGTCCCGATGAAGAAGCTGACGCCCGGCGAACGACCGCCCCAGTTCATCCTGTTCTCCTTTGACGGCGTCGGCGTCACACCCAACTGGGACGAGTTCCTGAAGGCCGCCGAGGAGACCGACTCACGCTTCACCGCACTCATGACCGGGCTCTACTTCCTCACCGACGACGCGCGCACCGAGTACCGCGGTCCGGGGCACCGACCCGGAGAAGCGGCGCTCGCGTTCGGCGGCACCGAGTCCGAGGTGATCGAACAGATCGGGTACCTCAATCGGACCTGGTACGCGGGTCATGAGATGGGCACCCACTATGTCGGCCACTTCTGCGCCGGCACCAAGCACCCGGGCAGGGACTGGACGAGGTCGGATTGGAATCACGAGCTCGACCAGTTTTTCTCACTGATGAAGAACTGGCGCCGGAACACCGGGATCACCGAGGGACCGGATCTGGCTTTCGGTACCGAGGTGGTCAAAGGCGGACGCACCCAATGCCTGGAGGGGGCGCCGCGCGCACTCTTCCCAGCGCTGCGTGACCACGATATGACCTGGGACTCGTCCATGCCTGCGCAGCGGACCGGGATCTACTGGCCCTACCGGCAGCACGGCATCTGGGAGTTCCCGGTGCCATATGTCTACTCGCCGCCGCTGAGACGAAGCCAGACGGCCCTCGACTACAACTTCTGGGCCACCTACAACGGCGCGAAGGACCGGCCGCGGGACGCGCCGCGCATTCGGCGCATCGTGCGGCAGACCTACGAGTACATGTATCGACGCGCCTTCGAGGGGAACCGTGCTCCGATCGTGATCGCCAACCACTTCAACGACTGGAGCGGCAACGCGTTCAATCCTGCGACCTGGGATTTCATGCGCAGCACATGCGGTCGGCCGGAGACCATCTGCGCCACGTACCAAGACGTCATCGCCTGGATGGAACTCCAGGATCCCGCACTCCTCGCGAAATGGCAGAAGCTGGCGCCGGTCGCCGTCGACGCCGACCGTTGACGGCTGCCGCCACCGCACCGGCGGTGGCGGCAGAGACCTAAGCCCCGGGCAGAGTGCGGTGCCGCCCGGATAGGCTAAGGTGCACAGCCCTGCTCTACCCGAAAGGTCTCAGCCCCGTGCAGATCACCTCCATCGGCCATGCCGGATTCCACATCGAGACCGCGGCCGGATCGATCCTCTGCGACCCGTGGGTCAACCCCGCCTACTTCGCCTCGTGGATCCCGTTCCCGGACAACACCGAGCTGGACTGGAAGGCCCTCGGCGACTGCGACTACCTGTACGTGTCGCACCTGCACCGCGACCACTACGACGAGCAGAACCTGATCGAGAACGTCAACAAGGACGCCACCGTCCTGCTCCCCGACTACCCGGTCCCCGACCTGAAGCGCGACCTCGAGCGCCTGGGCTTCCACACGTTCGTCGAGACCACCGACTCGGTCAAGCACAAGGTCTCCGGCCCCAAGGGCGACCTGGACGTGATGATCATCGCCCTGCGCGCGCCGGCCGACGGCCCCATTGGCGACTCGGGAATTCTGATCGACGACGGCGAGACCGTCGTGTTCAACATGAACGACGCCCGCCCCGTCGACCTCGACGTGGTCCGGGAGGAGTTCGGCCACGTGGACGTGCACCTGCTTCAGTACTCGGGCGCCATCTGGTACCCGATGGTCTACGACATCCCCCGCAAGTCGAAGGCCAACTTCGCCAAGCAGAAACGCCAGCGCGGCATGGACCGGGCGCGCAGCTACATCGAGCAGGTCGGCGCCACGTGGGTGGTCCCGTCGGCCGGCCCGCCGATGTTCCTCGACGACGACCTCTACGTCCTCAACGACTTCAACACCGGCAGCGAGGCCGACCAGGCGTCCATCTTCCCCGACCAGGCCGAGTTCTTGGAGCAGATGAAGGCCCACGGCACCGACGACGGCGTGCGTCACCGCGGCCTGATGATGGTGTCGGGCTCCACGGCGACGTTCACCGGTTCCGAGCTGAATCAGATCGAGCACCCGTACCCGCCCGAGCAGGTCTTCGGCGAGAACAAGAAGCCCTACCTGGACCGGATGAAGGAGAAGTTCGCCCCCATCATCGCGGCCGAGAAGGCCACGTGGGCGTCCGCCGACGGTGACCCGCTGCTGCCGCAGCTCAAAGAGCTGTTCGAGCCGATCATGAAGCAGTCCGACCTGATCTGCGACGGCATCGGCTATCCAGTCGGCCTGGTGGTCGGCGACCAGACCTTCGTCCTGGATTTCCCGCGGCGCGAGGTCCGGATGAAGCAGGACGGCGACGGGAAGTACCGCTACGGCTTCCGGATCGCCCCCGAACTGGTACGCACCGTGCTGCGCGACAACGAGCCGGACTGGGTCAACACGATCTTTCTCTCGACCCGCTTCACCACCTGGCGGATCGGCGGTTACAACGAGTACCTGTACACCTTCTTCAAGTGCCTCACCGACGAGCGGATCGCGTACGCCGACGGCTGGTTCTCCGAGGCGCACGACGACGACGCCTCGGTGGAGCTCGACGGCTGGGTGATCCAGCGCCGCTGCCCGCACCTCAAGGCCGACCTGGGCAAGTTCGGCGTGGTCGAGGGCAACAAGCTCACCTGCAACCTGCACGGCTGGGAATGGGATCTGGCTTCGGGCCGCTGCCTCACCTCCAAAGGCCACGAACTCCGTGCGGAGAAGGCCGGCGAGTCGGTCACGAGCTGATCGGCACCTCCCCGCTGCTCGCTTCCGGGAGATCTGTCTTCCTTTTGTGCCGGTTTCCGGGACAAAAGGAAGACAAGTTTCCGAGCGGCCAACGAGTCACCCCGGACGGCCGCCGACAACACAGTGACCACTAGCCCCTCAAGCCCCCGAGGAACACAGCGACCACCAGCCCCCCAAGCCCCCGAGGAACACAGCGACCACCAGCCCCCCAAGCCCCCGAGGAACACAGCGACCACCAGCCCCTTGAGCCGCCGAGGAACGCAGTGACGAGGCGAGTCGAAAGGTCCGGCGAGGTCAGCTACCGGCCCCGGTCGCCTCGCCGATCTCGGCCAGGTGCTGCCCGACGATGACCTCCTCCACCGCGTCGGCGTACCAAGGACGACGTCCTCCGACTCGGTAGACCACACCGCGGCCCACCAGATCGCGAGCGGTCGCCGGCCCCTCCGCGAGCAACGCGCGGACCCGCTGGTCGCGGGCGTCGAGCGCGGCGGCGTGCGCGGCCAGGTCGGCCAGGAACGCCGCCCGGTCCGTGTACGGACCCTTGTGGTGGAACGTGGTGTAGACAGCGGCGTCGATCTCGGCGCACCGTGCCAGCGAGGCCCGCACGTCCGGGAGCGTGGAGTCCAGGTCGGCGTACACCGGACCGAACGACGAGAGGTCGACGTCCGCGGTGAAGAACACGCCGTCGGGCTCGACGAAGAATCCGCAGTGCCCGCCGGTGTGCCCGGGCAGCGGGACGACGAGGATCCTGACCCCGCCCCCGACCTCGATCACGGTGTCGTCGTCGAAGGCCGTCGCATCGGGCCGCTCGCACCACCGGAACGTGCGCTTGAGCTCCTCGCCGATCGCGACGTCCGGCACGTTCATGTAGCGGCCGAACTCGTCCCACGACGTCACCGGCGGCAGATCGCGGCGATGGACCGTCACCGGTGCGGACGTCTCACCCAAGCCGACGACGTGATCCTCGTGGTAGTGACTGAGCACGACCAGATCGGCATCGGCACAACCGGATTCGAGCGAGGAGTCGATCTGGACCGTCGTGTCGCCGCCGGTCACCCGCAGCGGATTCCCGTGCGGGTAGGCGCCGGCGTCGGTTCCCCGCAGCAACACCACATGCTCGCTGAGCCGAATCTCTTCCATGGGGCGACCCTATCGGGCGGGCGGCGGGCCGCCCGCCAAACGTCTTCCACCTCGACCAAGACAAGGCTAGGCTTACTCAGTCAGATCCGGACCACAGTCCCCAGGCGGAAGGACGACGTGACCCAGGCAACCGTCCGCGCTCCGGCGCCGTCGTCGCCGAACCCGGCGCCCGGGCGCCGGGGGGCGTTGACGCGCACGACGGCGATCCTCGGCCTGACCGCCCTGCTGGTGCTGCTGCTCCTGGGTGGACTGTTCGTCGGCAGCGGCGACATCACCGTCGTCCAGGCGTGGAGCGCGTTATGGGGCGGCGGCGACCCGACGGACGTGATCATCATCCGTGACGACCGCGTCCCCCGGACCCTGCTCTGCGCGGTGGTCGGCGCGGCGCTCGGCGTCTCCGGCGCCGTGATGCAGGCGCTCACGCGCAATCCCCTGGCCGACCCCGGCATCCTCGGCGTCAACGCCGGCGCCTACTTCGCGATGGTGGTCGGCTCGGTGGCCTTCGGCGCCGCCGGCACCGACTACACCTGGTGGGCGATGCTCGGCGCCTTCGCCGCGGCGGTGCTCGTCTACTTCGTCGGCTCGCGCGGGGCGGGTGGCGCGAGCCCGGCCAAACTGGTGCTCACCGGCGTCGCTGTCGCGGCCATGCTCAGCGGTCTGGCGTTCGGGCTGACCATGATCCATCCGAGCACTTTCGACGCCATCCGCGGTCTGCTGATCGGTACGCTCGACGGGCGCGGCTGGGATCAGCTCGCGGTGGCGTGGATCCCGGTGATCATCGGCCTCGCGATGTCGGTCGCCCTGGTCGGCTACCTGAACGCCCTCGCCTTCGGCGACGACCGCGCGTCCGCCCTCGGGTGCCCGTCACCGCGGTCCGGGCCGTGGGCTTCGTCGCGGTGACACTGCTCTGCGGCGCGGCTACCGCGGCGGTCGGACCGATCACCTTCGTCGGCCTGATGGTCCCGCACGCAGTCCGCATGCTCCTCGGCCCCGACAATCGCTGGGTGATCCCGATCTCGATGATCGGTGGGTCGATCGTCCTGGTCGGCTCCGACCTGATCGCGCGCGTCGCCACGCCCAGCGAACTCCCGGTCGGCATGGTGACGGCGTTCTTGGGTGCACCGCTGCTGATCTGGCTCGCCCGCAAGGACCAGGGGCCGCAACTGTGAGCACCACACGCTGGTCGAGCGGAGTCGAGACCACGCCGCCGCCGGCCCGCTGGCCCGGCCGTATCCGCTTCCTCCGCGCGGGGCCGATCAGCCTCCGAGTGGACCTGCTCGCGAGCGCCGTGACGATCGTGCTGGTGCTGGTCACGGCCCTGATCGCACTCTGGTCGCTGGGCATCTCCACCACCTCGTCACCGCATCTCGGCTTCGGCGAGCTCTTCCGGGTGCTCTCCGGTCACGAGGGCGGCGCGGCCGCGCGGCGCGTGGTGTCTGCGGCTCCAGCGGTGATCGTGGCGGTGCTGGGCGGCATCTCGCTGGCGCTGTCGGGCGCGATCTTCCAAACCGTCACCCGCAACCCGCTCGGCAGCCCGGACATCATCGGCTTCACCACCGGCGCATACACGGGCGCGCTGATCGCCATGCTGGTCTTCGGCCTGGGCAGTGCGGGGACCACGGCCGGCGCGCTGATCGGCTGCCTGGCCACCGGCGTCGCCGTCTACTTCCTCGGCATGCGCGGTGGCACCGGTAACTATCGGTTCATCGTCGTGGGCATCGGGATCTCGGCGATGCTCATCTCCTTCAACGGCTATCTGATCGCCACCGCCAACGTGCAGAACGCCGGTGCGGCGGCCGCGTGGGGCATGGGCAATCTCCGGAATCTGTCGATGACCGACACCATCCCGGTGTTCGTGGTGCTGGCGATCCTGGTCCCCGCGCTCGTCGTCGCGACGCCGCGCATGCGCATGTTCGAGCTCGGCCCGGACTCGGCGCAGAGCAAGGGCGTCGACACCGCGCGCACCGAGTTGCTGCTGCTGGTGGTGGGCGTGGGCTTCGCCGCCGCCACCACCGCGGTGGCCGGACCGATCGCCTTCGTCGCGCTGGTCGCCCCGCAGCTGGCCGCGCGGCTGACTCCGAGTGCCGGCATCCCCCTGATCACTTCGGCGGCCGTGGGCGCCGCGCTGCTGGTCTCCAGCGACGCGATCGCGCGAACGATTCTGGCGCCCACCACCGCGCTGCCGGTCGGCGTCGTGACCACCGCGCTCGGCGGCGTCTACCTGCTGTTCCTGCTCATCGCCCAGGCGAGAAAGGCCCGACTGTGAACCCTTCCGCGCCCACCGCCCCGGCTCACCGGCTCTCCGTCTCCGGCCTCCGGGTGGGCTACGGCGAGCGCATCGTCATCGAACGCCTCGACACGACGATCCCGGACGGCTCGTTCACGGTGATCGTCGGCCCCAATGCCTGCGGCAAGTCGACGCTCTTGCGCGCGCTGTCACGGCTGCTGAAGCCGACCCAGGGCGAGGTGCTGCTCGACGGCCGGCCGGTGGGCTCGTACAAGGGCAAGCACTTCGCCCGCGAGATCGGCCTGCTGCCGCAGCAGTCGATCGCCCCCGAGGGGATCACGGTGATCGACCTGGTGTCCCGGGGCCGCTTCCCCTACCAGTCGATGTTCCAGCAGTGGACCGACGACGACCAGCGCGCCGTCGACAACGCACTCGCCGCGACCCGCCTCACCGAACTCTCGACGCGCACCGTCGAGGCCCTCTCCGGCGGTCAGCGTCAACGCGTCTGGATAGCGATGGCGCTCGCTCAGGAGACCCCGATCCTGCTGCTCGACGAGCCCACCACCTACTTGGATCTGGCACATCAACTCGAGGTGCTGCAGCTGTGTGCCGAGCTGAACGCCGAGGGCAAGACCCTGGTCGCCGTCCTGCACGACCTGAACCAGGCCGCCCGCTTCGCCACGCATCTCATCGCCATGCGGAGCGGATCGATCCTCGCCAGCGGAGCCCCGGCGGACATCCTCGACGCCGGCCTGGTCGAGCAGGTCTTCGGCGTGCGCTCGCAGGTGGTGCCCGACCCGGAGACCGGGACGCCGATGATCATCCCGCTCGCGGAGAACCCCGTCGACTTCACCACCCTGCCGGGAGACACCGCGAATCTCCATGCGGCACAGGACCACTGAATTGCACCCCCGACGAAAGGAATCGATCATGCCGACCAGGCGAATCGGAGCGCTTGTGGCCCTCGTCGCCGCGCTCCTGGTGGCCCTCACCGCGTGCGTTCAAACCGGCGACGACGGCGTCGACGGAGAGCGGGTCTACAACGACCCGGCGGCGAGCCCGGGCTTCACGCTCGGTGACAATCCGCGCGTGGTCGGCCTGGGCTGGTCCGACGGCGCCGTCGCGCTGGAACTCGGGGTGAAGCCGGTCGCCGTCTACGACTGGATGGCCTTCGGCGAGGCGACCAAGGGTGTGGGCGAGTGGGATGCGCCGAAGTTCGGCGACGTCACCCCCACCCTGCTCTCGGCGCAGAGCCAGGGCGAGTTCAACTACCAGCAGATCGAGGAGCTCGAGCCCGACCTGATCCTGAACGTCCGCGCCAAGAACGATCCGGCGGTGACCGAACGCCTCTCGAAGATCGCGCCGGTGGTCACCGCGCCCGACGGCGCCGGAGACTTCGCGGTGAACTGGAAGACCCAGACCGAGCTGATCGGCAAGGCGCTCGGCAAGGGCGACGAGGCCGCGAAGCTGATCGCCGACACCGAGGCGACGTCGAACCGGCTGAAGAACGAGAACCCCGAGTTCACGGGCAAGACCTTCGTCAGCGCCGTGAAGTTCGGCAACGCCTACGGCGCCTACCTGGAGGGGGATGCCCGGTTCGACGTCTTCGCCGCGCTCGGCTTCGTACAGAACCCGCCGGTCACGCGGTTGCAGAGCTCGGGATTCTTCGCCAGTGTTCCGGTGGAGCGGGTGTCCGATCTCAACGCCCAGGTCGCCCTCTTCTCGACGATCGGCCTGCCGTTCGCTGAGCTGCAGAACGACGCCCGGCTGAACTCGCTCGCGGTGGTCCGCGACGGCCGCGCCGTGGAGATCCCCGAGGACGGCCCCGCCAACCAGGGTCTGGCCGCCGGCACCCCGGTCTCGCTGAAGTTCTCGCTGGAGCAGATCACGCCGAAGCTGGCCGCGGCCGCCCGACCCGCTCCTTGAGCCGGGCCGAGGAACGAGGCCCGAGTCGAAAGGTCCGACCGTCTCCCACAAGCCGGGCGGCGGCCGGACCTGCCTCGCGCCTGTTCGGCGTCAGGCCGTCGGGTCCGCGTCCTCAGTCCGGTCGGCCTGCGCCCGCGGCGCCGGGGTCTCCGGCTCGAACGCCGGTCGAGTCCTGCCGTGCGTCACGTACAGCGCCAGGCCGACGAAGGTCAGCCCGCCGACCAGATTGCCGACCACGGTCGGGATCTCGTTCCAGATCATGTAGTCGGCGAGGTTGAAGTCGCCGCCCAGCATGAGGCCGGACGGGAACAGGAACATGTTGACGATCGAGTGCTCGAAGCCCATGTAGAAGAACAGCATGATCGGCATCCACATCGCGATCACCTTGCCGCCCAACGACTTCGACATCATCGCACCGACCACGCCGGTCGAGACCATCCAGTTGCACAGGACCGCCCGGATGAAGAGCGTGAGCATGCCGGCAGCGCCGTGCTCGGCATAGCCGAGGGTTCGTTCGTGGCCGATCTCCGCGAGGCGCTGGCCGATCTCGTCCGGGGGCACGCTGAAGCCGTACGTCACCACGATCGCCATCATCACCGCCACGGTGAGCGCACCGGCCAGGTTCCCGACGAACACCAGACCCCAGTTGCGGAACATCCGCCCCACCGTCATGCCGCGGCGCTTGTCCAGGAGCGCCAGCGGCACCAGCGTGAACACGCCGGTGAGCAAGTCGAAGCCCATCAGGTAGAGCAGACAGAAGCCGACCGGGAACAGCAGCGCGCCCAGCAGGGGCTCTCCGGTGCGGACGGTCACGGTGACCGCGAAAGCAGCGGCAAGCGCGAGAATCGCTCCCGCCATGTACGAGCGCACCAGGGTGTCCCGCGTGGCCAGGAACGCCTTGCTCTCGCCGGCGTCGACCATCGAGCGGACGAAGTCCGCCGGTTTCACATACGACAATGTTCTGCTCCTTCAGATCTGCCCTCCTGATCCAAAGGCACCGCTGTTCCGGCCGAGTTACGGCGAACGCGTCGGCGAGGTCACAAGGCACGCACTCGGCGAGCCGTGTGGGAGAGAGAAGCTGCACACCGGCAGATCACCGCCGGTGAGATCGGCTGAAGGCCGGGAGATCAGCCGGTCAGCCACCCGAGGTGCGGAGCCAGCAGTGCGTATCCGACAAACGCAACGACGTCGATCACCGCATGCGCGACGACCAGCGGCCATACCCGGCCCGTGGCCTGATACCACCGCGCGAAGACCACGCCCATCACCACGTTGCCCAGCCCGGCGCCGAAGCCCTGATACAGGTGATAGCCGCCGCGCAGGAGCGCCGACCAAGCGAGTGCCGCATTCGGTCCGACACCGAGCTGCTTCAGGCGGATCAGGAAGTACGCGACCACGATCACCTCTTCGGCGACCGCGTTGCCGACCGCGATCAGAATCAGGGTGAGGTACTGCCACCAGGGGATTCCGGTGCCGCTGGCCACCAGGTCGGCGTTGAGCCCGAGGTACCGCGCGAGGGCGACGAGCGCGAGACCGGGCAGTCCGATCAGTGCGGCCAACGCGAGCCCGGGCGGCACGTCGTCGCACCGCGGCCGGCCGAGGCCCACGCGCGACAGCAGGACCCCGCTGCGCCACAACAGATACACGCCGAGCGCACCGATCGCGATCAGGCGGGTCGCGCGCATCCACTGCCGGAGGAAGTCGATGGCGCCGACATCGGACTCGCTCGGGTTCAACGCGACGGTCTGCGCGCCGATGCCGCCGGTGAGCTGTGCGTCGAGCAGGGCCAGGGCCGCCGACACCGCGGAGAATCCGAAGGTGAGGATCCCGACGATGACTAGCTCGATGATCAGGGCACGTCGCTGGGTGCGGTCCGGTTCGACAGGCACCGCAGGTTCGGACGCACTGCGCAGCCGGGCCCAGAAGGTCACGCCGCCAGCCTACTTACTAGCTCGACATTTCATGATTGAGTTGAACATGCCTGGCCTGGACGATGAAGAAAGGTGCTCTCACCTGTGATAATTGGAGTCGAGACACAGAGATTCCGACAGGCGAAGGAACACCTGTCCGGCGGCGACTGCCCCAGCGACATCGCACCTTGCGAGGGCGGGCAGCGGTGGTCGGGCTCGTCGCGCCGGACTCGACGGCGTCGCGACTGACCAAGAACCTGGCAACGACCCCGACTGCCGCTCGCCAACCCCCGGGCGCAGACGCGAGCACGGGTGAGGGCACTGATCGGGGCGTTCGGACATACAGCTATTGGCCGCCGACAAACCACGATTGTGAAAGAAACGAGAATCCAGTTCAAATGGTCCGGGAGTAGGCCCCTAATGCGTTGTTCGACGGAGACAGAAACCGCGCACGGGAATTCAGTGTAACGTCCAAATATTATGGCAGGAATCAACGAGACTCTGTCGGTGGTACACCATTTCGGCGAAGGGGCGGCGGTCGCCGCCTTCGGCGCGGCTGGAGCTCTGGTAGCGGTCCGGCGCCAGATGGACGTGGTCGGAATCCTGATGCTCTCCGCGGTGACCGCTCTGGGCGGCGGCATCGTCCGCGACGTGATCAGCGGAACTACTCCGCCCTACGCATTTCGTGACATGCATCTGCTTGCGATCGCCGTCGCGGCGGGATTCCTCGTCTTTCTCTGGAATCCGCCCGCACGCCTCACTGCATGGCCATTGGACATCGCCGACGCGATCGGGCTCGGACTGTTCGCCGTGACCGGAACGATCCTGGCCCATGACGCCGGTCTGTCGACGCCGGGCGCAGCGTTGCTCGGCATGACGAGCGCCATCGGCGGCGGTGTGATCCGCGACGTCCTGTCCGGTTCCGTTCCGAGTGTGCTGCGGCCCGGCGAGCACCTCTACGCGATACCCGCTCTCCTGTGCGCCTCGGCGGTGTCGCTGCTCGTGCGTTACGCGGACTACCAGGAGTGGATGGGCATGATCTGCGCTGCGGCCGCCATCGCGCTGCGACTGGCGTCGCTGAGGTTTGGCTGGCACGGCCCCCAGCCACGCTATGCACGCAGGGGCGACACGACGACGTGAGGCTCCCGACTGGCCTTGGAGCACTACCGCGAGGTCATCGGCCGCCTTGCTTGATCTTCTCGATCGGGGTGTCGGCGAACTCGCTCACCAGGTCGAGGATCTGGTTGTACGGGTCGGTGCCGCGCTTGACGATAGATCCGTGATCCTCACCGTCGAAGATCAGCAACCGGCCGTGACCTCCGCGAGCGTTCAGCGCCGACACGTACCGCGTCGAGTTGTGCGGGAAGACGACTCGATCAGCCGTGCCGTGAACGGCGGCGACGGGGATCTCCGGATCGAGGTTCTGGATCGGGTCCACCATCTTGTACCGGTCAGGTTGCTCCTCGGGCGTTCCGCCGAGCGCGGCGACGATCCGGTCGTCGCCGTCCTTGACCGCCTGGGTCATGTCCAGCGGTCCGGCGAGCGAGATCGCGCGCTTGGGCCGGAACGCCGGCTTGCTGCCGACCTCGTCGTCTGCCCGCTTGTGGCGCGTGCCCGCCCACGTCGCCAGCTGAGCCCCGGCCGAGTGGCCCACGACGAGTTCGTCGTCGACGGTGAACTCCGGATGCTCGCGATTGAGTTCGGTGACGTGATCGAGCGCGCGGGCGACGTCGTGGAACGTCGCAGGCCAGCCCCCACCGGCGCCCACCCGCCGGTACTCGACGTTGTACACCGCCATTCCCCGGGCGGCGATGTCTTCGGCGAGGTCGTTGAAGATCTCCGCGCCCAGCGGCATCCGCCAGGCCCCGCCGTGGATCAGAACCACCAGCGGAATCGACCCGGGACGATGGTCGCCGGCGGGCAGATAGAGGTCGGCCCAGTTCTGATCCGGGTCGGCGTCGGCGCCGGTGTAGTACTGGACACGCTTCTTGGTCACCTTCCCGGAGACGTCGGTGCTCGACGCCGCGGACTCGGCGACGGACGTCTGCGCGGTGGCGGACGGGTCGCCCGGCACATCACCGCTATCGGACCCGCAGCCGGAGAGGAGGATTGCGCCGGCGCTCAGGACAGCCATCGAGCGTGTAGTCGGCCGAGTTTTCATAGTTTGTCCGTTCTTTCTTGTTGACTGCCGAAATCCGGTTCTGGAATCGGCGGAATGGTGGAAGCAGAATGGTCATTGCCGCAGTGTCTAGTCACATGAGAATTCGATCGGCTCGTTCCTCGGGAGATTCGCATCGGCGGAGACGGGTGAGTTCACTGTTGACGGCAGCGAGGGTGATCAGTCCGACGGCGATGCTCGCCAGGGCGGCGAATCCGAACTGTGCGAAGTCAACCAAGCCGCCCACCAGGGTGAAGACGACTATCGCCGTCTGTAAGGCCCGCAACGGCCATTCCCAGTGAAGTCGCCGGCGGCGAGCATGCGCCCGGCCGATCATCCCGGCCCCGGCGGTGAGGAAGACCGCTCCGCCCAGCACGATGTACGTCGTGTTCGAGATGGTCTGCAAGTGCCTGTCGGAGACCGCGTGGAAGAGGAGTTCCGAAGGCCGCCACGGAAGGTCAACGGCGGAAGTGAGGCACGTCGCGAGAGACGTCGCCACGAGGAGCCATCCGAGGAAGGTGACCCAGAAAGGGGAGCGCACCGCCGGCGGCACCAGTTCGGACAGGGCCGCCCGCACCTCGGCACCCCGATCGGTCGCGGCGGGGCACGAGCGAACCAGGACGCCGACGGTACGGACTACCGCAGGATCGGCGCCGCCGTCGAGTGCTCGCCGCAACAGGTTCTCGGCGTCCTGCCGGCGTCGTTGCGACAGCCCTCGAGCGACTCCCCGGGCGGCGATGTCCGCCGCGTTCGACAGTGCCTCGTGCGGGGTCGGGCGACGTATCAACCGGACTGCATTGCCGGCGCCGATGACGGCGACCACCGTGACGTAGATGATGTCGGCGGCAGGGTGGAAGAAGTAGTCGTTCGACTTGGTCACGAACTTTCCGACCTCGTCGATGAACAGTCCGAAGCCGATCCCACCGACGGCGATCGAGAAGTTGCGGACTCGAAACCCTAGAAACAACCACTGGGCGACCAGCGCCGCAACCATCAGGGCTCCGCCGTACAGCGCGTGAGCGATGTGCAGCGAACCACCTCCTATCTGCGGGTATCCGGTCGCTTGGAGGTAGACACGGGTCACCAGCACAGTGACCACGGTCGTGGTGAGGAAGGCGGTCACCGATGTGGTGCCGCCGCGCTCGCGCACGAATCCCGCTACCCGGGCGGTCGTCTCGTCCGTGTGGGTCACGAGTCGATGCCCATTCGCCGGCCGAGCCAAGGCAGCTGCTCCCGGAGCCCGGCGGCCCACACTCGGAAATCGTGGCCGCCGGGAATCACGGACAGCCGCACGTCCATGCCGGACTGTCGGGCGAGGGGTGCCAACCGCTCGAGCCCGGGCCGGAAGGCGTGGTCGTCGGCACCGATGACAAAGACACCGGCGACTCCGGGATACCTGCGGTGGCGCAGCAAGTCGGCCGGGTTCACCGCCGCGAACGCGGATGCGTCGCCGCCGAAGGCTTCGCTGATCGTCCGACTGCGGTCGCCGAGAGTGGGTTCGTACTGCCCGGACATGTTCAGGAAGGTCGGGTACTGGTCGGGGAAGTTGGTCACAAGTTGCAGCGCGCAGGTTCCCCCGTACGAGAGGCCGCCGACGGCCCACTTGCGACGGTCGGTCTCCGCGTCGAGTCCAGTACGCGCCCACTCCGCGATGTCTGCGGTCAGGTAGGTCGCGGCGTTGCCGAGTCGAGAGTCCATGCACAGGGGATTCCCCAATTCGGTTCCGGTCCCGTCAGCGGCGATGACAATGGGCGCCACGCCGTGATGCTGGGCGGCGAAATCGTTGAGCGACTGCACCGAGGCGGCCCGCAAGGCCCAATCCTCCGGGGAGCCCGGCTGGCCCGCGATCAGGACGAGCACCGGAAGGACTGGTCTGGGATCGGCGAAGTAGGCCGGAGGCAGGTACACCTGCGCCGGCCGTGCCGAGAACTTGGACTTCGTGGCAGGAATGTCCACGGTCGCGACGCGGCCCTCGGCCGGTAGACCAGGCGGTGGCCGCCAGCTCGCCAGCGGCACCGTGCGGGACGGGGAGAGGGCGCCGAGATCGACCGACGGCGCACCGGTGATGCCGAGCAGGCTCCGGACCGTGGGGTACTCGCCGAAGTGGGCGTTGATCTGGGCGAGGCCGGCGACGGTGACGCACAGTACGGCCAGCAATGTCACGACCCGGCGCCACACACCCCGGTCGCGGACGAGCCGGATGACTCCGGTGATCGTCCCGAACAGGATCGCCGCGGACCACGCGTACACGGCGAGCGGAATCGGATCGGGCACCAGCGCGATCACATCCTCGATGAGCCATCGGGCGACGACGATCACCACCACGGTGCCCACCAGTGCGCCGCCGATCAGCATGACCGCAGCGCGGACCGGGCGCAGCAGCAGAAGCCAGCACAGTGCCACAGCGCCGACGGCAGTCAGCGCCACCGGAACCCATCCGGTGGAGATATCCAGGTCGAGCAGAGCCTTCACCGCTGCTCCGATCGGGGCACGGGGTCGTCGTGCCCGTCCAGGTCGAAGCGACCCGCGACGGCTTCCTGGAGTCGGATTTTGGAACGGCGTACCGGCTCGCGATAGCGCAGCTCCCGTCGCTCGGCGCGGCCCCGTTTGGCCGGCCGATCCCGGTAGAAGCGGCGCGCCCAGGGTGATGCCGGGCGAGCGAGTCGGATCGCTCCGACCACCAACAGGACCGGAAGAAACAGGCCGAGGAGACCAGTCCAGATCTTCCCTTTGACGAGAACCACGACAGCGAGCAGGTACTGCACGCAGAGGACGGCCAGCGTCGTCGCAAGTGTGGAAGCCTGACGGTCAGTCTCGTATTCGGCGAACTCGCCGGACAGTCCCACCGGGTGCAGTCCCAAGACGAACAGGACGGTGATGGCGAGCGCCGCGAACACGGCGTCGATGCTGGAGCGGCCTTCCCTTGTCCAATACACGTCGCGCAGATGCAGGACCATTGCGAACTCGTCCAGGACCAGCGCCGCACCGATCCCGAACGACGTGCCGAGCACTGCGTTGGTGACGGGGGTGTGATAGTTCGCGAGTGCGACCAGCGAGAATCCGCTGGCCAGGACGGTGACTAGGCCGAACACGACGTGGTGGATGTGGAGTCCGCCCGGGGTGATGTTTCCCGGCCACCAGCGCACCTGGGCCCGGATCATCCGGGTGCTGAAGCGGATGAAGAGGAAAGTCAGCAGAAAGCCGACGGCCATCAGGAACAGGGGCAGGCGCCCGCTCGCGACGATCGTGTGGGAGAACCAGGAAGTCATCGCATCATCGTTCGGCGCTCATTGCCAGTTGAGCCAGTTGCCGCGGAGTCGCATCGGGAAGGTAAGCGCGGGAGATCGCGATCCCGATGCGGGGCAGGTCAGCCTCGTCGCGGAAGGCGAGGTACACGCCTTGGTAGCGGGGCTGGAACTTCTTCTTGAACGCGTGCAGCGACCGGAATCCGTAGAACGGCTCGAGTGCCCCGCCTAGCGCGTCGAGCAATCGGTCGGTCGCCGAAGCGCTGACCTCGCCGGTGGAACTTGCGAGTGGAGCTCCCGACAGCGAGGCGAACAGTGCGCCCTGCGCCTGGAACTCGAGGAACGCAGAGCCGAGCATGAACTCGATGACCGGACCGAATCCGTCGGACCGCCTCCGCATGACGTCGAGCGTCCAGCCCTGGACCACACCGTGGCGACCGTAGACAGGCAGCCACGACAGGACGCCGTGCACGCTGCCGTCTCCGTCGACGGCCAATGAGACGACGGTCTCCGGGTCGAGGGCCTCGTCGACGCCGCCGAGGGTGAAGCCCATCTCTGGCAGCCCTTTGTCGCCGACCCACTCCTCGGAGATGGCCTGAACTTGGGCGCGTACCGAGAACGGCTCGTCGGCGAGGCGGACCAGGCGGTGGCGGAGCCCTTCCTTCTTGGCCTTGTTCATTGCGGTGCGGACGTGCTGCCACGGCTTTCCCTTGAACGCGAGACCGGGCAGATCGACGATGGCGTCCTCGGCGATCTGGGCCGTGCGCCATCCCATGCGCTCGGCAGACGCGGCCGTCTCCGCATCGATCGAGAACCAGCACGGTGTCAGCCCGCTCGCTTCGGCGAACTTCGTGAACTCGCGGACGGACTGGTCCAGGAGTTCCGGCGGACCGACCGGGTCGGTCAGGGCGATCATCGTGCCCGCGTGACGTTGATAGGCGACCACGGTGGAGGGCGCGTCGACGTCGTCGAACAGGTAGTGATTGCCGGGCCATATCGTCATCCAGGACATGGTTCCGCCGCCGTAGTTCCGGATCAGGTCCTTGGCCAGCGGGGCGCCCGGCCCGTCGGTCGCCGGGACACGCAACCGGCCGCGGAACGCGAAGCGTCCGGAGAATAGAATCGCCACTTCGGCGAGCCACAGAATGCTGGTCCCGAGCGTGACGCCGCCCTGGGGCACGAAGTCCGTCGTAAGGAGCAGGACGACGGTGACAATCAGTCCCACGACGTTGAGCAGGCCGAAGACCACGGTGACCCACCACGCCCATCGACGTCCGCGGCGCAGACCTAGGGCGACGAAGACGATAACGCCCACGTGGATCCACATCGCCCAGATCGACGAGTCCTCGGAATCGGTGGGACCGAGGGGACCGGATCCCGGGAAGAACCAGACCAGTACTGCAGCCGCCGCGATCACGATCAGCCCGCTGAATCCCAACAACCGGACTTCACGGCGTGTACGCGGGGCGAATCCGTGCTCGGCTGTGCTGAATAGGCGTTCGCCGGCCGGCAGCATCACCGCGAACGCGACCAGATGACTGACATCGGCGAAGGAACCGCGGAACAACAGGCTCAGTGCCACGTAGGCGACGATGACCAACCGCATGCGGAGGCGCCACGGGGAGCGGAGCGTAGCAGTCGCCGCGGTGACCGCTCCGACGATCGCAGTCGTCATGCCGACGTCGCGGATCGTCGCCAGGTGCGTCGGCCACTGCCAGTGAATGCCCGAGATGACGCTGTCGCTCAAAGCCCAGGCGAACAGCGCGGTGGCCAGTACTCCGAGAACTTGCGAGAGCAGCATCACCAGCGCGGTGCGAAGCGTTCCCAAGCGCCATTCGGACCAGGCCAGCACCGTGACCGCCAGCACCAGGATGCTCACCACCTGCGCAGGCGTCAGACCGAAGACGGTACCGCTCAGCACAGTCCACCACTGGCCCTCGCGGAGGGCGGGCACACCGTAGGCGACGTCGTCGAACCACGCCTTCAGCTGGATGCTCTGCCAAAGCGTTCCGGACGCGATGCCGGCGATCAGCACGACGCCCGCGGCGGCGAGGGAGAGGGGGGCGTGCGTGACGATCACCCGGGCTCTGCGAATAAGCCTTCCGATCGATTGCCGGAGAGGGTTCGAGGCCGCCGATTCGGCTTGATCGGGGGATTTCGGCAGTGCATCACCATCGAGCATGAGTGGATCATAGGGCATGATTCCGGGGTGCCGTCGACCCTGAGGAGGGCGATATATCAAAGAGATCCGATGAACAGGCGGTACAAGCGCGATTTGTACTCAATGCAAGTGAGATGTGTTATTCCCCGGATAGCCTGATCGACATTAGCGCTTGCCGACCACGGAACTTATCGGTAGTGTTATCGGCACCCTAATATGAGGGGCGAGGGGGATGCGCCGGACGGGGCGCCTTCGATACGTTCGATCCGTATGTCCTCCACTGAGCTGGCCTCATACTTCTTGCAAAGGCCGAGATGAGCTGCAGGTTTACAGTTCGTTCGGGAGCATGCCGGCAGGCATCGATGCACCTTCACTGGAATCTATAAAGACTCCCCAGGAGCCATTTCCGCCAATCGAAACCAAGTGCTTGCAGCGTGATCGGAGAGTGCTGTACCGTCCTCATCACATTATCGCCCTGGCGCTTTGAAGTGGCCTGATCGAGGACCGCTTGAACGCTGAACTATGGTCGTGGAAGGACATTGTCGGAGTGGACATAGACGATATTCGCAGGGGATTCCTCGAACGGACGGAAGGGTCTGGTCACGTCATCCTGGAGCGGGCTCCGCTGGTTCTAAGAGGCGACTCGACGACGCTCTTCACGGGAAGTGGTATGCAGCCTCTGGTGCCGTATCTGCTCGGTGCCGAGCACCCGTCCGGCGAGCGTCTCGCCGACGTGCAGCCGTGCGTGCGCTCGCAGGACATCGAGGAGGTCGGCGACAACCGGCATACGACCTTCTTCGAGATGCTCGGCAACTGGAGTCTGGGAAGCTACTTCAAGCGCGAGCAGATCGAGATGGTGTGGGGCTTTCTCGTCGACTACGTCGGGCTGGACCCGGATCGGCTGTATGTGAGCGTCTACTCCGGGGACCCTGCGCTGGGCATCACTCGGGACGACGAGAGCGCCGACGTCTGGGCGGAGTTGTTCACGGCGGCCGGGGTGAGCTGCGACCGCGTCGACCTGGAGACCGAAGAACGGGGAAACGCGGAGGGGCACGGGGGCGCAAGGATCTGCTTCTACCGCGACAAGAACTGGTGGTCGCGGGCTGGTGGACCGGAGAGTATGCCGCTCGGGGATCCGGGTGGACCCGACACCGAGATCTTCTACTACTTCCCGCAGGTGGAACACGACACCTCGTTCGGTCCGTGCTCGCACCCGAACTCAGACGGCGGCCAGTTTCTGGAGATCGGGAACTCCGTCTTCATGCAGTACTCGCGCACCGAGTCGGGCCTGCGCCCGCTGGGGCGTCGCAACGTCGACTACGGCGGCGGGCTGGAGCGGATCGCCGCCGCAGCCCTCGACAGTCCGGACGTGTACCGGGTCGGAACGCTCTGGCCGCTGATCGTGAAGCTGCAGGAGCTCTCCGGCGCCTCCTACGACGAGCAGACCCGTGCCATGCGCATCATCGCCGACCACGTGCGTGGGGCGGTGTTCCTCATCGCCGACGGAGTCGCACCGGGCAGCAAGGAGCACGGGTACGTCTTGCGCAGATTGCTGCGACGCGCAATCCGGTTCGCACATTCGCTGGAACTCGGCGCGGGGGCGATCGGTGAGGTCGCACGCGTGGTGATCCAGACGTACGCCGACGCCTATCCGGCCCTGGCCGGCGCGTCGGATGAGATCCTCGAAGCGCTCACCAAAGAAGAGCGCGCATTCCGCCGGACGATGGGTAAAGGACTGCGTGAACTGCGCCGCCTGAGCAAGGAGAATCGTCCGCTCACCGGCGACGATTTCTATATTCTCTACGACCGTTACGGTTTCCCGGTCGAGCTCTCCACGGACGAGGCCGCAAGCCGGGGCCTCCCGGTCGAAGAATCATGGCGCACTGATTTCGACGAGTGCCTGCGCCAGCAGCGTGAACGGTCCCAGGCGGGCACCAGGCTCGGCGTCAAATAGGCCGATTCGCCTGCTGCCGAGGAGGCGTCCGGCCTGAGCTGGCTCGGAGTGTTGGTGGCGGGGCAGATTCCGGTCGGTGAGTATGACGGGTTCGCCGATGGCAGGTCGCGGCAATCCTCGTCCACGACCGACGAGGCGGCGTCGAAGTCACCTGGCGACCACGATTCCGCCCCCTGACCGGCTCACCCCCGGCGCAACTCGTTCGCGACGAAGGCGACGCCCCGGAAGTACGGCCGGGGCCGGGCGAAGCCCGTCTCGTCGGCGAGCGCAGCCAGTCCGTCGTCGTTCAGCGGGTGGAAGTCGTTCCGCAGCCGCTGCGCGATCCCGGCGAGTGCCTCTTCGCCCACACCGCGGGCAGCGGCGTACTCGGCCATCACGTCCAGATCGTCCTCGTCGTGCTCCATCAGGTCGCAGAGCAGCAGCGGCGCACCCGACCGGAGCCGGGCGGCGATCGATCCGAGATAGGCGCGTTTGGCCTCGGCCCCTGCCACGAAGTGCATCACCAGCAGGCTGACGGCGGCGTCGAAGGGCTCGTCGAGGGGCAGGTCGTCCACGTACCCCTCGTGGAACGTGACTCCGGTCAGCGACTCCGCGGCGGCACGACGGCGTGCGATCGACAGCATGTCCGGCGACGGATCGACGCCGACCAGCTCCCAGCCCGGGCTGGTCCGCGCGAGGGCGAGCGTCTCGGTTCCGGTCCCGGCGCCGACCACCAGAACGCGAGCGCGTTCTGGCATCCGGGCGGCGAGGACGGCCGCGCTGATCTCATGCAGCTCGGCGTACCCCGGAACCAGGTTCACTATCCGGGCGTCGTACCCCAGGGCATTCTGCTCGGCGAAGCGCCGCGACACGGTGGAGGTCACTGCTCGACGAGGTCGTGCAGGGCCTCGGACAGGTCGCCGACCGCCTGGCACGGACGCTCGAACGAGAGACGGACGTCCGAGTCCGAGTCGGGGGTCTCGATCCGGAACGTGATGCCGAAACGGTCGAGCCCGAGCGGGCGGACGCGGCCACGCTGGAGATGTTCGGGGAACTTGCTGGCGAGCCGGTAGACCAGATCCTGATGATCGGCGTCGAGGTGGCTGAGCCACTGACCTTCGTACTCCCAGAACGGATCCGGCTCGGCCGACGAGAGCGCTGCGGCGTCGACCGCGGCGGCCCCGGCGGCGGTGGCGATCACCGCGTTGTCCAGGTGGAGACGGAGCAGGCAATGACCGTGGCCGATGTCGAGGAGCCGGGCATCCGGGTGATCGCCCGCAATCTCCACGGCCAGTTCGCGCTCCAGTTCGGCCGGGACGGCGTGCACGCGCCCGGAGAGCCAGATCAGCGATCGCACTCGCTCGCGGAGGCTGATCGGCGCGCAGTCGGCCAATTCGAGCATGGCCGGGAGCCCGTCCAGCGCGGTCTCGGCCTGCTCGCGGACCTCACCGTCGTCGGGCACCACCATGAACGCCTCAGACTCGAAGAGATGCACCATGCCGACCGCTGCGGGCGTACAACCGTCGACCGAGAGCGTGCCCTCGTGCGCGCGGCGGCATGCGGTCTGGATGCGCTCGGCGTCGCACGGGACGGGCATGGCCACGGGTTCGGTTCCCTGCATCCGGGTCCTCCTGGATCGTCGGGCCCGTCGCTCGGACCCTTTAGGCAAGCCTTAGTTATGGTTACCTAACTTAGGGTGCCCTCGGTCTCTCGTCAACAGCACGGACCAGATCGCCGACCAGATACTCTGGACCTGTGCCCGTCTTCGCTTACTTCGGACCCGCCGGAACCTTCACCGAGATGGCCCTGAAACGACTGCTCGACGCGCGGGCCGTGACGTTCGACGACGACGCACAGGCGGTGCCCGCCGACTCCCCGGCTGCTGCCATCGCCATGCTCCGCAGCGGTGCGGTCGACTACGCGTGCGTGCCCATCGACAGTTCACTCGAAGGGTCGGTCCCGGCGACGATGGACGCGCTCGTCCCCCGCGCGGGCGAACACCGGGTCCAGGCCTACGCCGAGGTCGCCCTCGACATCGCGTTCACCATCGCCGCGCGCACGACGCTGCCCGCCGAACAGGTCCGCACCGTCGCCGCGTACCCGGTGGCCTCCGCTCAAGTGCGGAGAACCGTCGGCGAGCGGTTCCCGAACGCGCAGTTCGTCCCCGCATCGTCGAATTCCGGTGCGGCGCTTGATGTGTCAGAAGGCCGTGCAGACGCAGCGGTCACCACGCCGATCGCCGCCGAACTCCACGGTCTGACCCCACTGGCCAAGAACGTCGCCGACGCCGACGATGCGGTCACCCGCTTCCTGCTCCTCGGACGGCCCGGGCCTCCTCCGCCGCGCACCGGCGCCGACCGCACCTCGGTGATCCTCGATCTTCCCAACCGCCCCGGCAGCCTGGTCTCCGCGATGTCCGAGTTCTCCACGCGCGGTGTGGATCTCACCCGGATCGAGTCTCGCCCGCGCGGCGCGGGAGGCGTCGGACAGTACCGCTTCTACCTCGACGCCGCCGGCCATATCGACGACGCCGCCGTCGGCGAGGCCCTCCGCGCACTGCACCGCAGCGTCGAGCGCGTCCTATTCCTCGGTTCGTGGCCCGCCGACCGCAACGGCGGAGCGTCGCCGCCTCCCGACCACGAGGAGAGCCTCGCGTGGTTCACCGCGCTGCGCCGAGGAGGCGAGGGCACATGAGCCGCCTGTACCTGGTCCGGCACGGCGAGACCACCGCGAACGTCCTCCAGCAACTCGATACCGCACTGCCCGGAGCTCACCTCACCGATTTCGGTGCGCGCCAGGGGATTCGGTTCGGATTGAGCAACCCGCTGCAGGTCCCCGCAGTGCTCTTGAGCTCCCAGGCGAACCGTGCACGCCAGACCGCCGAGCTGATCGCCTCCGCCTGGGATCTGGACACCTCGCCGATCGACGACGTCCACGAGATCCAGGTCGGCGAACTTGAAGGGCGCAGCGACCGGGAGGCCCACGAGAAGTTCCGCGACGTCGTCCATGCCTGGCATCACGGCGACCTGGACGTCGCCATGCCCGGCGGCGAATCACTGGAGATGGTTCATCGCCGGTACGTGCCCGTCATCGAACGGCTCGACGCGCAGTATCTGACCGGAGACCAGCCGCGCGACGTCTACCTGGTCTCACACGGCGCGGCGATCCGGCTGGTGGCCGCGCACCTGGCCGGCGTCGATCCCGAGTTCGCCATGCGCAACCACTTGCGCAACACCGACACCGTGGAACTGGAACGCACGTCCGACGGATGGGCCCTGCAACGCTGGGGCAGCGTCACCGACTTCGTCTCGCCCGAGGTGGAACCGCTGGGTTGACCTTCGGTTCACCGGCGTTTCGACACGGGCTCGTTCCTCACCCGGCTCAACGAGCTACCCAACCGCCCGTTGAGCCGACGAGGGAGCCCAACCGCCCCTAGAGCCGACGAGGAGCCCAACCGCCCCTTGAGCCGACGAGCCGCCCAACCGCCCCTTGAGCCGACGAGCCGCCTAACCGCCCCTTGAGCCGAGGAGCCGCCTAACCGCCCCTTGAGCCGACGAGGAGTGAGGTTGACCCCGTTGAGTGGACATCCTGATCGCCGGTTTCGTGCCGGCGCGAGAGGATGGACCTCATGGGTTCTCGACAACGTAAGACCTACAGCCCGAAGTACAAGACCGATGCTGCGCGTCTGGTGATCGATACCGGGCGCACGATTGCTGAGGTGGCCCGCGAGATCGGTGTGGGCGAGCAGCTCCTGGGCAAGTGGGTGGCCAAGGAACGCGCGGAGATGGCTGACCCGCCACCAGCGATCGACGCTGATGAACGTGCCGAGCTTGAGCGGCTGCGCCGCGAGGTCGCCGAGTTGCGGCTGGATCGGGAGTTCTTGAAAAAAGCAGCGGCCTTCTTCGCGGCCGAGCAGTCGAACCCGTCGAGGCGTTCGCACTGATCGAGGCGGAGAAGGCCGAGTACAGCGTCAGCCGGTGCGTTCGGCTCCTGGGCGTCTCACGCTCGGGCTACTACGCCTGGCGTGCCCGCCGAGACAGCGACCCGAGTCCACGCCGGCAACGACAGGCCGAGTTGACGGCCAAGATCGCCGCCGCCCACCAAGCCTCCGGAGGGGTGTACGGGGCGCCGCGGATCGTGGATGATCTACGAGACGATGGCGAGGTCGTCTCCCGTAAGACGGTGGCAAAACTCATGCGCAACAACGGAATTAAAGGAATCAGTCCACGCTCGTGGAAGCCGGCGACCACCATCGCCGACCAGAGTCCGCACTCGATCCCCGACCTGGTGAACCGTGACTTCGACCAGGGCGCACTGAACGTGGTGTGGACCTCGGACATCACGTATCTGCGCACCGGACAGGGATGGCTGTACCTGTGTGCGGTCCGCGACGGCTGCTCACGGCGAGTCATCGGATACGCATTCTCTGATTCGCTGCACACCGACCTGGTCGAGACCGCGTTACGCAACGCCCACACCTTCCGCGATCGGGCTACCGGCGCGACTGCCGGAGTGATCTTCCATGCCGACCGCGGCTGCCAGTACACCTCCGCACAACTCGCTGCGGTCGCCGGCGAACTCGGTGTCCGCCAGTCGGTCGGGCGTACCGGGGTGTGCTGGGACAACGCCCAGCAAGAGAGCTTCTGGTCGACTCTGAAATCGGAATTCTACGACCGGCGCGAGTTCGCCACCCGCACCAGCGCAGTGACCGCCGTGTCCCGGTGGATCGACCAATTCTATAATCAACGAAGACGACACAGCGCGCTGGGCAATATCGCTCCCGCAGTCTTCGAAGACATCACGATTCGCGAAGCGACCAGCCAGGCCGCTTAACCGATGTCCACGAAACGGGGTCAACCCCAGGAGCGCAGCGACGAGGCGAGTCGAAAGGATGGACTCCCGGCGTTTCGACACGGGCTCGTTCCTCACCCGGCTCAACGAGCTACATGAGTCGAGGAGCCGCCTAACCGCCCCTTGAGCCGACGAGGAGCGCAGCGACGAGGCGAGTCGAAAGGACCACCCGGACCAGGCCGGGCTCAGCCCCAGCCGTGCTCTTCGAGCCAGTGGTCGTCGATGCCGAAGTGATGCCCGATCTCGTGCAGCACCGTGACGGCCACCTGCTCGCGCACCTCGTCGGGTGTGCGGCAGATCGACAGGATGATCTCCCGGTAGATCTCGATGGTGTCCGGAAGGAAGCCGGCGTAATCGTGGGTGCGTTCGGTCAGCGCGACGCCGGTGTAGAGCCCCAGCAGGTTCCGGTTCTCCGGATTGTACGGCTCGATCATGATCACGACGTTGTCCATCGCGTTCATGAGTTCGGCGGGCAGCAGGTCGAGGGCTTCGCCGACGAGGATCTCGAAGTCGGCGTCGGACATCTTCACGGCCACGGGCGTGCGTCTCCTCAGCCGGCCGGGGCCGGCACCTCTTGATCGTTCGGCGAGTAGCCGGGGGGCAGCGGCACCGGGGTCGGCAGCGCGCGGCCGGGCGGTCCCTGCGCGGGCGGAGTCGGAATCTTGCCGTTGATCAGCACCTGTTCGCGGGCATCGCCGACGAGTTTGGCGAATCCCCCGCGGTCGGGCAGGGCGACGTAGCAGACGACGCGACGGCTGCCGGTGTTCCAGCTGACCTCGGAGATCACCGACCACTGCACGTTCAGCGTCGTCTCCCGGAACTTCTGGACGCCGCCGAAGAAGCGGTTGGTCCGATTGGGACAGATGGTCTGCAGGTATTGGTTCTGGTCGGCCACACTCGGCCACGGGCGGCCGGAGTCGCGGGCGCCGAAGCGCTGCGACAGGTCGACGACCCCGGTCGTCTGAAAGGCGTGCGGTTCGGCACAGTTGACCGGCTCGGCGGTCGGCTTGCGGGTGGCGTCGTCGATCCCGATGCAGGTCCCGTCGGGCCAGGCGAACGACTGATCGCTGTCGGCGACGCGCCCGGCGAACTCCTGATGGACGCCGCCGGGGCCGGGCTGTTCGATGCCGCACCGCAACACCCGGGCGCCGCGATCCCACTGCGCCTTCGACGGGAACATCAGACCGACCGCGAAGCGGCCCTGCGGATCCAGACCGCCGCCGAGGTAGCGTTCGACGATCACTCCGCAGTGCTCATCGCGGAGTTCGGCGTACCGTTCCGGGGTGGGCGCCGGCGCATCGAGGCCGAACTCGGATCCCGGGAACTGTGCGGTGTTGACGGTACCGGCGACCTCGAACCGGTGCGGTTCGGTGCACGGCACCTTGGTGGGCGTCTCGGCCGCGTCGTCGTTCCAGGTCAGGCAGTCGCCCGGCGCCGATCGGGTGAAGTCGGTCTCGGCATACGAGCCGCCTTCGCCGATCACGGTCTCGCCCAGGCCGCCGGCCTCGGAGAACCCGCCGCGAGTGTAGATCACGGTTCCCGCCACCAGGGCGCCGACCAAGACCGCGACCAGCACCGCGGCCAGGCGCGCGGCACTAGTCCGGCGGGCCGGGGCGGAATCCTCGGGGCCGGTGGCGTCAACATCGGGAGCACTCATCGTCGTCCATCATGCCTGCTGACCTCGCGCGGTGTGTTCCGAGTAGGGTTTGAGTCGTGATTGACCTGAAGATTGTGCGGGAGAACCCCGATCTGGTCCGGGACAGCCAGCGCGCTCGCGGAGAGGACCCGGCCCTGGTCGACCGGCTGCTCGACGCCGATGCCGCGCGCCGCGCCGCCATCGTCGAAGCCGACGCGCTGCGGGCGGAGCAGAAGGGCCTCGGCAAGCAGGTCGGCAAGGCCGCCGGGGACGAGAAATCCGCGTTACTGAGCCGCGCGAAGGAGCTGTCCGACCTGGTCAAGGCGGCGGTATCCCGGCAGAACGACGCCGAGCAGACTTCGGCCGAGGCGCATCGCGCGATCTCGAACATCGTCTCCGCGCAGACCCCACCCGGCGGCGAGGACGATTACGTGGTGCTCGAGCACGTCGGCACCCCGCGCGAGATCGCCGAACCGAAGGACCACCTGGAGCTCGGTGAGAGCCTGGGCCTGATCGACATGGGACGCGGCGCCAAGGTGTCCGGTTCGCGCTTCTACTTCCTCACCGGTCAGGGCGCCATGCTGCAGCTCGGACTGCTGAACATGGCGGCAGCCAAAGCCACCGCGGCCGGCTTCACGATGATGATCCCGCCCGTACTGGTGCGTCCCGAGGTGATGGGCGGCACCGGATTCCTCGGTGCCCACGCCGCCGAGGTCTATCACCTGGAAGAAGACGACGCCTACCTCGTCGGGACCTCCGAGGTGCCGCTCGCCGGTTACCACGCCGACGAGATCCTGGACCTCTCGGACGGCCCCAAGCGCTACGCCGGCTGGTCGACGTGCTTCCGCCGCGAGGCCGGCTCGTACGGCAAAGACACCCGGGGCATCATCCGCGTGCATCAGTTCGACAAGGTCGAGGGCTTCGTCTACTGCCGTCCCGAAGACGCCGAAGCCGAGCATCAGCGGCTGCTCGACTTCGAGAAGTCGATGCTGGCCGCCATCGACGTGCCGTACCGGGTGATCGACGTCGCCGCCGGCGACCTGGGCAGCTCGGCGTCGCGCAAGTTCGACTGCGAGGCCTGGATCCCGACGCAGAACACGTACCGCGAGCTGACCTCGACGTCGAACTGCACCACCTTCCAGGCACGACGACTCGCCACCCGCTACCGCGACGAGAACGGCAAGGCGCAGATCGCCGCGACGCTCAACGGCACCCTCGCGACCACCCGCTGGCTGGTGGCGATCCTGGAGAACCACCAGCAGCCCGACGGCTCCGTGGTGATCCCCAACGAGCTCGCGACCTTCACCGGGTTCCAGGTCATCGAGCCGCGCTGACCCGCAGTCGACTCAGCCGCGTTCGCGGTTGCCCAGCTCGGTCAACCACTCGACCAGCAGCCGCGTCTGCGTCGGACCGAGCACCTCGGGCCGGGACGCCGCGATCTCGATCGCCGCGGCCAGCGAATCGTCCGTGCGCGCACCGGTTCCGGTGATCGCGGCGATGGTGGCCTCCCGAACGGCACTCGACAGGATCGGGTCGGGCGACGCCTCGATGATCTGGCGCAAGGTGACGCCGATATTCGTAGCCAGCACGTGCGCCGCGGCCTGTTCGGCGGGCACAATCAGCCGACCCTGGTCGGCTGCTTTCGCCGTCAACGCGCGCAGGAGGGCGCTCGCCCTCGCCTGTGCAGCGGGCGAGTAGCCGGGCCGCACCTTTCCGTACATCAGTGTGTAGAAGCCCGGATTGCTGAGACCGAAGGCCACGTGCGCGTCCCACCCTGCGCGAATGTCGTGGATCGGGTCCCCGGACGACTCCATCGCGGCCTTCTCCCCCAAGTAGAGGTCGAAGCCGCGCTCGATCACCGCCTCGATCAGGCCTTGCTTGGAGCCGAAGAAGTGGTAGAGCGTGGGCATTTTGACGCCCACCGCGTCGCACACCGCGCGCAGTGAGAAGTCTTCGCCCGGGGCGGAGGCGATCAGGTCGGCCGCCGCCACGATCATCCGCTCCCGTGTATCGCTTCCCGCCACTGTTGTCATACTGCTATGCTAATCCTGTATCATCGATATGGTGATACATACCTACGTTACGGAGACCTCATGACTGAGTACACCCTCGCGGGAAAGAACGTCCTCATCGCCGGTGGCGCGAAGAACCTCGGCGGACTGATCGCACGGAGATCCGCCGAAGCCGGTGCGAACGTCGCCATCCACTTCAACTCCGACTCCAGCCGGGCGGACGCGGAGCAGACCTTGGCCGCCGTCGAGGCCAATGGCGGCAAGGGCGTGCTGATCCAGGCGGATCTCACCGTTCCCGAGAACGTCACGCGGCTGTTCACCGAAGCCGAGGCCGCCATCGGCACGATCGACGTCGCGGTCAACACCGTCGGCAAGGTACTGCGCAAACCCATCGTGGAGACCACCGAAGCCGAGTACGACACGATGTTCGACGTCAACGCCAAGTCCGCCTACTTCTTCCTGAAGGAGGCAGGGACGCATCTCGCCGACAACGGCAAGGTCATCACAATCGTCACCGCGCTGCTGGCCGCGTTCACGGACGGGTACTCGACGTATGCCGGCGGCAAGTCCCCGGTGGAGCATTTCACCCGGGCGGCGGCCAAGGAGTTCGCCGACCGCGGCATCTCGGTCACTTCGGTGGCCCCCGGGCCGATGGACACCCCGTTCTTCTACGGGCAGGAGACCCCCGAGCGCGTCGAGTTCCATAAGTCCCAGGGCATGGGCAACCGGCTCACTCACATCGAGGACATCGCCCCCATCGTCCTCTTCCTGGCTACTGACGGCTGGTGGATCACGGGCCAGACCATCTTCGCCAACGGCGGCTACACGACCCGCTGACCGAGCGTCGACTGAAACACCAGGTCAAGGAGCCACCATGACACCCGCAGTTCCCGAACCCGTCGCGTCCTTCCTCGAGCGCGTCAACGCCCACGATGAGCAGGCCTTCCTCGACGCCTTCGTCCCCGACGGAGCCGTTGACGACTGGGGTCGCATCTTCACCGGCCGCGAAGCGATCAAGCTCTGGAGCGACAAGGAGTTCATCGGCTCGCGAGGCACTCTCGCCGTCGAGGACGTCCAGACCGGACCCGGCCAGATCACCGTGACCGGCGACTGGCGCTCGAACCACGCGAACGGCCGGTCGATCTTCGTGTTCGACGTCGCCGGCGACAAGCTGGCCAAGATGACCATCCGCGAGGGCTGACCCGACGCTGAGCGAAGATCGCCCGAAGGTGGTGTTGTCGGCCGTCCCGGTCGACAACACCACCCCGGGCAGGGAGTCTCAGACCTTCACGCAGACGACAGTCCACAGACGGTTGACCACCTCCACCAGGCCGGACTGCGCCTCGATCACCTGGTTCAGGTCCTTGCAGGCACCCGGGATCTCGTCGACCGCGCCTGCATCCTTCCGGCACTCGACACCGTCGGTCCGCGCACGCAGATCGTCGACAGTGACGCCTTCTTGGCTGCGGTCCGGCTCATTCGCAGGCCCGCTCCGTGCGACGCGGAGTACATCGAATCCGGTTTGCCGGAAGTGCCCGGCCACGGCGACGCGGAACAGCCCGATCATCACCGTCCGCGAATGGGCCGCGTAGTCCTGGGCCCACCGCAGGTCGTATAGGTATGCGTTCATCTCGTCGGAGCGGGCCAGGAAGCAGGCCAGGTCCCGATCGGGCAGATCCTGGTTGTGCGCCAGCCCCTTCACTGTCGCGATGTCCCGCTCGGCGAGCTCCTTGCCGATGTTCCGCGAACCCGGGTGCGGCGTCAGCCACACCGCGTCGTCGGCGTCCAGGCACACCTCGATGAGGTGGTTGCGCCGCCGAGACGGCGTCCTCCATCGCGATCACCGACCCGACCGTCGCGCCCTTACCGAGGTGTACGTCGGGCATGACGGCCACCTGGCGGGCGGACTCCAGCGAGGCGATGTTGCGCAGCTGGTTCAGCGCAGCCTGCTCGATCTCGTACTCCTCGATCCCGTACTCGAGGGCTCACAGCATTTCGATCCTGTATGGCCAAGCCTTTGAAACTGGCCCTGTCGAAACGTTGCCCACCGGACTCGACGTCGACCTGGTGAACGAAATCGCCAACTGGTCAATGTCGATGCCACGTGTCGGCGCATGCCCGCAGGTCGACCCCGGCATACCTACGGACTGCGGGTCGGCGCCGAAGCCGGCTCCGCGGAGTTCACCCTCGAAGCTTCCGGCAAAGAGCCGCGCCCGCGAAGCGATATCCGAAAAGCCACTGGAATCATCTCCTTCGATTCAGGACGCCGCCTTCGCCGCACTGCAGCGAGGAATGATCAACGCGGTCTCCCCCCCCCCCCGGTCAGCCTGTATGCCGCCAACCAGTCCGATCCGACGGCGCGCCCACTCCGTCAGTCATGCCTTCAATTCGACACGATGCCGTCGGCGCTGGCGTCGGCTCCGACAGATCGCTGGGCGCTACGCCTGGTCGATCCGATTCAGAACATCGATCCGCCGACATCCGACGATCACCCTACGTCGCCGCGGCCAAGAAGCGCGGCGAAGTCCACGTGCGTGATGATTCCGGGCGCGAACCACGCATCACTGGTCGACCCGAACAATCCCCACTTCATCACGGTGCGAGAGCCCAGCAGTCGGTCCTCAAAGAGCGCACTGCGCCCTGAATGCCGTCCACGACGCCCTGCCGAAGCACCCCGCGGAGACTAGTGTTCCTCGTCACCCCTTCACGGCAGGACCGCCGCCGACGGGTGAGGCCTGCCTGGACTACTGCAGAACGGTGTGGAGGGCGATTGTCGCCAGCAGACCGAGCACCAGGGAGATCCATCCGATGATGGCCGCCGTGCGTGCCCGCCCCGCCCCGAGGATGCGCCCGCCGGATTGGGTGATCTCCGTCTGCGCGGTCCGCGCCACGACTATCGCGGCGATCGCGAGGATGAACCAGACGTACGGCAGGACCAGAGAGACGATCGCCAGTACGAGGGCGAGCGTGGCCTTCCCGGACTGCTGCTCGGGCGCTCCGTTGGGATGATCGGTCATAAGAGGCTCCGTTTCTGTGTGGTCAACGACGACACTGTGTCGTCGTCTGAGGTGTCGAGATCGAATTGATTCGCGACGGTGCCGCCTGAAGGGCGGGCAGTTTGTGCGCCCCGGGCGAGGAGCATCTGGTTTCGACCGGGGATCCCCACTCAACCACCCTGGCCAATTCTCCAGCCGGCGCGGATCGAGAACCGGGCGACGGCTTCTTTCCTGGATCGACGGCTTCGTTATTTCTCAGCACCTTCGTGCGGTCCATGGAAGACTCGTTCTTCGGATCATTCAACGGCGAGTCTACCCCGTCAGATCCGCGCCTCCGAATCTGCGGACAACAATTAGCAAGAATCCGAATTTTTCGAAATTTCATGCCACTTCAGCCGCGTATCGCGAGGGGTGCTCTGCACCACAAATGCACAGTTCTGGGCCGTACCCACAAAGCGGCGTATGCGGTCATCCGACGCGTCCGCTCAACGCCGACTGCAGGTTCCAGCGCACCGCGCCAGCTAGATCGCGGACGCGTTCGCCGAGCCGGTAGTCGGGTCGTCTTACCGCGCTCGCGATCGCCAGGTCGAGGTCGTCACCGGACGCTTCCAGCACCGAGTCGAAGTCACGCCGCATGGGTTCGTGCAAATCGTAGGCCAGTCGCCGATACATACCCGGGAATAACGGCTTGAACAGCCGCGCTCGGTCGTGCAGTCCGGAAGAGTACGACATTCCGGCTTTCGGCCGACGCAGGATGTACTCGGGCACTACATCGGCGTAGGCCCGCCGGACCAGCCACTTCTCCTGCTCTCCCGCGATCTTCAGAGTGAGCGGTATACGCATGGCGACGTCGAGCATTTCCTTGTCCAGGAAGGGGACGCGGGCTTCCACACCCTGCCCCATGCTCGATCGGTCGACTCGCTGCAGCTCGGTCCGTCCGAGGTTGCGCAACTTGTAGACGAAGAGCCGGTCAGCCTGGTTGGCATCGATCGTGTGATACATCGGATAGCCGCCGAACAACTCGTCGGAGCCGTCACCGGTCAAGACCACCTTGATCCCGCATTCGCGGATCCGCTCGAACAACGGGATCGACACGACCGCGTTGATCACGTCGCCGTACTCTGTGAGCTCGCTTTGGACAATTGCCCTGCGAATCTGTGGCAGGCCGATCTGCCCGGGTCGCAGGTCGATGATCTCGTGCCGCACCCCGAGGTCGGCGGTCAGCCGCCTGGCGTAGGCCAGATCTTCGCTGCCCGGCCGTCCGATGGTGAACGCCACACAGTCGGGGTGACGCTCGTGAACCTTCGTCAGCACCACCGAGCTGTCCAGACCACCGGACAGCACCACACCGACCGGCAGGTCTGTGTTCATGCGGACCTCGATGGCGTCGTCGAGTGTCGAACGGATCAGCGCTGCCGCGTCGTCAGGATCGTCGATCGGCTCACCGGCTCGTCTGCCGTCGAGCAGATCGAAGTACGGACTCAGGACAGGCCCCGAACATCCGTCCGTCAACCCGTGGTGGCCCGGCGGCACCTCGGAGATCCGCGCGCCGAATCCGGTGAGCGCCTTGACCTCTGAGGCCACGTGAATGCGGCCGTGCCGCCAGCTGTAATACAGCGGCTTCACGCCGATCGGATCTCGCGCCAAGTACACCTCGCCGGTGCCGAGATGCACGACGGCGAAGGCGAACTCGCCGCGCAAATGCTGCACCGCGTCGAGACCCCACTCCTGAAACGCCGCGAGGACCACCTCGGTATCGGACTCCGAGCGGAGGTCGTGTCCCCGCGCGCGCAGCTCAGTGCGGAGCTCCCCGTGGTTGAAGACCTCGCCGTTGTAGCAGAGCAGCCACTGCCCGTCGGACGAACGCCACGGCTGCCGCGCATGCTCGCGATCGACGATCTTGAGGCGCTGGGTCCCGGCCACCACCCCGGGCGCCGAGTGCCGCTCATCGCTCTCACCACGGCCTGCGATCGCCGCCATCATGGAGTCCAGGTCGCGCTCTCGCGCGCCGTCACCGGCGATCAATGCGATTCCGCACACGGTTCATCCTTCATCTGCAGGTCGTAGAGCGCGCGCAATCGCGCCATGCTGTCCGGTGCCGGGCAGACATGCCAGGCGGGTCCTTCGTCGATCACATTGATCTCGCCGCGTTGTTGCCACTCGATCAAGATCTGCTTGAGCACCTCGTCACCGCCGCTCGGCCGTAACCACTCGACCGCGATGTCCACGGCATAGCCGCTGCAGTGCGAACTCGGCCGCATCGCTGAATAGCCCAACTCACGCAGGTGCTCCTGGTGGGCGACGCTGCGGGCAGCGCTGTTGACCCAGATCCCCTCGCGGAGGCCACCGATCCCCGCTCCTCCGCGCTCCGTCGAATACTCATCGGCGATCAGATTGAGTAACGCGATGATCTCCGGCCGTGCGCGCGGATACCGGAGACCCGCCCCGGGAGGTCCAGAGGGGAACGGAAGCCGGCGTTGCACACCCCGGACAACCCGGGCCCGCGCCGTCGTGGCCTGGTGCCGATACCGGAACCGCAGACGACCGCGGTCACGGAGCCCGTCGAGATCGACGAGGTCGTCCGCGTCGAGAACAGCCGATGAGTCCGTGTGTTCGGGTTGATCGCCCCACCACATCACGTCGACCAGATGGAGCAGCAGGACGCGGACCAGACTTGCCAGGTCGCGCGCCGAGCTGCGGCTGTTCGGTGTGAAGGCCGCGGCTTCGTCGCACAGTCCGCGCACGGCAGCCGCATACCCGTTCGGGTGCGCCGAGAGCACTGCCTCCACGGCGGGCTGATCCGCGATCAACCCGGGTAGTGCTCGCGCCACTTCCGGCGCCGGCGCCCAGGGGTCGAGAGTTTCGGCGATCGCGTCGACGGCATGCCGGAACTGCGTCAAGTCCCCGCCCTCGGTTCTCATGCGCTCGCCTCCGTCGGCGGAGAAGCGGCCATCGCCCGCTTCCGGACGACGAAGAAGGCGACCACCAGCGCGACGTAGTCCAGACCCATCAGAAGCACCCAGACAAACCCAGCAACGTAGCCGAAGTTCCAGATCAAATGGACCAGGACCACCGCTCCGAGTGCAAGTCCAGACAGCTTGCCGACGGCGCGTCCGGTGCGTGCGATCAGGTAGCCGACAGCCGCGCCGGTGATCGACACCGTCATCGCATGAAGGCCGAAGCCGGCTACCAGGCGGATCGCGGCGGTCTCGAGCGCGCCGCCGGCCTCCGCTCCGGGCGCCGGAGGCACATCCGGGATCAGGATGTACAGGATGTTCTCATAGATCTCGAAGGCCGCGCCCACGACGAAACCGACGGCGAATCCACGGACGGCGGTGACCTGCCCGAACCAGCGGAGGACGAGAACCACTCCGCACAGCTTCAGGGTCTCCTCGATGAACGGGGCGATCGCCCACGTCGCGCCGGACACACTGAAGAAGCTCGCGAGTGAGGGCGCGACGAACGCGCCCCAGCACAGGGCCGCGACCATCGGCGCCCTGGTCAAGGCGCCTCGCGGAACCACCAGCACGCCGACCACCGCGAACAGGCATCCGCACACTACCGTTGCGGCCGCGGCGATACCGACGACCGACCCCGTCGAGTCCAGTGCCGATACGACGACGACGACGATCGAGAGGACGGCTGCGGCCATGCCGAGCACCACGGCAGCGCGCATCCCGAAGCCGGCCGTACGCCAGGTCAATGTGGTCTGCATGTGATCAGGCAGGTTCTTTCTGTCGGGCCGCAAGAAGCACTGCGGCAACGGAGTAGACGATCAGGCTCAGGGCGACGGTCCAGGCGACGACGATCAGAATCAGCGAGGCATCGTCGACGTCGTCGCCGGCGACCCTGGTCCAGGCCAGCAGACCGAAGACGATCGAGGCGGTGCCGCGGGGACCCATGCACGCGATCAGGTTCCGGTCCCGGCGTCCGTAGTCGCTGCCCAGCAGAGACAGCTGGACGGGCACGAAGCGCAGCACGGTGACCGCACAGACGGCCACCAGCGTCGTCGTCGACCACAGCACTCCGGCGTCGAAGACATAGTCGAGCACAAGGCCGAAGGCGAACCAGACCAGCAGATTGCAGAGGATCGCCACGTCTTCGACGAACTCCAGCTCGCTCCCGTGGAGGCCCTGATCGCGAGTCAGCCGGTAGACGATGCCGCAGACGAAGGCGGCCACGAATCCATTGCCCTCGGCGATCGTGGCCAGGCCGTAAGACAGCAGCGCCGTCATCAGGACCGTGATGCCTAGCGCCCGGTCCGAGGTGAGACCGGTGCGAAGTGCGGCATTGGCGAGGAACGCGGCGAGCAGACCCACGCCCACACCGACGAGCAGCGAGATCCCGGCCGATTCGATCGCCGCAATCGTCGCATGACCGAATCCTGCCTCGGTGCCGTGCCCCTCGACGAGGGCGAGCCCGAAGACGAAGATCGGTGCCACCACACCGTCGTTGTATCCGCTCTCGACATTCAGCAGATGGCGTATGCGCTCGGGCACCATGCTATTGCCGAACAGAGTGCCGTGCGGCGAGAGGTCGGTCGGCATCACCGCACAGGCGATCATCAGGCACACGGCGAACATCGTCGTCGGCAGCACCAGCCACCCGAGGATCGTCGCGCCGATCAACGAGAGCGGCAGTGCGATCAGCACCAGGCGCAGCGCGCCACGGCGGTCGCGACCGAGCAATCCCCCGCGAACTTCAGTCGCATCGACAAAGAGGAGCAACGCCAGAATCATCTCGACCACGCGCTCGGTCACCGGCGAATAGAGCGACTCGGCCAAGTCGATTCCCAGAATCGCCGAGGTGATCACGCCTGCACCGGCGAGAACGATCGCAGGGGCGACCCGCCACTCACCGAAGCGCCGCGCAAGAAGCGACCACAGCAGGATACTCAGGCCCACTGCGAACAGCACGGCGATCAAACGAGCACCTCCCGGCTACCGCAACAGGCAAGGGCGCTGGTCACCGACGGAGTGCGACGATCGGTCGACGACGTCGCCATGTCGTCCCGCCGCACTCCCATCGACCGAGCACCGACGCTCGCTGGCACCCACGTCAGCGCGGTGCGTCCCCGGTGATCTCGCAGATCCACTGGCCGCCGGTCGGCGTCTCCGGCACCAGGTGGCCGGGCGCGCCCGACTGATCGGTGCACGGATGGCCACCCGGATCGTCGTCGTGGTGCTTGTGACGATCGGCGCCAGCCGGGCTTCCGGTCGTGACGCACACCCACTTGCCTCCGGTCGGCGTCTCCGGAGCAAGATGGCCGGGAACGCCGGCATCCGTGGTGCACGGGTGACCGCCTGGATCGTCATCCAGCGCCGCCTGTGGCGTGGAGGGGGCGACGGGGCGAGTAGTGCTCGACGTCGTCTCGGGCTCCGTGCTCGTCGGCGCAGGCGTCGAGGCGGAAGAAGACGCGTGGTTCGCCGAGGTCGAGCTCGCAGACGTGTGCACCGATGACGGGGCCGCGGGCTCGTCGGCACTACCGCAGGCTCCGGCGGTGAGCGCCACGGCAATCAGTGCGGCCGCCGTTGCCGTTCGTCGGGAATTCTTCACATTGATCTCCTCAGTTTTCGACAATCGCCCGACCCGGGGCGCTTCAGTCGTCGCTTGGATAGTAAACATCCCGCTTGCCGCAGCGCATCTCGTAGGTCAAATACAAATCGCTTATGCGATGAGACAATTTTTAGTTGTCTACCGGGGCCCCTCAAAGGGAATTCAACTCTCGACGCGTTACCATTAACGCAGTAGTTGTCGTCTTCGTAATCTATTCCCCCTACTCCGGGGAGAGGGAAGAAGCCTCACCCGTTTCGCCCGCGAAAACGGCCAGGTCCCTGCGAATACGGCGACCAACCGCGGACAAGCCCTGAGGAAGCACCCGACCACCGACGCAAAGATCGTGAATGTGTCGCCAGAAGGTGCATGCGCCGCCCGCGCCACGGTGCACCGCGAGCCGCAACAGCACCGCCGAGCGCATCCCTCCCCCGCCGGATTGACTGCGGGCGAGGTGCAAAGTCAACCTGCGCCGTCGTCGGTATCCTGTCGGAGATGACTCAGCCTCCCGAGCCGCCGCGGCGCGCTCCCGGCGGTCCCGGCCGCCCGGCGGAGGCCTGGAACACCCCGCCCCGACCGCCTGCCGACCCGGGCCGCGCGGTCCCGCCTTCGGGACGTCCTCCTCGTCGCCCGGCGCCGCAGGGCCCGCCCCCGGTGCACGGCCGACAGGCACCGCGCCCGGTCTCCCCCGATGCGCAGGCAGCGCCGTCGCCGAGCGCTGAGCCGGTGATCCGGTGGGCTGCCGACCCGAATCCGCCGACCCGCAAGCATTCGCGCGGGCGACCGCCCCGGCCGCTGCAGGCCCCGCCCGGGCACGGGGCTGCGCTGCCAACTCGTCGGCCCGTTCCACCGCCGCCCGGGTTGTCGGCCGCACCGGGCGCGGACCCGTCCACCACCTATGCGCCCGGGCCGCCCCAGAATCCGCCGGCGCGCGCCTGGTCGCAGGACCCCGATCCGCGCCGGACCTCCCCCGCACGGCGCGAGCCCACCAAGCCGCACGACCCCGGCGTCGCCGACTCTCCCCCGGTCCCGGGCACCTATGCCCCGCGCCAGGAGCCCGAGCCGATCCCGGCCGCCGATCATCGTGCCGCGGCCCCGGCCGCACCCCCGGGCACGCGGCCACCCCGTCGTACCGACGACGCCGCGCCGTCGGCCGCCCCCGGCAAGGCCACCAAGCCGAAGAAGCCACGCCGCAAGCGTCGGCCACTGCGCTGGATCCTGGTGATCGTGCTGGTGCTGCTGATCACCCCCATCGGCCTGATGTTCTACTACGACAGCCAGCTCCACCGAGTCGACGCCCTGCAGGCCTATTCCGGGCGCCCTGCCAACACCCCCGGCACCACCTGGCTGATCGTCGGCACCGATTCCCGCGCAGACCTGAGCCAAGATCAGAAGGACAAGCTGGCCACCGGCGACTCCGACGGCGCCCGCACCGACACGATCATGCTGGCGCACCTGCCGCCGAGCGGGAAACCGATGCTGATCAGCATCCCCCGCGACCTGTACGTCGCCGTCCCGGGACTGGGAAACCACAAGATCAACGCCGCCTACAACGACGGCGGGCCGCAACTGCTGGTGCGGACCGTCGAAGAACTGAGCGGACTGCGGATCGACCACTATGCGGAGATCGGCTTCGGCGGCTTCGACCGGCTGGTCGACGCCGTCGGCGGCGTCGAGATGTGTCTGGACCGCCCGCTGCGCGACCCCAAGGCCGGGCTCCGGCTCAAGGCCGGGTGCCAGAAGCTGAACGGTGCGCAGGCGCTCGGCCTGGTGCGCACTCGCGCCTTCCCCAACGCCGATCTGGAGCGGGTGGTGAATCAGCGCAAGTTCATGAGCGCGCTGATGAGCCGCGCCCTCAGCCCGGCAGTGCTGCTGAACCCCTTCCGGCTGTTCCCGTTCCTGAACGGGGTCACCGCTGCGCTGACCGTGGGCAAGAACGACCATCTCTGGCACCTGGCCTGGCTCGGCTTCAAAATCCGCGGTGACACCGTCACCACCACCGTCCCCACCGGGGGCACGGTATACACCGGCGACGGCGACTCGCTCGCCACCGACGCGTCGACTGCCGAGTTCTTCGACTACCTCCGCCGGGGCAGGCCGATCCCGGCCGAACTGCTGAGCGACGACGGCGGCGCCGTCTCATGACAGGTGAGCACGCGGGGCGAGACCTCGGTCCTCTTCCCGAGTCACGTTCCCGAGTCTGACTCCGATTCCCGAGTCTGGGTTCTGCTCGCGCGCACGCCCGGATGTCCGCGAGAACACCGATCGACACTCGCGAACAGGATCGACACTCGCGAGCGGAATCCGGGCTCGGGAGCAGCGGCGGCTCAGCGCAGCGTGACCTGACGGCCGAGGATGCCCGCGCGGGAGCTGCGCTCCGCCGCGGAAAGCTCCGAATCGTCGGCGAGCGCCTCGAGGAAGGCGGCGTCGAGCGCGTCGAGGCCGTCGTGCCACTCCTCGTGATGCATCTCGTTGTCCAGATCGAAGACCGGAACCACCAGGCCGTGCGTACGGAACGACCCCGCGAACCGCGATCCTTCGCCCATGGTGAGACGACCCGCGGCATGCAGCCGCGCCAGCGCCTTCATCACCGTCTCCTCGTCCTCGGGACGAACCCACCGCAGGTGGGCGCGGTCGCCGGCATCGACCCACCATGGGGCGCCGATACCGCTTTTCGGGGTCAGCCGCGCGGTCGGCAGGATGGTCTCGTTGGCGCGCTCGAGCATGGCTGCCACTTGCGGGCTCACGTCGGCGTCGTCGCCGAACCACCAGGAGAAGTCGCCGTACACGACCACCTCGAGCGGTGCCGCCGGATCGACGATGTCGGCCAGTCCACGTGACCCCGATCCGCCGGCCGCCGCAGCGCCGCCGCGGAACTCACTGCCCGGTGCAGCGCTCGCCGCCCAGGCCAGCGCCGCCGCCAGCGAGCCGGCGAGATCGGCGGGCTCGGGATCGGTCTGCAGCGCCACCAGGCCCTGCGTCACCTTCCCGTCAGGACCGGCGGCCGCGGCACCGGCCTCTTCCGGCCCGCTCGCTCCGCTCCCGGCGCCGGCCTTTTCCGGCCCGCTCGCTCCGCTCCCGGCGCCGCGCTCACCCCACCTCGCGGCCTGCCGGGACCGGACGATGCCGGGCACCGCACCCGGAAGGATGGTCGCGAAGTCGGCCTCGTTCGCCGCGTCGAAGCCCTCGGCGAAGGTCATCTGCGCGGTGGCCGAGGCGATGAACGCCCGCAGCGCGACCAGGTCGCACTCGGCGGCGGGCAGATCGGCGAAAGGCCGAGCCGGGGCCGTCGGCGCCGCCTCCTGCCGCGCCTTGCGGGCCGCCAGCTTCTCGGCGCGATTGCTTCCCGCCCGCGGCGTGCCGCGCTTGCTCTTCTTGGCCATGCCTTCACTCTCTCATCCGGGTTCACCGGTTGACCGGGGTGGTCAGTCGACGGTCACCAGCCAGTCGCGCACCTTCGCCGGATGATTCGTGGCGATCCACCGAACCCCCAGGTCGGCACACAGCTGCACGTCGTCCCGTTCGTCGACGGTCCAGCAGTACGTGACACGTCCGCCCGCGGCCGCGCGATCGACCAGATCGGGGTGCGCGCGCAGGGTCTGCACGGACGGACCGATCCCGGTGGCCCCGACGGCGGTCGCGGCGCCGGCGCTGATGCCGCGCAGGCTCTCACCCAGCAGAATCGTCGGCAGCATCGGGGCGCTGCGGCGTATCCGCCACACTCCCGCCGCGGAGAACGAGATCACGACGGCACGACTGTGATCGGCCGACGGCGGGGCGCCGACCCGGAACTCGCGCAGCACGTCGAGCAGCTTCTGCTCGACGAGACTGCCGTAGCGCACCGGGTGCTTCGTCTCGATGAACAGCCGTACCGGGCGATGCCAGTCCAGGGTGAGCTCCAGCAGCTCGGGCAACGTCAGCACCGTCGCCGGGCGGCCGCTGTGCCACGTGCCGAAGTCGTGTTCGCGCAACTGCGCCAGCGTCACCTCGCTCACCACGCCGGTGCCGTCGGAGACGCGCTCGATGGTCCGGTCGTGAATGCAGACCAGCTGGTGATCGGCGGTCAGCCGGACATCGCATTCCAGCCCGTCGGCGCCCTCGTGCAGCGCCGCCTCGTAGGCGGCCAGCGTGTGCTCGGCGTGGTCGGCCGACGATCCGCGGTGTGCGACGACGGCGGGCTTGCCCGATCGCGAAACCTTGCGCGTCATGCCACCACCAGCCGACGCACGACGACCTCGTCCCGGCCGAGCGCGACGGCGCGCGGCAGCCTCGGGCGCAACCAGCGGCAGAACACAGCGGACCCGACGAAGGTGACGATCGCCCACACCATCGCATCGGCGCCGGTCTGGATCGATTCAGACGGATTCGGGGGCCAGCCCACCACGATCCGGTAGATCAGCGCGATCAGCCCTGCCAGGCTCAGCAGGGCCCAGGCGACGGCGGCCCGGTCGATGATCCTGCGGGCTTGCGCCTCCCGGACGCCGCCGACGGCGTGGGCCGCCTCGTACAGCAGGTGCGGGGCGGTGACCACGTTGACGAAGGGCACCACCGCGGCGAGCACCACCCTCGCTCCGCGGCGCGGATCGGTCCGGTCCACAGTCTGATACGAGAGTCTGCGCACGGCCACGACCCAGCGCGCGAACAGCACCAGCCCGACCAGCGCCCCGAGGGCCGCGAGCACGCCGCCGATCACCGTGAGGACCGCGCTGGTCAGGTCGAGCCATGCCGGGATCGGCCAGCGACGATTGGCCACCAGCAGCAGATAGCGGAACAACTGCACCGCCGCTGCGGCGGCGAACATGGGCCACAAGTACCCCAGCCAGCGCTGGAGCGCTGCGTGCGGGTCGGAAGCAGCGCCGTCGCCGCCCTCGTTCGGACGCACGACGTCGAACAGTCCCCAGCGCGGAATCGCCGGATAGCGCGGCGTGCCCGGTCGTCGCGGACGGGACGGCGCCGGTCGCGGCGGCAGTGTGTCGGCGGGACGGTGGGCGATCCATCGCAGCGAGGGGGGCGAGGCCGCCGCGCGGGGCGACGGTCGTCGCCCCTGGTGCGGCCGTTGTCGCGGAGAGCCCTGTCGGGGAGAGCCCTGTTGCGGAGAGCCCTGGTGGGGAGGGCGCTGCTGCGGGTGCTGCGGTCGCGGTGGCCCGGCTTGCGGAGCGTGAGCCGGGCGCACGGCAGTCCGCGGAGGCGGGTTCTGCCGCGATGCCCCCGCTTGCCCGGACCCGGGCACCGGAGGTGTTTCGCCGGCCGGGCGGCGGGTGGCCTGGTCAATGACCACCAGGTCGGCCCCGCAGCGCGGGCACCGCGTGCGCCCAGCCCGATGCTCGGCCTGGATGCGGCACGAGAGGCAGACGTCGAGCCTCAACTCGACTGCCCCGATCCGGTCTCCACCGGCTTTCCGGCGGCCTGCCACGCGACCATGCCACCGCTCACCACCGTGCCGTCGACCCCGCGCATCGCCAGGTACTGCATCAGCCGGAACGAGCGGCCGCTGGTGCGGCAGATCACCAGGAGTTCGCAGTCCTGGTCGATCTCCTCGAAACGAGCCGGCACGTCGCCCAGCGGGATGTGCAGGGCGCCGCGGACGTGCCCCTCGTCCCACTCGTCGTCCTCGCGGACATCCAGCAGCACGCGATCGGCGACATCGGTGAAGTCGTCGGGGAGACCGGCGACGTCGACCTGCTCGATGTCCATACTCACGCGCTCCATGTTTCCACAGACTGCGTGTCCGGGGGGTGCGGTGGCCACCGCGATCGCGAGCGGAATCGGCCGCCCCGGACCCACGGTCGTGCGTTTCGGCCGACGGAGACCCGCGACTCGCGGCGCTACCACACTTTTTTGCGCCGGCACTCCGAGAACCCCCCGTATCCGACACCGAAAGTTGTCCACAGCCGACCCTCGCCCGGGTTTCCCACAGGCTCTCGATCTCTCCCCATGTCCTGTGGACAGTTCTGTGGATTTGTGGATTACTCCGAGGTCGGATCCGAAAATGTGACGTGAGCCTCATATTTTCGGGGGTTTTCCGGGCTTCCAGCTGCGTTCCGTCACCTTGAGTTTTCGTCGCGACAGCTGTCGTTTCCCCGCTCGCCCATGTGGACAACGTGTGCATAACACGCGGCACGACACTCTCAAGTCGAGGTTCGGAGTTGCGGGTGTCGGGCCGGCCGGAACCCCCTCTCCAGGGGACGCGATCACCCCCGCGGGCGATTCAGCCGGCGACGAACTCGGCGAGCCTCGCCGCCTCCGCGTCGACCGCCGAACGCTCGGCCGGCGAGAGGGACACCAATTCGGTCAGCTCGACCCCGCTCGCGGCCGGCTTCCAGGTTCCCGCGAGCCGGCCGTCGACGAGGACGAAGCCCGGGGAGCGCCCGTTCCGGGTCACCGTCGCGGCATACACGTCGTGATCGGCCAACGCCGCCCGGTCGGCGTTGGCGACCAGCACTCCGTCGTACGGAGCCAGCAGACGCACCGGCGCCGGCTCGTCACCGGAGGCGACCGGCAACCCCTCCAGGTCGTACAACCGTTGACCGTTCGGTCCGACGATCTCTGTCAGTTCCCAATCCGCTTCCATCGCAGCCATCACCTCGCCCATGCCGGTCAGACCCGACCACCTCGAGACCGCGGCCGCCGACGCAGGGCCGAAGCCCCGCAGATACAGCCTGATCAGATCCTTTCGGGCCTCCTCGCCGGTCACCGCGGGCTCCCCCGGTTCGATCCACTGGTCGAGCAGCCGGTACGCCGGAGCGCCGCATCGCCGCCACAGCCCGCGCGGCGGGACCTGCACCAGCGGCAGTCTCGCCCGCACCACCGCGGTCAGCGCCTCCGTCGGCGCGTCCGGCCAGGAGTCGGTCAGCGCCTCCCGGATCCGGGCACCGGCGATCGGGGAGTCGTCGTCGAACAGCGCCGCCGCACACGCCACCACCTCGCCGAGATCGACGCCCGCCAGCCTCGGGAGAGGGTTCCCGCGCAGCCCGGCCTCCAGCGCCGGCTGCACGGCGGCACGTATCCAGCGAGCGTCGAGGCCGTCCATCAGGAACACGGTGCCGCGCAGCAGGGCCATGCGCACTACCTCGCGTTCGACGAGGAGGGCGTCGAGTTCGGCCGGATCGAACCCCTCGATCCGCGACCACAGGGCGAAGAACGCGGCCTGTGGGTCCTGGGACTGGACCCCGACGCATCGGTCGATCACCTCGACGGCGTCCTCGTCGACCCGCTCCAGCAGGTGCTGCCGCTGCAGCAGCGTCCGGTTCCACTGCTGTGCCGTGAGCTTCATCGCCCGGGGAATCAGCCGTCAGCCGGGAAGGACAGTCCGGTCGACACGTGACACCGGTAGCCGTGCGGATTCTTGTGCAGATACTGCTGGTGGTACGGCTCGGCGTAGTAGAACCAGCCGTTTCCGGCTTCGCTGAGCTCACTGATCTCGGTGGTCACCGGGCCGTAACCCGCCTCGGCGAGCACGGGCTCGAAGCGGGCCGCCGCGGCAGCCGCCGCTTCGGTGTCGGCGGGGTCGAAGGTGTAGACCGCCGACCGGTACTGAGTGCCGATGTCGTTGCCCTGCCGCATCTCCTGCGTGGGATCGTGCGCAGTGAAGAACGTCGCCAGCAGTTCTGCCAACGTCACCCGGCGCGGATCGAAGACCACCAGGGTCACCTCGGCGTGCCCCGTCTTGGCGGTGCACACTTCCTCGTAGGTCGGGTTCGGCGTATAGCCGCCCGCATACCCGGCGGCGGTCGAGTGGACCCCGGGCACCTGCCAGAAGATCTCTTCGACGCCCCAGAAGCAGCCGCCGCCCAGGATCACCGCGTGCAGCGGTGCATCCCACTCGCCGATCCCGCCGTTGCCGTAGCTCCCGTCCGCCTCCGGTTCACCGCGCAGCGGAGTCCCGAGCACCTCGTGCCGTTCCGGCACCGGCAGCGACTCGGCGCGCCCGGGCAGCGCATCGGCGGGGTCCACCATCACCCGCTTGACGTCGGAGGCGGCCAGGATCCGGTCGTAGAGGCTCATGCGACCAGCGTACGACGATCCCGCCGAACCCCGCCTGCGGCGCAGAGGGCACTTGACCCGTAGCATGTACGCGATACGCTCAGATGTGGCAGAGCTCACTCTGGGACACTCTAAGAGAGGGAGTCCACCATGCCTGCACGGGCGACCGTGACACGCGCGGCCCACATCACCCGACGGTCCGAGTCGTGGCCCGTCTACAACGTCCGGGCCCAGTGCGTCGGCATCGCCGCGAGCATCGTCGCGATCATCGTCGCGATCGTGCTGGTGTTCCTGCTCTGAGCACCTCTCGTTCCGGGCATCCGCCCCTCGGAACCCGTCCGGCGGCGACGGGAGACGCCCGCCCGCCCTTGCGCAGCGTCCCCGGGTGGGGAAGGGTAGAAATTGGACCTAGTACGAAGAACAACACCGCCATAGAGAGGACGACGACGTGGCCGTCTACACCCTGCCCGATCTCGATTACGACTACGGGGCCCTGGAGCCGCACATCTCCGGCAAGATCATGGAGCTCCACCACGACAAGCACCACGCGACCTACGTGGCCGGCGCCAACACCGCACTGGAGAAGCTCGAGGAGGCCCGCGAGGCCGGCGACATCCAGGGCAAGGTCTACGGCCTGTCGGCCAACCTCGCCTTCCACCTCGGTGGTCACACCAACCACTCGATCTTCTGGAAGAACCTCTCGCCCAACGGCGGCGGCGAGCCCGCAGGCGATCTGAAGGACGCGATCGACCGCGACTTCGGCGGCTTCGACAAGTTCAAGGCGCACTTCACCGCGGCAGCCACCACCCTGCAGGGCAGCGGCTGGGCGATCCTCGGCTACGACACCATCGGCAAGCGCCTGGTGATCGAGCAGCTGACCGACCAGAGCGGCAACACCTCCGCGGCGCTGATCCCGGTCGTCATGCTCGACATGTGGGAGCACGCCTTCTACCTCGACTACCAGAACGTCAAGCCGGACTACGTCAAGGCCTGGTGGAACGTCGTCAACTGGGAAGACGCCGCCGAGCGTTACGCCAGGGCAACGGCAGCGGACGGCCTGATCGTCCCCTGACCGATCCTCGTTTCGGGCAGCCCTCGCTGATCGAGCAGGCACCTCGCTGATCGAGCGGAGTCGAGATCTCACCTCATCAGGGTCGAGTTCCCGACTCCGCTCGACGTCGTTCGGGGCGTTGATCGTCGCGGCGGCGCCGCAGCCGCGCCGTGACGATCCCGCGCTGCGGCGCGAACAGGTACACCAGCGCGAACACGCTCCCCTGGACCAGCACGATCATGCCGCCCGGTGCGGTGTCCCAGTAGTACGAGACGTACAGCCCGACCACCCCGCACCCCGCCGAGAAGGCCGGCGCGATCACGAGCATCAACGGGAAGCGGTCGGTCAGCAGGTACGCCGTGGCACCGGGGATGATCAGCATGGCGACCACCAGCACCACCCCGACCACCTGCAGCGCGGTGACCGCGGTGAGCGCCAGCAGGGTCAGCAGCAGCGCGCCGAGCAGTCGCGGATTGAGTCCGATCGCGTACGCGTGGGTCGGATCGAACGCGTACAGCGTCAGGTCCCGGCGTTTGACCAGCACGACGACGGCGACCACCGCACCGAGCACCGCGATCTGGAGCAGATCCGAGCGCGACACGCCGAGCAGATTGCCGAAGACGATGTGGTTCAGATCGGTCTGGCTGGGAGTCACCGAGATCAGCACCAAGCCGAGCGCGAACAGCGTGGTGAACACGATGCCGATGGCCGCGTCCTCTTTGACCCGGCCGCCGTCGCGAACGACCCCGATCAGCGCCACCGCGAGCAACCCGAATATCACGGCGCCCACGGCGAACGGCCAGTCCAGTAGGTAGGCCAGCACCACGCCGGGCAACACGGCGTGCGAGACGGCGTCGCCCATCAGCGACCAGCCGATCAGCACCAGCCAGCACGAGAGCAGCGCGCACACCGCGGAAGCGATCAGCGTCGCCCACAACGCGCGCGTCATGAACCCGTAGCTGAACGGGTCGAGAAGCACTTCGCCGATCACCGCCATCAGACGTCCCGGTCCGTCACGAGCGGATCGATCCCGAAGGCGCGGATCAGGTTCTCGGTGGTGATGACCTCGTCCGGCGGTCCCTGCGCGATGACATGCCGCTGCAGCAGGACCGCCTCGTCGGCGAGCCGGGGCAGCGCCTGCAGGTCGTGCGTCGACACCAGCACCGTCGCACCGGCGTTCGCCCGTTCGACGAGCACCTCGGTGATGGTGGCCTCGGTCCGCTTGTCGACCCCCGCGAAGGGTTCGTCGAGCAGCAGGATCGACGCCCCCTGCGCGAGCCCGCGGGCGACGAACGCCCGCTTTCGCTGTCCACCTGACAGGCTGCCGATCTGGCGGTCCCGGAGCTCGGTGAGCTCGACGCGCTCGAGCGCCTCCTCCACCGCCGCCCGATCCTCGCGTTGCGCGCGCCGGGCGAAGCCCATCCGGCCGTAGCGCCCGGTCATCACGACGTCGCGCACCGAGATCGGGAACGACCAGTCGATCGCCTCCGACTGCGGGACGTAACTGACGTCACCGGTCTTGCGCGCCCGCGCGGGCGGTGCCCCCAAGACGCTGACGCGGCCGCTCGACGGCGCGACCAGACCCATGATGGTCTTGAAGAGCGTGGACTTCCCCGACCCGTTCATGCCGATCAGACCGCACACCCGCCCGGCGTACAACTGCAGCGATGCGTGGGTGAGCGCCGGAGCCCGTCCGTAGCGCACGGTGACGTCGTCGACGTCCACGGTCGGCGCGGTCACGACCGCCCTCCGGTGAGTCCGCCGGCGATGGTCCGGGCGTCGTGCCGGATCAGATCGAGGTAGGTCGGGACCGGACCGCCCTCGTCGGAGAGCGAGTCGACGTACAGGGTCCCGCCGAACGCGGAGCCGGTGGCCTCGACCACCTGCCGCATGGCCTTGTCCGAGACGGTCGACTCGCAGAACACCGCGGGCACCCGATTCTCCTGGACGAAGCCGATGGTGCCGGCCACCTGTTGCGGTGTGGCCTGTTGTTCGGCGTTCACCGGCCAGATGTAGCGTTCGGTGAGGCCCGTGTCACGCGCGAGGTACGAGAACGCGCCCTCACAGGTCACCAGCGCCCGCTGGTCGGGCGGCAGCACCGAGAGCGACTCGATCAACTCACCGTGCACCTCGCCGAGCTGCTTCTTGTACGCCGCCCCGTTGGCGCGGTACTGCTGCGCACCGTCCGGATCGAGATCGCTGAACGCGGCCACGAGGTTGTCCACGTAGATCTCGGCGTTCAGGGGGCTCATCCACGCGTGGGGATTCGGTTTGCCGGCGTACGCGTCCGACGTGATGTCGATCGGCTCGACGCCCTCGCTCACCACGACCCGGGGAACGTCGAGGTCGCTGACGAACTGCGCGAACCACGCCTCCAGATTCAGGCCGTTGTTCACGATCAGTTCCGCCTTCGCCGCCCGGCGCATGTCCGCGGGCGTCGGCTCGTAGCCGTGCACCTCCGCTCCGGGCTTGGTCAGCGACTCCACGTTCAACCGGTCCCCCGCGACGTTCTGGGCGATGTCGGCGAGGACGGTGAAGGTGGTCAGCACCACGGGTCGGCCGTCGTCGGCGGTGCCGAGCGAGCACCCGGTCAGCGCCAGCAGCAGCGCGAGGATCACGGCGACACCGCGACGACGTGCGGACGCGTGCGGTGCCACTCGCCAGCTGAGCGAGCCGCCACCCGGATTGAGGTCCGGCTCCGACCGACGGTTGAGCGAGCGCAGCGAGTCTAAACCCGGGGTCACACGTTCATGGGGCATGCCAATATTTATAGTTCGGCCTACCGAACTTTGCAATTCCGGCGACCGAGAACACCGGACGACGGCGGGGGATGCGGGCCAAGAATCCAGTGACACCCGGCCCGGACAATCCATCGAATCTGCGACAGACAGGCCGCAGATCCCGCCCTTACGATGACCGCGGTCTGACCGCAAAACACAGGAGGAACCGTACGATGACCCAATCCCGCGCCCGTTTGATCGGCACTGCCGCCGCCGCTGCCGCGGCGGGGTCGATGCTGTTGATCCCCGCCGTCGCCCACGCCGACGGCACCAAGGATCCGCGCTACAGCCACCCGCCGAAGAAGTCCCAGCCCGACGAGGACGGCGCCGCACCGATCAACGACCGGCGCGCTCCGGTGAAGCAGTGCGGCCAGCGTTCGCAGAGCGGCGGCTACAACGATGACCCGTCGTACTACCCGTACCAGCTCGCACCCGGCACCACCTCGATCGATCTCGACTACGACACCATCAATATCCCCGACAAGTTCGACGTCCTCCTTCCCAATGGGCGGGTGCTCGAGTCGACGGGTTGGCGCGGCTCAGAGAGCGCCAACTCGAACAACCACCCTCTCCGGGGACCGGGCGACGGTGTGCTGAAGGTCGATCTGCCTGCGAACACGTCCAGGGTCGAGATCAGGGTGACGACCGACATCAGCGGAACCGCGTGGAACTTCACCGTCGGATGCGTGAGGTGAGCTTGCCGCACTGAGGCCAGCAGCCCAGGCTGCCCTGCTGCCGCCGCCAGGATCACTCCGCGCGGCGGCAGCATGTCGTACGCCTCTACAGCACGACCGTCAACGTGATCGCCGCGGCGCAGGCTGCGAGCACCAGGCCCAGCGCCACCGCGTCGGCCTTGCCGGGACGCGACTGGTATGCGGTCAGTCGCCCGGTGCCCCCGCGAGCGGTGATCGCCTCGCCCATCTCCGCGGCCCGGCGCATGGCCGAGCTCATCGCGGCGACGATGATGTCGATGATGCCCATCTCCGCCGACGGGTGGCCCGAGTTGGCCGCCGAGGACGGGCGCAACCGATACGAGGCGCGCAACATCCGCATCTCCTCCATCAACAGGGGCAACCCGCGCAGGGACAGCGCGATGCACACGGCCCATTCGTCCACCGGCAGCCGCAGCAGCTTCAGCGGCGTCATCAACCGAGCGATCGCGGGCGCGATCTCAGCCATCGGGGTGGTCCAGATGACCATGATGCTCATCGCCAGCACGATCAGGCCCAGCGCCGTACCGCGCATGAAGACCAGCACGCCCGACCCGCCGGAGGAGATCGCGGTGATGCCCGCGCCGGCCACGATCAGTGCCCAGAACCACCAGGGCGGCCGCGGGATGGCGCCGAGCGGAATCCCGGCCACCAGTGCGAATACCAGCACGCACAGAGCGACGAACCCCAGGCTCGGGTAGGACGGGAGCACCCAGGTCATCACCCCGAGGATCAGCACGATCAGGAGCTTGGTTCCGGCCCACAACCGGTGAACCGGAGAGTCGCCGGGCAGCTGCCGCAACGGCGGAGTGCGCATCGTCATCGTCGTGCCTCCAGAACCCCGTCGTTCAATTCCACGCGCCGGTTGCAGACGCGGTCGAGTGCCTCCAGGTCGTGCGAGATGATGATGATCGTGATCCCGCCCCGGCGCAGTCCGGCGAGCACGTCGAGCACCTCTTCGCGGGCTGCCGGGTCCAGTCCGGCGAGCGGCTCGTCGAGCACCAGCACGTCCGGCTCGGACGCCACCAGAGACGCCAGCACCACGCGGCGCATCTGACCGCCGGACAGCGAGTCGACGCGACGAGCCGCGATCTCCCGGGGCAGTGCGACCAGATCCAGCACCCGGCCCACTTCGGTGGTGGTCACCGACTCCCCGCCGACCGCCATGATCTCGTCGCCGACCGTGGTCTTCTGCAGTTGCAGCCGCGCGTGCTGAAAGCCCAGCCCGACGCTGCCGACCTGGCTGCTCATCGGCTCGCCGTGCAGGAGCACCTCACCGCGGCTCGGGACGATCAGCCCGGCGATGATCCACGCCAGGGTGGTCTTCCCAGACCCGTTGCCGCCCACGATCAGCACCCCGTCGCCCTTGTTGACCCGGAGATCGACGTCGTGCAGGGCCGTGACCTCCCACGGCGAACCGGCCAGGTAGGTGTGCGAGACCTGATCCACCACCAGAAGCGGGTCTGCGGCGTCGTGCGCAGCGGGTAACAGTGGGGTGTGCTCCTCGGGCCGCATCCACTCCGGATGATGCTCGACGATCCGGCCGCCTTCCAGGTGGATCACCCGGTCGGCGGCGCGCGCCTCGACGCCGCGGTGGGTGATCAGCACGACGGTGATGCCCCGGGTCCGCGGGAGCCGGGCGAGGATCTCGATCAGCTCGTGCCGGCCGGCCGGATCGACCATCGAGGTGACCTCGTCGGCGATCAGCAGCTTGGGCGCGCGCGCCAGGGCGGCGGCCACCGCCAGGCGCTGTTGCTGGCCGCCGGACAGGTCGGAGGTCTCGCGCTCGCCCAGACCCGCCAGCCCCACCTCGGCCAGCAGGGCGTCGACGTCGACGACCTGATCCTCGGGCAGGCCCCACACCAGGTCGTCGGCGACGCGCGATCCGAGCATCTGCGCCTCGGGGCGTTGCAGCACCATGGCGGTGCCGCCGCGCTTGCCCAGGCCCGGATCGCCGGGGCGGTCCACGATCCCGATGGTCGCCGGCGTGCCCGCCAGCAGCTTGGCGAGCGTCGACTTGCCCGAGCCGTTGGCTCCGACGACGGCCACGAACTCGCCCTGTATCAGTGCGAAATCGATGCCGTGCAGAACGTCGGCCTCGGTGCCCGGATAGCGGAATCCGACTCCAGCCATGCGCATCGGCAGCGGATCGACGGTCTCGGTCACGGTGAGGTCGGCCGACGAGTCGAGCGTGTCCTGCATCCTGATGTGGGCGAGCCGGTTCACCACACCGCCGAGGATCCACCAGGCGACCAGCAGCGAGAGGAACGAGCCGACCGCACCCGAAGCCCACAGCCAGATCCACCAGTAGTCCACGATGTTGCGGGCCAGTCCCTCGAACCAGCGCTCCACGCCGTCCAGGTCGGCGCCGAACACGCCGCCGGCCCTGGCCACCACGGTGCCCAGGCCCTTGATCAGGTTCTCCAACACGGTCAGCGCGAGCTCGCGCAGCGGAACCAGCACCCAGAGGATCAGCACCGACACCGAGGCGAGCAGCGGTGCGACGATCAGCGAGAGCAGCGTCATCACCACGGTGCCGCCGCCGCGGCGCTTGACCTCCCCGACCACCCCGCCGACGACGGCGGAGGCGAGCACGCCGAGCGCGGCGCCCAGGCCGGCCATCGCGAAGGTCACCGCGGTGGAGGTGGCCGAGGCGGCGATCGTCGCCCGCAGCCGGGTGCGGGCGGCGACCAGGGCGATCGGCACGGGCGCCAGGAGCCCGGCAGCGCTCGCCAGCGGGATCACCGCCGCCACCACCACGGCGACCACGGTCAGGCCGGACAGGATGGCCACGATCGCGATCTCGAGCGGGCGCAGCGGGCCGACGATCGGGCGCGCTTGCGTGTCGAGGGTATGGGGCGTCACGGTGCCATTGTGCCTGGTGCGTGCACGTGCCCGCGAAACCCGGCCCACCGGCGGTGATCGGAGCCGCGCCTTCGCCGAGGCTCCCCCACACTGGAGCATCAGGGTCCCCGAACTTGCTTGTCCGGGCCTCCTACCTGCGAAAATAAGGACAGTCCAGCTGTTGCGAGAACCGCCCGGCGGTCATAACGTGACCCGCATGATCGCGGCACTCCTCCTCGGCTTCGGCGTCATCTTCGTCGCCGAACTCGGCGACAAGTCGCAACTGATGGCGCTCACCTACGCCCTGCGCTACCGCTGGTGGGTGGTGCTCGGTGCGATCCTGGCCGCGACCACGCTGGTGCACGCGCTCTCGGTGTTCTTCGGCCACTTCCTCGGCATGTCGATTCCGTCCCACCTGATGTCGATCGCGGGCGGCCTGGCCATGCTCGCGTTCGCGCTGTGGACGTTGCGCGGCGACGAGTTGTCCGACGGCGAATCCGCGAAGGCCGCGCGCGTCGGAGGCTCGGTCTTCCTGGCGGTGATGAGCGCGTTCATGCTCGCCGAGCTGGGCGACAAGACGATGTTCGCGACCATCACCCTGGCCACCGACAACGATTGGCTCGGCATCTGGATCGGGTCGACCCTCGGCATGGTCGCCGCGGACGCCGTCGCCATCGCCGTCGGCCGCGTGCTCGGCAAGCACCTGCCCGAGCGGACCGTCGCCCTGTTCGCCGCCGCGCTGTTCCTCGGCTTCGCCGTCTGGCTGCTCACCGAAGGCCTGCTGGGCGCCGGGAGCGCGGCGAGCGGGCCGGAGGGAGGCGGCACGAGCCTCCCGCTGGTCGTCGGCACCGTCGCCGCGGTGATCGTCCTGCTGTCGATCGGCACGGTGGTGATCACCAGGACCTGGCGCCGGCGGGCCCGCGAAGCCGCGGACTCGGCCCGCCACTCCGCTGAGCGGGCCGACGTCCCCTCCTGAAGCGCACCGCCATGGCGACGGTCGTGGCCTACCGCAGCAGATCGTCGACGGTCGGCAGCTGCAGGATCCGGTCGGAGCTGAGCCACTCGCGCAGGACCTTGGTGGCCTGGACGTCGTCCTCGTTGTAGCGGAGCAGTCGATCGCGCTGGCTCGGGTCCAGCAATGCACCGTCCAGACCCACCGCGGCCTGGTACCAGTCCATCGACGCCTCGCCGCTGGCCTCCGGGTCCGACCATGCGAACCCGGCGACCGGCGCTATCCGCTTGAGCCCCTTGCCGTTCGGACAGATGAAGTTCGCGTTGACGGCCTCGTAGACGTCGACCCACTCGGACGAGGCGATGAACGCATCGACGTCCTCGCGGGAGGGCACCCCGGGGATTCCGGCGAAGCGGTCGGCGCTCCCCCGCAACCACCGATTCTCCGCTTGCTGCGAATAGCAGTACGCCGCAAAGGTCTTGCCCGCCTCATGGGCCGCGTCGCGGCATTCCATCAGCCACTTCCAGAACCGGCCGAAAGCGTGGCCCTCGTCGGTGGTGGGCAGCGGGTCCCACGTGACGAACGGCCGGTACACCGCCGGTGCTCCGGTCACGTTGTCGGTGAGCAGCGTGCCCCATAGGTACGCTCCCCGTTCGCCGTAGCTCTCCATGTCGACGTCCACCTCGACGTCGGCCCGCCGCACCTGCGGCCGCTCCAAACGGCGCACCAGCGGCACGTTCGCGCGCAGACAGTTGGCCTGCACCACCGCGTCCAGGAACGACGTGTGACCGCTCCAGTCCTCGGGTGGGTCGCCCCGGTATTCGGCGAGCTGGGCGACGGTGGTGATGCCGGCCTCGGCCAAGGCGTCGGTGCCGTTGCCGCCCACCACCAGGCTCACGTCGTCGACCGCGATCAATTCCTGTTCGCACGACGGCCACCAGTCGCAGCTGCGGCATTCGTTGATGCGGCGCGGGCGTGTGGGCACACTGCCGTCGGCGACGGCCCGGCGCCGGGCGAAGACCTCGTCGTAGTCGGACATCAGCGGCCCGAGGGGCACCACGAGGATGCAGTCCGCGTCGACGCCGATGACCCCGCCGGTCCAGTGCGCACGGTCCCGCGCGGGCGCGTAGCCGAGCCCGGACAGCATCGCGGCCAACTGCGCCAGTCGCATCGCATCGCGCTTGTTGCCGCGCACCGACCGCGCCGGATCCGGAGTCGGTCGCCACTGATCCAGCGAACTGGTCCGCACGGTGACCGGTTCGGCCGGGTCGCGGTCGGCCTTGGACTGAGTGGTCACCCGATGGTTGACGACGATCAGCGGGAGGTAGCCGTCGCCGTGGCGGATCAGCGCCTCGGCGTGACCGCGACGGCCGGCCTCGTGATCGGTCGGGAGCGCCGCCCGGAAGATCCAGTCCGCACCCTCGGCGCACGCAGTCAGCGTGCGGGCGACCCGCTCGCGGTGCGGTAGGGAGTCGTCGATCGCGACGACACTCACCCCGCGCTCGGCCTGCAGGCGCTGCAGCATTGCGATCACGTCACGGCGGTGCGCCGTGGCGGCCTCGATCCGGCGCAGTGCATCCGGCGATTCGAGCTGCGCCGCTGCGGTTCCGTCGGCTCGCGCGGCACTGTCCAGGGCCAGCCGATGCTCGCAGCCCGTCAGGTCGCGTGCACCGAGGACCGCCGAACCCACCGCCTCGCCTCGCTCTCATCCCGTGTCGCCCGGTGCGGCGACGCTGCGCCACACTCTCATCCCCTACTGACACTATGCAAAACTGGTACCAGTCACGGCCAAGCCGGTCGTCCGGCGGAAAGGACACCATGGGTCTCTCGTCGTCCCGCAAGGCCAAGCGCCTCGAGCGCAAGGCCGAAGCCAAGATCCGCAAAGCGGAGGAGAAAGCCCTCAAGACCCGGGTCCGGCTCGAAGCCAAAGTGAGCGCGCACGAAGAGCAGAAGCGGCACAAGAAGGCACTCCGCGACGAGCACAAGTACGCCAAGAAGGCGCACAAGGCGGAACGCAAGACGGCGAAGACCGCGAGCAAGGCCGAGCAGAAGACCGCCAAGACCGCAGGCAAGGCCCAGCGCAAGGCTGCGGCCGCAGAAGCGAAAACCGTTACCGCACAAGCTAAGGCAGCACAAAGCGCCGGGCTCCTCCAGCCCGCGAAGATCCGCCGCTATCTGACCGTCGCCAAGCTGGTCGCACCGATCGCCGGCCCACTGATCTACCGCGGAGCGGTCGCCGCCCGATCCGAGATCACCGCCCTCCAGGCGCGCCGCGCCGGCGTCCCGGCCGGGCTTCTGACCCAGTACGGCGGCCCGAGCGCCACGCTGCGTGCCCGGATCGCCGCGGCCCAATCCTCCGCCGACAAGGTGGCAGGGCTCGAGGACACCGCCGAAGGCAAGGCCTTCGTTCAGACCATGCGCGCCCGGCTCGACAATCTGGTCGTGGCCGCCGACGCCGCCGACACGATGCCCCCGACGCAGCGCCGGGCCGCCCAGCGTGCGATCGGCAACGAACTGACCGCGATCGACAACGATCTGCTCGCCCGCCTGAACGTCCACCCCCAGTAGGAGATCCGACGATGGCCGATTCCGACCCCACCCTGCCCGCCGCGGCCTCACCGGCTCCGGTTCGCGCCGCGAATCCGACGGTCGCGCAGCTGCGCGCCGAAGCCAAGGCGCAGGGCATCCACGGCTATTCCACGATGAAGAAGGCAGAGTTGATCGCGGCCCTCGCCGCGCAGCAGCCCGCCGCGGCGGCGCAGCCCTCGATCGCGTCTGAACCGACGGCGACAGCCGCATCCCCCGCCACCCCCGAGTCCGCGACCCCGGCACCTGCCGTCACGCCCGAACCGGAGGCAGAGCCCGAACCTGCCGAGCCGGCACCCTCGACCCGCGAGCCCGCCACTCCCGAACCTGCCACGCCCGGCTCCGAACAGTCCGCCACGCCCGAGCCCCCCGCGCCCGTCGCCGAGGCCCCGGCTCCGGCGAGCGACGTCGTCGCGCAGGCCGACGCCGCGCTGGCCTCGTCCCGCCCTCGCCGGGCCACTCCGACACCGCTGCCGGGTGATCGGATCACCCCGGGCATGGTGGCCGCCATCGTCGGCGCCCTCGTCGCGGTGATCCTGTTCCTGCGGCGACGGCGTCGTCGTCGTTCCGCCGAGGACTGACCGAACACGGACCACTCCCCGAACACAGCAGGGCGGCTCCTCCCCGATCCGGGGTGGAGCCGCTCTGCGTCGCCGGTGCGCGGGACTACCGTCCCGGGAGGTACTTGAGTCCGCGGATCGCGAGCGGGGTGACCTTGAGGAACAGGTCGCGCGGGATGCCCTTCATGCCGTCGAGGCCGACGAAGCGCTGCGCGGCGATGGTCTGCGCCTCGGTGTACTTGAGCAGGCCCTCCTCGCCGTGCCTGCGGCCCATTCCGGAGATGCCCATACCGCCCATCGGCGCCGCGGTGGAGCCCCAGGCGGCCGCGTAGCCCTCGTTGATGTTCACGGTGCCCGCCCGCAACCGCTCGGCGATCTTCTGCGCCTGCGCACTGCTGCCGGCGAAGACGCTGGCGTTGAGGCCGTACTCGGTGTCGTTGGCCCGCTCGACCGCCTCGTCGACCGAGTCGACCGGGTAGATCGACACCAGCGGACCGAAGGTCTCGTTGCGGTAGCACTCCATGTCCTCGGTCACGCCGGTGATCACCGTCGGCGCGTAGAAGTAGGGACCCAGATCGGCGCGCTTGCGGCCGCCGGCGAGCACCGTGGCGCCCTTGGCGACGGCGTCGTCGACGTGCTCTTCCATGGTGGAGATCTGCGCGGCCGAGGCCAGCGAGCCCATGTCCGCGGCGAGGTCGTATGACGCGCTGAGCTTCATGTTCTCCACGTACTCGGCGAACTTGCGCGAGAAGGTGTCCGCGATCGCCTTCTCGACGTAGATGCGCTCGATCGAGATGCACAATTGCCCGGAGTTGGAGAAGCACGCACGGGCCGCGCCCTCGACCGCGTTGTCGATGTCCGCGTCGGCGGTGATGATGAGCGGGTTCTTGCCGCCCAGTTCCGCGGAGAAGCCGATCAGGCGCTTGCCCGCCTGCTGCGCCAGGGTGGCGCCGGTCTCCGAGGACCCGGTGAACATCACGTAGTCGGTGGTCTCCACGATCGCCTGCCCGACGACAGATCCGGGTCCGGGCACGACGGCGAAGAGCTCGCGCGGCAAGCCGGCCTCGTAGAGCAGTTCGGCCAGCGCGAGCGCACAGTACGGAGTGTTGCTGTCCGGCTTGATCACGACGGCGTTGCCGGCGATCAGGGCGGCCACCGCGTCGGAGACGGCGAGGGTCAACGGGTAGTTCCACGGGCTGATGACGCCCACGACGCCCTTCGGGATGTGCCGGACGCGGACGTCGGTCGCGCCGGGGATCATCCCGGCGACCTTGCGCTCGGCCAGGATTCGGGGACCGTTGGTCGCGTAGTAGCGGGCGGTCAGGGCGACGTCGAGCACCTCTTCCTGCGCGTACACGCGTGCCTTGCCGGTCTCCGCCTGGGCGATGTCCATCAGCGCGTCGGCATTGCGGTGCACCAGTTCGGAGAAGGCGTTGATCACCTTGGCGCGTTCGGCCGGGCTCTTGGCGCCCCACTCCTTCTGCGCGTCGCGCGCCCGCACCACAGCGGCTTTCAGGTCCTCGGCGGTGCCGACCGGAATGGTCGCCATCTCGGCTCCGCTGAAGGCCTCCAGGACGGGCTTGGTCGGGCGAGCCTCGACGTCGTCGATCGCGGCGAGCGCCTTGAGGCGGTCGAAGTACTCGGGTGTGGGCTTGGCCATGGTGTTCCTCTGGGTTGCTGGCGAGGTGTCGGTTCGCCGAGGGTCAGGGGGTCACGACGACGATGCCGTCGTCGTCGGAGAAGACGTGGTCGCCAGGTCCGAAGACGACACCGCCCAGTTCGACGGGGACGTCGCGCTCGCCGGCGCCGGTCTTGGTGGACTTGCGGGGATTGGTGCCGAGCGCCTTGACGCCGATATTCATGCCACCGATGGTCTTGGCGTCGCGGATGGCGCCGACCGCGATGATTCCGGCCCAGCCGTTCCCTCGGCCGAGTTCGGCGATGAGGTCGCCGACGAGCGCCGTGTGCAGCGAACCACCCCCATCGATCACCAGCACGCCGCCCGGATTGGGTTCGGAGAGAATGGACTTGAGCAGCGCGTTGTCCTGGAAGCAGCGAACCGTGGTCACCACGCCGGCGAACTCGCGGTTCCCGCCGTACTGGGTGAACTGGGTGTCGCAACTGCGGACGTCGGGGCCGATCTCGTCGACCAGGTCGGCGGTGGGGGTGAACTCAGGAACCGTCATAGCCTCCCAGTCTAGGCGCGCGGCGCCGCGATCCCTACCCCGGAGTAACGGAGGCGCCGTCTCTCTACTGTGGCGTACCGATGCTGTTCCTCACGGTTCCTCACGGCTGACCTGGAAGGACATTCGGCACGACGGCATCGGCCCCGGATCTACGCCACAGTAGGGACAGGGCCGCCTCGCAGCGGGCAGAATGGGCGTCGTGGACCATGTACCGATCCGGGACGAGAGCATCCGGCTGGGCCAGTTCTTGAAGCTGGCGAATCTGATCGACACCGGCGCCGACGCCAAGTCGGTGATCGCCGACGGCCTGGTCACGGTGAACGACGAGGTGGAGCTTCGCCGCGGACGGCAGCTGCGCGACGGCGACGTGGTCGAACTCGGCGGGATCAGCGTGCGGGTCGCCGCCGACCAGGCTTGATCGGCGCCGCCGGTCAAGCACTCAGCCGGTGGGACGGAGGCGGCGCAGTTCTTCGGTCGTCACCAGACGCTCGTTCTGCTCGGCCAGCGAGCGGGGGGCCCGAAGCCGTCCCCAGAATACGCGGGCCGAAACACGGCCCGGGCGCCGACGCGTGCGGTCGCTGTACGACGACTGCATGCCATTTCCTCCTGCGAAGCCTCGTGTGGTCTCGAGGGGAATGTCGTACGACGAGACAGAATCGTTACCGCCCGGTACGAGGACCAGGGCCTGTGTGGCGTGTCGCACCCGGCGCCCGGCGTGTTGCGGCACGGCGCCGGCGGCGAGTGTTCGCCTTCCCTGCCTTTCGACAGGCTCAAGGAGCGACAGCCCTTTCGACAAGCTCAAGGAGCGACAGCCCTTTCGACAAGCTCAAGGAGCGACAGCCCTTTCGACAAGCTCAAGGAGCTGTAGACCAGCTCCTTGAGCCCCGTCGAAAGGTCAGCGCTGCGCCACCGTGGTCGGCAGGATCGGCGCGGGCAGTTCGGTCGAGCCGGTCAGGTACGCATCCACCGAGGCGGCCGCGGCCCGGCCCTCGGCGATGGCCCACACGATCAGCGACTGGCCGCGGCCGGCATCACCGGCGACGAACACTCCGGGGACGCCTTTGGCCGCGAAGTGATCGTCGCGCGCGACGTTGCCGCGCGGGTCGTAGTCGACACCGAGCTTGTCGAGCAGATCCTCGCGCTCCGGTCCGACGAAGCCCATGGCGAGCAGCACCAGGTCGCACTCCAACTCGAAGTCCGAGCCCTCGACCTTCTCGAAGCGCCCGCCGCGCATCTGCACCTCGTGCGCCTTGAGTCCGGTCACCTGACCGTTCTCGCCGACGAACTGTTCGGTGTTGACGCTGAACACGCGCTCGCCGCCCTCCTCGTGCGCCGAGGAGACCCGGTACATCAGCGGGTACAGCGGCCACGGGGTCGACTCTGCGCGCTCGGCCGGCGGCCGCGGCATGATCTCGAACTGGTGCACGATCTCGGCGCCCTGGCGCAGGGCGGTGCCCAGGCAGTCCGCGCCGGTGTCGCCGCCGCCGATGATGACGACCTTCTTGCCCTTCGCGGTCACCTGGTCGGGCACCTCGTCGCCCACGGCGAAGCGGTTCGACTGCGGCAGGTACTCCATCGCCTGGTAGATCCCGGTCAGCTCGCGACCCGGCACCGGCAAGTCACGACCGATGGTCGAACCGTTGGCCAACACCACGGCGTCGAACTGCGCGCGGAGCTCCTCGACGGTGATGTCGACGCCCACGTTCACGCCGGCGCGGAAGACGGTGCCCTCGGCCTCCATCTGATCCAGCCGGCGGTCGATGAAGTGCTTCTCCATCTTGAACTCGGGGATCCCGTACCGCAGCAGGCCGCCGATGCGATCGGCGCGCTCGAACACCGTCACCGCATGACCGGCGCGGGTCAGCTGCTGCGCGGCAGCTAGACCGGCGGGTCCGGAACCGACGACGGCGACGGACTTGCCGGTGGTCTCCGACGGGAGCACCGGCGTCACCGTGTTCTCCTGAAACGCCTTCTCGATCAGCTCCACCTCGACCTGCTTGATGGTCACGGCGGGCTGATTGATGCCGAGCACGCACGACGCCTCGCACGGCGCCGGGCACAGCCGGCCGGTGAACTCGGGGAAGTTGTTGGTGGCGTGCAGACGATCAAGCCCGTCGTCCCACCGCCCCTTGAACACCAGGTCGTTCCACTCGGGAATCAGGTTGCCCAGCGGACATCCGTTGTGACAGAACGGGATGCCACAGTCCATGCAGCGACTCGCCTGCGTCTGCAGGGTGCTGCGGTCGAACTTGTTGTAGACCTCTTTGTAGTCCAGCAGCCGCAGTTCGACGGGACGCCGGGTCGGCGTCTCACGTTCGGGGTGCTTGAGAAAACCTCTCGGATCAGCCACGAGCCGCCTCCATGATCGCTTCGTTCACATCTCGTCCGGTGCGCTCGGCCATCTCGATGGCTTCCAGCACTCGCTTGTAGTCGCGGGGCATCACCTTCGCGAACTTGGTCTGGGCCACCGCCCAGTTGCCGAGGATCTTGGCCGCCACCGGCGACCGCGTCTCGTCCCGGTGCTCGGTGAGCATGTCCTGCAGGTACTTCAGATCGTCGTCGTCGAGCACGTCGAGATCGACCAGCTCGGTGTTGACGTTCTTGGCGAAGGTCCCGTTCTTGTCGTAGACGTACGCGACGCCGCCCGACATGCCGGCCGCGAAGTTGCGGCCGGTCTCGCCGAGCACGATCACCCGGCCGCCGGTCATGTACTCACAGCCGTGATCGCCGACGCCCTCGACGACGGCGTGCACACCGGAGTTGCGGACGCAGAAGCGCTCGCCGGCCACCCCGCGCAAGAAGATCTTGCCTGCGGTGCCGCCGAACCCGATCACGTTGCCGGCGATGATGTTCTCCTCGGCGACGAAGCCCGCGGGCGCGTCCACTGACGGGGCGACGACGATCTTGCCGCCGGACAGGCCCTTGCCGACGAAGTCGTTCGCGTCGCCGGTGAGCCGCATGGTGATGCCGCGCGGCACAAAGGCGCCGAAGCTGTTGCCCGCCGAGCCGGTGAACGAGATCGAGATGGTGCCGTCCGGCAGACCCTCCGCGCCGTACACCTTGGTCACCTCGTGGCCGAGCATGGTGCCGACCGTGCGGTTGACGTTGGTGATCGGCGACTCGATGAACACGCGGGTGCCCGACTCGATGGCCGGCCGCGCCTTCTCGATCAGCTCGTTGTCGAGCGCCTTGTCCAGACCGTGATCCTGCGTACCCGAGCAGTACAGGTCCTGGTTCATGAACGGCGACTCCGGCATGGTCAGGATCGGCGTCAGGTCGAGCTTGCCGGCCTTGGCGCCCTTCCAGCGCGCGATGGCCTTGGACGTGTCGAGCGCCTCGATGTGCCCGACGGCCTCCTGCAACGTGCGGAAGCCCAAACGCGCCAGCAGCTCGCGCACCTCTTCGGCGACGAACAGCATGAAGTTCTCGACGAACTCCGGCTTGCCGGTGAAGCGCTCGCGGAGCAGCGGGTTCTGCGTCGCCACGCCCACCGGGCAGGTGTCGAGGTGACAGACACGCATCATGATGCATCCCGACACCACGAGCGGAGCGGTGGCGAAGCCGAACTCCTCGCCGCCGAGCAGCGCGGCGATCATCACGTCGCGACCGGTCTTCAGCTGGCCGTCGACCTGCACGACGATGCGGTCACGCAGACCGTTGAGCAGCAGCGTCTGCTGGGTCTCGGCCAGGCCGATCTCCCACGGCGCGCCCGCGTGCTTCAGCGAGGTCAGCGGGCTGGCGCCGGTGCCGCCGTCGAACCCGGAGATCAGCACGACGTCCGCGTGCGCCTTCGAGACGCCCGCGGCGACGGTGCCGACGCCGAGCTCGGAGACCAGTTTCACGTGAATCCGCGCGCTGGGGTTCGCGTTCTTCAGGTCGTGGATCAGCTGCGCCAGATCCTCGATCGAGTAGATGTCGTGGTGCGGCGGCGGCGAGATCAGGCCGACGCCGGGCGTGCTGCCACGCACCTCGGCGACCCACGGGTACACCTTGTGCGGCGGCAGCTGGCCGCCCTCACCGGGCTTGGCGCCCTGCGCCATCTTGATCTGGATGTCGGTGCAGTTGCTCAGGTAGTGGCTGGTGACACCGAAGCGGCCCGAGGCCACCTGCTTGATCGCGCTGCGCCGCCAATCGCCGTTCTCGTCGTGGCTGAACCGGCGCGGGTCCTCGCCGCCCTCACCCGAGTTGCTCTTGCCGCCGAGTCGGTTCATCGCGATGGCGAGCGTCTCGTGAGCCTCGGCCGAGATGGAGCCGTAGCTCATCGCGCCGGTCGAGAACCGCTTGACGATCTCGCTGGCCGGCTCCACCTTGTCGATCGGAATCGGGTCCCGGTCACCGAAGTTGAAGTCGAACAGGCCGCGCAGCGTGCCCAAGCGGGCCGACTGGTCGTCGACCATCTTGGTGTACTCCTTGAACACCGAGTACTGCCCGGTGCGGGTGGAGTGCTGCAGTTTGAAGACGGTTTCCGGGTTGAAGAGGTGATACTCGCCCTCGCGCCGCCACTGGTACTCGCCGCCGACCTCGAGCTCGCGGTGGGCCCGCTCGGACGGGCGTTCGCTGAAGGCGAGCGCGTGCCGGGCGGCCACCTCGTCGGCGATCTCGTCGAGCCCGACGCCGTCGAGCTGGCTGCGCAGACCGGTGAAGAACTCGTCGACCAGTTCCTGGCTCAGGCCGATGGCCTGGAACAGCTGGGCGCCGTTGTACGACGGGACCGTCGAGATGCCCATCTTGCTCATCACCTTGAGCACGCCCTTGCCGGCGGCCTTGATGTAGTTGGCCCGCGCCTTGGCGAAGTCGGCCGGGCTGGTGATGGCGCCGCGGTCGATCATGTCCTCGATCGACTCGAACGCCATGTACGGGTTGATCGCCCCGGCGCCGAAGCCGATCAGCAGCGCCATGTGGTGCACCTCGCGGGCGTCACCGGATTCGACGACGATGGACGCGCGCGTCCGGGTCCGTTCGCGCACCAGGTGATGGTGCACGGCCGAGGTCAGCAGCAGCGACGGAATCGGCGCCAGGTTCTCGTCGGACTCGCGGTCGGAGAGCACGATGATCCGCGCGCCCTCGGCGATCGCGGCCGAGGCCTTGGCCCGGACCTCGTCGAGCGCCTTGCGCAGACCGGCGCCGCCCTCGGCCACCGGGTACAGGCCGTGGATGTGCACCGACGGGAAACCGGTCGCCTCACCGTCGATCTTCACCAGCTGGGCGAGCTCGTCGTTGTCGAGGATCGGCTGGCTCAGCACGATCTGCTTGGCCGACTCGGCGGTCGGATTCAGCAGATCGCGCTCGCCGCCGAGCCGGTGCCCGATGCTGGTGACGATCTCCTCGCGGATGGCATCCAGCGGCGGATTGGTCACCTGGGCGAACAACTGCTGGAAGTAGTCGAACAGCATGCGCGACCGCGCCGACAGCACCGCGATCGGGGTGTCGGTGCCCATCGAGCCGATGGCCTCCGCGCCGGCCGATGCCATGGGCTCGATCAGCAGGCGCAGGTCCTCGTTGGTGTAGCCGAAGAGCTGCTGGCGGTGCGTGACGCGCGCGTGGTTCATGTGCACGTGCGGACGCTTGGGCAGGTCCTCCAGGCGGACCTGGTTCTCGTCGAGCCACTGCTGGTAGGGGTGCTCGGCGGCGAGGGTGTCCTTGATCTCCTCGTCGTCGACGATGCGGCCCTGCTCGGTGTCGACCAGGAACATCTTGCCGGGCTGCAGGCGCAGCCGGGACACGACGTCGGCCGGATCGATGTCGAGCACGCCCACCTCCGAACCCAGGACGACGAGGCCGTCCTTGGTCACCCAGATCCGCGAGGGCCGCAGGCCGTTGCGGTCGAGCACCGCGCCCACGTACTTGCCGTCGGTGAAGCAGACCGACGCCGGGCCGTCCCAGGCCTCCATCAGTGCCGAGTGGTACTCGAAGAACGCCCGGTGCTCGGGCTTCATGTCCTCGTGCCGCTCCCACGCCTCGGGGATCATCATCAGCACGGCGTGCGGCAGGCTGCGTCCGCCGAGGTGCAGCAGTTCCAGCACCTCGTCGAACCGGGCCGTGTCCGACGCACCCGGCGTGCACACCGGGAAGATCTTCTCGGCGAGCGCTGTGTCAGTCGCCCCGCTCGCTTCGCTCCCGGCGGCGGCACCGAACACCGCAGTGTCGATCAGCGCCTCGCGGGCACGCATCCAGTTCTCGTTGCCGGTGACGGTGTTGATCTCGCCGTTGTGCGCGACCCGGCGGAACGGATGCGCCAGCGGCCACGACGGGAAGGTGTTGGTGGAGAACCGCGAGTGGACCAGACCCAGGGCGCTCTCGACGCGCTCGTCCTGCAAGTCGAGGTAGAAGTCGCGCAGCTGCGGAGTGGTCAGCATGCCCTTGTAGACCATGGTCTGGCCCGACAGGCTCGGGAAGTACGCGGTCTCCCGGCCCGGGCCGTCCTGACCGGCGCCCTTGTTCCCGAGCTCGTACTGGATCCGCTTGCGCACCACGTACGCCTGGCGCTCCAGGTCCATGCCCGATGCGCCGCCGATGAACACCTGACGGAAGGTCGGCATGGCGTCGCGGGCCAGCGCGCCCAGCGAGCTGTCGTCGACGGGCACCTCGCGCCACCCGAGCAGCGTCAGGCCCTGCGCGTCGACGATCTTCTCGATGCCGTCGATGGCGTCGGCCACGTCGCCGGACGACTGCGGCAAGAAGACGATGCCGGTGGCGTACTCGCCCTCGGCGGGAAGCTCGAAGTCGACGACCTCGCGTAGGAAGCGGTCCGGGACCTGGATCAGGATGCCCGCGCCGTCGCCGGTGTTCGGCTCGGCGCCCGCGGCGCCGCGGTGTTCCAGGTTCACCAGCGCGGTGATCGCCTTCTCGACGATGTCGCGTGAGCGACGGCCGTGCATGTCGACGACGAAGGCGACGCCGCAAGCGTCGTGTTCGTTGATGGGATCGTAGAGCCCGACGGGCCCCGGCAAGTGCATCATGGATCTGCCTACTCCGTACGCCACGCTGCGCACTGATACGTACTGGAGAAGTCCCGGGAGAGTCGACGTGGCTGTACGTCGCCGGGAAGATCAGCTTCGTTGCTGGTTTCGCTCGGTGCAACACACTCGAGCGCAGTGCCCTCGATTCTGCCACGCAGAGGGGCGCCCGGGCAAAACTCTGCGTCATATCGGCGAAACGCGGTTGTTACGAAACCGTCTCGACGGGCCCGCCGCCCCGGCGTTGGAACATTTCCGTCGTACTGTCGCATCGTGGTCGACACCGAAGTCTCCGACGGTCTGCGCGCCCGCGGTTCGCGCCGCGCCCGCGCCCTGAACGGGTTCGTCTGGCGCAACAGCGCCCGGCCGATGATCGCCGCTGCGGGCCAGGTGCCCATGGTCGCGCCGGTCGGGCTGCGGGTGATGCGACCGGCGCTGAACGCGTCGCTCTCGGCCATCAGCCCGGTGCCCCGGGGAACGCGCGTCACGAAGGTGAAGGTGCGGCACGACGCCGGGCACGTGCGCGGCGAGTGGGTGCACGAGGCCGATCGCCTCGGCGGCGGGCTGCCCGACCCGTCGTCGGACCGCAGCATCCTCTACTACCTGCACGGCAGCGGCTACCTGATCTGTTCGCCGCGCACTCATCGCGGCATCGTCGCGCGGCTCGTGCGACGGACCGGGATCGGCGCCTTCAGCCTGGATTACCGGCTCGGTCCGGGCCACCGGTTCCCGGCCGGCGGCGACGACGCCGTCCGCGGCTACCGCTGGCTCCTCGATCAGGGGTTCTCTGCCGAGCAGATCGTCGTCGCCGGGGATTCCGCGGGCGGGCATCTGGCGCAGGACCTGATTGCGGCCAATCACCGCGACGGGGTCCCCCAGCCGGCCGCGATGCTGCTGATCTCGCCGTTGTACGACCCGAGCTTCGATACGGCGTGCGCCCTGGAGCGGTCGGGCGTGCGCGACCCGCACATCGACGCCGTCGGCGCCCAGCGCCTGCTCCGCCTCTACACCGGAGCAGCCCCCTCGAGCCATCCGCGCATGCGCATCCGGCTCACGAGCGACATGGCCGTCCCCGACACGCTCATCCAGTTCGGCGGCCGCGAGGTGATGGCCGACGACGCCCGCGCAATTCATGCGGGGATCCTGGCCGCGGGCGGCAGTTCCACCCTTCAGGAGTGGCCCGGACAGGGCCACGTGTTCCAGATGTTCCCCTACTTCACTCCGGATTCGCGCAAGGCGGTCCGGGAGCTGAAGAACTTCCTGGACCAGTACGTGCGCGTGTGACCGGCGGGCGCGCTGCCGGTTTCGCCCCCGGCCCGGACCCACGGAGATCCCGTTCCGGACGAGTACACCCAACTCGGATCAGCAGCCGCAATGGTCCGGGTCGGCGCCCGCCTCTTGGCCGTTCCCGCGTGTCGATCCGCTTCCCGATTGTGGTTCTCGTTCCCGCGGACCTCCGGGAGTCCGCAGGAGGCGGATCGACACTCGGCAGGAGGATTGATACTCGGGAGCGTCGTCCGTGCGGTCGCGCGTGGCAGAATCACGACACAGCGCGGCACGGGCCGCACCGAGCAGAAGCGAGAGTGTCATGGCCGACCTCAACGATCTCCTGAACCGCCTGCCGATCGACGACCTCGCCACGAAGGTCGGCGCCAGCCCCGACGACGTGCGCGCCGCAGCGGCGGCCGCGCTCCCCACCATGGTCGCCGGCTTGGCCGCGCAGACCGGTAGCGAGGAGTCGTCCGCCGCGCTGGCCGGTGCGCTCGAGAAGCACGACGACGGTCTCGCCGACGGGGCCATCGACGTGGAGAAGGTCGACACCGCAGACGGGCAGAAGATCGTCGGCAAGCTGTTCGGCGACCAGCAGGACTCCGTCGCCCAAGGCATCAGCGGCGCGGTCCCTGCCGCGGCGGTCGACCAGGGCCTGGTGAAGAAGCTGCTACCGATCCTCGCCCCGATCGTGCTCAGCTACGTGATGAGCCAGTTCGGCGGCGCCAAGGGCGGCACCCAGACCGACGGCGGTCTCGGCGATCTGCTGGGCGGCATGCTCGGCGGCGGCAACAAGAGCTCCGGCGGGGGGCTCGGCGACCTCCTGGGCAGCGTGCTCGGCGGGGGCGGCGGCAAAGGCGGCGACAATCCGCTCGGCTCGATTCTGGGCGGCATCCTCGGCGGCAAGTAGCACCGCCGGGTCTCGACTTCGCTCGACCAGGGGTGGCACTTCCCGCGGCCGAGACACAACCCTTCCGCGGATCTGCGCGCTGAGCGCTCGGATCCGCGGAACACAGTCGGCCGTCCCGTCGGGGTTCGACCGCCGTGGAGACACAACCACTAGGATCGACGCATGAAGCGCGTCCTGATGTCGGCGGCGGTCCTGCTCCTCACCGCCTTCGGGATCTTTCTGCCGCTGATCAGCTTTTCCACGTCGTCCGGCTCCATCTCCTCCGACCCGGTGGTGATCACCGATTACCGGGCCGACGTCACGGTGCACCGGGACGGCTCCCTGAACGCGACGGAGACGGTGACCGCCGAGTTCCCCTACGGCCGGCACGGCATCTTCCGGTTCTGGGACGTCTCGGACACCAGCAATCGCGGGACTCGCTTTCCGCCGCAGGACATCTCGATCACCATGGACGGCGCAGCCGTCCCGTTCGAGCTGAGCTGGGAGCAGCGCGACCGCTACCGTGTCGCCAAGATCGGTGATCCGAACCGGTACGTGAGTCCGGGCGCGCACACCTACGTCATCAAGTACCGGGTCGACGGCGTGCTGGCACCGGGCGGGTCACCGGCCCACCGCGGCGACACCTCCAGCTGGGGCAGCGACAAGACCTCCCGCTTCCTCTGGCGGGTGGTGGCCGACGGTTGGCAGATGACGATCGTCAAGTCCGAGAGCATCCTCCGCTTGCCGGAGGAGCCGGTCTCGTTCACCTGCGCGACGAACCGCGGCATCGACTGCCGGATCGCCGCGCCGGATGCGAACACGCGCGTGGTCACCACCGGACAATTGCCGCCGATGACCGGCGTCGCCGTGCGGGCCGATCTCCCGTTCCCCGCGCCGGACCGCACCGTGCTGCCGTGGTCGATCCGCTTCGATCCGGTCTTCGGCCGCTCGGTCGGCGGTCTGATCGCCGCCCTGGCACTGTCTGCCGTCACCCTCGGCCTCGGAGTCTGGTGGACGCTGCGCAGCCGGGAGAAGCCGCCGCTGCGGCCGGTGATGTACGGGCCGCCCGAGGATCCGCAACGGTCGGGCGGGGTGCTGGGACCGGCGCAGAGCTACTACGTCGCCTACGAGGCGATGCCGAAGAAGGCCCTGGTCGCCACCCTGTTCCATCTCGCCGAAGAGGGCGCCGTGCGCCTCGAACGCAAGGGCGGCGACTGGACCGTCCACTCGACGGTGACACCGGACCTGAGGAACACGCTCGACCCGGCCGCGCGCTCGGTGCTCTCCTCGCTGGGTCTGGCCGCAGCGGGTCAGACCTTCCGGGCCGACGGCAGCGTGTCCGCGGGCCAGAAGCTCAGCGCGGCGCAAGGATCACTGGAGGGCGCGGTGAAGGGCTGGGGCGCGTCGAGCGGCACCGTGGCGCACAGCAACTCCGAGAACCTGGGACGCGCACTCACGGCGGTCGCCCTTCTCGTCGCCGCCGGTCTGCTGATCTTCGGGCTGCTGCCGGCCACCGTCTGGGCGCTGCCGGCGGCCGCGTTCGCCGTCGGCGGCGCGGGCCTGTGGTCGTCGGGGGTGGGCACTCGTCGTACCCGGCTCGGCCGCGAAGTCTGGTCCCGGGCCGCCGGCTTCGAGCGACTCCTCTCCACCCGCTCCAATCAGGAACGGTTGGATTTCAGCGCCCACAAGGAGCTCTACACCGACTACATCCCGTACGCGATCGCCTTCGACTGCGCCGACGCCTGGGCCGACAAGTACCGCTACGCGACCGGGCACGAGCCGCCCGAGCCGGTCTGGTTCGGCGGCGGCTTCTACGGAGTGCACGGAATCGGCGGCTTCGGGGCAGGCGGGTCGGCGTTCAGCAGCTTCGAATCCAGCCTGCAGTCGTCGCTGTCGGCGTATACCGAGTCGCAGTCGTCCAGCAGCAGCGGAGGCGGCGGCAGCTTCGGCGGCGGCTTCTCCGGCGGCGGCGGAGGCGGCGGAGGCGGCGGTTCCTGGTGACCAACGGCCGGAGCCGACCTCCGCAATGGACGCATAATGGCAGTCAGTCCCCCATCGGAAGAGAATTCCCATGACCACCGCCTTGATCATCGTCGCCGTCGTTCTCGTCATCGTCGTGCTGTTGGCCCTGTTCGGGATCATCGGCTTCAACAAGCTCCGCAAGGCGGACATCCTGTGCGAGGAGGCGATGGGCGGAATCGACGTCCAGCTGACCCGCCGTGCCGACCTGATCCCGAACCTGGTCAACACCGTCAAGGGCTACGCCGCGCACGAGTCCGGCGTCCTCGAAGCCGTCACCGCCGCACGCACCACCGTGCAGCAGGCCGCGCAGGGGCACGACGTCTCCGCCAAGGCTGCTGCCGAGGCGCAGATGAGTGGCGCCCTGGGCCGGCTCTTCGCCGTCGCCGAGAACTACCCGCAGCTGCAGGCCGCGCCGAACTTCCTGGCGCTGCAGACCGAGCTCGCCGAGACCGAGAACAAGCTCTCCTTCGCCCGGCAGTACTACAACGACGCCGTCTCCCGACTGAACCAGCTGGTCAAGACGCTGCCGTGGATGTTCTTCGCGCCGATGGCCGGAGTCAAGGCCCGCGAGTTCTACCAGGCGCCCGCCGCCGCGACCGAGCGGCCCGACGTACAGTTCTGAGGTCCCCGTCGCGCGTCCATCCACGCCTGTTCCCGCTCGGCGACACCGCCGACCCGACGACCGGCTGGCGCGCTAGTGTCTTAGTCCTCGTCGTTCTTCGGCGCCGGATACTGCACGCGCAACCAGCTGTAGCCGTACGTCGACAGGAACATGACGCCGACCGCTCCTATCGACCACCAGAGCCAGACGTTGAGCAACGAGTCGCGGAACGCGGTGACCAGCCAGAGCATGATGAAGATCACGCAGGCGAGGGTCGCCAGAAACCGCAGCGGCAGAATGATGGTCGCGGCCGTCGACCACAGCGCTTCGCGCGCAGTTCGTGACATGGATTCATTCTAGTGTCCCGTGTTGGGAGTTTCTCGATGGTTGCCGGGAGTCCGATGGGCGGCCGGCAAGGCGGACGAGGGAGGGATACCGGCAGGTATCGGCGACCGAGGACAACGCCGCCAGACGTTCATCGGGCCCCGGCATACCGCGAAAGAACTTTCGACACGGGACACTAGACATCGGAACATGTCGCGAGCAGGGACGAACGTCGCGAACAGGCGCACAATGGAGCCCATGAGGACGATTCTGAACGTGCTGTGGCTGGTGCTCTGCGGATTCTGGATGGCGGTCGGCTATGTGGTCGCCGGGGTGATCTGCTGCATTCTGATCATCACCATCCCATTCGGGATCGCCTCGTTCCGGATGGCGAACTACGCGCTCTGGCCGTTCGGACGGACGGTAGTCCGCAATCCAGAGGCGGGAGCGGCGTCGACGATCGGCAACGTGATCTGGTTGATCTTCGCCGGGATCTGGCTGGCCATCGGTCACCTCACCACCGGAATCGCCTTGTGCCTCACCATCATCGGTATTCCACTCGGCGTCGCCAGCTTCAAGATGATCCCGATCGCCCTGCTTCCGCTCGGTGCGCAGATCGTCTCCACTGACGATCCTGCGGCCATCGGCCTGTGACCGAGCCGCCGGTCCGGTCGGAAGCCACTGCGGCGGGACGGTCGCCGATCAACCCAGCGCGGCGATCAGCTCCGACTTCTTCATCGTCGAGTATCCCTTGATTCCCTTGGCCTTGGCCTCGGCCTTGAGCTCGGCGACGGTCTTCGCCTTCGGCTTGGCGGCCTTCGCCGCGGGCTTGTCAGCCTTCTTGGCCGGCGCGGACTTCCCCGCCGGCTTCGACGCAGCGGGCTTCGACGCAGCGGGCTTCTTCGCAGCAGACTTGGTCGCAGCAGACTTGGTCGCAGCGGGCTTGGCCGGCTGAGGCTTCTTCGCCGCGGGCTTGGCAGCCGCCGACTCGACCGGCTCGGACTTCTTCGCTGCGACGGGCTTGGCGGCCGGCTCCGGCTTCTTGGCCGCCGCGGGCTTGGCGGTCGGCGCAGGTTTCGCGGATTCCGGCTTGGCCTTCTTGCCGATCGGGCTCTTGGCGCTCAGCGTGTCGCGCAGCGCCATCACTTCGTCGGAGAGACGCCGGACTTCCTTTTCGAGCCGCTTGAGGAGTTCGTTCTTAGCCATTGATCGCTACCCTTCGTCGGGATTGTCAGGACGCGGCCGTCGTTCGACCTGCCCCATTGTGACCCGACCTGCAGGAAATGTGCCGCATCGACACCCGATCAGCGTCATTCCGGCGGGGCGTGACCGGGTGCGCTGATCAATCGGCGAGGCCCCGACACGGGTGTCGACCGAAAGTGGGAATTCGCCGGCAGGGTGATACGACGCCGCATTTCCCGGCGATGTTTCGAGTGAACGATATCTACCGTTCAGTCCGACACCGATTCCCTCGCTAGGAGATGGCATGACGTACCCGCCGCCAGGGGGTCACGGCTTCCCCCAGAGTCCGCACCACCCGCCCGCTGTTCCGGCCGCCAAGCGCAACCAGCGCCGGCTGACCATCGCGCTGTCCGCAATCGTCGTCGTTCTCGCGGTGATCGTCGCGCTGGTCGCCAACCAGCTGATCTTCGAGGCGACGGGAAAGGCGCCGTTGCCGAGCCTCACCCTGCGGGCCGCGAACGATTCCGGCGAGGATCCCTTCACGGACTCCGTCGTGCTCACCAACAAGGTCCAGCCCGCGGCGCCCCGGGTGGAGACGGCCGCCGGCGCCGGGGTGCGCCTGGTCAACGGCACCGCGCCCGGCCTCTACGCGACGCCTGGCACGGCGTCGTGCGATGCGGCCGCGCTGGGCAATCGACTGTCCGCCAATCCGGGTGCGGCTCGCGCCTGGGCCGCGGTCCAGGGCATCCGGCCGCAGGACATCCCCTGGTACCTCGACTCCCTCACTCCGGTGGTGCTGACCGCGGACACGTGGGTCACCAACCACTCGTACTCCAGCGGGGGCGCACGGGCGTTTCAATCGGTGCTGCAGTCCGGGACCGCCGTCTTCGTCGACGCCGCGGGTGTTCCCCGAGTCGCGTGCGCGTGCGGCAACCCACTGCGCCCGCCTGCCGCCGCACCGATCGGCGGCTACCGCGTCCGGGGCGACCGGTGGCCCGGCTACCAGCCGCGATACACGTACAAGGTGACGACCAACAACACGTACGTCACCAACAACACCACCGTGGTCCAGCAGACCCCGCCGCCCGGTCTCTCGCCGACCGACGTGCTGCGGCTGATCGACACCGTCACCGGCGCCCTGGTCGCCACCCCCGTCGGCGACCTGCTGAATCTGCCGCCCCGCCCGGAGGGCACCCCCGAGTTCACCGTCGAGCGCGCCGCGGCGACGAACGTGGCGGTCTCGTTCGACGACGAGGAGGAAGCGACGGCGAACGGGCTCGCCGGTGCGCAGCAGACCGGGCCCGCCGCCGAGGTGGTCGAGGCGGCCGAGAACAACGGCGACGATCCGTTCCGCAACGATGCCACCGCATCGTCAGGCGCTCCGGACGTGCACGCATCCGACGCCGGCCAGCCGGCCCCGGCCGACCCCGGCGCACCCTCCACGGGCGAGTCGTCGCCGAGTGCGGACCGGGAGACGGCGACGGTGTTCGACCCCGCCAGCAGTGGCGATGCCATCGGTTCGCTGACCTTCGACGACGACGGCCGCGAGGTGACGTGCACCTTGCCGACGACCTTCGCGACCGCGACGGTCAGCCCGGCCCCGGGCAACGCCCCGGAGTGCGCCCGCCTCACATTCCGGGCGGCGGATCTGACGAAGACGGCGGTCGAGAGCGCCGTCTCGGCGGATGCCGCTCGCGTGTGGCGGGTGACTCCGGTCGGGCAGACCGCGCCGATCGCCGTGGTGCGGGCGTCGTGGCAGACCCTGGCTGCTCCGTCCACCAGCGCCACGACGACCCCGGAGCGCACGACCACCACGGAGGACACGCCGTCTCCGGCGCCGACACCCACGGAGACGACCCCCACGGAGACGACCACCCAGACTCCGCGGGAGACGCCGACGCCGCCGTCCACCGGAGAGTCGGCCGCCCCCGTGCCCTCGTCCTGATCGTCCGCACGCCGGATTCCGCCGAACGGTCCTCCTGATCAACACGATCGGGGGGCCGTTCGGCATCGGCATACGACGCCGCCTCCGGACCTCGCGACGCCGCGGACGTCCCGAAGTCCGGAGACGTCGATCACATCCCGGCTGGAATGAGACGTTGCCCGCCAATTGTTCCAATCGCCTTGCATCACAGTGTTACACGCTTGCAAGCTGGAGTCGAATGCGGTTGTCCCCCTTCGGATCAGGAGGTTTCTTCATGACCACGCACACCGCCTGGCTGGTGCCCGTCCGCCACCTCTCCCCCGCCTCCTTCGAGCGCTACCTGGAGAAGCAGGCCGCGCGCGGCCGGCATGTTCGCGACGTCGACGCTCTGGGCGTCCTGCGTCTGCGCTTCGACGAAGGGATCCCGTCCACCGTCCGCTACGTCCTCGACCGCCGCTCCCAGCCGGCACCGGCGGACTACTTCCGGTTCCGGGAGAGCTCCGGCTGGGAGCACGCCGGCGCCCTCGGCGACCTGCACGTGTGGCGGCAGGAGTACACCGTCCGACCGCCCCTCGGCTTCATCGGCGACACCGCGCAGAAGCGGGCCGGGAGCTGGAGCGTCGCGCTGGGCGTCCTCGCCGCGATCTGTGTGCTCGGCGCCGTGGCCCTGGGCATTCTCGCCGCCGTCGATCCGGTCGCCGCGGCGAGTCCACGCGACTTCTGGGCGCCGGCGGTCGCCCTGGCGGTCGTCGGCGTGATCGCCGTGGCGGTGTCTCTTCAGCTCGGCGTCGGCCGGCGCGAGACACCCGCCTTCCGGCCGCTCGAGGACGCTCACGACACCGCGGACGAGCCCGCTCGCCGCTGATCTGCGCCAGGCGGGCATCATCAGATTTTCCGGTCCCGATTGTCGATTGCTACAAAGACGCCGATAGAGTTCGCACGTAAGCACCGGCCGCGCCGGGCCCCGAGCGCTGCTGCACTGTCGCAGCAAGAGGAGTAGCGAAGCGATGAGCGAATTCAATGGTTCCCTTCAGGACGTCTACGACGTCGTGATCCGGCGCAACCCGGGTGAGCCCGAGTTCCACCAGGCCGTCCAGGAAGTCTTCGAATCCCTCGCACCGGTCGTCGAGCGCCACCCCGAGTACGTCGACGTGCTCACCCGCATGTGCGAGCCTGAGCGGCAGATCATCTTCCGGGTGCCGTGGACCGACGACTCGGGCAAAGTGCAGATCAACCGGGGCTTCCGCGTCGAGTTCAACTCCGCCCTCGGTCCGTACAAGGGCGGTCTCCGCTTCCACCCCTCGGTGAACCTGTCCATCGTGAAGTTCCTGGGCTTCGAGCAGATCTTCAAGAACGCTCTCACCAGCCTGCCGATCGGCGGCGGGAAGGGCGGCTCGGACTTCGACCCCAAGGGACGGTCCGACCTGGAGGTGATGCGGTTCTGCCAGAGCTTCATGACCGAGCTGTACCGCCACATCGGCGAGTACACCGACGTCCCCGCCGGTGACATCGGCGTGGGCGGCCGGGAGATCGGCTACCTGTTCGGCCAGTACAAGCGGATCACCAATCGCTACGAATCGGGTGTGCTCACCGGCAAGGGCCTGACCTGGGGCGGCTCGCAGGTGCGCCCGGAGGCCACCGGCTACGGCACCGTGTTCTTCGCCTCCGACATGCTCAAGGCGAAGGGCGACACCTTCGACGGCAAAAAAGTCCTGGTGTCCGGTTCGGGCAACGTGGCGACCTACGCGATCGAGAAGATCCACCAGCTCGGCGGCACCGTGATCGCCTGCTCGGACTCGTCCGGGTACGTCGTCGACGAGAAGGGCATCGACCTGGACCTCCTCAAGGAGGTCAAGCAGGTCCGGCGCGGCCGCCTCAGCGAGTACGTGGAACTGCGTGGAAACGGCGCCACTCTCGGCACCGAGGGCAGCCTGTGGCACGTTCCCGCCGACATCGCGCTGCCGTGTGCGACGCAGAACGAACTCGACGCCGACGACGCCGCCGCGCTCGTCCGGAACGGCTGCAAGGTGGTCGCCGAGGGCGCCAACATGCCCACCACTCCGGACGCGATCAAGATCCTCCAGGCCGCGGGCGTGGGCTTCGCGCCGGGCAAGGCCGCCAACGCCGGCGGCGTGGCCACCAGCGCACTGGAGATGCAGCAGAACGCCTCGCGCGACTCGTGGACCTTCGAGCACACGGAGCAGCGGCTGCGCGCGATCATGGGCGCCCTGCACGACAACTGCCTGGCGACCGCCGACGAGTACGACGCCCCCGGCAACTACCTCGTGGGCGCGAACGTGGCGGGCTTCGTGCAGGTGGCCGACGCGATGCTCGCACTCGGCGTCATCTGAGCGTCGCCGGGACGACGCCCGGGAATCCCACGACCACGAGCGCCCCGCGGATCGGATCCGCGGGGCGCTCGTCGTGAGAACCGGACCGGTCAGGCGGTCTCGTCGGCGACGTGGTCGATCACTTCGACGAAGAACTCGTCGAACACGCCGGTGTCGATCGGACTGCCGTCCGGGCTCATGTACTGCGCGGTCACCTGGTAGCCGTTGACCATCGCGATGCCCATCCGGGATTCGGATCGCACCGTCTGCCCGTTGACCGTGGCCGCGGTCTTCTGCACCACGACCATCGACTCCTGTGCCTTGCTCTTGGGCGCATCGACCAGCTTCTGGTCGACGGTCGCCGTGGCGCCGGCGGCCGGACCCGTGGTGAAGGACATGCTGAGCTTGGAGCAGTCGCCGGTCACCGCAGCGCGGCTGGCGGCCATGTCGGCCTGCGGCACGGACACCGCGGTCGCGAGACTGGTGGTGCCCTTGGAGGCCACCGCGAGGCCCACTTGACTGACGTCGAACTCGTCCGGAAGCAGGGTCAGCTGCGCGCAGGACGCGGGCTTGATCGTCGCCCCCTTCGTCGCCGAGAGGACCTGGTCGGTGATCTCCTGGATCTGCGACCGGGGGATGTCCTGCACCTGGAAGCCGGCGGGGAATTCGTCGGCGGGAAGCACCAGCGACGGTGCTTTCGCGGGGTCGGCGCTGACCGTGGCCGCCGGGGCCTGCGCGCTCGGATCTCCCAAGGAGCCGATGTCGCCGTCGCTCCCGCAGCCGGCGAGTGCGAGCACTGCCCCGCCGGTCAGCACGACCGCCCCGATCCGTCTTCTGGTCCCTGCACGCGTCATCTGAGTTCTCCTGCCGATCCGGTCACGATGTGTCAGGTGGCGAATCTACCGCCACGCCGACGGGCGCCCGCAGCCGCGCCCGGCGCCGACCGGAGAAGTCGTTACACGTAGGCAACAGTTCCGACACGGAGGGTCGCAGAGATGCGGGACGATTCCCCTATGAACCCGACGCCCACTCACCTCGGTGCCGCCGCTTTCGCGCACTACGACGGCGGCATCGATCAGCACGCCCTCGATGAGATGTTCCGGCCCGACGGCACGGTCCGCCCGCCCTACCGCGGCATCGCCAAGGCCCTGTCGGAGATCGAGGCGTCCGATCTGATCGCGCGGCTGGAAGCACTCGGCCGGGCGTTCATCGACCAGGGCGTCACCTTCTCCCTCTCCGGCAAGGAACGACCGTTCCCGCTCGACCCGGTCCCGCGGGTGATCAGCTCCGCCGAGTGGGCGAGGCTGGAGGCGGGCATCGCCCAACGGGTCCGCGCCCTGGAGATGTTCCTGGACGACGTCTACGGCGAGCAGGCGATCCTGTCCGACGGCGTGATCCCGCGGCGGCTGATCAACTCGTGCGAGCACTTCCACCGGCAGGCAGCCGGCATCCGCCCGCCCAACGGCGTGCGCATCCACGTCGCGGGAATCGACCTGATCCGCGACGAGCAGGGCGACTTCCGCGTGCTCGAGGACAACGTGCGCTCGCCGTCCGGCGTCTCGTACGTGATGGAGAACCGGCGCACCATGGCGCGCGTGTTCCCCGACCTCTTCGCCGCGCACCGGGTGCGCGCCGTCCGCGACTACCCGCGGCATCTGCTGCGGGCGCTGCGCCGCTCCGCACCGTCGGGCGTCGCCGAGCCGACCGTCGTCGTGCTGACCCCGGGCGTGGCCAACTCGGCGTACTTCGAGCACTCGTTGCTCGCCCGGCAGATGGGGGTCGAGCTGGTCGAGGGACGCGACCTGTTCTGCCGGGACAACGTGGTCTACATGCGCACCACCGACGGCGAGACACGGGTGGACGTGATCTACCGGCGGATCGACGACGAGTTCCTCGATCCCCTGCAGTTCCGCCCCGACTCGATGCTCGGCGTCGCCGGTCTGGTCAACGCCGCTCGTGCCGGGAACGTGGTGATCTCCAGTGCCGTCGGCAACGGCGTCGCCGACGACAAGCTGGTGTACACCTACGTCCCGGAGATCATTCGCTACTACCTCGGCGAGGATCCGCTCCTGGACAACGTGGAGACCCTGCGGTGCTGGCTCCCCGAGGAATGCGCCGAAGTGATCAACCGCATCGACGAGCTGGTGGTGAAGCCGGTCGAAGGCAGTGGCGGCTACGGAATCGTCTTCGGCCCTCAGGCAACTCGCGCCGAACTCGACGAGCTCGCCGACAAGATCCGGGCGAACCCCCGCGGCTGGATCGCGCAGCCGATGGTCTCCCTCTCGACCAATCCGACGCTCGTGGGCGACAGTCTGGAACCGCGCCACGTGGATCTGCGGCCGTTCGCCGTGAACGACGGCGAGTCGATCTGGGTGCTGCCCGGCGGCCTGACGCGGGTCGCGCTCACCAAGGGCTCGCTGGTGGTCAACTCGTCGCAGGGCGGCGGCTCCAAGGACACCTGGGTGCTGGCCGCCCGCCGGTCGGCCGACGAGGCCGAGGCCGGTGTCGTCGATCTGCTGGACGCCGATCTGCCTGCGGTCACCGTGCCGCCGATGGATCCCCTCGCGGGCGCCACCGAACAACAGCAGCAGCAACAACAGCAACGGGCGGTGGCCCCGGCTCCGGGCGGCCGGCGAGAGCCGGAGCCGTCCGATCGACGAGCATCCCTCAGACAACGAGGAGTGCTCCACCGGCACCGAGGAGGACGACGATGATGCTCGCTCGCAACGCCGATTCGCTGTTCTGGATCGGGCGATACGTCGAACGCGCCGACGACACGGCGCGCATCCTCGACGTCGCCGTCCAGCAACTGCTGGAGGATCCGACCGTCGACACCGACCGCATGGTGAGCCATGTGCTCACGGTGCTCGGCTTCGACCCGGGCGAAGGACCGCACTCGGTGTGGAGCCTGGCCGACACCGTCGCCTACGACCGCAACGCGCCCGGCTCCATCGTCGGGCTGCTGCGGGCCGCGCGGGAGAACGCCCGCGGCGCCCGGGAGGTGATCTCCAGTGAGATGTGGGAATGCCTCAATGCGACGTACATGGGCCTGGGCGACGCGGAACGCCGCGCGCGCCGGCTCGGCCCGCACGACTTCCTCACTCACATCAAGGGCCGTGCCGCGATGTTCGCCGGGCTGTCCGACGCCACCCTCAGCCACGACGACGGCTACAGCTATCTGCTTCTGGGACGCTCGATCGAGCGTGTCGACATGACCGCGCGGCTGCTCCTGTCGCGGACCGCCGATCACGCGAGCTCGCCGTCGTGGATGAGCGTGCTGATGGCGGCCGGCGGCCAGGACACCTACATCCGCGCGTATCGCGGCGCGGTGGAGGCCGAGAAGGTGGTCGAGTTCATGATGGTCGACCGGCTGTTCCCGCGGTCGATCTTCCACACGCTGCGCGTGGCCGAACAGAACCTCGCCGAGCTGGACAAGCGGCCCGACCGCGTCGGCGCGCAGTCCGAGGCGCTGCTGCTGCTCGGGCGGGCCCGCAGCAACCTGGAGTTCATCGATCCGCGCGAACTGATGCGCGATCTCTCCGGCTATCTGCTCCGGCTGCAGCAGACGTGCCGGCTGGTGAGCGAATCGGTCGTGGAGGAGCACTTCCACGTCGCACCGTATGTTTCCTGGACCGACACCGGCCTCACCGCCGGGCACGACGGAGAGGCAGCACGATGACCACCCGGCTGCGCGTCGTCCATACGACCGGCTTCACCTATTCCGAGCCCGTCACCAAGAGCTTCAACGAAACCCGCATCACGCCTCGCAGCGACAGCAGGCAGTCGGTCGTCCTCGAGCATGTGGACACCTCCCCCAGCGCCCGGCAGGCGAGGTACAGCGACTACTGGGGCACCCAGGTGATCACCTTCGACCTGCACGCCCCGCACGACCGGCTGGAGGTGGTCAGCACCGCCGTGGTGGAGACCGAGGACGAGACCCGCTCGCCGGAGTCGATCGCGGCGAACTGGGACCGGATGCGTTCGGCCGAGGTGGTCGACGAGTTCGACGAGATGCTGACGCCCACCCCGTACACGCCGCACACGCCGGAGCTGCTCGCTCGGGCCAGGGAGGCGGCGGGCTCGCTGGAACCGGCCGCCGCGGCCGAGGCGGTGGTGGCCGCGGTGAACGCAGAGATGACCTATCTGCCCGGAGCCACCGAGGTGCACACCACCGCCGCCGATGCCTGGGAACGACGCTCCGGCGTGTGCCAGGACTACGCCCACGTCACGCTCGTCATGCTGCGCAGTCTCGGCATCCCGGCGCGCTACGTGTCGGGGTACCTCCATCCGAAGGCCTCGGCGGAGATCGGCGAGACGGTGGAGGGCGAAAGCCACGCCTGGATCGAGGTATGGACCGGCGGGTGGTGGGGCATCGACCCGACCAACGACAAACCGGTCGACGGCCATCACGTCTTCATCGGTTCGGGACGCGACTACGCCGACGTGACGCCGATCAAGGGCATCTACACCGGTGGCGGCACCTCCGCGCTGGAAGTCAGCGTCCGGATCACGCGGCTGGCCTGACCGGGCGACGGCGAGCCGGACGCGCCCCGCCAGGCGGCGCGCGCTCTGGGTTCTCACGCGGCTACGTCGTCATCCCGACCAGGCGGTAGCCCATCCCCGGCTCGGTGATCAGATGCACGGGATGGGCGGGATCGTCCTCGAGCTTCCGGCGCAGTTGCGAGACGTACAGGCGCAGGTAGCCGGTGTCCTCGGCGTGCTCTGTGCCCCAGATCGTGGTGAGGATCGTCTGGCGGGTGACCAGATTGCCCGCGTTGCGGACGAGGATCTCGATGAACTGCCATTCGGTCGGCGTGAGCCGGATCTGCCGCTTCCCTTCTGGCGTGTCACGGAAGACGCTGTGGGCGGCGAGGTCGACGGTCACGGCGCCCAGATGCACCACGGGCGCGGCCTCGCCCTGGGGTACGCGGCGAGTGAGCGCGCGGATACGCGCGAGGAGTTCTTCCACGGAGAACGGCTTGGTGATGTAGTCGTCGGCGCCCGCGTCGAGGGCCTCGACCTTGTCGACGGCGCCTCCGCGGCCGGACACGACCAGGATCGGGGCCTGCGACCAGCCCCGGATTCCGTGGATCACCTCCATCCCGTCCAGCTGCGGCATCCCGAGATCGATGAGGTAGATGTCGGGGCGGTGGTCGATCGCGGCGGAGATGGCGGCCGCTCCGTCGGAGGCGGTGATGATCCGGTAGCCCTTGGCGGTGAGCGTGATGCGGAGTGCTCGAAGCATCTGCGGATCGTCGTCGGCGATGAGGATCTTCATGCTCATTCCTGAAGGGGGTCTTGGGTGGGCGACGTCGTGGGCAGGGCGATGACCATCGTCAGTCCTCCGCCCGGAGTCTCCTCCGGGTCCAGTGTGCCGTGCATGGCCTCGATGAACCCGCGGGAGAGCGAGAGTCCGAGTCCCAGTCCAGCGTCGTTGTCGGTGTCGCCGAGCCGCTGGAAGGGCAGGAAGACGTCGTCCTTCTTCTCGTCCGGGATGCCGGGACCGCGATCGATGATGCGGATCTCGAGCCGGTCGCCGAACGTGCTCGTGCTGACATGGACGGGCGTCCCCTCGGGACTGTACCGCCGGGCGTTGGTGAGGAGGTTGACCAGCGCCCGCTGGAGCAGGACCGGGTCGGCATAGGCCACCGCGGTCCCGTGCTGCAGGGAGAGGGTGACGTCGGTCGGCCCGAACCGCAGTTCGTCGAGCGCGGGTGCGATCGCGTCGGCGGGATCCACCGGGATCTCGGCGAGGGTGAGCACCCCCGCCTGCAAACGGCTGGCGTCGAGGAGATCGGTGACGAGCGTGGCGAGCGCGGTCAGGCTCTCGTCCGCCGTGTCGAGCAGTTCCCGGATGTCCGCGACAGTGAGCTCGGGACCGGCCGCCTTGAGCCCACCCACGGCAGCCGTAGCCGCGGCCAGCGGGCGACGCAGATCATGGCTGAGCGCCGACAGGAGGGCCCCGCGCACGCGGTCGGACGCCGCGATCGGTTCGATCTGTTCGGCCGCCCTGGCGAGGTGCCGATGCTCGAGGGCAGCGGTGAGCTGTGCACAGACGACGGCCAGCAGGCGTTGCTCGGAGGCCGCCAGATCCCGGCCGTACAGCTCGAGACGGCCGTCCTCGGTGACGGGGAGCGTGGTCGGTGCACTCCCGGGCACCGCCTCGCCGGACTGAGCGAGGACCTCGTCGTCCGAGACCAGGCGGACGCCGGGGAGCTGGAAGGCTTCGCGGGTGCGCTCGACCAGGGCGTGGAGCGCGTCGTCCCCGCGCAGGACGCTCCCGGCGACGGTCTGCAAGAGCTCCGCCTCCGCTGCCGAACGCTGTGCGGCACGCGTGTAGCGGGCAGCACGGCCGACGATGACGCTCACCAGGCCCGCGATGATGACGTAGAGGATCAGGGACAGCAGATGGTGAGGCTGATGGATATGCACCCGGTACAGCGGCTCGATGAACAGGAAGTCGAGCGTCACCCCGGACAGCACCGCGGCGAAGAGTGCCGGCCAGATTCCGCCGACGAGGGCGACGACGACCACGAGGAGCTGGTAGCTGAGGACCTCGGTGGTGATGGATTCGGCGCCCCGGAACGGAAGCAGAAGGGCCGTGAGCGCCGGGCCGCCGAGGAGCGCGACGACGAATCCCAGGATCCGGCGTTTGCGCGTCAGCGCACCGGTGAGCGGAGGGAGGGCGACCCGGCTGCCCGCGGCCGCGTGGTTGACCATGTGCACGTCGATGTCGCCGGACTCCCGAACCACGGTGGCGCCGATGCCCGGGCCGGAGACGGCGGCCGCGATCCGGCCCCGCCGGCTGGCGCCGAGGACGAGCTGCGTCGCATTGACCGAGCGGGCGAACTCGACGAGCGCGGTGGGGACGTCGTCGCCGATGATCTGGTGGTAGGTGCCGTTGAGCTTCTCGACCAGTGCGCGTTGCTCGGCCAGCGCGCGGGGATCGGCCGAGCGAAGGCCGTCCTGGCTCGTCACATGGACCGCGACCAGTTCGCCGCCGGCAGATCGTGCCGCGATGCGCGCGCCGCGCCGCAGGAGCGTTTCGCCCTCACGACCTCCGGTGAGCGCGACCACGACGCGCTCCCTGGCTTCCCAGGTGCTGTCGATGCCGTGCGCCTCCCGGTAGCCCTGCAAAGCCTGGTCCACTTCGTCGGCGAGCCAGATCAGCGCGAGTTCCCGCAGTGCGATGAGGTTGCCCAGCCGGAAGTAGTTCGAGAGGGCGGCGTCCACGCGTTCGGCCGGATAGACGACCCCGCTGCTGAGCCGCGCCCGGAGCGCCTGCGGCGCCAGGTCGACCACTTCGATCCGGTCCGCGCCGCGCAGGAAGCTGTCGGGGACGGTCTCCCGCTGCGGCACCCCGGTGATCTGCTCCACCACGTCGTTGAGCGATTCGATGTGCTGGATGTTGACGGTGGACATGACGTCGATCCCCGCCGCCAGGAGCTCGTCGACGTCCTGCCATCGTTTGTCGTTCGTCGACCCGGGGGCGTTGCTGTGCGCCAGCTCGTCGACGAGCGCGATCTCCGGGCGCCGGGCCAGGACGGCTGCGAGGTCCATCTCCTCGAGGACCACCCCGCGATGGACCACCGTGGTTCGCCGAATCGACGGAAGGCCCTCGGCCATCGCAGCGGTCGCCGCCCGGCCGTGCGTCTCCACGACGCCGACGACGACGTCCTTCCCGTCGGCCAGCAGTCGGCGGCCCTCTTCCAGCATGGCGAACGTCTTGCCGACGCCGGGAGCGGCGCCGAGCAGGATGCTGAGCCGCCCCCGCTTCCCCATCGTCAGCCCTCCAGTCGGTCCAATGCGGCGTTCAGTTCCAGCACGTTCACCGTCGATTGTCCCAGGAAGCCGGCTGCGGCCCGGCTGGTGTGGGCGTCGACCAGTTCCCGCACGGTATCAGCGGGAATCGCCCGCGCATCGGCCACTCGGGCGATCTGGATCGACGCGTAAGCGGTGCTGATGTGCGGGTCGAGGCCCGACGCGGACGCGGTGACCGCATCGGCGGGCACGTCCGACTCGGCGACGCCGTTGAAGACGGCCACCTGGGCCTTGCGTTCGGCGATCGCGGCGATCAGGTCCGGGTTCTCCGGACCGTAGTTGGAGCCCCCCGACGCACCGGCGTCGTACCCGTCGCCCGCGGCGGACGGCCGCGACTGGAAATACTGCGGCAAGGGATTGCCCTCCGCGTCGACGAACGCCTGGCCGATCAGCGACGAGCCGGTGTCGCGGCCGTCCTCGCCGGAGATCATCGACCCGTTGGACTGCCCCGGGAACACGAGCTGTCCGGCGACGGTGACGACCGCTGTATAGAGCACGCCCAGCAACAGGGTGAACAGGATCATCGCGCGCGTCGCCACCCAGACTGTGCGCCCCACCCCGCGTATCGGAGAGTTCACTGCATCCTGCCTTTCGTGGTGCTAGAAGCCGGGAATCAGGCGGACGACGTGGTCGATGAGCCAGATCCCGAGGAATGGTGCGATCACGCCGCCGAGACCGTAGACGGCGAGGTTGCGCCCGAGAACGCTGGACGCGGTACCGGGCCGGTACTTCACGCCGCGCATCGCGAGCGGAATGAGGAAGACGATCACGATCGCGTTGAAGACGACCGCCGACAGCACCGCGGACGACGGCGAATGCAGACCCATGATGTTCAGGGCGTCGAGTTGGGGGAACACCCCCAAGAACATCGCGGGGACGATCGCGAAGTACTTCGCCACGTCGTTCGCCACCGAGAAGGTGGTCAACGCACCGCGGGTGATCAGGAGCTGCTTGCCGATGCGGACGATGTCGATGAGCTTGGACGGGTCGGAGTCGAGGTCGACCATGTTTCCGGCCTCCTTCGCGGCCGACGTGCCCGAGTTCATCGCCACCCCCACGTCCGACTGGGCGAGCGCCGGCGCGTCGTTGGTGCCGTCGCCGGTCATGGCGACCAGGTTGCCGCCCTCCTGTTCCCGGCGGATGTAGGCGAGCTTGTCCTCCGGCGTGGCCTCGGCGAGGAAGTCGTCGACCCCGGCCTCCGCGGCGATCGCCGCGGCGGTGAGCGGATTGTCGCCGGTCACCATGACGGTGCGGATTCCCATGGAGCGCAGCTCGGCGAACTTCGCCGGCAGTCCCTCCTTGACGACGTCCTTCAGGTGGACCACGCCCAGCAGCCGGCCTGCCCCGGTGTCGTCCTTCGCCGCCACCACCAGCGGAGTGCCGCCGGACTGGGAGATGCGCTCGACGTGTCCGCCGAGTTCCGCGGCCAGGGCGGCGGGCAGGGGCTCGCCGTCGTCCTCCAGCCACGCCGTCACGGCGGATCCTGCGCCCTTGCGGATCTGCGTGCCGTCTGGGAGGTTCAGGCCGGACATGCGGGTCTGTGCGGTGAACGGCACGATCTCGCCCTCGGCGTCGCGGTCGCACGTGACTCCGGCGTGCTCGGCGAGGTCGACGATCGAGACGCCCTCGGGTGTGGGGTCGGCCAGCGACGACGCCGCCGCGGCCTGAATCAGCTCCCGTTCCCGGACGTCGCCGACCGGCGCGAAGGCACAGGCCCGCCGGTTGCCGTAGGTGATGGTGCCCGTCTTGTCCAGCAGCAGCGTGGTGACGTCGCCGGCGGCCTCCACCGCGCGGCCCGACATCGCGAGCACGTTGCGCTGCACCAGCCGATCCATCCCCGCGATGCCGATCGCGCTGAGCAGCGCACCGATCGTGGTCGGAATCAGGCAGACGAGCAGAGCGATGAGCACCGGGACGCTCACCGGGGCGGCCGCATACGACGCGATCGGGTTCAGCGTCAGCGCGACGACCACGAAGATGATCGACAGCGATGCGAGGAGGATGTTGAGCGCGATCTCGTTCGGCGTCTTCTGCCGGGCGGCGCCCTCCACGAGGGAGATCATCCGGTCCACGAAGGTCTCACCCGGCTTGGACGTGATGCGCACGACGATCCGGTCCGAGAGCACCCGGGTACCGCCGGTCACCGCGGAACGGTCTCCCCCCGACTCGCGAACCACGGGAGCCGACTCACCGGTGATCGCAGATTCGTCGACCGACGCGATGCCCCACACGATGTCGCCGTCGCCGGGGATCAGGTCCCCTGCCGAGACCACCACGACGTCGCCGAACGCGAGGTCCGCCGAGGCGATCTGCGACAGCACGGCCTGCTGCGCGGCGGCGTCGCCGGCGGGATCGTAGTTCTCGACCCGATGCGCCGTCGTGCTCGTACGGGTCTTGCGGAGAGTTTCGGCCTGCGCTTTGCCACGGCCCTCGGCGACCGATTCGGCCAGGTTCGCGAACAGCACGGTCAACCACAGCCAGATCGCGATCGTCCAGGTGAACGACCACGGTACTGAGGTTCCCCCGGAGTCGGCCGGACCACCGGCGAACGGCTCGACGACGGCGAGCACCGTCGTCATCGCGGCGCCGACCCACACGAGGAACATGACGGGGTTGCGCCACTGCTCCTTCGGATTGAGCTTGACGACCGCGCCCGGGAGGGCGGATCGGACCTGGTCCCAGGTGAAGCCGGCCTTCGCCGCGGGCGAGGCCGGGCGCGCGGGACGCGTCTGGGTGATTCCGGACATCGTTACATCAGCCCTTCTGCCAGGGGACCCAGCGCAAGAACGGGAAAGTAGGTGAGGGCGGTCACGAGCAGCGTGACCACGGTGAGCAGTCCGACGAACAACGGCCGGTGTGTCGGGAGCGTGCCCGAGGTGGCCGGGATCTTCTCCTGCGCAGCGAGCGCTCCGGCCAGTGCCAGGACCAGGATGATCGGTATGAACCGGCCCAGCAGGATGACGACGCCCAGCACGGTGTTGAGCCAGGGGGTGTCGGCGCCGAGGCCGGCGAACGCCGAACCGTTGTTGTTGGCCGCGGAGGTGAACGCGTAGAGCACTTCGGACATGCCGTGGATCCCCGGGTTCGCGATCGAGTCCTCGACGCTGCCCCGGACCCCGGGGATCGCGAAGCTCAGCGCGGTGCCGGAGAGCACGAGGACGGGTGTCACCAGCAGATACAGCGCGGCGAGTTTGATCTCCCGCGAACCGATCTTCTTGCCCAGGTACTCCGGGGTCCTTCCGATCAGCAACCCCGAGAGGAACACGGCGATCACCGCCAGCACCAGCATCGCGTAGAGGCCAGATCCCACCCCGCCCGGAGCGACCTCGCCCAGCATCATGTTGAGCATCGGCATCATGCCGCCGAGTGAGGTGTAGGAATCGTGCATCGAGTTGACCGCACCCGTGGAGGTGCCGGTGCCGGTGGTGGCGAACAGCGTCGACCCGAGGATGCCGAACCGTTGCTCCTTGCCCTCCATCGCCGCGCCGGCCAGCTCCGGGGCGCTGCCTCGGCCCGCGGACTCGAGCGCGGTCAGAATGCCGAACGATGCCACGTACAGCAGCGCCATGACCGAGACGACGGCATAGCCCTGTCGGTTGTCGCCGATCATCTTCCCGAAGGTGCGGGGCAGCGAGAACGGGATGATCAGCATCAGAACGACTTCGACCAAGTTCGTCCACGCGGTCGGGTTCTCGAACGGATGCGACGAGTTCGCGTTGAAGAATCCGCCGCCGTTGGTGCCCAGCAGCTTGATGGCCTCCTGCGATGCGGTCGGCCCGCCGGGAATCGTCTGCGTCGCGCCGGTGAGGGTGGTGACGGAGGTGAACCCGTTGAAGTTCTGGATCACGCCGCCGACGATCAGCACGACGGCGCTGATCAGCGCGATCGGAAGCAGGATCCGCAGCGCACCCCTGGTCAGGTCGACCCAGAAGTTCCCGATCGTGCCCGTCCGGCGGTAGGCGAAACCACGCACCAGCGCGATCGCCACCGCGATGCCCACCGCCGCGGAGACGAAGTTCTGCACGGCGAGACCCGCGAACTGGACCGTGTACCCGAGGGTCTGTTCCGGTGAGTACGACTGCCAGTTCGTGTTCCCCACGAACGAGGCCGCGGTGTTGAACGACAAGGGCTGTGACGGGGCCTCGAGCCCGAGCGAATAGGGCAGCCACTGCTGCAGCCGCTGCAAGCCGTAGACGATCAGCAGGCCCACCGCCGAGAAGACGAGGACGCCGCGGAGGTAGGCCGGCCACGTCTGCTCGCCCTTCGAGTCGACCCCGATCACTCGATAGATCCCGCGTTCGAGCCACCAATCCTTGCCGGAGGTGAAGACCCAGGCCATGTAGTCGCCGAGCGGACGGTACAGCGCGGCGAGGATGAGGACGACGGTCCCCAGCGAAAGGATCGCGTGCAACCACGTCATCAGAATCGCTCCGGATGGATGAGGGCGATCACGAGATACACGATCGCCGCCACGCCGAGCGCTGCGGCGACGAGCTGAATGACCGTCACAGTTTCTCCACCGCCTTCCCCAGCAGCCCGAGGCCGACGAACAAGGCGATCACGCCGCACACATAGACGAGGTCAAGCACACGAACTCCATTCGGGCACCGGCGACCGCGGGTTCGCTGGTCGCACGCCCGCAGCGGGCGCAACTCCCGATCAAACGCTCGAGCCCGGGTTCCGAACAGGGCTCCTCACGGAATCCATACGCCGATCGGTCAGACCCTGACGTCGCGCTCACGGAGCTCGGCGGGTCCGGTGGCGCTGGGCCGGAGAACAGAGGCGCCGAACCCCTACAGGCGCGCGGTCGCGCGGTCGACCGCCTCCTGGAGACGGGCGGCGGCGAACCTGGTCGCGGCGGCGGCGCTCTTGCGCGCCGCACCGTCGAACTCGACCGGCTCGCTGATCGAGACGGAGGTTCGCTGCGCGGTCGTATCCCGGTAGGCCAGCCCGATGCTGACCAGGGACACCGGCTGCCCGCGCCGGAGTGCGCCGAGCGCGATGTGCCCGAGGCCGCTGCCGAGCGGCTGCAGTCGCGCCGGGTCACCCTTGTTGCAGGTGCCCTCGGGGAACACCGCCAGCCAGTCGCCTCGAGACATTCGGTCGATGCACACGTCGATCATGGTCCGCCCGGCCGCCATCGACTCGCGCACTCCGTGGTCTTTGGGACGGAACACGGGAATGCCGCCCATCACGTCGATCTTGCGGCGTTGCTCGGGATCCTGGAACAGCCCGTCCTTCGCCAGCACCCGGATCGTGCCGATCCGGGGCCGCAGGGGCGAGCGGAAGCCGGTCGCCGCCAGCACGAAGGGATCGGTCTGCCGCACATGATTCGCCGACACGATCACCGCATGACCCGGCTCCCGGCGCAGTTCGCGGAGCCGCCGGGCCGCCTCCCCGTCGAGGTGGACGTCGGGCCGGTGACGCAGCGCGAGCCACCCGTAGAGCGCCTTGGCCCGGAGCGCCGGCTGGCGATGGCCGCGGTAGTACTCATAGACCGCATCGGCGTCGGCCAGCGCAATATCCATGCAACCTACGGTACCGTAAGTTACGGAGACGGCCGAGGGGTGAACGGGTCTCCGACCACGGCGCCTCCGCCGTTCAGTCCGCGACGACGACCGGACCGAGGTACTCGCACACGGTCAGAGCGAGAGCCAGATCCATACGGTCCCCGGGGCGCGGCAGCGTTTCCATCGCCTTGCCGATCCGGTACTTGACGGTGTTGCGATGCAGCGTCATCCGTTCCGCGGTGCGCACATGACTCTCCCCGGACGCGAGATACTCCGACAGCGTCTCCCGAAGGATCTGCGCGTTCGGCGTGTCGGCGGCGAGCGGGCCCAGAAGGTCACCGATCCAGGCGCGGGTCGACGGCAGATCGCGCGCCATCACCGAGACCACCGCGATTCCCCGGTCGCCGTAGCCGACCACCTGCGGGCCCCGGCGCGGCACCACGGTGGCGACGTCGTACGCCGCGCGGGCCTGTCGATGTGACCGGCGGAAGCCGGCCACGCCGTCTCCCGGCAGTCCGAGGGCCATCCGCAGGCCCGCCGGCAAGGACGCCCGCTCGGCGATGCTCGCCGCGTCGGTGGGCGGCACGCGACCGTCGAACGGGATCCACACCCACACGGTGCTGCGGTCCGATGCGGTGATCACCGGAGCGGCCGGACTCCGCAAGGCCGCGGCCAGAGACCTGGCAGCCCGGTCGATCTCGGTGAGCATTCCGGTCGGATCGGGGGTCCACAGGATCGCGGCGAGGTGGGTGCGGTCGAGCCGGTAGCCGGTCTCCGACTCGAAGGCCTCGAGCTCGTACGGTTTCGGCTCACCGTCGCCGTCGAGCAGATGATTCACGGTCGACGAGAGGACGTTGCCCTCGGCACCGATCCAGCGCCGCCGCTCGTTCTCGTACGCCAGGAAGACCTGCTGGCTGATCCAGTCGATGTAGTCGAACAAGACCCGGGCGAGATAGCTCGCGGCCCGGATCGAGACCGCCTCGCTCAGCTCGAGGTCTTCGAGCATCTCCAGGCAGAGCCGGTTGTACTCGTACTCGCCCATCCGGTAGGCCCGCATGAGCGAGTTCGACGGAACCTCTCGCTGTGCGAGCCGGAACGCGTATTCCACCGCAGCGGTGGTCGGCTGCAGGTGTGCGATCGGGATGTCGTTGGAGAGGACGTGGTTGATGGTGGTGATGTTGGCCTCCACGCTCGCCCGAAGAAGGTCCACCAGTACCGGGTCGCCGTCCAGGTGATCGATCTCCAGCATCCGGGCGGTCATGTGGTCGATGATCTCTTGTTCCCGCTCGTGGAACCGGCGAGCGATCACTCCGACAGCGGCCCGCACTTCGGCGTCGACCGGGTCGGCCGTCGATTCAGTCATGGCTGGCGTCCCCTCTCTCGTCTCACCGTCCCGGCATCAGCCCGCGACGATTCCCGCTCGCCGCAGTGCCGTCGTGGCCGCGTGGTAACCGCAGAGGCCGTGGATGCCGGCCCCCGGAGGCGCCGACTGCGAGCAGATGTACACCCCGTCGACGCCCGTCGCATACGGATCGAGCGCGGGCCGCGGCCGAAGCAGCATCTGCACGCCGGTGTTGGCACCCCCGATGATGTCCCCACCGGCGTAGTTGGCGTTGTACCGCTCCAGTGCGACGGTCCCCCGCGACTCCGACCAGACGATCTGATCGCGAAAGCCCGGGGCGAAGCGTTCGATCTGCCGGATCACCGCTTCGGTGGCATCTCCGGTGTAGCCGGCGGGCACGTGCGCGTACGACCAGATCGGATTCACGTCACCGTTGCTGCGACTCGCGTCGGCGACGTACTGCTGCCCCACCAGGACAAAGGGGTTGTCCACCATCACACCGGCGGCCCGCTGCTTCTCCGTGTAGGCGATCTCGGCCAGATCGCCGCCGAGATGCACGGTGCCCGCGGCGGCGGTCTCCCGATTGCGCCAGGGCACGTCGCCCCGGATCGCGAAGTCGACCTTGAAGGCCGAGGACCCGACCCGATACCGGCCGTACGCCTTGGCGATGCGCGTCGGCATGCGATCACCGAAGAGTGCGAGCACCTGCGCTGCAGACAGATCCAGCATCACGATGTCGGCATCCGGGAGCTGCGATCGATCAACGACGGTCACACCGGTCTCGATCCGGCCGCCGGCCCGGGTCAGCGCCGCAGCGGCAGCCCGGGTGATGGCCCCGGAGCCGCCGACTGCGACCGGCCAGCCGAACCGGTGCCCGCTCGCGGTGATCATCATGCCGAGCGATGCGGTCATCGGACGGTCCAGTCGGTGGAATGCGTGCGCCGCCACTCCGCCGAACAGAGCCCGCGCCTGCGGGGTGGTGAAGAAGCGCGCCAGCCAGGTCGCCGGCAGCAGCGCCCGGGGACCGAACGCGGCGAGCCGGAACGGGTGCCGGGGCACGTTCACCACCGGACGCAGGAGGTCGGGAGCGATCTGGTCGAAACCGGACACCAGGTCGCCGAATGCCAGCAGCCACCGTCGCCCGTCGGCGCCCAGCCCGGCGGCGGTCTGCTCGATCGACCGATGAAGCAGACCCGCCGATCCGTCGTCGAGCGGATGCGCGCAATCGATCTCCGGCCACGCCCATTCCAGGCCGTGACGGTCCAGGCCGACCTCCCGCCAGAACGGCGAACCGACGCCCAGCGGATGGAACGCCGAGCAGTAGTCGTGGATCAGACCGGGCACGCCGAGCTCGCCGGACTTTGCGCCGCCGCCGATCTCGTCCGCCGCCTCCAGGACGGTCACGTCCACACCGTGACGCGCGAGTTGCAGGCCGGCGGCGAGCCCGTTGGGCCCGCCGCCGACGACGATCGCGGTGGTCATGGTTACCGGACGCCCGACAGTCGTGGGGCGTTCGCCCGGCGCCAGGCGACCTCGACCGGGATGGGGCCGTTCGGGAGCCACGGCTGCTCCGCCACCGCATCCCGGACGTCCCAGGTACCGCGCTCGAGGATGCCGAGGGCCGCGTCGATCACCATGTACTCCTGGGTCGTCTTGTGGATGGGTTGGGACTCCACCCATACCACCGTGAACTCGCCCGGAGCGAAGTCACAGCGCTTCTGCAGAGCCTCGATCAGCCGCCAGTTGTGGAAGTGACCGTCGCCGAAGTTGAATCCCAGCAGCGAGTTGCAGGCGAACTCCGCTTCGCGAATGGTGTACTCGCCGATCCGGTCCTCGCCCAGTTCCCGGTAGAGCAGCGAATAGAGGCCACGGCCCTGACTGTGCATGGCACGCCACGCGATGGTCTGCTGCATGGTGATCTCGGCGATGTCCGCCGGGTAGGTCTTCTCCAGCTGGTTCACATTGTTCACCGTCGGGCGGACCACTGCCTGACCGTTGAGCTTCTGCTCGGCCCCCGGAGCGAACGCCCACAGCGCCGACGCCCAGTTGCCCGCGTACTGCCGCAGGGACGGCAAGAACGAGACCAGATCGGGCCGCAGGTTGCCCAGCACCGGAAGGATCAACAGCAGCACGGCGATCACCGCCAGGCCCCAGGCCGGGTCGAAGTCCCACGGGGCGTAGCCGTTCTGATTCGGGAAGCCCCAGAACAGGAAGATCGTCAGATAGGCGAACAGGATGTTCCACTCGAGCGGCACCGCCAGCGGGAACGTCGAGAAGATGAACAGGTGGAAGCAGACCATCAGCACCACCATGGCCAGAGTCAGCCACTTGCTCGTCGAGAACAGCAGAATCAGCGGTGCGACGATCTCGACGAGTGTGCCCAGGACGTGACCGGTGAGCGAGGCCGAGTGGCTCGGGCGCAGGTCTTTCGGGAAGTCGCGGTAGTTCATCCGCTTGGCCGATTTGATCGTGAGCCACGGGGTGTTCGACACCATCGGCGGGATGACGTTGGTGAAGTGGTAGCCGATCTTGGAGACGCCCGCACCGACCCACACGATCACGATGAGCAGCTTCGCGGCGATGATCATGCTCGCGAAACCCGTCAGGATCGGCAGGAACGCGAAAAAGATCACCGCCGGAAGGTACTGCTCGGCACGTGAAGCCAGGAAAGCGACCTTGTCGCGCAGGCCGAGCAACAACCAGAGCACGATCAGCGAATACAGGACCGCCGGGTCGACCAACCCGTGCTCGTTGACCCAGGCGGGAACGCCGTTCGCGCCGGTCCAGCCCGGAAGAACGATCGCGACCAGGATGTTCACCAGGAACAGCAGGTAAATCGCGACGTCGACGACGGTGCGGGTGTCGCCGCCGGTTCCCGGGACCTTGTCCGGCCACGGCGCCATGCGGAGGGTGCCCGGGCGTGCCCAGAACAGGATGCCGCCGGTCATCGGCGAGAACTTCCCGGCCAGCGGACCCCACGAGCCGGCGATGCCCACCGATTCCAGGAACACGGTCCAGAGCAGGATCTTCTGATACACGATCGGCTGATTCCAGATCTCGCCGAGGTGCAGAGGATTCATTCCGGAGGTCAGCGCGGCGAGGCACCAGCCCGCCACGATGTACACCAGGCCCACCTTCATCAGATAGATCGTGTGCACCATCTTCGGCGTGCCGAAGCCGTACTCGGCCCAATGCGTGGCGAGGGTGCGGACCCGGTCCCGAAGCGGTTGCTCGAGGAACACCGGTGGATCGACCGGCGGGAAGTCGCCTTCTGTGAAACCCATGATGTGTCGTCTCCTTGTCGGATTGTGCGTGGAATGACGGAAAGAGGAATCGATGCCGTGTAGCGGGCAGGGGTCATCGCGGGCGAGGTCGCTCGCCGTCGATCTCTCTGCGTGTTCGGCGGTGGAATCAGGCCGGGGCGCGCAGCCGACCGCGCAGTCCCGGTTTGTCGACCTTGCCCACCGGGTTCCGGGGCAACGCCTCGACGAGGTGAACGTGCTGGGGCCACTTGACCTTTGCGAGCTGCGGCTGGACGAACTCGGCGAGCTCCTCTGCGGTGACCGGCAGGTCCGGATAGGTGACCACGAAGGCCACGGGCACCTCGCCGAGCACCGGATCGGGCGCGCCGACCACCGCGCACTCCAGAACGGCGTCGTGGCCGGCGAGCGCGATCTCGATCTCCTTGGGATAGACGTTCTCGCCGCCGCGGATGATCATGTCCTTGATGCGGTCGACGATCCTCAGATAGCCGTCCTCGTCGAGCACCCCGACGTCGCCCGTGTGCAGCCAGCCGTCGACGACCGCCTCTGCGGTCGCCTCCGGACGGTTCAAGTATCCGCGCATCACCGCGGGTCCGGCGATCAGCACTTCGCCGCGCTCGCCGACGGGAACCTCTCGCCCGTCCGGACCGACGACGCGCACCGTCTGGCCCGGCAGCGCGGGTCCGACGGTGCCGAGCTTGCGGGGGCCGTCGATCGGATTGCAGCAGGACGCGCACGTCGCCTCGGTCAGGCCGTAGCCCTCCACGATCGGGATCCCGAAGGTCTGCTCGGTCCTGTCCAGCAGTTCCCGGGAGATCGGCGCGGCGCCGCAGATCGCGAAGCGGAGTGAGTCCAGCGCGCCGCTGGGAACCTCGCCCTTGGCGACGAGCATCGCGTAGACGGCGGGGACGGCCGAGAAGAAGGTGGGCCGCAGGCGGGCGACGTCGTCGAAGAACCGGCCCGCCGAGAAGCGGCCGGTGATGCTGACCTGCCCGCCGACCGCGAGCGGCGCCAGCACGCTGACGTTGATGGCGTTGGAGTGGAACAGCGGGAGGATCAGCAGGGCGTGGGTGTCGGGCCCGTGCCCGAAGAACTCGGCGGAGCTGCGCGCGAAGAAGTGCAGGTTGTCGTGTCCGAGAAGCACCCCTTTGGGGCGGCCGGTGGAGCCGGAGGTGTAGATCAGCAACGCGTCGTCGGCCTCGGTCGGCGGCTGCGGGGGCATCCAGCCGGGCGACGGGGCGGCGGCCAGATCGTCGACCAGGAGAAGGGTCCGTGCGTCACGGTCGCCGATCGGCGTCTCCGCGACGACGACCGACGTGCACGAATCGCGCAGCTGGTACTCGGCTTCGGCATCGGTGAAACCGGGGTTGACCGGAGTGCCCACCGCCCGCAGTCGCCACGCGGCCATCAGGGTGACGACCAGTTCGACGCGGTTCGGCAGAAAGGTCGCCACCACGTCGCCGCGACCGACGCCCAGCGACTGCAGCTGCTCTGCGGCGGCGTCGACGCGTGCGGCGAACTCGGCGTAGGTCAGGTCGAGCGCGTCGTCGCGGATGCAGGGGGCGTCGCCGCGGTCGGCAGACTCCCAGGCGAAGTAGGTTCCCGGTGTCACAGCAATCACCTTTTCTCTCGAATGTGATTGCTGACACTATGGGCCGGGGTCGGCGGTGGGAACGGCCGCGAGACACGAACTATCGGCGGGTCTTTGTGCCCGGAGCACAAGCCGGCAGGCCGCGGACGGTTACTCCTGCGGCTGCGGGTTCTTGAAGTAGACCAATTGATGCGTCGACGCCAGCAGGACCGGCTCGCCCTCGCCGGGAACACTCCAGACCCGGCCGTGCTGGTCGTAGTGCCCGCCGGCGAACCGGGCGGCGCTCGCTGTCGCCAGCAGATGGGCGGTGCCGTGCTCGGAGAGTTCCCCCGGCGTGGCGTGGAAGTACGTGGTCAGCGAAATGGTGCCGGCCGGCATGTACGTCCCGTGCCGCAGAAACACGCGCGGATAGAAGCTGTCGGTGATCGACATCAGGGCGGGGTAGTCGAGCGGACGCTCCGGCGCATCGCGGATCCACAGCGTCGACGTCGAGTCGTCGCTCGCACCGGCGTCGAGCCCGCCGGTCACGAACCGCTTGTCGTAGTTGCGCGCCCACGCGATGAACTCCGGGAACTCCAGCGGTTCGATCTCTTCCACCGGCGGCGCGGTCGGCGGCTGGGCTTCGGTGTTCGACCAGGTAGGACGATGCAGACCGAACACCGCGGTGCCGGTCGAGACGATGTCGCCGTGCTGCTCGATGCGGAACACCCAGTGCTGGTTGGTGCGGTTGGTGCGCACCGCGCTGGTGAACAGATCCCAGTCGCCGTCGGCGATCGGCGCCGTGTAGTTGATGGTCACGGCCAGCGGTTCGCCGAGCGTGTCCGGGTGCTGCTGGAGGGCGTGGACGACCGTCGCCGCGGTGATTCCGCCGAACGGTCCGACCATGTTGGAGTAGGCCGGATGGGTGGTGGCGTGGAAGACGTCGTCCGTGCGCCGGACCGAGATCGCCTCGTCGAATACATGGCTCATGGGCGAGACGATACAGAACGATCGGTCTACTTGGGTAGACTGGGCGGCGTGACCATTGATTCCGGCCGAGAGCAGGACACGAAAGCCGGTGTCCGCGAACGACTTCTGCACTCGGCGATCGTGCTGCTGCGCAGTCGCGGAGCGGATGGATTCGGAATGACCGAACTGCTCGACAGCAGCGCCGTCGCCCGTCGTTCGATGTATCAGCACTTTCCCCGCGGCAAGGCCCAACTGCTCGAGGCCGCCGCGGCCGAGGCCGGTGCGCGAATCGGCGCCGAACTCGACGCGGTGCTGGCCGCGCATCCGCCGGTCGAGGCGCTCGCCCTGTGGGTGGAGCAGTGGAAGCACGCGCTGACGGCCAGCGACTACCGGTTCGGCTGTCCACTCGCCGCCGCGACGCAGGCCGCCCAGGAGTATCCGGCCGCCGCCGCGGCCGCCGCCCGCGCCTTCGCCGGGTTCACCGACCGGATCGCCGCAGCGTTCGTCCGGTCCGGATTCGGCGACGACGCGGCCCGCTCGGCCGCGCGGGTCATGGTGAGCGGAGTCGAAGGCGCGATCATCACCGCGCAGAGCCTGCGCACCGTCGCCCCGCTCGACGACCTCGTCGCGCACGCACGCCGCCATCTCACGTCGCCTCTCGCCTGACTCCGTCCCGACTCGCCTGTTCGCGGACACCGCGCTCGGGGCCGATATCCCGGTCGAGGCCACTAAACTCTCGTCCCATGTACCGTTCCAGGCCTGCGCTGCTGATCGCCGCGGCCGCCGCGACGGCGGCGCTCGCCGCAGGCTGCGCCTCCGCCGGGACCTCGCCGTCCCCGGACGGCTCCCCGCCGTCGAGCGCGGTCTCGTACCCGTCGACGAGTGCGACGTCGGTCACCGCGACGTCGGTGTCCGTCGCACCGTCGACCGCCGGATTCGAGCCGGGCGCCCGGCGGCTCACCGGCAGCGCAGACAACGGCTCGACGTGGGACGTCACCGTTCCCCAGGTCACCGGCGGTACCACGCGCACCCGGCAGGCCTTCAACCAGGCGATGGACCGGGCGGCGAACGGAATCACGGCGCGGGCGCGCGCCGATCGGCGCACCACGGTGTCCGACGGCGAGCTGACCCCCCGCGAAGTGTCGCGCACCGTCGTCGCGAAGACCACGCTGTCGGGCGTTCTGATCACGCTCGGCGCGACCGACGGCGCCGCCTATCCGTCCCACAGCGTCGAGACCACGGTTCTCGATCCCGGTAAGAATCAAGCACTGACGCTGGATTCGCTGTTCACCGATCCGGGTGCGGCCCGCCGGCAACTGCTGGTGCTGGCCGCGGCCGCCGACACCAGCGGCCGACTGGCCCAGACCGAGTCGGCGCCCGACGCGCTGCGCGCGTGGATCGCCCTCGACGAAGGGCTGCACCTCTACGTTCCGGTGATCCACGCGTTGGGCGACTACGTCCCCGTCACGATTCCGTGGCCGCGGCTCGCCGGCCTGTTGAACCCGGCCGGCCAAGTGCTGTTCAGCTCCCCCTGACCAGCTCGCCGCGCATCGAGGGTCTGTTCGGCACCGAGCCCCCACCCACGGCTGGGGCGCCGGTTCGCGGAGTCGTGGCGGGAAGCGAAATTGGTCGCATCCGTCTCATTATTTAGGTTTGCCTAATCAAACTTCTGAGCTACTGTTTGCGCGTGCAACAATCTCGCTCAGAAACCTCCCAGGTTTCCCGCCGCGCCTTCCTCCGCGGCGCCCTCGGAACGTCCGCCGTCGTCGCCGGTGCCGCAGCGATCGGCACGCTCGGCGCATCACCCGCGGCGGCACAGCCCGGCGGCCCGACCGCCATCGTGATCGGCAGCGGCTTCGGCGGTGCGGTCGCCGCACTCCGCCTCGGACGCGCGGGCATCCGCACCACCGTCTTCGAGCGCGGGCGCCGCTGGCCGATCCGCAAGGACGGAAACACCTTCGCCACCTTCGACAACCCCGACAAGAGGGCCGCGTGGTTCTCCGACACCGCGGGAATCTCCAGCTCGATGCAGGTGCCGGTGGAGCGCTACCCCGGCGTCCTGGAGACCGTCAAGGGCAACGGCATCGAATCGGTGCACGGAGCCGGCGTCGGCGGCGGATCCCTGGTGTTCGGCGCCTTCTCCGCGCAGCCGGACAAAGCCGACTTCGACGAGGTGTTCCCCGGCGGGACCGGGTACGACGAACTCGCGCGTGTCTACTTCCCGCGGGCCCGGAAGATGCTCGATGCGACCGGCCTCCCGCGGGACATCCTCGCCACGCCGAACTACACCGGCGCGCGCACGTGGCTGAACACCATCGCCCGCTACGGGGCCGAGCCCGCCTTCCCCGACTTCTCGGTGAACTGGGACGTCGTCCGCCGCGAGCTCGCCGGCAAGGCGCGACCCGGCGTGAGCGTCGGCGACCTCTCCTACGGCGTGAACAGCGGCGCCAAGAACTCCGTCGACCGCAACTACCTCCCCGCCGCCGAAGCCACCGGCAACGTCGTCGTCAAAGCCATGCACGAGGTCTTCGACATCCGGCCCCGCAGCCGGAAGAAGGGTTTCGTGGTGCGGGCCCGTCTCATCGACGACAAGCGCCGCACCCTGCGCACGGTGACCGCCGAAGCCGACTACGTCTTCATGGCCGCGGGCTCCTTCCACACCACGTCCCTGCTGGTGCGCGCCCGAGCCCAGGGTGCGCTGCCGGCCCTCTCCGGCAAGATCGGCGACGGCTTCGGCGGCAACGGCGACTTCCTCATCGTCCGCACCAACCTGCGCGACGCTCAGGGTCCCCGCCAGGGCGGGCCAGGCTACGCCCGCATTCGCGACGACCGGCTCCCCGGCGGGCCCGCCGCGATGATCTACCAGGCCGCACCGCTTCCCGCTCCGCTCGGCGGCGCGGCCCTCACGCACCTGATCCAGGTGCACACCGACGAGCGCGGCACCATCGACTACGTCCACGGCACCCGCGGAACCGAACTGAACTACCCGTTCCGCGAAGGGACCAGCGTCCTGGACCGTCGTGCCAACGTCTTCGCCAGGCACTTCCATCAGAGAACCGAGGTGCGTCACGGCACACCGCACAACGGCCTCGTGATCTCTTCTCGCGCAGCCGGATTCGGGTCTGGGGCCACATTCCACGGGCTCGGCGGCGTGGCCGTCGGTCAGGGCGCGAACGCCGGCGGTTCGGTGAAGGGCTACGACAACCTGTTCGTCGTGGACGGCGCCTTCTGCCCGGGCGCGGTCGGACTGGTCAACCCTTCGCTGACCATCACGGCGCTGGCGGAGCGCACCATGGACCGGTTCCTGGCCAGCATCGGCCGGTGAGCCGGACCGAGCCGACGATCGCCGAGCGAATCGTCGAGCGTCTCGCCGGACTCGGCGTGCACACCCTCTTCGGCGTGCACGGCGCCAACGCCGAGGACGTGTTCGACGCCGCGGTGCGCCATCGCGGAATCCGCCCCGTCATCGCCAAGCACGAGTTCGGCGCGGGCGCCATGGCCGACGGGCTCGCTCGGATCAGCGGCGGACCGACCGCTGTGCTGACCACCTCCGGCGGCGGGGCGCTCAACCTGGTGCCGGCGCTCGGCGAGTCGTACGACAGCCGCGTGCCCGTCCTCGCGATCATCGGCAGCGCGCCGCGGGCGACCGTGGGGCGCGGCGGATTTCAGGACATGCTCGACCCTCCGGACACCATCGACCTGCCGGCGATCCTGTCCGGGGTGGTCGGTTGCTGCCGCATCGTCGACCATCCCGCAGACGTCGACGCGGCGTTCGACGAAGCGGCCGCCTGCCTGAACCGGGGCATGCCCGCAGCCCTCGTCGTCCCCAAAGACGTCCAGGCAGCCGTCGCACCGGACGTCCTTCGACCGCGTGTCCTCACCGGCTCCGCCCCGCCGACGACCACCGGCGAGTCCCTCGCTGGTCGCCCTTCAACCGCGGCGTCGAGACCACCCTGCCGACGATGCGGCAGCCTGGAGAGAGGGCGCCAGTTGGAGACGAGGGTGCCAGTTGGAGACGGGGTGCCCGGCCGAAACGAGGGTGCCCGGCACCCCGGGCACGTTCTGGCACCGTCAGTCAAGGGTGCCAGAACGAGACAAGGGTGCCGGGCACCCTCGCCTCGGATAGACCGGACCGCAGTTCTGATTCAGGAGTGACTCTGGTCACTTCAGTCACGAGATGGTAGGCAGGAGGGACGGGGACCGAAATGTCCGGACTACAGGGGAGATCACCATGCGACTTCGGCCCCGGCTGGCAGCGATCGCGCTCGGAACCGTCGCTGCGCTCTGCCTGGGTGCGGCCCCGGCGAGCGCCGCACCGACATTCTCGACCCCGGCGGTGACCGGGATAGAACTCCCGCCGGTGGCACCGCCCGGCGCATCGTTCACGCCCGTCACCGTGACCGCCGCCCCCGGCGTGCGCCCGCTGATGATCGGAGCGCCGGCGACCACGGAATTCCGCGTCGCACCGCTGGCCCCGCACACGTCGTACAACGCCGCGCGGTACCTGATCGTCGACTGGCGCAACCTGCAGACCGGCAAGACCGGCGCCGAACGCCTCCGCTACTGGCACCGCCCTGCGCAGCGACCCGGCCCGCAGGCCGACAACGGCTTCTGGCGCCTGCCCACCTCCGCGACCGCCGCCACCGGCGCAGGCCCCGTCGTGGCCACTGTGCGCAACGTGTGGAAGACGTGAACGACGCCCCGCGCGACATCCAGCTGATCCCCGGCACCATCGGTATCCTCGCCGAGTAGCGCCGACCGCTGCCCGTTCGCGCGGATCAGGCCGTCCGGTTCCCCGTGCCCAGACCGCTTCCCGGAACTGTGACCACCCCGTGGGTCCGATCTCGAAAGCCTCTCCCGCGTCGAGGGTTCTGCTCTGCAGCGAGGTCCCCACGACGGGAATCTGAACGCCGCCGCAAAGAGAAGACCCCGGCCGGAGCCGGGGTCGTCTCTTCTCTATGTGGGCGAAGGGGGACTTGAACCCCCACGTCCCGAAGGACACTGGCACCTGAAGCCAGCGCGTCTGCCATTCCGCCACTCGCCCGTGGCCTGTCGATCTCTCGACGGCGTCCGCTTGGACTTAACGAAGATTACACGGATCCCCGCCCGAGCAAAAATCGGCCCCCCAGCACGGCGCTGACCAGCGACGGCGATGTTCATTGAAAGGCACAGCACCGGTGTCCGTGTGACAGAAGGGGCTCAAGTTCACTATGAAGGGTGCGATGCCATCGCTTGCCGGTAGCATTGATCCACGACCGACGCACGTCGACCCGCCGAGACACATCGAAGGAGGACTCGTGGGCCTGCTGGACCGCATCGAGCGCAAGCTCGAGTCCGCCGTCGACGGCGGATTCGCGCGTGTCTTCGGGGGTCAGGTGGCGCCGCAGGAGATCGAGAACAATCTCCAGCGCTCGGCCGAGGCCTCGGCGGAAGACCTCGGCGACGGCGCGACCCTCGTCGCCAACAGCTACACGGTGGTCCTCAGCGGATCGGACCTCGCACACGTCAGCGAAGAGTATGAACTCAATCGTAAGATCTTTTCCCGCCACCTCGAAGACTTCATTCGGGACAATGGATGGCAGACCTACGGGCCGGTCGTCGTAGAGTTCGATCAGGTGCCGTCGCTGCACACCGGGCAGTTCCGGACCCAGGGCGTCGTCGATCCAGACGCCAGACCACGACCGGTGCCGTCCCGACCAGAACCGACCCCGCCAACCGAAAGCCCCAGTCAAGGAGCCCCCGACATGACCAATCCCCCCGGAAACGACGGCCAGTACCCCGGACAGGGCTACGGCCAGCAGGGTGGCTACGACCCGTACGGACAGCAGCAGCCTGCGTACGACCCCCAGCAGGGGTACGACCAGCAGCAGGGCTACGACCAGCAGGGCTACGCACAACAGCCGTACGACCAGGGCCAGCAGGGCTACGACCAGCAGGCGTACGGCCAGCAGCCCGCCGGCTACGACCAGCAGGGCTACGCGCCGCAGGGGTACGACCAGCAGGGCTACAGCCAGCAGGGATACGACCAGCAGGGCTACGCACAGCCCGCCGGCTACGACCAGGGCTACGGCCAGCAGCCCGGCTACGGCGCGCAGGGCTACGACCAGGGTTACGGCCAGCAGGGGTACGACCAGCAGCAGGGGTACGACCAGCAGGGCTACGCGCAGCCCGCTGCCGATCCGTACGCCCAGCCGGCCGCCGATCCCTACGCGCAGCCCGCCGTGGATCCGTACGCACAGCCGCAGGGCTACGACCAGGGGTACGGCCAGCAGGGCTATGCGCAGCCGGGCTACGAGCAGCCCGCGTACGACGCCGCACCCCAGGGTTACGACCAGCCCGCCGCCTACGACCAGACCGCCTACGCGCAGCCGGGTCTGGGTCAGCCGGGCCCCGGCGGCGCTCAGGCGCCGGCGGCCATCACCCTGATCCTGGAGGACGGCAGCAACCGCACGTACGCGCTGCGCCCGGGATCCAACGTGATCGGGCGCGGCCAGGATGCGCAGTTCCGCCTGCCCGACACCGGCGTCTCGCGCCGGCACGTCGACGTGAGCTGGGACGGGCAGACCGCGATGCTCCAGGACCTGCACTCCACCAACGGCACCACCGTCAACGGAATGGCCGTGACGAGCTGGAAACTCGCCGACAACGACAGGATCCGGCTCGGGCATTCCGACATCACCGTCAGGTTCCAGTAGCCACTAGCCAATACAATGCGGTCGGGGCCGATCAGCGCCCCGGCCGTCGGCGTGCATCGCCCCGGTGCACCCGAGACGCCGGCGCCGCCGGCTCGACCGACTCACTAGGAGGTGAAGCGCGAATGCAGGGCATCGTCTTGCAGGTGACCCGATTCGGGTTCCTGATCCTGTTGTGGCTGTTCGTGTACGCCATCATCCGCTCGATGCGCAATGATCTCGCCTCCGCCGCCGGCACTCGCGCCGCCTCCGGCAGCGGGTTCCGGGAACGACGACGTCGTCGCGGCGCCACCCGCGGCGGAGCGCGCTACCTGGTGGTCACCGCCGGCGCCCTGGCCAACACGCGGATCACCCTCGGCGACCAGCCGGTCCTGATCGGCCGGGCCGACGACTCCACCCTGGTGCTGTCCGACGACTACGCCTCCGAGCGCCATGCGCGCCTGTCCAAACGCGGAGACGACTGGTACGTCGAAGACCTCGGCTCCACCAACGGCACCTATCTGGACCGCGGCAAGGTCACCACCGCGGTCCGCGCACCCCTGAACACGCCGATCCGCATCGGCAAGACCGTGATCGAGTTGCGCTCGTGACCCTCGTCCTGCGCTACATCGCGCGAAGCGACCGCGGCCTGGTCCGGTCCAACAACGAAGACTCCGTCTACGCCGGCGCACGACTGCTCGCGCTCGCCGACGGCATGGGCGGGCACGCGGCCGGCGAGGTCGCCAGCCAGCTGGTGATCCAGTCCCTGCGCACGCTCGACGACGACGAGCCCCCCGGCAATCTGCTCGACGCCCTCGGGGCGGCCACCCGCGCCGGCAACGAGGCGATCGCCGCCCAGGTGGAGCGCAACCCCGAGCTCGAGGGCATGGGCACCACGCTGACCGCCATCCTGTTCGCGGGTAGCCGCATCGGGCTGTGCCACGTCGGCGACTCGCGCGGCTATCTGCTGCGCGACGGTCAGCTGACCCAGATCACCCGGGACGACACCTTCGTTCAGTCCCTCGTCGACGAGGGCCGCATCACCGCCGAACAGGCACACAGCCACCCGCAGCGCTCGCTGATCATGAAGGCGCTCACCGGGCAGGAAGTGGAGCCCACTCTCACCATCCGCGAAGCGCGCGCCGGCGACCGCTACCTGCTGTGCAGCGACGGCCTCTCCGACGTGGTGAGCGAAGAGACGCTGGCCGAGACGCTCGCCTCGATCCCCGACCACACCGAATGCGCGGACCGCCTGATCGAGCTCGCGCTGCGCAGCGGCGCCCCCGACAACGTCACCGTCGTCGTCGCCGACGTGATCGACACCGAGTACGGGGAGTCCCGGCCGATCCTGGGCGGCGCCGCGGGCACCGACGATCAGGCCGGGTACGTGCCCAATCCGAAGACCGCGGCCGGGCGGGCCGCCGCCCTGCGCCCGCCGCCCGAGCCCACTGCGCGCCCGACGCTGCACACCGACCCCGAGCCCGCGCCGTCGCGCAGTCCCTGGCGCATCCCGCTGCTGCTGATCACTGCGGTGGCGATCGTAGCCCTGCTGGTGACCGCGTTCTTCGTGGTGCGCTCCAAGGCCATGGAGAACTTCTTCGTCACCTCCGAGAACGGTTCGGTGGTGATCAAGCGCGGCACTCCCGACAGCCTGCTCTTCGTCAACTTCGAGGGGCCCGCCGAGAAGGTCTGCGTCAGCGACCTCGACTCCGACCGGCCCACGGTGACCTTCGCCGACCACGACGCCGCGCAGTGCGTGCCGATGAAGGTCGACGATCTCACCGGCATCGGCCAGACCACCATCACCTCCAAGAGCATCAAGAACCTGAAACTGCTCGACGTCCAGGACCGGGTGCGCGAGCTCGAGTTCCTGCCGCTGTGCACACCGCCCGCCGGTGACGGCCAAGCGCCTCCCGAACAACCCGAGCCCGCCCCCCGCACCCCCGGCCCCGCCGCTCCCCGCTCCGAGCAGCCGAGCTCCCCGCCGGCGTCGCCCAGCGTCGACCCCGAGGGTCACCGGACCTGCCGGGGGTCCTGATGGCTGCCGCCCCCGTTTCGTCCGCGCCCGCCGCGGCGCCCGCCAGTCGAGGACGCACCACGGAGTTGGTGCTGTTGATCTGTGCTTTGGTGCTGGTGACCGTGGCCCTGCTGATCGTCGAGGCCGCCCAGAACCAGGCGATCACCTGGGATCTGGCCAAGTACGTCGGCGCGTACGGCGCGATGTTCGCCGTCGCACACCTGGTGATCCGCCGGTTCGCCCCCTACGCGGACCCGACCCTGCTACCTGCCGTCGCCGCGCTCAACGGCCTCGGTCTGGTGATGATCCACCGCCTCGACCTGGGCACGGCCCGCACGGACGAGTTGCTGGCCTCCACCGAACGCACCGCCAACGGCAACCAGCAGTTGCTGTGGGTGGTGATCGGCATGATCGCCTTCGCCGCGACACTGATCCTGCTGCGCGACCATCGCACCCTGGCCCGGTACGCCTACACGCTCGGCCTGGCCGGCCTGATCTTCCTCGCGATTCCGGCGATCCTGCCCGCGTCGATGTCGGAGATCAACGGCTCCAAGATCTGGATCCGCACGCCGCTGTTCAACATTCAGCCCGGCGAATTCTCCAAGATCCTGGTCATCATCTTCACCGCGGCCTTCCTGGTGTCCCGGCGCGACCTGTTCACCACCGCGGGCAAGCAGATCATGGGCATCGACTTCCCGCGGGCCCGCGACATGGGCCCGCTGCTGGCCGCGTGGATCATCGCGCTCGGGGTCCTCGGCTTCGAGTCGGACCTGGGCACCGCACTGCTCATCTTCGCCACCATCCTGACGATGCTGTACATCGCCACCGAGCGCGTGAGCTGGCTGCTGCTCGGCGTGGGCCTGTTCGCGGCGGGCGCCGTCGTCGCGTATCAGCTGTTCGACCATCTCCAGATCCGCGTGCAGGTGTGGCTCGACCCGTTCGCCCAGTACGACACCTACGGGTACCAGATCGCACAGAGCCTGTTCGGGCTGGCGACGGGCGGCCTCTTCGGAACCGGCCTGGGGTCGGGCCGGCCGAACATCGTGCCGTTCGCCAACACCGACTTCATCCTCACCTCCTTCGGTGAGGAACTCGGTCTGGTCGGCCTGGCCGCGATCTTCATGCTGTACTTCGTCTTCGTGATGCGCGGCCTGCGCACCGCCGTCGCCGTGCGCGACAGCTTCGGCAAACTGCTCGCCGCCGGCCTCTCGGTGACGATCATCATCCAGCTGTTCGTGGTGTTCGGCGGGGTCTCCAAACTGATCCCGCTCACCGGGCTCACCTCGCCGTTCCTCTCCTACGGCGGCTCGTCGCTGCTCGCGAACTACATCTTGCTCGCGATCCTGATCCGGATCTCCAACGCCGCCCGGGAGCCCGACGCCCCCAAGCCGCGGCCCAAGGTGCAGGTCGAGGCCATGCCGACGCAGGTGGTGAAGCGCGCATGAACCGTCCCATTCAGCGCGTCGGGATCGCGGTGATCGCGATCATCGTGCTGCTGCTGGCCAACGCCACCTACGTCCAGGTGTTCCAGGCCGGCGCCCTGCGCAACGACGGCCGCAACGCGCGGGTGCTGTTCGACGAGTACTCCCGCCAGCGCGGCATGATCGTCACCGCCGACGGCACCATCGTGGCGCAGTCGGTGCCGAGCGGGAACCGCTTCAAGTACCAGCGCACCTACCCGACGGATCCGGCCGCCTTCGCCCCGGTCACCGGCTTCTATTCGCTGCGCTACGGCGCCGATCGGGGGCTCGAGGCCGCCGAGGACCCGTTCCTGTCCGGCAGCGACGACCGGCTGTTCACGCAGCGCTTCGTCGACATGTTCTCCGGCCGCGATCCCCGCGGCGGCAACGTGGTGACCACCATCGACTCCACGTTGCAGGTCGCCGCGTTCAACGCCCTGCGCCGGGGTCAGTGCTCGGGCCCGTGCCGCGGCGCCGTCGTCGCACTGGAACCCGGCACCGGCAAGATCCTGGCGATGGCGTCGACGCCCAGCTACGACCCGAACACTCTGGCCACACAGAACTTCCAGGCCGCGGAGAACAGCTGGAACGAGCTCACCCGCGAGGGCGTACCGTCCCGGCTGACCAATCGGGCGATCGCCGAGCTGTACCCGCCCGGTTCGACGTTCAAGGTGGTCACCACCGCCACCGGGCTGAACGCCGGACTGAACGCGAACACCCGACTGACCTCCGCGGCGTCCTTCCCGCTGCCGAACAGCAACACCGTGCTGCCGAACAATGCGAATGAGACCTGCCCCGGCGCGTCCGGCGGCACCGTGACCCTCGCCCAGGCCTTCGAGTCGTCGTGCAACACCGCTTTCGCGCAGCTGGTGACCGAGAAGCTACCCGGCGACGAGTTCGCCGATTTCCGGAACACCGCGGCGAAGTTCGGCGTCGGGGAGGATCCGGCCGGCATCCCGATGCGGGTCGCCAAGTCGACGGTCGGCGATCTGGGCGACGACGCCGCCGCCCTCGCTCAGGCGTCCATCGGCGAGCGCGACGTCCGCCTGACCGTCCTGCAGAACGCCGTGATCGCCGCGACCGTCGCCAACGGCGGCGTCCGGATGCGGCCCTACCTGGTCGACAAGCTGCAGACCGCCGATCTGCGGACCGTCTCGACTACGTCTCCGTCGGCGGTCAACCGACCGCTGAGCCCCGAGGAGGCTGACACACTGACCGACATGATGATCCGGTCCGAGCAGCAGACGTATCAGTCCCAGTCCGGGATCGCGTCGAAGACCGGGACCACCGATCCGAACCGCAGTGGCAGCGCCTACGCCTGGTACATCGCCTTCGCCCCCAGCTCGAGTCCACGGATCGCCGTCGCGGTGATGATCGAGAACGGAAACCAGGGGGCGCAATCCTACGGCGGCGTGATCGCCGCCCCGATTGGACGCGCAGTGTTGAATGCTTATACGGGAGGTAACTGATGAGCCTGCAGAACGGCACCATCATCGCCGACCGGTATCGATTGGTCCGACTGATCGCCACCGGCGGCATGGGCCAGGTGTGGGAGGCCCTGGACACGCGGCTCGGCCGACGGGTCGCGGTCAAGGTCCTCAAGGCCGAGTACTCGAACGATCCGACGTTCCTCGCCCGGTTCCGCACCGAAGCGCAGACCACGGCACGGCTCAACGACCAGGGCATCGCGAATGTCTTCGACTACGGCGAGACACCGGACCGCAACGGCGGCGACCCGCTCGCCTACCTGGTGATGGAACTGGTCGACGGCGAGCCGCTGAACTCGGTGATCTCCCGCATGGGCAAGCTCTCGCTGACCCACACGCTGGACATGCTCGAGCAGACCGGCTGGGCGCTGCAGGCCGCTCACGTGCAGGGCCTGATCCACCGCGACGTGAAGCCCGGCAACATCCTGATCACCCCCACCGGGCAGGTCAAGATCACCGACTTCGGCATCGCCAAGGCGGTCGACGCCGCCCCGGTCACGCAGACCGGCATGGTGATGGGCACCGCGCAGTACATCTCGCCGGAACAGGCCACCGGCGGCGAGGCCACCGCGGCGTCGGACGTCTATTCGCTCGGCGTGGTCGGCTACGAGGCGCTCACCGGGATCCGCCCGTTCACCGGCGACGGCGCCCTGACCGTCGCGATGAAGCACATCCAGGACCCGCCGCCGCCGCTGCCCGACTCGGTGCCGGCTCCGGTGCGCGAACTGATCATGATCACCCTCGCGAAGGACCCGCAGCAGCGCTACGCCACCGGCGGGGAGTTCGCCGAAGCGGTCGCCGCGGTGCGCGCCGGACATCGTCCTCCCGCACCGCGCGGCGGGGCGGTGCCCGCCGCGCGGCCGCAGACCAGGGTGTCGACCTCGCCGGCGATCGTGCCGCCCGCCGCCGCAGCCGCGGCGGCGGCACACCGTCCGCCCACCGCACCGGCGCCGGTGCCCGCCGCCGACGACAGCTGGAGCTCCGGCCAGAAGGCGCTCGCCGCCGTCGCCGCACTCCTGCTGATCGTCGCGATCGCCCTGATCGGGTTCTGGCTGGTCAATCAGTCGCCCACCGGCAGCACCACGCCGACCAGTCCCACTTTGTCGACCGAGACGGTCGAGACCACGCCGGAACGCATCACGACGACGCGCACCCGGACCGCGACAGACACCCCGACGACCGAGACCACGCCGTCGACCACCGAACCCGACGACGAGACCACCGAGGAAACCGAACCGGAAGACACGACGACGCCGGAGGTCCCCGAACCGACCACCCGGACCCCGCTGATCCCGGGACTTCCGATCCCCGGACTGGGCGGCTGAGACGATGGACGAGCTGCTCTCCGACCGGTATGAGCTGGGCGAGACGCTCGGCTTCGGAGGCATGTCCGAGGTCCAGTTCGCCCGGGATCTGCTGCTGCACCGCGACGTCGCCATCAAGATCCTGCGGCCCGATCTGGCCCGGGACCCGATGTTCTACCTCCGCTTCCGGCGCGAGGCCCAGAACGCCGCCAAGCTGAATCACCCGACCATCGTCCAGGTCTTCGACACCGGCGAGGCCGACACCCCGGACGGGCCGCTGCCGTTCATCGTGATGGAGTACGTCGACGGCGAGACCCTGCGCGACATCCTGCGCTCGGACGGGCCGATCCCGCAACGGCAGGCGATGACCTGGATGGCCGACGTCGCCGCCGCGATGGACTTCTCGCACCGGGCCGGGATCGTGCACCGCGACATGAAGCCCGCCAACGTGATGATCGATCACCAGGGCGCGGTCAAGGTGATGGACTTCGGCATCGCCCGCGCCATGGACGACACGTCGGCCACCATGACGCAGACCTCCGCGGTGATGGGCACCGCCCAGTACCTGTCACCCGAGCAGGCCCGCGGCATCAAGGTGGATCCGCGCAGCGACATCTACTCGATGGGCTGCGTGCTGTTCGAACTCATCACCGGCGAGCCGCCGTTCACCGGCGATTCGCCGATCGCCGTCGCGCATCAGCACGTGCACGAGGATCCGCGGCGGCCGTCGCAGGTGAATCCGGACGTCTCGCCCGAACTCGACTCGGTCGTGATGAAGGCGATGAGCAAGAATCCCGCCAACCGCTATCAGACCTCGGCCGAGTTCCGGTCGGACCTGATCAAGGTGCTAGCCGGGGGCAAGCCGTCGGCCCCGATGCTGCTCGACGACGACCTCGACGACGACTCCCTGGAAACGGTGCCGCAGGGCGTGCTCGGCGCCGGACGACGCCGCCGCGACGACTCCCGCAGTGACGACTACGACGACGAGCTGCCGCTGTACCGGAGGCGATCGGCGAAGGCCGCGCTCGCCGTCGTGCTGGTTCTGGTGCTCGCCGTCAGCCTGTTCGCGTGGGCGCCGTGGTCGTCGGCGCCGCTCGTCGCGGTGCCGAAGGTGACCGGGCTGGCTGCCGACGCCGCCAAAGCCAACCTCGAGCAGGCCGGGTTCCGGGTGAAAGAGCTGTCCGAACCCAGCCTGGAGGTGGCCGCCGGAAGCGCCACGCGCACCGCGCCGGGCAACGACGTCCCGACCCGCAAGGGTTCGGAAGTGACGCTGTACGTCTCGTCCGGGCCGCAGCGGCACCCGATCCCGGATCTGCGCGGCAAATCGCTCAAGGAGGCGACCGAGGCGCTGGAGAAGCTCGGCTTCACCCAGATCAAGCCGGACAAGACCGACTCGACGGTGGCCATGAAAGACAAAGTGGTGCGGACCAGTCCCACCACCGGGAGCGACACCGCGGTCAACACGACCGTCGTCGTCTTCGTCGGCACCGGGCCGAAGGAGGTGACCATCCCGGATCTGGTCGGACAGACCGAGGACCAGGCCCGCAAGACCCTCGAGCAGATGGGGCTGGACATGGTCGCGGTACAGGGCGACTCCGAGCGGCCGGCCGGACAGGTGGTCTCGTCGTCGCCGGGCGCCGGCGAGACCGTCGAGGCCGGCAGCGTGGTTCAGGTGACGATCTCCCGCGGCAACCAATTCGTGGTGCCCGACTTGCGAGGTAAGACTCCGGACCAGGCCCGCGCCGCGCTGAAGTCCGCGGGCTGGGAGGACAACACCCTCACCACCACGCAGCGTGCGGTGGGCTTGAACTCGCCGCTGGACGGCAAGGTGGTCTCGCAGAGTCCCGCTGCGGGCTCCCGGATGAAGAAGGACGAATCGGTCTCGGTCGTCATCGGCCGGTCCAGCCTGATCCCCGGCTGACCGGCGTCGGTCGAACTTGGTGGTCGAGCGGCGGTCGACTTGGTGGTCGAGCGGCAACCAAGTTGGTGGGCGAGCGCCAACCAAGTTGGTGGTCGAGTAGTCGAGCGGCAACCAAGTTGGTGGTCGAGTAGTCGAGCGGCAACCAAGTTGGTGGTCGAGTAGTCGAGCCGCAATCAAGTTGGTGGTCGAGTAGTCGAGCCGCAACCAAGTTGGTGGTCGAGTAGTCGAGCCGCAACCAAGTTGGTGGTCGAGTAGTCGAGCGTCGTCCTGAGCATGCGTGGCGGAGCACGCGACGATCAAGTTGGTGGTCGAGTAGTCGAGCCGCTAGGCGAGACGTATCGAGACCCTCGAGACCCCGCGCTCGGACCGCGGCCGCTCAGCCGAGCGCGGCCGCGACCTCCGCTTCCAGCATCGTGACGCGCTCCGGCGGCACATCCATGCCGCAGACTCGCAACCAGTTGGCGAGCATCCGGTGACCGCCCTGGGTCAGCACGCTCTCGGGATGGAACTGCACGCCGTGGATCGGCAGGTCGCGGTGGCGCATCGCCATCACGATTCCGGACTCGGTGGTTCCGGTGACCACCAGCTCGTCCGGAACAGTCTCCGGCAATACGGTCAGCGAGTGGTAGCGGGTCGCCACGAACGGATTGGGGAGACCGGCCAGCACGCCGTCGTCGTCGTGCTTCACCAGTGACGTCTTGCCGTGCAGGAGCTCCGGGGCCCGATCGACCGTGCCGCCGAAGGCCGCGCCGATCGCCTGGTGCCCGAGGCACACCCCGAGCAGCGGCGTCCCGGCCGCGGCGGCGACCGGGATGATCGGCATGGTCGCACCGGCCCGTTGCGGGGTCCCCGGCCCCGGGGAGAGCAGGATGCCGTCGTACTCGTCGACCACCCGCTGCAGCTGGGTGAGCCGTTCGTCGTCGTTGCGCCACACCTCGGCATCGACTCCCAGCTGACCCAGGTACTGGACCAGGTTGTAGACGAAGCTGTCGTAGTTGTCGATGACCAGAATGCGCACGGAGCCAGGTTAGCGGTTTCCCGCCGGACGCCGCCCCTGGGTTACCGTAGAAGTATGCCTAAGTCAAAGGTGCGGAAGAAGACCGACTACACGATCAACACGGCGAGCCGCACGCCGGTGAAGGTGAAGGCGGGCCCCTCGGGCGTCCTGTACCAGACCTTCATGTTCGGGTTCATGCTCGTGGGGCTCGCGTGGCTCCTCGTCTACTACCTCGGTGCGTCCAACAGCACCTCCGGATTCGGCGCGGAGGGCAAGCCCCTGCACTGGATGAATCAGCTCGGCTCGTGGAACCTGCTGATCGGTTTCGGTCTCGGGGTGGTCGGCCTGCTGATGACGATGGGCTGGCGCTGACCGGCGTCGACGGTCGTCCACAGGACGCGAATGACATGTGTGTAATTCATCCACACTGTGGAAATCACATGTGTGTAACTCGTCCCCAGTGTGGGTAAATCCTGTGGATAACTCTGTGAATCGCGGGACGCAACAGTGGGCGACGCCGGTACCTGCGGGAATCGCTCTGCTCGCCCTGGGGATAGCGCTGGCCGTGGCGTCGGCAGCGTCGTACACCGAACCGCCGGCGATGGTGCTGCTGGGCGTGGCGGCGCTGGCCACCTTCCTCACCGGGCTGGCCGCACTGATGCGCCGTCCGCGGCTGGCGCTGTCGGACGGACCGGTCCTCACCGTCGGCACGCTGCGCGGCCGGTATGACCTGACGGCCGCCGACATCGAGAGCATCGAGTTGCTGGGCACGCGGCGACTGGCGTTCCGTTCACGACAGCTCCTGATCGAGGAGTCCGACGACTCCGAGCGCCCGGGACGACTGCTGGTCTTCGGGCAGTGGGACCTCGGCGCGAACCCCGCCGTCGTGGCCGGGCGTCTGGCCGACGCCGGCTTCTCCGTGCACGACCGGACCGGCGGAAAGCCCGCGTCCGCGGACTGATCGCCTGGCCGGGTCGACTCCGGCTGCCGGATCCACGTCGTGCCGCCGGATTGATGCGGCAGCCGGAACTCAATCCGGCAGCAGGACGTGAACCCGACCCGTGTCACGGGCGTTCAGGGGCTCAGCGCCATGCTGTAGCCGACGCCGAGGGCGATCGCCGCCACCAGCAACGCCGCCAGGGCGGTCCATCCGACGACGCTCACCTTCGTCTGCGTCCGGTCCTCCGGGGCGAGGGCGACCGCCGGGAGCCACAGCACGGCGAGGGCGCCGAGGGCCCCGAACACCAGACCGCCCAGGTGTGCCCACAGGGAGATCCCGGGGATCGTGAACGACACCACGATGTTGAGCGCGATGATCGTCAGCACCGACGTCGCAGGCAGCTTGAGGCGCAACACCACCACCAGAATCGCACCGAGCAGACCGTAGATCGCGCCGGATGCGCCGGCGGTCAGAGCGTTCTCCCGTTCCAGGATCACCACTGCGGCGCTGCCGCCGAGGAGGCTCGTCAGATAGACGACGCCGTAGCGGGCGGGCCCGAAGTGCTGCTCCAGATCCCGGCCGATGATGTACAGCGAGATCATGTTCACCGCGATGTGCACGATCGACCAGTGCAGGAACCCCGAGCTCAGCAGTCGCCAGTACTCGCCGAGAAAGACGTCGTCGTATCCCGTGATGAGCACGCCGTCCCGCATGATCGACGACGTCCACAGGTCGGCACGGTCCCGCAGCGCGCCGGTGCCGGCCTGCACGATGCAGGCCAGAAACAACAGCAGGTTGGCCCCGATGAGCGTGTACGTCACGTACGGGGTCGTGTGTGAGCCCTGGGCGGCGGCCGCCGGGTCGACGCGGGCCGCGGCCTGTTCCCGGGCCACGCAGTCCGAGCAGTGCTGGCCGACCGGCGCCGGCCGCAGGCAGTCGGGACAGGCCGACCGCCCGCACCGCGTGCACGAGAGCGCGGTGGGGCGGTCGGGATGCCGGTGACAGGTGGGCGTCAAGTCAGGAGATCTCGACGCTCTCGATCACGACCTCGTCGAGCGGACGATCGCTGCGATCGGTGGCGGTGGTGGCGATCGCATCGACGACGGCCTGGCTGGCGGCGTCGGTGACCTCGCCGAAGATGGTGTGCCGGCGGTTCAGGTGCGGGGTGGGGCCGACGGTGATGAAGAACTGCGAGCCGTTGGTGCCGGGGCCGGCGTTCGCCATGGCCAGCAGGTAGGGCTTGTTGAACTGCAGATCCGGGTGGAACTCGTCCTCGAAACGGTAGCCGGGGCCGCCACGGCCGGTGCCGGTCGGGTCGCCGCCCTGGATCATGAAGCCGTCGATGACCCGGTGGAACACCGAGCCGTCATAGAACGGGCCGCTGGCCTCGCCCTTGGCATTGGCAGAGGAGTACTCCTTGGACCCGTCTGCGAGGCCCACGAAGTTCGCCACGGTCTTCGGCGCGTGATTCGGAAACAGTTCGACGACGATGTCGCCGCGGTTGGTGTGCAGGGTTGCGGTCTTCTTCTGATCACTCACGTCTCCATACAACCACGCGCGGTGGCTCGAGGAGGTCCGCACCTGGCAGGCTGAACACATGTCGAACAAAGCCGCTGGCATCACCGTCTCCGCCGTTCTGGCCCTGCTGGCCGCGCTCGTCGCCGTCGCCCGCCGAGCCCGCACCGAACATCCGCCGGTCGCCGCCGAACCGCCGCGCATCGAGTCGTAGGCGCACGTCCGGGGACCTACGTCCCGAGGTTCTCTCCTCGTCCCCGGTCCGGCGGGTAGGTTGGATCCGTGGCCACCGAAGATCCCAGAGACTCCGCAGATCCCAGAGACTCGGCCGCCGAGCCCGCACCCGGACCCGCGGCAGCCGCGTCCACGCCTGCGCCGGGCCCCGAGGAGGGCAGCGGAATGGTCGCCGCCCCCTGGGAGCGCTCGGAGGCCCCGGTCGCCGGGAGGGCGAACGACGACCCGGCTCCCCCAAGCGGTCCGGCTCCGGCCACCCGGCACGCACCGTCGAGCGGGCCCGTCTCGGCGCCGATCAGCGGGCCTGTTGCCACGTCGTCGAACGGACCTTCCCCGGTCGCATCGGGTGGACCGAGCCCGAGTGCCGCGCCGTCACCGGCCGGTAGGCCTGTTCAATCCGCCCCGTCGGGTCCGCCTTCTCCGTCGAGCGGACCCCTGCCCACACCCGCGGCGCAACAGCGCCGTGCCCCGTCAGCCCAAGCACCCGCGGCCCAACCACCGTCAGGCCAACCACCGTCAGGCCAAGCACCATCCGTCCAAGGACCCGCAGGCCAGGTTCGGCCCGCCGCAGCGCCTGCGGCGCCCTCACCGTCCGGGCCTCCGCCCGGTGCCCGTCCCGCCCAGCGGCCGGCCGGAGCCCACGAGTCAGGCTCGGCACGGGCGAGCGGACAGCCCTCCGGCAGACCGGCCCAGACGCCGCCGGGACCGGGGCCCCGACCGCACGGGCAGCCGGCGCAGGCTCCGCCGCAGGATCGTCCGCTCGCCTATTCGGCGGTGCCCGAGGAGACCACCGCGGTGCTGGGCGGCACCTCCGGTCCGGGATCGACGGCCGCAGCTCGGCCTACGACCGCCCCCGGTGCGCCGCCGTCCGCTTCCCCCGGGTCCGGCTCTTCGGGACCGCAGGCTCCCGAACAGAAGGGGCGCGCCTACGCGGCGGCGTCCGCTGCGTCGAGCCCGAGCGGACCGCCGCCGGCCGCCGCCGCGGGCGGCACCGTGCAGAAACCGACTACCGTGGGCGCCGTGCAGTCTCGACCCACTTCCACCCAGAGCGCGTCGGTGCGCGGTCCGCAGGCCTCCGCCGGAGGCCAGATCAGCATCGCGGCGATCGTCGGCTTCGTGCTCTCGGGCCTCGGCTTCCTTCTGGTCACCGCACCGATCGGCCTGTGGCTCGGCTACCGCGGCCGGGAAGAATGCACGCGGGGCGGCCGGGAGGGCGTCCAGTTCGCGAAGTTCGCTGTCTGGCTCGGCTGGATGTGGGTGGTGTTCTGGGTGCTGGCTCTGATCACCTACCTGTGGATCCTGATCTGAGCACGCGACCTGGGAGGTCCGCGAACTCGCGCCCGCTATAGTTCGAACATGATCAAGCGGATCCTCCTCGTTCTCACAGCGACCGCACTCGGCCTCACCCTGCTGAACGCCACCCCGCTCGGCTCCTCGGCCCCCGCCGCGGCCGCTCCCGGTTGCGCGGCCGTCGAAGTCGTGTTCGCCCGCGGAACTGCCGAGGCGCTGCCGCCGGCGGGCGCGACGGGGCTCTCGTTCGAGTTCGCGCTGAACAATCGGCTGCCGAACTCGTCGGTCGGGCTGAATGCCGTGCGCTACCCCGCGAGTTCGAACTTCTCCGACCGGCACGCCTTCGTCCGCAACGTCGTCAAGGGGATCAACGACGCACAGGCACAGATCCGCTCGCTCGCCCGGCGCTGCCCGAACTCGTCGATCGTCCTCGGCGGCTACTCGCAGGGTGCCGTGGTCGCCAGTTACGCCGTCGCCGATCGCATCGACATCCCCGCGCGTTATGCCCAGTACCGTTCGGACGCGCCTCGACCGCTGGAGGCCGCCTACGCGCCGCGCATCGCCGCCGTCGTCCTGTTCGGAACGCCGTCGGCGCGATGGATCCGTGACGTCGGCGCTCCGCCGATGCGCGTCGGGGCCGCGTACCGGAACAAGACCGCGCACTACTGCATTCCGGGCGACAACGTGTGCGACGGAAGCCGCGTCGGCCAGCCGTCTCCGCTGCATGTGCTGTACTCGGTGAACGGTATGACGGGTGTGGCCGCAGACTTCGCCGCCCGTCGGATTCGCTGACGCCTTGTCGTTCGCCGAGTCTTCTTGTGCCGGACACGCCCCGTCGGATGCGCGGGGGTTGCGCGTCGCTTAGCATGCGTTTCATGACAAAGCGGATCGTGCTCCTCGTCGCGTGCCTGGCCCTGCTCGTCGGTCTGGCCACCCCGATCGGCGGCGGCAAAGCCGCTGCGGCGGACTGCGCCGACGTGCATCTGCTGTTCGCACGCGGGACGCAGGAGGCGGGAGCGCCGGTCGGCACCACCGGCCAGGCGTTCGGACGTTCGCTTCAGGCCCGCTTCCCGGGCAAGGACGTCCGCGTCTCGCCGGTCCGCTACCAGGCCAGCGACGACTTCCAGAAGGGCACAGTCTTCCTCAAGACCGTCGCCGCCGGCGTCCGCGACGCGCAGAACCAGATGATGCACATCGCGCGGACCTGCCCGAAGACCAAGATCGTGCTCGGCGGCTTCTCTCAGGGCGGCGTCGTCGCGATCTACGCGGTGAGCGATCAGATCGCCGCCGCCTCCGTCGTCGTCGCCGAGGTGCCGAACGTCCTGCCGGCCTCGGTGGCCCGCAAGGTCGCCGGCGTCGTCACCTTCGGGGCCCCGAACGACCGCTGGTTCCGCGAGGTCGGTGCGCCGCCCATGCGCCCCGGCGCCCGCTACGCGCACAAGACCAAGCGCTACTGCATCAAGGGCGACAACATCTGCGACGGCGGCCGCATCGACCGCCCGAACACGGTGCACGGCAACTACTCCCACAACGGGATGACCGCATCGGCGGCGAACTTCGTCGCCCGCTTCGTGCGGTAGGCAGTCACGGTGCTCAGGCGGGATGGTCCGTGAACTGCTTGATCAGCAGAGCCAGTGCCGCCGAGTCTTGAAGCATCGGCAGGTGTCCGGTGTCCAGCTCGTCGACCTGTGTGCTCCCCATGCGCTCGGCGAACGTGCGCTGCAGCGCTGGTGCCAATTCCTTGTCGTGCGACGTGACGACGTATCCGCGGCGCCCGGGCCAGGCTCCGGCCCCGACCCGGCCCGAGTAGTACGAGCGCGGCTCCGGGGTGAAGTCGGCGACGAGGCGGTCCACCACCTCCGCCTCCAGTCCGGCCGCCAGTGACTTTCTGATCACCGACTCCGGCGGCCGGGTCCCGGCCACCCGCATCACCAGGGGCACCACCCAGCGTTGGGGAGCCGGCAACGCGGAGACGAATGAGCCGCCCGGTTCCGGCACCACTGCACTGACCGCCAGCACGGCGTCGACACGGTCCGGCGCCCGAGCGGCGATCTCGGCGGCCACGACTCCTCCGGCCGAGTGCGCCACGACGGTGAACCGCTCCGCCGTCGCGGCGTGCAGGGCGGCAGCGGCGTACTCGGCGGGGCCGCCGCCACCCCCCGCCGGTCGCGGCGCGACCGTGGTGGAGAACGCGGGGCCGAGCGCCCGGGCGACGTCGTCCCAGATCCACGGCGGCAGGCCCGCTCCGCTGAGAAGCAGGAGGTGGCGCGCCGGATCAGTCATGGGTGCATCTTCGCACCGCCCGCTGACATCCGGATCCCGGAAGCGGCTGAAGGCCCGTTCAGGATCGTTCAGCCCCGGTTCAGCGTTCGTGGGCCACGATGGTTCCATGAACGAGCACACGACACCGAATCCGGCCCCCGATCCCCCGTCGACGCAGCCCCTGGAACCCGGAAGTCCGGAACCCGGAGGCCGGCGCCGCACGATCCTGCTGGGTGCGGCCGTCGCCGCGGCAGTTCTGGTGGTCGGCGGCGCAGGCACCGCCATCGCGCTCTCGGTGACCGGCGACGACGAACCGGCGAACGTCTCCAGCCGCGTCGACGACGACCCGCGCGCTGCCGACGACGACCACGCCGGCAACCATCACGCCGACACCGACCGTGATCGGCCGGACGACTCTCCCGCGCCCGGCTCCACCCCGGACGTCCCCGCTGACGCCGCGGCGCTGACCCGGGCGATCGATGCCGCTGTGGCAGTCGTCCCGGGCGCGCTCGGCGCGTCGGCGATCGACGTCGAACGCACCGGATGGGACGTGGACGTCGTCCGCTCCGGAGGCGGCGAGGTCGAGGTCTTCGTCAGCCGCGACGGGACCGCCGGCATCCGCGACGACGACGAAGACGATGACGACGCCGACCCGGTCCTGGACACCTCGCGCATCGGAGCCGTCGTCGATGCCGCACTCGCCGCCGCCGGCCCCGGCAGGATCGACTCCCTCGCGACGGACGACGACGATGACGACCACTTCTACGAGGTCAACGTCGATCTCGACGACGGCCGCGATGCCGAAGTCGAGCTCACCCGGGATCTCGCCGTCGTCTCCGTCGAGCGCGACGACTGACCGTCCATCGACCCCTCGGGTGCCCGCAGGCAGGACTCCGCTCGTCGCGGAGGACGTCGGGACGGAGAATGACACCATGCGCATCTTGGTCGTCGACGACGAGATCCACTTCGCGGACGGGCTGCGCCGCGGATTGGAGGCGGAGGGCTTCTCGGTCGACCTGGCCCACAACGGTGTCGACGGGCTCTGGCGCGCGCGGGAGGTGCGCTACGACGCGATCGTGCTCGACGTGATGATGCCCGGTCTGGACGGCTACACGGTGTGCCGAACGCTCCGGGAGGAGGAGAACTGGACGCCGATCCTGATGCTCACCGCCAAGGACGGTCCGTGGGACCAGGTGGACGGGCTCGACCTCGGCGCCGACGACTACGTGGTGAAGCCGACCGAGCACGTGGTGCTCATGGCTCGCCTGCGGGCGCTCGTTCGCCGGGGCCGACCGGAGCGGCCGACCGTGCTCGAGGTGGGCGACCTCGTCGTCGACCCGGCGACCCGTGAGGTGCGCCGCGGCAGCACGCCGATCACGTTGACCGCGCGGGAGTTCGCGGTGCTGCTCTACCTCGCCCGCGAGGCGGGCGCGGTGCGCAGCAAGGCCGAGATCCTGGCCTCCGTGTGGGACGACGATTTCGACGGGGACGCCAACATCGTCGAGGTCTACGTTGCGCACCTGCGCGCGAAGCTGGACCGTCCGTTCGGGCTGGACACGATTCAGACGGTCCGCGGGGCCGGCTACCGTCTGGTTCCTCGTGGCTGATTCCCGGACCCGCACGGGCACCCGTCGGCCACGGCTGTCGTTGCGGGTGCGGATCACCGCGTCGACCGCGGCGATCGTGCTCGCCGTGCTCGCGGTCGGCGCTGTGGCTCTGGTTCTGCTCCTCGGCCGGTCGCTGGTCGAGTCCGAGGCGCAGACCGCCGAGAACCAGGCCGAGCAGTACGCCGAGACCACTGAGGCCGGCGGCGCGCTCCCCAGCTACGACGACGACGTCCTCATCCAGCTGCAGCGCGACCGCGCGGTGATCGGCGTCGGCGACGGTGACCTCGACGAGACTCCTCCGCTGCCCGTCGAGGACGACCGCATCGTCGAGTTCGACGGCGACCGGTACGTGGTGCGGTCGGAGGACGTCACGCTCGCCGGCGGTGAGCATCACGTCGTCGTGGCTCGCAGCCTCGACACCGCCGACGACGCCGTCCGGGCGGCTACCACGCTGATGGCTTTCGCAGTGCCCGCGGTCAGTGCCTTCGTCGCCCTGCTGATCTGGACGGTGGTCGGCCGCGCCCTGCGTCCGGTCGAGCGGATCCGGCGTGACGTCGAGTCGGCCGGCGACGACGTCACGCGCCGCATCGAACCGCCCGGCGGCGGTGACGAGGTGGCCCGGCTCGCGTCCACGATGAACGGCATGCTCGAGAAGCTCGAGGCCGCGCAACGGACCCAGCGCCGGTTCGTCTCCGACGCCTCACACGAGCTGCGTTCGCCGGTGGCCGCCATCCGGCAGCACACCCAGGTCGCACTCCGGCATCCCGAAGCCACGTCGCTGCACGAGCTGGCCGGCGTCGTCGACGACGAGGCACGGCGCCTGCACGAGCTCGTCAGTGATCTGCTCCTGTTGGCGCGTCTGGACGAGGGCTTGTCCCGGCAGCGTCGCGAGGTCGATCTGGACGACATCATCCTGGCGGAGGGTTCGCGTCTGCGGACGCTCGGGCTGACCGTCGACACCTCGGGGGTCGGCCCGGCCAGGGTGTTCGGCGACGAGGTGCTGCTCACGCGTGCGGTGCGCAACGCCGCAGAGAATGCCCGGAGGCACGCCAGGAGCCGCATCGACTTCTCGCTGTACGCGCTCGACGGGCGCGTGACGTTGTGCGTCGACGACGACGGCGCCGGAGTACCCGAGGAGGATCGCCGTCGCGTGTTCCACCGCTTCGAACGCCGCGACGATGCCCGCAGTCGCGACAGCGGCGGCAGCGGACTGGGGCTGGCCATCATCGCCGAAGCGGCTCAGCACACCGGCGGAGACGCCCGGCTCACCGACTCTCCGTCGGGCGGCGCACGCCTGGAGATGCACTTGCCCGAGCACAGCGGCGAGCAGCCCCACCGTTCGATCCCGATTCCCGACGAGAGAGAATAGATCCGACACTCGCGAACGTCGGGTATGCGCGAGCTGGCGGGACTGCGCCTCAACTGTTGTTGCTGTGGAGCCTAGGAGATTCGAACTCCTGACATCCGCCTTGCAAAGGCGGCGCTCTACCAACTGAGCTAAGGCCCCGTACCGGCGGAGCCGGAGGGTGGTGCTGGTGGGCCTAGGAGGACTTGAACCTCCGACCTCTTCGTTATCAGCGAAGCGCTCTAACCGCCTGAGCTATAGGCCCGTGAACCGAGATGGAACATTACAGGAGAGCCTCGAGGAGTTGCAAAACACGTGGTCAGGTCCGTTTCGACAAGCTCAACGAGCGACGGGCCACCGCTCGACGGGCGACGACGTTTCGACAAAGCTCAACGAGCGACGGGGCAGCTCAACGAGCGACGGGCGGCTCGACGGGCGATGACGTTTCGACGAGCTCAACGGGCGATGGGCGACGACGTTTCGACGAGCTCAACGAGCGACGGAGCGACGACGTTTCGACGAGCTCAACGAGCGACGGAGCGATGACGTTTCGACGAGCTCAACGAGCGGGACGAGCTCAACGACCGACGGAGCGACGACGGTCAGTCCAGGTCGGCCAGGGTCACCTCGACGCCGCCCACCACGTCGGCGCACACGTTGTAGATGTACGCCAGAATCGTCGAGAGGGCGGTCAGCACGATCGCCGCGAAGATCCCGAAGAGCGCTGCGAACCCGAAGACCTGGCCCGTGGTGATCAGCTCGTCGCTGGTGCTGCTGCCGTCGGCGCTCACGATGGTGCTGAACGAGCTGTTGATCTGATCCCAGATGCCCATGCCGGCCAGCACACCGTAGAGCACCGCGACGGCGATCATCCAGATCAGAAAGCCGGCGACGGCGAGCACCCCGCTCACCTTGAAGATCGACCACGGATCGACCCGCCGGACCTGGACCGCCGCCCGCAGCGGCGTGCCAATGGACGACGACGCCGGAATGCGCCGCACTGCGGCCCGATCACTCGTATCGGATTTGGCACCTGTCTTGTGAATCGCATCCAGATCGGGCCGCTCCTCGGCGGGCTTCGGCGTGGCGACCGCTGCGGTGGCCGCCTGAGCCGACGCCTGTGGCGGGGCCGACTTCGCCGGAGCCGGCATACCCTGGGGCGGAGGATTCTTCGGGATCGGACCGGCCGGAGCGGGTGCCTTCGGCGCCGACCCCGTGGTGCCGGGCACATTCTGCTGAGGGCCAGGTTGCTGCGAACCGGACTGCTGGGTTCCGGGCTTCTGGGTTCCGGGCTTCTGGGTTCCGGCCGGACCCGCAGCGCTCGACCCCGTCGGAGCGGCCTTGCCCGGACCGGGAGCGTTCTGACCCGGTCCCTTCGAACCTGTCTTCTGCTGACCCGGTCCCGGAGAGCCGGGCCCACCCGGTCCGCCCGTCGGACGCCCGCCCGACTGTCCCGGCGCAGTGCCGGACGCCGGCACCGGCGGGCGTCCCGCCGCGCCGGCGGCCTCCGGCCCGACCGCCGGGACTGCGCGGGTCGGCGCACTCGACGGCGCGGACGAGCCCTGCCCGCCGCTCTCGGACACACCGTCGCCGGTGATCTGCGGAGCGGACTTGGCCACGTCGCCTGCCGTGAGGCCGGTGGCAGCGGTGGTCTCCCCGCGCTTCCACGGCGGCGGCACCTGCCCGCGCTCGGCATCCTCCGGCTCGTTGGCATTTGTCACTGAAGTGTCCTCACTCACGACGGCGTCGCCTCAACCCTAGTGGCTCTCACGACACGAGACTGCGCACGCGCCGATTACTCGCCCGACGCTTCGGTCGGGTCCGGCTCGTCGGCGTTGCGGGCGATCGCCAGGAGGCTGTCGCCGTCGCCCAGATTCATCAGGCGCACGCCCTTGGTCTGGCGTCCGGCCTTGCGGACCTGCTTGGCCAGTGTGCGGATCACGCCGCCGCCGGAGGTGATGGCGTACACCTCGCTGTCGAGGTCGACGATGATCGCACCCACCAGCTCCCCGCGCTTGGGGTCGTACTGGATGGTGAGCACGCCCTTTCCGCCGCGGCCCTGCGCGGCGTACTCCTCGATGTCGGTGCGCTTGGCGTAACCGCCCGAGGTGGCCACCAGCAGGAACGTGTCGTCCTGCACGACGTTGAGCGAGAGCAGCTCGTCGTCGCTGTTGAACCGCATGCCTTGCACGCCGGAGGTCTGCCGGCCCATCGGGCGCAGCGTCTCGTCGTCGGCGTGGAAACGGATCGACTGCCCCTTCTTGGAGACCAGGAGCAGATCGTCGTCCGGTCCGCACAGCTGCGCGCCGACCAGTTCGTCGTCGCCGCGCAGGTTGATCGCGGCGATGCCACCGGACCGATTCGAGTCGAACGCGTCCAGGGCCGACTTCTTGACCAGGCCGTTCCGGGTGGCGAGCACCAGGTACGGCGCGTCGTCGTAGCCGCTGATCCGGATCACCTGGGCGATCTTCTCCTCGGGCTGGAAGGCCAGGAGGTTGGCGACGTGCTGTCCGCGCGCGGTGCGGTTGGCTTCGGGCAGCTCGTACGCCTTGGCCCGGTAGACCCGACCCTTGGTGGTGAAGAACAGCAGCCAGTCGTGCGTGCTGGTGACGAAGAAGTGGGCGACGATGTCGTCCTGCTTCAGACCGGCGCCCTGCACACCCTTGCCGCCGCGCTTCTGGCTGCGGTAGAGGTCGGTCTTGGTGCGCTTGGCGTAGCCGGTCTCGGTGATCGTGACGACCACGTCCTCGCGCGCGATGAGATCCTCGTCGTTCACGTCGCCCTCGGCCGCGATGATGCGGGTGCGGCGCTCGTCGCCGTACTTCTCGACGACCTCTTTGAGCTCGTCGCGCACGATCGCGCGCTGGCGCTCGGGCCGCTCGAGGATGTCCTTCAGGTCGGCGATCTCGCGCTCGATCTCGGCGAGCTCGTCGACGATCTTCTGGCGCTCCAGGGCGGCCAGACGACGCAGCTGCATCGCGAGGATGGCGTCGGCCTGGATCTCGTCGACGTCGAGCAGCTCCATCAAGCCGCTGCGGGCGATGTCGACGGTCGCCGACGCGCGGATCAGGGCGATGACCTCGTCGAGAGCATCGAGAGCCTTCACCAGGCCGCGCAAGATGTGGGCGCGTTCCTCCGCCTTGCGCAGGCGGTACCGGGTCCGTCGCACGATCACGTCGATCTGATGCGCGACATAGAAGCGGATCATCTGGTCCAGCCGCAGGGTGCGCGGTACGCCGTCGACGATGGACAGCATGTTGGCGCCGAAGTTGGTCTGCAGCTGCGTGTGCTTGTAGAGGTTGTTCAGAACCACCTTGGCGACCGCATCGCGGCGCAGGGTGATGGCGATCTTCAAGCCGACGCGGTCCGACGAGAGGTCGTCGATCTTGCTGATGCCCTTGAGCTTGCCGTCGTTGAGCTGGTCGCCGATCGACTGGATCAGGTTGTCGACGTTCACCTGGTACGGCAGTTCGGTGACGATCAGCTGTGTGGTGCCCTTGTTCTCCTCGATCTCGACGACCGAGCGCATCCGGATGCTGCCGCGCCCGGTCATGTACGCATCCTTGATCCCCTGACCGCCGACGATCAGGCCCGCCGTCGGGAAGTCCGGTCCCTTGACCGCTTCCATGCAGGCCGCGAGAGTGGTCTCGTCGTCGGCATCCGGATTCTCCAGCGCCCAGAAGACGGCGTCGGCCACCTCGTTCAGGTTGTGCGGCGGGATGTTGGTGGCCATGCCGACCGCGATACCGCCGGAGCCGTTGATCAGCAGATTCGGGATGCGCGACGGCAGCACCGTCGGCTCCTCGGTCTTGCCGTCGTAGTTCGGGACGAAGTCGACGGTCTCCTCGGTGATGTCCCGCAGCATCTCCATCGCCAGCGGGGTGAGCCGCGCCTCGGTGTAGCGCATGGCCGCGGCGCCGTCGTTGCCGCGCGAACCGAAGTTTCCCTGACCGTCGATCAGCGGGTAACGCATCGACCACGGCTGCGCCAGACGCACCAGGGCGTCGTAGATCGAGCTGTCGCCGTGCGGATGATAGTTGCCCATGGTCTCCGAGACCGGGCGCGCAGACTTCACGTAGCTGCGGTCCGGGCGGAAACCGGCGTCATAGGACGCGTACAGCAGCCGGCGATGCACCGGCTTGAGGCCGTCGCGGACCTCCGGCAGGGCGCGGCCCACGATCACGCTCATGGCGTAATCGATGTAGCTGTTCTGCATCTCCTGGCCGAGGTCCACGGGCTCGATGCGGTCACTCGTCGCACCGGAGGAATCGGGACCCTGGGCGGTGGTGTCGTCGGTCATCGGGTTCCTTCTGTCTTTGTTTCGGGTCGCTCTGTAGTGGTTTCGACTCGCTGCGCTCGCTCAACCATCGAGGAGGCCGCACGTTCGACCGCCGAGGAGGCCGGACGCTCGCGCGTCGAGGAGGCCGTACGCTCGCGCGTCGAGGAGGCCGCACGCTCGCGCGTCGATGTCTCGTGCGCTCGGCTCACCATCGATGGCACGGTGGCTTCGACTCGCTCCGCTCGCTCGACCATCGGGCGGGCGGCTCGCTCGACCGTCGAGCAGGTGTCTGCGGACGGACGCATCAGACGTCCAGGAAGCGGACGTCCTTGGCGTTGCGGGCGATGAAACCGCGACGGGCCGCGACGTCCTCCCCCATCAGGATGGAGAACAGCTCGTCCGCGGCGGCGGCGTCGTCCAGGGTCACCTTCTTGAGGATCCGGGTCTCCGGATTCATGGTGGTCTCCCACAGCTCGCTGGCGTTCATCTCGCCGAGACCCTTGTAGCGCTGGATGCCGTCGTCCTTGTTGATCTTCTTGCCGGCGGCCAGACCGGCCTCGAGCATCGCGTCCCGCTCGCGGTCGCTGTAGGCGTACTCCGGCTCGGCGCCCTTCTGCCACTTGAGCTTGTACAGCGGCGGCTGCGCCAGATACACGTGACCGTGCTCGATCAGCGGACGCATGAAGCGGAACAGGAGCGTCAGCAGAAGCGTCGCGATGTGCTGACCGTCGACGTCGGCGTCGGCCATCAGCACGATCTTGTGGTAGCGCAACTTGGCGAGGTCGAACTCGTCGTGGATGCCGGTACCGAACGCGGTGATGATCGACTGCACCTCCGCGTTCTTCAGCACGCGGTCGATCCGGGCCTTCTCGACGTTGATGATCTTGCCGCGGATCGGCAGGATCGCCTGGTACATCGAGTCGCGGCCGGACTTGGCCGAGCCGCCGGCCGAGTCGCCCTCCACGATGTAGACCTCGCACTTGGCCGGATCGTTGCTGCGGCAGTCGGCGAGCTTGCCGGGCAGACCGCCGATGTCGGTGGCGGTCTTGCGGCGGACCAGCTCGCGGGCGCGTCGAGCGGCCATCCGCGCCTGCGCCGAATCGGCGGCCTTGCGGACGATGATCTTGGCCTCGGCCGGGTTGGCCTCGAACCAGTGTCCGAGGTGTTCGTTGCAGGTGCGCTGGACGAAGCCCTTGACCTCGGTGTTGCCGAGCTTGGTCTTGGTCTGGCCCTCGAACTGCGGATCGGCGACCTTCACCGAAATGACGGCGGCGAGTCCCTCGCGGATGTCGTCGCCGGTCAGCTTGCCGTCCTTCTCCTTGATCAGCTTCTTGTCCAGCGCGTACTTGTTGACCGTGCTGGTCAGCGCGGCGCGGAAACCTTCCTCGTGGGTGCCGCCCTCGTGCGTGTTGATGGTGTTGGCGAAGGTGTGCACCGACTCGGAGTAGCCGTTGTTCCACTGCATCGCGATCTCCACCTCGTGTCCCTCGCCCTTGGCGGCGAAGTCGATCACGGTGTTGTGGATCGGATGCTTGGTGCGGTTGAGGTGCCGGACGAAGTCGACCAGGCCCTCCGGGTAGTGGTACACCCGCGAGCGCACCTTGGCCAGCTCGGAGGCCTTCTCCTCTTCCGACTTGAGGCTGGCGTCGCCGCCTTCTCCCTCGACCTCTGCCTCGGCCTCGTTCTCGGTGAGCCGCTCGTCCGTCAGAGTGATGGTCAGGCCCTTGTTGAGGAAGGCCATCTCTTGCAGGCGCCGGGCGATGGTCTCGGCGTTGAAGGTGGTGGTCTCGAAGATCTTGCCGTCCGGCCAGAAGCGCACGGTGGTGCCGGTCGTGGTGCTGTCGCCGATCGTGGTCAGCGTGTTCGGCTTGGCGTAGTCGTACGCTTGGGTCCAGACGTGGCCGTCGCGCTGGATCTCCAGTTCCACCTTGGTCGAGAGCGCGTTGACCACGGAGATGCCGACGCCGTGCAGGCCGCCGGACACCGCATACGAATCGGAGTCGAACTTCCCGCCGGCGTGCAGCTGCGTCATGATCACTTCGACGGCGGGGACGCCGGAGGCGTGCATGCCGACCGGCATGCCGCGCCCGTCGTCGACCACCTGGACACCGCCGTCGGCGAGGATCGTCACGTCGACGCGGGTGGCGTGACCCGCCATCGCCTCGTCGACCGAGTTGTCCACGACTTCCCAGATCAGGTGGTGCAGACCACGCTCACCGGTGGAGCCGATGTACATGCCCGGGCGCTTGCGGACCGCCTCCAGGCCTTCCAGGATGCTGATGGAGTCGGCGCCGTATTCACCCGACGTGGACTTCTTGGGCTTCTTCGACTCGGAACTACTGGTGTCGGCCACGGATGCGTCCGCTCCTTCTCTATAGAGAACAGTTACCCGTCAGTGTACTTCGAAGTCGTTCAGACGTGTGCAGCGCCATGCCCTGAAACGCCCACAGATGGGCGAATCGAGTCCCCCATGGGTCCGGTTGTATCCGACGGGAATTCAGCCGCCCCTCGTGGCTGTCAGACTTCAGCCGTAAGTGTCGCGCGGACCGCGGCCGGAAACATGGAGCGGGCCCTTGCGCCACGACGGCGCCGACGGCCCGGTGATGCGAAGGCTCTTGACCACGCCGTCGCCGACCGCCGCCGCGATCTTCGCGAGGATCTGCGGCTGCATGTAACGGAGCTGGGTGGCCCACGCGGTCGACTCGGCGCGGACGTGCAGCACGCCGTCGTTCAGCGCGGAGGGTTCGGCATGCGCGGCGATCTCCGGGCCGACGATGGCCGGCCACGAACCGAAGACCGCGCCTTCGCTGATCTTCGGCGACCACCCGCGGGTGCGCGCGAGAGAACCGACCAGCCGGCCGAACGGCTGCGGGTCACGGCCGTCCGGCCCGGCGCCGGACCAGGTACGACGCCGACGGTCACCGGTCCGGCGCGGACTGGCGACCGGTCCGGACCGCCCGCGGCCGACCTGCTTGCCGGCCGCCTGCGCCTGCGCGCGCGCCTCCTCGAGGGCGCGCCTGGCGACGTCGTATCCCGGACTGTGCCCGGCGTCGTCGTTCATCACTGCTCTCCCTTCACCGATTGTCGTCAGTCGGGCCGGATCCCTCGGACCCGATCGGTTCGTCGCCGATGATCTGCGATCTCCTGCGACCATCCTCCTGGTCCACTCCGACAGAAACGCGCCGCCCGGCCAGCACGCCCGGAATGTCCTCCCCCACCGCTGCGGTGATGAGGAGTTGTTCGGCGGAGCCGGTGTACGCCGCCAGCTTCTCGCGCCGCGCCGCGTCGAGTTCGGCGAAGACGTCGTCGAGCATGATGACCGGCTCCACCCCGTCCGCACGCAGCAGATCGACGCAGGCCAGGCGCAGCGACAGTGCCATCGACCACGATTCACCGTGGCTCGCGAAGCCCTTGGCCGGCTCGTCGCCCAGGCTGAGCAGCAGATCGTCGCGGTGCGGCCCGATCAGGCACAGACCCCGGTCGATCTCTTTGGAACGAACCTCGCGCAGCCGGGCAGCGAGCACCTCGCGGATCTCGTCGACCGCCGCCGGGCCTCCCCACGACGCGTCCACTTCGGGCCCGGCTGCCGCCCGATAGCTGATCCTCGCCGGACGCGAATGCGGAGCGATCGACGAATAGGCTTGTGTGACAAGCGGATTCAACTCACGAATGACGGCGAGGCGATCCGCGGTGACCTCGGCGCCGAACTGCGCGAGCTGCTCGTCCCACACGTCGAGCGTGCTCATCACGGAGTCGGCCTCCGACGACGAGCGACGCATCGCGGCGCCCGCGGTCTTGAGCAGCGCGGACCGCTGACGCAGCACCCGGTCGTAGTCGGCGCGCGAACCCGCCGCGATCGGACGCAGCTGCACGACGATCTCGTCCAGGAATCGTCGACGCTCGGCGGGGTCGCCGCGGACCAGCGCCAGGTCCTCCGGCGCGAACAGGACGGCCCGCAGAATGCCGAGGATCTCCCGCGGACGCCGCACCGGAGCGGTGTTGACCGTGGCCTTGTTCGACCCCTGCGCGGCGATGGTCAATTCCACAGTGAGCTCACGGCCGTCGTTCTCCACCGTCGACCGGACGGTCGCGGCCCCGGCCCCGGTGCGCACCAGCGGCGCGTCGGCGGACACCCGATGCGAACGGAGAGTCGCGAGGTAGAAAAGCGACTCGAGGAGGTTGGTCTTGCCGAATCCGTTGCGCCCCACAAAGATCGTCGGTTCGGGACGGAGGTCGATCTCCATCCGATCCCACGATCGGTAGTCGCTCAGTGCCAACGCGCGGACGAACACCGGGCAGCGATCATTCCCTGGGTGCGGCGGTCTCGCCGACCGTACGACCCTGCTGGTCGACCATCGCGTGACCGCCGAACTGATTCCGGAGTGCCGACACGGCTTTCAGCGCCGGCGAACTCTCCTGGCGCGACCCGAAGCGGGCGAACAGCGCCGCCGAGATCACATGCAACGGGACCGCATGGCGCACACCCTCTTCGACAGTCCACCGACCCTCACCGGAGTCGGTCGTGTAATCGGAGATCTCGGCCAGCTCGGGATCCTCCTCGAGGGCACGAACGAGCAGATCGAGCAGCCACGAACGCACGACGGTGCCCTGCGTCCACGCCTTGAGCGTGCCGGTCACGTCCTGGATCAACGGTTCCGCCTGCAGCAGTTCGTACCCTTCGGCATAGGCCTGCATGAGCCCGTACTCGATACCGTTGTGCACCATCTTCGCGTAGTGCCCCGCTCCGACCGGACCGACGTGGACGAAGCCGTTCTCCCGCGGCCCCGCCGGGCGCAGCGCATCGAAGACCGGCATCACCTTCGCCACATCGTCGTCGGCACCGCCGACCATCAGGGCGTAGCCGTTCTCCAGGCCCCAGACCCCACCGGACACACCGCAGTCGACATAACCGATTCCTTTGGCGCCCAACAGATCTGCGTTCGGTCGATCATCGGTGAACCGCGAGTTTCCGCCGTCGACCACGACGTCGCCCTTGGCGAGCAGGCCGGCCAGTTCGACGACGCTGTGCCGGGTGGGATCACCGTGCGGAACCATCAGCCACACCACCCGCGGACCCTCGAGCCGCGCGACGAGTTCGGCAAGGCTCGCCACGTCGCTCAGCTCGGAACGCGGGTCGTACCCGACCACCTCGTGACCGGCGGCCGCGATGCGGGTCCGCATGTTGGCGCCCATCTTGCCCAGACCGACAAGTCCCAGTTGCATGTGCCGATTCCTCTCGAAAGACGCCTGCCCGCGCCGGTGCTCAACCCGGCAGTCGCACCGGCATCAGGAGATAGCTGAACTCACTCTGCGGAGCCAGGAAGCTTCCCGACTCGTCGGCGGCCGGTTCGTCCTCGGAAGCCGGTCGCAGCACCGCAGGCCGGATCGCGGCACGGCGCTCGCCCGAGCCGTCCGGTTCTGGATTAGTGAAGCCGAACTGCACGCGCGGTGCGCCGATCGCGGCCAGGCCGTCGAGCAGGTAGGTCGGATTGAAGGCGATGAGGATCGGCTCGCCGTAGAACTGCACATCCAGGGACTCCTCGGCCTTGCCGGCCTCGTCGCCGCCGGCGGTGAGCAGCACCGAGTCGTGTCCGAAGTCCATGCGGATCTGCGCTCCGCGCTCGGCCACCAGCGATACGCGCTTGATCGCCTCGATCAGCGCCGCACTCTCGACGGCCGCAACCGATGTGTGGCTGGCCGGGAAGAGCTGGCGGAACTTCGGGAACTCCGCGTCGAGCAGGCGCGTCGTGGTCTTCTTCGGTCCGGAGGTGATGCCCAGGATGCCGTCGGCGCCGATCGCCTGGCCCGACCCGAAGGCGAGTTCCACCGAACCGGCGTGGTCGGCGCCCGCCGACTTGGCGGCATCCGAGAGCGTCTTGGCCGGTACGAGCGCTGCGCCCGTCGCGGCGCTGTCGCGCGGCATCCAGTCGAGTTCTCGGACAGCGAGCCGGAAACGGTCGGTGGCAGCCAGGACGATGCGATCCCCGTCGATCTCCACCCGGACGCCGGTCAGCATCGGCAGGGTGTCGTCGCGGCCGGCGGCCACGGCGACCTGCGAAACCGCTTCGGCGAACAGACCGCCGGGCACGGTTCCGGTCTCCTCGGGGACGTCGGGCAGATCCGGGTAGTCCTCGACGGGCATCGTCGGCAGCGAGAACTTGGAGCTGCCGCACGCGATCGCCACGCGAGCGCCGTCGATGGTCACGTCGACGGGCTTGTTGGGCAGCGCACGAGTGATGTCGGCCAGCAGTTTGCCCGAGACCAGCACCGTGCCGCCTTCGGCGACCTCGGCCGAGATGGTCTCAGTGGCCGAGACCTCGTAGTCGAAACCGGCCACCTGCAGGCCCTGTTCGGTCGCGGTCAGCACCACGCAGCCGAGGACCGGAACGGGCGGGCGAGACGGCAGGCTGCGGGCGACCCAGGCGACGGCATCGGCGAATTCGTCGCGAACGACACGAAACTTCATCTGCGGTGTTGGCCCTTCTGGAACGTACACACTCCCGGTACGTGGCCACGTACCGGTCCGGCGGCTCTGCGAGAGTCGCCGTGTCCCACTCTAGAGCGCCCGCACCGGCTCCGTGGAAGCAGTGGCTCGATGCGGGCCGGACCGGAGGCCGATGCCTGGCTCGCGCCGCCGGCGACGCGGTTTCCCCAGCCTTACTCTTAAAAGAGTTTCTTCTAGAGAGAAATTCTTCTTAGTAATAAGTCCTGTGGATCCTGGGGAGAACCGGTGTCTGTGCAGGTCTCTCGTGCTCGAGCCCTGTGGAGCGTCGGTGGACTGCAGCGGTGGACAACTCGGCCGGCCTGTGGACACTGGGTCTCGTCCACACCTGTCCCCGCGTCGTCCACACCCGGACCCCCGGTTATCCGCACCTTGTCCACAGGCCCGCGGGGATCGTTCACCTGGCCTTTTCCCCGCCGTCGGCGGCAGGGCACGGATTCTTCGCACCGCCGATGCGACGCCGCAGAACTCTGCCGTAGTACTTGAGAGTCAGCCGTGGACGGTCAGCTGCGCGCGCGCTTTTTGATGCGCTCGGTCAGTTGCGAGACGTCGTTGTAGATGTCAGTACTGGTGCCGATCTTCTCGCTGATCTTCCGGTTGGCGTGGATCACGGTGGTGTGGTCGCGGTTGAACGCTTCGCCGATCTGCGGGAGCGAGAGGTCGGTGAGTTCCCGGCACAGATACATGGCGATCTGCCGGTACGTGACCAGCGGCGACTTGCGCCCGGTGCCGCGCAGATCGTCGACTGAGATGTTGTAGTAGTCGGCGGTGATCGCGATGATCCCGGCGGCGCTGATGTCGGCCGGGCCGGTGTCGGGGATGAGCGCCTTGAGCACCACTTCGGCCAGGGACCGGTCCAACTCGGTGTTCTGCAACGAGGCGAAGGCCGTCACGCGGATCAGGGCCCCCTCGAGCTCGCGGATGTTCCGCTCGATCCGCGAGGCGATCAACTCCAGGACGTCGTCGGGCACCTGGTCGAGCTTGTCCATCTGGGCCTTCTTACGCAGGATCGCGATGCGCGTCTCCAGGTCCGGCGGCTGGACATCGGTGATCAAGCCCCACTCGAACCGGGTCCGCAGACGGTCCTCCAGGGTCGCCAACTTGCTCGGCGGGCGGTCGGAGGAGACCACGATCTGCTTGTTGCTGTTGTGCAGCACGTTGAAGGTGTGGAAGAACTCCTCCTGGATGCCTTCCTTGCCCTCGAGGAACTGGATGTCGTCGACCAGCAGCATGTCGACCTCGCGGTACCGGCTCTTGAACGCCATCTGCCGGTCGTCGCGCAGCGAGTTGATGAAGTCGTTGGTGAACTCCTCGGTGGACACGTACTTCACCCGCATGCCCGGAAACAGCCGCTGTGCGTAGTGGCCGGCAGCATGCAGCAGATGCGTCTTGCCCAGGCCGGACTCGCCCCAGATGAACAGCGGGTTGTAGGCGCGGGCCGGGGCTTCGGCCACGGCGACGGCCGAGGCGTGAGCGAAGCGGTTCGAGGTGCCGATCACGAAGGTGTCGAAGGTGTACTTCGGATGCAGCGTCGTCGTGCTGTCGGCGGCCGGGGTGGCCGTGTGCTTGTCGTCGAAGTACGACGCCCAGTCGCGGGTCCCCTCGCTCCGAGCGGGTATCGCGTGTTCACCGGTGTTCACCCGTTCGACGTTCTGGGGAGGCGGTGCGGCGGTGACCGGGTCGGCGGCCGGTGCGGGCTCCTCCGGCGCCTCGGCGATACGGACGGCGATCTCCACAGGTTCGCCGAGATGCCGGCTGAGGGCGTTGCTGATGGTGTCCCGGAGATTGCGCTCGATCTGCTCCTGCACCAGTGCGGTGGGTGCGGTGAGCAGGGCGAATCCGGAGGTGATGGTCAACGGATGCACCAGCGAGAGCCACGCCTTCTGCTGGCGGGACAGCGGCGGCGAGTCCGGGGGCGCGGCGTCGGAGAGCTCGGCGACCACGCGGCTCCAGATCGCACTGAACGAGTCGTGCTCGTCGGCCACGCTGTCCTCCTTGTCCCCAATGACGTCCACAATGCCCGAACCCCGAGGGTGCCACGAACATGCACCTGACGACGAGCTGTCCACAATGTTATGCACACTTGTGGAAATATCGGCAGCCCGCTTCCAGTGCCGATTCGCCGGGCGAGGCGTGGCCTGGGGAGAAGCCCCGGGGCATGAGACGAAAGTGACTCGTGATCAGTGCTGTGACGACGGCGTCCGATGACGGCCGAAAATCGGCAGAATAGCGGACGACACCCCTGCGTTTGATTTGGACACGCGGGCTGAGTAGTCTCGAGCGGTCGCCCGCGCATGGGCTGAGCCCTGTCGGCATCGTCCGGTCACGGGCCCGAGTGGATCCTCTCCGCCGGCACCGTGCGGGCCTGCCAGACCACCGTTGTTCTCAAGATCGAGGAGTTCCCATGGCTAAGGGGAAGCGTACTTTCCAGCCCAACAACCGTCGTCGTGCTCGTGTGCACGGCTTCCGTCTGCGCATGCGGACCCGTGCCGGCCGCTCGATCGTTACCAGCCGCCGTCGCAAGGGCCGCGCCAAGCTCACCGCTTGAGCCGCTTCGAGTCCAGTCGGCCCGTTCGGTGACCGCTGACTCAACGCGCCTGCATCGCAAGGCCGACTTCACCCGCACGCTCGACAAGGGCGTGCGGGTTTCGGCGCGTGATCTGCAGATCTCGGTGGCGCCGTTACCTTCTCGGTGGCCGGATGCGTCCGGAGTGCGTCCGGACGTCGCATCGTTCGGCGGTCCGCGGCTGGGATTGATCGTCTCCAAGAAGGTCGGCAACGCAGTGGTTCGGCACACCGTCGCACGACGACTCCGGCACGCCTTCGCCGGGGCCGGCGAGGTCCTCGGTTCCGCCGATGTCTATGTGGTGGTCCGGGCCCGACCGGGCGCGGCGCGGTGTTCGGCGGACGACCTCGAGAGTCAGCTCCGTCGCGGCTTCGGGCACCCGAAGGTGACCGCCGCCTGCGCGGCGGCGTTCGACGGCGACCCGCTCCCGGGCCGAGCCGCGCCGGTGAACTGATGACTGCGCTGTACGCCTTTCCACGGCGAGCCCTGATCTTTGTGATCGAGTTGTACCGGACGTGGATATCGCCGACCCGGATGCCGACCTGCCGGTTCGAACCGAGTTGCAGCACCTATGCCGTGGAGGCGCTCGATCGCCACGGCTTCGTGGCGGGGTCGGCGTTGTCAGCCTGGCGCCTCCTGAAATGTGGACCGTGGCACAAGCCCGGTTACGACCCGGTTCCCGAACGGCTCTTCGGCCGCGGCGAATCGGATGACGAGACTTCCGTACCCAATGGCCCGCCCGCCGAGGGCGAGCGAGCAATGTCAGATAGGGGTTTGTGAGCCGTGCTCAACTTCATCTACTACCCGGTGTCCTGGATCATGTGGGTCTGGCACTGGCTGTTCGACAAGATCCTGCCGGACAGTCCGGGTGGTTCCGGCGTCGCGTGGGCGCTCTCCGTCGTCTTCCTGGTCTTCACCCTGCGGGCGATCCTGTACAAGCCCTTCGTCAAGCAGATCCGCACGACGAAGAAGATGCAGGAAATCAACCCGCAGATGCAGGCGATCCGCAAGAAGTACGCCAAGGATCGCGTCAAGATGACCGAGGAGATGCAGAAGCTCCAGAAGGAGCACGGCTTCAATCCGCTGCTCGGCTGCCTGCCGATGCTGCTGCAGATCCCGGTGTTCATCGGTCTCTTCCACGTCTTGCGTTCGTTCAACCGGATGGGCACCGGCATCGGACAGGAGGGCCTGTCGGTCGAGGAGACCCGGTCGCTGGGCAACTACGCGTTCAGTCCGGAGCTGGTTCAGAACTTCCTTGACGCCCGGCTCTTCGGCGTACCGCTGTCGGCATTCATCACGCAGCCCGAGACCGAGTTCTGGGCGTTCATGCAGCCCGGCGCCACGGAGATTGACTTCACTCGTTGGCAGATCGCCGCGCTGGTGGTGCCGCTGATGATCGTGGCCTCGATCGCGACGCACATGAACTCCCGCGCTTCGGTCTCGCGACAGAGTCCGGAGGCGATGGAGAACCCCCAGACCCGCATCATGAACCGGCTGTCGCTGTACATCTTCCCGCTGGGCATCCTGGTGACCGGTCCGTTCTTCCCGGCCGCGATCCTGCTGTACTGGGTCAGCAACAACCTGTGGACCTACGGGCAGCAGCACATCGTGTTCGGGCGCATCGAGCGCGAGGAGGATCACGCGAAGGCCATTCGCGAAGAGAAGCGCAAGGCGGCCGCACCGCAGCCCGGTGAACGTCCGCTCCCGAAGAACTTCGAGCCGGGCAAGGCTATGAACCGCGGTTTCGCGGCTCTTGCCGAGGGACGCAACGGAGAGGCGATCGCGGAGTTCCGCAAGGTTGTCCGCTTCGGTCAGCGCAACTCGGAATGGAAGTACAAGGGTCGCAACGGTCCGGTGCAGGCCGCCGACGAACTGGTCCGGCTGCTCGACGATCCGGAACAGCGCGCCGCTCTCGCCTTCACGTGGACCGACACGGCCCGTGCAGATGCGACGGTGGAGGACGCCGATCCGGCGGCGCTCGATGCATATCTGACGTTGCGGCGACAGCAGCTGCTCGCCTGGCTGAACGACGGGCATGATGGTCGTCTCAACACCGTCATGCGTGAGGACAACCCGATCCTCACCGCCTACGAGACGGCGTGGGAGGCCGACCGCGAGAACGCGCCGGTCCCGGAGTTGGCTCGCGATCGTCGGGCGGACTGGGCACGGATGGTCGCGACGGCGATGTTCCGGAACGGAAAGTACGACGAGGCGCGGATCTACGCCCGTCAGGCCGCCGCGATCTACGAGAAGATCATCGACCAGGCCGAGCGCGCCGACGGCGCCGCGGCCGTCGACGTTCCGGGCTACCAGGCCGAGCTGGCTCACGTGAAGCTGATCGCGGCGGCGCCGTCGGACACCAGTTGGAAACAGCTCACGGTGGCGTCCGCGGAGAAGAGAACGCGTGAACTGGAAGGCCGGGAAGGTCTCGCACTGATCACCGACGGTCCCGACGACGTCGCGGGTGCGGCAGAGGCGTGGTATCAGACCGCCAGCGCGGCGCACGGCAAGAAGGTCCTCTCCCCCGGTGTGCAGAACCAGGTGCGCGAGGCCTCGAAGGCCTTGGCCGACACTGCAGTCGCCACGGCGGCACCGACGACGAGGACCGAAGCCGAGAAGCGTCCCGCCGGAACCGTGACCGAGAGGCCGGCGGTCAAGGATGAGGCCGCTGCGCCGGCGTCCGGCAAGAAGCAGGGCGGCAAGAAGCCCGGTGCCAAGAACCAGGCTCGCTCGAGCAAGAAGCGCCGCGGCGGTCGGTGATGACCGAACCCGGCCCGAACGTTGATGAAGTAAGTGAGGTATCGGAAATGACTGATCAGATCGCAGAATCCGAAGTGGTGGAGAGCGACGTTCTCGCTACCGAGGAAGGGTCCGACGAGGAGGTGCTCGTCGCGGTCGAGGACGAGACCGAGGACGCTCTCGTCGAGGAAGGCGAGATCGCAGGCGACTATTTGGAGCAGCTACTCGACGTCCTGGACTTCGACGGTGACATCGATCTGGATGTCGACGGCGATCGCGCGGTGGTGAGCATCGACGGCGGCGACGATCTGGATCAGCTCGTCGGTCGGCGCGGCGAGGTGCTCGATGCGCTCCAGGAGCTGACTCGGCTGGCGGTTCAACAGGTGACCGGCGAGCGGAGCCGCCTGATGCTCGACGTCGCTCGGTGGCGAGCGGATCGTCGGGAGCGGCTGGCGGCCCTCGGCACCGAGGTCGCTGAGCGCGTACGCGAGAGCGGTGAGCGCGAGTCGCTGGATCCGATGACTCCCTTCGAGCGCAAGATCGTGCACGACGCTGTCGCCGCGGTCGACGGTGTGTACAGCGAGAGCGAGGGCGCCGAGCCGAAGCGTCGTGTGGTGGTCCTCAAGGGCTGATCGCCAGTCGTCATGGAGAGAGTCCCGGCTTCGGCCGGGACTTTCTGCTTTCGCGACCGTGAATCACAAAGCTGTAGTTCGTAGCGCGGGAGCGGCGTCGGACGGTTGGGTTCCACGTGAAACGGAGCCGGACACAGCGGCAGCTGTTTCACGTGGAACACTGCCGGCGGCGCCGTCGGAGGGACATGACAGAGTGGACAAGAACAGAGGAGCGAGGGTGGACGAGACGACTACGCACGACAGCGAAGAGCGGCCCGCAGCTGCCGAACGCGTCTTCGGAGAGCGGCTGGCGCTGGCAGAGGGATATGTCGAGATTCTGAGCGATCAGGGCGTGCTGCGCGGACTCATCGGTCCAGGAGAGCCCAGTCGGCTGTGGTCGCGTCACGTGCTGAACAGTGCGGTCCTGGGTGAGGCGATCGAACAAGGGCAGCGCGTGGTGGACATCGGGAGCGGTGCCGGATTCCCGGGGATTCCTCTGGCCATTGCGCGCCCGGACCTCGAGGTGGTGCTCGTCGAGCCTCTGCTGCGCCGGACCACGTTCCTCGATGAGGTCGTGGACGGACTATCGTTGACTAATGTCTCCGTGGTGCGCGGTCGCGCCGAGGAGAAGTCCATCATCGAGCAGGCGGGGGGTGCCGATGTCGTCACCTCTCGCGCCGTCGCTCCCCTGGATCGGCTCGCCCGGTGGTCGGCTCCGTTGATCCGCGTCGGCGGCAGGCTGGTCGCTCTGAAGGGGCGATCCGCGCCGGACGAGATCGTCGAACACCGTGCGTCCGTCGCCCGTACGGGTCTCACCGATCTGAATGTTCGAGAGATCGGCGCCGGGCTGGTCGATCCACCCTCGATCCTGGTGATCGGAACGCGAGTCGAGACGGACGCGGATCGCCGCGCAGAGGTCCGCAACCGACGGCGACAGAAGAGGAAGAGCTGAACTGTGGTGTCGTTCAGGCGCAAGGCGCAGAATGTAGACGTCGACCAAAGGAGTGCCGGAGTGGCGAAGCATGACATGCCCGATCCGCGAGGTGGAGTTTCACGTGAAACGCCGCCGACCGTGAACCATTCGTTCGCGGACACCCCCATCGCAGCGGCGGCGGAACGAGCGAGTCAGGTCCTCACTCCGGGTGCGACGGGAACGCTCCCCCGTCCGCCGGCTCCGCGCATCATGACTGTGGCAAATCAGAAGGGCGGCGTCGGCAAGACCACCAGTGCGGTCAACCTCGCCGCTGGACTGGCGCTGCACGGATTGGGCGTGCTGGTGGTGGACCTCGATCCACAGGGCAATGCGAGCACCGCGTTGGGCATCGATCATCGCAAGCCCGGAATAGCCTCGGTCTACGAGATGCTCCTCGACGACGTGCCGCTCCGCGAGGCTATCCAGCGATCCCCCGCCAACGAGCGGCTCTACTGTGTGCCCTCGACGCTCGATCTCGCGGGTGCGGAGATCGAACTGGTGTCGGTAGTGGCGCGTGAGAGCCGGTTGCGGAGTGCTCTCGACCCGGCGACACTGGCGGAACTGGGTATCGACTACGTCCTGATCGACTGCCCGCCCTCCCTGGGGCTGCTTACGGTCAATGCGATGGTGGCGGCGAAGGAAGTCCTGATCCCGATTCAATGCGAGTACTACGCCCTTGAAGGCGTGGGCCAGCTGCTCCGCAACATCGACATGGTGAAGGCTCACCTCAACCGCGATCTCGACGTCACGACGATTCTTCTCACGATGTACGACGGCCGAACCAAGCTGGCGGACCAGGTCGCCGCCGAGGTGCGTTCGCACTTCGGCGACAAGGTCCTGTCGACGATCATTCCTCGTAGCGTCAAGGTCTCGGAGGCTCCGGGATACGGGATGACGATCATCGATTATGACCCCGGTTCACGTGGAGCCATGAGCTACATGGACGCCGCGCGTGAACTTGCGCAGCAAGTCGCAGGGCAGGGTGTGAACGGGCCGACTGTGAACGGGCCGACTGTGAACGTGCCGGGTGTGAAGGAGAGCAGCAAGTGAGTCAGCGTGACAACCGACGAGGCGGCCTCGGTCGAGGTCTGGCGGCCCTGATCCCGACCGGGCCGCCCGAGGAGCCGGCCGCGGAGGCTCCCGCCAAGGGCGGCCAGGGTATCAATACCACCCGCATGGGTTCTGCCGCTGCCGACGTCCTGCTCGGCAGCGGATCGCGCGCCGAAGCCCCAGCCACGGACACCACGGCCGCGACTCCCGGTGGCGCCTCCGTCGACGAGGTCGGCGCCGTGTACAGAGAGATCTCCCCCGCTGAGATCGAGCCGAACCCGCAACAGCCGCGCACGGTCTTCGACGAGGAGGCACTCGCTGAACTGGAGCACTCCATCCGGGAGTTCGGCCTCATGCAGCCGATCGTCGTCCGTGAGCTCTCCTCCCCCAAGGCTGACGGGATCCGCTATCAGCTCATCATGGGCGAGCGTCGTTGGCGTGCCAGCACCCGGGTGGGCCTCGAGGCGATTCCGGCGATCGTCCGGCAGACCAACGATGCCGACATGCTCCGGGACGCGCTGCTGGAGAACATCCATCGCGCTCAGCTGAACCCGCTCGAAGAGGCGGCTGCGTATCAGCAGCTCCTCGAGGAGTTCGACGTGACGCACGAGGAGCTGGCGAACCGACTCGGCCGCTCCCGCCCGGTGATCACCAATATGATTCGACTGCTGAAGCTCCCGATTCCGGTTCAGCGCCGGGTCGCAGCCGGTGTGCTGTCGGCAGGTCATGCGCGTGCCCTGCTGGCGCTCGAGGCGGGAAGTGAGGCGCAGGAGGCACTTGCCGCACGCATTGTCGCCGAGGGCATGTCGGTACGCGCGACGGAGGAGGCGGTGACTCTCGCGAACCACGAGGGCGTTCCGGATTCTCCGGCGCCAAGCAAGCGTCGGCCGCCGATGGTGATGCCGGGCCTACAGGACGTCGCGGATCGGCTGTCCGACCGACTCGATACCAAGGTGTCGGTGAGTTTGTCGAAGCGCAAGGGCAAGGTGGTGATCGAGTTCGGCTCCGTGGACGACCTCGAGCGCATCGTCGGGGTGATCGCCGAGAAGTAGCCGTTTTCACGGTGTGGAGACCCCTGACACGGGGTGGACCATGAAACGTCACTGTGACGGTGGGTTCTCGATGGGCGGCCGAGGATCCAGGGAAGGGATGTGAGACGACGATGGGTGTGACCGTGCGGGCATTGGAGCTCGACGGATTCGAGAGCCTCCCCCGGCACACGCGCCGGTGCGTCTTCTGGGAGATGGACCCCGAAACGGCCACGGACACGCTCGATGCCGCCCTGAACGGCTCCCTCGGCGGATTCGAAAGCGAGTTCGACAAAGAGGCGTGGATCTCCGGTCTGCTGTTGGAGTGGGGCAGCTGTTGCCAGATCGCCGTGGAGGCGACCACCGGCCGCGTGGTGGGCTCCGCCTTTTATGCTCCCCCTGGCAGGGTGCCGCGGGCGAAGCGGTTTCCCACCGCACCGGTGAGCGCCGACGCGGTCCTGCTGACGACGATCACGACCGAGCCTGGATTCGACGAAGCCGCTGCACTGCTGCTCGACGCGGTGGTGGCCGATGTGGTGGGGCGCGGCGTCCGCGCGATCGAAGCCTTCGGGTACACGGGCTCGGATTCGGAGCTGGCCGGGGACCTGGTCTCCCTGCTGCTCGGCGGAGGTGTGGCCGGCAACGTGTGCTCGGACTGCATCATGCCGACCGGCTTCCTGGAGCAGTCCAGCTTCGAGGTAGTCGCTCCCGATCAGTACCTCCCCCGGCTGCGCCTGGACCTCCGCGAGGGACTGGGCTGGAAGATTCAGGTGGAGCGGGCGCTCGAAAAGCTGGTCGTCGCGGAGAGCATGGCGCTGCAGAGTAGTTGCTGATGCGGACGAGGCTTGGTTTCACATGAAACCGCGCCCCGCCGTTCGATCTCGACTCCGCTCGATCATCGAGAGGTCGGCTCGATCATCGAGGGTCGGCTCGATCCTCGAGGAGGCCGTCGCTCGGTCGTCGAGGAGTACCCTACGATGATCGAGCGGAGTCGAGATCAGCCGGAGACAGCACTGACGGCCAGGCTCAGTACGGGAGTTCTTCGGCCGCAAGGAGATCGGCGAACGTGTAGGTGCCCGTCGGGCGGTCGTTCTGTCCTTGAAGATAGAGCCGCTTGACGGCCACCAGAATCGCCTCGGCGATGGTGTCGCGATACTCGGCGGTGCTCAGCAACCGCGCGTCGTTGGGATTGGTCAGGTAGCCGACCTCGAGGATCACCGCCGGCATCCTGGTCAACCGGAGGAGTGGCCACGTGCGCTCGTGCGCCCGGCCGTCGAGCAGCGGTGTGCGGGCCACCACCTCGCGCTGGATGTATCCGGCGAGGTGCCGGCCGATGGTCGAATACGACCCGTGATGGTTGCCGAAATAGAAGGTCGCGGTGCCGTTCGCCCGCTGATTCCGGTAGTGCCCGAGACGGAGCGCGATCACCAGATCGGCGTCGATGGTGTTGGCGACGGTGGCCTTCTCGTCGTCGGAAGGAGTCGCCGTCAGGTCGTGCGACAGGGTGGTGTTCATCCCGGCGGCCGCCATCCGGCCCTCGAGCCGGGCCGCGAGATCCCACAGGATGGTCTTCTCGGTCTCCGGGGCGTCCTCACCGAACGGATCGATGACGATGCGCTTGCCGGCCAACTGGGGCCCGGAACGACGCACGTGCTCCTCTTCGCGGATGGCGTGCGGCGAGCCGCCCGTGACGCGCGACCCGAGGCGGTTGAGCGAGAGCAGCGTCGCCGGTCCGCAGATGCCGTCGGAGGCCAGACCGTACTCGGCCTGATACAGGCACACCGCGCGATGAGTGTCCTCGCCGAAAGTGCCGTCGACCAGACCGTGGTAGTAGCCGAGATTCTGCAGTCTCCCCTGCAGGGTGGCCACGTCGTCACCGGTCATGGGCGCGGACAGACGGTAGGTGAGCACCCGGCTGCCGAGTCGGTACGACGCTTCGCGGAGCGCGGCGTACGTCGAACGACCGCAGACACCGTCGACGATCAGTCCGCGCTGCTGCTGGAATGCCCGAACAGCCGTGGTACAGGCTTCGTCATAGGCGTCCTCGCCTCCCGCGGTCGACTCGGGAAGCAACCCGAGTCCGCTGAGAATGGTCCGGACTTCGGCGACGCCGGACCCACGATCTCCCGGACGCAACGTTGCCATGTAGTACCCGCTTTCCTGATCGCTTCCGCCCCGCACGACTCCCCGACGGACAGCCCCGCACTGCGGCCCCATTGTCTCAGTTCCGCGCCGGGTGCGACAAATGATCCGGGCCTTCTGTCACTTCCGGTCAGCGTACCGATCGGGTGAGACCGAAGGTCCGTCGAACGGCCCTTCCGTGCGCGTGATCAGGTGCGACGGTCAAGCGTCGGCGCCGAGAACCGGGGCCAGCTCGCGCAGGATGAAGCTCTTCGACTTGGCACCGCGGATGGTGGCGACCACCTCGCCGCCGGAGAACACCATCATCGTGGGGATCGACATGATCTGGTACTGGCCGGCGACACCGGGATTCTGGTCGATGTCGACCTTGGCGACGGTCAGCGCGTCGGCGTTGTCCCGGGCGATCTCGTCGAGGACGGGCGCAACCATCTTGCAGGGGCCGCACCACGGCGCCCAGAAGTCCACCAGGACCGGCTTCTCGGATTCGAGAACCTCGGACTGGAAGGTCGTGTCGGTGATGTCGACGGTGTGTGCACCCATGGGTTGCTCCTTGTGGTCGAAGGTGTCGTCAGGATTCTTGTGCGGCGAGCCAGCGCTCGGCGTCGATCGCTGCGCTGCAACCGCTGCCGGCGGCGGTGATGGCCTGCCGGTACGTGTGGTCGACGAGGTCGCCGCACGCGAAGACGCCGGGCAGATCGGTCTGGGTGGACCGGCCGTGGACCAGCACGTAGCCCTCGTCGTCGACGGCGACCTGATCGCGCACCAGTTCACTGCGCGGGTCGTGACCGATCGCCACGAACATGCCGGTGGCCTCGAGCGGGCGCTGCTCGCCGGTTCGGGTGTCTTCGATGATGAGCTCGGTGACACCGTCCCCGCCCTTGACCCCGGCGACCGTGGCGTTGGTGAGGAACTCGATCTTCTCGTTGTCGCGCGCGCGCTCGAGCATGATCTTGGAGGCCCGGAACTCGTCGCGACGATGGATCAGCGTCACCTTGCGCGCGAACTTGGTGAGGAAGGTGGCCTCCTCCATCGCCGAGTCGCCGCCGCCGACCACCACGATGTCCTGGTCCTTGAAGAAGAAGCCGTCGCAGGTGGCGCAGGCGGAGACGCCGCGGCCGAGGTAGTCCTGCTCGCCGGGGACGTCCAGGTAGCGGGCCGCCGCACCCATCGCGAGGATCACCGCCCGGGCGCGGAACACCTCGCCGGCCACCTCGACCTCTTTGATCTCACCGGTGAGGCGGAGGGCGTCGACCTCCTCGGTGCGCAGGTCCGCACCGAAGCGCAGCGCCTGTTCGCGCATCTCGTCCATGAGATCCGGTCCCTGGATGCCGGCCCGGAAACCCGGGAAGTTCTCCACCTCGGTGGTGGTCATCAGGGCACCGCCGAAAGCCATTCCCTCGAAGACCAGGGGCTTGAGTTCGGCGCGGGCGGCGTAGATCGCCGCGGTGTAGCCCGCCGGGCCGGAGCCCACGATGATCAGGTCGTGGATCGTCGTGTCGGTCTCGGTCATCAATCCTCCGTGGAGCGGTGTCGTCGTGCGGGCCAGCAGGCTCAGGCAGCGTGCGGCCTGGCTCGTCTGCGTTCAACACCAGCCTAGGGGCTGATGTTCCCGAGGTCGCCAAGCAGGGCCTGCAGGCGCTCGTCGACGGCCGGCGGCAGGTCGGCGACGGTCGTGCCGGCCGCCCGCAGCTGTGCGCGGGTGGCAGCCAGTGCGTCGAGGATCCGCTGTGCGCGCGGATCGTGCGGAAGGCACCGGGTGATGTGGTCGGCGACGGCGGCCGGCAGCGCCTGCGCGTCGTATGCGGCCAGCAGTTCGGGAGCGAACGGGGGCTCGGGCAGTGTGCCGCCCAGCGAGTTCGGAGAGTTCATTTCGCCTACCGCAACTTCCGCATCCTCCGGCCGTTTCCCCCACCCTAGTCGGATGCACCGGGCCCCGGTAGGTTCCTTCGGGAACGGCCGATCCTCACGGGCGGCGGCGAGAGAGGACGACGATGAACGACGACGACGCACCGCAGCAGACCTGGCGAGCCCGCCGGCCGGTCGGACGCGGCCTCGCGGCGGGCGAGCTTCAGCTCACGCGGACACACGTGGTCTTCGAGCCGAAGGGCCTTGCCGCGCGCGTCGACGGACTTCGCTTCTCCGTGGCGGTGAAGCACCTCGTCGCGGCCGGAACGGTTCCGGGCTCAGGCGGCTGGTTCGCGCGCAAGATCGATCGGCTGTGCTTGACCCTCGGCGACGGCTCCCAGTGGGAGTTCGTCGTCGACGACCTCCCCGGCGCGGTGGAAGCGATCCAGGGTCGACTCGCCCAGCCGGGGCGGTAGTGCTGCGGCCGGTCAGTTCTGGAAGAGCGGCCGGTCAGTTCTGGAAGAGATGCTCGTAGGTTCCGACGAGCATCTCGGTGATGACGTCGTGGATGGCGTCGACGGTGAACATGTCGGGACCCGCGTCCGGGCTGATCGGAGTGGCGGCGGCCATCTGCCAGTCGACCAGCAGTTGGGTGATGGCCCCGACCAGACCGATGGCGGCGAGCTTCTGGCGTGCGGTGTCACCGTCTCGGGTCCCGGCGAATCCGAGGATCAGGTCCGCCCACTGGTGAATGGCGCCGATCCGGAGCCGTTCGAGGGCCGGGCTCACGCCGACCACCTCGATGAGGATCACCCTCGCCCGCCGCGGATCGACGGTGAGGGTCCGCAGGAAGGCCCCGAAGGCGGTGCGGGCCAGACCGGGGACCCGCTCCGGGTCAATCGCTCCCCCGTCGGCGGCGTCCGGGAACTGGTCCAGGTACTCGACCGCGGCGGCGGTCGTCGCGGTCTGCAGGTCCTCGAAGCAGTACCGGTAGACCGCGTGCAGCAGCGCCTCGCGGTCGGAGAACGATTCGTAGAAGTACCGCTGAGTGAGACCGGCCTGATCGCAGATCCGCTTCACCGGCACGTTCGGGTAGCCCTCGGTGCCGAAGAGTTCGAGGCCGGCTTCGATCAGTGCGGCGCGGCGGTGCTCTCGCCGCTCCTGGGCACTCACACCTCCGTAAACGCGTTCGGTCTCCTGTGTCACCGGTTCAGTCTATGTGGGCGAACTTCCGGCGCCGCTCTAGACCGGCGTCAATGTGACACGCTATAGTGTCAGAACTGACCGCGACGATCGTCCCCGAGGTGCCCATGCTCGACGTCCTCGACTTCCTGCCCGCCGCCATGCGCGAACCCACCGTGCTCGCCGTCCCCTTCTTCGCCCTCATGCTCGGCCTGGAGTTCTTCGCCGCGGCCCGCCTCGAGGACGTCGACGACGACGGCCGCGCCCCGCAAGGCGCGTACCACAAGCGCGATACCAAGGCCTCCCTCTGGATGGGCGTCGTCTCCATCGGCACCTCGGCGCTGAGCAAGTTCGTCGCGCTGTTCGCCTACGTCGCGATCTTCACCTACCTCGCCCCGTGGCAACTCCCGATCTCCGCCTGGTACACCTGGGTGATCGGCTTCGTCGGGCTCGACTTCCTCTTCTACTGGGAGCACCGGATCGCCCACCGCGTCCGGCTGGTCTGGGCGACCCACCAGGCGCACCATTCGAGTGAGTACTTCAACTTCGCGACCGCCCTGCGGCAGAAGTGGAACAACTCGATGAGCATGATCATGTGGACCCCCCTCGTCTGTCTGGGGGTGCCGCCGGCCGTCGTCTTCGCCTGCTACTCGCTCAACCTGATCTACCAGTTCTGGATCCACACCGAGCGCATCGGAACGATGTGGCGACCGTTCGAATTCGTCATGAACACGCCTTCCCACCACCGCGTGCACCACGGCAGTGATCCGGAGTACCTGGACAAGAACTACGCCGGCACCTTCATCGTCTGGGATCGGATGTTCGGGAGCTTCCAGAAGGAGCTCTTCCGTCCCCACTACGGACTCACCAAGCCCGTCGGCACGTACAACATCTGGAAGCTGCAGACGCACGAGTACGTGAGCCTCGGGCGCGACGTCGCGTCCGCTCCGCGTTTCCGCGACAAGCTCGGCTACATCTTCGGGCCGCCCGGGTGGGCGCCCGCGGCGGTCCGGGCCGAGCGGCACGCCGAGCAGGCCCGGGAGCAGTCCGCCGCCTAGCGCCATACCGCCACGCTCTGGAACAGGTTTGGCGAGCGCCCTCTGGCCAGGAGTGCGGGTGCGCGGGTGATTTCGAGTCGCAGCGCCCCTCCGCACGACACGCGTCCTGTTGCCAGACAGGCGGGCATTCTCGCGAGATGTCGCGTGGCGAGGACTAGTAAGACCGAAGATCACCCGCGCGCCCGCCCACGCACGGACAGGCGCTAGCGTCCACGGAACGACACCTGGTCGATCACGGCCTGGTAGTACCCCTGGTCGTTCTCCGGGAGCTCGGTGATCCAGACGACGAGGTACGGCGAGTCCGCCGGACTCTCCAGGGTCAGCGTCGTGGTGCGGCGGCTCACCGTCCCACTGCCGACGACCGACGTCGCATCGATGTTGGTGACCGCCCGCTGCGCGGTGCGCAGCTCTACGTCGATCCCGGGTGTCTGGGTTCTGATCTGCACGGTGGACACCGTGGCTCCGGCCGGGAGCCGGAACACCAGGCCGAGGCCTTCCCGGAGACCGCCGAATCGACCAGTCCCCCGGTAGTCCGAAGTGCGCCAAGCGGGTTCGCGCCCACTGATCAGGTTCGGCAGGTTCTCAGCGGCCGTGGTGTCTTTGTCCGCGATCGGATCGAAGAGCGAAACACTGCGCGGCACAACGCGTTCGGCCTCGTTCTGGGGTGCCGTGGCCGGGGCCGACTCGGAGGTTCCCGGATCTCCGACGAAGGACTCCAGGTCGTTGGCTTGGTCGTCGGCGAAGGGATTCACCAGCCAGAGGATCAACGCCATCAGCAGGAAAACGAGGAACACTCCGGTGCCGATCAGCAAGGCGCCGTTGCGTTTTCCGGCCTCGCCTTCGCCGAGAAGGCGCTGTTTGCGGGTGCGGCTGATCGGGGCCACGGAGATCGGCGGGTCGTCGGCGACACGAGGAATCACATCGGTGGCCAGATCGACCACAGTGGCCTGGTCGAGGATGTGCTGAACGGTGCCCGCGGTGCGGATTCCGGCGCCGCCCTCGAGGGCCCGGGTGGCGACGGCGGAGATCTCGAACGGGATCTCCTGCTTCACCTTGATCGGTGGAACGGGCTGGCCCTTGCGTTCGACGTCGGGGGCGGCCGGCGGGAGCCCGCCGACGGGGCCCTGCCGGTCCTGCGCGGTGGTCACCTCGCGGCCGGTGGCTCCGTCGAGCGCCCACGTACCGAGCAGCAGCGCGTACAGGACGGCGCCGAGGCCGCGGACGTCTGAGGCACGGTCGTCGCCGGAGAACACGGCCGGGAAGGCCAGCACCGCGTCGCCGTCGCGGCTGACACGGATCCGGTCCGGGTGATCGATGGACAGCGCCGCACCCGCGCGATGCGCGGCCTCGGCACCTGCGGCGAGGGCACGGACCGCACGTGCCGCACCGGCTGCCGACGGGGACGCCTCGGCCACCTCGGCGAGCGAGGAGCCCGGTACCCACTCGGTCACCACGATTCCGCCCGAGGCCGCGCGCACCACGTCGAGCACTCGTGCGACACCCGCGGTGTGCAACTGCCCCAAGCGGCGCGTCCGGTTGAGGATGGCCTGCGGCCCGTCCGGATCGGCGTCGTGGTCTTCGGGCCGGTACGGCGGTGCCGTCTGTTCCGGGTCGACGAAGGTGAGTCCGACCTCGCGGTTCAGCTGCGAGTCTTGCGCCTTCCAGAACTGCAGGCCGCGGGTGCCGCCGCACGCTTCGAGCAAGCGGTAGCGACCGCCGGCGACGACGGCGCCCGGTGCCAGGCGGGGTCCGCGCGGCCGGTGCGGCGGCTCCGCGTTCGCCGGGGGCGTCTGGCTCATCGGATCTGATCCTGTCGGTACGGTTGCTGGCTGGGCTGGTCGGGCGGACGGGGCTGCTTCGGCGGGCGGCCTGCTGTCGGAGGCGGCTCCGGGGCGTGACCGGTGCGGTGTCCGGTGCACGCGCGTGGGCAGCTGAGACGGGAGGTAGTCCGGATCGGCTCCGATCCGCGGGAGGACCATGGTCTCGCCGGCTGCGCCGCCACTGGTGACAGCGTACGACTGCCAGGTGGCCGAGCCGCGGTCGAAGCGTCGTCGCACCTCGACTTGACCCGAGTACGGGACCGCCTCGTCGTGCCCGATACGCGGGAACTGCACGGTCATGGTGGTCGAGTCCGGTACCGGCCGCGCGGCCTCCTTCGGGGCCAGGCGCGGCACGAAGCGGCCCACCAGGCGCAGCACCGAGTTGCTGATGGTCACCATGTCCGGGATCCGGAACGCGATGAGCAACAGATAGATCACCGACAACACGACCACAGCGGTGATCGCGAGGTACAGCAGCGAGACGATCTTGCCGCCGTGGGTGGCCATCCGGTCGACATGCGTGAAGCGGGCGACGGCCCAGACGGCGCCGGCCACGGCGATCGAGACCGCGAGGGTGAGGGCGGAGGGGTTGAGCACGTCGCGCATCCGCCCTCGGTCCAGCGCCCGGTACAGCAGATACTGACCGACCAGCGCGCCGACCAGGTAGCCCAGGCCGTTGGTCAGGAAGAGCCAGCGAACCACCAGGTCGGGGTCGTCGAACAGGACCGGGCCGAGGTACGAGGTACCCACCTTCACGATGGTGATGCCGAGCACCATGAGCGTCGGTGTCCAGGCGTCCTCGCGGGCGTAGAACACGCGGAGCTGGACGAGGGTCATCGCGTACGGGATCAGCGTGAATGCGCCCCACGCGAGCACCGAGCCGAGCTGGGACGCGTCGCCGGTGCTGTAGTCCCCGAAGTGGAAGACCGCGACGCCGATGGCCGGCCCGAAGAAGGTCATGAAGGCGACGGTCGGCACCAGCGCGAGCATCGTCAGCCGCGTGGCCAGTGACATGTCGTCGATCACCGCGTCACGGTTTTGCGAAGCCGCACTGCGAGACAGCCGGGGCATGATCGCGGTGAGGATGGTGACGCCGAGGACCCCGTACGGGAGCTGGAGCAGCTGCCAGGCTGTCGCGTACGCGGCGATGCCCCCTTCGGTCGCGGCAGCGGCGATGCGGTAGGTGATGACCAGGCCGACCTGCAGGATCAGGACGTACATGATGATCGCCACCGCCATGTTGCCGAAGCGGCGCAACCGGGCGTCGATGCCCCACTTGAGGCGGAGCCGGACACCGGCTTTGCGCAGGTACGGCAGCAGGATCGCGGCCTGCACGATCACGCCGAGCGTGGTGCCGACGCCCAAGACGAGGAGCTTCGGATCGCTCATCCGCACCGGATTGAGGGTGATCTCGCCGGGCATCGCCGCGAACAGGACCAGGGTGGCGATCTGGATGATGTTGTTCAGCACCGGCGCCCAGGCACCCGGTTTGAAGACGTTCTTGACGTTCAGGATCGCCATGAACAGCGCCGACAACCCGTAGAACAGGATCTCCGGGAGCAGCAGGTAGGCCAGCGCGGTGACCAGCGGTTTATCCACCTTGCCGTCGCCGACGTTCATCGCTGTCAGCAACGGTGCGGCGATCACCGCGAGGACGGTGGCCGCGCCGAGGATGAGGACGGTGATCGTGAATATGCGGTTGATGAAGTCCTGGCCGCCGTCGGGGTCCTCGGCCTCGGCCCGCACCAGCACCGGAATCACGATCGCGGTGAGCACCGCGCCCAGGACCACTTCGGCGATCATGTTCGGCAGCACATAGGCCGCCTGGAACGCCGACGCCAGTCCGGCGCCGAGCATGCCCAGCACCAGGACGGTCCGGATGAAGCCGGTGATCCGGCTGATCAGGGTGGCGATCGCGATGGACCCGCTGGTCCGCATCACCGAGGAGTCCGAATCGTCGGGGCCGTCGCCGGCCCGCTGGGCCCGGGTCCTCGTCTCGGCTCGGACGAGCTCGTTCTCGGCGGCGATCTGCGTGGTCTCGAGCATCGCGGGCGTCGCCGCCTCCGACAGCGATCCCCCAGGCCGGTGTGCGGTCCCTCTGAGCCGCGGCGGGATCCGCTGCGGTCCGGCACGTTTGGCCAGGTCGCCGGCGGTCAGGCGCTGTCGGCCCGGGTGCTCCGGGTCCTCGTTCGTCTGACTCTCGTTCGTCTGACTCTCGTTCGCCTGACTCTCGTGGCGGCCCGGTGCGGGCGGCTGATGTCTCGGCGGGTGCGGCTGTGCGGGATCCGGCCGTTCGCGTCGGTCGCTCATGAGTCCTCCCGATCGCCGGTCTGTTCCCGGGCCAGATCGACACGGCGTGAGTACGGGGTCGACGCTGCCAGACGGATCTCCTCCGCGCCGGGTTCCGGACGATCCTCGTCCGCCGGATCCGGCTCGCCCCGGAAGCGGTGCCACAGGCGCCGCCCGGTCAGCAGCACCAGCGCGACCGCCGCGGCGATGGTGATCCAGAACAGGGGCTTGCCGTACGCGTTCGAGTAGATCTCCAGGGACACCGGCTCGCTCAGCGGCACACCGGTCGAGGTGAACATGCCGATCTGGACCGTCGCACGTTCCGACGACGACGCGTGGGTCGGGATCTGGATCTGCCGGGTACCCATCGGCGGGATCTCCTGGACGCCGACGTCGCCGACGTTGAGCGCGTCGGGCGCATCGATCTCCAGTCGCACCCGTACCGGAAGGGCCAGGTCGTTGCGGACGATCAGCAGCAGCGGACTCCGCTCGGAGGCGAGGGTGTAGCGGCCACCGGGATCGAGCAGTGAGACGGCCTTCTTCATTCGCCCGAGCGTCGATTCGACCGCGCCGATCCGTTCCTCGCGCAGCCGCCGCGTGCGTTCGAAGTCCTGTCCTTCGGGGGTGCTCATCGCGCGGAGCGCGTCCTCGTTGAGCGGAGCCAGGTAGGCCTGCGGTGTGGTCACCATGTCGCGCGCCCCGACCAGTGAGGTCTGCCATTGCGCGGTGAGCGCCAGGTTCGCGCGGATGCGTGCGGCGTCCGACGACGTGAGCGGAAGTCCCTGTGCCATCGGGCCCTGTACGTCTCCGGGCGTCGCCAGCGGAGCGGTCTGTTCGGTGTGCGGCAGCGCCGAGGACAGTTCGCCCAGCGGCAACTCGCGGGCGGTCCCGGATGCCAGCAGCAGCGCGGCGGTGTCGATCAACGACTGTGCATCCTCGACGGTCGGCGACCAGTACGTCGGCGGCATGATGAACGCGCTGCGGCCGGTCACCGGGCTGCCGATCTCGCCGGCGGAAACCGACGGCACGGTCAGCATCGGATACGCCAATGCAGCGATCGCGGCTTGTCGCCGGCTCACCGGCGACTCGCGGTTCAGTTCGGGCTGCTGCCAACCGGGGATGATCGAGGGCACCACCGGCCGGGCCCCGGCGGCGCCGAGCGCGGCGGTGACGGGGGCGTCGTAGGTCTGGATCGCGACGGGACCGGAGCGGTACCGGCCGCTGGCGGTGGTCACCGTGGGCTCCACGGACGACGACGCGATCGCCGCGGTGGTGCGGTCGGCGGCGGCGAGCACCGAGCGGCCGCGCGCGGTGAGGGTGCCGATCGCGGGCAGTGTCGGGCCGCGCAGGGATTCGACGCCGAGGAGGCGGTCGACCAGGTCGGCGGCGCCGTCGAGGGCCGCCGTCGTGGTCGGCGCGTCGTCCAGGACGCCCAGCGAGTCCAGTCCGGCTTGTGCGAAAGGCAGCGCGATGACGCACAGCCTGCCCGCGAGGGCCCGGAGGTCGGCCATCCAGGTGCGGGCCGCCTGCTGCCCGGTGCCCGGCGCGGTCGGCGCGCGAGGATCGGCGGCATCCTCGCTGACCACGTAACCCTGCGTCATGGCGTTGACGGTCACCAGCAGGTCCGGATCGACGGCGACGCACAGGCTCTGTCGTACGCGCTGGTCGGCGTCCTCGCCGGTCAGTCGCTGCAAGACGGTCAGCTGCCGGCCGAGGCGGCCTTCGGGCTTGAGCGATTCGGCGAGCTGGTCGCTGATCAGGCGCACCGGCTCGGTCTCGCCCCCGAGGATGCCGGGAGCCAGCTGCGGGGACGCCGACAGCGGCCAGATCATCGTCAGCGCAGCCGGCGAGGAGTCGTCGGGGGCGAGCGAGCCGTCGCGGCCGATGCGCGCGTCGCCGGTCCCCCAAGCCGGGTCGACGAAGCCGGTGGCGCGCTGGGCGTCGGCCGGAAGGGAGAGCACGGGGAGCAGGGTGCGGGACTCCGCCACCTGGATGGTCCCGACCGCTTCGGGCGCACCGAGGGCGGCGACCTTCAGCGGATAGACGCCGGTCTGGCCGATGCGCAGGCCGTCGGGCCCACTGACCGGCGTGTCGACCGAGAACTCGGCGGTCGCGCCGGGCGGCAGCCGGTCACTGACCCGCTGGGGCGACGTCCGGATCGGGAAGGCCGAGTCGGGCGCCATCAGCGAGGTGCGCAGGCCGACCGCGGTGCGTATCCGATCGCCGATCTGCAGGCGGATCCGGAGATCGCTCATCGGCCGGTCCGAGGTGTTCTCGATGCGCCCGCTCACCCGGACCACGTCGCCGTCGGCACTGGTCACCGTCGACGGCGTCAACTCGGTGATCGTCAGTCCGGCGTACTCGGTGTCCTCTGCGTGCGCCGGCCCGGACGTCTGCGGAGCCGCCCCGAGCCCCAGGACCAGAAGCACGATGGCGACCACGGCGCCGAGGACGGCGGCGATCCGCCGCACCGGATCAGTTCGCACCGTCGGTACGGGTCGCCGTGCCGCCGCGCCGCGGTCGTCGGCGCCGCCGTCGAGGCTTCGCGGGCGTCGGCTCGTTTCGACGCTGGTTGCGGGCGGCTGCGGCTTTCTCATAGTCGTTCGGCTCGGTCCGGTTGGCCTCGGCTTCGGACTGCGCCAGCCGAGCGGGGTCGCTGCGGAGCTCGGCGATCACCGCCTCCGCGGTGCGGGCGAGCCGTCGCTCGTCAGAGTACGTGAGCCGGCGCGGCAACTCCGGTAACGGCACCCACGCCACCGCGCTGACTTCGTAATCGGCATCGGAGAGTTCGCCTCCGGTGCAGCGGAGCAGGAAATGGTGCACGGTCTTGTGGATGCGCCGGCCCTCGCTGACGAACCAGTAGTCGATCTTGCCCAGCGGCGCGACGACGCTGCCCGTGATGCCGGTCTCCTCCGAGATCTCCCGGATCGCCGTCTGCTCGGCGGTCTCGCCGGTCTCGATGTGCCCCTTCGGCAGCGACCACATCATGCGGCCCCGGCGGTCGATCCGTCCGATCAGCACCGCCTTGAGCTGGTCGTACGGCTCGTCGAGATTGGTGAGCACCAGGCCGCCCGCCGAGGTCTCGCGCACCGTGCGCAGGCGCGGGCCGGAACCCGGACTCGGCGCCGCGGCGGAGCCGGACGAACGGCGCCGGGTCTGCGGCATCGCCGCCGGGGTCCCCGCCTGTTGCTTGCGGCGCGGTTTCACCAGGTCTGACGGTTTCGGGCCGGCCGCCGGCTGGCCTTCGCGGGGTCGATCGGCGCCGGGCGCACCGTCCTTCCCGGCGGCCGCCGCCTGGGGATTCTGCTGTTGACCGCCGTTCTTGCCGCGGCGACGGCCACGTCGTCGGCCGCGGCGGCGCCGGGGGCGCGGGCTTTGCGGGTCGCCGGAGGCCGGACCGTCGTTGGCGACGTCCGGTCGGCTCACTGGCGACTCAGCAGACACACCACGACTCTATCCGCTTGTTACCCGCTGTTAGCTCAGGCAGTCGGTCGGCGCACCCCGCGGCCTCGGTAGGCTGGTTTCTCATGACCGATCGTCTCGGGGCGTACCGCGCCGGCGCCGACAACACCGATGTCGCTTCGACCGCGCAGGCCCGGGCCGAACGGCGGGTGCGGCTCCTCGCCGCCGCGGCCGTCGGCCTCCGCGATCTGGGTGACGTCCTGACGCCGGTCGCACAGCGTTTCGCCGAGCGGGGCCACGAGTTGTACCTGGTCGGCGGCAGCGTGCGCGACGCTGTGCTCGGCCGCCTCGGCAACGACCTCGACTTCACCACCGACGCGCGGCCGGAGGTGATCGCCGAAATCCTGCGGGAGTGGGCCGGCACGGTGTGGGACACCGGCATCGAGTTCGGCACCGTCAGCGCGGCGAAGAGCGGCCACACGGTGGAAGTCACCACCTTCCGCGCCGATGTCTACGACCGCGTCTCGCGGAATCCGCAGGTCACCTTCGGCGACACCCTCGAAGACGACCTGATCCGCCGGGACTTCCGCATCAACGCCATGGCGGTGAAGCTGGCCGCCGACGGCTCGCAGGAGTTCTGCGATCCCCTCGACGGCATGGACGACCTGCTGGCCGGGGTCATCGACACTCCGGCGGCGCCGGAGGACTCCTTCGGGGACGATCCGTTGCGCATGCTGCGCGGCATCCGGTTCGTCTCCCAGCTCGGATTCGAGCTGTCGCCGCGCACCGTCGCCGCGATCACCGCGATGGCCGGTGAGATCGAGCGGATCACCGCCGAACGCATCCAGGTGGAGCTGGACAAACTGATCTGCGGCGAGCACCCGATCGAGGCGGTCGACCTGCTGGTGGAGACGGGTCTGGCCGATCGGATCATCCCCGAGATCCCGGGGATGAAGCTCACGATCGACGAGCACCATCAGCACAAGGACGTGTACCAGCATTCCCTGACTGTGCTGCGCCAGGCGATCGACCTGGAGACCGACGGCCCCGACCCGGTGCTGCGCTGGGCGGCACTTCTGCACGACATCGGGAAGCCCGCCACCCGTAGGTTCGAGGAGGGCGGCGGCGTCAGCTTTCACCACCACGAGGTGGTCGGCGCCAAGATGACCCGCAAGCGACTGCGCGCGCTCAAGTTCTCCAAGGCGCGCGTGGAGGACGTCGCGCAGCTGGTCTTTCTGCACCTGCGGTTCCACGGATACGGCGAGGGCCGGTGGAGCGACTCGGCGGTGCGGAGGTACGTCACCGACGCCGGGCCGCTGCTCGACCGGCTGCACAAGTTGGTGCGCGCCGACTGCACGACGCGGAACCGTCGTCGTGCCCGGAAGCTGCAGGAGACCTACGACGACCTGGAGAAGCGCATCGCCGCGCTGCAGGAGGCAGAGGACCTCGACCGGATCCGCCCCGACCTGGACGGCAACGCGATCATGGAGCTGCTCGGGCTGTCGCCGGGTCCGGAGGTCGGGCAGGCGTGGAAGTACCTCAAGGAACTGCGTCTGGATTCGGGGCCGCTGAGCCGCGAGGAGGCCGAAGCGGCCCTCCTGCAGTGGTGGGCGCAGCGCACATCCGGCCCGAGCCGACGTCGACTAGATTGACCGGTATGTACTGCAGCGATCTGGGGGAACAGTGGCATGCGGTTCGCATCGAGCCGACGATCGCGCACCTGGACGCGGCCTCGGCAGGCCGCGCTTCCCGGGCGACCATCGACACCCTCACCGCGCACCTATGGCGCGAAGCCGAGCGGGGCTCGTACGTGGCCGTGCGGGAGCAGAAGGAGGTCTTCGCGAGGGACCGCCGCGCCCTCGCGTCCCTCATCGGGCACACCCCGGACGAGCTCAGCTACCGCGACAGCGCCCGGGCCTGCCTGCGTGCGCTGCTGAACAGCTGGAACCTGCCGGTCGCCTCGACGGTGTGGGTCGCCACCAACGAGTTCGGCCCGAACCTCGACGAGTTCGAGCGCCGCGGACTTGCGGTGCGCACGATGCCGGCGGCGGACGTCTACGGGCACGTCGACGTCGATGCGCTGGAGAACATGCTGCAGTTCGAGCAGCCCGACTTCATCCACGTCTGCCAGATCGGCTCGGGCGGCGGAGTGGTGCAGCCGGTCCCGGAGATCGTGGAGGTGGCGCACTACGCCGGCGTCCCGGTGGTGGTCGACATGGCGCAGGCCGTCGGACACGTCCCGACCGTGACCGGCGCGGACATCGTGTACGGCACCTCCCGTAAGTGGCTGACCGGACCGCGCGGGGTGGGTTTCATCGCGGTCCGGGCCGACGCGATCCGCACGGTCGAGATCGAGTCGTCGGAGGCGTTCCCCGCCGGGGGCCTGGGGCTGGGGCAGGCCGTGGCCGAGCTGCTCGAGATCGGGCAGCAGCGCGTGTTCCGCGAGTTGGCGAGGATCGGGCAGATCACCCGGGAGCGCCTGGACGGCATCGGGTCGTGGGAGGTGGTGGAGCCGATCGAGGAGCCGTCGGCCCTGGTCACCCTCGCGCCGCCGCCGGGCTGGCAGCCCAGCGACGTGCGCGCCGCGCAGCGCAAGCTGCGTGAGCTCGGCATCCTGGTGACGTGTGCGGACTCCTGGCGCGCTCCCCTGATGAACGAGCAGTCGGTCCTGCGGATCTCCCCGCATCTGGACGTGCGCCGATCGGAGCTCGACGCCCTCGCGTCCGCCATCCGCACGATGGGCTACTAGCCTCTGCGGCAGCCGCAGTTCGCTGGTCGAGCGCCGGCTCGCGTGGCTCGACCGGCGTGTCGCGGAACCGGGCGCCCTCGGGCTGCGTCGAACCTGTATGGACCTCGAATATTTCTTCGGCACCGGCGACGGCGAGCTGTCGACCTGGCACTCTCCCGCCGGTCTGGACCTGGACGGCGACGGGACGCTCGACGCGGTGGCCCTGGACTTCGACGGCGACGGCCGCACCGACGATGCGATGTGGGACAGCGACGGCGACGGCGTCGCCGACCGCGCGGTGCTGGACCTGGACGACGACGGCGTTCCCGAGACCGCCTTCGCCGACGGCGGGGCGGGGGTCTGGGAGATCCGGCTCGTCGGCAGCCCTCGCGACGATGCCGGCCCGGCCGGTCTCGGCAGACTGGAGATCGACGTCGACGGGGACGGGAAGACCGATCAGGTCCTGGAGGACACCGACGGCGACGGGCACGCCGACCGAGTGGTCGAGTGACGAGCGGACCGGATGCCGAACGGCCCGTGATGACGAGGCGTCGGCACCGGACGACGCCGTCCTTCTGACCGCCGCCGAGGGAACATTGCCGGCGGCGCCCCGTATACGTCCGGTGTCGTCCGGTGCTCAGCGGTGCCGACCTGCCCGGTCGGCGCGTTCGGCTGCGGCCACCGACACGATCGTGTCGGACGACGCCATCGGCGCGGAGACGGCGACGCCGCGCGGGTGCCGGTGCCAGACCGCGACGGCGGCAACCAGGTACAGCGCGGCCCCGACCAGAACCAGGCCCGGCGAGACGCCGTCGAGGGGCAGTACGGCTGCGGCCATGACCATCGCCCCCACGAACGCCGTGTTGAACAACGCGTCCTGCACTGCGAACACCTGACCGCGGTAGGTGTCGGAGATGTCGGCCTGCATCGCGAGGTCGCCGCAGAGTTTGACGGTCTGCCCGGCCAGGCCGAGAGCGACGGCGCTCACGCAGATGTTCACCCAGCCGATGTCGAGCAGCACCAGTTGGGCGGCCAGCGCCAAGACCATCGCACCGACGATGGTCCAGCGCCGACCCATCCGGTGCACCAGTAGCGGTGTGGTGAAGGCGGCCGTCAGTGCGCCGAGGGCGACGCCGGCACCGATCACGGCGAGCGCGCCGACGTCGTGCCCGCGGATGGGTCCCAGGTCCGTGGCACGGACGATCAGCAGGAGCATGAGGGTGTTGATGCCGAACACGAATCGGTGCACGCCGATCGCGGCGAGCACGGTGGCGACTGTGCGGGTGGACGCGGCCGCCCGCAGTCCGTGACCGAAACCGTGCGCGACGGCGTACAGCGCATTGTGGCCGAGGTCGTCGGGGACGTCGGGGCCGAGGAAGCGGCGGGAGAATCCGGCCGCGAGCGCCGCCGAGAGCAGCGCGATCGCCGACCCCGCCAGCAGGGTGGCCGCCGAGCCGGCGTCACCGGAACCGAAGATCGAGCGGAGCCCCACCGAGATCAGCGTGCCGACCGCGAGCAGGCCCGCTCCGAGCGTCGTGAAGAAGGCGTTCATCTCGATCAGCACCTCCCGCGGAGCGACGTGCGGCAGCGATGCCGACAGGCCTGATGCGACGAAGCGGCTGCACCCGGTCACCATCAGCGCCGCCACCAGGACGACGGCCTCGGGGGCGCCGCTGCCCATCGCCAGCGCGACCAGGGCGATGGCGAGGGCCCGCAGTACGTTGACCCAGACCAGGACGCGCCGGCGGTCCCAGTGGTCGAGCAGGGCGCCGGCGAACGGGCCGATCACCGAGTACGGAAGGAGCAGGACCGCGAAGCCGGCGGCTACGGCCATCGGATCGGTGTGCCGATCGGGATTGAACAGGATCGAAAAGGCCAGCGCGGCCTGGAAGGCGCCGTCGCTGAGCTGGCTGGTCAGGCGCACGAAGAGCAGACGCCAGAGTCCTGGCGAATGACTCAGCGACCGAACGAACCTCACCTGTCGACATTACCGCCGGTCCGCTGGTCGGCGCGCTGAGACGATCGGTGCAGCCTGTGCCATGATTGAGCGGTGGCCGACCATGACTTCCGCGACCCGGCGAGGGTCGGGCCCGGATCACTGTTGATCGCATCGACGTCGCTGACCGGCCCGACCTTCGCACGGGCGGTGATCTACGTGATCGAGCACGATCAGAACGGGACATTGGGGGTGGTCCTGAACCGGATGAGCCAGGCCGCCGTCTTCAACATCCTCCCCCAGTGGGCCGACCTGGCCGCCTCCCCGCGCGCGGTGTTCATCGGCGGGCCGGTGTCCACCGAATCCGCGGTCTGCCTGGGTGTGGCCAAGACCGGTGTCGACGTCAGCACCGAGCCGAAGCTCCACCAGGTGACCGGCCGAGTGTGCATGGTCGACCTCGACGCCGACCCCGAGGAGCTCGAGCCGGTCCTGTCCGGGGTGCGGATCTTCGCCGGTTACGCGGGGTGGGATGCCGGTCAGCTCGACGACGAACTGGCCGACGGCAGCTGGCTGATCGCGAGCGGTCTGCCCTCCGACCTGCTCGCGCCCGCCACCGTCGACGTCTGGCACGAGGTGCTTCGCCGCCAGCAGTGGCCGCTTCCGCTGCTCGCGACGTACCCCGCCGATCCCCTCACCAACTGACCATGACGGAGATCTCGCACTGGCTGACAGGCGTCATCGACCTCGCGCCCCCGTGGGCGGTGTACCTGACGGTCATCATCGTCGTCTACCTGGAAGTCGCCGTTCTGGTGTGCGGCCTGATCCTGCCGAGCGAGGCGACGCTGATCGCCGCGGGAGTCGCGGCGGCGATCGGACAGCCGAACATCGTGGTGCTGGCCGTCTGCGCCTCGCTGGCGGCGTTGAGCGGCGACCTCACCGGCTACTACCTGGGAGAACGCACGGGTCCCCGCATCATGCAGTCGTGGGCGGGCCGCAAGTTCGGCGAGGATCACTGGCTCAAGGCCGAGGATCGCGTCCGGGAGAACGTCTGGGTGGCGGTCCCGATCGGCCGCTGGATCGGCTACGTGCGGACCCTGGTCCCGGTGGCTGCCGGACTCTCGCGCGTCGAGCTTCGCACCTACGCGCTCGCGACGTTCGTCGGCGGCACCACCTGGTCGGCCTCGGTGCTGGTGCTGGCGTACGTCCTCGGTGCGACGGCCGGGGTCGAGTTGATCGGCATCCTGGTGATCGTGCTGGTGGCCGTCGGCGTCGGTACCGTCGTGCTGCGCGCCCTCGGGCGCTGGCGGCTGCACCGGCAGGAGGAGAAGGCGTCCGCCCAGAGCGATTCGGCGGCCTGAGGAGGTCTCAGTCCAGCGCGCGCTTCTCGTAGTCGCTGCGATCCGCTTTCGCCGAAGCCGCCACCTGATCGGGGACGGCGCGGCGCAGCACCGCGTCGCGAAGTCGCTGCGGGAGCAGGCCGCCCACCGCCACCAGCGGACCGATATACGAGGGGATCGTGGTGATGAAGCGCGGTTTCCCGATCACTCCGACCACGGCGGCGGCCACCTCGTCCGGGCTCAGGAGCCGGGCCGCACCGGTGTCGGTCCCCCTGGCCAGGGCGGTGTCGACCACGCCGGGCAGGATCACCGACACGTCTACCCCGCTCCCCCGGAGTTCTTCGCGTACCCCGGTCAGGTAACCGAGCACGGCGTGTTTGCTCGCCGCATAGGTCGATTCCCCGGGAGGCGCCAGCTTGGACGCGGCGGAGGCGATGGTGACGATGTGTCCGCCGCCGCGGGCGCGCATGGCGGGCGCGATCAAACGGACACCGCGGATCACGCCGAGGACGTTCACCGCGAACATGGCCTCCGAGGCCTTCGGCGGCTCGGTGTCGAACGGGCCGACCCACATCACACCGGCATTGTTCACCAGCACGTCGATCGGCCCGAGGTCGTGCGTCACCGCGTCGACGAAGGACGTGTACGATGATTCGTCGGTCACGTCGAGCGGGTAGGCGCGCACCGTCTCGCCGAGCTCGTCGGCGGTGGCCGCGGCGGCCTGCGCGTCACGGTCGCCGATCGCCACGTGCGCACCCGCCCACGCGCAGCGGGCCGCGATCTGCCTGCCGATTCCGGCGGCGCCGCCGGTGACCACGACGACGACGTCGTCGAGCCGCTGTGTCCCCATGGATCCAGGGTGGCACAGGCCACGCCTGCGCGACAGGGTCTCAGGCCCCTTCTTCTGCGCTCTGCCGCGCATATCGTGTCGCCAGCCACGAACAGAGGATCAGTTGCACCTGGTGGAAGATCATCAGCGGCAGCACGATCAGGCCGACCGACGGCCCGGCGAACAGCACCGTCGCCATCGGGAGTCCGGTGGCCAGCGACTTCTTGGTGCCGCAGAACTGGATCGCGATGCTGTCCGCCCGGTCGAATCCCAGGCGCCGGGGAAGCCAGCCGGACAGCAGCAGCATAGCGATCACCAGCGCGGTCGCGATGGCCGTCATGATGATCACCTGCCACACGTCGACCTGCGACCAGAGACCCTGACGAACGCCCTCGCTGAAGGCGACGTAGACCACCAGCACGATGGCGCCGCGGTCGACGTACTTGGTCGGCTCGGCGTAGCGCGCCAGCAGCGGAGCGATCCACGGGCGCGCGAGCTGTCCGAGGATGAACGGCAGCAGGATCTGCAGCATGATCTTGGTGATCGACGAGGCGTCGAACTGGGCGCCGCTGTCGGTCGACATCAGCCAGACCACCAGTAGCGGGGTCAGGAAGACACCGAGCAGGTTCGACGTCGACGCGCTCACGATGGCTCCGGGCACGTTGCCGCGGGCGATCGAGGTGAAGGCGATCGACGACTGCACGGTCGACGGCACCAGCGTCAGGTACAGCATGCCCGCCGACAGATCGTCACCGATGATCCGGCTGAGCAGCGGCGCCAAGAGCACACCGACGATCGGGAACAGCACGAACGTGAACGCGAGGATGGTCAGGTGCAGTCGCCAGTGCGTCAGACCCTCGAGGGCTTCGCGGGGGTGCAGGCGGGTTCCGTACAGAAAGAACAGCACCGCGATCAGGGCGATGACGAGGTAGTCGAGCACTTCGGCGAAGGCGCCGCGCGCGGGCAGGAAGGCGGCGACCACCACCGCGAGCATGATGGAGAGGACGAAGCCGTCGATCGGCGACTTCGCGAGGAGGCGGCCGAACATCAGCGACCGGTTCCGCCCCCGGCGGGCGACGTCGCGGAGTCGGGCACAGCGGAGTCGGGCACAGCGGAGTCGGTTGCCGCAGCATCGCCGGGCAGGCACATTCCGCTGAGCTTGCACGAGCCGCAGCTGGACTCACCGCAGTCGGCGGCGGCAGCGTGGGCGTCTCCGCTGCCGGTCGCGTCGCCTGGCCCGGTGGACTCCCCCGTGCCGCCCGCCCGGTCTTCCGCGGTCGCGGCGTCGCCGCCGGAGCAGCAGCCGCCGGTGCATCCGGCGCCCTGCTCGGCCGACGGTGCGACGGCCTGCGCCGCGCGCACTGCGACGCCGCTGAGCACCGACAGCGCCAGGAGGCCGACGACGAAGCCGGCGAGGGCGTAGAGGAATCCCCATCGGGAGGTGAAAGCGGCCAGTCCGCCGAACGCGCAGGCGACGGCGCCACCCAGGAAACCGGGCGCCGCGATGCGCTGAGCAAGGTTCCAGGCCTCTTCGGAGCGGCGGGTCTCCGCGGTGCGGACCCCCACCCAGCGATTGCCGGGGAGTCGGCCGAGCAGCCCGGCGACGCCGGCGACAGCCCACAGCGCAGCGATCGCGAAGACCACGATCGCGGCGATCAGGGAAAGCACGTACACGTCCCACATCGTACGACCGAGGCGCATTATGGCCCGCATCGGCGAGGATTTACGCTGGTCGGGTGAGCATCGCCGAACCCGCCCCCGGCCACCGATACACCGCGCAGACCGCCGGTGAGATCGAAGCCGCCTGGCAGCAGTACTGGACCGAGAACCAGACCTTCGCCGCACCGAATCCGGTCGGCCCGCTCGCCGGCGACTTCAGCGACTTCTCCGGCTCCGGTCCGCAGGCCCCGGACAAGCTCTTCGTGCAGGACATGTTCCCGTACCCGTCGGGGTCGGGCCTGCACGTCGGGCATCCGCTCGGATTCATCGCGACGGACGTCTATGCGCGCTTCCAGCGGATGACCGGTAAGAACGTCCTGCACACGATGGGTTTCGACTCGTTCGGTCTGCCCGCCGAGCAGTACGCCGTGCAGACCGGCACGCATCCGCGCACCACGACCGAGGCCAACATCGAGCGTTATCTGGCGCAGATCCGCCGGCTCGGTCTGGCGCACGACGAACGACGCCGGGTCGCCACCACGGACGTCGACTTCTACCGCTGGACGCAGTGGATCTTTCTGCAGATCTACAACGCGTGGTTCGACGAGGAGAAGAACAAGGCGCGCCCGATCTCGGAGCTGATCGACGAGTTCGAGTCCGGCGCCAGGACCCTGGACGACGGGCGCGCGTGGTCGGAGCTGGACGCGGCGGCCCGCCGCGAGGTCCTCGACTCCTACCGCCTGGTGTACCTGAGCGATTCGCTGGTCAACTGGTGCCCCGGCCTGGGCACCGTGCTGGCGAACGAGGAGGTGACCGCGGACGGCCGGAGCGAGCGCGGCAACTTCCCGGTCTTCCGCAAGAACCTGCGCCAGTGGATGATGCGGATCACCGCGTACGCCGACCGTCTGATCGACGACCTGGACCTGCTCGACTGGTCGGACAAGGTCAAGACCATGCAGCGCAACTGGATCGGCCGTTCGCGCGGCGCGCGGGTGCGATTCCCGGTGTCTCCGGTCGACACTGTCGAGGTCTTCACCACCCGCCCGGACACGCTGTTCGGAGCGAGCTACATGGTGCTGGCGCCCGAGCACGAGCTGGTCGATCGGATCGTCGCCGAGGCGTGGCCGCCCGGCGTCGACGGACGCTGGACGGGCGGCGCCCCCGACCCGAAGGCCGCCGTCGCCGCGTACCGCGCGTCGATCGCGGCCAAGAGCGACCTCGAGCGCCAGGAGAACAAGGAGAAGACCGGCGTCTTCACCGGTGCGTTCGCCGTGAACCCGCTCAACGGCGAGCAGCTGCCGGTGTTCATCGCCGACTACGTGCTGATCGGCTACGGCACCGGCGCGATCATGGCCGTTCCCGCGCACGACGAGCGCGACTACGAGTTCGCCACCGCCTTCGGTCTGCCGATCCGCGAGGTGATCGGCAGCGACGCCGGCGTCGCCGAGAAGGCCTTCACCGGTGACGGTCCGCTGGTCAACAGCGGTTTCCTGGACGGTATGGGCGTCGACGAGGCCAAGGCCGCCGTCGTCGCGCATCTCGAGGCGCAGGGCGCGGGCGTCGGCACCATCCAGTACAAACTGCGTGACTGGCTGTTCGCCCGGCAGCGGTACTGGGGCGAGCCGTTCCCCATCGTGTACGACGATCAGGGTGCCCCGCACGCGCTGCCGGACAGCATGCTGCCGATCGAGCTGCCCGAGGTGGCCGACTACGCACCGGTGGCCTTCGATCCCGACGACGCCGACAGCTGGCCCTCTCCCCCGCTGGCGAAGGCCTCCGAGTGGGTCGCCGTCGACCTGGACCTGGGCGACGGACTGAAGAGCTACACCCGCGACACCAACGTGATGCCGCAGTGGGCCGGCAGCTCGTGGTATCAGCTGCGCTATATCGACCCGACCAACGAAGAGACGTTGTGCGCCAAGGAGAACGAGGCCTACTGGATGGGCCCGCGTCCGGAGCTGCACGGCCCGGACGACCCGGGCGGTCTGGATCTCTACGTCGGCGGGATGGAGCACGCGGTGCTGCACCTGCTGTACTCGCGCTTCTGGCACAAGGTGCTGTACGACCTGGGCTACGTGACCAGTTCCGAGCCGTACCGGAAGCTGTTCAACCAGGGCATGATCCAGGCGTACGCCTACACCGATTCGCGCGGTGTCTACGTGCCGGCCGAAGAGGTCGTCGAGCGCCCCGCGGAAGGCGCCGGGCAGGCGCCGAGGTACTTCTACGGTGACGAGGAAGTGACCCAGGAGTACGGGAAGATGGGCAAGTCGCTCAAGAATTCCGTTGCGCCCGATGACATCTGCCGTGACTACGGCGCCGACACTCTGCGGGTCTACGAGATGGCGATGGGTCCGCTGGACCAGTCGCGCCCGTGGGCGACGAAGGACGTCGTCGGGGCGCAGCGCTTTTTGCAGCGCGTGTGGCGCCTGGTGGTCGACGAGGAGTCCGGCGGCGTCCGGGTGTCCGGCGACCCGGCCCCGGAGGAGACCCTGAAGGTGCTCCACAAGACCATCGCCGGGGTCCGCGACGACTACGACGGTCTGCGGATGAACACCGCGGGCGCCAAGCTCATCGAGCTGACGAATCACCTGACCAAGTCCTATCCGGGCGGGGCCCCGCGTGACGCTGTCGAACCGCTGGTGCTGATGCTCGCTCCCCTGGCGCCGCATCTGGCCGAGGAGCTCTGGAATCGGTTGGGGCACAACGTTTCTCTCGCGCACGGACCGTTCCCCGAGCCCGATCCGGACTTGCTGGTCGAGGACACTCTCGAACTACCGGTCCAGGTCAAGGGCAAGGTGCGCAGCCGCATCGTCGTCGCTGCCGACGCCGACGAGGCGACGGTGGTCGCCGCGGCCCTGGCCGACGAGAAGGTCCAGGGATTTCTGGACGGCGAGCCCCGCAAGGTGATCTACGTGCCGGGCCGCACGGTCAACGTGGTTCCGTGACGGGAACGTCTCGCGGCACGGTGAAACGCACGCTGGACGCGCTTGTCGACGACGGCGAGCTGGTCGGGCTGGGGTCAGGAAGATCCAGCAGGTACGAGAGGCCGTAATCTCACAGCAGATCCGCCGTTGCGCGAATCGTTGTGAGATTGGCGTTGCTCTAATCTCACAATCAGCTGGTCACAACGTGATGCGCTTCTGCTCGCCCACGCCGAACATGCCGTCGACGTTCAGGGAGACGCCGTCGGCGTGGAGGTCGCCCTCGTACCAGCCGTAGGGCGCGTAGTACTCGGCGAGGACCTTGCGCGGGCCGACGTGCATCGTCGACTTCACGGTCGGGGTGAAGGTGACGTCCACGGCGCCGGCGACGTCGCGGATGTGCCACGTGCCCCACGGCCCGTCGGGGCGCTCCACGGTCACCGGTGGGAGCCGCCAGAGCCGGTTCCCGATCCAGATCGCGTTCTCGTTGAACTCCGCCGGGTCGAGCACCTGGTTGTCGGTGAGGTTGAAGCCCGCGATCACCCCGTCGTCGTTCCGGCGGATGCCGGTGACCCAGTCGTAGCGCATCGGTCGCGGGTAGTCGCCGTGATGGTCGTCGAGAATCAGGTACCCGCGCTCGGGTGCGAATCCGACCTGCTCGCCGCCGATCACCAGGCTCCCGTCCATCGGCATCATCGCCTTGTGCGAGTAGAGGGCCCGGTCGGCGCTGAACGGATGCACGACGACGAGGTGTGCTGCGTCGTCGGGTCCGCACGAGCCGGTCACGTGCAGGCCCATCGATGGATGGTCGCTCCGGCCGGGGTGGTGGGCGTCGACGGTCACCCGACCGCGCTCGAGGTGATTGCCGATCTCCACCCGGAAGTCCGCGACGCGGCCCCGCGACGACGACCCGAGCAGCCCCCGGGCCACCGACAGCGTGGGCGCCGGCATCTTGGTCTCCCAGCGCGTGATGGAGGCATCGTGCTTGTTCACCGCCAGCACCTGGATCAACCCGACAGTCTTCGCGTTGTACACCGCGCCGAGGACGAACCAATCGTCGTCACCCAGCTGGAAGGCCTCCCACTCCTTGAGGCGCAGGTTCCGGTTGGCACGGCGCACGCCGTCGAACCGCTTGCGTCGCGTGTCGTCGAAGCTGCGCCGGCTGCCGGCATCGAGCGGGTTGACGATCGGGATGGGGCCGTCGTAGGTGCCGAAGCGGTAGTGCCCGTCCTCGACGAGGGCGGGCGGCGGGCTCACGGGTGCCGGGGGATACACGGGAGTACTCATCGGTAAGAACGTAGCGCGACCGGTCAGGAGGCGCGCACCTGCACGGAGCGCAGCAGAATCCAGTTCAGCCGGGACAACGTCCGGACCACCTCGTACTGGGGCGACAGGGGATCGCCGGGGAGCCTGCCGAAGCAGTCGATGACGGCGGTTTCGTCGGGGTCGACCGATGAGGTGTGACCGTCGACAAGCGCCGCCCGGGCCGTCGCCGAGGAGGCGAGGACGTGGGCGAGTGCGTGGTCGAATCGAGGCGCGAGATCATCGCCGGAGCCGGAGCCGGAGCCGGAGCTCGTCGACGCGTCTCCGGTCCCGGACGAGAAGGCCATGGTGGACTGGCCCAGTCGGGTAGCGATGTGTGAGTTGAGGTCGAGCAGCCGCAGCAGATGGGCGGTCTCGGCTCGGTGGCCGACCGCCAGGCTCAGCGACATGCCGTCGACGGTGGTGTGCAGATCGGCCTGTGCCGCGTCCATCGACCGGATGGACGCCACGAGCTCGCCGGTGCCGGCGTGTCCGGCCAGGGTGCGCCGCACAGCGTTCAGCAGCCGGTCCAGGGTGTCGAAGTACGCGTCGATCCGTGCGGTCAGCGCCGGGTGTGAACTCGTGGAGAAGATCAGGTACGCGCAGACCACGCCGAGGGCCGCCCCGGCGAGCGTCTCGATCAGCCGCAACTCGAGGATGTGGCGATTGAGCACGCCCAGCAGTCCGTAGAGCCCGGCCAGCAGGATGGTGATGAACAAGGACATCACCGTGTACTGCAAGGGACCGAGGTACAGCGCGAAGAAGACGGCGAGCACGCAGATCACGATCAGTGCCGGAATGTTGCCGTCGACGAGCACGACGAGAGCGAGCCCGACGATCACGCCCGCGACGGTGCCGGTGATCCGCCGCGTGGCCCGGGTGAGGATCGCGCCCCGCGTGGTGGTGCCGGCGAAGACCAGGAAGGCGGTGAGGACGGCCCAGTACCAGCGGCTCGCGGAGATCGAATAGCCGACGACGCTGGCCAGACTGGCGGCGATCACGACCTGAACGGCCATCCGAGTGGTCACCCTCCAGCGCAGCCACGGCTTCCAGCGGGATGATGCGGCCGGACTCGGGGCGGTGCGGCGTTGCGGCTCCGGGTGACGACGGCGAATCTCCGCAGACGTCGCCGTCGCGTCGAGTCCGTGGTGGAGATCGAGGTCGCGCAGACGGGCGAAGGCCAGCGTCGCCCGGTCGGCGGCCCCGGCCGTCACCTCGTCGGGCGTGTCCGCCCCCGGCGAAGTGAGCCGCGTGTGCGCCCGCTCGGCGGCCTCCCGCACGTCGGCGGGGGAGGTGGCGCTGGAAAGGACGGCCGAGAGATCGGTGACCGCCGGTGCGGTCAGCCGGCCGGATTCGACTCGATCGCCGCCGGCGCGGAACTCGGCGATCTTCCGGCACGCGTGGTCCATGTCGATGCGGGCGTCGAGCACCAGCCGGGCGAAGGTCTGCGCATCGCACCGGACATACCGCGCGGTGCTGTAACGGGTCTGCCAGTCGTCGATCGTGCGGGCGACCTGATCGACGCGCTGTACTCGCGATGCCTGTGTCAAAGCGGTGGCGGGCGGTGCGTTCACGGCTTCGGTCAAGGCAGTGCTTCCGGCGCCGCGAAGCTCGGTGAGGAGCAGCGCGAGCTGATGCCGCGGACGGCCCCAGATGCCGAACAGACGGATGACGAGCATGCAGGTCACCGCGCAGCCGGTCACCAGGAACAGCAAGGGGAGTTCGTCCGCCTTCGGCTGCAGCAGCAGCGCGAAGAAGTAGGCGAAGAAGGTCACGGTTCCGATGGCCGTGGCCCGCGGGCCGAACCCGCGCAGGTAGGTCACCACACCGGTCAGCGCGATGAAGACGACGATCTCGACCGGTCGCCGGCTCGACAGCAGGACGGCGGCGGTGAGCGCCGCGAATGCCGGGGGCACCAGTAGAACCGTCGTCAGCAGACGGCCTCGTGCGGTCGGATCTTTGACGTTGAGGGCCGCCTGCAGGGTCATGATCACGCCCATGGCGAGCACTCCGTGGTCTGCCTCGGCGAACACCACGAGCGACCAGGCGACGAGGGAGGTGACCAGCACGCTGATCGCGGTGGCGGTCGCGGTCGTCACCCGGACCCGGCCGGGGTCGGTCGCGACCAGGAGCCGGCGCCAGTACGGAGTGTGAAGCTGCACCGATTCAGTCTCTCCCGCCTGCTGTCCCTCGAGCCCTGCGGGTGCGCCGATCAGGCACCTTTTGAACGAATCTGGCAGGCGGAGACCAGCGCCCAGTCCACGCGCGTCAGCAGCAGGAGGGCGTGGCTAGGTGTCGCCTCCGCAGCCGAGCGGAGCTGCGCGCACGCGTCGGCCACCGAGGTGTCCTCGGGGTCCGCGGTGGATGCGGCGCCGTCGACGAGGACCGCGCGCGCCCGGGCAGCGTTCTCGACGACGTGTGCCACGGCGCCCTCGAAGACGTCGGCGCCCGCTCCGCCGAGCTGCTCGCCCGGTGCGCGGTCGGTCACATGGATCGCGGACTGGGCGGCGTGCTCGGCCGACCGGCTCGCCACCCGCATCAGGTGTGTGAGCGTGGTGACGCGTGAGCGGCGCCCGTTGACGAACGACAGTGACATCGACCCGACGATCGCGTCGAGCTTCTCCTGTGCCCGGTCGAGCGCGGCGGCGGCGGCGAGCAGCGCTCCCGTCTGACCGGGTCGGGTCATCGCGGCGCCGATCCCGCGCACCAGCGTGGTCAGCGCGTCCAGATAGGCCGTGACGGCGGCTGCGAGTGCGTGCTTGGAGTCGGTGGAGAACACCAGGAAGGCGCAGAGCACGCCGACTGCCATGCCGGCGACGGTCTCTTCCAGCCGAAGTGTCATCAGCCGCGGGTCCAGTACCCCCAGTAGGCCGTATTGGGAGACCACCAGGAGAGTGAGGAAGAAGGCCGAATAGATCTGGTTCAGCGGGCCGAGGTAGAACGCCCCGATCACTCCGGCGAGGCCGATGAGCAGGTGCCAGTACGACGGCCCGTCGAGCACCACGGCGACGACGATTCCGAGAGCGACGGCCGCGCCGGTGCCGATCACGCGGCGGGACGCGCGGGTCAGGACCGAGCTGCGAGTGGTGCCGACGAAGATCATGAACGACGCCATCACGGCCCAGTACCAGCGGCTGGCGTCGATGGCCTCGCCCACCACGGTCGCCAGGCCCGCGGCCACCATGGCCTGGACCGCCATCCGGGTCGACGGCGCCCAGGTGCGCCAGAAGGCCCGGCTCGGACCGGCGGCGCCGGTGGGTGCGGCGGAGCGCGGGGTGACGGGCGGCCCGGCTGTTGGAGAACTGTCCGAAACGGTTGCCACGTCGACGCCGGACGAGTCGTCCCGGTAGGGCGCGTTCAGGTCGATGGTGCGCAGGGCCCAGTGCGCCAGCGTGCTGCGCGCAGTCAGGTAGGTCGCCAGACCCGCGGGGAGGTCGTCGGCAGCCGCGGTCCGCTGCCGCCGCGCGCGGTCGGCGGCATCCTTCCAGGCGCTCGAGGGCGCGTCGTCGAGCATCAGAGCGAGGTCGTCGAGGGCGTGGTGCAGCGGCCCGGTCAGGACGCCCGGGCCGCGCGAGTGGACCAGGGCGGAGACCTCCAGGGCGGCGTGCTCGACGTCGATCCGGGCGTCGAGGGTCCGATTGCGGAGGGTGCGATCGGTGCAATCGACCACGTCTGCGGTGGGGAAGCGGCTCTGCCAGCCGGCGATCGCCCAGGCGACCGAGTCGACTGCCCGCAGCCGGCCCTTGAGCAGTCGGAAGCGATCGGTGCCGGGCACGGCGCCGGTGGCCGCGGTGAGGGCGGCGGCCGAGGCCGCGCGTAGTTCGGAGAGCAGGATCGCGAGCTGACGTCCAGGCCGCTCGTGCAGGAGCAGCAGCCGCACCAGGACCACGCCGCCGGTGACGCAGGCCATCAGCAGCAGGTAGCCGGGCAGCTGCGACGGCGGAGGGCGCAGGACGAGTGCATAGAAGTAGGCGAAGAAGGCGACCATGCCGAGCGTGCCGCTGCGGGATCCGAAGCGCCGCAGCCAGATCGCCAGGCCGGCGAGCGCGATGAAGAACGCGATCTCGATGCCCCGCCACTGATCCAGGAGTGCGGCGGCAGCCGGTGCGGCGACCATCGGGACCAGTGCGGCGGCGCTGGTGGCGAGGCGCCCGCGCGGCGTGTCGTCGTCGACGGTCATCGCCAGCTGGACGGTCAGCAGGATCGCGGAGGCGAAGAAGCCGCGGTCTGCGAGCTCGTGCCGGACGATGAGCCAGGAAGCACCGGTGCTCACCAGGACCGCGGCGGTCACCGCGAGCGTGTTGGTGAGGCGCGCGTGTCCTGGGTCGGATGCGGAGAGGCGCCGGCGCCACTGAGTCGTCGCGTGCTGCACGGCTCCAAGTCTGGCCGAGTCGGCGCGTCGTGACTGGGAGGTCGGCGGGAACTCGCCCTTGGCTTCTAACTTACCCAGTAGTAAGGTAGCCGCCATGGCGATCAACCTCGAGCTTCCGGAGAAGCTGAACTCCACCGTCGAACGTGCCCGGCTGGCGGCCGAGCACCTCTTCCGGCCGATCAGCCGCAAGTACGACGCGGCCGAGCACGAGTACCCGACCGAGCTCGACGAGCTGGGCAAGCTCGCCAAGCAGGCCCGGGCGCAGGAGCGATCGGCCGAATCCGGCACGAGCGATGCCGGTTCCGAAGACACCGTCAACGGCGCCAACCTGCGTTCGGTGCTCAGTGCCCGCGAGCTCGGCTGGGGAGACGTCGGCCTGATGCTCTCGATCCCCGGTCAGGGTCTGGGCAACGCCGCGATCGCGGCGGTCGCCGACGAGGAGCAGCTCGAGCGCTTCGGTGACGTCTGGGCAGCGATGGCCATCACCGAACCCGGCTTCGGCAGCGACTCGGCGGCCGTCACCACCACCGCGGTGCTCGACGGCGACGAGTACGTGATCAACGGCGAGAAGATCTTCGTGACCTGCGGTTCGCGCGCGGACCACGTCGTGGTGTGGGCGACCCTGGACAAGTCGCTCGGCCGCGCCGCGATCAAGAGCTTCGTCGTACCGCTGGATGCGAAAGGCGTGGAGGTCGCCCGCCTGGAGGAGAAGCTCGGCATCAAGGCCTCCGACACCGCCGTCGTCGTGTTCACCGACGTGCGGGTGCCGAAGGAGAACCTGCTCGGCAGCCCGGAGATCGACGTCAAGAAGGCGTTCGGCGGGGTGATGCAGACGTTCGACAACACCCGTCCGGTCGTCGCCGCGATGGCCGTCGGTGTCGGTCGGGCGGCGCTGGAAGAGCTGCGCCGCATGCTCGAGGAGTCCGGCAACCCGGTCGACTACGACCGGCCCGCCGCGTCCCAGCACGCGTCCGTCGCCGAGTTCATCCGGCTCGAATCCGACTGGGAGGCGTCCTGGCTGCACACGCTCCGGGCGGCCTGGATGGCCGACAACTCCGAACCGAACTCGCTCGAGGCGTCGATGAGCAAGGCCAAGGCCGGCCGCACCGTCACCGACGTGACCAACAAGGCCGTCGAGATCGGGGCGACGCAGGCCTACGGTGAGACCGAGCTGCTGGAGAAGTGGGCTCGGGACTCGAAGATCCTGGACATCTTCGAGGGCACCCAGCAGATCCAGCAGCTGATCATCGCTCGACGCGTGCTGGGCAAGTCGAGCACTGACTTGAAGTGACGTCTTCTGCACGCTGATCCCCGGGCGGCAGTCGGGGCTGGTGCGGCGGTGATACCGTTCCTGCAGACTCAGATGCAGGAATGGAAAGACGCAGGTCGTGAAGACTTTTCAACTCCGGAACCGCCGCTACCTGGGGTCCAAGCGCGCGGTACTGCCGGTGATCGGTGAGGTGATCGCCGCGCTGCCCGAACCGCCGCAGACCGCCGCGGATCTGTTCGCCGGAACCGGGGTGGTCGGGGAGTCGCTCGCCCGGGCGGGGCTGGCCGTCACGTTCAACGATCTGCTCTCGTCCAACACCACCGTCTATCGCGCGTTCTTCGGACCGGGGGAGCTGCGGGGCGACCGGCTCGCCGAGTTCGTCGGCCGGATCAACGACGTCGACCCCGCGTCGCTGCCCGCCGACTACTTCTCACAGACCTTCGGCGGAACGTACTTCAGTGACGCCAACTCGCGGCTGATCGGTCACTACCGGGAGCGGATCGAGCGCTGGCACGCCGACGGCGCGATCAACGAGCGCGAACGCGCTGCCCTGATCGCGAGCCTGCTGTACGGAATGGACCGTGCGGCGGCGACGGTCGGGCACTACGACGCGTTCCGCGAGGGTGCCGCGACCGACGCGCGTCTGGTGTTCGGGCTGCCGGAGACCGAGGTCTTCAAGCAGACGCACCGGATCACCCGCGCGGATGCGAACAACCTGGTCCGGCAGCATCGGTGGGATCTGGTCTACATCGATCCTCCCTACAACTCCCGTCAGTACGGGGATCTGTATCACGTGCTCGACAACGTCACCGACTGGAAGCAGGGGCCGGTGCGGTTCAAGGCGCGCAAGATGGATCGGCGCCACCTCAAGAGCGACTACTGCACAGTGCAGGCGGTGGCGGCGTTCAGCGATCTGATCGCCGCGCTGGACACGTCGACGATCGTCATGTCGTACAACGACACCGGTGCGCGCGGCAACGCGCGCTCGGCAGCACGTCTCACCGACGACGACATCCTGTCGGCCATGCGCCGCCGCGGCCGGGTGGAGGTGGTCGATGTCCCGCATCGAGAGTTCACCACGGGCAAGTCGGGGATCGGCGACATCGTCGAGCGGCTCTTCGTCTGTCACGTCGGCGACGGCGCGGTCGTTTCGTTCAACGATGCCGGGTTGGTTTCGTCACGGGCTCGTACCTCGCCCGGCTCAACCAGCGATCTGAACTCCACCGGCGGGTCTAGTTCGCTGGTTGAGCCCGGCGCGAACGGAGTGAGTGCCGGTGTCGAAACCATCACGCCCCCGCTCGTCCGCAGCCCGCTGAATTACACGGGTAACAAGAAGCGCCTGGTGGGGGACATCGTCCCGCTGCTGCCGGTGCAGAGTGAGCGGCACCGGCGCTTCGTCGACGTCTTCGGCGGCTCGATGACGGTGGGCATGAACGCCGGCTACGGGGATGTGGTGTTCAACGACGTTCAGGTCGACGTCGTCGGTCTGGGGGAGATGTTTCGGGACACGGCCTACGCGGACGTCGTCGCCGGGGTCGAGTCCGTCGTCGCCGAGTACGGTCTCTCGGACAGCCGTGCGCACGGGTACGGCGTCTACGGCACGAACTCGTCGAGCGGACTCGGTCAGGTGAACAAGGAGTCATATCTGCGCCTGCGTGCGGACTTCAACCGGATGGACCCGGCCGACCCGAGGCGCCCGGCGGTGTTCTTCACCTTGGTGGTGTTCGGGTTCAACAACCAGATCCGCTACAACCGCAGCGGCGAGTTCAACATGCCGGTCGGCAAGCGCGACTTCAACAGCCGGGTCCGAAAGAACCTGTACGACACCGTGACTCGGATGCACCGGCTGCACCCGGAACTGTGGACCCTCGATTTCCGGGACGTCTTCGGCAAGCTGGAGACCACGGACTTGGCCTACTGCGATCCGCCGTACCTCCTGGGCACCGCGCCGTACAACGAGCAGAACGCGTGGACGTCCGACGATGAGACGGCCCTGCTCGACGAGCTGGCCGGTTTCGCCGACCGCGGCGGCACCTTCGGACTGTCGAATGTGTTGTCCCACAAGGGTTCCGAGCACGGTCAACTCGCCCAGTGGGCGGCAGAGCACGGGTTCGTGGTGCATCCACTGGACTACAGCTATGCCAACGCGTCGTATCAGCGGAAGCGCCGAGACGCCTCCCGCGAGGTGCTGATCACCAACTGGAAAGCGGACTGACCCTCCGGCCGGTGCTGCTATCGTCGAAGAACTAGAACGTGTTCTAATGCGATCAGGAGTGCTCATGGGTGCACAACAGCAAGTGGAAGCCGTCGACGCCTACATCGACCTGCTCTCGAACGGGACCGCCGAGCAGATCGTCGGCCTCTACGCCGACGGCGCCACGGTGGAGGATCCGATCGGCGCGCCGATCCGCCGGACCCGTGAGGAACTGATTGAGTTCTACTCGATCATCACCAACCTCGACTCGCGCGAGGCCACGCTCAAGTGGGCCAAGGTCGCCGGCGACACGGCGGTCTTCGAGTTCACGCTCGTCACCGGCACCGCGGGCATGTCGTTCGAGATCACCCCCATCGACATCATGGTGTTCGACGACGCCGGCAAGATCGTGTCCATGCGTGCGGTCTGGGAGCAGTCGGACCTGAAGCAGCTCTGAGACGCGCGTCCTGGGACACTGGCGGGCGTGGAATACGACGCCTACATCTTCGACGTCCAGGGCACGATTCTCGACTTCTACGGACCGGTCGCCCGTGCGCTCGACGCCGAGTTCACCGCCCGCGGTGTCGTCGTGCCGGTCGGCGACGTCGTACGGGCGTGGCGTCAGGACTACTTCGAGCGGGTCGCGGCGCTCGACCAGACCGTCGACCGTTGGCACCCGGTGCAGCGCGTCTACCAGGACGGCCTGTCCGATGTGTCTGAGACGTACGACGTCGAGATCGAACCGGCTCGCCGCGCCGGGCTCGCCGCCAGTTGGCAGCAACTGGAGCCGTGGCCGGACGTGCGCGATGGTCTGCGCCGCCTTCGTGAGCGAGCGCTGACCGCGACGCTCTCGAACACCGACATGGCCACCATGGTGCGGCTCTTCAAGGAGCTGCGGATCGACTGGGACGCGGTGCTCACGGCGGAGGTGTTCGGCGCCTTCAAACCCGCGCCTGCCCTCTACGAGCGAACGTGCCGGTACCTCGGGGTGGAACCCGGACGAGCCGCGATGGTGGCCTCCCATCCGTACGATCTGCGCGCGGCCAAGGCCGTCGGTCTGAACACGATCTTCGTGTACCGGCCGTTCGAGTTCGGCAGCGTGGAGTTCGCCGTCGACGATGTCGACGGCGAGTTCGATCATCGGATCACCGACCTCCGCCAGATTCCGTGACCCGCGGCATCGAGCACCGCTGCCCCTGCCGGTACGCGTGAGAGGTGTGAGGCGCGTTCGGATCTTGTACGACACCGGTTCCTACGACACCGGTGGGGGAGTATTGCCCTCGGCGGACGCCAGGAGGCCGGTGTCGTCGCCGGACGTGGGCCGTCAGCCGCGCGGACGGAGGGTGAGGTCGGTGGGATGCGCATCGGAGGGGGCAGCGATCGCCTGCGCGACGGCGAGAGCGACGGTCTCCGGCCGGAGGAAGCGGGAGGCGTCGTAGTCGCGGCCTTCGATCGCGACGATGCCGCGCTGCATGTCCGTGTCGACCCGTCCCGGGTAGACGGAGGTGACCCGTAGTTCCGGCTCCTCGGCGCGCAGGCCGTCGGCGAGCGCCCGGAGCGCGAACTTGCTTGCGGCATAAGGAGTCCAAGAGGCCCGAACGTTCTGCCCGGCACCGGAGTTCAGGAACACGACGTGCCCGCCCCGCGCGCGCAGGGCGGGTAGCAGGAGCCGGGTGAGCTCGGCTGCGGCGATCACGTTGACGTCCATCAGACGTCTCCACTCGGCCGGCGTGGTCTCGGCGACCGGGTGTAGAGAACTTGCGATTCCGGCGCAGTGCACCAGGGCGTCGAGTTCGATGATCTCTCCTACCGCTGTGGCCAGTGTGCCGCCGCTGTCGGTGAGATCGACGGTCACGGTTCGTGCGCCGCCGAGTTCGGCGGCCACGACCTCGAGCCGGGCGGCGTCACGTCCGGCGAGGATCAGGTCGTGCGTCGGTGCGAGCGCTCGTGCTACCTGTGCGCCGATCCCGCGACTGGCCCCGGTGATGAGCGCGGTGGGCATCGCTCAGCGCCGCCCGCCGGTGCCGATACGACCGGACGTGTCCGAGCCGCCGAAGGACCCGGGCGTCCGGCCGCCGCTGCTGTAGCCGCCGTTGCCGAGATCGACGGGGACGTCGGCGGTGGTGGGCACGACGGCGTCGACCAGGACCCCGGTCAAGACAGGAGTACCGTCGTCGCCGCTGCTCTCCAGCCACGCGGCGACGTCTCGCCGGCCGAGCAAGAGCGCTTCGTCGGCGAGCGCGGCGGACAGTTCCGCGGCGCCCGCACCCCTCCCGCCGCGATCTGGATGGGCCTCGTGAAGCAGGCGTTCGGCCTCGGACAGGAAGGTTCGTGCGCGGGTGCCGACGGCGCCGCGCCGGGTGTCGATGAAACTCTCCGCCGCGGCCACCTCGGCGGTGGCCCGCGCGAGCGGATCCGGGTCTTGAGCCAGGAGCACCAGGTTCTGCGAGGCGTCGGTCAGCGCGTCCAGCAGTTTGGCCGCGGTGTCCAGCGCAGACTCGGCCGAGCGGATCGCCGCGACCGTCGGCAGTCGCTTGTCGGCCTGGTCGGCGACGGCTTCGCGGCCCTGCGCGATGCTGTCGTCGGCGAAGCTGATCAGGTCGCTGGCCAGGGTGAGGTTGCCGCCGACCGATTCGACGATGGGGCCGCCGAAGTTCTCGGCCAGATAGGCCTCCTGACCGGAACTCTCGGTGCGGCGCTCGGCAAGGGCGGCGGAGCGCTCGGCGAGCCGGTCGAGACGAGCGGCGGCGTCGGGGACCAGATCGCGCAGGGCGTCGAAGGCGGCGGTCTGCGCGTCGAGCGCGCGGTCGGCGTCCGAGCAGATGCTGATGATCTGCACCAGCCGATCCCGCTGCTCCTCGTGTCCTGCGCCGCCCCGATCGACGTCGTGCCGCAGCGCGAAGGCGGTGGCCACGGCGCTCTCGGCGGTGGTGAGGGCCGCGCGGAAGGCGGCGACGCGGTCGGCGCCGAACTCCTCTTCGGCGAGGATCAGCTCGTCGGCGCTGACCGAGACCGCGTTGTCGGTGCTGGTCAGCCGTTCGGTCGCCCACGGATCGAGGGCCGTGATCGGGAGCTGCGTCAGTTGGTCCACGGTGAGCGGGTCGTCGCCGTTGGGACTGTCGTCGGTGACGTCGGCGTTGGTGCTCCGGCGAGAGAAGAAGACGATCAGACCGGCGATCGTCGCGATGACGACGAGGCCGCCGACGATCGCGTACAGCGCTCGCCGGGATTCGACCCCGGCGAGCCGGTTCGAGGCGTCCAGGGCGGCGTCGGACCACTCGCCGTCACGGACGGCGGGTTCGACGGTCGCACGGGCGATCTCGTTGAGCCGGCTCTCGGGGAGGTCGTCGATGGTGTCCGCGCTGCCGAAGTAGTAGGCGCGGTCCGTCACCGAGACCGCGAGCAGCACGTCCCGGTAACTCAGTTCGCTCAACTGCTGGGTCTGCCGGCCCCATTCCTCGGGCGTCATGCCGTCGAAATCGCGGACGTAGATCACCCAGAGCTGGAGGTTCTCGCGCGCGGCGAGGTCGTCGACCGCGTCCACGATCTCGGACTCCTGCGCGGCGGTCAGGACGTCGGCGACGTCGACGACCTGGGCGGGCATCTGCGCGGGCGCCTCCGCCCGGGCGGAGGCGGGAAGCAGGAGGCAGGCCAGCAGGGCGAACACGAGACTCAGAGCAGGCAGCGCGATCACGCGTCGTCGAGCACGGGGCATGAGTCCAATCTAGCCGTTCGGCAGGACACCCGGCGGCGCGATCTGTGCGACATTGGACCCACGATGAGGTACGACGATGTGGTGATCGGTGCCGGTCCCAACGGCTTGACGGCGGCGGCGCTGCTCGCTCGCGCGGGACGGCGCGTACTGGTGCTCGAGTCCGGGCCGACGGTCGGCGGCGGTGCGCGCACCGACGAGGCGTTCGGTACGGGGATCCGGCGGGACGTGTGCTCGGCGGTGCACCCGACCGGGCTGGCGTCGCCGGCGTTCGCCGATCTCGCGCTCTCCGGACACGGGCTGGAGTGGGTGGTGCCTCGGTACTCGCTGATGCACGGCTTCGCGCCGGACCGGGCGCTCGGATTGGCACGGGATCGGCGAGAGCGCGAGGCCGAACTCGGGCGCTCGTGGGAGCGCGCCGTCGGATGGGCGGGCCGAGCTCCGGGTCTGGTCGCCGACGTCTTCGAGTTGCCGCGCCCTCCGCGGCGTCCACTCTCGACGGCACGGTTCGCCGCGTCGGCCGGTCTACCGGTCGCCGCTTTCACTCGCGCAGCGTTCCGGGACGACGTCGTCCGAACCGTGTTCGCCGCGATCGCCGCTCATGGCGCGAGGCCGTCGTCGGCTCCGGCGTCGACGGCGGCCGGGCTGTTGCTCGCCGCGCTGGGCGAGCCGGGCTGGCCGGTGGCTCGAGGCGGGTCGCAGTCGATCAGCGATGCGCTCGCCGCAGTGGTCGTCGGGCACGGCGGCACAATCGAGACCGGTTGTGCGATCACCGATTCCGCGCAACTGCCCGCGCCGGCGCGGTGGTTCTTCGACACTTCGCCCCGAACGTTCGTCGAGATCATGGGGGAGCGGCTGCCGGCCCGCTATCGGCGAAGACTGGAACGATTCCGGTACGGACCCGGTACCTGCAAGGTCGACTTTCGGCTCAGCGAGCCGATTCCGTGGGCGGATCCGCGTTTCTCGGAGACTGCGACGTTTCATCTGGCCGCGGATTCGCGCCAGGTGGCCGTCGCCGAGTCGGATGCCTCTGCCGGGCGAATCCCGTTGCGGCCGTGGGTGCTCGGTGGTGAGCCGACCAGGATCGATTCTTCTCGCGCGCCCTCCGGGACGCACCTGGCGTGGGCGTACTGCCATGTCCCGGCGCGGTGCGACGTGGACGTCTCCGAGTCGATCATCGCCGAGATTGAGCGGTGCGCACCGGGCTTCCGGGACGTGATCGTCGGCCGGATCGTCACCACGGGCGCGGCTCAGGAGCGCTACAACGCGAACTTCGTCGGAGGCGACATCGGTTGTGGTGCAACCACTTTACGGCAGCTGCTGGCTCGTCCGGTGCCGTCGCCGAATCCCCAGGTCACCCCGGTGCCGGGGGTCTACCTCTGCTCGGCGGCGACTGCACCGGGTGGGGGAGTGCACGGCATGAGCGGCTATCGCGCGGCCCGGCACGCGCTGGCCGCTCCAGCAGCTCCTTGAGCTTGTCGCTCAGCCCCTTGAGCTTGTCGCTCAGCCCCTTGAGCTTGTCGCTCAGCCCCTTGAGCCTGTCGAAAGGCTGCTCGAGTGGTTCGTTTCGACACGCCGGGCCCTGGCGGGCCCGTCGGCTCAACGAGCGAGGGGACGCCCAGCTCCTTGAGCTTGTCGCTCAGCCCCTTGAGCTTGTCGAAAGGCTGTGTGGGTGGTGCGTTTCGACACGCCGGGCCCTGGCGGGCCTGTCGGCTCAACGAGCGAGGGGACGCCCAGCTCCTTGAGCTTGTCGCTCAGCCCCTTGAGCTTGTCGAAAGGCTGTTTGGGTGGTGCGTTTCGACACGCCGGGCCCTGGCGGGCCCGTCGGCTCAACGAGCGAGGGGACGCCCAGCTCCTTGAGCTTGTCGCTCAGCCCCTTGAGCTTGTCGAAAGGCTGTTTGGGTGGTGCGTTTCGACACGCCGGGCCCTGGCGGGCCCGTCGGCTCAACGAGCAAGGGCGCCCAGCTCCTTGAGCTTGTCGACCAGCCCCTTGAGCTTGTCGAGAGGTTTCATCGAGCGAGGGGACGCCCAGCTCCTTGAGCTTGTCGAAAGGTTCATCGAGCTCAGCGGTTCCGGTCGCGCCACTCGCAGAGCAGTTTCGCGGCGGAGAGGTCGTAGTCCGGACCGCCGGTCGCGACGGTCAGCAGGGAGACGCCTTCGGCGGTGATCGCGTCGGCGAAGCCGAGGGTCTTGGCGACGTCGCCGTCGTACCTGATCTCGGCGGACCGTTCGATCGTGGACGGGTCCCGGCCGAGGTCCGCGCAGTAGCCGTCGAGCAGAACGCTCTTCTCGCGGTAGGTGTCGACGCTGACGAAGGAGTGCCAGATGCTCGCGTACTCGGCGACCAACGGCAGAGTCTTTTTGGGTCCGCCGCCGCCGATCATGATCGGGATGTCGCGCACCGGCACGGGATTCAGCTCGGACACGCGTGCGGTGATGCGCGGTAGAGACTCGCCGAGCGCGTCTAGCCGCGAACCCTTGGTGCCGAAGGAGTACCCGTACTCGTCGTAGTCGCGCTCGAACCAGCCGCTGCCGATGCCGAGGATCAGCCGGCCGCCGCTGATGTGGTCGACGGTGCGCGCCATGTCGGCGAGCAGGTCGGGATTGCGATACGAGTTGCAGGTGACGAGCGGCCCGAATTCCACGCGCTCGGTCTGCTCGGCCCACGCGCCGAGCATCGTCCAGCATTCGAAGTGCGCGCCCTCGGGGTCGCCGTACAGCGGGTAGAAGTGGTCCCAGTTGAAGATCACGTCGACGCCGAGGTCTTCCGCGCGCACGACCGCATCGCGGAGGAGACCGTAGTCGGGTGCGTGCTGAGGCTGGAGCTGTACGCCGATGCGAGTGCGGAAGGCCATGGCTCCAGTGTGCCGGACGGCGCGCGCGGGAGCGCTCGACCGTGCGAGTTCGATACCCTCGCGGGTATGAGTCATGATCACGGGCATCCGCCGAACTCGGCGGCCGAGTGGGATGAGCGGTACGGCAGTGCCGACCGGCTGTGGACCGCCCAGGCGAATCCGGCGCTGGTGCGCGAGGTTGCCGGGCTGCCGGCGGGGCGCGCACTGGACGTGGGGAGCGGAGAAGGCGCCGACGCGCGCTGGCTCGCCGATCAGGGCTGGACCGTCGTCGCCGTCGACATCTCGCAGGTCGCTCTGGAGCGCGCTGCGAAGATGGATTCACGTGAAACCATCTCCTGGGTGCGGGCGGACCTCGCCGTCGACGACGTGCCCGGAGAAGCGTTCGATCTGGTGGCGCTGCACTACTTTCCGGTGCCCATCGAGCGCGAGGACGTCATCGCCAAGCTGGTCGATGCCCTCGCGCCCGGCGGCACGCTGCTCGTCGTCGCTCATGATCCGCAGGGGATCCGGGCGCACGGTCACGACCCCGACGCCTACTTCCAGCCCGTGGACGTGGCGCAGCGATTCGCGGACCGGATCGAGGTCCAGCGCTTGGAGACCGTCGAACGCGGCCGTCCCGCCGGCGGTGCGTCCGGACAGCGCCACATGAACGACGTCGTGCTGAAGGCCCGGCGCCGCTGAATCGGGGCCAGTCGATGTTGAGGGCTTCGCTGAACGCCCAGCGCTGCTGAAGCCTGGGAGGCGACGACTGTGCCTCGTTTTGCCGGGCGTCCACGTGTCGGACGGTGGTGAGACCATCCGGGTATGCGGATCGAGCGAGTGGAGCGGAGTCAGGCGTCGATTCTGCACGCCGACCTCGACTCGTTCTACGCGTCCGTGGAGCAGCGCGACGACCCGGCGCTCCGCGGCCGACCGGTCCTCGTCGGCGGTGGTGTGGTGCTCGCAGCCAGTTACGAGGCCAAGGCCTGTGGGGTCCACACCCCGATGCCCGGGCGCGAGGCTCGCGCACTGTGCGACGCTCGGCTGGGCCGGGGGAGGGCGGTCACCGTGCCGCCGCGGTTTGCGGCGTACGTCGAGGCGAGCCGCGCGGTGTTCGACGTCTTCCACGACACCACCCCGATCGTCGAGGGAATCTCCGTCGACGAGGCCTTCCTGGACGTCGGTGGCCTGCGGAAGATCAGCGGCAGTCCGCTGGAGATCGGCGCGCGACTCCGCGAGCGAGTGCGCTGCGACGTGGGTCTGCCGATCACCGTCGGCGTCGCACGGACCAAGTTCCTCGCCAAGGTCGCCAGCGGCGCGGGTAAGCCCGACGGGCTGCTCGAAGTGCCGCCCGATGCAGAGCTCGCCTTTCTGCATCCGCTGCCGGTCCGCAAGCTCTGGGGCGTCGGCGTGAAGACCGAACAGCGCCTCGCCGAAGCGGGCGTGCACACGGTCGGCGAGATGGCCGCGCTCGGCGAATCAGGCCTGTCCGCCCTCCTCGGCCGGAGCGGCGGTCGGCATTTGTACGCACTGGCGATGGCGCGTGACCCGCGCCGGGTCGAGACCGGACGGCGCCGCACGTCGATCGGGGCCCAACGGGCGCTGGGGAGGCGGATCACAGACGAGGGAGACGTGGAGACCACGCTGATCGCGATCGTCGACGGACTCGGCAAACGACTCCGCGGCGCCGACCGGTTGTGCCGCACCGTTGTGCTGCGGCTGCGGTTCGACGACTACGAGCGGGCGACGCGGTCGCGCTCGTTCTCCGAGCCCACCGACTCGACCGCCGCGATCCTCGCATCGGCACGCGGACTGTTCGACGAGGCGCGCCCGCTGATCCGTGACCGCGGGTGCACGCTGATCGGCCTTTCACTGGCCAACCTCGTCCGGCAGGGCGCGCTGCAGCTCGCCCTCCCCTTCGACGAGGAGACCGGCGAGGTGGGTGTGAATCACGCCGCTGATCTGGACCTGGCGATCGACGACCTCAAGAACCGCTTCGGCCGTGACGCGGTGACTCGTGGCCGGCTCGTCGGACGCCACCACGGCGACGACGCACCCATGCTGCCGGACTGACGGGTTCGGTTCCGGCAGTCGGGTTCTATTCCTGCCGCCGGATTGTTGCGGCAGCCGGAAATGAATTCGGCAGCCGGAACGGAACCCGACCGCGCCGAGCGGCGGGGAGATGAGTTGCGGAGCAGGCCCGCCGATCAGGGGAGCAGCACGACCTTTCCGTGGGCGCCGCCCGACGCGACCAGATCCAGGGCCTCGCGTGCCCGGGTCAATGGGAAGGTCTGTGCGACGGGAACTTCCAGTTCGCCGTCGGCCAGGAGTGAGACCAGTTCGGCGCGCACTGAGTCGCGGTACGCGGCGCTGGCGGGGTCGGCGCCGGACAGCGCGGTGAAGCCGTGTTCGCGCGCGGCGGCGGGCGCCGCGACCGTGAGGATGCGGCTCCGGTCGGCGACGAGTCCGAGACTCGCGGCGACGGCCGCGTCGGTGCCCGCGGTATCGAGCGCGGCCACCACGCCGCCGGGCGCCGCGGCACGGATGCGGTCGGCGAGCGCAGAACCGTCGAGGATCGGGCCGTCGCGCAGCTCACCGTCGTGCAGCGCGCCGTCGTCGAGCATCCGCCCGGGCCGTCCTAGCCGCCCGCCGTCGGTCGTAGTGCCGCCCTCGTCCCGGTACGGCACCGGGATGCCGCCGAAACGCCGCACCTCCTGGAGGCGACTCGGGGCGCAGGTGCCGACCACGCGGACGCCGCGCAGGCGTGCGAGTTGGAGCAGCGCGACCCCGACCGCGCCGGAGGTCCCGTGCACCAGCACCGTCTCGCCCGGGCGGGCGCCCGACCGGTCCAGCAGTTCGGCGGCGGTGCACCCGGCCAGCAGCAGGCCGGCCGCCGCGCGCTCGTCGACGTGATCGGGGAGAGCGAAGGCGTCCGTCGCCGGAACGGTGAGTGCTTCGGCATAGCCGCCGCGCACCCGGAAGGCGACGACGCGGTCACCGATCGCCCAGCGCGACCCGGGACCGGCCGCCGTGACCGTGCCGGCGATCTCGTAGCCGAGGGGCATCGGGAGCAGCGCCGGATCGGACGCGCGCAACACGTGCTTGAGGTCGGCCGGGTTCACACCGGCCGCGACAATCCGGACGGTGATCTCGCCCGGACCCGGAGTCGGCACTTCGCGGGCCTCGAGGACCAGATCCGCGAGGCCGCCGAACCCATGAGCGGTCCAGGATGAGGCGGTGGTCATGGGCTCCAGTGTGCCGATCGGGCGACCGGCACGCGAGAACAGGGCCTCTCGAACGGTCTCGGCGACAGACGCGTCGCGCCGGACCCGCGCCGACCACTACAGTGACCCGCATGACGAGCAATGTGGACGCCACCAACCCCGATCTCGTGACGATCGACGTTCCCACGCACTGGTACAACCTGGCCGCCGAGCTCGACGAGCCGGTCCCGCCGCACCTGCACCCCGGCACCAAGGAGCCGGTCGGCCCCGACGACCTCGCCGCGCTGTTCCCGGCCGGGCTGATCGCACAGGAGGTGACGAGCGAGGCATACGTCGAGATCCCCGAGCCCGTCCGTGAGATCTACAAGATGTGGCGGCCCTCGCCGCTGCTGCGCGCCCGCAACTTCGAGAAGGCGCTCAACACCAAGGCGCGCATCTACGTGAAGTACGAGGGTGTGAGCCCGGTCGGCAGCCACAAGACGAATTCGGCTGTGGCGCAGGCGTACTACAACAGCATCGACGGGGTGAAGAAGCTCACCACCGAGACCGGCGCCGGGCAGTGGGGCAGCGCCCTCGCCTTCGCCGGCGCTCAGTTCGGGATCGACGTCGAGGTGTGGCAGGTCCGCGCGTCGTACGATTCCAAGCCGTACCGCGGGTACCTCATCCGCACCTACGGCGGCACGCTGCATCCGAGCCCGTCGGACCTCACCGAATCGGGCCGGGCGATGCTCGCCAAGGACCCGAACACCACCGGCAGCCTCGGCATGGCCGTCAGCGAGGCAGTGGAGGTCGCGGCGCGCAGCGACGACACCCGCTACGCCCTCGGCAGCGTGCTCAATCACGTGGTCCTGCACCAGAGCGTGATCGGACAGGAGGCCGTCGACCAGCTGTATGCCGTGGAGCCCGGCGGCGCGGACGTCGTCTTCGGTTGTGCCGGTGGCGGTTCCAACCTCGCAGGACTCTCGTTCCCGTTCCTCCGGGAGAAGATCCACGGCCGCAGCGACCCGCGGATCGTCGCCGCCGAACCGGCAGCGTGCCCGTCGATCACTCGAGGCGAGTACCGGTACGACCACGGCGACGTCGCCGGGCTCACCCCGCTGCTCAAGATGCACACCCTCGGCATGGACTTCGTTCCGGACCCGATCCACGCCGGCGGGCTGCGCTACCACGGCATGGCGCCCGCGCTCAGTCACACGGTCGAGCTCGGACTGGTCCAGGGCGTCGCGATCGATCAGCACGACGCATTCAGCGCAGGTGTGCAGTTCGCGCGGACGCAGGGCATCGTTCCGGCGCCGGAGTCGACGCACGCGATCGCCGCGTGCGCGGCGCACGTCGCGAACAGCGACACCGAGCAGGTCGTCGTGATCGGCCTGTCCGGCCACGGCCAGCTCGACCTCCCGGCCTACGCGGCGTTCCTCGACGGCGGCTTCTGATCGGCGGGCGTCGCGGTCCGTCGGGCCGCGACCCACACCGCCGCGGCCGCCAGGAGCCCGAGAACCAGGAACACGGAGGTGGCGAACATCGCCCACCGCGTCGCCTGAGTGAAGGCGTCGGAAAGCGCGAACACCACCCCGGCGTCGCCTCCGTGTTCGCGCAGCCCGGAGATCACCCCGCCCGCCGAGCTGCGGGTGGCGTCGGCGAACTCGACGGCGGGCCCGGTCAGCCGACCGAGGAAGTGCGCCAGGCCGATCGAGAGCACCGAACCCATGATCGCCGAGCCGAAGGCGGAGCCGATCTGCCGGACGGTGCTTTGCGTCGCCGAGCCCTGCCCCGAGGCGGCGACCGGGATGTCGCGCAGGACCGTGCTGGTCAGCTGGGCTGAGGCGAAACCGAGCCCGACGCCGTAGATCAGCAGGACGCCGCCGATGGACCAGCCCGACGAACCCGGATGAATGGTGAACGCGAGGGTGAGCACCCCGATCACTTCCAGTGCGACCCCCACCAGGACCGTCCCGGCCGCGCCGATGAGCGCTGCGAGGTGGCGCGCCAGCGCGCCCGAGACGAACGCGCCGGCGGCCATCGCGGCCAGCACGAATCCGGCGCCCATGGTGCCCAGCCCGACAGCGTTGATCAGGTACAGCGGCAGGACGAAGATGAGGCCGAACTCTCCGACGGCGATCATCATCGCGGCGACGTTGCCCCAGCTGAAGGTCGGAGTGAAGAAGAGATTCAAGTCGAGGAGGGCCGAACGGCGAACCCGGGCGCGGTGCCGCTCCCAGACGAGGAACGTGGTCAGCGCCACGGCGGACACCAGCAGGGCCACCGGCACGATCGACACCGGCATGTCGCGCGACCATGTCCAGCCGAAGAGGTGAAGATCGCTGATCGGCTTCCACCAGCCGAGCGTGTTCGCCTCGATCACCGCGAAGACGAGTGAGCCGAATCCGACGACGCTCAGCAGCAGGCCGTCGACGTCGAAGCCGCGCCGGGTACTCGGCGACTTGGTCTCCGGCACGACGATCAGCGCCGCGATCACCAGGACGGCACCCACGGGAACGTTGACGCCGAAGATCCACTGCCACGAGAACGTGCTGGTCAGCCAGCCGCCGAGCAGTGGCCCGAGGGCCGCGGCGCCGGAGATCACCGCACCCCACACACCGAACGCGGCGGCCCGATCCTTGCCCCGGAAGGTGTCGCTCACCGTCGACAGGGTCGACGGCAGGATGCATGCGCCGCCGAAGCCCTGGAGCACGCGGGCACTGATCAGCGTGCCGGCGTCGGACGCGGTCGCCGCCCAGATGCTGCCTCCGACGAACAGCAGGATGCCGACGATGAACAGTTTGCGGCGACCGAACCGATCACCGAGGGCTGCGCAGGTGAGCAGCAGCGCAGCCAGGATCACCGAGTAGAGGGAGTTGACCCATTGCGCATCCGTCAGGTCCAGATGCAGGTCGTCGATGATGGTCGGCAGCGAGACGGCCACGATCGTGCCGTCCATGACGATCATCGCCAGGCCCACGGACAGTACGCCCAGGGCCCACCAGCGGCGCGGCCCGGGCTGCTCGGGAGACGGTGGCGGGGCGGTGGAGGCAGGCGTGGAAGCGGTCATGACCGCCGATCCTAGGGACTTGCAGGCGTTTGGCCATCCATCGAAAGTGGGAGATCCCGGGGCGGGATGGGCCCCGGGGAGCGATTCGCTCCCCGGGGCGGGTACGCCTTAACCTGGTCGCATGTCGAAAGTCCTGAGTTCGCTGCCCATCGGTGAGCGTGTCGGTATCGCCTTCTCCGGCGGACTGGACACCTCCGTCGCCGTCGCTTGGATGCGGGAGAAGGGCGCGGTTCCGTGCACCTACACTGCCAACCTCGGTCAGTACGACGAGCCGGACATCGATTCGGTGCCCGGCCGCGCCCTGCAGTACGGCGCTGAGCTCTCGCGTCTGGTCGACTGCCGTGCGGCGCTGGTCGAGGAGGGCATCGCGGCCCTGCAGTGCGGCGCCTTCCACATCCGCACCGCCGGCAAGGCCTACTTCAACACCACGCCGCTGGGCCGTGTCGTCACCGGCATGCTGCTGGTGCGGGCGATGAAGGAGGACGGCGTCAACATCTGGGGCGACGGCTCCACCTACAAGGGCAACGACATCGAGCGGTTCTACCGCTACGGCCTGATGGCGAACCCGAACCTGCAGATCTACAAGCCGTGGCTCGACGCGGACTTCGTCGAGGAACTCGGCGGCCGCACCGAGATGAGCGAATGGCTGCTGGCGCGCGACCTGCCGTACCGCGACTCGGCGGAGAAGGCGTACTCGACCGACGCCAACATCTGGGGCGCCACCCACGAGGCCAAGGTGCTCGAGCATCTGGACCAGGGCCTGGACATCGTCGAACCGATCATGGGCGTGGCCGCCTGGCGCGAGGACGTCGACGTGCCGACCGAGGAGGTGACGCTCACCTTCGAACAGGGCCGACCGGTCGCCATCAACGGCGAGCGCTTCGACAGCGCCGTCGACCTGGTGATGAAGGCGAACGAGATCGGCGGTCGTCACGGATTGGGCGTCTCCGATCAGATCGAGAACCGGATCATCGAGGCCAAGTCGCGCGGCATCTACGAGGCGCCGGGCATGGCGCTGCTGCACATCGGTTACGAGCGCCTGGTGAACGCGATTCACAACGAGGACACCGTCGCCAACTACCACAACGAAGGCCGACGACTCGGCCGCCTGATGTACGAGGGCCGCTGGATGGACAGCCAGGCCCTGATGCTGCGCGAGGCCCTGGTCCGCTGGGTCGCTTCGGCGATCACGGGCGAGGTGACCGTCCGCCTGCGCCGCGGCGACGACTACCAGTTCCTGAACACCACGGGCCCGTCGCTCAGCTACCACCCGGACAAGCTGTCGATGGAGCGGGTCGGCGACTCGGCCTTCGGTCCGAAGGACCGCATCGGTCAGCTGACCATGCGAAACCTGGACATCGCCGACTCGCGCGCCCGCCTGGAGCAGTACGCGGAGCTGGGCATCGTGGGCGGTGCGACCGCGGATCTGGTCGGGGAGCTCTCCGAAGGCGGTGCCGCGGCGATCGCCGGCGGCGAGGGTCCCGAAGACGACGCCGAGGTGGCGCTGGATCGCGCCGCGATGGAGTTCGGCGTCGACTGATGCCGCCGGACGCCCCGGCACGCGAAGGCGTCGTCCGGGCTGTCGGCTGAACGTACGACAACGAGCCTGCGACCCCCGGGACGGTGCATCACCGCCCGGGGGTTCGTGCTGAACTAGGAGCATGCGGGGAGGGGATACCGGAAGCACCGACGACGGCGATGCACTGCGCGACGATGCCAACTTCGAGCGGATCCTCCGCATGTTCGCGCGCTTCGCCTCGGTCGGCTACGTGGCCTACCTGGTTCTTCTGCTGCCGGAGATCGCCCGTCTGGAGCCGCTCATGGCGTCGTGGTGGACGCCGGTCATGGTCGGCGCGGTGTTCGTGCCGGGATTCCTCCTCGGCGCGGTGAGCTTTCTGCGCGACACCCGCCTGACCCGGGTGTTCGCCGCGGTCGCCGCTATGACGTTCATGATCGCCACCCTGAGCTGGCGCACCGCCTGGGACGGGACGCCCATGTCCGGCGACCAGGGCGTGTGGCTGGCCGCGTTCCCGGGGCTCGCGGCCATTGCCGCGGTGGTGGCGTGGCGGGCGTGGCCGGCGTTCGCGTACATGGTGGTGGCGTGCGTCAGCGTGCAGCTGGTCAACTTCGTCGTCCGGGGCAGCCGCGACGCCTACCTTCTGCTCCCGGACATCCTGTTCGCGATCATGTTCTGCAGCCTCTTCGTCGGCGGCTCGATCATGGCCCTGCGGACCGGGCGGCTCCTGGATGAGTCGACCGAAGAGGCGCACGCCACGGCGGCGGCCACGGCCGCGCAGCGTGCGAGGGCGGTCGAACGTGAACGGTTCGACGGACTGACCCACGACAGCGTCATGTCGACGCTCCTGATCGCGGCCCGCGGCGGTTCCTCCGAAACGGTGCGGCAGCTCGCTGCCGGGACCCTGGCCGAACTCGACGACATCCGCAACGGCGACGACTCCGACCGGCCGTTCGATCTGCGCCAGGCGGTGGTCCATCTGCGAGTGGCGGCGACCGAGGCCGATCCCGGAGCCGCCTTCGAGTTCGTCGATCAGAGCGAGGGCCGACTCGATGCCGGGGACGGCATCCCCGCCGACGTCGTACGGTCTCTCGGCGCGGCGCAGGCCGAAGCGCTGCGCAACTGCGTGCGGCACGCCGGTGACGACGCCTACCGGGAGGTGGTGGTGATCGCCCGCCCCGACGGGCTGCGGGTCCAGGTGAGCGATGACGGCGCCGGCTTCGACCCCGGTGCGGTTCCGGCGCAGCGACTGGGCATCACGGTGAGCATCCGGCGACGGATGGCGCGGGTTCCCGGCGGCTGGGCGCAGGTCTCCTCCAAGCCCGGGCACGGAACGTCGGTTCGACTAGGCTGGGATCGCTCGTGAGCACGCAGCCGATCGTCGGCGATGTCCGCGAACTCCTCGGTCTGCGAACTCCTGCCGCCCGCCTGCTGGTCGGCTGGTTCGTGCTCACCTACCTGGTGGTGTTCGCCGTGACCCCGCCGGCGGACCCGGCGGCGACGGCGGTCGAGGCCCTCGCCTGGCTGCTGGTGAGCGCGGCGGCGTACACGTTCATCCGGGCGCCGGGTGATCCGTTGCCGCTGCGCTGGACATGGTTGATCGCCGTCGCGGGACCGATCGCGTCGACGCTGGTGCTGGCGGTGATCCCGTACCCGATCGACACCTTCTTGCAGACCTGGCCGTTGTCGGCGACCGCGGCGCTCTCGGCATACCTGGCGGTGCGCGGCCGCGTCTGGTGGGGGTGGGCGTCGACGAGCAGCGCGGTCGGGGCGTGCATCGGCTGGGCCGTGCTGAGCGGCCAGGGCGCCGGATACGGCGCACAGATCTCACTCATCAACTTCGCACCGCTGATCATGGCGAGCTTCTTTGTGCTGACCATCCGCCCGGCCGCACGGGAGATCTTCGAATTGCGGCGTCGAGCCACCGAGGCGGCGGCTGCCGGTGCGGCGCAGGCGGCGGTCCTGGAGGAGCGCGACCGGCAACTGGCGCGCCTCGACGAACGCGCCCGTCCGATGCTGGAACGGCTCACCGACGAGACTCCGGTGGCCGCGCGGGATCGTCTGCAGTGCGCGCTCGTCGAAGCCCAGCTGCGGGATTCACTCAGAGCTCCGATCCTCGACGTACCCGCGGTGGCCGACGCGGCCGGCGAGGCCAGGACGCGTGGCGTGGACGTGGTGCTGCTCGACGATCACGGTCTCGACGGTGCGCCCCGCGAAGTGCGCGAGAGGATCGTGGACGCGGTGGTCACGGCGATCGAAGACATGCCCGAGGGAGTGCTCACCGTACGGGTGCTGCCACCGGGCCGCGACGTCGCCATGACGATCGTCCGAACGGTGGACCAGCCGGTGCGTTCAGAGTTCAACAGCGACGGCCGGTTGGTCACGACGGTCGGTTGACAGCCGAACGCGGTAGTCGAGCGATCAGGTCGTCGGGGCCGGTTCAGAGGACGTCGGAGTGGCCGTTGCGGCGGCACCAGCTGGTCAGATACCGGGCGTGGAGACCACACCAGCGATAGATCACGCCCTGGGTCAGCGGCAGGCGGTCGTCGTGCTCGCCGCGTGCGGTGATCATCGGCCCCAGATAGTGGCTGGTGACCTTGTTCGCGGTGCTGGGCGACACCTTGGCAACCGTGGCCAGCGAGGCGTTGTCGGCGGCCCGTCCGGCGGCGATGGCCCCGGCCATTCGGGCGGCGGTCTGGCCGCGGCGGTCGTCGAACAGCTCGTACAGCGGGGTCCGCTTCGGCGTCGGGCCCGGCGGAGGGGGAAGGCGACGGCCCAGGGCCGCGAGCCGCAGGCCGTCCATGATCGCCTGGAGCCCGGCGGCCTTGGGGATCACGCCGAAGACCTCCGGGCGCAGGCGCGCCTCCTCCAGGTGATCGGCCTCCATGCTGTGTCCCTGGGTCGCGAGCAGGACCGGCGCCGCGCGCTCGGCCTGGCGGAGACGGTCGATCACGTCGAGGCCGTCGAAGCGCCACTCCAGCGCGGGATCGTTCCAGATGAGATCGGCGGCGACGACGTCGTAGCGGACGGTGCCGGAGATCATCGAGGTGAGCTCGTCGTCGGTGGTCGCCACGGAGACGGTCACATCGTCGAACGCGTTCTGCAGGGGCGCCGAGATCACCCGCCCGAGGGGCGAGGCGATGAGGATGCGGAGTCCGGCGGCCATGCACAGAGGGTAGGCCCGGCCGGCGTCGAATGTGTAATCGCGCATGACGGACTCGTGAACGGCGAGAGATTCACCTGGAATCCGGACCAGACTGCCCGAACGCATGCTGATCGACGCTGCGCAATCCTCCACACTGGGGATGTTCGCCGGGAGAGCGGCGCGAAGGAGGAAACATGCAGGTCGACAGGGTAGTCGGCATCGTCGTCGAGCATGATCTGATCGATCGTGCTCTGCTCGAGACGGTGCGCACGTTCGGATACGACGCGGTGCTCTGCGACGTCGAACTCCCCGCCGGACGGGCGCCGCTCCCCGCGGTGCTGGTGGTCCGCAGCCGTGATCGGCTGACGTGGCTCAGCGACGCGGCCCGGTCCGAGCTGACCGCGGTGATCGCCGTGGAGACCCCCGGGACCTCGTTCGCGCCGGCCCCGGGCATGGACGTGGTGCCGGCCACCGACGAGGCGCCTAAGCATCTGAAGGCGCACCTCGAGTACCGGCTCGGCGCGCCGCGACGGACGTCCGCTCAGCCGCTGAGCCGTCGCGAGCTCGCGGTGCTGACGACCTATGTGCTCGGCGCAACGGTGCAGGAGACCGCCGCCCAGCACTTCGTCGCGACGTCGACGGTGCGCACACACTACCGGCGGGTGGCGAGCAAGTACGCGGATGCGGGAAGGCCCGTGGGGAACAAAGCGCAGCTGCTGCTGCAGATGGTCGCCGACGGCTGGATACAGCTGCCGGACGGCTTCGGGGAGGTGGAACGGCGCGGCGCGGGCGCGGCCTGAGGGGTCAGGCCGCGGGAATGTCGTCGGCGGAGTCGCGGGCGCGCAGCGCGGTCGCGACGACCGGAAACAGCAGGACCGAGAGCAGTCCGCCGCCGACCAGGACAGCGGCCGTGGTCGGGGAGAGGTAGCCCGCGGAGACACCGGCCGAGGTGGCGACGATGATGATGGGAAGTCCCGTCGCGCCCATCACGCCCACGGCCAGCCGTTCGCGACGGCCGGTCCCGGACGGCGCCGCGAGCATCGACGGAACGCCGCGCACCAGCAGGAGCAGCACGGTCACCGCGGGCACGGCCGCGAACGTCCACGGTTGAGCGAGCAGTGCCTGCAGATCGAAGTCGACGCCGGTCGTGATGAAGAAGATCGGCACCAGGAAGCCGAAGGCGAGACCCTCGATCTTGCTCTCGACTTGTTCCTGCGTCTTGGGTGAGGCGTCGGAGATCAGAAGCTTCCAGACGATGCCTGCGGTGAAGGCGCCCAGCAGGATGTCGACCTTCAGCGCCAGGCTCAGCGCGACCAGCGCCGACAGGATCAGCATCACCAGACGGACCGCGAACTGTCCCGAGGTGTGCATGGTGGACTCGACGAAGCGGTGCAGCCAGGGGTACGAGGTCCGTCCCGCCTGCCACACGGCCAGCACCGCGACCACGGCGAAGGCGATCAGCACGAGAATCGCCTGCAGCGTCGACCGTTCCGACAGCACCACCGAGATCGCGATGATCGGGCCGAACTCGCCGACCGCTCCGACTGCGCCCACCGTCCGCCCGAACGGCGTGGTGAACTCACCGGCGTCGCGGAGTACCGGGATCAGCGTGCCCAGTGCCGTCGACGAGAGCGCGATGCCGATGATCACCGCACCCAGACCCGGAGCGATCACCCAGCCCAACGCCGTGCCCACGCCGAAGCTGATCAGCCATCCGCCCCACGCGCGGGCCCCGCTGCGGCCACGCAGCGCCGCCGCGTTGATCTCGGTGCCTGCCATGAAGAAGAGCATCGCCACACCGAAGTGCGACAGCATCTCCAGCAACTCGGAGGGCTGTACCAGATTCAGCACGGCCGGGCCGATCGCGATGCCCAGGAGCAACTCGAAGACGATGCCCGGGAACGTGACCCAGCGCGCGAGCGCGCGGGCGATCAGCGGCGCCAGCACCGCCAGCAGCGGTACCAGCACCAGGGTCGTCGTGGTTGTGCTCACGAGTGGAGAGTCTAGGAGGTGGCGAGCTCAGGAGGGTGGCGAGCGGCCGCCTCGCCCGGCGGACTGACCGCCGGCGTGTCAATGTGGGGAGATGAAGACCTACCGCTGCCGCCGGTGCGGTGCCGCCCTGTACTTCGAGAACTCGGTCTGCGTCTCGTGCGGCACGCCGCTGGGCTACTCGCGCGCCGAGTCCGCGATCGTGCCGGTCGACGACGCCGGAGCGTACCGCGACGAGGACGGCGCGCGATGGTTCGTCTGCGCCAACCTGAACCTGTCCGGGTGCACGTGGCTGACGGCGACGGCCGGTGGCCAGTGCTTCGCGTGCAGCCTCACGCGGACCCGGCCGTCCGACGACGATGCGACCGGCCTGGCCCAACTGCTCGACGCCGAGCGCGCCAAACGACACCTCGTCGCCGAACTCGACGCGCTCGGCTTCCCGGTCGTCGGCAAGCACGACGATCCGGCGAACGGCCTCGCGTTCGACCTCCTGTCGAGCGTCGACGAGCAGGTGCTGATCGCGCACGCCGACGGACTCGTCACCATCGACCTGGCCGAGAGCGACGACGCCCACCGGGAAAAGGTCCGCGATCAGCTCGACGAGCCGTACCGCACCGTGCTCGGGCACCTGCGGCACGAGGTGGGGCACTACTACGAATGGCAGCTGGTGGAGCAGCGCGGCGGTGCGGTGCTCGACCGTGCGCGGGAACTCTTCGGCGACGAGACGGTGTCGTATCAGGACAGCGTGCAGCGGCACTACGACTCGGGCCCGCCCGAGGGCTGGCGGGATCGCTACATCTCGTCGTACGCCACGATGCACCCGTACGAGGACTTCGCCGAGACCTGGGCGCACTACCTGCACATCTGCGACACCGTGGAGACCGTCGTCGAGTACGGCCTGCTCCCTGTTTCAGAGGTGAAGCGGCAGAGCAGTTTTCGCGACGTCGTGACGCAAGTGTGGATGCCGTTGTCGACCACCCTGAACATGGTGAACCGCTCGATGGGGGCCGGCGATCTGTACCCCTTCGTGATCCCGGGCGCGGTGCTCGAGAAGCTGGAGTTCGTCGCCGGGTTGCGTCCGATCAGTTCGGCGACCGTTCCGGCATGACGACGACGAGGCTGCCGCGGGACCGGTCGGCACGCAGGTCGTCGAGCGCTCGGCCGACGTCGCCGAACTCGTAGCGGGTGGTGTGCGGGGCGAGCTTCAGGCGGTGCGCCAGGCGGAGGAACTCGTCGCCGTCGGCGCGCGTGTTGGCGGTGACGCTGCGCAGGTCGCGCTCGCCGAAGAGCAGGTCGTCGTAGCTGAACTCCGGGATGGGCGACATGTGAATGCCGGCGCTGACGACGGTGCCGCCGCGCGCCGTCGCGGCCAGCGCCGTCGTCATGATCGCACCGATCGGAGCGAAGACGATCGCGCTGTCGAGCGGCTCGGGCGGGACGTCGTCGGCGCCACCGACGAACTCCAGGCCGAGCTCACGTGCGAGACGCTGGTTGCGCTCGCCGCGGGTCATCGCGAAAACTCGTGCACCGCCTGCAATTGTTGCATCTAATGCAAGATTTTGGGAGCGCTCCAGCTGCACTTCGACTGGTCACCTCGGCGTCGAACGTCGCTTTGACGAACCCGGAGCAGCAGGTCTTCGACGCGATGATGGACGGCTGGCGGAATCAGCAGCTGTCGCGAGGGCTCCGTGAGCAGACCATCCAGAACCGCACGGCGACGGTGGCCCGCTTCCGGGATTTCGTGGACAAGCCGCCGTGGAGGTGGACGGTCGCGGACGTTGACGAGTTCACGAGAGAAGCCACCGATCGCACTCTGACGCTGTCCACCCTGCGTCACCACCATGGCGCAATCCGTGGGTTCTGCGACTACCTGACGAATCCGTTGTACGACTGGATGGAGATCTGCGATCGGGAGTTCGGCGAGATCCCGTCGCAGGTGTGCTTGCCGTGGAACACGGTCGCGCATCGGTTTGAGTTCGAGGGCGATGGAAAGCGCCGGCCGTTCACCTACGACGAGGTGGAGGACCTGTTCGACACCGCTGACGCCCGGGTCGAGCTGCTCGTGAGCTCGGGACGAAAAGGCGCGCTCGGGGCGCTTCGGGACGCGCAGCTGCTGAAGACGGTCTACGCGTTCGGGCTGCGCCGCACCGAGGCTGTGATGCTCGACACCGTCGACCTGCACCACAACGCCAAGATGCGCCAATGGGGACGTTACGGTGCGATCCACGTGCGCTGGGCGAAGGCGGCGGGAGGCGGCGCTCCTCGTCGTCGCACGGTGCTGCTGGTGCCGGAGTTCGACTGGTGGGTGCCGGGCATGCAGCAGTGGCTCGAGCAGGCCCGGGAGCGGTTTGCGCCCGGTGACGACCTCGACGCGCTCTGGGTGACCGAGCGACGCACCCGCCTGTCCGCCGGCTACCTCGACCGGAGGTTCGCGGAACTGCGCGACGAGGCCGGCCTGTCGAAGGATCTGACGCTGCATAGCCTCCGTCATTCCTACGTCACGCACCTGCTCGAGTTCGGCTACGCCGAGCGATTCGTGCAGGAGCAGGTCGGGCACATGCACGCGTCGACGACGTCGATCTACGCCTCCGTCAGCTCGGACTATAAGAACCGGGTGCTCGCAGAGGCGTTGAAGGCCCTCATCGAAGGAGAAGCGGATGACCGTTGAACTTGAGACCGGATGGAACCTGCGCAGCGTGATGGCGTCACGCGGCATCTTCCAGACCTCCAAGCTGAAACCTCTGCTTGAGGAGCGCGGCATCGACCTCTCCCGCGAGCAGGTCTATCGGCTGGTGACGCAACCGCCGCAACGGGTGCGTCTCGACGTCCTCGCCGCGCTCTGCGACTCGCTGGAGTGCTCCCTTGACGATCTTGTGACAATCACCCGCCGCGAGGCCGCGGCCCCGATCGCCGTGGGCGAAGAAGCGACGCGCGGGTCGATCGGCGATCTCAGGCCCGTTCGCGCCACCATCCGCCGTCCACGCACCAAGTAGACCATCGTGGGCCAAACCGCCGCAGGAGCCGCGCGTCGCAGAAGTCGTGATGCTCATCCAGTGGGTCGCGATCGAGATCCCGACGGAACGTCTCGCTGAGATCGTGAACACGGTCGCTCCGGTACCGCTCACGCAACGCCTACTCGAGCTCGCTCTCCTCAAGCAACCCGGAGTCCTCGAAGGACGTCACTCGAATGTGCCGGTGACAGTCCAGGACCTCGCGCACGCGCTCGTCGCTGAGGGCGCGAGTCGGGTCGTCCTGCCGACGTGCGAGTCGTGCGGTCGCGCCGTCCGCATGCCGCACAAGACGCCGAGCGGCGGGCGTCGCTGCTCCCGCTGCGAGCGGAACGCCAGATCCGTCGCATGCGCGACCTGCGACCGGGTGAGGCCGGTGCAGCGCACCATCGATGGGAAGCGATACTGCCGTGAATGCTGGCGTGCTGATCCGCGTTCCTTCGACCACTGCTCACGGTGCGGTCAGCGCGCGACCATCGTTGTCCGTCGTCCCGAGCTCGTCTGCCTGGCCTGCTACACCGCTCCGATCAAAACCTGCGGGCTCTGCGGAGAACCCGGCCGGGTTGCATCCCACCTCGATGGACGGCGCGTCTGTGCCCGCTGCTACTACGCAATGCGTACCCCGCAGCCCTGCCCTGAATGCGGTCGCAAGGTGTTCCTCACCGGGTTCATGAACGCCCAGAAGGTCTGCGCAGACTGCGCCGGCGCGCCGATCACGATGGCGTGCCCCGGCTGCGGCTCGATCGAAGAAGTGCGCAAACACCGCCTCTGCGCCGAGTGTCGGCGGCCGATCACCATCCAGCGGCTTCTCTGCGACGAGACAGACGACATTCGCCCTGAACTTCAGCCTCTTGCGGATTACCTGCTCACGCACCATGGCAAAGCAAATTCTCTGGAGCGATGGCATCACAAGAGCAAGTGCGCCGCCGTGCTCCGCGAACTTGCCGAGGGAACCCTGCCTCTCGCCGCCGATGCGATCATCACCAGAGCCCAGTCGGGGCAGTCCGTGGCATTCCTCCTCTCGCTGCTGGTTCGCTCCGGCGTACTGCCGGAGCTTGACGTCGAGGCCGCGCGCTTCGACCACTGGCTCGAGAAATGGTTATCAGAGGTCGGGCACGCCGAAGACCGGCTTGTCCTGCGCCGGTACTGCACCTGGGAGTTGCTCCGTTCGACGCGCACATTCCGGGCGGTGTCTCGCGGCCCATCGAACCCTGCGGCTGGGTTCCAGCGGCAACGCGCAGCGCTCAAACACTGCGCCGCGCTCCTGCACGAGATCAGATCGCAACACGAGACGCTCGCCACCTTCCCCCAGCGTCGCCTCGACGCGTTTCTCACGGACTCTCCAAGCCAGCGAGACGCGTTGGCACCCTTCACCCGCTGGCTGCGACGCCACCATCTGAGCACCCTCCGCGTCGAGTTCCGGCCGAGTCGCCTCGAGGGCCGGCACTACGAGTCCGACCACCGATGGCAGATGGCCCGCCGATTCCTCACGGACACGGACATGGACTCCAAGACCCGGGCTGCGGGCCTGCTCGTGCTCCTCTACGGCATCCAGCTCACCCGCATCATCACCCTCACCCGCGATCAGGTCGACGCGACATCCCAGCCCGTGAAGCTCACTATCGGGGCGGAACCGATCGAGCTCCCCAAGGTTCTCGGAGACGCGATCATCGACCTCGTCGACGCGTCGATGCGCCATCCCGAAGGATGGCTATTCCCCGGCAGAAACCCGGGACTCCACCTCACCCCGGGGCCGATCAGTCGCCGCCTCCGCGCCGAAGGGCTCCGCTCCGGAAGCGCACGGACAACCGCCCTCATCGAACTCACCCGGCAGATGCACCCGCGGATCGTGTCCGACTTGCTCGGCATAACACCGGCGTCGGCCGCCGCGTGGTCGCGCCTCGCCAGTGGGGACTGGTCCGACTACCCAAAGATCCGCTCGGCGTCCGATTGATAACGAAGCTCAGCCCAGCAGCGCCTTCGCCGCGTCGGCGAGCGTCCCGGTGGTGGGCTGGTAGTAGGCCCATTTCCCGCGCTGCTCGCGGGTGACCAGGCCCGCCTCGACGAGCAGCTTCATGTGGTGGGAGACCGTCGGCTGCGACAGGCCCACTGGGTCGGTGAGGTCGCAGACGCACATCTCGCCGGCACTGCTGCCGACGATCATGGAGAGCAGCTTCACCCGCGTCGGGTCGCCGAGCGCTTTGAAGACCTTCGCGAGGTCGTGAGCCGTGCCGTCGTCCATCGCCTGGCCGGGGGCGCAGCAGGAGCCTGCGCTGGTGTCGATAGTGACGGGCAGTGCGTTCATGGCTCCATTCTGCCCGACGTATTGACATCTGTCGATATGAGCCTCAAGATCGTTCCTGTCTCACATCGAAGAACGTCAATGCATGGAGGTCGCAGTGAATCCCGTCGTCGTCATCGGGGCCGGTCCGCAGGGACTGGCCGCCGCAGCCCACCTGATCGAGCGCGGGCTCGACCCAATCGTCCTGGAGTCCGGCGACGCCACCGCCTCGGCCGTGGCCGAGTGGGGCCACGTGCGCCTGTTCTCGCCGTGGACCGAGCTCACTGATGCTGCCTCGCGACACCTACTGGAGCCGACCGGATGGTCGGCCCCGACGCAGGGCTACCCGACCGGCGCGCAGTGGATCGAGCAGTACCTCGCACCCCTCGCAGAGGCCCTCGGCGACCGCGTGCGCTACGGAGCGCGGGTCGTCGGCGTAGGCCGCAAGGGCCGCGACCTCTCCGTCGACGACGGCCGCGCCGAGCAGCCCTTCGTCGTCCACGTCGAGCGCGCGGACGGCACCGAGGAGCGGATCGAAGCGAGTGCCGTGATCGACGCCTCGGGCACCTGGCGCACACCGAGCCCCGCCGGAGCTGACGGGCTCCCTGCCCTCGGCGAGAGCGCAGCGACAGACGCAGGCCTCCTGGAGCACCGCATGCCCGCGATCGAGGACGCCAGTGCCCTGGCTGGCCAGCACGTCGTGGTCGTTGGCAACGGCCATTCCGCCGCGACCACGATCGGGATCCTGTCGCGGGTGGCCAAGCGCGAGCCGGGGACGCGGATCACCTGGGTGCTGCGCCGCGGCACGGTCGGCAACACCTTCGGCGGCGGCAGCGCCGACGAACTGCCGCAGCGCGGAGCGCTGGGCCAGCGCGCGAAGAAGGCCGTCGAGGACGGCCTCGTGGACCTCGTGACCGGGTTCCGCACCGAGCAGGTCGTCCTCGCCGCCGGCGAGGCGGTGCTGGTGGCAGAGGACGGCCGCCGGCTCGCGCCTGCCGCTCGGGTCTTCGTCGCCACCGGCTTCCGTCCCGACCTGTCCTTCCTCTCTGAGATCCGTCTCGACCTCGACATGCGCCTGCAGGCCCCGTCGAAGATCGCTGCGGAGGTCGACCCGAACGTGCACTCCTGCGGCTCCGTCCGGGCCACCGGCGCGGCCGACCTCGAGCAGCCCGAGCCGGGGTTCTACATCGTGGGAGCGAAGTCCTACGGCCGTGCGCCGACGTTCCTCGCCCTGACCGGGTTCGAGCAGGTGCGCAGCGTCGTCGCCGCGATCGCCGGGGACCGCGAGGCCGCGGAACGGGTGGACCTCGTTCTGCCCGACACGGGCGTGTGCGGCGGCTCGGGGCTCTTCGATGCGCCGGACGAGTCCGCCAGCGCGGGATCGTGCTGCGCGCCGGCCCCGCAGCTCATCCAACTCGGCGTGGGTTCGGCATCGTAGGTTCACTACCCTTGGTTCAGGTCAGTGCTGGCTGTATAGTTCAGTGCATGCTGACCATTGCTTCTCGCCTCGACGTCATGAACCGGCTCGGCCGGGCCATGGCGGACCCGACGCGCTCCCGGATCCTGATGACCTTGCTCGTTGGCCCGAGCTACCCGGCCGTGCTCTCTCGCGAGCTGGAGCTGACGCGCTCGAACGTGTCGAACCACCTGACCTGCCTACGCGACTGCGGGATCGTGGTCGCCGAGCCCGAGGGTCGGCAGACCCGCTACGAGATCGCGGACCCGCACCTGGCGGCGGCGCTGACGGCGCTGGTGGACGTGACCCTCGCGGTCGATGAGCACGCGCCGTGCGTCGACGCCGAGTGCACGGTGCCGGGCTGCTGCGCGACGAGGGCGGGCGAGTGAGCGCGGCGTGTGGCTGCGAGCACGAGCCGGAGAGCATGGTGGGCGAGGAGTCCGAGGAGGCGGAGCGCCCCTGGTGGCGGGACCGCGGGATCATGGTCCCGGTCTTCTCCGGCGTGGCCTTCCTGATCGGCCTCGTCCTGGAGTGGTCCGGGCTCGAGTTCCCGGCGCTGGTGGCGTTCTGGATCGGCCTGTTACTAGGCGCGTCGACGTTCACCCCCGGCGCGATCCGCAAGCTGTTCCAGGGCAAGCTCGGTATCGGCCTGCTGATGACCATCAGCGCGGTCGGCGCAGTGATCCTCGGCTACGTCGAGGAGGCCGCCGCGCTGGCGTTCCTCTACTCGATCGCCGAGGCCCTGGAGGACAAGGCGATGGACCGGGCCCGTGGCGGGCTGCGGGCGCTGCTCAAGCTCGTCCCGGAGACCGCGACGATCCGCCAGGACGGGGCCTCGGTCGAGGTCGCGGCCAAGGATCTCGCCGTGGGCCAGGTCATGCTGGTGCGTCCGGGTGAGCGGATCGCGACCGACGGGATCGTCCGTACGGGGCGCTCCAGCCTGGATACGTCGGCGATCACCGGGGAGTCGATCCCGGTCGAGGTCGAGCCCGGCGACGCGGTGTCGGCCGGGGCGATCAACACCGCCGGTGCGCTGGAGGTCGAGACGACCGCGGCGGGCACCGACAACTCGCTGACCACGATCGTGGAGCTGGTCGAGCAGGCGCAGGCGGAGAAGGGGGACCGCGCCCGCCTCGCGGACCGCATCGCCCGCCCGCTCGTGCCCGGCGTGCTGATCCTCGCCGTCCTGGTGGCGGTCATCGGGTCGCTGTTCGGCGACCCGGAGCTGTGGGTCACCCGCGCCCTCGTGGTCCTCGTCGCGGCGTCGCCGTGCGCGCTGGCGATCTCCGTGCCCCTGACGGTGGTCGCCGCGATCGGGGCGGCGAGCAAGTTCGGCGTGATCATCAAGTCCGGTGCGGTGTTCGAGCGGTTCGGCGTGATCCGTCACGTCGCCGTCGACAAGACCGGCACCCTGACCCGCAACGAGCCCGCCGTCACCGCGGTGCTCACTGCCGACGGCGTCACTGAGTCGCAGGCTCTGGCCTGGGCGGCCGCGCTGGAAAAGCACAGCACCCACCCGCTCGCTGCGGCGATCACCGCCGCTGCGCCGGGTGCGCCCGCGGCGGAGGCCGTGACGGAGCAGGCCGGTCACGGCATCGAGGGCACCCTCGACGGCGCGCGGATCACGGTCGGCAGCCCGCGCTGGCTCGACGCCGGCCCGCTCAAGGACCGGGTCGCGGGCCTGGAGGAGCAGGGCATGACCGTCGTGATCGTGCACCGCGACAGCGCCGCGGTCGCCGCGATCGGCGTCCGCGACGAGCTGCGCCCCGAAGTCCCCGAGGTCGTCCGTACGCTCGCCGCCCAGAGCATCGGGACGACCATGCTCACCGGCGACAACGCCCGCACCGCCCGCGCCCTGGCCGCGCAGGCCGGGATCGAGGACGTGCGCGCCGAGCTGCGCCCGGAGGACAAGGCCTCAGCGATCGCCAAGCTCGGCGAGAAGCACGGGTCGGTCGCGATGATCGGCGACGGCATCAACGACGCCCCCGCCCTCGCCGCGGCGGACATCGGGATCGCGATGGGCACGACCGGTTCCGATGCCGCGATCGAGTCCGCCGACGTCGCCTTCACCGGCCACGACCTGCGCCTGCTCCCGCGCGCGTTCGACCACGCCCGCCGGGGACGGCACATCATCAACCAGAACATCATCCTGTCGCTGCTGATCATCACCGTCCTGCTGCCGCTGGCCCTGTTCGGCGTCCTAGGCCTCGCGGCCGTGGTGCTCGTGCACGAGATCGCCGAGGTGATCGTGATCCTCAACGGGCTGCGCGCCGCGCGCACCAGGAAGTCGATCGCGTGACCGCGCAGGGCACCGTCGTCGCCGAAGGGACGAGCCCGCCCTCCCCGAAAGGTCGGAGGGCACTCGGCGTCGCCCTCGCGGTCGCCGTGCTCGCCGTGGCCCTCGATCAGGGGTCGAAGGCCCTCGCTGTGGCGCAGTTGACTTCTGGCGAGCGGGTTCCGCTGGTCGGCGACCTGTTCGGCCTGTCCCTGGTCTACAACCCCGGAGCCGCGTTCTCGCTCGGCTCCGGGTCCACCTGGATCTTCACCCTCGTCGGCCTCCTCGCCGCCATCGCGGTAGTTGTGTTCGCTGTGCGGCTGCGTGGCGCGCGGTGGGGTGCCGCGTTGGGCCTGGTCCTCGGCGGCGCGGTCGGCAACCTCGTCGACCGGCTCCTGAACCCGCCCTCCTTCGGACAGGGGCAGGTCACGGACTTCCTCGCCTACGGCGACCTGTTCGTCGGGAACGTCGCCGATGTCTTCGTCGTCGCCGGTGTCGGCCTGGTCTGCCTGAACCTTCTCCCGCCAGGCCCGGACCGGGCGTCGAACGACGCGCGATTCGAGGATGCCGCATGAAGGTCGAGTTGCTGCACATTGTCGGTTGCCCGAACACGGACGTGGCCGAAGCCAACGCGCGCGCAGCACTGGACGCTCTTGGATTCAGGGCCGTGCCTGTCGAGCTGGTCACGATCCGGACCGAGGCCGAGGCGGTAAGCACCCGGTTCGGAGGCTCGCCCACGATCCTCGTCGACGGCGTCGACCTGTTCCCGACAGCACCGGTCCGCTCGCTCGCGTGCCGCGTCTATGCGACGAGGAACGGGTTCGCCGGAGCGCCTACGCAGGAGCAGATCGAAGCAGCGCTGCGAGGCGCGTCCCGGTAGAGCAAGAACGGGCTGTAGCGCGATCGATGGCGCACGCCTCACGGCACATCGGTGTTCGCCGCAGGGACCAGGAAACCCGGAAACACAGCGGAGAGGCAGGGCCATTGGCCGCTGCCCCTCCCGTGCTCGCAGTCCCTCAGACGAGCAGTTCCGCCAGCAGCGTTTCGACGCGACCTTTGATCTCGTCCCGGATCGGGCGCACGGCATCGATGCCCTGTCCGGCCGGGTCGTCGAGCTTCCAGTCCTCGTAGCGCTTGCCGGGGAAGAACGGGCACGCGTCGCCGCAGCCCATGGTGATCACCACGTCGGAGTCCTGCACCGCTTCGGTGGTGAGCACTTTCGGCTGTTCGGCGGTGATGTCGATGCCGACTTCGCGCATCGCCTCGACGGCGACGGAGTTGATCTGGTCGGCGGGTATGGATCCGGCGGAGCGGACCTCGACGCGGTCGCCTGCGAGCTCGCGGAGCCAGCCGGCGGCCATCTGGGAGCGCCCGGCGTTGTGGACGCAGACGAAGAGGACGGAAGGCTTCTGGTCAGTCATTGTTGTTCGCTTTCGTTCAGTCGGTGAGCGTGGCGAGGAGCTCGCGGACGCGGCCCTCGATATCGTGGCGGATCGCGTCGACCCCGTCCGGGGAAGCGAGAGCCGGGTCGCCCACGGCCCAGTCCTCGTAGCGGACGCCGGGGATGATCGGGCAGACGTCGCCGCAGCCCATCGTGACCACCACGTCGGCCGCGCGCACGGCGTCATCGGTGAGCGGCTTCGGGAACGCCGTCTCGGCCTCCTGCTCGCCCTCGATCTCGGTGAGCAGCGAGCGCACGTGCGGGTGCACGTCCGACGCCGGGGTGGATCCTGCGGAGCGTGCGACGACGCGGCCGTCGGCGAGCTGGTTGACGATCGCGGCGGCGAGCTGGGAGCGGCCCGCGTTCTGCACGCAGACGAACAACACCTGCGGCACCCCGGCCGAGCGGTCCCGCGTCAGGTCGGCGAGGCGCTGCCGGGCGAACCGTTCGGTCAGCGGGATCATGTGCGCCGTCAGCTTCGCCGAACGCACCAGGCCGGCGTAGGACTCGCGCACGATCGCGATCACGAGGTCCCGGTTCAGCCCGGTCAGCTCGTCCGCGAGTTCCTCGGCGAGGCGGGTCACGCGGGCGTCCATCTGCTGCAGGGCCGCGGCCCGTGCCGCGGTGTCTTCGGGTTCGTCGGTGACGGCCGCGGCGGGAGCGAACGCGTCGAGGAGGGACGCGACGGCGCGCTGCTTGCCCGGTGCGATGCGGTAGTACACCCAGGTGCCGCGCCGCTCGGACAGCAGCATCCCGGTCTCCTTCAGCACTTTCAGGTGGTGGGAAACAGTCGGCTGCGACACCTCGGCGAGGTCGGCGAGGTCGCACACGCAGGACTCGCCGCGCGGGTCGGTCGCGATCGCCGAGAGCATCCGCAGCCGCAGCGGGTCAGCGAGCGCTTTCAGTGCCCCGGCCACGGTCGTGGCGGCCTCGGTGCCGATCGCGTGCGCCGTGGACGGCGCGCACGCGTCGGCGTCGGAGATGACGGTCGTGTCGGTCATGACGTCCTCGATTCGGTGGCGTAGGGGTCGGTGTGGAACCAGGCCTTCGCGGCCCAGAGCGAGACGTAGACCAGGCCCACGAGCACGGGCACTTCGATGAGCGGGCCGACGACCCCGGCCAAGGCCTGGCCGGATGCCGCGCCGAAGGTGCCGATCGCGACCGCGATGGCGAGCTCGAAGTTGTTGCCCGCTGCGGTGAACGCCAGCGTCGTCGACCGTGCGTAGCCGAGACCGAGGCCCTTGCCGAGCAGCAGCCCCGCGAACCACATCAGGCCGAAGTAGACCAGCAGCGGCAGCGCGATGCGCGCCACGTCGAGAGGCTTCGCCAGCACCGCGTTGCCCTGCAGTGCAAACAGCAGCACGATCGTGAACAGCAGCCCGTAGAGCGCCCACGGCCCGATCCTCGGGAGGAACTTCTCTTCGTACCAGTCGCGCCCCTTGCGCTTCTCGCCGATGAAGCGGGACGCGAAGCCCGCGATGAGCGGGATCCCGAGGAACACGAGCACGTTCAGCGCGATCTTCCAGACCGAGATCTCCAGTCCCTGTGCGTCCAGGCCCAGCCAGCCCGGCAGCACAGTCAGGTAGAACCAGCCCAGCACCGAGAACATCACGACCTGGAAGACCGAGTTGATCGCGACGAGCACCGCGGTCGCCTCGCGGTCGCCGCAGGCGAGGTCGTTCCAGATCACGACCATCGCGATGCAGCGGGCGAGACCGACAATGATCAGCCCGGTCCGGTACTCGGGCAGGTCCGGCAGGAAGATCCACGCGAGCGCGAACATCACCGCGGGCCCGACGAGCCAGTTCAGCACGAGCGAGGAGACCAGGAGCTTCTTGTCACCCGTGACGGCTGCGACCTTGTCGTAGCGGACCTTCGCGAGCACGGGGTACATCATCACCAGCAGGCCCAGCCCGATCGGGACCGAGATCCCGCCGACCTCCATCGCAGACAGCGCGTCGGAGAGCGCCGGCACGAACCGGCCGAGCACGAGGCCGGCGACCATCGCGAGGCCGATCCAGAGCGGCAGCCACTTGTCGAGGGTGGAGAGCCGTTTCGGGGCGGTGCGGGTCAGGGCGTCGGTCATGCGAGCAGCTCCTCGAGCTTCGCGACGTAGACGGGTTTCGGGTGCGCGCCGATCAGCACGTCGACACGTTCCCCGTTCCGGTAGAAGCCGAGGGTCGGGATCGAGGTCACGCCGGCCGCGGTCACGGTCTCGGGGTTCTGGTCGGCGTCGATCTTCACGATCTTCACCCGGCCCTCGTACTCGCCGGCGAGCTGGTCCAGGATCGGGGCGATCGCCCTGCACGGGCCGCACCAGGTCGCCCAAATGTCGACCACGACGGGCAGCTCGGACTCGAGCACCTCGGTCTGGAAGGTGGCGTCGGTGACGGGGGTGACGGTGCTCATACGGAGACCTCCAGAACAGGCTCGGAAACGGTGGCGGGTGCGAGGTGCGACAGGTAGTGCTGGGCGTCCTGCGCGGCCGCGCAGCCGGTGCCCGCGGCGGTGATCGCCTGCCGATACGTGTGGTCGACGAGATCCCCGGCCGCGAACACCCCGGCCAGATTCGTCCGCGTCGACGGGTGCGCGACCCGCACGTACCCGTCCGCGTCGGTGTCGACCTGCCCAATCACGAGCTCGGAGCGCGGGTCGTGCCCGATCGCGACGAACACCCCCGTCGCGTCGAGCCTCCGCTCGGCCCCGGTGATCGTGTCGCGCAGCGTGAGCCCGGTGACCTGCTCGTCGCCGAGGATCGCGGCGACCTCGCTGTTCCAGGCGACCTCGATCTTCGGATCGTCCAGCACGCGCTGTGCCATGATTCTCGACGCTCGGAACTCGTCCCGGCGGTGCACGACGGTGACTTTCGATGCGAACCGGGTGAGGAACAGCGCCTCCTCCATCGCGGAATCCCCGCCACCGACCACGGCGATCTCCTTGTCGCGGAAGAAGAACCCGTCGCAGGTCGCGCACCACGACACCCCGTGCCCCGACAGGCGCTCTTCCTCGGGGAGGCCGAGCTTGCGGTACGCGGAACCCATCGTCAGGATCACCGCCCGCGCCCGGTACGTCATCCCGGCACCCGTCTCGATGGTCTTCACGTCGCCGTCGAGCTCGAGGCGAATCGCGTCGTCGTAGACGATCCGAGCGCCGAACCGCTCAGCCTGCGCCCGCATCGACTCCATCAGCTCCGGCCCCTGCACGCCATCGACGAAGCCGGGGAAGTTCTCCACCTCGGTCGTCGTCATCAGCGCACCGCCCGCGGTGACCGAGCCCGCGATCACGTTCGGCGCAAGACCCGCGCGGGCCGCGTAGACCGCCGCGGTGTATCCGGCGGGACCGGACCCGACGATGACCAGTTCGACTTCTTGATTCGACATACTTCTATATTGACATCTATCGAATCAGTTCGCGAGCCCATGCCGGCTTCGTCACCGGATGTTCACCTACCGTGCTCAGGCAGGGCTGCCAACGCCCTTCGCGCGTGACCTCCGCATCATCGACGAACAGTGCATGAAAAGTGCACTCTTCAACAATCGGACCTACCAGTAACCGTAGATGCCGAGCGTCCCGCCCGGGGGCAGGTTCGCCCGGGACAGCGCCCGATACCCGATGATCCCCGCGCAGAGCAGGGGCGCGGTGGCGATCGGATCGGTGCCCGGCGGCAGGCGGTAGGCGAAGGCGGCGCTCACCACGGCGAGCTCGGCGTAGCCACCGTCGTCGTCGTACCCGGTGAATTCGGCACTCTCGCACAGGTTCTCGCGGCCGCTGCGGCAGAACCGGCACGCCCCGCAGGTGCCGCGCAGCCACGCGATTCCGGCCAGATTGCCGGGCCGCCAGCCGCGGACCTCGGCACCGACCGCCACGACCTCGCCGACCACCTGATGCCCGGGGGTCACCCGATCACGGTGAGCGGGGATGTCCTCGTCGATCACATGAAGGTCCGTCCGGCACACGCCGCACGCGATCACCCGCACCAGCAACTCGCCAGGCAGCGGCTCGGGCACCGATACGTCCCGGAGTGTCAGCCGGCCACGGCCGCGATCGGTGGTCCAGGCCCGCATGGTGTCGCTCATGGTCCTCAGTCTGCGCTCCCGGCGGGTTCGGGACCAGGGGCGTACGGAGGAGATCGGTGCTGCTGGATTCGTGTCGGGCTGCCGGATTCGCGTGGCGCTGCCGGATCAACACGACAGCGCGAACGTGACCCGGCAGCGGGAAGGAACCGCGACCGTGCGAAGGGACGACGATGCGACGAACGCCCGCCCCGGGAAGAGTCCGGGGCAGGCGTTCGGCGCTGGCGTCGGGGAGGTGAGGTCTCGATACGGCTCGGCTGGCGCCTCGCCTACTCGACCACCACCAAGGGGGGCTCGCCTGCGCGACCGCCGGACGGGGTCTCGTCTGCTCGACCACCAAGTGGGTCCGCCTACTCGACCACCGAACGAGGGTCTCGATACGGCTCGGCTAGCGCCTCGCCTACTCGACCACCAATGGACGGTCTACTCGACCACCAATGGGCGGTCTGCTCGACCGCCGAAGGGACGGAGGGTTAGTCCGCGCCGATGATGAAGGCCTCGAGCTGGCTGCGCGCGACGTCGTCGGCGATCTGCTTGGGCGGGCTCTTCATCAGGTAGGCCGAGGCCGGGAGGATCGGGCCGCCCAGGCCGCGGTCCTTGGCGATCTTCGCGGCGCGCACGGCGTCGATGATGATGCCGGCCGAGTTGGGGGAGTCCCAGACCTCGAGCTTGTACTCCAGGTTCAGCGGCACGTCGCCGAAGGCGCGTCCCTCGAGCCGGACGTACGCCCACTTGCGGTCGTCGAGCCAGGCGACGTAGTCCGACGGGCCGATGTGCACGTTCTTGTCGTACACCTTGCCCGACAGCGGACCGGTCAGGTTGCTGGTGACGGCCTGGGTCTTGGAGACCTTCTTGGACTCCAGACGCTCACGCTCGAGCATGTTCTTGAAGTCCATGTTGCCGCCGACGTTCAGCTGGTAGGTGCGGTCGAGCTCGACGCCGCGATCCTCGAACAGCTTGGCCATCACGCGGTGGGTGATGGTCGCGCCGACCTGGCTCTTGATGTCGTCGCCGACGATCGGCACACCGGCATCGGTGAACTTCTGGGCCCATTCGGGGTCCGAGGCGATGAACACCGGCAGGGCGTTGACGAAGGCCACGCCCGCGTCGATGGCACACTGCGCGTAGAACTTGTCGGCCTGCTCCGAGCCCACCGGGAGGTAGCTGACCAGGACGTCGACCTGCGCGTCCTTCAGGGCCTGCACGACGTCGACTCCGTCGCCGTCGGCCTCGGTGATGGTCTCCTTGTAGTACTTGCCCAGACCGTCGAGGGTGTGGCCGCGCTGCACGGTGACGTCCAGCGGGGGCACGTCGGCGATCTTGATGGTGTTGTTCTCGCTGTTGCCGATCGCCTCGGAGAGGTCGAAGCCGACCTTCTTGGCGTCGACGTCGAACGCGGCGACGAACTTGACGTCCCGCACGTGGTACGGGCCGAACTTCACGTGCATCAGGCCCGGAACGTTCGCGTTCTCGTCGGCATCTTTGTAGTACTGAACGCCCTGGACCAGGGAAGCGGCGCAGTTACCCACGCCGACGATGGCCACGCGCACTGTGTTGGTGTCACCCATGGTCGGGTTCTCCTTCTTTTCGCGGCGGAACGGCGGATTGCGTTGCCGCCGGGTTCTTTCCTTCTTCACCGCTGCCGGAATCACCGGCTGCGGTCAAATCTGTGGGGGCGGACCCGCTCACTGCGTTCCCGGCGCCCGTGGCACTGGGCCCGCTCACTGCGTTCCCGGCGCCCGATGCCTCGTCGGCGATCAGCTTGTTGAGCCACTGAACCTCACGTTCGGAGGTCTCCAGGCTGAGCTCGTGCATCTGGCGCGTGTAGTGGTCCGAGCCGAGCCCGGCGCGGCTGAGCAGCTCGCGCAGCGACTCGCGCCGTTCCTCGACCTGCCGGCGGCGGCCCTCCAGGATCCGCATCCGCGCCATGGCGGGAGTGCGGCTGAAGAACGCCAGGTGCACACCGAAACCGTCGTCGGTGTAGTTCTGCGGGCCGGTGTCGGCGAGCAACTCGGCGAAGCGGGCTTCGCCCTGCGGAGTCAGCCGGTACACGCGCCGCCCGCGGCGGACCTTGGCGCCGGTGGGGCCGGGGCTGTCGTCTTCGACGATGAGGCCGTCGGCCTGCATGCGCCGCAGCGTCGGGTACAGCGAGCCGTACGAGAACGCGCGGAACGCGCCGAGCAGGCCGGTGAGCCGCTTGCGTAGTTCGTAACCGTGCATCGGGGACTCGAGCAGGAGGCCGAGGATGGCCATCTCCAGCATGGGAGCCCCTTTCTGGTGCCGCGGACGTACCGGTGCCGTCGTTACGACGAGCTGATGTAGCACCGAATGTATCGTATCGATATAATTCGCACCTAACCAATGAGTAGGGACGAAGATTGATCTCCGTCACACGCCGGGTCCCGGTACGTCAGGACTACGCTGGTGCTCGTGCACCGAAGGGTCGTGGACTATGCGCTCGCCAAGCGCGCCAAGCTGGCCGAGGTGCGCGGCGGCCGCCTCGGGCTCGACGAAGTCTGCGATGCCGACGCGTACCTGCTGCGAGCTGCGCAGTTCCACGGGGTCGCCACCGGACAGAGCTGCCCCGTCTGCCGCAAGGAGCAGATCACGCAGGTGTCCTGGGTGTTCGGCTCGTCCCTCGGCCAGGCATCGGGATCGGCCCGGACACCCGCGGAGATCGCCCGCCTGGAAGCCCGGGCGGGCGAGTTCACCGTGCACGTGGTGGAGGTGTGCCGGACCTGTCACTGGAACCATTTGATCCGCTCGTACGTTGCCGGACTGGCGCCGGTCGCCCGGTCACGGCGCCGTGCCGCGAAGTAAGAGGGGTGGACGTCACGTCTCCGGGAGGTCCGTCGAGGTCTGCCGGAGTTGAAACGGTGCCCCGTGTGCGGTCACAGTGGAAGATGGCGTCGTCCGACAGGATGAGCCGGTGAGCGGGGAGACAGTGGGAGAGCGATGAGTAGCGAGAAGAAGACCACCGGTGGGACCGACGGGTCTCAGCGGTCTCGGGTCACGCGGGTGATCGCCTGGGTTCTGGGCCTGGGCGCCGCAGTGGTGCCGCTCGTCGCCATCATCGGCGTGGTCGCCTTCCTGATCACCTATCTGGTGGTCGACGTGCCCGGGCCCGGTGACATCAAGCAGAACCAGGTCGCGACGATCGTCGACAGCAAGGGCGGCACCATCGCCCGGATCGTGCCCCCAGAGGGCAACCGCACCGACGTGAAGTACGACGACATCCCGGAGTCGATGATCGAGGCGATCAAGGCCGCCGAGGACCGCGACTTCGACTCCAACTCCGGCTTCTCCCTCCGCGGCTTCACCCGCGCCGCCCTGGGCAAGGTGACCGGCAACGCCGGCGCCGGCGGCGGATCCACGATCACCCAGCAGTACGTCAAGAACGCGATGGTGGGCGACGAGGCGACCGGCATCGCCGGTTACCAGCGCAAGTTCAAGGAACTGGCGATCTCGACCAAGATGTCGCGCAAGTGGTCCAAAGAAGACATCATGGCCGCCTACCTGAACACCATCTACTTCGGTCGCGGCGCCTACGGCGTCGCCTCGGCGTCGAAGGCGTACTTCAACAAGGACGTCTCCAAGCTCACGGTCTCCGAGTCTGCCCTGCTGGCCGGCATCATCCGCGGGCCCTCGATCTACGACCCCGCCGTCGACGAGGAACTGGCCAAGGATCGCTGGGAGTACGTGCTCGACGGCATGGTCAAGATCGGCGCGATCAGTGAGGTGGAGAAGAACCAGCAGACCTTCCCCCGGACGATTGAGCCCAAACCGGTCGCCGACTCCGACGCGGAGGGCCCGAACGGCCTGATCAAGCGCCAGGTGCTCGCCGAACTCGGCAAACTCGGCATCTCCGAGCAGCAGGTGCGCACCGACGGCCTCAAGATCACCACCGCCATCGACCCGAAGGTGCAGAAGGCGCTGCAGGACGCCTCCAAGAGCAAGATGAGCGGCGAGCCGAAGGACCTGCGCACCGCGTCGGTGTCGGTGGATCCGGCCACCGGCGGGATCGAGGGCTACTTCGGAGGCTGGGACGGCGCCGGCTGGGACTACGCGTCGACGGGCCTGCAGACCGGCTCGGTGTTCAAGACCTTCGCGCTGATCGCGGCGCTGGAGCAGGACATCCCGCTCTCGCAGCGCTACGACTCGTCGACCTACACCACCAGCTCGGGTCTGCGGGTCACCAACTCCGACGGTGAATCATGCGGCACTTGCAACCTGGCGACGGCGATGAAGATGTCGCTCAACACCGTGTACTACCGCCTGATGATGGACTTGAAGAACGGGGCCGACGACGTCGTGTCGGCGGCCCACCGGGCCGGCGTCGCCGAGACCCTGAACGGCAAGCCCACCCTGGTGAACGCGAACGGCCGAACCGAAGGCGGCGTGGTGCTCGGTCAGTACGACTCGACCGTGCTCGACCTGGCGTCGTCGTACGCGACGCTGGCCGCCTCCGGGATCTACCGCGAGCCGTTCTTCGTGAAGAAGGTCGAGACCTCGACCGGCGAAGTGCTCTTCGACCGCCAGCCCAACCCGGGCAAGCGCGTCTTCCAGGCCAAGGTGGCCGACAACGTGACCGCCGCCCTGGAACCCATTGCCGCGTACTCCAACGGCAACTCGCTGTACGACTCGTCGCTGGGTTCGCGCCCGTCGGCCGCCAAGACCGGTACCGCGCAGCTCGGCGACACCGGGAACAACCGGTACGCGTGGATGGTCGGCTACACGCCGCAGCTCTCGACCGCGGTCTGGGTCGGCACCGCCAAGGGCGACAAGCCGCTGCGCAACTACGCGGGCGCGTCGATCTACGGCGGCGGACTGCCCTCGCAGATCTGGAAGGCGGCGATGGACCAGGCTCTGGCCGGCCAGCCCATCGAGGACTTCCCCACGCCGGATCCTGTCGGCGGCCAGGCGGGCGTCCCGTACGAGCCGCCGCCGACCACGTACACGCCGACCGACCGGACATCGCCGACGCGACCGCGTCTGCCCGGTCAGGGAGACGACGGAAACATCACGGTCGGACCGGGCTGGACCATCCCGTGGGGAGATCCGACGACGACCCGTCCGCGCCGCGGCAATCCGAACCGGACACCGAGCGAGCCGACGCCCGGGGAAGAAGAGGTCCCCGCGCCGAACGACTCCGACCCGGTCCCGACGGCCTGATCCGCGCGTGAGCGCCATCGGGGCCGAGGACGGCTCGGCGCCGTCGAACGACGACGGTGTGCCGTCGAATCACGACGGCGTGCAGTCGCCGCGGCCGCTGGCCGAGAAGCGCCGGATCAACACCTGGCGGATCCTGCCCAGCCGGGCGAATGCACAGGTCGCGGCCGCCAGCGAGGTGATCGGCGGTCCGGTCGGACGGCACGCGGCGATCGGGCGCAGCCGCAATTGGACGCCGGTGCGCGTGGTGCTGCTGATGGGGCTGTTGGCCCTGGCGGTGTCGTGGTTCGGCAAGGCCGGCTGCCTGCAGCAGGCGCCGGTGCCGTCGGAGAACGGGGAACCGTCGTCCGGGGTGCGCCTGAACTGGGACAATCAGCGCCAGTACTACGGCCTCTGCTACAGCGACGTGATCGCGATGTACGGCGCACAGCGCCTCACGCTGGAGGATCTCCGGCACGGCACGATGCCTTACCGCACCTTCTGGTATGCGCCCGGTGCGGACGGCGAGGAGGGGACGAAACGGTACACCGACCAGCCGGTGCTGATCGGCGGCTTCCTGTACGCGGTGGCCAGGGCGACGCAGGGGTGGCAGGCGCTGGTCGACGGCACGCCGATCCCGCGGCAGCTGGACGTGGTCACCTTCTTCAACATCGCCGCGCTGCTGCTGGCGCTGTTCTGGCTGCTCGCGGTGTGGGCGACCATGATGACCGATCGCCGCCGCATCTGGATCGGTGCGCTGATGGCGCTCTCGCCGCTGCTGCTGGTGCACGGCTTCACCGCATTCGACGTGATTCCGGTGGCGCTGGTCGCGCTCGCCATGCTGTTCTGGGCGCGCGAGCGAGTGATCCTGACCGGAGTCTTCGCCGGGCTGGCCGCCGCGGCATCGGTGTACCCGCTGCTGCTGATCCCGGCGTTGGCGGTGATCTGCGCCCGTGACCGCCGGATGCACGACTTCGCCGCGACGGTCGCCGCCGCCGTGATCGCGTGGCTGGCGGTGAACCTGCCGGTCTTGCTGGCCTATCCGCAGGGCTGGAGCGAGTTTTACCGGACCTGGTGGAACCGGGGAGCCGAACCGGACAGTCTGTACCGCCTGATCATCACCGGCACCGGGTGGTCGCCCTCGGTGTCGCTGCTGAACGCTCTGGCGCTGGTGCTCATCGCCGCCGTGATCGCGGGTACCGCCTATCTGGCGCTGCGCTCGCCGGCGCCGTCGAGTCCGCAGTTCTTCGCGCAGCTGATGTTCCTGCTCGTGGCCGGCTATCTGCTGGTCGGCAAGGCGTGGAGTCCGCAGCACTCGCTGTGGCTGGTCCCGCTCGCGGTGCTGGCGATCCCGCACGCGCGGCTCCTGCTCGCGTGGATGGTGGTCGACGCCCTCGTCTGGGTTCCGCGGATGGGACTGTTCCTGGATCCGTCGCGCAAATGGCTTCCCGACGAGTGGTTCTACGTCGCCGTCGTCGTCCGCGCGGTCTTCCTGGTGGTGCTCTGCGGCCTCGTGGTGCGCGACCTGCTCAGGGCCCGCACAACGCCGCCCCAGCCGTCCGCCGCCGCACCGCCGGTTCCCGCGTACGCGTAGATCGCCCGTGCTCTGCGGCGGTCACGGCCGGCGCCCGGCAGACCGGTCAGACCGGGGCGGAGTCGAGGTGGTCGACACGCTCGGCCAGCCGTTCGCGAGCGTGCGACCAATCGTCGTCGGTCATCGCGTACTGCGCGGTGGTGCGCCAGCCGCCCTGGAAGCGGCGGTGCTTGCGCAGCAGTCCCTCGAAGGTCGCGCCGAGCTTGGCGATCGCCGCGCGGGACTGCGCGTTCTGCTCGTGCGTGTGCCAGACCACGCGCACGGCACCGGCTTCGGAGAACGCGTAGTCGAGCAGCATCAGCTTGGCGGCCGGATTCACGACGGTCCCGTGCGCCGCACGCGCGTAGTAGGTGTAACCGATCGCCAACGTCCGGTTGGCCTCATCGACGTCGTAGAAGCTGGTGGTGCCCACCAGGTCGCCCGACCGGTCGTCGATCACCGCGAACGCCAGGCGCGTGGGCGTCCGATGCGCGGCGGTGATGAACTCGACGGCCGAACCGAGGTCGCCGGGGGTGCCCGAGGTCCAGCGGCCCAGATCGGGGTCGTCGGCGGCCACCGCAGCGAGGTTCCGGGCATCGGTGACGGTCAGCGGGCGCAGCGTGATTCCGGCGCGCTCGAGGACCGGCGTCCCCAGCCAGCACCGGGCGTCGCGCGCATCGGCGGCGGCCAGACGCGTGAGCGGCGGATCCGGCGGGAGTTCGCTCCGCACGAACGACGCCAGCGGCTCGCGCAGTCCGGTGCGGCACGCGGTCACCAGGAAGTAGGCCAGCAGGACCCAGTGCGCCCACACGCCGAGGTTGACGCCGCCGATCACCCACCACACCATGTCCGAACCGGAGTTGATGACGCCGAACAGCCGGAAGATCGTCAGATCCAGGATCACGTCGGTCACCAGGTAGATCGCGATCGCCCACCAGCGCACCCGCATGAGCACGAAGAAGGGCAGGACCCACAGCGTGTACTGCGGCGAGTGGACCTTGTGGAACAGCATGAACGCCGCCAGCATCGCGAAGCTCGCGCCGATCCACGGGAAGACCCCGGTCTCGGTGTAGCGGCGCCAGGCGAGGTAGATCGCCGCGGCCAGGCCGGCGACGATCAGCACCGGCGACGCCAGGCCGACGATCGAGTTGTACAGATCGGTGTCGTCGTTGCCGATCCAGTAGTTGCCCCAGTACCAGATGGTATTGGTGTCGATGTCGGCCTTGCGCTTGCCCTGGAAGTCGAGGGCGGCCTTCCAGCCCTGGTACCCGGCGACCATGAACGGCACCTGCACGATCAGCGTGGTCACGACGGCGGCGGCCACGACCCAGGCGGCTCCGGCCCAGTCGTATGCCCGCCGGGCGCCGTCCCGCAGCCGATCGCCCTGCTCGCCGCACGTCAGCACGTAGAGCGCCAGGGGCAGGACGAACAGACCCGGATAGAGCTTCAGGGAGAACCCGACGGCCAGCAGCACCGAGGCGATGATCGATGACGTGCGCAAGGACATCCGCCGTTCGCCGGTCCGCGGGTTCGCGCTCGCCGCCCAGGCCATCACGGCGATCGCGGCGACCGAGGTGAACACCACCGGGGTCTCCCAGTTGTGGAAGGCGTACAGGACCAGCGGCGGGGTCGCGGCCCACAGGAGCACCCACCAGCGGCTCATCCAGGCCAGGAGGAGGGTGATCGCCAGGGCGAACGGCGTCAGGATCAGCGCGGACTGCCGGAAGAACTCCAGGTCGGTGTGCTGGCCGATCGCCCCGAGCCACATCAGCAGGCCCGAGAGGACCGGGTACTCGACGACGCCGCCGTAGAGATGGCCCTGCTCGGTGATGCCGCCGTGGATGTACGGGAAGACATGGTTGTCGATGTCCCGCCCGACCCAGAGGAACATCAGGTCCGAGTAGCACGGAATGACGGCGTTCGGGTCGCCCACCGGGAACCGGGCGCTGCGCCCGAACTCGTCGTAGGGGGCTCCGCCGCAGGCGGCTTTGACCCGATAGCTCCAGGTCAGAGCGGCGGCGGTGAACAGCAGTGCCGCGACCATGATGAGCGAGGTCTCTCCGCGGTGGAGGAGCGGCGGCCGTGGGGAGCGGAGCGGGCCCCCGCGGCGTGCGGCGGGGACGGAACCGGCAGAAGGCATGGCCTCGACTCTAACTGTTCGGCCTGTCTGTTCCGATTTCCCTGGTCACCGCCCTCTCATGTATCTTGGACGGGTTGCCGACGCAGGCGACCCTCCTGCCGTGGAACGTCCATGGCCGATTAGCCCATAGGAGGTGATGAGGTCTTATGCGTCACTACGAACTGATGGTCATCCTCGATCCGAGTCTGGACGAGCGCACCGTCGCCCCATCCCTGGATACTTTCCTCAACGTGGTGCGGAAGGACGGTGGCTCCGTCGACAACGTCGACATCTGGGGCAAGCGCCGTCTCGCGTACGAGGTGGAGAAGAACGCTGAGGGCATCTACGCCGTCATCGATCTGAACGCCGAGCCCGCGACCGTGAGCGAGCTCGACCGTCAGCTGAAGCTGAACGAGTCGGTGCTGCGCACCAAGGTCCTGCGCAAGTAGGCGGATCCGGCTCATCCGATTCGGCTCGGTTGATCCCCGCCGGCTGTCGTGGGCGGCCGTTAGGGTGGTGTCGAAACCACCCGGCCGCCGACGAAGTCGAGGCGACAACCATCACGACCTGAGGAATCTGACATGACTGACACGGTCATCACCGTCGTAGGCAATCTCACCGCCGACCCGGAACTGCGGTTCACCGCTTCCGGTGCGCCGGTCGCCAACTTCACGGTGGCTTCCACGCCGCGTACGTTCGATCGCCAGACCAACGAGTGGAAGGACGGCGAAGCGCTGTTCCTCCGCTGCAGCATCTGGCGCGACGCGGCGGAGAACGTGACCGAGTCGCTCACCAAGGGCACTCGAGTCGTGGTGCAGGGCAAGCTCAAGCAGCGGTCGTACGAAACCCGTGAAGGGGAGCGTCGCACCGTCGTGGAGCTCGAAGTGGATGAGATCGGTCCCTCGCTGCGCTACGCCACCGCCAAGGTCACCCGCACCCCGCGGGGCGGCAGCGGCGGCGGGAACTTCGGCGGCAATCAGGGCGGTTACGGCGGCGGAAACCAGGGCGGCGGCTACGGCCAGCAGTCCGCTCCCCGTCAGCAGCCCCAGCAGCCGGCCGACGACCCGTGGGGCAGCGCACCGGCCGCCGGCGGCGGATTCGCCGCCGCGGACGACGAACCACCATTCTGATACGGGCTCGCCAGCCCGAGGAGCACTAACGGAGCACCGATATGGCAAAGCAAAAGGGGCGCAAGCCTCGCGTCGAGAAGGTCACCAAGGCTAAGGCCTGCACCTTCTGCAAGGACAAGAAGACCACCGACATCGACTACAAGGACACGGCGCTGCTGCGCCGCTTCCTGTCGGACCGCGGCAAGATCCGCTCGCGCCGCGTGACCGGCAACTGCGTCCAGCACCAGCGTGACATCGCGGTGGCCGTCAAGAACGCGCGTGAAGTGGCTCTGCTGCCGTTCACGTCGACCGGTCGCTGAGCGGGAAGGGAAGCACTGACATGAAGCTGATCCTGACCACCGCTGTGGAGAACCTGGGCGAAGCCGGCGACACCGTCGAGGTGCGTGACGGCTACGGCCGCAACTACCTGCTGCCCCGCGGCCTGGCGATCGTCGCCACCCGCGGCGCCCAGAAGCAGGTCGAAGGCATCCGCCGGGCTCAGCAGGCGCGCGTCGTGCGCGACCTGGACCACGCCAACGAGCTGAAGCAGGCCCTGGAGGGCCTGGAGAACGTCTCGCTGACCGTGAAGACCCACGACTCGGGCAAGCTGTTCGGTTCGGTCACCGCCGCTGATGTGGCCGGGGCGATCCGCGCCGCCGGCGGCCCGGCCGTCGAGAAGCGCAACGTGGCGTTCCCGAAGGGGCACATCAAGGCCACCGGCTCGCACCCGGTCGTCGTGAAGCTGCACCCGAAGGTCGAGGCGAAGTTCGCCGTCGACGTCGTGTCCGCCTGACGCTCGACGCACCACACGGACAAGCGCCGGTCACCGAAAGGTGGCCGGCGCTTCGTCGTGCCCGAATCGCCGCGTGCCGATCAGGCGCTGGCCGGACGAGTGCGTGCCCTTCCTGATCGAGCGGAGTCGAGACCTGGCGGTGCCCTCGGTGGTCGAGCGGAGTCGAGACCTGGCGGTGCTCTCGGTGGTCGAGCGGAGTCGAGACCTGGCGGTGCTCTCGGTGGTCGAGCGGAGTCGAGACCTGGCGGTGCTCTCGGTGGTCGAGCGGAGTCGAGACCTGGAGGTGCTCTCGGTGGTCGGGCGGAGTCGAGACCTGGCGGTCGAGATAGCTACCGCAGGTGCGCTGGCAGGTACCTCGGCGCGGGATTGCCGTTGCGGTAGCTGCGCGGCCCGTAGAACTTGTGCCACTGGGGGCTCAAAATGAAGGCGCGGTTGTTGGTGGCGCAGGAGACCACTCCGCTGCGGGGCACGGCGCACACCACGTTGTTGGTGACGATCCGTTGGCCGGGCCGCAGGACCGGTGCGCGGAACCCGGCCTGGGACCCGAACCGGAAGGTTGTGCCCGGCGGCACCCACCACGGGCCCTGCGAGTCGTTGGTGACGGACACGCCGAGGGTGTTCGGCGGCGCGGTGGCGGGCTTCCCCTGGCAGGCGACCGAGCCGGCCCGCCAGATCTGACAGCGCCACTTGCCCGCGCGGAAGAAGAACCTGCCGTCGTCGGCGTAGCGGAGCGACTGGTACTTGGCCGGGTTCACCGGCGTGTACCGGTCGAACTGCAACTCCGGCGGCGGCGCGGCTGCGGCGGGAGCGGCCGGAGCCAGCAGAACGGCGCCGAGCGCGAGCACCACGAGCGTCGCGAGCTTGCGGGGAATCGAATTGGGCACACGCACGTTCTCATTTCACCACGCGACGGTGTCGACCCGGCGTCCTTCGAACGAATGACTCGTCGGTAACTGGTCTCAACCTCGTCTCGACACCTCCCCGGGCGTGGCGCAATGCGACACGCCGAGGAATCCGAACTTCGCTTCTGTGGACAGCGGAATTCTCTCTTGACCTCGGACGATGTGTCGATTGTGGCCAGAATCTGTTCGTGAATCCACAGGGCTGTGCACATGCCGACCGGGCAGACAGCCAATCGTCCACACGACACCCACAGAGTTGTCCACAGCGACCGTTTGCCGCGCACGCGGCCTGCGCCTAACCTTCCCGAGGTACCCGATTCATCGCCCGGTCATCTCGGGAGCCGGGTCATCGACGAGAGCGGCGTCTGGGAAAGGGGGTGCGCGAAGCATTGAGTGAAGACTCGCACGATCCGGGCCCGGCGCAGCCGCCCGCACCCGGTGAAGAGACGCTTCGCCAGCCCCCGCAGGACACCGCTGCCGAGCAATCGGTGCTGGGCGGCATGCTGCTCTCGAAGGACGCCATCGCCGACGTCCTCGAGCGGATCAAGCCGGACGACTTCTACAAGCCCGCCCATCAGGCCGTCTACGACGCGATCCTCGAGCTCTACGGGAAGGGTGAGCCGGCCGATGCCGTGACCGTCGCCGCCGAACTGGACCGGCAGGGCCAGCTCCGCAAGGTCGGCGGCGCGCCGTATCTCCACACTCTGATCTCCACGGTCCCGACCGCCGCGAACGCCGGCTTCTACGCCGACATCGTCGCCGAGAAGGCCCTGCTGCGAAGGCTGGTGCAGGCCGGCACCCGGATCGTGCAGTACGGCTACGCGGGCTCGGAGGGCCAGGACGTGGCCGAGGTGGTCGACCGGGCCCAGGCCGAGATCTACGACGTCACCGAGCGGACCTCGTCGGAGGACTACTCGATCCTCGACGAGCTGATGCAGCCGACGCTCGACGAACTGGACTCCATCGCCTCGCGCGGCGGACTCTCGCTGGGCGTCCCGACCGGCTTCGCGGATCTGGACAAACTCACCAACGGTCTGCACGCCGGGCAGATGATCATCGTCGCGGCGCGTCCCGGCGTCGGCAAGGCGCTCGCCCTCGACACTCCGCTGCCCACCCCGACCGGCTGGACGCGCATGGGCAAGGTCGCCGTCGGCGATCGGCTGATCGGCGCGGACGGCAGGCCCACCCGGGTGGTCGCGATCAGCGACGTGATGACCGACCGCCCCTGCTTCGAGGTGGAGTTCGACGACGGCGCGGTGATCGTGGCCGATCGGGATCACCAGTGGTCGGCCGAGGTCGACGACACCGTGACGGTGATGACCACCGATGCGCTGCGCCACCACGTCGGCCGGGCGCTGATCCCCAATGCGACGCCGCTGGACCTGCCCGAGCGCGACTTCGCGTACGGACCGTACACCGTCGCCGCCCTGGCGGGCATGGCCTACGACGATCCCGAGATCGGCGTCCGGATCGAGGCCGAAGGCCCCGTCGACACCATGACTCTGATGGCCGATCTCGCCGGCCTGATCCCGGACGAGTACCTCCGCGGATCGGTGCGGCAGCGTCGTGCTCTGCTCTCCGGCCTGCTCGACGCCCGCGCCCGGGTGGAGGTCGACGGCTGGATCACCATCCCGTCCGTCACCCGGCACATGTCCGAGGTGCTCGCCGATCTGATCGCCGGGCTCGGGTACACCTACCGGCGCGAGCCGACCGGTTGGATCCGGATGGCCGCCGATGACGACGTGTTCACCGTCCACGAAAAGGCGGTGCTCCACAAGGAACGACGGTTCCGTGTCCGCGGCCGCCGGATCGTGGCGATCCGTCCGATCTCGTCGGTGCCGGTGCGCTGTGTCCAGGTCGACAACGCCGACCATCTGTACCTGGCGGGCGAGGCGATGGTGCCGACCCACAACTCGACGCTTGCGATGGACTTCCTGCGGTCGGCGTCGATCCACAACGGGCATGCCGCGGCCATGTTCTCGCTGGAGATGAGCAAGACCGAGATCGTGATGCGTCTGCTGTCGGCCGAGGCGCGGGTGAAGCTCGGCGACATGCGCTCGGGCAACATGAGCGACGACGACTGGAGCCGCCTGGCCCGGCGGATGGGCGAGATCACCGATGCGCCGTTGTTCATCGACGATTCGCCGAACCTGACGATGATGGAGATCCGCGCCAAGGCGCGCCGGCTCAAGCAGCGGCACGACCTCAAGCTGGTGGTGATCGACTACATGCAGCTGATGACCTCGGGCAAGAAGGTCGAGTCGCGTCAGCAGGAGGTCTCGGAGTTCTCCCGGTCGATCAAGCTGCTGGCCAAGGAGCTCGAAGTGCCGGTGGTCGCGATCTCGCAGCTCAACCGCGGCCCCGAGCAGCGCACCGACAAGCGCCCGCAGGTCTCGGATCTGCGTGAGTCGGGTTCGTTGGAGCAGGACGCGGACATGGTGATCCTGCTGCATCGCCCGGACGCCTTCGAGCGCGACGACCCCCGCGCCGGTGAGGCCGACATCATCGTCGGCAAGCATCGCAACGGCCCGACGGCGACGATCACCGTCGCGCATCAGCTGCACCTGTCGAAGTTCGTCGACATGGCGCGGGGCTGACCGGGGAACCGGTAGCTGTAGCCTGCGCTGAGGTTTGTCAGTTTCCAGACCCGGTTGTCACCGTGCGGGTTGACGACTCATCGACCGTCCCACACCAGCGACATCTCAGCGTAGTCGGCGGCTAGGTAGCGCTCCATTCCGATGGGCTCGCCAGACTCTAGACGACGCCGACGTCGTTCCTTGTCAGTGATCCAAGATCCCCTCAGACGGTCGTCCACGCGAGGCGGCTCGCGGTCGCTCATGTCCGGCGGTGCTGAAGCTGAAGTCGGCCCCACGCGGTGTCGCGGCGTGCACAACTGGTTTCGTTGGTGAACAGTGCCGATTCGTCCGGTCCAGTGCGTGCCTGACCACTCGCCGTAGTAAGTAGTGCCCCATAGAGTGTCCCGCCCCGGGTTTGATGGAGACATCGAAACCTGGAGGAACAGAGGAAGATGGCAGCACAGCGTAAGTACCCGTTGGAGTTGAGGGAGCGGGCCACTCGGTTGGCGGTGGAGGCTCGGCGGGATCCGGCATCGAAGGTCGGTGCGATTAAGCGGATTGCGGACCAGCTCGGGGTGCATCCCGAGGCGTTGCGGACGTGGGTGAAGCAGGCCGAGATCGACGGCGGTGTCGTGCCGGGTGTCACCTCGGCCGAGGCGGGCCGGATCGCGGAGTTGGAGCGGGAGAACCGTGAGTTGCGGCGGGCGAACACGATCTTGAAGCAGGCATCGGCTTTCTTCGCCGCGGAGCTGGACCGTCCGGCGAGGTAGCTGTTCCCACGGCGTTGAGGGTCGAGTTCGTGGACTCCGTTGCGGAGGAACACGGCGGCGTCCAGCCGGTCTTGGCTGCCTTGGAGGGCACGAGTGCCGAGATCGCGTCGTCGACCTACTACGCCTACAAGGCTCGGCCCGCTTCGCCGCGGTCGATCCGTGATGAGGAGTTGACCAAGATGATCAGGAAGGTGCACGAGGAGAACATGGAGGTCTACGGCGCGAGGAAGGTGTGGCACGAGATCAACCGGCAGATGCCGAGCCAGCCCGGCCAGTCGGCGGGGCCGGGCCGGGAGTCGGTGGCGCGGTGCACGGTCGAGCGGCTGATGCGGACCGCCGGGCTGCGGGGTGTGCTCCGCGACAAGCATCCCCGCACCACCAGGCCCGCGGCGGAGACCGGCCGGCCCGCTGACCTGGTCGACCGTGACTTCACCGCGTCGCGGCCCGACCGGTTGTGGGTAGCGGATCTGACATATGTGAGGACGATGTCGGGGTGGGTGTACGCGGCGTTCGTACTGGACGTCTACTCGCGGATGATCGTGGGCTGGCAGGTCTCGACGGGCCTCTACACCGACCTCGCCCTGGACGCGCTGCAGATGGGGATCTGGCGTCGCCAGCGCGACGGGCGGGACCTGACCGGACTGGTCCACCACTCCGACAGGGGCGCCCAGTACCGAGCGATCCGCTACACCCAGCGGCTCGCTGAGGCCGACGTGGTCGCCTCGGTGGGGTCCAAGGGCGACAGTTACGACTGCGAGGATCGTGTATGCGTCACCACCTGGTGTCTGACCCCTGCTACGACCGGCCCTGCGGGTGTCTTCGCGTTGACCTGTCGACCCCGGGTGGTGGCGTTCACCCAGGCTGCTGGCCGGGTGGGCAGTGACCTGATAGGAGCCTGACTCGACCAGGGTCTCATCGCAGTCCTGTCCGCCCACTCCGGCCAGCTGAGCCATGGACCCAGAATGCGAGAGAGGAATCCATAGCCTAATGTCCAGCATGCAGCTCCGCCGTGACGATGTCATCATCGGTGTCGATACCCACAAGGACAACCACGTAGCAGTCGCGATCGACGGTCTCGGCGGACGACTCGGTGATGTGGTCATCTCGGCCACGGTCGCCGGATTCGACGAGCTCGTCACCTTCTGTCTGGCGTTGGTCGGCCCGGCCGGAAGTCTGATCGGGTTCGGCGTTGAAGGCACCGGCTCCTACGGCGTCGGCCTGGCCCGCTACCTGCGCAACCACGGCCACCAGGTCCATGAGATCGCCCGTCCCGCGCGGGCCGCCGAACGTCGTCTCGCGGGGAAGAACGACACCATTGACGCCGAGCACGCCGCTCGGCAGCTGCTGGCCGGCCACGGCTTATCGGCACCGAAGACCGCCGATGGTGCAGTGGAGACGATCAGGCTGGTCAAGATTGCCTACGACGGTGCCGTCCAAGCCCGAACCACCACCATGATCACACTCAAAGCGACCCTCGCGACGGGAAGCGAAGCGCTGCGCGCAAAGTTGGAGAAGCTCACTGACCACAAGCTGATCACCGCGTGCGCGGCACTGGAAGGCCCGACCCCATTGCCACCCGTTCGCCGTGGAGCACCAGCCGTAGTTGTCCCGAACGATCCAGAGGCCGCGATGCGACATGTGTTGTCCTCAATGGCGCAGCGTTGGCTGGCGCTGCATGAAGAGGCCAAGGCTCACGCCGCGTCGTTGAAGACACTCACCGCGGCCACTGCACCCCGGCTCATCGAGGCTGTCGGCGTCGGTTACGACACTGCGGCCCAGATGCTGATCACCGCCGGCGACAACACCAACCGGATCAAGTCCGAGGCGGCATTCGCCAAAATGTGCGGCGCCTGTCCGATCCCGGCCGGATCAGGCAAGACCAACAACCGCCACCGGCTCTATCGCGGTGGGAACCGCCAGGCCAACGCCGCGCTGTACCGGGTCGTCATCGTGCGGATGCGCTGGCACCAGCCCACCATCGACTACGTCGCCCGTCGCACCGCCGAGGGCCTGTCGAAACGGGAAATCATCCGCTGCCTCAAGCGCTACCTCGCACGTGAACTCTTCCGACTCCTGCCCACACCGGATACCACCGCCGAACCCCGCGTCGACGAACCCGAAATTGCGGCCTGATCGACTTGAAAATCTATAGGAGCTTCAACGCGATGGCCGAGGCGCTGAACTCGCTGTACAAGGCCGAGCTGGTCCGCGGCCCCAGGCAGCGACGCAAGGGGATGTGGCACGGCATCGATGACCTCGAGATCGCCACCGCCGAGTGGGTCGACTGGTACAACCAGCGACGGCTCCACGGCGAGCTCGGACACGTCCCGCCCGCCGAGTACGAGGCCGCCTACTGGGCCAGCCTCGATCAAGCAGCCGACGACAAGAACGCCGCCTGACACGGCCACTGCAGGCCGATCACACGTCCAGGCCAACTCGGCTCTGGCAACCAAGGAAACCAACTAAATCAGTCTCCAAGAAACCCGGGGCTTGACAGAGTGGTGTAGCCCGGTGACCGGGATCGTGCCGGAGATATTGTCAAGATCTGTGGATGAGGTTGTTTCAGGCAGCCTCCTGCTGGTCGGGTGAGGCGGTGTCGGGTTCGACGAGTTCGCCGTTTTTGAAGGTGGCGCCGGCCCGGACGAGAGCGACGAGGTGGGGTGCGTTGACGGCCCGCCATTTCGTCTGTGCGGCTTCGATGAGTTTGTAGGCCATCGCCAGTCCCGCGGCCCGTGAGCCGGGGCCCTTGGTCACCTTGGTGCGCAACCGGACCGTGGCGAAGGTCGACTCGATCGGGTTGGTCGTGCGCAGATGAATCCAGTGCTCGGCCGGATAACGGTAGAACTCCAGCAGCACATCAGCGTCGTCGACGATCTTGGCGACCGCTTTGGGGTACTTGGCGCCGTAGGTCTTGGCGAAAGCCGTGATCGCGGTGCGGGCGTGGTCGATGTCTTCGGCGTTGTAGATCTCCTGCATCGCTTTGACCGCATTCGGATGCGCCGACTTCGGCAGTGCGGCAAGCACATTGCCTTGTTTATGAAACCAGCACCGCTGCTCTCGGGTATCCGGGAACACCTCGCGCAACGCAGCCCAGAACCCCAGGGCACCGTCCCCGACGGCCAGGTTCGGGGCCGCCATGCCGCGGCGCCGGCACGACCGCAACAGATCGGCCCACGATTCGGTCGATTCGCGGTAGCCATCGGCCAGGGCGACGAGCTCTTTACGGCCGTCGGCCCGCACACCGATCATCACCAACAGGCACAGTTTCTCCTGCTCAAGCCGGACTTTGAGGTGGATTCCGTCGGCCCAGAGGTAGACATAATCGCTGGTGATGTCGCGGTCTTCGAAGGCCGCGGCTTCCTTCTGCCACTGGCTGGTCAACCGGGTGATCGTGGCCGCCGACAACCCTGCACCCGAGCCGAGAAACTGCTCGAGTGCCGGCCCGAAATCCCCCGACGACAACCCGTGCAGGTACAGCAGCGGCAACACCGCGCTGACCTCCGGACTCTTGCGTGCCCACGCCGGGATGATCTTCGACGAGAACCGTTGACGTTCACCAGTTTCAGGGTCGACCCGCTTGTCGTTGACCCGCGGTGCCCGCACCGGCACCGCACCAGCAGCGGTCATCACCTCCCGCTCGTTGTGGTAGCCGTTACGCACCACCAGCCGGCGACCGTGCTCATCGACCTGATCGGTGAACTGATCGACATAGGCAGCGACCTCGGCCTGCAGGGCTGCGGCGAGCATCTGCCGGGCCCCGTCGCGCACGATCTCATCGAGGATCGACCGGTGATCGTCGTTGGACTGGTTGGAACCATCAGGGGCGTTGACTACCGTGAGCACGAGGCGTGCCTTTCCGCCAGCGCTGCAACGCTGACTTGATCAAGTGACTACCGGGATCATTCTGCGGGAAGGCACGCCCTCCCAGATCCACAGGTCTTGATCATTCCTCTGATCCTTCGAGTGATCTCTCACAACCAAACTCGAGAAGGAACAACAACGATGACCGCTCCCCATATTGTCGACCCTGCAGGCCTGCTTGGCCAAGCCCTGACCGAAGCGTCCCCGGATCTGATGCGCGATTTGCTGCAAACGATGATCAACGCCCTACTGTACGCGGACGCCGATGCCGTGTGCGGCGCCGAATGGGGCCGCCGATCAGCTGAGCGGACCAATCACCGCAACGGCTACCGCCACCGGCCGCTCGATACCCGCGTCGGCACGATCGAGGTCGCTGTCCCGAAGCTGCGCTCGGGCAGCTACTTTCCAGAGTGGCTGCTCGAGCGCCGCAAACGTGCCGAATCAGCGCTCATCACCGTCGTCGCGGACTGCTACCTGGCCGGGGTGTCTACCCGCCGAATGGACAAGCTGGGACGGCAGAGCTGACTGGGAAGGCTCCTTGGGCTCGTCCCGGCTGCGACGGTGACGGCTCCGATGCCATTGCCCAGGATCGCCATAAAGCTTGTTTTGTCCTGTTCGGGCTCGGCCAACGATCACGCCGCACACAGTTGATCCTGTCGACATCCGCCGACTCGGCGTGCGGCTGATCGACGGAGCCGGTTACGTGATCGTCCTGCGACGAGGCCCGCGCGGACTTTTCGACGCGGTTCTTCGTTGCGCTCCTCAACGGCTCACGGAGCGAGGAGGGTGTCAGCGCCAGATGACGAAGCCGAAGCTCGCCAGGACGATCAGCGCGCCGAGTGCCAGGACCGGCCAGGGGCCGGGGAGCGGGCCGCCCCGGTGGAGGGCGCGGTCGACGGCACGCCACCGTGCGAGACCGATGATCGCGGTGAGGGCGCCGATCAGCAGCAGGGTGATGCCGAGCGTCGTGCGGGCGGCCGGCTCGCCGAACGGCCCCAGCAGATGCAGCACCGCGATGCCCGCGGCGATCAGCCCGAGCGCGGTGCGCAGCCAAGCGAGGGCGGTGCGCTCGGCGGCCAGGGTGAACCGGGCGTCGACCGCACCGGGCAGAGGCTCCGGCGGATCGCTCTCGGGTTCGGGGGACCTTTCGACGCGATTCGTCACTTCGTTCCTCTTCGGCTCAAGGGGCTGATTGGTTGGGGGAGCGGTGCTGGCTCAAGGGGCTGGTCGGCGGGCGTTCGGGGAGTGGCGTGAGCGTCAGGGTAACCGTCCGCAAGGGGCTCGGTCCTCATGCGCAGCGGGTGAGACGAGTCCGTCGAGCCGCGGACCGCCGACCGTCATGGATAATATATTATCGCCTTCTCGGCGATCTTCTCCGAAAGGACCTGGCGAATGGCGTTGACCGAGGACGAGCAGGAGATGGTCTCCCTGGTACGGAACTTCGTCGATCAGCGGGTGGCGCCGCGGGTGCGGGAGTTCGAGCAGGACGACGTGTATCCGGCGGAGTGGATCGAGGAGATGAAGGAGCTCGGGTTCTTCGGGTTGCTCGCTCCGGCCGAGTACGGCGGTGTCGACGTCTCCATGCAGTGCTTCTCCGCGGTGTGCGAAGAGCTGGCGCGGGGATGGATGAGTCTGGCCGGGGCGATCGGCGGGCACTCGGTGATCACCTATCTGATCAAGACCTTCGGCACCGACGGGCAGAAGGAGCGGTATCTGGCGGCGATGGCCGGGGGCGGCATCCGGGCGACGATGGCGTTGACCGAACCCGGCGGCGGCTCGGATCTACAGGCGATGCGCACGGTGGCGGCGCCGAACGCCGACGGCTACTCGATCACCGGGGCCAAGACCTGGATCTCGAATGCGGCCCACTCCGACTTGTTCGGCCTCCTCTGCATCACCGACAAGTCCGCCGCGCCGGCACACAAGGGAATGAGCGTGATCCTGGTGGAGCCCACCGACGGTTTCACCGTCTCGGCCAAGATCCCCAAACTCGGATACCGCGGCGTGGAGGCCTGCGAGCTGGTGTTCGACGACGCTCAGATGCCCGCCGACGCGGTTCTGGGCGGCGCACCGAACAAGGGCTGGGCGCACATGATGCGCGGGCTGGAGGTCGGCCGGATCCAGGTCGCCTCGCGGGCGCTCGGAGTGGGGCAGGCGGCGCTGGACGCGGCGACCAGGTACTCGCAGGAGCGCGAATCGTTCGGCAAGCCGATCTGGAAGCACCAGTCGGTGGGCAACATGATCGCCGACATGGCCACCAAACAGCAGGCGGCGCGCTTGCTGACCCTGGACGCGGCGGCCAAGCTCGATCGCGGTGAGCGAGCGGACCTGGAAGCCGGGATGGCCAAGCTCTTCGCGTCGGAGACTGCGATGGAGATCGCGCTCGACGCGATCCGGGTCCACGGCGGCTACGGCTATTCGAAGGAGTACGAGGTGGAACGCTACTTCCGCGACGCTCCGCTGATGATCGTGGGCGAGGGCACCAACGAGATCCAGCGCAACGTGATCGCCGCCCAGCACATCGCCCGGCACCAGATCTGACCGCGGCATGAGTCCGGCGTCGCGGCGAATCGCGCACCGTGCAGTATTATATATTCCTGTTTCAGTGCTAATCCGATTCCGGAACAGAAACGGCGGGTGCGTAGATGACGGTGGAATCTCGGTCCGGAGTCGGCGCACATCGGCGTCAACTGCCCGAGGACGTGGCCGCCTATGTGCGCGAGATGATCATCTCTGGCGAGGTGCGGCCCGGCGACTTTCTGCGCACCGCGCCCATCGCGAAGGCGGTCGGAGTCAGCAACACCCCGGTCCGGGAGGGCCTCCTCATCCTGTCGGGGGAGGGATTCGTCGAACTCGTGCCGCGTCGCGGCTTCGTGGTGAGCGAGTTCAGCAGCCAAGATGTGCGCGACCTCTTCTGGGCGCAAGCGGTCTTGGCCGCGGAGCTGGCGCGGAGGGCCGCAGCGGGGGTCACCGCAGAGCAACTCGATCACCTGCGCACTCTCTATGAACGGCACACGGCGGCGCTGGCGGACGGAGACGACGAGGCCACGGTCCGGCTGGGCCACGAGTTTCACCGTTCAGTCAACCTGGCCGCCGGATCGCGCCGGCTGGCCGCCATGCTGGCGTCGATCGTCCGGCAGCTGCCGAATCGCTTCTACAACGACATCGAGGGGCACACCGACGACACGATGGAGGCGCATCCCAAGATCATCGCTGCGCTCGCTGACCGAGACGGCGATCGTGCGGCGGACCTGATGCGGGCGCACATCATGTCGGGGGCCGACGAACTGGTCGCTAACCTGGCCAAGCGGGGCCTGTGGCAGGACGGCGAATGATAGCCGTGCGCCGTCGTTCTGGCCTCTCCGCATCCCTCACGGCGCGTAGTTCTCGAGTAGCCGCCGGCCGATGATCATGCGCTGGATGTCGGCGGTACCCTCGCCGATCAGCAGCATCGGCGCCTCGCGGTAGAGGCGCTCGATCTCGTACCCCTTCGCGTAGCCGTAGCCGCCGTGGATGCGGAAGGCGTCTTCCACCACGTCGTGGCAGTATTCCGAGGCCAGGTACTTGGCCATGCCGGCTTCGAGGTCGTTGCGCCTGCCGGCGTCCTTGAGTCGGGCGGCCCGGACCACCATCTGGTGGGCGGCTTCGACCTTGGTGCCCATCTCGGCGAGCCGGAAGAGGACAGCTTGATGCTGAGCGATCGGCTTGCCGAAGGTCTCGCGCTGCTGCGCGTACGAGGCGCCCAGTTCGAATGCCCGATGAGCCATGCCGACGCCTCGTGCGGCGACGTTCACACGGCCCACTTCGACGCCGTCCATCATCTGGTAGAAGCCTCGGCCGGGCTGACCGCCCAGGATCTCGCCGGCGGAGATGGAGTAGCCGTCGAAGATCAGCTCGGTGGTGTCGACGCCCTTGTAGCCCATCTTCTCGATCTTCGCGGGGATCGTGAGGCCGGGCGCGACCGCCCCGAATCCGGGGGTCTTCTCGATGAGGAAGGTCGTCAGATTCTGGTGCGCCTTCTCGCCGTGTCCCGGTGTGCGGACCAGCACTGCCACCAGCGACGACGAAGCGCCGTTGGTGAGCCACATCTTCTGGCCGTTGATCGTGTATGTGCCGTCAGCGTTCGCGCGGGCGGTGGTGCCGATGGCGGCTACATCCGAGCCCAGGGCGGGCTCGGACATGGAGAACGCGCCAGTGAGCTCGCCGGCAGCGAGGCGCGGGAGGTACTTCTGCCGTTGTTCGTCGGTGCCGTGCTGCAGGAGAAGGTAGGCGACGATGAAGTGGGTGTTCACGATGCCCGACACGCTCATCCAGCCTCGGGACAGCTCCTCGACGACCAGCGCGTAAGTGAGAAGAGATTCGCCGAGGCCGCCGTACTCTTCGGGGATGGTGAGGCCGAAGACGCCGACATCTTTCATCGTGGCGACAATCTCGGACGGGTACTCGTCGCGATGCTCGAGCTCGGTGGCGACCGGAATGATCTGCTCGTCGACGAAGTCGCGGACGGTCGCGAGGATGTCGTGCTGAGCGTCGGTCAGGTCGGCGGTCTCGCAGAGTCGGGGCATTGGTGGGAGTCCTTAGGGAGGGCGACGCGTGGGCTGGTTGAGCATAATATAATATTCTTCTGAAGTGTTCGCCGTCGCAGACTTCCGGGCGGACAGGATTCCGAAAGGACCGACGCACATGCGCGACGCCGTGATCTGTGAACCCGTTCGGACGCCCGTCGGCGGATACGGCGGCATGTTCGCCTCCGTGCCCGCCGCCGACCTCGCGTCGGCCGTGGTGACGGCGCTGGTCGATCGAACCGGTATCGGGAGCACCGACATCGACGACGTGATCTTCGGCCAGTGCTATCCCAACGGCGAGGCGCCGGCCATCGGGCGCATCGCCGCACTCGACGCCGGCCTGGACATCGGCGTCCCCGGCCTGCAGGTGGACCGCCGCTGCGGCTCGGGTCTGCAGGCGGTGATCGACGCGGCCATGCGCGTGCAGACCGGCGTCTGCGACCTGGTCCTGGCCGGCGGCGCCGACAGCATGAGCCAGGCCGAGCACTACGCGCTCGGTCTGCGTTTCGGGCTGCGCGGCGCGGACACCGCGCTCATGGACCGTATCGGCCGCGGCCGCGTCACCTCGGGCGGCAAGCATCATCCGGTGGAAGGCGGAATGCTGGAGACGGCGGAGACCCTCCGCCGCGAATACTCGATCACCCGCGAGGCGCAGGACCGACTGGCCTACCACTCGCATCGTCGCGCCGTGGCTGCGCAGGACGCCGGGCGGTTCGCCGACGAGATCGTGCCGGTGACCGTGGCCGCGCGGACGGGCGAGGTCACGCACGACCGAGACGAGCACCCGCGTCGCGACGTCTCGCTCGAAGCTCTCGCCGCTCTGCGGGCCGTGCGTCGTCGTATCGATCCTGAAGCCACGGTCACCGCCGGCAATGCCAGCGGGCAGAACGACGGCGCCGCGGTCTGCATCGTGACGACCCGGGAGAAGGCCGAGCATCTCGGCCTGCGACCGCTCGCGCGACTGGTCACCTGGGCGGTGGCCGGCGTCGAGCCGGAGCGGATGGGCATCGGACCGGTCCCGTCGACCGACCGGGTGCTCGAGCGGGCCGGCCTGCGATTCGCAGATCTCGACCTGATCGAACTCAACGAGGCCTTCGCCGCTCAGGTCCTGGCCTGCACGGCGGCCTGGGGCCTCGGCGACGACGACCTGGGGCGGATGAACGTCAACGGCTCGGGCATCTCCCTCGGTCACCCGGTCGGAGCGACCGGTGTCCGGATCCTGGCCACCATGCTCCGTGAACTCGATCGCCGGGCCGGTCGTTATGCGCTGGAGACGATGTGCATCGGCGGCGGGCAGGGCCTCGCGGCGGTCTTCGAGCGCATTCCCTGACGGCGCCCCGCGAAGTCAGGGAGTGATCACCACGAGGGTCTCGGCCACCAGACTCGGCTTGGCAGCACCGGTCACAGTGACCACGTACGTGACCGTCAGCACCGCACCGGCCGCCGAATCGGTCAGGTCGGTGAAGGTGGCGGTGGCCGTCAATTCGCTGTCGACTGGCACCGGGGACGGAAACCGCACCTTGTTGGCGCCGTAGTTCACGCGGGCGCCGCCGAACTGAAGGTCGAACAGATCGGCGCCGAAGAGCGGGACCAGCGACAGCGTCAGGTATCCGTGCGCGATGGTGGTGCCGAACGGCCCGGTGGCCGCCCGTTCCGGGTCGACGTGGATCCACTGGTGGTCGCCGGTGGCGTCGGCGAAGGCGTTGATCCGCGCCTGGTCGACGGTGACGGCGGTACTCGGGCCGATCTCCTCGCCGAGTGCGGCGCGGACGTCGTCCAGTGAGGCGAAGATTCGGGTCATGGCGGGTTCTCCTTGGCGGGGTCAGGTCAGGGTGAGCTCGAGCGTCGTGCCCGCTCCGCCGCCGGCGCCCTGTGGGCCGAAGAGCTCGACGGTCTTGCCCGCTCCGGTTCGCCGGGCACGAAGCGTTGCGGACTGACCGCAGAACAGTGGTGCGGCATTGCGGTGCTCGAGGGCGGTGACGGGCTCCAGATCCCCGGAGAGGCGATGCGTCTCGGCGAGCGAGAGCGTCATCAACGGTCCGTGCACCACGAGGCCAGGGTAGCCCTCCACGACGGTCGCATACGGCCAGTCGTAGTGGATCCGGTGGGCGTTGGCGGTGGCCGCGGAGAATCGCATCAGCAGCGTCGGGTCGGTGCGGAAGTCCCACACGCCCGCGCCGTCGGCGACGATCGGCGGGCCGGACGGAACGTGGGCCGCCGCAGCCTCCGGCGCGCGAGCGGAACCGGACGACGGCGCCGCGGCCTCCCGGTAGATGATGTTCTGCTTCTCAGTGAGCGCGGGTGTGCCGTCCGGTGCGTACAGGGTCGTCGAGGTCACGACGATCACCAGCTTGCCGCTGCGGCCGTTCTTCTCGGTGACAGACTCGACGGCGGCTTCCCGGCCGACCGTGTCGCCGACCTCGACGGTGCCGGTGAACCGGACCGATCCGCCCGCGAACATCCGGCGCGGAAGGTCGACCGGCGGCAGGAACGAACCGCGGAACGGGTGGCCGTCGACGGACAGCTGTGAGGAGACGCTCCAGCGCGGAAGCGCGACCCAATGCCACAGCGGCGGAAGCGGGTCGCCCGGAGCCGGAGCGGGCAGACCGTCGTCGAACAGCGCCGCCAGGGCCGCGACGGGTGCCGGGTCGATCAATTCCTCGGTGACGACGGTGTGCGGTTCCCAAGAAGCGGTGTCGGACATGATCACATGTACCGTCCACCGGTCACTTCCATGACGGTGCCCGTCATGTACGACGACAGGTCCGATGCGAGGAAGAGCGCGACCTTGGCGATCTCGTCCGGCTCGCCGGCCCGACCCATCGGGATCTCGGCCATCTTCGAGTCCCAGGCCTTCTGCGGCATGGCCTCGGTCATCGCCGTGCGGATCAGGCCGGGCTGGATCGCGTTGATGCGGACCCCCTTGAACGCCACTTCTTTGGCGGCGGCCTTGGTGAGCCCGATGATGCCGGCCTTGGCAGCGGAGTAGTTGGTCTGGCCGATATTGCCCACCTTGCCGGAGATGGACGACATGTTCACGATGGCGCCGCTGCCCTGTTCACGCATCACCGCGGCGGCGGCGCGGGTGCCCAGCCAGGTGCCCTTCAGGTGCACGTTCATCACCTGATCGAAGTGCTCCTCGGGCATGTTGCGCATGGTCGCATCGCGGGTGATGCCGGCGTTGTTGACCATCACGTCCAGCGAGCCGAAGCGGTCGAGCGCCGTGGCGATCAGGGTGTCCACGTCGGCGGAGGAAGTGACGTTCCCCGCGACGCCGACGGCCACCCCGTCGCCCAGCGTCGTCGCCGCCGCGGTGACGGCCTCGCCGTTCATGTCGCCGAGCACCACGCGGGCGCCTTCGGCGACGAAGCGTTCGGCGATCGCGAGACCGATGCCCTGCCCTCCGCCGGTGATGATCGCGGTCTTGCCCGCCAGCAGTCCTGCTGCCATGTGATTCTCCGTTTCGTTGCGATGTCGGTGGTAGCGGCGCGCGGTCATTCGCCCGCGCGCGACAAGATGCGTTGGGCGCGTTCGACGACCGGCTTGTCCACCATCGCACCGTCGACCTTCGCCACGCCCGCGGCGTCGACGGCGGCGGCGAGCGCCTCGCTGTCCACCGGATCGACGCCGAGCTGCGCGGCCAGGTCGAAGGTGCCCAAGGCAAGTCGGACGACGCCGTCGCATGCGGCGATCTCACCGGCGGCGAGCACCCCCGCGGCGGTCTCGACGAGGGCGATCACCGCGTGCGGCGAGCCGATCGCGGCCAGGGTCCGGGCGTTCTCGGCCTTGGGAACCATCACTGCGCAGCCGGTGCCGGCCAGTGCGGCCAGATCGTCGGCGTACCAGGGAGTGTCGGCGGCGTTCACGCGGACCGCGCATACGTGTTCCGCGGCCCATGCCGCGACGTTTGCGCGCGCCGCCTCCTTGTTCTCCGGGGCGACGGCGTCCTCCAGGTCGAGGACCACCAGATCGGCTCCGGCGGCAGCGGCCTTGCCGAATCGCTCAGGCCGGTCACCCGGCACGAACAGCAGGGTGCCGGCCGAGGCGGCGGCGAGCGAGGCGGCGTTCACTGGCCCTGCTTCTTCTTCTCGGCGCGGACCAGACCGCCGCCGATGATGAGGCGCTGGATCTCACTGGTGCCCTCGTACAGCCGGAGCAGCCGGACGTCGCGATAGATCCGCTCGACCGTCATCTCGCGCATGTAGCCGCTGCCGCCGTGTACCTGGACGGCTTTGTCTGCCACGTCGCCGGCCATCTCGGTGCAGAACAGCTTCGCGACCGACGGTGCGATGCGGCGATCCTCACCGGACACGTACTTGACGGCCGCGTCGCGGACCAGCGCACGGCCGGCCATGATGCCGGTCTGCATGTCCGCGAGGTGCGCTTGCACCAGTTGGAAGTCGCCGATCGGGGTGCCGCCCTGAGTGGTCACCGCCGCATGCCGCAGCGACTCGTCCAGAGCGCGCTGTGCCGAGCCGACAGCGAGGGCCGCGATGTGCACGCGACCGCGGGCGAGAGAGGTCATGGCGGCCTTGTATCCGGCGTCCTCGTCGCCGGCGACCAGGGCGGACGCCGGAACACGGACACCGTCGAAGTGCACGTCGGAGGTCCAGGCGCCCTGCTGGCCCATCTTCTCGTCGTGCGGGGCGACGGTGACGCCGGGTGTGTCGGTGGGCACCAGGAAGGCCGCGATACCCGGGCCATTCTCGTCGGCCGGGCGGGTCCGCGCGAAGGTGACCAGCAGGTTCGAGAGCGCGGCGTTGGTGATGAAGCACTTGGCGCCGTCGATCACCCAGTCACCGTTCGGCCCGCTCGCTGCGCTCCCGGCGCCGGCGCCGTTGTGGTCCTGGCGGGCTTTGGTGCGCAGACCGGCGGGGTTGGATCCGGCGCCGGGTTCGGTGAGGGCGAACGAGGCCACGACCTCGCCGGAGGCGATCTTCTCCAGCCACTGCGCCTTCTGCTCGTCGGTGCCGAAATTCACCAGAACCTGACCGGCGATGCCGTTGTTGGTGCCGAACATCGAGCGCAGCGCCAGCGCCGTGTAGCCGAACTCCATGGCCAGCTCGACGTCCTGCGTGAGGTTCAGGCCGAGACCGCCCCACTCCTGCGGAATGGCGTAGCCGAAGAGGCCGATGTCCTTGGCCGCCTGGCGGATGTCCTCCGGGATCGCGTCGGTGTCGGCGATCTCGCGCTCGCGGGGGACCACGCGGGTCCGGATGAACTCACGCACGGCGGCATGGATCTGTTCGAAGTCTTCGTCGCTGACCTGCTGAGTCATCGGCACTCCTGTCGGATCTGAGTGGAAGCCGCTCGCTGTCGCTGCGACGAGAATCTCGGACGGCCTAACCTGGACACTTGAAAACATAATATATTCTAGGTCATCTGAGGGCTCCGAATGTGAGGCAGCCGACAATCAGTGCGCTCCGCCCGCGTCGGGCGCGGCCGACGCAGACCCCGAGAGGACCACGAGCACAGTGCAGTCATACGAGCAGTTCACGACGCTGCGGGCGGAACGACCCGGTGAGGGTGTTCTCCCAATGCGAGGTGCGCCGCTCTCGTCGAACGAGGGCGAGCAGTGAGCAGGCCGCTCGACGGTATCACTGTCGTGAGCATGGAGCAGGCGATCTCAGCTCCGCTGGCGACGCGGCACCTGGCCGACCTCGGTGCGCGGGTCATCAAAGTGGAGCAGCCGCGCGGCGGCGACTCGACCCGTCACTACGACGGCGGGGTGCACGGCACGAGCGCGCATTTCACCTGGCTCAACTACGGCAAGGAATCGGTGGCGCTCGACGCCCGCACCGATGACGACCTCGCGCTGCTGCGCCGCCTCCTGGCCGGTGCCGACGTCTTCGTCTCCAACCTCGCGCCGGGCGCGCTCGACCGGCTGGGACTGGGCGTCGACGGCCTGCACGAGGAGTTCCCGCGTCTGGTGATCGTCGATGTCTCCGGATACGGGAAGGGCGGTCCTCTCGATCACAAGCGCGCCTACGACCTGCTGATCCAATCCGAGGGCGGTATGTGTTCAATGACCGGCTTGCCCGGTCAGCCGGCCAAGCTGGGGGTCCCCGTCGCCGACATCGGCACGGCCCTGTACGTGTACTCCTCGGTCCTGGCCGCGCTCTACGAGCGGGAGCGCACCGGTGCGGGTGCGATCATCGAGATCGCCATGCTCGACGTCATCGCCGAGTTCATGGGCGCGCCGCTGAATCAGGCGATCCACACCGGGACGGTGCCCGAGCCGGTCGGCATGGGAGCGCCGATCGTCGCGCCCTACGGCGCGTATCCGACGAAGGACGGTCAGACCGCGGTGTTGGGCACCACCAGTGACCGCGAGTGGCTGCGGCTGATCGACATGATCGGACGACCCGAACTGGCCGGCGCCCGGCATCTCGCCCGCAACGAGGACCGCTGCGCTGCGCGCGACGAGGTCGACGAGATCGTCGCCGAGTGGTGCGCCCGGCACACCCTCGCCGAGATCCAGGACCGGGCCGACGCGGCGGGAATCGGCAACGCCCGCTACAACGTCGTCACCGATCTGGCCGAGCATCCTCAACTCCGGGCGCGCGGCCGATGGCGGGAAGTTCAGACTCCGGGTGGTCCGGCGCCGGCCCTGCGTCCGGCTGCCCTGGCCCGGCACTGGGAGGCCGGTGACGGCGTGGTGCCGGCGCTCGGTCAGCACTCCGAAGCAGTGCGTGCGGAGTTCGGCGCAGCCCCAGAACAGACTGACCAAGCGCAAAGGAGCACCCCGTGACCGACGACCGTCCCCTCGAGGGAGTTCGCATCGTTGAATTCGCGAGTTTCGTCGCCGGGCCCTCGGCCGGCCTGGCGCTCGCCCAACTGGGCGCCGAAGTGATCCGCGTGGATCCGCTCGGCGGCAACGCCGACTACCGGCGATGGCCGCTTTCGGCGCGGAGTGGCGAGAGTCTGTACTGGAACTCACTCAACCGCGGCAAGAAGTCCGTCGTACTGAACCTGCGTGAGCAGGAAGGGCGAGACCTGCTGCTGAGCCTGGCGACGGCGCCGGGCCCGGACGCCGGCATCGTCGTCGACAACGCGGTGGGACGGTCGTGGTTCTCGTACGACGCGCTGCGCGGACGGCGCACGGACGTGATCTCGGTGCGCGTCCAGGGCCGATCGGACGGTGGCCCGGCGGTCGACTACACGGTCAACGGAGGCAGCGGGGTCGCGAACATGACGGGACCGTCGTATACCGATGCGCCGGTCAACCACGTGCTTCCTGCCTGGGACTTCCTCTGCGGTCAGCAGGTGGTGAGCGGTGTGCTCGCGGCGCTGCGGCGCCGGGATCGCACCGGCGAGGGCGCCCTGGTCGAAGTGGCGTTGTCCGATGTGGCGATGGCGGCCGTGGCCGACCTCGGCTGGTACTCCGAAGCGGCCGAGCGCGGCGACCGGGCCAGGCACGGCAACCACCTGTACGGCAGTTTCGGCGTCGACTTCGCGACCGCCGACGGCGACCGCATCATGATCGTGGCGCTGACACCGAGGCAGTGGCAGGCCATCGGTGCCGCGACCGGTACCACTGAGGTGTTCAGCGCGTTGGAGATGTCGCTGGGCGCCGACTTCGGTACCGATGAGGGGCGCTACGCGCACCGGGAGGTGATCGAGGCCGTGCTCACACCGTGGTTCGCGTCCACCGGCACCGACGAGGTCGAGGCCGCCCTCACCGCTGCCGGTGTGCTGTGGGGGCCGTACAAGACGACCTCGGAAGTCGCGGCCGACTTCGTCGCCCACCCCGATGCCGAACCGGTGCTGGCCGCCCTTGGGCAGCCGGGCATCGGTGAGGTGATCTCCGCGAGTTCGCCGCTGCGCTTCGACGAGCGATACTCGGGTGCTGCGCCTGCCCATCGGCTTGGTGCCGACACCGAGGCCGTGCTTTCCGAAGTGCTCGGCCTCGGTCCCGCCGAATTGGTACGGCTGCGCGCGGGCGGGATCGTCTGACCTGGCAGTTCGGCGTCGGAGTGGCAACGATCACCCTCGATCTGAGAACGTGCGTTTTCACACTCCGGGGCGCTAGGCGGTGACGGAAGCGGTGGCTGAGGACTAGCGTCGGCACCCGTGATTCAGACTGCTCCGATGCCCGCGGTCGTCGCCCGCGGCATCACCCAGGACGGCCCGTGGGGCCGTGTCTACGGCCCGCTCGACCTCGACGTGCCCGCCGGCGGCCTCACCGTGCTGCGCGCGCCCGCCGGTCCCGGCCGCACGGCGCTGCAGATGACCCTCGCCGGGCGGATGAAGCCCAAGTCGGGCTCCCTCACGGTGCTCGGCCGCACCGGAGCGAAGCGCATCTTCGCCGTGTCCGCACTGGCGGCGATTCACGACCTCGACAGCCACTACACCTCGGTGCGGGTCCGCGATCTGATCAACGAGCAACTGCGCTGGGACGCCCCGTGGTACCGGATGCTCCGCAGGGCCGATCAGGCCGCGTACGAGGCGCTCTGCCGCCCGGTCTTCGGCGATCGTCCGCTGCCTCCGCTGGACACCTTCGTCCAGTACCTGTCTGAACTCGACGGGCTCCTGCTCCGCGTCGCGCTCGCCAACACCGGGTGCCCGCCGCTGCTGGTGGTCGGAAACATCGATCAGGTGACCAGTGACGAGAACCAGCGGATCCTGGTCCGCCGCCTCGCCGCCCTGGGAGAACGACAGACCGTCGTCACCTGCACGGTGAACGACGTCGACCCCGATCTGGGGCACCGGACGCTGATCCCCGTCGACCTCGCCCCACCCGCCGAGCCCGAATCCGGAAAAGAGGCCTAGACGTGTTCGCTGGAATGTCACTCGGCACCGAACTCAAGCGGTACTCCAAGGGGGTGATGCCGCGCGTCGCGATCATCACCATCGTTCTGCTGCCGCTGCTGTACGGCGCGATGTACCTGTGGGTCTTCTGGAATCCGTTCGACGAGGTGAACAAGCTGCCGGTCGCACTGGTCAACGAGGACACCGGCGCGAGTTCACAGGGCCGGGACCTGCGGGCCGGCGACGAGGTGGCGGCGAGCTTGCAGGCCAGCGGGCAGCTCGATCTGCGGCCCACCGACGCCGCCGATGCCGCCGACGGGCTCGCGCACGGCCGCTACTACTTCACCATCACCATCCCGACCGACTTCAGCGCGGCGATCGCCTCGGCGACCGGCGACGATCCGCGGAAGGCGACCATCGACTTCACCTTCAACGACGCGAACAACTATCTCGCCAGCGTCATCGGCAACAACGCGGCCACGCAGGTGGTCGACGCCATCAACGAGAAGATCGGTGAACAGGCCGTCGACCAGGTGCTGCTCGGCCTGCAGAGCGCGGGCGGCGGGCTGGTGCGCGCGGCCGACGGCGCCGGGCAGCTGGCCGAGGGGCTCGGTCGGGCGAACGACGGCGCGCAGAAGCTCGCCGACGGCGCGGGGGAGCTGTCGTCGAACCTCGTCACGGCGCGGGACGGCGCAGCGAAACTGGCCGACGGCAACGCGAAACTGGCCGACGGAATCACCGCGGCCACCGATCCGCTCGTCCCGCTGCTCGCCGAAGCACAGTCCCTCAAGGTCTCGGCGCAGACCGCGAAAGACCTGGGGCAGGTGAGTGCACAGCTGTCCGGCCTGCTGGGCGCGGTCGGCGAGGCCGGCACTCAGCAGTCCCAGGCGGCGCAGACGCTGTCGAAGGTTCTCACCACGCTGCGTCGCAGCGGTGATCCGAACCAGCGCGCACTCGCCGATGCGCTGACGCCGGTGCTGAGCTTTCTGCAGACCGGCGGGGTGGACCCGGGCACGACGGCCCAGGCGCAGCGCCTCGGTGCGCAGACCGAGATGCTGTCGAAGCAGTTCGCGGATCCGGAGTCGCCGCTGCGGTCGATGCTCGAGCAGCTGAACTCCGGCGGTCTGGACCAGAAGGTGACGGAACTGCGGTCGGGCGCGCAGCAGCTGAAGACCGGATCACAGTCGCTGGCCGACGGCCTGGTGCAGTTGACCGACGGCAGCCGCAAACTCGGCTCGGGTGCGAACGAGCTCGCCGAGGGCATGCCGCAGTTGCACGACGGCGCCCAGCAGCTGGCGACCGGACTGTCCGACGGTGTGCGGCAGATCCCCGACTTCGGCGGCGACGCTCAGCGGCAGACCGTGGCGGGCAACATGTCGACGCCGGTGGCGCTCAAGAGCGTCACCCACAATCCGGCGCCCACCTTCGGGGCGGGCTTCGCGCCCTTCTTCCTCACCCTGGCGCTGTTCATCGGCGCGATGATCATCCTGATGCTGATCAAGCCGCTGCAGACGCGCTCGGTGATCGGCGGCCTCGGCGGGCTGCGCTCCGTGCTCGCGTCGTACTGGCCGGCAGTCGCCCTGGCTGCCGCACAGGTGGTGGTGATGTTCACCGTCGCCCACTACGGCGTCGGCCTGAACGCCGCGCACGCCGTCGGTCTGCTGCTGTTCATGCTGTTGATCGCCGGGTCGTTCCTGGCGGTGATCCAGATGCTCAACATCCTGCTCGGCGTCGCGGTGGGCCGGGTGGCGACGCTCGCATTCTTGATGGTGCAGATCGTGGCGTCCGGCGGAATCTATCCGGTGCCGACCACGGCCACCCCGGCACAGGTCCTGCACCCGTGGGATCCGATGAGCTATGCCGTCACCGGCATGCGGCAGATGATCAGCGGCGGCGTGGACGGGCGGTTCTGGACCGCGGTGGCGGTGCTCGGGTCGATTCTGGTGGTCAGCATGCTGATCAGCGCGTGGGGTGTCCGCCGGAATCGGCAGTACTCGATGGTGCAGCTGTTCCCGCCGATCCAGGTCTGAGATCGGCGTCGTCGAGCTCGCGATACCGTGCGGGCAGCTCCGCCCAGGGTTCTTGGCTCCGTCCGCGTTCTGCGTTCCGCCCCCGGTTCTCGCTCCGCCCCGGGTTTCTCGTTCGGCCCTATGCGTCCCGCATAGGGCGGAACCAGAATCCTGGGGCAGAACAACGGGCGATCGCAGGCCGGTGCGGGATTCGGTTTGCCGCTTCATGTCGGGCGGACTCGCCGAGTCGGGTTCCGGCCGATCCGAATCTGATTGACCACCAGCGCGGCGCACACCGCCGACGCGGTCACGGCGGCCACGCCGAGCGCCACGGCGATGCCGTGCTGGCCGGGACTGGCGGCGAGGATCGAACCGACCGTCGCACTGCCCACCGCACCGCCCACGGTGCGGAGCACCTGGTTGAAGCTGACTGCGCTGCCCACTTCGAACGCGGCGACGCTGCGCGCGACGAGCGCAGGCATGGCGGCGTACGCCGCCCCCATGCCGAGGCCGAACAGGAACATGCCGAGGAGGATCTCCCACAACTCGTCGTTGGTCAGCCAGATCATCAGCCCCGAGGCCGCCATGACCGACGATCCCGCCGGGAGCATCGCCGCCATCGACGCGGGGCCCATGCGCCGGACGAGACGATTGCCGACCAGGCTTCCGACGGACAACGGCAGCATCACGAAGCCGGCCCAGAAGAGCGGCAGCTCCAGACCGTATCCGGTCGCCGCCGGCGCCTGCGCGATGATGCTGATGGTCGAGAGGCTCATGTACATCGCGGCGCCGAGGCCGATGGCGGTGAGGTTCGCCAATAGGACGTCGGGGGCTTTGACGACGTGCAGGTTGATCAGCGGATCACGGGAACGCAGTTCCACGACCGCCCAGGCGACGAGGCAGGCCGCACCGGTGAGGGCGGCGGCGAATGTCGGCGCCGACAGCCAGTCCCAGTGAGAGCCCTGGCTGACGGTGATGAGCAGACCCGCCAGGCCGAACGACAGCAGGGCGGCCCCGACGGTGTCGAACGGGCGGGACGTCCCGGCGTCCCCGTCGGCGGGGACGCCGCGCCAGACCACCACGATCGCGGTCAGGACGAAGCCGGCGGCGAACCAGAAGGCGATGCGGTAGTCGAGCAGGCTCGCCAGCATTCCGGTCAGCGGATAGCCGAGCCCGAGGCCGGTGGCGACCGTGACCGACAGCGTCGAGATGGCCGGCGCGGCGTCACCGGCGCCGAGGTGTCGCCGAGCCAGCACGATGGTCACCGGCACTATGCCGTACGTCAGTCCCTGCAGCGCGCGGCCGACGAGGAAGATCGTGAAAGTGGGCGCGACGGCGGCGACGATCGATCCGGCGAGGATGATGCCGAGCGAGGTCAACAGCAGTCGCCGGGTGTTCCGGCCGTCGGACAACCTGCCCATGATCGGTGTCGCGACGGCGCCCACGAGCAGGTTGATCGTCAGCATCCACTGGGCGGCGCTGATCGACACGTCGAGATCGGCGGCGATCGCCGGGACCAGGAGCATGCCGAGGGAGGAGACGATTGAGGTCGTCAGCGCCGCGTAGACGAGGCTGGGGACGAGCGGCGTGCCCGGCTTCATCGAGGCTCCGGTGAGTTCAACGGGTGGTTCTGACCAAAGAGGCGTTCAAAATAAGGCAGCATTGCTGTCTAAGTCTATCGGCTGACAACCCGTTGGTGCCAATATCGCGGGAGAAGTGACCAGCTATGCTGTCTATATGACCGATCTGAGTGAATCCCCCGACCGAAGCATCGACGGCCTGCGTGAGGACCTCGTCGTCTTCACGCGCACGATCCGGACGATGTCGTCGGGGCATCTCCTGACCGCCACGCAGCTGCAGGCCCTCGCGCAACTGGATCGGATCGGTCCGATGAGCGCCCGTGCGCTGGCCGACCGGGAACGAGTCGCTCCCCAGACCATCGCGCGCACGGTCAGTTCCCTCGAGGAGCGGGGCCTGGTCTCGCGGACTGCGGACCCGAACGATGCCCGCGCCACGCTGATCTCGATCACCGAAACCGGTCGGCAGACACTCGAATCGGATCGTGCGAAGCGGAGTCGATGGCTCGCCGAGGCGATCGACAGCACGTGCACCCCGGTGGAGCGGGATCTGCTGCTGCTCGCCGGGCGTCTGCTGCGACGCATCGCCGAAGACGCCGACGACGCCGATGCGTCAGGCCGGGCCCGGCAGGAGCACGCCTGAGTCGGTCGACGGTCGAGCCGAGTCGAGGTCGTCAACCGACCGCACCGCGGGTCGGTGCGGGTCGGGACGCCTCCCGGTGGTCGCGGCGTCCCGGAGGCGGGAGCGCTGCTACCGTGCCGGAATGTCACGACATTCACGCAGGAGCCCGACGCGGGGCGCGGGCAAGGTCTTCGCAGTAACCGGTGCGAGCAGTGGAATCGGTCGCTGTGTCGCGTTGGAGTTGCTCGATCGCGGTGCCCGCGTAGCGGCCGCCGACCGGAACGCCGAGGGCCTCGCCGAACTCACGGCGGAGGCCGCTGCCGGCGAGCGATTGTCGACGCACCCGCTCGACGTCACCGACGTGGACGCGATCAGGCATTTCCCTTCTGCGGTGGTCGGCAGGCACGGCCAGGTCGACGGCCTGTTCAACCTCGCGGGGATCGCTCAGAACTTCGAGACCGCCGGCGGGATCGAGTCTGCGCGGATGCGCCAGATCGTCGACGTGAACTTCTACGGCACGGTGGAGTCGACCCGCGCCTTCTTGCCGCTGCTCGAGGAACGCCCGGACGGCGGCGTCGTCATGATCACCTCGAGTCTTGCGGCCCTGGTGCCTGTGCCCGGGGCGGCCGTGTACGGGGCGTCGAAGGCCGCCGTCGCACAGTTCGGCTACGGCTTGGCACAGGATCTGCGCAACAGCAAGTCGAACGTCACCGCGACCACGGTGGTGCCCGGCACGATCTGGACTGACCTGGTTCGGGCGAGCGCAGTGACGCTGGGGACTCCCGAGGCCGTCGCGAAGGCCTTCGCCATGCCCGCGCCGAAGGCGGCACGGAAGATGATCGACGCGACCCTGAAGGGTCGGACCCGAGTGGTGGTCGGCAAGGACGCGCACGTGTATGACGCGTTGGGCAGGGTGAGCACCAGGCTCGCGGAGCGGGTGTCGTACTTGCAGGTAGCGAGCTTCGTCTACCGCGACCGGGGCTGACCCGAGGGCATCGGCCCCGTGGTCGGCACCCGCCGTGTCCGTCGATCGGCTACCGACGAATCCGTCGCCGGAACCGGGAGGCCTTCCCCGAAAACTAGAACGTGTGTCAGCCTTAAGGTCCGGAGCGGGACGTCGTGCACTACCGCTGCCGGAGTCGATCGGGGAGGACCACATGACCGACCTGAGGAAGTACCGGCCGTGGGCGGTCGTCGCCGGCGGATCGGAGGGGGTGGGACGTGCCTTCGCCGAGCAACTCGCGGAGTCCGGTGTGAACCTCGTGTTGATCGCCCGCCGATCCGGACCCTTGGAACAGACGGCGGCTGCCCTGCGCGAACAGGGCGCCACCGTGTGGACTCTCGCCGCGGATCTGACCGATCCGGCGGCGATCACCGCGATCACCGAACTCACCGACGATGTCGACGTCGGCCTGCTGATCTACAACGCGGGCGCCAACTCGTACGGCAGCGAATTCCTCGACGGCGACCTGGACGGCTTTCAGAAGGTCATCGACCTCAACATCACCGCGCCCCTGGCCCTCGTGCACCACTACGGCCGGCGCATGCGCGTCGCCGGCCGCGGCGGCATCCTGCTGGTGGGCTCGCTCAGCGGCTACCTCGGTGGTGCCACGCTCAGCGTGTACGGTGCCGCGAAAGCCTTCGGCCGCAGCTTCGCAGAGTCGCTCTGGCTGGAGTCGCGACCCCACGGGATCGCCGTGCTCGAGCTGATTCTCGGCGTCACTCGCACCCCGGCGATGGAACGGGCCGGGCTGCAGTTCGACGTGCCCGGGATGACTGCCAGCGAGCCCGGCGACGTCGCCCGCGAGGGTCTGTCCCGACTCGAGGACGGCCCGATCTGGATCGCGGGGGGCAACCGGGAGCGGGCCGAGGCGAGCAACGGGATGGATCGGGCGCAGATCCTGCTCGCTCAGCAGCGGATGATGGAGAAGCTGCTCGCGCGTGTACCGCGAGATGCGGAGCTCTGAGGTGCGGGTGGGCCTGGCGACGCCCGTCGTCACTCGATTGCCCGGGGCGTACTCCCCGTGGGAGGCCGACGCCGGGCCCGAGGAGCTGGGCCGGATCGCGCAGGCTGCCGACCGGCTGGGATTTGAGCATCTCACCTGTAGCGAGCACGTCGCCGTCCCCATGCCGATCGCCGAAGAACGCGGTGGAACTTACTGGGATCCGCTGTCCACCTTCGGATTTCTCGCCGGGCAGACCGTGCGAATACGGTTCGTCACGCAGGTGCTGGTGCTCGGCTACCACCATCCGCTGGAGATCGCCAAGAGATACGGAACCCTCGACGTGATCAGCGGCGGGCGCCTGACACTCGGCGTCGGCGTCGGTTCGCTGCGTGAGGAGTTCACTCTGCTCGGCGCGCCGTTCGAGGGTCGGGGCGCCCGCGCCGACGACGCGCTGCGAGCCCTGCGTGCGGGACTGGGCCGGGAGCAGCCCGCTTATTCGGGGGAGTTCTACGACTTCGCCGGTCTGGTGGTCGATCCGCGACCGGTCCAGCAGCGTGTCCCGCTCCTGGTCGGCGGCAGGACGCGCCGGTCATTGCGTCGGGCCGTCGAACTCGCCGACGGATGGACGCCGTTCGCGCTCGGTCGCCGGCAGGTGTCCGAACTGCTCGACGAGGTGTCTCCTCCGGCGGGCTTTGAAGTGGTGCTCTCGACTCCGCCGCTGGATCCCACCGGTGATCCGACGCGCACGCGCGTCGTTCTGGACGACTTCGCGGCGGCCGGAGCGACGGTGATCAACGCCGCTGTGCGCGCCGACTCGGCGGCCGACTATGTGGCGCAGCTGAGCGCCTTGGCCGACCTCGCCGACCTGGAGGAACGATGACGGAGTTGAACCGTCGACTCGCCGCGCTCGAAGCGCGCCTGAGCGGCCTCGAAGACGAACGGGAGATCGCCGCGGTGATCGCCTCGTACGGGCCTCTGGTGGACGACGGGGCGGCCGACGAGGTGGGCGCGCTCTGGACAGGCGACGGCGTCTACGAGGTGGACGACTACATGATGGACGGGGCGTCGGCCGTCACCGAGATGGTGCGCTCGGGGCCCCATCAGACACTGATCGCCGGCGGGTGCGCCCATTTCCAGGGGCCGTCGCACGTCACGGTGGACGGTGACACCGCGGTCGCCGTCGGCTACTCCCTGCTGGTGGTCCATCGCGACGGGCGGTTCGCGGTGGCCCGCGCGACGGCCAACCATTGGGAACTGCACCGGACTTCGGCCGGCTGGCGGGTGCATCGCCGGACCAGCCGATTGCTCGACGGCCGGTCCGAGGCCCACGATCTGATCGCCCGCCCGCTCAAGGACTGATCGGCCGGTCGGCCAGGGGTAGATCAGGTCCGTCGAACTGCGCGGTCATGAGGGGCCCGGCCCTCGCCCTGCCCGTGGGCGCACCGGCCCGCGCCGGTAGCGTTGATCGCTATGAGCGATACGGTGGTCGAGATCTCCACGGACGGTGCGTGCCTGGGCAACCCGGGACCCGGTGGATGGGGCGCGGTGTTGCGGTACAAGGGAACCGAGAAGGAGCTCTCCGGCTCCGAACCGGACACCACCAACAACCGGATGGAGCTGCAGGCGGCCATCGAAGGACTTGCGGCGCTCACCCGGCCGTCGACGGTGATCCTCTACACCGACTCGGTGTACGTGCGCGACGGCATCACCAAGTGGGTCAACGGCTGGCAGCGCAACGGCTGGAAGACCGCCGCCAAGAAGCCGGTGAAGAACGTGGAGCTGTGGCAGCGCCTGGTGGCGGAGACCGAGCGGCATGACGTGGAATGGCGATGGGTCAAGGGCCACGCCGGCGACCACTACAACGAGATCGCCGACACCCTCGCCACGTCGGCGGCGCGAGCCCTGCGCGACGGTTCCGCCGCGCGCTGAACCGGCGCACCGACCCGTGTCTGGGGACCGGAACGCTCAGCGGCCCATGGCGTAGAACTCGGCGTTGGGGCGCATCGAGAGCACATTGGCCATCCGGTTGGAGAGGCCGAAGAACGACGAGATCGCCGCGATGTCCCACACGTCCTCCTCGTCGAAGCCGTGACTCTTCAGGGTGGCGAAGTCCTCGTCGTTCACCGCGTACGCCTCCTGGGAGACCTTCGACGCGAAGTCGAGCATCGCCTTCTGCCGCTCGGTGATGTCCGCCTTGCGGTAGTTGGTGGCGACCTGATCGGCGATGAGCGGGTTCTTGGCCCGGATTCGCAGGATCGCGCCGTGCGCCACCACGCAGTACTGGCACTGGTTGGGAGCGGAGGTGGCGACGACGATCATCTCGCGCTCGGCCTTGGTGAGGTTGCCGGGCCTGTCCATGATCGCGTCGTGGTAGGCGAAGAACGCGCGGAACTCGTCCGGCCGGTGCGCGAGGGCCAGGAAGACGTTCGGCACGAAGCCGGACTTCTCCTGGACGTCGAGGATCCGGGTGCGGACGTCGTCGGGCAGCTCGTCCAGCTCGGGGACGGGGAAACGGCTGACGGGTGCTTCGGTCATCGGGGGACTCCTGTGTGGGGTGGGTGAGGACGTGCGCAGGTGCCGGGACGGGGCCCGCCCGGATCGGATCCGGCTAGGGATAGGCGTTCAGCGGTACGACGACCCGGCCGCGCACCCGGCCCGCGAGCAGGTCGGCAGCGGTCGTCGCGACGTCGTCGAGCGCGACGGTGCCGGTGATCGGGGCGAGGACGGCGGGGTCGAGGTCGCGCCCGAGGCGCCGCCAGGCTTCTTCGCGATCGGCGAGGGGACGGTAGACGCTGTCGATTCCGGCCAGCGTGACCCCGCGCAGGATGAAGGGCGCGACGGTCGCCGGGAACCCCATGCCCGCGGCGAGGCCGCACGCGGCGACCACGGACCCGTACTTCATCTGCGAGCACACGGTGGCCAGGACCTGACCGCCCGCCACGTCGACGGCGCCGGCCCACAGTTCCTTCGCGAGGGGCTTGCCGCGCTCGGTGAAGTCGGCGCGCGGCAGGATCCGCTCGGCGCCGAGCGCGGTGAGGTACTCGGTCTCGGACTCGCGGCCGGTGACGGCGGCGACGCGATACCCCAGCCGATGCAGGACGGCGATCGCGACGCTGCCCACACCGCCGGCGGCGCCGGTCACCAGGATCTCGCCGGAATCCGGTGTCACGCCGTGCTTCTCGAGCGCCAGGACACAGAGCATGGCGGTATATCCGGCGGTGCCGATCCCCATCGCCTGTTCGGCGGTGAATTCGGGAGCCAGCGGGACCAGCCACTCGCCCCGCACGCGGGCGTACTCGGCGAGACCGCCCCAGTGTTTCTCGCCGACGCCCCAGCCGTTGAGGACGACCTCGTCGCCGGGGTTCCACTTCGGGTTCGACGACTCCTCGACGACGCCCGCCAGGTCGATCCCGGGAACCATGGGAAAACTGCGGACGACCGGACTCGCGCCGGTGACGGCGAGCGCGTCCTTGTAATTGACCGTGGAGGCGGTGACGCGAACGGTCACGTCGCCCTCGGGCAGCCGGTCTGTGTCGACCTGCTGGACGGAGACGGTCTGGTCGTCGCCGTCCTTGTCGATCAGCAGGGCACGAAAGTCGTTACTGGGCATGAAATCTCGATTCTCTGATGGGGTGGCAACGGCGTGAACGGGGCCGCCGCTCCGAACGCAGGCGGTGCGGGGAGGCAGTAGGCGGTGACGGCACAGACGCCATCCTGCCAATGCTGCGCCCACGCCGCCTCCGATTCGGGTGCGTGTGACGCGTCCGTAGCGAGCCGAACAGCAAGTCTCGGCGCCGCGTCTCGACACGGACCTCGGCTGGCGCCTCGGTCCGGCTCGACGAGCGGGAAGAACGGCTCGTTCGGCCGGGGAGGCTGCTCAACGAGCTGATGCTGCTCGGGGAGAGACGACGGCGGAAACGTCCTACTCGACCGGTGCCGCGAACTGCGCGTCGTACAGGTCGAAGTAGGCGCCGCGGGCGGCGAGAAGCTCGTCGTGGGTTCCCTGCTCGACGATGCGGCCGTTCTCCATCACCAGGATCAGGTCGGCGTTGCGGATGGTCGAGAGCCGGTGCGCGATCACGAAACTCGTCCGGTCGCTGGCGAGATTCGCCATCGCCTGACTGATCAGGAGCTCGGTGCGGGTGTCCACCGAACTGGTCGCCTCGTCGAGGATCAGGATGCTCGGGCGGGCGAGGAAGGCCCGCGCGATGGTGATCAGCTGCCGTTCCCCCGCGCTGACGCCGCCGCCCTCGTCGTCGAGGACCGTTTCGTAACCGTCGGGCAGGGTCCGGACGAAGTGGTCGACGTGGCTCGCCTTCGCGGCGGCGATCACCTCCTCGCGGGTCGCGGTCGGGTCCCCGTAGGCGATGTTCTCGTAGATCGTCCCGCCGAACAGCCACGAGTCCTGCAGCACCATGCCGGTGCGCTCGCGGAGGTCGTCGCGGGTCATCGCCGCCGCGTCGGTGCCGTCGACGAAGATCGTCCCGGAGTCCACCTCGTAAAAACGCATGATCAGATTCACCAGGGTCGTCTTGCCGGCGCCGGTCGGCCCGACGATCGCCACCATGTGCCCGGGTTCGGCCGCCAGCGAGAGGTGCTCGATCAGCGGGCGGTCCTCGCGATAGCGGAATCTGACGTCGTCGAACTCGATGCGGCCGGCATCGGACGACGGGGTCTGTGGGTCGGTCGGATCGGGCGACTCTTCGGGCTCGTCGAGCACCTCGAAGATCCGCTCGGCGGAGGCCACCCCGCTCTGCATCAGGTTGAACATCGAGCCGATCTGGGTGAGCGGCTGGGTGAACTGGCGGGAGTACTGGATGAAGGCCTGCACCTCGCCGAGGCTGAGCTGACCGGTCGCCACCCGCAGACCGCCGACGACGGCCACCGCCACGTAATTGAGGTTGCCCAGAAACATGATCGTCGGCATGACGATGCCGGAGATGAACTGTGCCTTCCAGCTGGAGCGGTAGAGCGCCTCGTTCTGCTCGTCGAAGGCGGCCTCCACCTCGGCCTGCCGACCGAACGCGGTGACCAGCTGATGTCCGGTGAAGGTCTCCTCGACCAGGGCGTTGACCTTGCCGGTCGAGGCCCACTGGCCGATGAAGTGCGGTTTGGAGCGCTTGGCGATCACGGCCGTCGCGATCACGGCGAGCGGCACCGTCGCCACCGCGATCAGCGACAGCAGCGGCGAGATCGTCAGCATCATGACCAGAATGGCGATCACCATCAGGATCGAATTCAGCAACTGGTTGATCGTCTGCTGGAGGCTCTGCGACAGGTTGTCGAGGTCGTTCGTGACGCGGCTGAGCAGGTCGCCGCGGGCCGACCGGTCGTAGTACGAGAGCGGCAGGCGGTGCACCTTGGCCTCGACCTGGGCGCGCAGGGCGGTGACGGTGCCGACCACCACTTGATTCAGCAGATAGCCCGACAGCCAGCCCAACAGCGACGCGCCGACGTACAGGAGCAGCACCACCAGCAGGACCCGGCCGACGGCGTCGAAGCCGATGCCCCGGCCGGGGACGACGTCCATCGCCGACACCATGTCGGCGAAGGTGTGCTGGCCTTGCGCGCGGAGCCCGTCGACCGCTTGCTCTTTGGAGAGTCCGGACGGCAGCCGGGCGCCGATCACCCCGTCGAAGAGCAGATCGGTGGCGTGACCGAGCACGCGCGGTGCGACCGCGGTCAGCGCCACCGAACCCACGATGGCGAGCAGGATGACGCTCAGTCTTCCGCGGTACGCGCTGAGCTTGCGCACGAGGCGCTTGAGCGTGGGAGTGAAGCTCTTGGCCTTCTCCAGGGTGGGGCCGGCCATTCCCGGCGGTCCACCACCCGGCCGGGTCACGAGAGTTGTCCGATCGCGAGTTGGGATTCGGCGATCTCCGCGTACGTGGGGCACGTGCGTAGGAGCTCGTCGTGGGTGCCGACTCCCACCACTGTGCCCTGATCGAGACAGACGATCTGGTCCGCGGAGGTGATGGTCGAGACCCGCTGGGCGACGACGATCACCGCCGCGTCGCGGGTGGCGGGCGCGAGTGCGGCGCGCAGGCGGGCATCGGTGGCCAGGTCGAGCGCCGAGAAGGAGTCGTCGAACAGGTAGATCGCCGGCCTGCGGATCAGCGCCCGGGCGATCGCCAGGCGCTGGCGCTGCCCGCCCGAGACGGTGGTGCCGCCCTGGGAGATCTCCGTGTCGAGGCCCTCGGGCATGGCCCGGACGAAGTCGGCGGCCTGGGCGACGGTCAGCGCCTCCCACATCTGCGCCTCGGTCGCATCCGGCTTGCCCTGGCGCAGGTTCTCCGCGACGGTGCCGGAGAACAGATACGCGCGCTGCGGAACCAGGCCGATGTGCCGGCGCAGTTCCGCCGGGTCGGCATCGCGGACGTCGACGCCGCCGACCCGGAGGGCTCCGCCGGTCACGTCGATCAGACGTGGGACCAGGTTCAGCAGGGTGGTCTTGCCCGAGCCGGTGGAGCCGACGATCGCCGTCGTCGTACCGGGCGCGGTGGTGAAGCCGATGCCGCTGAGCACCGGGTCGTCGGCACCGGGATAGCCGAAGGCGACGTCGTCGAACTCGACGACGGCCGGGTCGCCGGTGATCGGCTGCGGCGCCAGGGGCGGCAGGACCGAGGTCTCGGTGTCCAGGACCTCGCAGATGCGGTCGGCGCAGACGCCGGCGCGCGGGGCCATCATGGCCAGGAACGACGCCATCATCACCGCCATCATGATCTGCATGACGTAGCTGATCATCGCGGTGAGCACGCCGATCTCCACGGTGCCGTCGGCGACCCGGTGACCGCCGAACCAGAGCACGGCGATGAGGGTGAGGTTGGTGATCAGCATGACCGCCGGGAACATCAGGGCCATCATCCGGCCGACGTGCAGGGAGGCGTCGGCCAGACTCGTGTTGGCGACGGCGAACCGGTCGATCTCATGGCGTTCGCGGACGAAGGCACGGACCACGCGGATTCCGGTGATCTGTTCGCGCAGCACGCGATTGACCGCGTCGATCCGGTCCTGCATGGCGCGGAAGCCCGGGATCATGCGAGCGATGATCAGGCCCATCGTCAGGCCGAGCACCGGGACGGCGACCACCAGGATCCAGGAGATCGAGAAGGCCACCGTCATACCCATGACGATGCCGCCGATCCCCATGATCGGCGCCATCACCAGGATGGACATCGACATCACGGCGAGGAGCTGGACCTGCTGGACGTCGTTGGTGGTACGGGTGATCAGCGACGGCGCCCCGAACCCGCCGACCTCGCGCGCGGAGAAGCCGTTGATCCGGTGCAGGAGGTCGCGCCGGATGTCCCGCCCGGCGCCCAGGGCCGCCTGCGCGCCGAAGTACATCGCGACCACGGCGCTGACCACTTGCGCCGCCGAGATCGCCAGCATCCAGCCGCCGGTGGTGAGGATGTAGCCGGTGTCGCCCTTGGCGACGCCGTCGTCGATGATGTGAGCGTTCAGCGTAGGCAGATACAGCATGGCCCCGGTGGCGACGAACTGCAGCAACACCACCGCCGCGATCGCTCCCCGGTAACGCAGCACATACGTGCGCAGCAGGCGGATCAGCACCCGATCCACAGTACGCGGACCCGCTCAGGCTGAGCGACCGGATTACTCGGCTCGCGTCCCCGGCGTGAGAGCGACGCGCCCTCGCCGGGCTGCGGGCCCGTGCGTCAGTTCTTCTCGCGGAGCGGGACGGCGGCCTCAGCGGTGTAGGTGAGATAGGTGAACGACTCGGTGAAGTACAGGTTCACCACGTCGGCATCGTGCGAGTCGTAACCGATCGACACGTCCTGACCGATGGCGAGCTCGAAGTCGCCGCCTCGGGTACTCACCAGCACCGCGCCGGTGATAGCCGGGGCCCAGATGATCTCGCCGTCGACCAGGATCCGCTTCAGGTGCTGCTGCACCGGGTAGCCGTCGTTCACGGTCTCGTTCACCGCGGCGTACAGATCCGCGCTCAGCGCCAGCGAGTAGGGGCCGTCGACGGAGTTGAGGCGCAGCCGGTTGATCGCGTTGCTGATGGCTTCCGGATAGTCGACGACGTCCTCGGGCAGGTCGATCGCCTCGTCCGACGCGGCCTCGGTGATCCCGGTGATGCCGGCCGCGGTGAAACCCTCGAAGATCGCGCGGTCCTCGGCGCGCGCCAGTTCGCTGGCTGCACGGACGACCGGATCCCAGTCGGCGTCCGAGGCGCCGCGGTCGACGTCGTCGATGGCTTCGCGTGAGACGGTGAACGGGACCTTCAGCTCCACCAACGGCTGTGCGTGGCGGATGAAGGCGTGAATGCCCTCGCCGGGCGAGTCGATCTTGGAACGGCGTCCGACCGTGACCGAGTCGACGTCCAGGCCGAGCGGCCCCTTGACGTCGACCAGGCGGCGTCCGGCGCTGTTGCGCTTGAACGAGCGGGTGGCCTCCTCCTCGATCTCGGCCCAGGCGGCCGTCGAGATGGGGGCGAGTTCGCGGTGCAGGTTGTTCATCAGGTCTCCTACGGTCGGTGCGGGTGGTCGTGGGTGGGCTAGCGGAGGCTGCCGATGCCGAGCGAGCCGTCGGACAGGGTTTCGACGGGCTCAACCGGCGAAGGGGGCTCAACCGGCGAAGGGGGCTCAACCGGCGAAGGGGGCTCAACCGGCGAAGGGGGCTCAACCGGCGAAGGGGGTCCGGCCGGTGCAGTGGATTCGGACTTCGCGCCGGCGGGTGCGGGCGGCAGGTCGTCGAGGAAGTCCGCGCGCGGGGCGAAGAACTCGCAGCCGGTGACCGCGGTGGTGAAGTCGAGCAGAGCGTCGTAGTTGCCGGGTGGATCGCCGATGAACATCTTCTCGAGCATCTCGTCGGTGATGTCCGGGTTCTTCGAGTAGGCGATGTAGTAGGTGCCCTTGATCCCGGTGCCGGAGGCGTTGCCGTACGGCATGTTGTCGCGCACGATCTGCAGCTGGTTGCCCTCGGCGTCCTCGACCTGATTCACCGCGATGTGCGAGTTGATCGGCTTCTCGTCCTCGTCCATCTCGATGTTCTCGGACTTGGTGCGGCCGAACACCGCTTCCTGCTGCTCGACGCTGAGTGCGTTCCACTTGGCCATGTCCGTCTCGTAACGCTGGACGGTGATGTAGCTGCCGCCGGCGAACGCCGGATCCTCGGACTCCGAGACGGTGATGGCCTCGAGTGCGGCGTCGCCCTCGGGGTTCTCGGTGCCGTCGACGAAGCCTGTCAGGTCGCGCAGATCGAAGTAGCGGAAGCCGTGGATCTCCTCGAGGGTGCGCACCGAGTCCCCGAAATCGGTGGTGAGGATCTGCCCGATCTCGTAGCAGACGTCCATCGTCTGCGCCTTGATGTGCAGGAGGATGTCGCCCGGGGTCGACGGAGCAGTGTGCACCTCGCCGGCATAACCCTTGAACGGACGCAACTGCCTGGGCCGGGGGCCGCTGAACAGGCGGTCCCAGGCGTCCGAGCCGATGCCGGCGATGACGCTCAGCCGGGACTCGGGATCGCGTGAGCCGACCGTCCGCACTCGGCCGGTGAGTCCTTCCAGGGTGTCGCGCACGCGGGTCACGCCGTCCGGCTCGATGCGCAGGGTCAGAAAGATCGCATACTTGGACTTCACGGTGAGGATGGTCTGTCCGGCTGCCATGCCGTCCACCCTAGTCTTGACTGAGGACAGAAAACGGCCGAGGTGGGCAATCCCATCGGATTGCCCACCCCGGCCGGTGTCTTTGGACCCTATCGGGTCGTCAGGCGCAGCGGATCAGCGCAGCGCCGGACCGAAGGTGGTGCGCCAGGACTCCTTGAAGCGGTCCTGCCAGTAGGTCCACCAGTGGTCGCCGTCCGGGCTGATGTGCGTGGTCAGCTGCACGCCGGGCACAGTGGCGACGCGAGCGATGTACAGCTGGCTGCTCACCGATGCGGCCACCTCCAGCGGCACCATCTGCGCGAACTTCACGGCGTTGAAGCCGGGGCTGCCGGGCATCAGGGACGGATCGTACTTGCTGCCCAGGCCGGTGCCCGAGGAGACGTAGACGCGCTTTCCGGCGAGGGCGCCCGCGGTCAGGAACGGATCGTTCGCGGCCCACTGACCGGCCGGCCAGATGCCCCACATGTTGACGGGGTTGCCGCCCATCTCGGCGACCGACGCCTGGATGCCCTGGTTGAAGCCCGGCATGGTGACGGTCGGGTAACCCGAGTACGACGCGACGGCGCGGAACTTGCCCGGGTGACGCGAAGCGATGTTCAGCGCCGAGGTGCCCGACATCGAAAGACCGGCGATCCCGTTCTTGTTCGGGATGGCGCGGTGCTTGCGGGTCATGTACGAGGGCAGCTCGCGGGTGAGGAAGGTCTCCCACTTGTTCTTGCCCAGGCGCGGGTCGCGCTGTTCCCAGTCGGTGTAGAAGCTGCCGCCGCCGCCGTAGGGGATGGCGAGGTTGACACCCTTGCCGCGCATGAACTGCGAGACGTTGGTGTTGATGTTCCAGCCGCTGTTGTTGTTCGGGGCGCGCAGGCCGTCGAGCAGGTACAGGGTGCCCGCGGGCTTGCCCGCGCTCACGATGCACACGGGGATGCTGCGGCCCATCGACGGCGAGTGGACGCGTTCGACGGAGCCTGCGCAGCCGCGGGCTTCGGCCGGGGAGGCGACGAGGGCGGCACCGCCCAGAGCGGTGGCGGTGGCCAACGTGATGGCCAGCAGGCGCTTGCGGGCGCTGGAGAACATTCGACTTCCTTAGCGATCGAGACCGGTGTGGTCCTGGTCGTATGTGCGAAACCCCGACGTTTCGATGCGCCTGGGGCGGCGCGCGTCCAAAAGGGTACAAGGACCCGGGGTCTACTTCGAGTCGAACAATAACGGAAAGATAACGGGGGAGCAAAAAGGGGTCGTGGACCGGCGGTTGACTACGCTGTGTGATGGGCCACAGTAGGGGCCGTGAGATCGGGATGAAGGAGTTGTCCGTGGGCGAGCAAGCGAAGGCCGATGCCGTCGTGGTGGGAGCCGGCCTGGCCGGACTGGTGGCCACCTTCGAGCTGACGAAGGCGGGCAGACGGGTGATCGTCGTCGACCAGGAGAACCGGAAGAATCTGGGCGGACAGGCGTTCTGGTCCCTCGGCGGCCTGTTCCTGGTCGACAGCCCTGAGCAGCGGCGACTGGGGATCAAGGACTCGCCGGAGCTTGCACTGCAGGACTGGCTCGGTTCGGCCGGCTTCGACCGCGACGACGAGGACTACTGGCCGCGACAGTGGGCGCGCGCCTATGTCGACTTCGCCGCCACCGAGAAGCGCGACTACCTGCACGACCTGGGTCTCCGGTTCACGCCGGTGGTCGGCTGGGCCGAGCGCGGCGGGGGAGTGGCCGACGGGCACGGCAACTCGGTCCCGCGCTTCCACCTGACCTGGGGCACCGGTCCGGAGGTGGTGCGGATCTTCGCCGAACCGGTACTCGAGGCGGAGAAGAAGGGTCTGGTGGAGTTCCGGTTCCGGCACCGGGTCGACGAACTAATCCTCGACGACGACGGCGCGGCAGTCGGAGTGCGCGGTTCGGTGCTCGAGCCCAGCGATACCGAGCGCGGCATCAAGAGTTCGCGAACGCAGACCGGAGATTTCGAGATCCGCGCCGGCGCGGTGATCGTGACCAGCGGCGGCATCGGGCACAACCATGAGATGGTCCGGGAGAACTGGCCCACCGAGCGCCTCGGGCCGGTGCCCGAGCACATGATCGCCGGTGTGCCCGACTACGTCGACGGCCGGATGCTCGGCATCACCGAGCAGGCCGGCGCCAACCTGGTGAACCGCGACCGCATGTGGCACTACACCGAGGGCATCCACAACTGGGACCCGGTCTGGTCCGACCACGCGATCCGGATCATCCCGGGGCCGTCGTCGCTGTGGCTGGACGCGAACGGCAACCGGCTGCCCGCCCCCAACTTCCCGGGCTTCGACACCAACTCCACGATGAAGGAGATTCTGTCCACCGGGTACGACTACTCGTGGTTCGTGCTGACCGGCGACATCATCGAGAAGGAGTTCGCGCTGTCGGGTTCCGAGCAGAATCCGGACCTGACCGACAAGTCGTTCAAGACGGTGGTCAAATCGCGGCTGGCGAAGGGCGCACCCGGGCCGGTGAAGGCGTTCATGGACCACGGCATCGACTTCGTGGTGCGCGACAACCTGCCCGACCTCGTCGCCGGCATGAACGAGCTCGGTCGCGGCGGGCACATCGACCTCGCCGACCTGGAGCGCACCATCTCGGCCCGCGACACCCAGGTGGAGAACGGGTACAGCAAGGACGCGCAGATCATGGCCATCCACAACGCGCGGAACTACCTGGGCGACAAGGTGGTCCGGGTGGCCAAGCCGCATCGCATCCTCGACCCGGAGAGCGGACCGCTGATCGCGGTCCGGCTGAACATCCTGACGCGCAAGACCCTGGGCGGCCTGGAGACGAACCTGGACGCCCAGGTGATGCGGCCGGACGGCCAGGTCTTCGACGGGCTGTATGCCGCCGGTGAGGTCGCCGGCTTCGGCGGCGGCGGTGTGCACGGTTACAACGCGCTGGAGGGCACCTTCCTCGGCGGCTGTATCTTCTCCGGCCGCGCCGCGGGTCGGGCTGTGGCGCGCAGGGTCTAGCGGGCCTGGTACGACAACGGGCGCCGAACCTCGCGAAGAGGTTCGGCGCCCGTCGTCGTCCGCCAGGCGGAGCCGCTCAGTCCGTCCGGCCGTGCCGAGGGGCCGACGGCGCCTCCGGGTCCGGGATCGGTTCGAAGACGATGGTGTCGGCCTCGGTGTCGACCCGTTCGGCGGTGGTCGTCGGGGTCTCCGGCGCCCAGTACTCGTCGGCGCTCAGGGCCGCCCCGCCGGCCGCGGCCGATGCGGTGGCCCCGGGGCCCCGGCCGGCCGGGGGGCCGGAGGTGTCGGTGCCGAGGACCTCCGTCGGCGCCTCGGGCGTGGTGTACACCGGTTCGGCGGCCTCGTCGCCGGTGGGGGCGCCGCCGCGCGGGGCGTCGTTGCCGGTGCCGTCGTCGTCACGGCCGCGGAAGGTCAGCCAGCCCCACAGGATCAGCAGCAGGGCACCGAGCACGCCGAGGATGATCGGCACGTAGGTGCCGCCCCACTTCAGCAAGTTCACGTACTCCTTGGCACGGTCGGTCTGCTCCGACACCGTCTGATCGGTCAGCTTGAAGTTGGCCTTCAGCGCGTCCATCTGGAACCCGGTGATCGCCTCGGGGAGATCCTCGGTGCCCTCCGGGCTCTTGAAGTACTGGTGCTGCTCCTCGTAGCCGTCCACGATGGTGCCGGTGACCGGCTCCACCCACACGTTGCGGACCGCGGCGGCGTGCCGGTGCATGGTGACCGGAGTGTTCGGGCGCACGCCCTGGCCCGTGATGCCCCACCATTCGGCCGGCATGGTCAGAATGGTGCCCAGCGGCGCCTCGCCCTGTGGGTTGGGCAGGTTGGAGATGTCCGTCTCGGGCACGTCCGCCCGGAAGTGGTAGACCTTCAGGCCGTTGATCGTCGTCTCTTCGACGAACTTGGCCACGGCATCGGCCCGCGTGTTGAGGTCGTAGTAGTAGTAGTCCTGCTTCTGCACGTCGAAGCCGAACTTGTATTGGAAGCCCTTGCGGTCGTCGAGACGGACCGACACGTCTTCCACGGGCACGCCCTCGGGATCGGCTTCCATCTGCAGCGAGCTGATGACGCCGTTGGGGGCCGAGGTCTTCCGGTCGAGCGAGACGCGGTCGATGTTGGCGGTCAGCAGGCCGTCACGGCAGGTGCGCTCGCTGTCGGCGGGCGCGACGGTCGGATGCACCTCCTCGCCGTTCTCCTCCCGGATCCGGTCGACCAGGACGCTCTGCCCGGCCTGGATGGTGGCCTGATCGGCGTCGGACGGGTCGACGACGACGGACCGGCGCTGCTGCTTGAGGCTGACGGTGAGCAGCTTCGCCCGGTCCTCGGAGACCGAGCAACGGTCGAAGATGACGGCCGGGAATCGTTCTCCCGTGTTGTTCAGTGCGGCGATGCTGGTCGAATCCGAGGTGATGTCGAGGTCGAGGGGCACCACCTTGAGCTTCGGTACCAAGTAGGTGGGGATGGTGATCGCCGCGGCGATGCACGCGATCCCGAAAAAGGCCAGCAGGGCCATCCCGAGTCGTCTCATGTGTTTCGGCTCCAAGCAGCAGGGGTCAGCGTATTCCGACCACGTGTGCGGTACAGCCTATTCCAGTTCGGCCCGCTTCTGTACCGGACGGGTGAGGTCGGCGCGGCGATCTTGCTCCGCGGCCGCGCGGCGATCGCGCTCGGCCTCCTTCATGATCCCGGCCATGTATCCGTAGATCTCCCGGTCGGAGATCGCTTTCCAGCGGGGCGCGAGCAGCTTCATGTACTTCTCGACGTACAGCAGTTGCTTGCCGACGAGGACCAGCTCCCGCGGCAGTCGTGCGTCATGGGCCTTGGCCACCGCGGCCAGCTGACGGCCGAGGTCGGTGTAGCTCATGGAGCCCAGCTCGGTGGTGGACAGCGGGGCGGCGACCTTCTTCAGATCTTCGCCGCCCTTCACCGTCGAACCCGGCTTGTGCACCGCACCGAGCAGGAAGATCGCACGGCCTGCGGAGTCGTAATCCTGCTTGACGATCAGGTCGACGACGAGTTGGCGCAGGATCCGCCGGGTGCGGGCGTTGAACCGGCCGACGATGCCGAAGTCGAGCAGGACCAGCTTGCCCTCATCGTCCACCAGCACGTTCCCGGCATGCAGGTCGCCGTGGAACAGCCCGCCGTGGAAGGCCGAGTCGAGCAGGGAGAGCAGAAGGTTCCGGCACAGCGCCTCGCCGTCGTGCCCGGCTGCCCGCACGGCGGCGGCGTCGTCGATCCGGGTCGCGTAGATGCGCTCCATCGTCATCACCTTGGCGGTGGTGAGGTCGTGGTGGACCTTCGGGACTCGCACCCGGTCGCCGAAGGGGCCCGGCTGCAGGCACTCGAACCACTCCTCCATGGTGGTGGCCTCGTTCCGGAAATCGAGCTCGGCGTTGAGGCCGTCGGCGAAGTCTTCCACGACGTGTCGCGCGCTCAGCATGCGGCCGTACTCGGAGACTTCGACCAGCCCGGCGACGCGTTCGAGGATCGCGACGTCCGGCGCGAGGCGGTCGGCGATGCCCGGGCGCTGCACCTTCACCACCACCTCCTCGCCGGTCACGAGCGTCGCGGTGTGGCACTGCGCGATCGAGGCGGAGGCGATCGGTGCGTCGTCGAACGTCGCGAAGACCTCGGAGGCGGGCCTGCCGAGTTCGGACTCGATGATCCGGTGGACCTCGGCGGCCGGGGCGGGGGGGACCTGGTCGAGCAGTGACTCGAACTCCTCTGACATCGCCGGTGTGAACACGCCCGGACTCGAGGCGATCAATTGGCCGAGCTTCACGTACGTGGGGCCGAGGTGTTCGAAGGTCACGCGGACCTCGTGAGCGATGTTCGACGCCGTCGGCTTCTTTCCGTGGATCAGGTCGTTGGCGGAACCGGCCAGGAAACGGCCGATGCCGAAGGCGGTCTGCGCCGCGGTGGCCGCGAAACGTGAGACCTCCCGGGTCGCCGGCACGGTCGGCAACTGTTCCCTGGAGTGGTCGTCGGGCTGTTGCGTCATCACGTCCCGGAGTGTAGCCCCGGAGGCAGCGCGAGCCGAGTTTCGTGACCTCGGCCGATCCTGCCCGGCGATGCTGCTCGGGTCACGCGCTGCCGAACGCCGCTGATCGGCGTCGTCGGCGGCCGGCGATTCGGGGTGGTCATGGCGCGCGCAGGGGTGCGGGCGTAGTGTGCGGGGACAGGTTTTCGATCATGGGTCGATAACCGGTCGACACGAAGGGTGGTGCGACGATGGGCGCCGAGATCAGGGCCGACCTGGTGGTGGTCGGAGCCGGGGTGGCCGGGCTGACCGCGGCGCTGACCGCGGCCGAGGCGGGCCTGGACGTGGTGGTGCTCAACAAGGGTCGGGCGTGGCGTCCGGAGGAGCTCGAGCAGTCCACCTCCACCTTCTACGCGCAGGGCGGGATCGCCGTGGTCGACCCGGACGACCCCGACGACAGCGAGCCGCTGCACGTCGACGACACCCTCGCGGCCGGTGCCGGGCTCACCGTCCGGGAGCCCACCGAGCAGATCGTCGCGGCCGGCTGGGCAGCGGTGGCGGGCCTGGTGGACTGGGGCGCCCGGTTCGACACCGGGGCCGACGGCCGCTTCTTGCGCACCCGGGAGGGCGGGCACAGCGTCCGGCGGATCATCCACGCCGGCGGCGACGCGACCGGCGCACAGGTGCAGGCGGCGCTGGGGGCGGCGCTGGGGCCGACCGGGGTGCGGGTGCTCGACGACGCGCGCGCCACCGAGATCCTCACCGCGCCGGACCGGACGGCGGCAGGCGTCGCGTACACCGACGACGGGGGCGACGGCGCGGTCTGGGCGCCGACCGTGCTGCTCGCCACCGGCGGGGTGGGGCATCTGTATGCGGCCACCACCAATCCGGCGGGCGCCACCGGCGACGGAATCGCACTCGCGCTGCGGGCGGGGGCGGCGGTCGCCGACTTGGAGTTCATCCAGTTCCACCCGACGATGCTTTACGTGCCAGGCGCGCGCGGCCGTCGCACCCTCGTCAGCGAGGCGCTGCGGGGCGAAGGGGGCCGGTTGTTCGACGTCGACGGTGCGAGTGTCACCGACGGTGTGCATCCGCTCGGCGACCTGGCCCCGCGTGACGTCGTCGCCCGCGCGGTCACGGCGGCGATGGAACGCACGGGCGCCCCGCACGTGTATCTCGACGTCTCCGGGATCGCCGACGTCGAGGAGCGCTTCCCGACCGTCCTCGCCGGTGTGCGGGCCGCCGGCGTGTCCCTCGACGACCGGCGGCTGCCCGTGGTGCCCGGTGCGCACTACCTCTGCGGCGGGGTGGTGACCGATCCGCACGGGCGCACCGGCGTGCGGGGCCTGCTGGCCGCGGGCGAGGTGGGCCGCACGGGATTCCACGGCGCCAACCGGCTGGCCTCGAACAGTCTCCTCGAGGGGCTGGTGATGGGTCGGCGGGCGGCCGCCGTCGCCGTCGAACGCCGTGACGAACCGGTCCCCGCCGTCCGGGTGGAGGTTCCGGACATCCGGCGGGCCGCCGACCGATCGGCGCTGCAGGACCGGATGTCCGCGCGGGTCGCGCTGTTGCGCGACGCGGACGGGCTGGCTGCGACCGGCGAGTTCCTGGCGGCGGCGGCGCCGCGGATCCAGGATTCGCGCGAGGCCGCCGAGGATGCGGCGCTGACCCTGACTGCGCGGGCGGTGGTGGCGGCAGCGACGGCACGCACGGAGTCCCGCGGCTGTCACTTTCGCGCCGACCATCCGCGCACCGCTCGGGAGGCCGGCTCGCGCGGCTTCGTGCTCCGCGGCGGCGATTTCGCCGAGGTCGCCCTGCCCGAACTCGTCGGCGCGTCGTCCGGCAGGTTCTAGCGGGTCGTCGGCAGACTTCGTAGACTGCTCCCCGGGAGCGGGACCGCTGCGGCGGGGTTCGACGTGGAACTCCGCGCGCGGTCCCCTGTGTGTCCCGCACACGCGAGACGAGGTGAATCGAGCATGGCGCCAGACGGTTGCTGGTCGTCGATCGTGGTCGGCCCGGCCGACAGCGCCTTGCTCGGCCTGCGCCCGGGCGGGTCCTCGCTGGTCGGCTGCGACCTCTCCGACGGTCACTCCGGCCTGCACAGCAGCGACGGCGGTCGCGGCGGGACGGTGCGGCGCGCCTGGGTCATGTGGGGCGACTACGCGCGCGGTCCGCAGGCCGGACGGATTCTCGATCCGTGCCACGGTATTTCGGCGGCCGGGGGCGCCTGCACGTTGTATGAGGGCCACGGTGGAGCCCATCGCTTCCTGGCGGCTCCGGTGGCCGCGCCGGATTCGCTCACGCCGCCCCCGAGATACTCGGCGAGCCCCCCGTCGTATCCGATTGCCGCGGCGTCTGTTCCCTCGGCTCCGTTTCCGGCGGCACCGTCCTCGGCGGCGGTCTGGCCGACCCAGCCCGCGCCCCGTGCGCGTCACGGTCTCGCCGAGGCCGCAGGTCCCGGGGCGCCCCGTGCCGCACCTCCCGCACAGGCTCCGACGGCAGCGGCGGCCCCGATCCCGGCGGGCAGGTCCGCCGACCCGCTCCGCACCACCGTGGATCCGGTGCGGCGTGGCGCGGTCCCGGATCCGAGTCCGTCGCCGCCGAAGCCCGCAGCACCGCCGTCTGCGCCGCAGACGATCCCCGTCGTCGAATCGTACGAGCCGGAGGAGACTGTGACCGACGAAGTGGAACCGAGCAAGCACGGCAAGCAGAAGCCTGCCAAACACGGCAAGGGCAAGGGCAAAGGCCGGAACAAGGGGTCGACCGGCGATTTCCCGGCACCCCCGCCCCCGGCGAGTGCGGGTCCCGAGGTCCGGGTGAGCGATCTGCGCGACCTCGGTTCGCTGCTCCAGGTCAACGATTACGCCGACCGCAGTCGGACCTCGTTCATCGAGGTGATCGAGCCGGACGGCTCGTCGCGGACCGTGGTGGCTCCGGTCTCCGCTGCGCCGCAGACCGCGTCTGCGCCGGCAACACCTGCTCCGACCGCGCATCGGCATGCCCGGGTCGCCGACTCCGTGCCGGAGAACGAGGACCGGTTCGCGGAGCTGTCCACGATGAAGGTCACGACGGTCGCGGCGTCGACGGCGGCGGCCTCGCAGGCCGTCGAGTCGGTCTCCGCCGCGGTGGAGGCGCTGCCCGACGAGCAGCTGTTGGTGCGCCGGCAGGTCGGCGAGGCGCTGCGCGACGTCGCCGCGGCGCTGTCGAAGCTCGCCGAGAGTCTGGACCCGCGCTGAGAGTCTGGACCCGCGCTGAGAGTCTGGACCCGCGCTGAGGGTCTGCCGCCTGATCTCTACCGGAGAAGTAGAACGTGTTCTAGTCTGTTCGTATGAGCGGCCTGGAACTGCCTGAGACCATTTCCGTCGACGACGTCGCCGACTTCACCGACACCGTGGACGTCCTCGTCCTCGGCGCCGGGATGGCGGGATGCTGCGCGGCGCTGGAAGCGGCCCGCGCCGGCGCGACGGTGCTGATCCTCGAGCGAGCGGCCCAGGCCGGCGGCACCAGTTGTCTGGCGGGCGGGCACTTCTACCTCGGAGGCGGCACCGCGGTACAGCGTGCCACCGGGCACGACGACTCGGCCGAGGAGATGGCCAAGTACCTGACGGCGGTCTCCCGCGACCCCGAACCGGACAAGATCGCCGCCTACTGCGCCGACAGCGTCGAGCACTTCGACTGGCTCGAAGCGCTGGGCTTCGAGTTCGAGCGCAGCTACTACCCGGAGAAGGCGGTGATCCAGCCGCAGACGCAGGGGCTGATGTACACCGGCAACGAGAAGGTGTGGCCGTTCGTTTCCGAAGCCGTGCCCGCACCGCGCGGCCACAAGGTTCCGGTGCCCGGCGACACCGGCGGCGCCGGGATGGTGATCGGCCTGCTCACCGAACGTCTGGCCGAGGCCGGTGTCGAGATCCGCTACGAGACCGGTGGGCGGTCCCTCGTCGTCGATCCGGCGGCGGACGGCCGGGTGGTCGGAGTGCGCTGGAAGAACGTGAACGGCGCCCAGGGCTGCATCCGTACGGCGTCGGTGGTGATCGCGGCCGGCGGATTCGTGATGAACCCGGACATGGTCGCCGCGTATGTGCCGCAACTCGCCGAGAAGCCGTTCACGCTGGGCAGCACATACGACGACGGGCTCGGTATCCGGCTGGGCGCCTCGGTCGGCGCGCAGCTGAAGCACATGGACCAGGCGTTCATCACCGCGCCGGTGTACCCGCCGTCGATCCTGCTGACCGGGCTCGTCGTCAACAAGGAGGGGCAGCGCTTCGTCGCCGAGGACTCCTATCACTCCCGGACCTCGGGATTCGTGATGGATCAGCCGGACTGCGCGGCGTACCTGATCGTCGACGAGGCGCACCTGGAGCGTCCGGTGTTCCCGCTCGCGCCGTTCATCGACGGCTGGGAGACGATCGAGGAGATGGCCGACGGCCTGAGCATCGACCGGGCGGCGCTGCGGCACACGATGGACAGATACAACCAGCATGCCGCGCGTGGTGAAGACCCCGACTTCGGTAAGAGCGCGGAGTTCCTGGCCGCTCAGGACACCGGCCCGTGGGCCGCCTTCGACATGACCCTCGGCAAAGCGCTGTATGCGGGCTTCACCATGGGAGGCCTGGCCACCACGGTGGACGGTCAGGTGCGGCGCCCCGACGGGTCGGTGATCGGCGGTCTGTACGCGGCGGGGGCGTGTGCAGCCAACATCGCCCAGGACGGCAAGGGTTACGCCAGTGGCACGCAGCTGGGCGAGGGGTCGTATTTCGGCCGCCGGGCCGGACGCCATGCCGCGGTCGCCGTCGCGCCGGCCGAACGGTGACTCGCGGGCTTACCGAGCGGTAGTGGTGATCTAGGTAACGCCATGCCGGCCGCGGTGAAGCCGCGTGTTATGTTTTTGCCGCGTTTTCCAATCAGCGGGACCGAGAGCCTTACCCGGCTGCCCGCGGCATAGCGTGCCGCTCCGATCGGAGTACCGGCCTTAGTACGAAAACCAGCCCGCGAGCTTCAGGCGTGCTGGCTTGAGGTGCATGCGTCGCCGAGTGGTGCGGTGTGTGACGGCAATCAGTTACAGGTGAACAGGAATATGAGTGTGGGAGAGGCAGTGACATGCTGATCGGCATCCCCCGGGAATCGGAGCCAGGCGAGACACTCGTCGCGGCGACCGCGAAGACGGTCGACCAGCTTCGGAAGCTCGGATATCAGGTCATCATCGAAGCCGGTGCCGGCGAGCGCGCCGAGCAGGCCGACGAGGCCTTCGCCGACGCCGGTGCCGACATCGGGAACGCCGACGCGGTATGGGCCGCTGACGTGGTGATCAAGGTCAACGCGCCGACCGACGACGAGATCGCGAAGATGGGCCGCGGCGCCGTCCTGATTTCGATGATGGCGCCGGCGCGCAATCCGGAGCTGGTGGAGAAGCTGCGCCAGGCAGGCGTCACCGCGCTGGCCATGGACGCCGTGCCGCGCATCTCGCGGGCACAGTCGATGGACGTGCTGTCGTCGATGGCGAACGTCGCGGGCTACCGCGCCGTGGTCGAGGCCGCCCACGAGTTCGGCCGCATGTTCACCGGCCAGGTCACCGCTGCCGGCAAGATCCCGCCCGCGCGCGTCTTCGTCGTCGGCGCCGGTGTCGCCGGCCTGGCCGCGATCGGTGCGGCTTCGGCCATGGGCGCCGTGGTTCGTGCGTTCGACGTGCGTCCAGAGGTGGCCGAGCAGGTCGAGTCGATGGGCGCGGAGTTCGTGCAGGTCGATTTCGAGGCCGAGGTCTCCTCCGACGGCTACGCCAAGGAGATGACCGCCGAGCAGGAGGCCGCCACCGCGGCGATGTACGACGAGGAGGCGCGCGCCGCCGACATCGTCATCACCACCGCGCTGATCCCGGGTCGCCCGGCGCCGAAGCTGATCTCCGCCGAGACCGTGGCCGGCATGCACAACGGTGCGGTCATCGTCGACATGGCGGCGGCCAACGGCGGCAATGCCGCGGGCACGGTCGCCGGCGAGAAGGTCGTGACCGCGGGCGGGGTGACGATCCTCGGCTACACCGATCTGGCCGGCCGTCTGGCCGCGCAGACCTCGCAGCTGTACGGCACCAACATCGTCAACCTGCTCAAGCTGCTCACGCCGAAGAAAGACGGCGTCCTGACGCTCGACATGGACGACGTGGTGCAGCGCGGCATCACCGTGACTCGTGACGGCGAAGGCATGTGGCCCCCGCCCCCGGTTCAGGTGTCCGCGGCGCCCAAGGCCGCGGCCGCCGCGCCGGTGCCGGCGCCCGAGCCCAAGGCGCCGATGGCGCCCGGCAAGAAGGTCGGTCTCGCGCTGGCCGCGATCATCCTGTACGGCATCGTGGTCGCGTTCGCGCCCGGTGACATCCCGCAGCACTTCACGGTCCTGATGCTGGCGATCGTGATCGGCTACTACGTCATCGGCAACGTGGCGCACGCGCTGCACACGCCGCTCATGTCGGTGACCAATGCCATCTCCGGCGTGGTGGTGGTGGGCGCGATTCTGCAGCTCGCCACCAACAACACGACCGTGCTGGTGCTGGCGACGATCGCGACCCTAGTCGCGTCGATCAACGTTTTCGGTGGCTTCGCGGTCACCCGTCGCATGCTGTCGATGTTCAGCAAGGGGGCATGACCGTGACCATCACTTCCGTTACCGTCGCGGCGTACATCGTCGCCTCGCTGCTGTTCATCCTGTCGCTGGCCGGACTGAGCAAGCACGAGACCGCCAAGAGCGGCCTCACCTACGGCATCGTCGGCATGGCGATCGCCCTGGTCGCCACCATCGCCCTGTCGGTCGACGACATGGCAGAGCTCACCGATCGGTGGCTTCCGCTGGGGCTGCTGATCGGCGCCATCGTCATCGGCGCGCTGATCGGTCTGTGGCGCGCCCGGATCGTCGAGATGACCGGCATGCCCGAGCTCATCGCGCTGCTGCACTCGTTCGTCGGTCTGGCCGCGGTCCTCATCGGCTGGAACGGCGCCATCGACGGTGTCCACGCCTCGCCGTCCGACCCCGACTACGGTGCGCTCGTGGGCATCCACGCCGCTGAGGTCGCCATCGGCATCTTCATCGGTGCGGTCACCTTCACCGGTTCGATCGTCGCCAACCTGAAGCTGTCGGCGAAGATCAAGTCCGCGCCGATGATGCTGCCCGGCAAGAACGGCATCAACGTCGGCTCGCTGGTCGTTTTCGTGGTGCTGACCGGCATCTACGTCGCACGGGACGTCAAGGACGACACCACCGGTTACGTGCTGCTCGCCGTGATCACCGCGCTGGCGCTGTTCCTGGGCTGGCACCTGGTCGCTTCCATCGGCGGCGGCGACATGCCGGTGGTCGTGTCCATGCTGAACTCGTACTCCGGTTGGGCCGCCGCGGCCTCGGGCTTCCTGCTCGGCAACGATCTGCTGATCGTCACCGGCGCTCTGGTCGGCTCGTCGGGTGCGTACCTGAGCTACATCATGTGCAAGGCGATGAACCGCTCGTTCATCTCGGTGATCGCCGGAGGCTTCGGCATCGAGGCCGGTCCGGCCGACGACACCGATTACGGCGAGCACCGCGAGATCAACGCCGAGGGCGCGGCGGAGCTGCTGAGCGCCGCCAAGTCCGTCGTCATCGCCCCCGGTTACGGCATGGCCGTCGCCCAGGCGCAGTACCCGGTCGCGGACCTGACCGCGAAGCTGCGTGCCAAAGGCATCGACGTGCGGTTCGGCATCCACCCGGTCGCCGGGCGGCTGCCGGGGCACATGAACGTGCTCCTGGCCGAGGCGAAGCTGCCGTACGACATCGTGCTGGAGCTCGACGAGATCAACGACGACTTCCCGGACACCGACGTCGTTCTGGTCATCGGCGCCAACGACACGGTCAACCCGGCCGCGGCCGAAGATCCGGGCTCCCCGATCGCCGGCATGCCGGTGCTCGAGGTCTGGAACGCCAAGGACGTCGTCGTGTTCAAGCGGTCGATGGCCGCGGGTTACGCCGGTGTGCAGAACCCGCTGTTCTTCCGCGAGAACACGCAGATGCTCTTCGGCGACGCCAAGGACCGCGTGGACGACATCATCGCCCACCTGTAGCCGGCGCCGGTGGTCGGTTCGCTGGGGACGAAGCGGACCCGAAGTTGGTGGTCGAGTAGCCGGGGGAGCGACGTGGGCCTGAAGTTGGTGGTCGAGTAGCCGGGTGAACGAAGTGAACCCGGCGTATCGAGACCATCGAGACCATCGAGAATATCCGCTACGGCCGCCCTGCGCTTCCCGCGCGGGGCGGCCGTCGTCGTTCGCGGACAGGGGCCGGTCTGAAGAACCTTCTGCCGGGTTGTCGATCTCGGCCGGGCCCGTCCGTCACCATGGTGTCGGACGAACCTGTTCGGCGACCGGAACACTCGGACCAGGAGAGATCATGAAGTACGCACTGCTGCTGATGGGACACGTCGACGACCCGGCGGTCGACGAGACGGGCTGCGCCAGCCCGGAGGAGTTCTTCGCCTTCGACGAGGAGATCACCGCGGCCGGGATCGTGGTGAGCTCGTTCGCGCTGGAAGACCCAGACCAGGGGGTGGTGGTCCACAGCGACGAGAACGGGGAACGGGTGGTGTCGACCGGTCCACTCGCCGAGGTCCGCGAGTTCGTCGGCGGCACCTACATCATCGAGGTCGCCGACGTCGACGAGGCGATCGCCTGGGCGCGCAAGAGTCCGGGGTCGGCGCCCGGCGGGCACGTCGAGATCCGTCCGCTCGCGCCCTACTGAGCCGGTGAAGGATGCGGCTCGCCGCGCGGTCGGGAACATCGACCGTGCGGCGAGAGGCCGCCTCCTGGCGGTGCTCGCCGGTCGCTTCGGCGACCTCGATCTGGCCGAGGACGCGCTGCAGGAGGCACTGATCCAGGCGTTGCGGACCTGGCCGGAGACGGGCGTGCCCTCGTCCCCGGAGGCCTGGCTGACCACCACGGCCAAGCGCAAGGCGCTGGACGTGGTCCGCCGCGACCGGGTGCTGGCCGCCAAGGTCGCCGAACTTCAGGTCTTCGCCGAGCGGGAGGCCCGGCCGATCACGGACCCCTCGGAGTTGGCCGGCGAGCGCACATCGGTGCCCGACGACCGGCTGGGGATGTTCTTCGCGTGCGCTCACCCGGTGCTGGGGCTCGCCGATCGCATCGCGCTGACGCTGCGGTTCGTCGCCGGTCTCACCACAGGCGAGGTGGCCAGCGGCTTGCTGATCCCGGTCCCGACCGCACAGCAACGGATCGTGCGGGCCAAGAAGAGGATCACCACTCTGGGCGTGAGGTTCGACGTCCCGCCGGCCGGCGAGCTCGCAGACCGGCTGGCCGGCGTCCTGCGGGTGATCTACCTGCTCTATTCGGAGGGCTACGCCAGGAGCTCCGGGACCGAGCACGTTCGCGACGACGTGACGGCCGAGTCGATCCGGCTGGCCCGGCTGCTGCGCGAGCTGCTTCCCTGCGCCGAGACCACGGGTCTGCTCGCATTACTGCTGCTCACCGAGGCACGACGACCCGCCCGGCTCGACGGCGACGGTCGTCCGGTCGCGCTGGCCGACCAGGATCGGAGCCGTTGGCGGGCCGGGGAACTGGCAGAGGGACTCGCGCTGGCCGAGCGCGCGGCGGGGACGCCGGGCGCGTCGTCGTATGCGATTCAGGCGGCGATCGCCGCGGTGCACGGCGAGGCCGCGACGGCCGCCGACACCGACTGGGCCCAGATCGTGGTTCTCTACCGCCTGCTCGAGGCCGTCGAACCCGGACCCGTCGTGCAGCTGGGGGCGGCCGTCGCCGCCGGTCGCGCGTACGGCCTCGACGTGGGTCTACGGCGGCTGGAGGCGCTGGAGTCCGATCCGGTACTGGCGCGGTTCCGCCCGTTCCACATCGCCCGGGCGCTGACTCTGGCTGAGCTCGGCGATGCGGCTGCAGCGGCCCGCGCCTACCGGTCCGCGCTCGACCTACCCGGCAACGAGGCCGAGGACGACTACCTCGCCGCCGCGCTGGCCGGCCTGGAGATGAATCGGTAAGCCGTCGTCGAGTTCTTGACCCGGTGTGGCGGGGCAGGGTTCTCGGGTGGGTTCACGACCGGCATACTGTGGGGACGCTTCGACATCGGACACTGAGCGCGAGCATGCCAGACGACTTCCTTATCGCCAGGAACCCCGAAGAGGGGTCGACGCTGCCCTACATACTGCTGATTCCGTTGGGCCGCAACGGGATCGTCCTCAAGGCGCGGGATACGTGGCCGGGTGCCACGAAGGTCTACTGTCATCGGGCGGAGGGCTGGCCCGACGAGCCGGAGATCGTCGAGTCGGTGCCGGTGCGGTGGGTGAGCAGGCGCGGCGCAGCCATCGACCTCGTGCTGGACCGGACGCGGAAGAGTCGCTCGCAGTTCGTGATCGCCCGCGGGCGTGGACGGGAGATGATTTTCTGGCAGTCACGGCAGACCGCCAAGCAGGCGCGTCCGCAGGTCGCCGTCCCGACTGCCCGGGCCCACGGCGAGGTGCTGAGCATCGTGGTCGACACCGGCGAGAAGTACGCGTATGGCTTCGGGCACCAGCAGGCCTCCACGAGCAAGCGGAAGCTTCCGGTCGGCGACTACGCGGTGTTCGATGACGATAGCCTCGTCGCGGCCGTCGAACGCAAGAGCATCGCCGACCTCGCGGGCGGTCTCCTCGGGGGCCGGCTCGACTACGCACTGGCCGAGCTGCGTGGGGAGTTCCGCGCAGCCGTCGTCGTCGAGGCCCCGTACAGTGCGGTCTTCAAGCAGGAGCACGTGAAGGGCGCGGCTCTCGCGGAGGCCGTCGCCGAGGCGCAGGTCCGATTTCCGTCGGTCCCGATCGTGTTCTGCGACAACAGGAAACTCGCGCAGGAGTGGACCTATCGCTGGCTCGGCGCTGCCCTCTACGAATGGCGCCAGCGGCGGGGGACCGAGGGCGTCCTCGCGACGATCGCCCCCGGGCCGGAGGCCTCGCCGAAACACATCCGCGCCTGGGCCGAGGAACAGGGCCTCCAGGTCCCGGCGCGGGGACGCATCCCGAAGGCCGTGCGGGAGGCGTTCGAGCGGCGCAACGGCTGACGGGATCCCGCCAGGCGCATCTCGCGTGCACAGCGGATCGGCGCTACCAGGTCGACAGCACCCGGAAGTGGGTGGTCAATCGGTGGTCCTGGATCACGTGGAAGGCGATTCCCGGGCCCTGGGTGGCGTTGAGCCACTCGGTGCCCTCGAACGGAAGGTTCAGCGTCGACGCCACGCCCGGTGCGACGATCAGCGGGCGTCCGGCAAAGACCGTCGCGGCCGGGGAGTGGGCGTGCCCGACGACGGTCCCCACCACGTTCGGATTCTCGGCGAGCAGCGCCGCGGCCCGCTGCGGTTCGTTGAGACGACGTTCGTCCATACGAGGCATGCCGATGGGTGCCGGCGGATGATGCCAGGTGAGCAGCACGTCGGCGTCGCCGGACTCGGCGATCTGCGAACGGGCCCACTCCAGCGTCTCGTCGGCCAGATAGCCGTCCGAGCGGCCGGGGATGGACGAGTCGAGGCCCAGGACCAGCAGGTCGGCGTCTCCGGTCTCGACGCGCAGCGCCGTGTTGACCGGTGCGGTCGACGCGACGCCGTCGCGCACCTGCGTGTAGGCGGCGCGGTCGTCGTGGTTGCCGAGGAGGGTCAGTACCGGGATGTCGGTGAGCAGGGTCGCGGCGGCTTCGGTGTACTCGTCGACCAGGCCCTGATCGGCGACGTCACCGGTCACCAGGAGCGCGCTCACCGTGTTGCCCTCGGTGTGGGCGGCGTTGAGATAGTCCATCACTCCGGTGGCGCGGTCGCGGTGTTCGCGAGAGCCGTTGAAGTGCAGATCGCTGATCTGCGCCACGACCACCATCGGTTGCGCCCCTTCGACGTCCCGTCCCGTATCCACGGATCGAGTTCACGCTAGTCCCTGACGAATGCTACCGGCGCGTAAGTCCGGGTACGGGTGAGCAGGGCCATAGCGCGGTGGTGATCGTGGCCGTGTCCCTCGACATCATCGATGGGGAGTGCGACTCACTCCGCGACGAGTGAGACCGTCACCCCGTCGGCGAAACGATACGGGTTCGCGACCAGGAGCCCGCCGAGGTGCTTGCGCAGCCGGGAGACCTCCGAGCGCGCGGTGATGCGCTGCCCCGGGTTCCCGAACAGCTTCTCCGCGAGCTGCGCAGCGCTGAGACCGTCCGGGTGGGTCGCGAGCAGTTCCAGGACCTGCGCGTGCCGCGGTGAGGGGTGGTGCACCCAGGTTCCGCCGGCGCCGGTCACCCGCACGGTAGGGGGTGGTCCGCGGACCAGATCGACGCGGATCGTCCCGGGGTCGGCGCCCTGATCGGCGATGCGGACGAGCCAGCCGCCGGGTATCGGCTCGAGGTCGCACGCGCCGAGTGCGGTGAGATGGTGCCGCCCGGTCGTCGGCGTGCGGGGAATGGCGATCCGGGACCGGGGATCGATGCCGTCGAGGGCGGCGACCCAGCCGAAGGAGTCGACGGCGACCACCGGCGCGGACGAACGCGCGAGAATAGGAGCGGCGACGGCGCGAAGTTCGTCGAGCCGGGCGCGATGGGCTTCCCGCAGGCCGGACTCGACGAGCTTGGCGACGGTGTCGACCAGCGCCAGGGTGGTGGGGTGGATCGTCGCCGCCGGACCGCTGACGTCGATCACGCCCAGCATGCCGCCGGTCCGTGGATCGCGGATCGGGGCGCCGGCACACGTCCATTCGTGGTGACTGCGGACGAAGTGCTCGGCCGAGAACACCTGGACGGCGCGCCCGGAGGCGAGCGCCGTGCCGATAGCGTTGGTGCCCACCGAGCGCTCGGCCCACGACGCACCCTCGGTGAAGCCGAGTCGGTCGGCGCGATGCAAGACGCGGTTGACCCCGTTGCGCCACAGCACCCGTCCGCCGGCGTCTGCGACCACCAGGATGTTCTCGCCGTCGACGATGAGCGTGTCGAGGTGCCGCATCAGCGGATCCAGGAACTCGCTCAGCCCGGACGTGGTGCGCCGTTCTTCCAGGTCGACGGTGTCCAAGACGGGTTCGGCCGTGTCGGCATCCGGCTGAAGACCGGCCTGCCGGACCCGGCTCCACGACTCGCCGATCACCGCGCGGGGACGGGCCGGAGGCTTGCCCCCGGACATCGAGGCGTCGTACACGGCGTGCAGCACCGCGGCGTGGGCGCGCGGATCCTCGCCGGCGGCGATGGCCGGTTCCGGGGCGGTGGGCAGGGGCACGGAGAAACTCTCGTCGGTGTGTCAACGGTCACATCGACGATCCCTCCCGCCGCGGCCCGCGTCAAGCGCTCGGCGCGTCGACGACGCCTGCAACCCGGTGCAACCCTTGTCCCGCCGCGGGGCTCTGCGGTGGTCTGAGTCACATCGAGTGTGACACCCGTCACCCGAGAGGAAGGACCGTGATGACTCAGACCCTGGAACCGGAGACCACCACCGCCGCACCGACGGCGCAGGAGCGGGTCGACGCCTGGCTCGCCGCGTTCTCCACTGCTCTGGAGGCGCGCGACGTCGAGGCGGCCGCCGGACTGTTCGCCGTCGACAGCTACTGGCGAGACCTGGTCGCGTTCACCTGGAACCTCAAGACCTCTGAAGGGCGCGATCAGATCGGCGCGATGCTGACCGACCGTCTTGCCGGCACTGCCCCTGCGAAGTGGCGATGCACCGAGCCGGCCACCGAGACCGACGACGTCGCCGAGGCGTTCATCGCCTTCGAGACCGAAGTCGGCCGCGGTGAGGGGCACCTGCGCCTGAAGCCCGGACCGGACGGCCAGGATCAGGGCTGGACGCTCCTCACCACCCTTCAGGAGCTCAAGGGTCACGAAGAGCCGAGCGGATTCCAGCGCCCGCTCGGCGCGGTCCACGGCGCCGACCCCGACCAGCGCTCGTGGGCACAGCGCCGCGAGGATGAGGAGGCTGAGCTCGGCCGTGCGGTGCAGCCGTACGTCCTGGTGATCGGCGGCGGACAGGGCGGCATCGCGCTCGGCGCGCGGCTGCGGCAACTCGGCGTGCCGTCGCTCGTCGTCGACAAGCACGAGCGACCCGGCGACCAGTGGCGCAAACGCTACAAGTCGCTCTGCCTGCACGACCCGGTCTGGTACGACCACCTCCCGTATCTGCCGTTCCCCGCGAACTGGCCGGTGTTCGCGCCGAAGGACAAGATCGGCGACTGGCTGGAGTTCTACACCAAGGTGATGGAGGTGCCGTACTGGTCCAAGACCGAGTGCACCTCGGCGTCGTACGACGAGGAAGCCGGCCGCTGGACCGTGCACGTGGTGCGGGACGGCGAGGAGCTGACCCTGCATCCGACGCAGCTGGTGCTGGCCACCGGGATGTCCGGTAAGGCCAATGTGCCGGAGTTCCCCGGACAGGACGTGTTCCGCGGCGAACAGCATCACTCCAGCGCCCATCCCGGCCCGGACGGTTACGTCGGCAAGAAGGTCGTCGTGATCGGTGCCAACAACTCCGCCCACGACATCTGCAAGGCCCTGGTGGAGAGCGGGGTGGACACGACCATGGTGCAGCGATCGTCGACCCACATCGTGAAGTCGGACTCGCTCATGGAGATAGGTCTCGGCGCGCTCTACAGCGAACAGGCAGTTCGCGACGGCATGACCACCAAGAAGGCCGACTTCACCTTCGCCTCGCTGCCCTACCGGATCATGCATCAGTTTCAGATCCCGATCTACGACCAGATCCGCGAGCGTGACAAGGACTTCTACGACCGACTGGAAGCCGCCGGCTTCGACCTGGACTTCGGCGACGACGACTCCGGCCTGTTCATGAAGTACCTGCGCCGCGGATCGGGGTACTACATCGACGTCGGCGCCTGCGAGCTGGTGGCCGACGGCACCATCAAGCTGGCCAAGGGCGGCGTGGACCACCTGACCGAGGACTCGGTGGTGCTGACCGACGGCACCGAACTGCCGGCCGACGTCGTGGTCTACGCGACCGGCTACGGGTCGATGAACGGCTGGGCCGCCGATCTGATGGGTCAGGAGGTGGCCGATCGCGTGGGCAAGGTGTGGGGTCTCGGGTCGGACACCACCAAGGATCCCGGGCCGTGGGAGGGCGAGCAGCGCAACATGTGGAAGCCCACGCAGCAGCCGGGACTGTGGTTCCACGGGGGCAACCTGCACCAGTCGCGCCACTATTCGCTGTACCTGGCGCTGCAGTTGAAGGCCCGCTACGAAGGGATCGACACCCCGGTGTACGGGCTGCAGGAGGTGCACCATCTGAGTTGACGCGCGGTCTCGGCCGTCACCGTCGCCGTCGTTGCGCGGCCGGGTACCGCGGTCGAGCCGACAGAGCCGAGGACGGAGGATCCGATGAGGCAGCCGGGCGACGGGATCGGCGGTTACGTCATCGAGGAGGTCCTCGGCTCCGGGGAGAAGGGGACGGCCTACCTGGCCAGGCATCGCCGCCTCGACCGGCGGGTGGTGATCAAGGAGAGCGCCGGGCAGAACACTACGGAGACCCAGCGGCGAGGCGGCGGCGACCGCGGGACGGCGTTCGCCGCCGACCTGCGGCACCCGAACGTCGTCGAGATCATCGACGCAGGCGAATGCGATGACGGCCGGACTTGGTTCGCGATGCAGTACGTCGACGGCACCGACCTGGCGGGACTGCTGGCCGAGCGCGGCGGTCTGCTCGCGCCGGCCGAGGCGATCGGTATCGCGCGGAGTGTCGCTGCGGGACTGGACTACGCGCATTCGCGCGGCCTGGTCCACGGTGAGCTGACACCGGGCGACGTGTTGCTGGAGCGGACCACCGGCCGGGTGGTCGTCGCCGACTTCGGAATCTCTGGGCGTGACGCCTCCGCGGAGGAGGACCGTCGGGCAGTCGCGCGGCTGCTCTCTCGGATGCTCACCGGGCGAGAGTCCGACGGTACCGTGTGGCCGCTTCCGGCGTCGTCGCTCAACCCGTCGTTGCCGTCTGCGGTCGACGGGGTCCTCGCCGTGGCGATGACAGGCGATCCGGCCACGCCGGGGACTGTGAGCGACACAGTCGAGGCTGTGGCTCGGATTGTGGCGCCGACTCCGGTGCCGCAGCCGGGGCCGAATCGTTCGGCACGTGTGGTGCTGGCAGTGGTGTCGGCTGTGGCAGCTCTCTTGGCCGCAGGCGGTGTGGCGGCCTACTTCCTCACACGCGAGGAGTCTTCGGCGGCTCCGTGCGATTCTGCGGTCGCGGTCGCCGACAAGGTCACCGAGCTGTCTCTCGACATGAACGTGAGCAGTTTCGACCGGAACACCGCCGAACTCGAGGGCCTGTCGACCGGGAAGTTCCGTGAGGCGCTGAAGGAACGGCCGGCGAGCAAGAAGTTTCTCGAACAGGCCGCGGTGACCGGTGAGGTGAGCCGAATGGACTCTCGTCTCGCGGGATGCGGGGACGGTTCGGCCGTGGTGCAGTCGACGGTCTACGTGAGTGGGACCAGTCTGCTCAGCCCCGCGGGCACCTCCCAGTCCACGCCGTTCCGAATCAGCCTCGTCTGGGAGAACGGCAGATGGCTCGTCACGGACTTCGTCGCCGATTCGCCCGTCGGGCCGTCGGCTCCGTCGAGCGCTCCCCGCTGATCGGGCTCAGGCCGATGACTGGCCCCTCGGTGTCTGGCCTCACAGGTCGCCGGGGAGCTTGTCGCGGCGGATGCCGCGCCACGACGGGTGGCGCAGATGCCCGGTGGAGGTCCAGTCCATGAAACGGACGTCGGCGACCAACTTCGGGAGCACCCAGGTGGCGCTGGAGGCGACCGGGGCGTCGACGCCGCCCACAAACGGGCACATGCGGATCTCCAGGTCGCGGAGCTCGGCGAGCAGGTCCGCGGCCTGGCTTTGGGTCCAGCCGGTGCCGACCCGGCCGATGTAGCGCAGTCCCGTCTCCTCCGGCAACCCGACCAGAACGGAGCCGAGATTCCGGTCGTTGCCCTCGCGGCCCATCCGGAATCCGCCGATCACCACTTCCACGTCGTTCCAGTTCTTCTGTTTGCGCCAATCCGGACTGCGGGATCCGGGTCGGTAGGGAGACGAGCGCCGCTTGGCGACCACTCCCTCCCACCCGTGCGCCTTGGCCTCGGCGACGGCGCGGTCGCCGGGACCGTCGAGCAAGCCGGGAATCTGGACTATCGGGGTGGCGGCGAACCAGGGCGTCAGCTCCTCGAGCAGGGCTCGCCGCTGCTCCCACGGCAGCGCCGACAGGTCGTGCCCGTCGAGCTCGAGAAGGTCGAAGAGGTACAGGCGCAGGAGGTACTCCCCGGGTCTGCGACGGCGCGAGGCCAGGAGGGTGAAGTCGGTGCGACCGGTTCCGTCGAGGGCTACCACCTCGCCGTCGAGCGTGATCGAGTGTCCGGACAGCGCCTCGCGCAGGACGCCGAGCTCGGGGAAGTCGGCGGTCATGTCGATGCCGGACCGAGACCGGAAGCGCAGATCCCCGTCGGCGAACCGCACCAGAATCCGGTAGCCGTCCCATTTGCCCTCGAACGCCCAGTCGTGCGCTTCGAGTCCTTCGATCGACTCGTCGACGGCGAGCATCGGCCGAAGCGGCACCACGGTCCCGTTCTCCCCGGCGGCCGATCGAGCGGAGACAGTCTGCTCGGTGTCTGCCCCGGCGGAACGCGTGGAGCTCCCTGCGCGGGTGGCGTGGTTTGGGCTCGGTGGGGGAGTGGGCTGGGTTGTGTTCGGTGGGGGAGTGGGTGGAGTGGGCTGGGTTGTGCTCGGTGGGGAGATCGGCGCTGTGCCCTGCTCGATGGTTGAGCGAGCGGAGCGAGTCGAAACCGAGTCGTCGACGTCCGCCCGGCGGTGTCTGCGGTACTCACCGAGGTCGACGACGCCTTCCGGAAGCGTCGGCGCCGGTCCGTCCAGCTCGGCCAGCAAGTCACCGGCAGCGGAGAAGCGTTCCAGCACCTCCGAATACTGCAGCTGGCGAAGATCGGCTTCGGCGAGCTCGGACCACTTGCGCGGCGCCGCGGCCCAGGGCTGCTCGAGCCCGCGGAGCGAGTACGGGCTGAGCGTCGTCTTGGCCGAGGAGTTCTGGCTCCAGTCGACGAACACCTTGCCCGGCCGGGCGGCCTTGCTCATCGAAGCGGTGACGTCGTCCGGATAGGCCCGCTCCAGAGAGGTTGCGATCTCCTTGGCGACGGCGCGCGCCGAGTCGCTGCGGACCGGCGCGGGTAGTCGACCGTACACGTGGATGCCCTTGCCGCCGCTGGTGACCGGCCACGACTCGATGCCGGCGTCGGCGAGCACGTCGCGGATGGTGAGCGCCACCTGTGCGCACTGGGAAAGGGGGACGTCCGGGCCTGGATCCAGGTCCAGGACCAGGCGTGCGGTGCGGCGCGCGCCGGTGCCTTCCGACAGGTCGATCCGCCATTGCGGCACATGAAGTTCCAGTGCGGCCATCTGCGCCATCCATACCAACACTGCGGCGCTCGACGCGACGGGATAGACCTTGTCTTCGGTGGAGTGCGCAATGGTGAAGCGCGGGATCCAGTCCGGTGCACCGGCCGGCATGGTCTTCTCGAAGAACGGTTCGGTGCCCGTCCCCGACGGCCAGCGTTTGCGAGTGACGGGGCGGGCCGCCAGGTGGGGCAGGATCGCGTCGGCGATCCCGACGTAGTACGCGATGACGTCGTACTTTCGGGTGCCGGTGTCGGGGTAGAGGACGCGATCGAGATGGGTCAGCGAGATCGTGCGTCCGTCGACCTCCAGTTCGTTGCGCGCCATGTCTTCCATTCTCGCCTGTTCCGTCGGCGTCGATGCGGGCCTACCGTGGGAACAGGGGCCGAACCGAACCGCAGGAGACGTCATGGCAACCATCAAGAGGTCGTGGCTGGCGAGTGCACTCGCCGCCGTCACACTCGGCGCGGGAACGGTGGTGGGTGCGGCGCCGGTCGCGGCGGCGCCGGCGTGTCCCGCCAACGTCAACACCCGCCTCGCACCGGGAGCCACGGCGATGGCGCTGCGCGACTCGTGCAGTCAGGCGCAGTTCGACAGACTGTTCCGCACCGCCGAGGCCGGCCCCATCCCGCTCGGGGTGATGAGGGGGCAGACGCGGCCGGTCGGGCCGCCCAATGATGCCGCCTCGTCGGCCGCGTCCGCGATCTGGGCGGGCAAGACTCTCCATCGAGGCTGGCTCACCAACCGTGCGTTCGGCGGCGAGATTCTGCCCGCCGACGTGTTCTACGCGCGGTCGGTGATCGACGGCAGGCGCGTGATCCGGATCGATTATCGGCGCAGCGGTATGCCCTTCGCGCACGACGAACTGCGTCGACTGCCGAACGGGGTCTACCTCGGCTACGGTTTCGTCGGCGGCAGCAAGTCGGTCGACTTCTGGTTGTGGAGGTAGGGCCGTCTCACCGCCATTCTGACGACGGGCAGGCACGGTGGACTGACTGGATGGGCCTGTGTCAGGCGACCCAGTGTCCGTGCACGATCCGGAATGGACGGGCAGTCCGGTGTTCGCCCGGTGGCCCGGTCGCGTCCGGTGCAGCGATCACTTCACGCAATGCGCTGACGTCGAGCATTCGTGTGTTGCCGCGCGGTCCGTCGGTGTCCTCGCGGGAGCCGGTCGTGTCGGGCGGTCCGGTGTCCGCGGGCGGTTCACCTGCTGCTGGGACACGGGCGGGGTCGGGTGCGAGCCGTTCGGGGTGGAACATGATGTTGCTCTGCCACGGAGTGTCCCGTCCGACGGGCCGCCAGCCGACGCGTCCGGCGTCGGGACCGAAGGTGAGGACGGTCGATTCCCAGTGCCCCGGGGTTGTGCCGTTCATGCGGTTGTGCCGTCCGCACGCCCCACCTAAGCGGTCGATACCTGTCCTGAGCGGAGTCGAAGGGTCGGTCTGGCCGTAGTCGGTCCAGTCGGGCATGCGTGGGCCTGAGCATGCGTGGCGGAGCTTGCGGCGACACGCGGTCGAAGGGTGGTGGGCTTGGGTGCGGATGAACGGGACGGTGCAGGCCGGTGCGGTGCAACCCCGGTCGCGGGCGAACAGCGCCAACCGTTGTGCCGCCGTCGCGAACCGGCTGGCGCGCCCCAAATACAGCACTTGTCCGGTGGCCTTGGAGAACACCGCCAGATACGGGATGGTGTCGGCGGCGAACTGCACCAGATCAGACACCGGGATGCGGGTGCCGGTCGCCGTCCAGCCGATCCCAGCCTGCCGGGCCAGATCCTCGTCAGTGACGGTGACCACGACTTGTGAGGGGATCCGGGTGGGTGCGGGTTGCCCGGCCAGCGCGAGGGCCCAGTCGCACAATGCTTCGAGGGCGTCGTGCTGACGCTGTCCGAGCGTGCGGGTGTCCCGCTCGGCCGCGGCCGCCAAGACCGCCGGGTCGAGGCCAGGTTGATCGGCCGCACCACGCGGGGAATCCGGGTCGCCGGGATTGTTCATCCCGGTGGTGGCCCACTGATGCAGGACCACCTCCAGCTTCGCGCGCAGCACGGGGGTGAGCAGCGCCCGGACTTTGCTCATCAGTTGCCGGTTCTGCGGCTGCAGGTTGAAGGTGCGGCGACGGGCCCGGTCGTGGTCGTCGGCCAGAGTCCCGTCGGGGTCGAGCCAGGCCAGGATCCGGTTGCCGACCACGGTGACCGCGGCCGGGTCCAGACGGCGCGCCGCATCAGCGAGCATGGCTTCGGCTTTGACGCGCTGATCGTGGGTGACCGCCGACGGCAGCTTCTCCATGATCTCGGTAACGGCGGCGACGTGGGCGCCGCCGGCGTCTCCGTCCGCGACGGCGGCCGCGGTCGCCGCCAGTCGGGGTTCGAGGCGTTCACCGGTCAACGTGCCCATGGCGCCGATGCCTTCGGCGGTGACCCGGCGGCGGCGGGCCTCACCCTCACCGAGACGAGCGCCGCGGGCGTAGAGCTGGTGGGTCGAGATGTGCCCGGCACGCCGGTACACGCCACGGTCAGAGATTCGGTGGATCGAGCTTGTCGAGATTTCGACGTACAGGGCGGCATCGAACACTTCGGCCCGGCGGTGGGTCTGTTCACGCACATCGAGCAGACCCAGCAGGGCGTCGTCGGACTCGGCGGCCACCGAGGCGGCCGCTTCGGTGCTCAAGCGCTGTTCGGCCGTGGTCTGCACCGCCAACAGTTGCGCTGGTGAGAGATCAGCGAGCAACACCGCAGGATCGAACACGTCCGCGTCGGCAGGGCCGGCACCGGCCGGAGCAGTCACCGAGCCATCGCGCGGACCCTCGGCAGCGGCGTCGTTGTACGAGATGCCGTTGACGGTCACGATGTTCACCTCCCCGAAGTGCTGTTCCCGCTGGTAGAACCGCTGGTGCCGTTCATCTGGTGTGTCTGACGTCACTCTACGACGGGGGTGCGACAAAATCGTTCTCGACCACACGCCGACGACGCGAACCGGCGAGAACGATGGTGGTTGCGTCTCGTGGTTCGTGAACGACTCGTGGTACCCGCCCTGAGCTCCGCCGAAGGGCTGCGCTCGCTCAATCGTCGACGGGTGCGCACTCCGCCGCCGGGGCGTCTGCTTCATCGCGGGCCGGTGCGCTCCGCAATCGGATGTGTTCTTTGGCACAATGGGCCCATGCGCTCGATCTGGAAGGGTGATCTGAGCTTTGGCCTGGTGAACGTACCGGTCAAAGTCTATTCCGCGACGGAGAGCCACGACCGATCGTCGCACCAGGTCGACGCGAAGGACGGAACCCGCGTCCGGTATCGGCGCGTCCGGGAGGGCACCGACGTCGAGGTCGACTACAGCCAGATCGCGAACGCGTACGAGAGTGACGAGGGCAAACCGGTAATCCTGACCAAAGACGACCTCGCGTCGCTGCCGGTGAACCGGAGTCCGGAGATCTCGATTCTCGAGTTCGTGCCCGTCGATCAAGTGGATCCGATCTATTTCGACAAGCCCTACTACTTGGAACCGGCGTCGAAGTCGCCGAAGGCGTACACCCTGCTCGCGCAGGCGCTGGAGACCACCGATCGCCTCGCGATCGCGATGTTCACCCTGCGCACCCGGACCCGGCTGGCGGCACTCCGGGTGATCGACGGCGTGATGACGTTGCAGACGCTGCTGTGGCCCGACGAGGTCCGTAAACCCGACTTCGCGTTCCTCGATCAAGACGTCGAGATCCGGCCTCAGGAACTCGAGATGGCTTCGTCGTTGATCGAATCCATGGCGACCGACTTTGATCCCACTCAGTTCGAGGACACCTACACCATCGAACTGGGCAAGTTGATCGAAGCGAAAGCTGGTGGCGAGCAAGCGTTTCCAGAGGAGGAGGCGGCTCCGGCCGGGAGCGACGACGAGGTGGCCGATCTGCTTGCCGCGCTGCGCGCATCGGTGAAGGGCCGTGCCGGCGCCGACTCCGGCGAGAAGGAGTCCGACGAAGCGGCGGAGTCGGAAGAAGCCGCCGAGAAGCCGAAGACCTCGACTCGGCGGAAGACCGGGGCGAAGAAGAAGCCGTCCGGTGGGACGGCCAAATCGGCTTGACCGCAGGGGCGTCCGGGAAGATCCGGACGTCATCGCAGAACGAGAGAGGTGGCGAGAATCGATGACGTTCGACGACGCCGACTATTACGACGTCCTGATCGTGGGAGCTGGACTGTCCGGGATCGACGCGGCTTACCGTGTCCGCGAACGGAATCCAGAGCTCACCTACCTCATCGTCGAACAACGTGAGCGGATCGGCGGCACGTGGGACCTGTTCCGCTACCCCGGTGTGCGCAGCGATTCCGACATCTTCACCCTCAGTTATCCGTGGAACCCGTGGCGCGGGGAGCGGACGATGGCCGAGGGTGCGGAGATCTGCGAGTACATCGAGCAATCTGCGCGTGACTTCGGCATCTATCCGCACATCCGCTTCTCCACCCAGGTGGTATCGGCCGACTTCGACCGGTCCGCCGACCTCTGGACTGTCGATCTGCTGAGCGATAGCGGAACCCGCACCGTCACAACGCGTTTTCTCTACCTCTGCACCGGCTACTACCGATACGACGCCGGCTATCGACCCGAGTTCGAGGGTGAGGACCAGTTCACCGGACAGATCGTGCACCCGCAGTTCTGGCCCGACGACCTCGACTACGCAGGCAAGAACGTGGTGGTGATCGGCAGCGGTGCGACGGCGGTGACGCTGATTCCGGCGATGGCTGCCGACGCCGGACACGTCGTCATGCTGCAGCGGTCGCCCACTTACATGTTCCCGTATCCGTGGAGCGACCCGATGACCAAACTGGTCCAGCGCGTGCTGCCCTGGCAAGCGGCGCACGACATCACGCGCTACCGGAACGCCTTCGTCACGCTGGGCCTGTACTCGTTCTGCCGCCGATTCCCGAAGGCTTCACGCAAGCTGATCCGGCGCTTGGCGCTCCACTACTTGCCGGACGGATACGACGTCGACACGCATTTCAAACCCGCCTACGAGCCCTGGGATCAGCGGTTGTGCGTGATCCCGGAGGGCGACTTCTACAAAGTGGTCGCCGACGGCAGTGCAGAGGTGGTCACCGACACCATCGAGAGCTTCACACCGACCGGTATCCGGGTCTCGTCGGGGCGTGAGCTAGCGGCCGACATCGTCGTCACCGCAACGGGATTGGACTTGGTCGCGTTCGGGGGCATCGACCTGTCCGTCGACGGAGAGCGCGTCGACCCGGGTGAGAAGTACGGCTACCGGGCGTACATGCTCGACGATGTTCCGAACTTCGCGTGGTCGGTCGGGTACACCAACGCCTCGTGGACGTTGCGTGTCGACCTCACCAGTCAAGCGGTGGCCGAGTTGCTGGCTCACATGCGCGCGAACGGCTACACGCGCGCCTACCCGACTCTCGACGGGGCAAAACCGAAGGCGCACGCCTTCTTCGACCTCAGCTCGGGATACGTGCAGCGTGCCGGCGGACGACTGCCGAAGGCGGGTGAAGAGGCGCCGTGGCAGGTTCGCCACAATGCGCTGCTGGACGCGATCGACGCCCGCCGTTACGACGTGACCGAAGCGATGGTGTTCTCGCGGACCGAGCCGGCGGTCGCCGTCGTCGCACCGGAGCCGACCGACACTCCGGAAGCCGCTGAAGAGAGCGAGACCGCCCAATGATCCTCACCCGAGAACAGGCGATCGCCGGATTCTTCGAGCGCGTCTCCTCGCAAGAGATCAGTGCTCCGGAACACCTCGACGAGATCTGGGCGGCGCTGCCGACGGTGACGATCGACGAGATCCTCGGCCACTGGCGTGGGGGCGAGCTGCCGTCCGGGCACCCGATGGACGGTCAACTCGCGCTCGTGCGCTGGCACGGGAAGTGGTTCGACTCGCGGTACCGTGTGGCGCCGATGGTCTGCCGGGACGACGACGGGAATCTGTACTCCAACAAGGAGATCGGCAAAGGAGAGGCAAGTCTCTGGCCGGTGGAGTTCCGCGGGGAAGTGACCGCGTCGATGGTCTATGACGGGCAGCCGGTGATCGATCACTTCAAGCGAGTCGACGAGACCACCCTCATGGGGATCATGAACGGCAAGACCTCGCTGGTCCGCGACCGTCACTTCTACTTCTACCTTCAGCGCGACCGCGACGGTGCGGCTCCCGGTGGCGGGGACTGAGTCGCTCCATGGTTTCAGTGAACTTCGGGCGTTCCCGGCAGAACGACGTCTACACCGCCGGCGTCCACGGGCGCACGCCCACGGTGCCCGCCGATTTCGCAGAGTTGGAGCGGCGGGCACGCGCCAAGATGTCGCGCCGCGCTTGGGCCTACATCGCGGGCGGCGCCGGTGAAGGCCGGACGATGACGGCCAACCGGCGGGCGCTGGACTCCTGGGCCATCGTCCCGCGCGTCCTCAGAGACGTGAGCGAACGAAGCCTGCAGACCGAGCTGTTCGGCCAGACACTTTCTGCTCCAGTGCTTTTCGCGCCAGTCGGTGCGGGCGCACTGGCCTACCCGGATGCCGACGTGCATATCGGAAGGGCTGCCGCGGAACTCGGTGTGCCCTACATCTTCTCCAATCAGGGCTGCGCGCCGATGGAGGGGGTCGCCGACGCGATGGAGGCCGTGAAACCGGGTGCTCCCCGTTGGTTCCAGCTGTACTGGTCGACCGATGACCGGTTGGTGGACAGTCTGATCCGACGCGCGGAGACGATGGGTGCGGCGGCGCTGACCGTCACTCTGGACACCACCATGCTCGGCTGGCGGCCGCAGGATCTGAATCTCGGCTCGCTGCCCTTCGCCCGGGCCGAGGGCATCGACCAGTACACCTCGGACCCGTCGTTCTGGGAGATCGTCGCCGAGCGCATGCGAGACGCCGCGTCGACCGGTGAGACCGCGAAGCAGGAGGTCTCGCTCGGCGCGATCAAGACGCTGCTGTCGATCGTGCGTAACATGCCGGAGCTGTCTGGGACCCTTTCGACGGGGCTCAAGGGGCGGTCGACGGGGCGCAAGGGGCGGTCGACGGGGCTCAGGGGGCGGTCGTCGGGGCTCAAGGAGCGAGTGACCAAGGGGCCGGCGGCGGTGCAGACGTTTCTGGACATCTATTCGCGGCCGTCGCTCGACTGGGACGACATCGCGTCCCTGCGCGAGAAGACCACCCTCCCGATCGTGCTCAAGGGGATCCTGCACCCCGACGACGCTCGGACGGCGGTCGAGCTCGGCATCGACGGGATCATCGTCTCCAACCACGGTGGCCGGCAGATCGACGGTGAGATCAGTTCGACGGACGCACTGGTGGACGTCGTCGATGCCGTGGGCGAAGAGGATGTGAAGATCCTCGTCGACTCCGGCTTCTACACCGGCTCGGACGTGTTCAAGGCGCTCGCGCTGGGCGCCGACGCGGTGTGTATCGGGCGTCCGCACATGTACGGTCTGGCCCTGAACGGGGCCGACGGCGCCCGCGACGCGGTCGCGAACATCCTCGCCGAACTCGACCTGACCCTCGGCTTGTCCGGGCACACGAGCGTCGCCGATCTGGACCGGTCCGCGCTGAAACACCTTCCTTGAGTCGCCGGCGATCAGGAATCGCAGCGTTCGCCTGACGCCTCGGCAATGCAGGACATCGCTCGTCGGGCAGGGAGTCCGCCCGGGCCGACGTTCGACCCATCACGCGTGCAACGGTTCTCGTAGCTCATCGGCGGCCCCACGATGGTCGCCATGACCCGACAGATCCATCTCAACGCATTCGACATGAACTGCGTCGCCCATCAGTCGCCCGGACTGTGGCGCCATCCCGACGACCGCTCGTGGGACTACAACACCCTCGACTACTGGGTGCATCTGGCTCAGGTGCTCGAGCGGGGCCGCTTCGACGGACTGTTCATCGCCGACGTCCTGGGCACCTACGACGTCTACGCCGGCACCGACGAAGCGGCGATCCGGCAGGGCGCTCAGATCCCGGTGAACGACCCGCTGCTGCTGGTGTCAGCGATGGCGCACGCGACCGAGCATCTCGGATTCGGTATTACGACGGGTACCGGCTTCGAGCACCCGTATCCCTTCGCCAGGCGGCTCTCCACCCTGGATCACCTCACCCGCGGGCGGATCGGCTGGAACGTGGTCACCGGGTACCTGCCGTCCGCGGCCCGCAATCTGGGCGACGACGGTCTGCTGGACCACGACCAGCGTTACGACCATGCCGACGAATACCTGACCGTGCTGTACAAGCTGTGGGAAGGCTCCTGGGAGGACGACGCCGTCCTGCGTGACCGGGCCGCCGGGATCTTCGCCGATCCCGCCAAGGTGCACCACATCGGCCACCACGGCGAGCACTTCCGGGTGCCCGGGATCCATCTGTCGGAGCCGTCGCCTCAGCGCACTCCGGTGATCTACCAGGCCGGGGCGTCGCCGCGCGGACGGCGCTTCGCCGCCCAGAACGCCGAGGCCGTCTTCGTCGCGGCGCCCACCAAGACCATCCTCCGAGAGCTGGTCGGCAAGATCCGCGAGGAACTGGTCGCGGCGGGCCGCGGCCCCTACGACGCGAAGATCTACACCCTTGTCACCGTCATCACTGCCAGCACTCCGGAGGCCGCGCGGGAGAAAGCGGCCGAGTACCAGCGCTACGCCTCCGACGAGGGAGCGCTGGTGTTCATGAGCGGCTGGATGGGGATCGACCTTTCCCACTACGACCTGGCCGCGCCGATCGGCGACGTCGAATCGAACGCCATCCGATCTGCCGTGAGTGCGTTCGCGCAAGCGAGCGAGAGCGGGAAGCCCTGGAGCGTAGGGGATCTCGCTGAGTGGGGCGGAATCGGCGGGATGGGGCCGGTCTTCATCGGGTCCGGTGACGAGATCGCCCAGACCTTCGCCGACTGGGTCGACGAGACCGACGTGGACGGCTTCAACATCGCCTACGCGGTGACCCCGGGGTCGTTCGAGGACATCGTCGATCACGTGCTCCCCAGCCTCGTGCGGCGCGGCGCCTACCCGAGTGAGTACCGCCCGGGGACGCTGCGGCACAAGCTCTTCGGAAACGGTGATCGGCTCCCAGGGGCCCACCGCGGTGCCGGGTTCCGGGTGGGCGGACCGTCGTCGACGATCGATGACTCGGTGCGCGCGAGCGTCCTGGCGGGAGTCACCCCGTGATCGAAGTCCGAAACCTGCGCAAAGTCTTCGGCTCGGGGCCGACGGCGCTGACGGTGCTCGATGACATCAGCTTCGAGGTCGCCGACGGGGAGATCTTCGCCGTCGTAGGACCGTCGGGTGCGGGCAAGAGCACGCTCTCGCGCTGCTTGAACCTACTGGAAGAACCGACCGCCGGCAAGGTCATCGTCAACGGTGAGGACCTGTCGCATCTCGATGCGGCGGGGCTGCGTCAGGCCCGGCGGCGGATCGGCACCGTCTTCCAGTCGTCCAATCTGCTCAGCCGGCGCACCGCCGCGGAGAACGTCGCGCTGCCGCTGGAGTTACTGGGTGCCACGAGGGCTTCCACCACACGCAGGGTGACCGAACTGCTCGACCGGGTCGGGCTCGCCGACAAGGCGCGACACTATCCCCACCAACTCTCCGGAGGTCAGTGTCAGCGCGTCGGGATCGCACGGGCATTGGCCCTGCGGCCTTCGGTCCTGCTGTCCGACGAGGCGACCTCGGGTCTGGACCCGGACACCACCCGCTCGTATCTGCGCCTGTTGACGGATCTGCGCACCGAACTCGGGCTGGCGGTCGTCCTGATCACCCACGAGATGGACACCGTGACAGAGGTCGCCGACCGGGTGGGGCTCCTGAAGGCCGGACGACTGGTGGAACAGGGGACTGTTCTCGACCTGGCACTGGATCCGGGGTCGCCGCTTGGCGCCGCCCTGCGCCGTGACGGTGAGCCCGGTCGGGTTCGGGCCGGCCGACCTGAGGTCGCCGGACGCGAACTGGTGACGGTGATCTATGGGTCGCACCGGATTCCCGATGACTGGCTGGCCCGCCTGTCCCTCCAACTCGCCACCCCACTCGGGCTCGCCGGGGCCGATGTCCGCGATGTCGACGGCGTAGCGGTCGGGCATGCGCAGGTGACAGTTCCTTCCGGGCTGATCGATGAATTCCGTAGGGCGGCAACCTATCTCGGATTGTCTGTCGCCGGACCCGCTCCGGATCCGGAGGGGCGCGCTGCGCAGGAGGCGGTGCCGGCATGAGCGTCACGACTCCACTCGCGGCCACGATTCCCGTTGCCGAGATCCCGGACCTACTGCTGCCGGCCTTCGTCGACACGGTGACGATGGTCGGCATCGTGATGGTGATCGTCGTCGTGGTCGGTGTGCCCCTCGGCGCGCTGATCCACAACCTCGCGCCGGGCGGCCTGTTCGCCAATCGCACGTTGCACACTCCGCTGTCCTGGCTCGTCAGCGTCGGGCGGTCGTTGCCGTTCCTGGTGCTGATGACCGCGATCATCCCGTTCACGCGTTTCGTCACCGGGACGAACATCGGGATCGCCGCCGCGGTGGTGCCGATGTCGATCGCGGGCATCGCGTTCTTCACGAGAATCGTGGAGAACTCCCTGCGCTCGGTCCCCGCCGAAGTGGTCGACGTCGCGCGTGCCGCGGGCGGCACGCCCCTCCAGATCATCCGATCCGCGCAGATCCCCGAGGCTCTGCCGAACATCGTCGGCGGACTCACCATCAACACGATCGCGATGATCGAGTACTCGACCATCGCCGGGACCATCGGCGCGGGTGGTCTCGGATACATCGCCGTCACCTACGGCTACCAGCGTTTCGACCACGGGGTGATGATCGCGACGATCATCGCGCTGGTCGTCACGGTCGCCCTCATTCGAGTGGCCGGGGACGCCCTGGCCCGTCGTCTCACCCCCGCGCTCTCGGCGACCGCCGGCGCACGTTCACAGAAGGAACCCGTCTCATGACCACCACCGGACCCGAAGAAGCGTCCGCAGACCGACCCGGCGAGGAGATCGAGCTCCGCCGGCGCCGACGATGGCCGGTGTTCGTTACGATCGTCGCGGCCGTGGCAACCGTCGGGGCGATCGTGGTCTGGCGCGTCGCGGGCGGCAGCGCCGAATCGCCGAACGCCGTCGAGGGTGCGACCCTGGTCGTCGTCACCGCCGAGGGGAACGCAGCCGAACAGGCCCTGGTGGAGTTCATCGCCGAGGAGGTCGCCCCCAGACACGGCATCACCGTCTCCTTCCGCGGCCTGGCCGACTCGACGACCCTGAACCGGGCCGTGAGCGACGGCGAGGTGGCCGGAACCATCTACCAGCACAAACTGTGGCTGCAGCAGGTGCTCGCGGCCAACCCGGACTTCAAGGAGATCGTCGCCACGCCGGTCTTCCGCTGGGGCTTCGGCGTCTGGTCGGACAAGTACGTCTCTCCCGACCAACTTCCCGACGGTGCGACGGTCTCCCTCTACTCCGATCCGGCCAACGAGGCGCAGGGCCTGTGGGTGCTGGAACGCGCGGGACTGATCACGCTCGACCCGAACGTCGACAAGTGGAAGGCGACGACCGCGAATGTCGTGGAGATTCCCCGGAACTTGCAGTTCAAGCTGCTGGACTTCGCGGCGCAGTCGCGCGCCCTCCCGGATCTGGACGCGGCCGTCGGCTACACCGAGTATTACCTCGCGGCCGGCATCCCGGTCGAGAAGCAGATCTATGCGACCCGGCCGCCGGACGAGTTCGCGGGCCAGCTGACGATCGGCGAGCGGTGGAAGGACGAGCCCAACATCAAGAAGCTGGTCGCCGCGTTCCAGGATCCGGCGGTGCAGGAGTTCCTGCGCACGTCGCCGGAGGTCAAGAACATCCTGTTGCCTCTGTCGGGCTGAGGCGCCGCGCCTGTTCTACGACCGCCGCCTGAGTGGAACGGGGATCCTCACACCAGTGGGCGGCCGGTGCGGCGACGCCACTCCAGATCGGCGAGCATCAGATTGAACGGGAACGCCTTCACCGGCTTGGGCATGAACCGCAATGCGATCCGCGCGACGGCGTTGTGCACGTCGAAGAAGCGGCGCTGGGCTGGTGACTGTTCCACGCGCATCTTCTCCCGGAACTCCGGAGGTAGAAAGCCGAGTGTCATGGTCTCGGACCACCAGCCGCCGATCAGCTGGATCGGTGTGTACGAGAACTCCAGCCGCATGATCTTGATCAGGTGACTGCGGATGGTGTCGTCGATCTCCAGTTCGGCAACCGTGCGCTGCCAGTACTCTTCGAAATCGGCGCGGGTGTCGGGCCACATCTCACGCGGCATCTGGAGGGTGGTGCCCATCACCGAGCCCTGCTGGTAGATCTCCTCGGTGACCGCGTCCGGGTCTCCGTAGATGCGCTGGACGTCCTCCCAGCCCTTGTACAGGCAGGCGGCGACCCAGAGTTGCAGGGCGGGATCGAAGGCGTTGTACTTCACCGGGCTGTTCTCGGTGGAGCGAACGTGCGCGTGCGACTTGTTGACCGCGTGGCGGTAGGCCTTGCGCAGCTCCGGGGAACCCATTGCGGCCACGGCGAGGTAGGTCAGGGTGGTGCGGGTGCGCTTGACCGGGTGCCGGAACAGATTCCCTGAGTCGACCTTGCTTTCGTAGACGCCGTAGCCGACTGCGGGCAGGGCCAGCTGCATGATCACGTTGGCGGGACCGGCGAGGAGCGCGATCCCCAGCGGTTCGGTGTCGAGAGTGGGCGCATGGTCCAATTCGTCCCGGCGGGACCGCGGCATGGATTCGGCGTCGCGCGCGATCCGTCGTGCATCGTCGGGTGAGACGGTCTCGGCGGTCATCACGCCCTCCGTTCATCTGATAACGAGTGTTACCTCTTGCCTGATTCGATTCAACGCCGACGGAGCCGGGGTGTCAAGGTCTTTCGCATTACGGACGAGTGCCAAGATGGCAGGGTGACTGCGCAGGATCCGGCGACCGAGCCGACGCTCCGTTCGTACGGGGGTGAGCCCGGCGATGCGCGGGTGGCACGACGCCGCGCCGCGCTGATCGACGCAGCCCTGGACCTGCTGGGGGATCCGGAGTCCGGGGGCGTCACGGTGCGGGGGATCTGTGCGCGCGCCGGACTGACCCCGCGGTATTTCTACGAGAGCTTCTCGGGAGTGGACGACTTGGTCGGGGCCACATACGACGGCGTGATCGCCGAAATCGCCGAGACCGCGCTCGCCGGGCTCGCGGCCGGCGAGGACACCCGCGGAAAGGTCGCCGGTGCGATAGGGGCGATCGTCGACGTCGTCGATTCGGACCGTCGCAAGGGCCGGCTCCTGTTCACCGACACGTTGCGCAGCCCGGTGGTCGCGACCAAGCGTGAGGATTCGATGCGGCTCTTCGTCCGGCTGACCAGCGAGTCGGCTGCGCAGGTGATGGGTGTGCGTCCGGGTCCGGAGACCACTGCTGCGGCCTATTTCCAGGTCGGCGGAATGGGCAGGCTCCTCGCATCCTGGACCGCGGGGATGATCGACCTCGACCGGGACCACGTGGTGGAGGTCTGTGTTCGATTGATGCTCCCGGGCGGCGCGGCGAACGAGCGATAGGGAGAAGCGTCACATGGACGACTGGCGTGAGTACGGTCCGCCGGAGCTGCCGGCGCCCCTCGCCGCGGCGCTGGAGGCCTTTACCGAGCACGGCTACCACGGAACAACGGTGCGCAACATCGCCGCGCGAGCCGGACTCTCGGTGCCCGGTCTCTATCACCATTACCCGTCGAAGCAATCGCTGCTGCAAGGGCTTGCGGACCTGACCATGTCCGAGCTGCTGCACCGCAGCGAAGCGGCGCTGGCCGGGGCGGGTGACGACCCGGTGGCCCGCTTCGACGCACTGGTGGAGTCGCTCCTCCGCTTCCACATGTATCGCCGGGAGCAGGCGTTCGTCGGTTCCACCGAGATCCGCAGCATGGAACCGGACTACCGAGAGGTCTACGTCGGACGGAGGGACCGGCAACAGCGGATGATCGACGACGTCGTCGCGGCGGGAGTCGAGGCGGGCGAGTTCGCCACCCCGCACCCGCGGGACGCGGCCCGCGCCATCGCCACGATGTGCGTCGGGGTGTCGACCTGGTACCGGCCGGACGGCGAACTCGATCCGGACGAGTTGGTCGCCAGGAATCTCGTCTTGGCGCGCATGGTGGTCGGCGGTCCGGTCGAGCCGACTGCTTGACGAGCCGGTCTCGCCGTGTGACCCTGGTAACGACCGAGCGTTCGTTCGGTGGGAGTGAGGAGACATGCCGACAGAACCGTCCTGCAGCCCCGAGGTGACCGGGCTCGTCCACCGGACGAGGGCCTTCGTCGACGACGTCGTGCTGCCGCTGGAGAACCGGCACGCCGGCGACATCATGGCGGCCGGCGGCGACGACCTGCGTCGCGAACTGAACGCACAGGCCAAAGCCGCCGGGATCTTCGCGCCGCACGCGCCCGTCGAGTTCGGCGGTCTGGGACTGAACATGCGAGACCGGGCGCCGGTGTTCACCGCAGCCGGACACTCGACTTTCGGTCCGGTCGCGCTGCACATCGGAGCGCCCGACGAGGGCAACGTCCACATGCTCGCGCACGTCGCCAGCCCGGCGCAGAAGGACCGGTACCTCGAACCGCTCGCCAAGGGCGACATCCGGAGCGCCTTCGCGATGACCGAACCCTCACCCGGTGCAGGCTCGGACCCGAATGCCTTGCGCACCAACGCGGTCCGGGTCCCCGGAGGATGGAAGATCAACGGTGTGAAGCGGTTCATCACCGGTGCCGACGGCGCGGGGATGTGGATCATCATGGCGCGCACCCGAGGCGAGCCCGGCGACCGCGGCGGAGCGACGATGTTTCTCGCCCCCGGAGACGTCGACGGCGTGTCGGTGGACCGCTACGTGCACACCTATGACCGCGGAATGATCGGCGGTCACTGCGAGGTGACCTTCGCCGACGTGTTCGTTCCCGACGAGGACGTTCTCGGCGAGGTCGACGAAGGCTACCGGTACGCCCAGGTCCGTCTCGGACCTGCCCGGATGACTCACGTGATGCGCTGGATGGGAGTGGCCGAACGCGCCCAGGAGATCGCCCTCGACTATGTGAGCGTGCGGGAGGGATTCGGCGGAACGCTCGGCGACCTCGGCATGATCCAGCAGATGATCGCCGACAACGAGATCGACCTCGCCGCCGCCCGGGCACTGTTGCTGCAGGCCTGCGATGAGCTGGACCGCGGCGAGCATGCGTCGAACTCGACGTCGATCGCCAAGACCTTCGGCGCCGAAGCCTTCTCCCGGGTCCTCGATCGCTGCATCCAGATGTGCGGCGGGCTCGGTGTCTCCGAGGACCTGCCGCTGGCCCGGCTCGCCAACGAGGTCCGCGCCTTCCGGATCTACGACGGTCCCTCCGAGGTGCACCGCTGGGCCCTGGCGAAGCGGGCCGTCGGACGAGCGCGCAAGCAGCGCGAGGCTGGGGTCCGCCATGTCTGAGCACCCCGGTCTCAAGTCGGATGATCTCCGGAAGCTGTTGGACGCCAACGGTATCTCGATATCCGGAGAGCTGAACATCGAGCTGATCAGCGGCGGCAGGTCGAACTTGACCTTCGTCGTGAACGACGCCGAGCGCCGCTGGGTCGCCCGCCGGCCGCCGCTGGCCGGGCTGACGCCGTCCGCGCACGACATGGAACGCGAGTGGGCCGTCACTTCTGCGCTGACCGGCACCGCCGTACCGGTGCCGAAGCCCGTCGCGATCGATCGCTCCGGTGAGTACATCGGCGCGCCGTGCACCGTCGTCGAATTCGTCGACGGGCAGGTGATCCGTTCGGTGGACGACCTGTCGGACTGGACCGACGACGAGGTGACCGCCAACTTCGATTCACTCGTCGCGACGCTGGCCGCACTGCACGCCGTCGACTACGAAGCGGTCGGACTGGCCGAGTTCGGGCGGCCCGAGGGCTTCGCGGCGCGCCAGGTGAAGCTGTGGACGCGGCAGTGGGGCCTGGTGAAGACACGGGAACTGCCCGACGTCGAGCGTCTGGCTTCGGTTCTGGCCGAACGTGTTCCGGCGTCGGCGGCATCGTCGATCGTGCACGGAGACTTCCGCGTCGACAACACCATCGTCGCCGCGGACGACCCCGCGCGGATCGCCGCCGTCGTCGACTGGGAGATGTCGGCCCTGGGAGATCCGCTGACCGATGTCGCGCTGATGTGCGTATACCGAGAGCCGGTGTTCTCCCAGGTGCTGGGTTTCCAGGCGGCCTGGACCAGTGACCGCTATCCGGATTCGGATGCCATGGCGCAGAGCTACGCCGAGGCGGCCGGCACCGATCTCGGCGACTGGGGCTTCTATCTGGGGCTGGCGAATCTGAAGCTGGGCGTGATCGCCGAGGGCATCACGCATCGTGCGCTGCAGGGCGGGTCGTCGGGGGCCACGGGCGCCGAGCGCGCCGCCGAGGCGACTGCCGCCTTCATCGCCAACGGCCTGGCCGCGGTCGGACGCTGAGCTGTGGGCGTCCTCTACCTGGTTCGGCACGGTCAGGCGCCGGCGCACGCCTACGCTGCGGGCGCGGTCCAGAGCGGTGAACCCGATCCGGCGGTTCCGGGCCTCACCGAGTTGGGCTTCGCGCAGGCCCGCGCCACCGGCGCCGAGCTCGCGCGGCAGGCTTCCGGCTTCACGTCGGTGATCAGCGGCGGGCTTCCGCGTCAGCGTGCGACGCTCGGCACGGTGCTCGAGAGCTTCCGCGGCATCGTGGGCGAGGAGCATCCCGCGCCGGTGGTGGACCCGGGCTGGGACGAGTACCTGATACCCGCGCTGCCCGGCGGGCCGGGCCCCGACCTCTATGCGAATCCGGCCGGGTATCAGCAGGTGCTCGACGCCGCGCTGGCGCGCTGGATCGCCGGCGCGGACGACTCAGACGAGAGTTATGCCGAGTACGTCGCGCGCACCTCCGCCGCCGCCGACCGCGCCGTCGACGAGGCCGGATCTGGGAAGACGGTGCTCGTGGTCTCGTCCGCGGGCACTATCACCGCGCTCGTCGCCCGGGCCTGGGGAGTGCCGGCGCCGGAGTGGCCGGCCCTCGCCCGGGCGATGGTCAACGCCTCGATCACCAAGGTGCTCGTGGGTCGCCGGGGCCTCACCGTGGTCTCGGTGAACGAGCACACCCACCTCTCCGCGCGAGACGTCGGGCTGGCGACCTTCCGCTGAGTAATGCGGCGATCTGCTCCTGGTCGTCCCGGGCAGGTGGGCCGAGTGTGACGTAAACGGCGGCGCCGCGGTATTGCGGGTACTGCTTGCGCTTGCTAGCTTGGGCGAATGACCAGCCAGCCGTATGCGATCCCGGAGGTCACCTACGTGACCACCGCCCTGGGATGCCGCCTGCCGCTCGCTCGTGTCCTGTGTTGCCGCCGAATGCGCTGAACCTCGGCCCACGCCCGCAATCCGGGCACCTCCTCGCTGCTTCGCACCGCTTCGCGGTCGTGCACTCGGCATCTCTTTAGGACAACACCACCATGACCTCTACTCTTGATCGACGTGTCTCCCTTCGCCCGGCTCCCGGAGCTTCGCCGGCTCGCGGACCTGCCCCGGCCGCAGGTGTGCGCGCCCGTGTCGCTGCGGGACCCGCTTCGGCGAGGCGTGCGGTGACCGGCCCGGTGCCGGCCGCCGGACCGGCTCGCCCGGGTCGGACGACGCCCCTGCCGTCCGGCGTCGCCAGCCTGCAGCTCTCCACTAAGGCTGCGGCGCTCGTGCTCCGCACCGCCCGCGTCTCCGGCCCGGTGTTCCGGGACGACACCGCCGCCCAGACCGGACTCTCGATCTCCACGGTGAACCGGCAGGTCAGCGCGCTGCTCAAGGCCGGCCTTATCCGCGAACGCGCCGATCTGACACCGCCCGGTGCGGTCGGCCGCCCGCGCGTCCCGTTCGAGATCAACACCGGCGACTTCCTGACCGTCGGCATTCACATCGGTTACCGGACGACGTCGATCACCACACACGACCTGCAGCATCGCGTCGTCGGCGCGATCAACATCCCGACCCCGCAGGCGGCGACTCCGGAACAGGTAGTCGCCGCCATCGGCGCGAGTGCGCGCCGCTTCGCCGACCGCTGGGTGGGCAAGCGCCTGCTCTGGGGCGGTGTGGCCATCGGCGGCCGGGTGGGTGCCAAGGGCACCGTCGACCACCCCCGCCTCGGGTGGCAGAGCGTCCCGGTCGGCGAGCTCGTGGCGCAGGCCCTCGGGCTCCCCGTGTCGGTGGCGTCGCACGTGGAGGCGATGGCTGCCGCCGAGCTCGTCGTGAATCCCGCCGAGTCGAGCCAGAACTTCCTCTACTTCTATGCGCGTGAGATGGCCGGCATCGCCTTCAGCGTCGACGGCACCGTCCACACGCCGGCCGCGGGTCCGCCCACGATCGGGCACTTCCCGACCGGCGAGACCCGCTTGCTGGACCCGGACAAGACCGGTCGGCTGGAGGACGCGGTCGGTGACTCGGGGGTGCTGCGCGCGGCGGCGGCCGCCGGGCTCGACGTCGACTCGCTCGAAGCCCTGCGTCGCGAGGCGCGGACCGGGAACAGCATCGCGCACGACATCCTGGCCGAGCGCGCCGAGGTGCTCGGCCGTACCGTCGCGCTGATCTCGGACATCTTCAACCCGGACCACGTCATCCTGGGCGGTCAGGCGTTCACCGACTACCCGGAGGCTCTGCCCGTGGTGTCCAAGGCGCTGCGCGCGACCTCGGTGATCAACAACCGCGACGTCCGCGTCGCACGGTCGGCGATCACGGTGCAGCAGAAGGCCGCCGGCGCAGTCGCTCTCGACGCCGTCTACGCCGACCCGCTGGATGCTCTCAGCCACACCTCCTGAGTAATCCGAGCGTCCGGCGCGGCGTGTTGCGCGCCGGGCGCACGAGCGAGATCAGTTGCTGGTGCGGCGGTAGTAGGCGCGCAGGGCGAACGGGGCGAAGATCGCGGTCAGCGCGACCGACCAGAGCACCGTCGAGATGAGCGGATGCTGCAGCGGCAGGGCGGCGTCGGGACCGGCGGCGGGACCGTTGCCCCACAGCACGCGAAGCGACTGCACCAACGACGAGATCGGGTTCCATTCGGCGATCGCCCGGAGCCACGGCGCCATCGGCGCGGTCGGCACGAAGGCGTTCGAGAGGAAGGTCAGCGGGAAGATCGTCGTGAACATGACGCCGTTGACCGACTCCACGGAACGGAGCAGTGAGCCGACGAGGACGCCGAACCAGATCAATGCGAAGCCGAACAGCACCAGCAGGGCGAAACCGAGCACGGCCTCGCCGACCGAGGTATGGATCCGCCAGCCGATCGCGAGACCCGTCAGCGCCATCACGACGATGCCGATCATCGAATGCAGGACCGACGCGATCGAGCGGCCGAACAGGTACGACGTGCGCGAGATCGGCAGGGACCGGAATCGGTCGACGATGCCCTTGTCCACATCGGCGGTGATGCCGGTGGCCACCACGAATGCGGTGAACGCGATGGTCTGCCCCATGATGCCCGGCAGCAGATACTCCTTGTAGCTGCCTCCGCCGGGGACCGGCATGGCCGGCCCGAAGACGAAGGCGAACAGCACCACGAACATGATCGGCTGGACGGTGACGTCCGCCAGCATCTCGGGCATGCGTTTGGTGTGGATCAGGCTGCGTTTGACCATGATCTGGGTCTGCCGCCACAGCCCCGGCGGAGTGAGCGCGGTCGGCGCAGTCGCCGGTGCGGCGGTGGATGTGGTCGCGGTCATGACGCTTCCTCGGTGGTCTCGTCGGGAGTGGTGCGGTGGCCGGTCAGCGAGAGGAAGACATCGTCCAGACTCGGGCGGGACAGGCCGAGATCGTCGACGGCGATCCCCGATTCGTCGAGCACTTGAGCCACCCGGGTGAGGTCGGCCAGCCCACCGGCCGGAATGGTCAGGGAGCGGGCGCCTTCGTCGACGAAGATCTCGACTCCGCTCGATCCGCTCGATCCGCTGGACCCGCTCGCTGCTCCGGAGCCGGTCGCGGCACGCAGCGCGGCCGCCACAGGTGCGATCAGTTCGTGAGCGGCGGCCAGGTCCGCCGCGTCGGTCAGGGTGGCGACGACGCTGGCCGAACCGGCCTGGTCCTTCAGTTGCAGGGGGGTACCGTCGGCGATGATCCTGCCGCGGTCGATCACCACGATCCGGTCGGCGAGCTGATCGGCCTCCTCCAGGTACTGGGTGGTGAGGACCAGCGTCGTGCCCTGTGCGACGAGGCCGCGCAGCACGTCCCACAGCTCGTTGCGGCTGTGCGGGTCCAGCCCGGTGGTCGGCTCGTCCAGGAACAGCACCGGTGGGGAACTGATCAGACTCACCGCCAGGTCGATGCGACGGCGCATGCCGCCGGAGTAGTCGCGGACCACTTTGTCGCCGGCATCGGTAAGGGAGAACTGCTCGAGCAGTTCTTCGCTCCGCGCACGCAGCTCCTTGCGGCCGATCCCGTACAGCCCGCCGATCATGGCCAGGTTCTCCCGCCCGGTGAGCAACTCGTCGACGGTGGCAGCCTGGCCGGTCAGGCCCATGCTCCGCCGGACGAGGTCAGGCTGTTCGCGGACGTCGTATCCGTTGATCCGGGCGGTGCCCGCGGTCGGCACGGAGAGGGTGGTCATCATCCGGACCGTGGTGGTCTTGCCGGCGCCGTTCGGTCCGAGCATGCCGAGCACCGTTCCCGTCGGGACGGCGAAGCTCACGCCGTCCACTGCGGTGAAATCGCCGAAGCGCTTGACCAGATCAACGGCCTCGACGGCTATCTGTTCGTCAGTCACGCCACAAGGGTAGTGGGACCCTACGACAGTCCGTCAATGAAATTCTCGGCGGTCGCACACCGCAGGAGGCCGTATCCGCCTCAGTCGGCCGCGTCGGCTTCTAGTCGTTTGGCGAACTCCTTGGCCCCCTTGCGCTGCGCCTTCTTCTCGCGTTTGCGCAGCTTCTCTTCCAGGCGCTGCTGCTTCTTGCCGGAGGCGTCCGAATCCGCTTCGGCGGACGGCGGTTCCGCGTCGGTCCCATGAGCCCGGTGGGGCCGGAGCACGTGCGCCCGGAGTCGGCGGTATCCACGCACCGACAGCGTGCTGATGTGGTTGAGGTAGAACGCCGGATCCGGTTCCAGGGCTCCGGCCAGATTCTGATCGACGAGAGTGGTGCCGGCGTGCGCGGCGCCGGCCAGCCGTGCGGCGATGTTCACCGGCTCGCCGAAGACGTCGCCCATCCGGGTCAGGGCCGGGCCGGACGCCATGCCGATCCGGAGTGTGGGCAGTTGCCCGTCGGAAGTCAGTCCGTGGAGCTCGAACGCGATCGCCGCCGCCGTCGCCGAGGTGGGCGCGGTGAACATCACGGCGTCGCCGATCGACTTGATCACCTGGCCGTCGTGCCCGGTGATGATCCGGTGCGCAGCCGATTCGAAGGCTTCCAGCAGCGCCTCCAGCTCGGCCAGATGGAGCCTGCGCGAGAGCGAGGTGTAGCCGACGATGTCGGCGAACCCGACGATCACCTCGCTCGAGCCGTCGTCACCGTCACCGTCGTCACCGTCGTCGCCGGCGGCGGACGCACGGTCCAGGAAGCCGTGCAGATGCCGGCGCCAGACGAGATGATGGATGTGACCCACCGCGTCGATCAGCTGTTCGGTGGTCAGGTCCACCGCGGGATCGGCGGAGAAGGCCCGGATCTGCTCGGCTTCCCACTCGGCGAGCCGCGCGGTCGCCTGCCCGATCGATCGGGCCGCGGCGAGTTGGGCGGCCGGGTTCATCTCCCGGTCCCGGCCGACGAAGACCGCCAAGGCGGCGAGGTCTCGATCGCTGAACACGAACGCCGGCTCGCCGGGACCTTCGGCGCCCCGCGGATCCGGGTCGGCGGCGAAACCGAACGCCGCCCACAGGCGGGCCGCGAAATCCGGATCCACCCGGAGCTTCTCGACGACCTCCTCGCTGGTGTACTCGGAGGGCCCGTGGGAACCGTTGTCGCGCACCGGCTCCCGGTTGCCGTCGTCATGCATGGAGCAAGCCTTTCACGAGGTACGCCATGCGCGCAGCGAACTCCGGACGAGGTGTGCTCCGCGGCATGCGGACGGCGTCGTTGACCACTGCCAGCGCCGCGTGCACCGCGACCGTCGCGGCCCGCCGGGACAGCTGCGGCCTGGTCGCGACAAGCAGGTCGATCCAGCGGGTGACGTACCGTCGCTGACTGGCTGCCAGTTCGGCGGCGTGCGGGTTGCCCGCGAGCGCATAGGAACTGGTGAAGGCCACCCGCAGATCCGGGGTCGCGGTGATGTTCTGGACGTAGGAGTCCACTAGCAGGTCGAGCAGCTGCGCGGGGTCCGAGGTGGTCAGCGAGGCGGCCATCGCCTCGGCTTCCAGGCGGAGCGCGCTGCGCTGGCTGATCGCGACGAGGATCGCGTCCTTGGAGGGAAAGTGCTTGTAGACGCTGGGGCCGGTGATGCCGACGGCGGCGCCGATGTCGTCCATGCCGGTGCCGGGGTATCCGCGTTCGACGAACAGGCGGGCCGCGGCGTCGAGGATCTCGTCGCGCCGCCCGGTGCCTGCAGCCGACGGGTGCACCGGTTCGGTCAACGGCGCGGCCTGGGCGGGACTGAGGTCGAATAGACGCCAGATCAACTGCCGGACAGTGCATTCCACGTCAGCGCGGGTGCCCTTGCCGAATCGGTCGATCTGGCTGCCGGCGACCGAGAGCATCGCCCCGGCCAGGTACATCGATTCGCGCTCGGTCAGGTCGGGTCGTCGTTGCGCGATGGCCGCGGCCCATCGGCGCAACACGGTGCGGGTGCGGCGGACCACCTCGCGATCCTGTTCGTCGGACAGGTGCTGTCCCGACCATCGCCAGAGCGACGACGTGCTGGGGTCGGCCAATCCCAGCGACGTCGCCGCCGAGACGACGGCTGCCGCCGGGTCGGGCGCGCCGGCGAGCGCGCCGTCGGTCAGCGATTCGAAGGCGTCCACGGAACTCTGGGTCGCCGCGAACAGAAGTGCCTGTTTGTCGGCGAAGTGGCGATAGACGGTGGGCGTGCTGACGCCGGCCCGCGCGGCCACGTCCGAGACCGAGACGTGCGGATACCCGCGGTCGCTGAACAGCGCCGCGGCCGCCGACGTCAGTTGGCGGCGGCGGTCTTCGGCCCGGTGGCGGCGGGGGGTTCTCGGAGACGTCATTGTGAACCGACCATAGCCCAACGAAGAACCGATTCCTACGGATTCATCTGCCGGTATAGCCAAACTCGTTAATCCGCGTTAGCCTCACTTGAGTAACCACTAGGTTCGTGTGAAAGGAACACAAGTGCCTGACCAAGCATTCATCTACGACGCGGTGCGCACGCCTCGCGGCAAGCAGCGCGGAGGCGCTCTGCACAGCGTCAAGCCGATCGATCTGGTCTCCGGCCTGATCGACGGTCTCCTGGAGCGCCACCCCGACCTGAACCCGAGCGACGTCGACGACGTGATTCTCGGTGTGGTGTCGCCGGTCGGCGAGCAGGGCGCCGTGATCGCGCGCACCGCCGCGCTGACCTCGGGCCTGGGCCAGGATGTTCCCGGCACCCAGATCAACCGCTTCTGCGCATCCGGCTTGGAGGCCGTCAACCTGGGTGCGGCGAAGGTCGCCTCGGGCTTCGACGAGCTGGTGATCGCCGGCGGCGTCGAGTCGATGTCGCGCGTCCCGATGGGCAGCGACGGCGGCGCCCTGTTCATGGACCCGGCCACCGCCTACGACAACTACATCGCACCGCAGGGCATCGGTGCGGACCTGATCGCCACCATCGAGGGCTTCAGCCGCGACGACGTCGACGCGTTCGCCGCCGAGTCGCAGCGTCGCGCAGCGGCCGCCTGGGAGGAGGGCCGCTTCGACAAGTCGGTGCTTCCGGTGAAGGACATCAACGGCGTCACGGTGCTGGAGAAGGACGAGCACCTGCGTCCGGGCACCACCGCGGAGAGCCTCGGCAAGCTGAAGCCGGCGTTCCAGGCGCTGGCCGACATGGCCGGCTTCGACGACGTCGCCATGCAGAAGTACCCGTCGGTGGAGAAGGTGAACCACGTCCACACCGGTGGTAACAGCTCGGGCATCGTCGACGGCGCCGCCGTCGTGCTGATCGGCTCGGAAGAGGCGGGCAAGCGCAACGGCCTGACTCCGCGCGGCCGCGTCGTCGCCTACGCCGAGGTCGGCAGCGAGCCGACCATCATGCTCACCGGTCCCACCCCGGCCACCGAGAAGGCGCTGGAGAAGGCCGGCCTGACCGTCGACGACATCGACGTCTTCGAGCTCAACGAGGCGTTCGCGTCGGTCGTCATGAAGTGGGAGAAGGATCTGAACATCCCCCACGAGAAGGTCAACATCAACGGCGGCGCGATCGCCATGGGCCACCCGCTCGGCGCCACCGGCGCGATGATCCTGGGCACCTGCCTGGACGAGCTGGAGCGCACCGGCGGCCGCTACGGCCTGGTGACCCTCTGTATCGGCGGCGGCATGGGCGTCGCGACCATCATCGAGCGACTCTGACGCAGTCGAAGAAGAGAAGGAAAAGACTGAAATCTCATGAGTGACAACATGATTGCGTGGGAGAAGGACGCCGACGGCGTCGTCATCCTCACCATGGACGACCCGAACCAGGGCGCCAACACGATGAACCAGCTGTTCGTCGACTCGATCATCGCGACCGTCGACCGCCTCGAGGCCGAGAAGGACGACATCACCGGTGTCATCGTCGCTTCGGCCAAGAAGACCTTCTTCGCCGGCGGCGACCTGAAGGACATGGCCAACCCGCCGGCCGGTGCCACCAAGGCCGAGCTGGCCGAGGCCGCGTACCAGAAGGTCGGCACCATCAAGAGCGCACTGCGCCGACTGGAGACCCTGGGCAAGCCGGTCGTGGCCGCCATCAACGGCGCCGCCCTGGGCGGCGGCCTGGAGATCGCGCTGCACTGCCACTACCGCATCGCCGCGGACGTCAAGGGCAGCAAGATCGGCCTGCCCGAGGTGACCCTCGGCCTGCTTCCGGGTGGTGGCGGCGTGGTCCGCACCGTCCGTCTGCTCGGCATGCAGCAGGCGCTGATGGGCGTGCTGCTGCAGGGCACCCAGTTCAACCCGGCCAAGGCCAAGGACACCGGCCTGGTGAACGAGGTCGTCGGCAGCATCGACGAGCTGGTTCCGGCCGCCAAGGCCTGGATCGCCGCGAACCCGGAGGCTCAGCAGCCGTTCGACGTCAAGGGCTACAAGATCCCCGGTGGCGCACCGACCAACCCGAAGGTCGCCGCGAACCTGCCGGCCTTCCCGGCACTGCTGCGCAAGCAGATCAAGGGCACCAACATGCCGGCCCCGCGCGCCATCCTCGCCGCGGCCATCGAGGGCGCCTACGTCGACGTCGACACCGCCGACCTGATCGAGACCCGCTACTTCGTGTCGCTGCTGACCGGCCAGGTCGCGCAGAACATGATCAACGCGTTCTTCTTCAACCTGAACCACATCAACGGCGGCGGCTCGCGTCCCGAGGGTTACGACAAGTGGAAGGCCACCAAGGTCGGCGTCATCGGCGCGGGCATGATGGGTGCGGCCATCGCGTACGTCTCGGCGAAGGCCGGCATCGACGTGGTCCTGAAGGATATCGACATCGACGCCGCCAACCGCGGCAAGGACTACTCGGTCAAGCTCGAGGAGAAGGCCCTCTCGCGCGGCAAGACCACCAAGGAGAAGTCCGACGCGCTCCTGGCTCGCATCCACCCGACCGTGGACCCCGAGGACTTCAAGGGCGTCGATCTGGTGATCGAGGCCGCCTTCGAGTCCGTCGAGGTGAAGAACAAGGTCTTCGGTGAGATCCAGGACATCGTCGAGCCGGACGCCGTCCTCGGCTCCAACACTTCGACCCTGCCGATCACAGGTCTGGCCGAGGGCGTCAAGAAGCCGGAGAACTTCATCGGCATCCACTTCTTCTCGCCGGTCGACAAGATGCCGCTGGTGGAGATCATCTGCGGTGAGAAGACCGACGACGCCGTGCTGGCCAAGGTCATCGACTACACGCTGCAGATCCGGAAGACCCCGATCGTCGTCAACGACAGCCGCGGCTTCTTCACCAGCCGCGTGATCGGCACCTTCATCAACGAGGCCATCGCGGCCGTCGGCGAGGGTGTGGAGCCGGCCTTCATCGAGCAGGCGGGCAGCCAGGCCGGATACCCGGCCGCGCCGCTGCAGCTCTCCGATGAGCTGACGCTGACGCTGATGCAGAAGATTCGCAACGAGACCAAGGCCGGGGCGCAGGCCGCAGGCATCGAGTTCCCCGAGCACGGCTCGTACGCGGTGATCGACTGGCTGGTCGAGAACGGCCGCACCGCCAAGAAGGACGGCGCCGGCTTCTACGACTACGCCGACGGCAAGCGCACCCAGCTGTGGCCGGGCCTGCGCGAGCAGTTCAAGTCCGGTTCGGTCGAGATCCCGTTCGAGGACATGAAGGAGCGGATGCTCTTCGCGGAGGCGCTGGAGACCGTGAAGTGCTTCGACGAGGGTGTGCTCACCTCCGTCGAGGACGCCAACATCGGTTCGATCTTCGGCATCGGCTTCCCGGCCTGGACCGGCGGCGTCGTCCAGTACATCAACCAGTACGACGGTGGTGTGCCGGGCTTCGTCGCTCGCGCCAACGACCTGGCCGACAAGTACGGCGAGCACTTCCGTCCGCCGGCCTCGCTGGTGACCAAGGCCGACAACGGCGTCACCAAGCTGACCAACGAGAACCTGCGCCCCGCGTAAGTCTCACTCGGCTCAGCTTGCCCAGCGGCCCCGACCGGATCTTTCCGGTCGGGGCCGCTGTCGGTCTCGGCGCAGGCCGCGCCGCGGGCCTCTCGACACTGCACTCGGAGGCGCCGGCCGACTTCTCGTGTGAGGGCCGACTGCCCGCTTAGGTCGGCCCGCCCTGAGCCCCTGGTGGTCGAGTAGTGACGAGCCCCCCTTGGTGGTCGAGTAGTGACGAGGCGCCAGCCGAGGAACGTATCGAGACCAACCCTCCCAGCGGCGAGCAGGCGGGTCTCGATACACCGCGATTGTCGGCAGGCACCGGTGAACCCCCGTCGGTTCGGGCTAGGCTGCGAGCATGGCAGCCGACGAGCCCACCACCGACGACGCCGCAGGCTCCTCCGAGGACGGCATCACCGAGGCCCTGCTGAGCAGTCCGCTGGGAATTCCGTTCGCGGTGTTCACCAAGTCGCAGGAGCAGGCGATCAAGGTCGCGACCGACACTCTGACGAAGGTGAAGTCGATGAAGAGCGCCGGGGTGACGGCGTCGTCGGACATGCTGATGCAGCAGGTCGCCGACCTCAGCGGGACCATCGTCGGGATGGCGGGGAGCGCCACCGGCCTGGCCGGCGCGGTCTCGCAGCCGATGCAGGACTTCATCGTGCAGCAGCGGAAGATGAGCGAGACCATCGCCAAGTTCGCCGAGGCGCAGGCCGAACTCGCGGCCATCGTCGCCGAGTTCGCGCAGCGGCAGGCGGCCACCGTCGCCGCCATCGAGCGCGTCACCAACCCGATCTTCGATCTGGTCGGCGGCAAGGACTCCGAGGCCGATCAGTCCGCGTGATCGGTGAGGTCGAGGGCCGTGGTGCCTGGTCGGGTGGAGAGTTCACCAGATCGGTGACGGCCGCCGGTGAGACGTCGACCGACTCGACCACCGGGGTCAGCAGCGGTCGTTTGGGGGCGCGGCCGTCGCCGAGCGATCGTCCGCGCGCCTTCCGGATCATCCACGGCGCGAGGTACTGTGCGGCCCAGCGGGCGTCCCGGGCGTGCCGGCTCAGCCGATGCGGATCCGGTGCGGCGGGTAGCGGAGCATCCCACTCCGGCGAGCTCCCCGGCACGCCGAGCGCGTAGGCGGCGCCGGCGGCGAACCGCGCGTGTCCCAGCGGAGACGCGTGCAGTCGATCCGGCGCCCAGGCCCGCAGATCGGTGAGCACCGGTGCGGCATGCAGGTCGACGAGCACGAAGCCGTAGCGGTCGGCGAATCCCCGCATCATCTCGTTCAGCGCCAGCAAGTTGGCCTCCAGTCGGCGCCCGAGCGGGATCGTCTTGGTGACGTCGGGGAACGTCGAGATCAGCACCGTCGCGCCGGTCGCGGCAAGCACTCGGTACACGGCGTCCAGGTCGGCATGGACCTGGGACATGTCCGAGCTCCCGATGACGTCGTTCATGCCGAGGGGTGCGGTGATCAAGTCCGGTCGCAGGGCGAGTGCCGGCTCCACCTGCTCGGCCCGGATCTTGCGCGTGTTCTTGCCCCGGACCGCGAGATTCGCGTAGCGCAGCTCGGGGTTGTGCCGGGACAGTTCTTCGGCCAGCCGGTCGGCCCAGCCCCGGTACTCGTAGCGAGGATCCGGATCGCACATCCCTTCGGTCTGACTGTCGCCGATGGCCACGAACCGGGAGAAACGCACGCTCCAAGGATAGGGCGTGCACCCGAAAAGCGCAGGTAGCCGTGCGGTGAGTGTACAAAGAAGTAGAAATGTATAGCGAAACGACACAGCATGGGTTACTGTCAATCTCACTCGGACGACGAGGAGGAGAATGACATGACCCACACAACTCACGGCGCGGACGTTCCAGCGCTGGGATGGCGTGACAAGAAGCGCTACCTCTGGCTACTCGGCCTGATCCCGCCGACGGCGATCCTGGTGGTCACCGGCATCATCGCCGGGATGAACTGGCTCGGGGACCGCCTCGATTGGGGCTGGCTCAACGCGGTCTCGCCGGTCTGGTGGTGGATCGGTCCGATCCTCCTCTACCTGCTGCTGCCGGTGCTCGACGTGTTCTTCGGCCCCGACGGGCAGAACCCGCCCGACGAGCTGATGGAGCAGTTGGAGAACGACAAATACTACCGCTACTGCACGTACGCCTACATCCCGTTCCAGGTCGTCAGCCTGGTGTACGCGTGCTATCTGTGGACCGCCGACGACCTGTCCTGGCTCGGCGTCGACGGTGGCCTGAGTCTGGTCTCCAAGGTCGGCCTGGCCCTCTCGATCGGCGTGATGGGCGGCGTCGGCATCAACACCGCGCACGAGCTGGGGCACAAGAAGGTGTCCCTCGAGCGGTGGCTCTCCAAGGTGACGCTCGCTCAGACCGCCTACGGCCACTTCTACATCGAACACAACCGCGGCCACCACGTGCGGGTCGCGACTCCGGAGGATCCGGCGAGCTCGCGCTTTGGCGAGAACTTCTGGACCTTCTTGCCGCGCAGCGTGTTCGGCAGCCTCAAGTCCGCGTGGGAACTGGAGGCCAACCGCATGAAGCGACTCGAGCGGCCGGTCTTCCATCCCAGCAACGACGTCCTCAACGCCTGGGTGATGACCGTCGTCCTGTGGAGCGCGCTCACTGCGATCTTCGGCTGGGAGATCCTGCCCTTCATGGTGATTCAGGCGATCTATGGCTTCTCGCTGCTGGAGACCGTGAACTACCTGGAGCACTACGGCCTGCTGCGCCAGAAGAACAAGCGCGGACGTTACGAGCGGTGCACCCCGCAGCACAGCTGGAACTCCGACCACATCGCGACCAACATCTTCCTCTACCACCTGCAGCGACACAGCGACCACCATGCGAACCCGACCCGGCGCTACCAGGTGCTGCGAAGCTTCGACGAGGCGCCGAATCTGCCGAGCGGCTACGCGAGCATGATCACGCTGGCCTACGTTCCGCCGGTGTGGCGCAAGGTGATGGACAAGCGGGTCATCGAGCATTACGGCGGCGACTTGAGCCGCGCCAACCTGCAGCCGGGCAAGGAAGAGAAGCTGCTGGCCAAGTACGCCGGCAGTGCTGCCGAAGTGAATGCCGAGGCCGCGGCCGGCCTGCGTACGAGCAGCGCCAAGGACGAGGGTCTGGTGGCCGTGCTCGACAGGGTCGCACCGACCGCCGCCGAGGACGTCTACGGGTGCCCGAACTGCGGATTCGTCTACTCGGAAGCGGCCGGCGCGCCGCGCGAAGGCTTTCCGGCCGGCACGTCGTGGGCCAAGGTCCCGGACGACTGGGCGTGCCCGGACTGCGGTGTCCGGGAGAAGGCCGACTTCGTGAAGATCGGAGGCTGAGACGATGAGCGCGACGACCGACTACAAGCTGTTCCGCTGCCTGCAGTGCGGCTTCGAGTACGACGAAGCGCAGGGCTGGCCCGAGGACGGGATCGCGCCCGGCACGCGCTGGGACGACATCCCCGACGACTGGAGCTGCCCGGACTGCGGCGCCGCCAAGGCCGACTTCGAGATGGTCGAGGTCGCGCGGCCATGAACGACGACGAACAGCGCGCGCCCGGCGCCGGAATCGTGGTCGTCGGTTCGGGAATCGCCGGTGCGACCGCTGCACAGACCCTGCGCGCGGAGGGGTTCACCGGCCCGGTGACGCTGGTCGGAGCGGAGGCGCGGCTGCCGTACCGGCGCACCGCGCTCAGCAAGGACCTGCTCGCCGCGGACCTGAGTCCGGGGCGGATCACACTGAAGCCGGCCGAGTTCTGGGCCGAACGTGACATCGAGGTGATCGGCGGCGCCGCGGTGCGTGACATCGACGCCGCAGGAGCCTCGATCCTCCTGGACGACGGCACGGAGCTGGGGTATCGGGCGCTGATCCTGGCGACCGGCGCGCGCCCGATCCGGCCTTCCTGGCTCGACGACGACGTGTTCGCCTTGCGCACGGTCGCAGATGCCGAGCGCATCCGGAGCGCGATCACCGACTCCGGCTCGCTGGTGGTGATCGGCGGCGGACTGATCGGTCTGGAGCTAGCGGCGTCGGCGGCCGGCGCCGGTCTGGCCGTGACCGTGCTCGAGTCGGCGGACCGGGTGATGAATCGCGTCGTTCCGGCGGAGGTTTCGGAGCATCTGGCGCAACTCCACCGCTCACACGGGGTCGACCTGCGACTCGGGGCGCGCGTGGTCGGAGCGTCGTCGAATCGAGTCGAATGTCTCGACGGCACCGTCGTCGAAGGGACCGTCGTCGCTGCGGTGGGCGCGGCGCCGAACGTCACGCTCGCCGAGGCGGCCGGGGCCTCAATCGGCTCCGGTGGCGGGATCGTGGTCGACGGCGCGCTGCGGACCACCGTTGAGCGGATCTACGCGGCCGGGGACGCGGCAGCGGTTCCGGACCCGGTCAGCGGCGACCCGATGCGCGGCGAGCATTGGTTCGGGGCACTCGACCAGGGGGCGGCGGTCGCGCATAGCGTGCTGGCCGATCTGGTCGGCGAGCCCGCACCGGTGTTCGCCGAGGTTCCGCGCGCCTGGACGGTGCAGTACGGGGTCAATATGCAGATGGTGGGCCGCCCGGACCTGGACGGAGAGGTGGCCGTCGACGGCGATCCGGTGAACGAGGCGACGGTGACCGTGACCCGGGACGGCCGCCTGGTCGGCGCGGTGACGCTGGGCCGCGCTGCTGCTGCGCGCGCCTTGCGGGCGAGGCTCGCCGACAACGCCGGTGCGCCGGTGTGAGCGCGCTGCCGGACGTTCTCGGGGCGACTACGCTCGGACGAATGAGTGCGCCGATCACCTATGCCGACGCCAGCAAGAGGCTGCTCCGCAATTCCCTGCTCGACGGTGTGCGGGATCTGCTCACCCAGCGTGACTGGTCCAAGGTGACGATGGCCGAGGTGGCCCGGCACGCGGGTCTGAGCCGGCAGACCGTCTACAACGAGTTCGGTTCGCGGCATGGGCTCGCGCAGGCATACGCGTTGCGCCTGGTGGAGGAGTACACCGCAGAGATCGGGGCCGCCGTCGACGAGTCCGAGGGCGACCTCGACGCCGCCCTGACCAACGGCTTCGTCCGCTTCTTCGCCGGGGCGGCCACGGACCCGATGATCGCCTCGCTGCTGAACGGAGACGCCAATCCCGATCTCCATCGGCTGATCACCACCGAGGCGGCACCGCTGATCGCCGCGGCCAAGGCGCGGCTCACCCAGATCGTGGAGTCGTCGTGGATCGCCGTGCCCGCCGAGAAGGCCGACCGAATCGCCGGTGCGATCGCCCGGATGGCACTGAGCTACGTCGCCATGCCGCCGGAGGTGCCGGCTCCGGAGGTAGCGGCGAACCTCACGGCCATCTTCGCGCCGGCGATTCGCGAGGCGATCGGCTGAACGGCGAGGGGCGTTCGCGGCCAGACGCCCGCGACGCTGATTTGTCTGGACAAATTGATTGAATGTCTTGAACAACTAGGGGTGACTCTGACATCCTGAGGCGTGTCTCCGGCCCTCTCGACCTGAAAGCCACTCCTCATGACAGAACAACGATCCCTCGGCGTCGCCGTCATCGGCATGGGCTGGATGGGCGCGGTCCATTCGCGCGCGTACACCCGGCTCCGGCAGCACTATCCCGATTCGCTGCTGCTCCCGCGGCTGGTCGCCGTCGCCGACGACGTCCCGGGGCGTGCTGCGGAGGGCGCCCGGCAGTACGGGGCGCAGAAGGCCTACGGCGACTGGCGCGAGGTCCTCGCCGATCCGGACGTCGACGCGGTCTCGGTGACCGTGCCGAACTTTTTGCACGCGGAGATCGGGACCGCAGTCCTCGCAGCGGGAAAGCACCTGTGGATCGAGAAGCCGGTCGGCCTGTCCGCGGCCGACGCGCAGGCCGTCGCCGCTGCGGCGACAGCCGCGGACCGGCAGACTGCGGTGGGGTTCAACTACCGGAACGCGCCGGCGGTACAGGCCGCGCGCGAGATCGTCGCCGACGGTCGCATCGGTGCTCCGACGCATGCTCGGATCCGGCTGTTCAGTGACTACGCCGCACACCCGGACGGGGCGCTCAGTTGGCGCTATTCGCGCGAGCACGGCGGCAACGGAGTGCTCGGCGATCTGGCCTCGCACGGTGCCGACCTGGTGCGCTTTGTGCTCGGTGACATCGCGGCGTTGGTCGCCGACACCGCGACGTTCATCCCGCAGCGCCCGGTCCCGGCCGGCGCCACCAGCGGCCATCAGCTCGCCGCCGGCGGTGAGCCCGGGCCGGTGGAGAACGAGGACTACGCGGGCGCGTTGCTCCGGATGTCGTCCGGGGCCCGCTGCGTCCTGGAGGCGAGCCGGGTCTCGGTGGGGGAGCAGAACTCGTACGGGTTCGAGATCCACGGCACCGCGGGCGTGGTGCGCTGGGACTATCGGCGGATGGGTGAGCTCGAGCTGGCGTGCGGCGACCGCTACCAGGATGAGCCGGTGTCGTCGGTCTTCGTGGGGCCGGGGGCCGGGGAGTACGCCCACTTCCAGCCCGGTGCGGCCAACCCGATGGGGTACGACGACCTCAAGGTGATCGAGGCGCATCGGTTCCTGACGTCCATCGCGACCGGCGAACCGGTGGGCGCGACCGTGCACGACGCGGTGTACATGGCGCGAGTGCTGGATGCGATCACCGAGTCGGCGGCGACCGGGGCGTGGGTCTCGCTCGCCGGCTGATCGATCCTCCGGACGTTGATCGAGCGGAGTCGAGATCTCGACTCCGCTCGATCAGCATGGGCTCGATCAGCATGGGCTCGATCAGCATGGGCTCGATCAGCCAGCCGGAACCTGGAGATTCCGCTCGGCGGCGAGGAGCACCTCGGCCGCGACCTGCAGGCCCTCGATCGGGCCGAACGCGGTGTCCTCGTGCTCGATGTGGCAGGCCATGTCCGGATCCACGCGGTACAGCGCCCGTAGAAACTCGGTCCAGAACTGAGTGTCGTGGCCCTGGCCGAGTGCCACGAAGTCCCACGCGGAGTCCTTCGGCCACTCGTTGGCCCACTCGTCACCGCCCAGGTTCAGGCGGTTCTCCTCCGGTCCCAGCCGGCGGAAGCGCTCGTCGAGCACCCCGTAAATCCTGGCGTTCTCGTTGATCCGGACGTCCTTGGCCGCCGCGTGGAAGACGCGATCGCCCAGATAGTCGATCGCCGCGATCGGGTCCATCATCTGCCAGAAGAGGTGGCTGGGATCCATCTCGGCACCCACGTAGTCGGTTCCGACCTGTTCGATCAGGCGGAGCAGAGTGGGCGGGTTGAAGACCAGGTTCTGCGGGTGCATCTCGATGGCGACCTTGACGTCGTGCTCCTGCGCGAGCTGTGCGATCTCCTTCCAGAAGTCGACGGCCACGGCCCACTGGTAGTCGAGGACGTCCAGCGCGCCGGAGTTCCACGCGTTGACGATCCAGTTGGGACGGGTGGCTCCGGGCTCGCCGCCAGGCAGCCCCGACATGGTGACCACGCGCTTCTGCCCGAGCGCCGCAGCGGCCAGGATCGCGCGCCGGAGGTCGTCGGCTTGCTGCCTGCCGATCACCGGGTTCGGGTGCAGAGGGTTGCCGTTCACGTTGAGACCGGCGAGCCGGATGCCCTTCTCTTCGAAGACGTCGAGGTAGTCCTGTGCGGCGGTCTCGGACGCGACGATGTCGTCGATCTGCGGGATGTGCACAGGGGGAAGGAAGCCGCCGGCGTTGATCTCCGCGGCATTGAGACCCAGGCCGGCGATGACGTCGAGGGCCTCCGGGAGGGGGCGGTCGTGCAGGATGGCGGTGTAGACGCCGAGGGTGTGGTTCATGATGGGATTCCTGTCTCGGGGAAAGGGGTCAGGGAACGAGGACTTGCGCGCCGCCGGCCAGTGCCGATTGCGCCACCGCGTCGAGCAGCTGCATGTTGTGCAGGCCGTCGGCGAAGTCTGCGTTGCGCGGAAGCGACTCGTCTTCGGGGATACCGGCCACCTCTTCGAGGAAGGCTCGCGCCTGGAAGACGAAGCCGTCGTTCTGGCCGACGGCGACGCCGGGCGCATCCATCGCCAGACCGTCTTTCCAGTACGGGTGCGCCGGGCCGAGGGTCACGGTGCGTGTTCCACGCAGGTCGGGGTCGGTGTCGTCGAGCAGGCAGATACGCACCTGGCCCGGGTTGCGGAAGTCGAATGACGCCGAGCCGCCGGTGCAGAACACCTCGAACTTGAGGGTGTTCGGATGACCCGGTGCCACGCGCGAGACCTGCAGTGATCCGGTGCCGCCGGCGGCGTACTCGACGAAGAAGCCGGCGACGTCGTCGTTCTCGACGGCCTCGCGCTCGTCCGACACGGCTCCGCCTTCGTGGCCGATGACCTGCCCGAGCGGCTTGGGTCGGGAGGGGACGGCGGTGTGCAGGGTGCCGCCGCGGACCGCGCGCACCCGGCCGCCGAAGAGCTCTCCGATGTAGCTCAGGTGACTGCCCACGTCCGCCAGCGCTCCGGTGCCGGGTCCGCCCTTGAAGCGCCAGCTGATCGGACTGTCGGGGTCGCATGCGTAGTCGGTCCAGTACTCGCCGTCGAAGTTGACGAACTCGCCGAGCCGGCCGCTGGCGACCAGCTCGCCGAGGAAGGCGATGCCGGGCGAGCGCAAGAAGGTCAGACCGATGCGGGCGACGATCCCCTTCTCGGCGGCGGCGTCGGCCGCGGCGACCATCGCCTGGGCATCGTCGAGGCCGGCGGCCAGCGGCTTCTCGCAGAGCACGTGCTTGCCGGCGGCGAGCAGGGCATCGACGATCTCGCGGTGCAGGTGGTTGGCGACCACGACGCTGACGACGTCGATGTCGTCGGCGGCGGCGACCGCCTGCCACGAGGTGTCGTGCCGTTCGAAGCCGAAACGCCGCGCCGCTTCGGCGGCGAGCGGCGCGTACGCGTCGGCGATCGAGACCAGGCGGACCGGCGGCAGGCCGGGGCCGAACGTCGCGGTCGCCTGCCGGTACGCGGCGGCGTGTGCCTTGCCCGCCATGCCGGCGCCGATCACCGCGACGCCGATGCTGTCGTTGCTCATGACTCTCCAGGGGTGACTACAGTGGTGGAAGTTGGAACGCTCCAACAGAGCGTGCCAGTGATTGCGGTCCGGACTACTATGTCCTGTCAATAGGGCTTGAAGTACTCTCAGGAGGCGAGGCGGGCATGCCGCAGAAGCGACCGACCATCTACGACGTCGCGCAGGCCGCGGGCGTCTCGAAATCGCTGGTGTCCCTGGTGCTCCAAGACTCGCCGAAGGTGGGCGAGGAGTCGCGACGCGCCGTGCGGGAGGCGATCGCGGAGCTCGGATATCGGCCGTCGCGGGCGGCGGCGAATCTCGCCGCCGGGCGCACCAGGGTGGTCGGTGTGCTCATCGACGACTACACCAACCTGTGGTTCGTGGACTTGGTGCGCGGTTTGCACGCATCGCTCGGCCCGGCCGGCTACCGACTCAGCGTGGTCGACATCGCGACCGACGATCAGGCCGAGGATCCGGTGGACCAGTTCCTGTCCATGCGGGTCGACGGGATGGTGGTCGGCACGGATCCGCCCGGTGCGCTGGCCGGGGCGGGGCTGCCGCCCGTCGTCGTCGTCGGCACTCGGGAAGTGCCCGCGAGCGAGAACCGGTACGACGTTGTCGCCAACGACGACGCAGAAGGCGGGCGCCTGGTGGCTCGTCACCTGGTGGGCCTCGGCCACCGGCGACTCGGCCACATAGCGGTGGCATCGGGCGCGGGCCGGGCCCGGCGCGCGGCCTTCGAATCGGAGGCGCGGTCGGGGGGTGCGCAGGTGATCTCGACCGGCGAGGCGCGGGGGGCCACGGATCGGGCCGGCTACGACGGGGCGCGGGAGCTCCTGGACGCCGACCCGGGAATCACCGCCCTGTTCGCGGCCAACGACGTGCTGGCCGTCGGCGCGCTGGCGGCCGCCCGGGACGTGGGACGGGAAGTGCCCGGAGACTTGTCGGTCGTCGGCTACGACGACACCTCCCTGGCAGCAGCGCGACTGGTGGGGCTGACGACCGTCGACGATCTCAGTTTCGAGGTGGGGCGGCGGGCCGGCGCGTCGCTGCTCGACCGGATGCGCGGCGGTGCGGCCGATCCCGTCCGGGTTCAACTGCAGCCGGTCCTGACCGTGCGCGGCACCACGGCGGCGCCGCGGCCCTGATTTCTCGACGCGGCCCGCCGGGCCCCGTGTACGGTTTGTGCAGACATACTTAGTTACTTGGGGAGGTTTCCATGAAGCGGATCGGTCTGCTGGGTTGCGGCCGGATCGGACAGGTCCATGCGGCTTCGGTCGCGGCGAGTCCGCGCGCCGAGCTGGTCGCCGTGTTCGACCCGTTCGGCTCCGCGGTGGAGAAGGTCGGTCGCGACTACGGGGCGGCGGCGTACACGTCCCCGGATCCGATCCTCGACGACGAGTCGATCGACGCGGTGATCGTCGCGTCGCCGACCCCGACGCACATCGACCTGCTGACCCGTGCCGTCCGCCGCGGCAAGGGTGTGCTGTGCGAGAAGCCGATCGATCTCGATCTGGCGCGGGTGGACGCGTGTCGCGAGGAACTCGGCGAGCTCACCCGCCGGGTGATGTTGGGCTTCAATCGTCGGTTCGATCCGTCGTTCGCCGACGTCCGGGCCCGCGTGGCGGCCGGCGAGATCGGGGGACTGGAGCAGCTCACCATCATCAGCCGCGACCCGGCCGCGCCGCCTGCCGGGTATGTGGAGACCTCAGGAGGACTGTTCCGGGACATGATGATCCACGACTTCGACATGGCCCGCTTCTTTCTCGGGGACGTCGCCGAGGTGACCGCGCTCGGCGCCAACCTGATCTCACCGGAGATCGAACAGGCCGGAGACATCGACGGTGCCGTCGTCAGCCTGCGCAGCGTGGACGGCCGGCTCGCCACGATCACCAACTCGAGGCGCTGCGCCTACGGCTACGACCAGCGGCTGGAGGCGTTCGGCGAGCGGGGCGCCCTCGAGGCGCGCAACCAGCACGCGACGAGTGTGCGGTTCTCCGGCGCCCACACGACCGACGCTGCGCCACCCATCCACCACTTCTTCCTTGACCGCTACACGCCCGCCTACCGCGCCGAGTTCGACGCCTTCGTGACGAGCCTGGAGACCGGCGAGAATCCCTCGCCGGGATTCGACGACGGGCGGGCCGCCCTGGTGCTGGCGGACGCGGCGGCCGAGAGCCTGCGTAGCGGCCGCACGGTGACGATCGCCTGAGTTTGTTGGAACAACACCGGTCGTATGAGGAGCGCCGAGGGAACATTCCCCTCGGTGGGCCGTATTCGGCCGGTGTCGTACACGCGACTCCTGGGCGACGACGGTGAGCCTGCGGTCAGTCGTCGGTCGCGTCCAGGTGCGCGGCGAGCCGATCAGCGGCTTCCGTCGTGAACTCGCTCGGCGCGCCGCGGAATTCGTAGAGCGAACCGTCGACGAGAACGCTGCGGTCGAATTCGCCGTCGCCGAACGGGCGAACCTCCGTGCCGACGCGGTCGGTCTCGGCGGATGCGCCTGCGAGGAAAGTGAGCCAACCGGGGATGCCGATGGCATCGACGTCCCAGTCGCTGGGGACGCGGAAGCCGGTGGATTCGCGGAGCGGTGTGCCGAACGAGAGGGAAGCGACGTCCGGAGCGGAGCATTCCACGAGTGTTCGGAATGTCGAGCGCATCCACGGTGCGTGGTCGTCGAGGTCGCCCTGCAGACCGAAGGGCGCGAGGTCCTCGAGGTTGATCGTCACACGGAAACCCGCGTCCACCGAGTCGGGCTCGCCGTTGATCGCGATACGGATCTCGATTCTTCGGGTTCCGGGTTCCGGGTTCAGGACGATGATCTCCGGATACCGGCGAAGCGTCCCGGGCCGATTGACTCGGGCCAGCGCCTCGAAGATCTGCGCGGGAGTCTCGAGCGGAACGGGGTCGAGCGGGCCGTAGTCCGGGTCGACGGCGATCCATCCGGCGGCGTCCCACTCCCCGACGCGCTCTGCGACGGCGGAGCACACCCTGGCTAGCCGTTCGAGCGGTGTCGATCGGCCCCCGCATTCGACGCTCGACCGGACGGCGTTGAAGGCGATACGTCCGCGCCGTTGCGACGACAACGGGTAGTGATGCTCGTGGAAGAAGTCGAGGGTCCGGTCGCGCCGCTCCGGCAGGTAGTCGTCGGTCCATTCTCCCGGGGGCTCGTTCCCGCTGAGAAAGCCCTGGATCCAGCCCGCCGCAAACTCCGTCCGGGGCACGATCTGGTCCGGCCGGACGGAGAAGGAGACGAAACAGTGCGGCTCGTCCGGGCTGAACATCCGGATGAGCCCCCGATGGGTGTGGGGATTTCCGTCGATGACGAAGTCGCCGTCCTCGCCGCGGAGTCCGACGACGAGCCGCGGATCCGCCCAGTCCGGGATCCGCCCGGATCCAGTGCCCGACGTGTCATTCACGGTGGATCAGGTTACGCCGCGGCAGTCAGCGGCGGGTGGCGCGATGGCCGGCGTCGGCGGGCAGGCGAAGCGCGCCGACCAGCGGCAGCAGCATGATCGCGCCGGCGACGACGAAGGCCAGCCGGTACGGGAGGGCGGGATGGTGCGCAGCGTCGTCGCCGATCACCGCGATGCCGATGCGCACAGCGAGCGCGGCGACGGCCATGCCCAGCGCCGTGCCGACTTGCTGCAGCGTGGCGCTGAGCGTGTTGGCGGCGGAGAGGTGGTCCGGTGGGATGTCGGCGAACTGGACGGTGTTGTAGGCGCTGAAGCCGATCGACCGGAAGACTCCGCCCAGGAACAGCAGCACTACGATCAGCCACACCGGGGTGGCGGCGGTGACGACGACGAACACGAACAGCAGCAGCGCCCCGGCGACGTTCGACCAGATCAGCGTCGTGCGGAAGCCGAGCCTTCGGATGATCGGTGACGTCAGCGGTTTGATGCCGAGGTTGCCGGCGAACACGGCGGTGATCGCCGCGCCGGCGGCGGCCGCGCTCCAGCCGAATCCGGCCTGGAAGAGCAGGGCGAACAGGAACGGCGCCGCGGTGATCATCATCCGGTAGACGCTGCCGCTGACATTGCCCACCCGGAACGTCGCGATCGCGAGCACGGCGGGGTCCAGCAGTGGATGAGCGCGGCGGCGCATGGCCGCGACACCGGCGGCCGTCGACAGCAGTGCGGCGGCGAGCAACACCGCGACCAGCCACGGCGCGCCGGTCGCGGCCAGTTCCACGGCGCCGGTGAGGCACGTGATCGCCCCGGCGACGAGCACGAAGCCGGGCCAGTCGAGGGGTGTGCGTCGCGCGGGCTCACTGTTGGGCACCACCCAGAGTCCGGCGATCGCCAGCGCCGCTCCGATGGGCACGTTGATCAGGAAGATCCACTCCCAGCCCAGGGCGTCGGTGATGACACCGCCGAGCACCGGGGCGGCGACGGGGGCGATCAACGACGGCCAGGTGAGGTACGCCATTGCCGCCAGCAGGTGCGCGGGTTTCAGGTCGCGCAATACAGCGAGCCGGCCGATCGGGATCATCAGCGCTCCGGCGATGCCCTGGACAGCCCGGAAGACGCAGAGCCACAGCAAGTCCGGCGCGCGGGCGCAGGCGACCGATGCGGCGGTGAACCCGGCGATCGCCCAGAGGAACGTGCGGCGGGCGCCGAATCGATCGGCCAGCCAGCCCGTCACCGGGACGAAGATCGCCACGGCCAGCAGGTAGGTGACCATCGTCGTGTTGACCGACTCCGGTGCGATGCCGAAGTCGCGCCCGATCGCCGGGGCGGCGGTCGCCAGGATGGTGCCGTCCAGGTTTTCCATGAAGAGCGCGCCCGCGGCCAGCAAGGCGAGCGGGCGCGAGAATCCCGCCTCACGCCCGGAGCGCGGCCGCCGTCTCATCATCAGTATGTTAGGACAAACTCGGGAGATTGAGAACGTCGCGGTGTACGTCTTCGTCACTCGGCCGACGTACCCTGATCGCTACCATGCCCGCATGGCGACGCCCTTGCGCACGGTGACCGATGATGAGCGCCGGGCCCGGCTCGGGGTGCGGCACGCGCTGGCCGAGTCGGCTCGGGTGGTGACTCCGGAGGACGCGCCGCGCGCCGTGGTCTGTCTGCATGCCACCGAGCCGCCGAGCGTGTATCTCGCCTGCTGGGCACGCAGCGAGCAGAGTGGGATCGACGACGTCGAGCGCGCGCTCTACGAGGCCCGTTCCCTGATCCGGCAGCAGGCGATGCGCGAGACGCTGTTCGTGCTGCCACGCGATCTGGTGCCGGCGGTCTGGGGCAGTGCGGCCGCCCGCATCGCCGCGTCGCACCGTCGTCGTCTGATTCGGAACCTGGAACGCTGGGGTCCCGCCGCCGGCGGAACGGGGGAGGCATGGCTGGCCGACGCGGAACGAGCGGTGCTCGCGCACCTCTCCGACGGGGTGCCGCGAACCTCGGCGCAAGTGCGTGCGCAGGTGCCGGAAGTCGGCGGGATGATCGAGCAGGCACCGGGGGCGTCGTGGGGCGGGAAGATGGCGATCGCACCGAAGGTGCTGGCCCAGCTCAGCATGGCCGGCGCCGTGGCGCGGGGCGCGAACGCCGGCCCCTGGTATGCGAGCCGGCCCACATGGACCACGACCGGAGTCTGGTGGGAGGGCGTCGTGCCCGAGCGACTCGATGCGGAGGCGGGGTACGCCGAACTGGTGAACCGGTGGCTGTGGTCGTACGGTCCCGGCACCGTCGACGACATCGCCTGGTGGCTCGGCGGCACCAAGACCGCTGTCCGGACCGCGCTCGACGACCTCGGCGCGCGCCCCGTGGCACTGGAGGACGGTACCGAGGCGTGGCTGCGCGACGACGACGTCGATCCGGTGGCGTCCCCGGAACCGTGGGCGGCGCTGCTGCCGCTTCTGGATCCCACGGTGATGGGCTGGAAGGGACGCGACTTCTTTCTCGGTGCACACGGTCCGGTGCTCTTCGACAGCGTCGGCAACGCCGGCACGACGGCCTGGGTCGACGGCAGGGTCGTCGGAGTGTGGGTGCAGGACGAAACCGGCACGGTGCGGCTCCGACTCCTGGAAGAGGTGAGTCCGACCGCGCGTGCCGCGCTGGATGCCGAGATCCGGCGGCTGGACAACTGGCTCGGCGGACAGCGGGTCTTCACCGTCTACCCGTCGCCGGCCATGAAATCGCGGAGGCGATCGTCGAGATCGATCCCACGCCGTGGGCGTCGTGCGTACTACGACAGCGCGGTGGTGAGTACGTCGAGCGCCGTCTCGCGTGCCTCGGCGAGAGCGACTGTGACGTCCTTCGCGCGGTGCTCGTCGGAGAGGATCTCCACTCCCCACGGACCGGCCCAGCCGGTCGCGGCGAGCATCTGGATGAGGCCGACGAGGTCGAAGGCACCCTGTCCGCAGAGCCGGCGGCGATCGCGGGTGTCCTCGAAGAGCGAGCCCACCGGGTCGGCGTCGGCGTCGTTGAGTTCGACGCCGAAGAGGATGTCCGGGGACAGGCACGCGGCGAGATCCCGCAGAGACGTTCCGGCGCGGAAGACGTGCCAGGCGTCGACGACGAGGCCGCAGTTCTCTCGATCGACGGCGCGGACGAGGTCGGCGCCCGTCGGGATGCTCGCGATCATCGAGAACGGCATCGGCTCGAGCATCAGCCGCAGCCCGTGGTCGGCGGCTTCGTCCGCGAGTTCGCGCAACGGGGCGACCAGCGACCCGGTCGAGCCGAGGGCATCGCCGAATGCGGTGCCGATCTTGAGGTGCTGTGCGCCCAGTCCGTCGGCGGCGCCGAACAGCAGCGCGCGGACCCGGTCCGAGGTTCGTCGAGCCTCGCCGGTCTCCCACCAGTCCGTCAGCAGCTCGACGTCGATGTGGCGCAGACCGGCCTGCGTGAGCGCCCGGCGGACGGCGGGGAATCCGGGGCCGTCGGCGATCTGGCGCAGATCGTCCTGGGCGAGCCCCATCCCGGACCACCCGGTGGCGGCGACCGCGCCGATGCGCTCGAAGACGTCCACCGGGCTCGCCTCGTTCGGCGACAACGGCGCGACGTCGCCGGCGCTGGTCCAGCACGTCGCGACGAGTTCGATCGGTGCGGCGCTCACGGGATTCCGGCCTTGCCGCCGCGCACCGGGAGGCCCGCCGCGCGGTAGACCGCGTCGATCATCGACATGTTCTCCACGGCATCGTCGAGGTCGAGGACGGTCGGCTCTCCGGTGCGCAGCGCTCGGGCGAACGCCTCGAGTTGGTAGGCGTACGTGGACCGGCTCGGCGCCCGCTCGACGGTCTGCGCGCCGTCGGCGACGACGGTGAGCCGGTTGTCGCGATGCGGTCCGAGGAAGTCGTGCAGGGTCGCCCGTCCGCGGTCACCGATGAAGGTCAGCCGGAAGTCGAACTTCTCGCCCTCCATCGAGACGTGGCCGTGCCCGGTGGTCCCGTCCGGGTAGACGACGTCGAACGTGCACGAGGCATCGACGTTCTCCGCGTGGAGTTCGCAGTGCGCGGAGACGACGGCGGGGGCGGCGCCGATCCGTATGCCGTACCGACGCATCGCGTGTACCGCGTAGCAGCCCAGATCCATCATCGCGCCCCCGGCGAGGTCGTAGTCCCAACGTGGATCGCCGTCCTGCGGTGTCGGCATGGACATACGCACCTCGACGCGCCGGACCCGGCCGATCCGGTCGTCGTCGAGGAGTTGCATCACCCGCCGATAGCCGGGGTGAAAGCAGTAGTGGAAGCCCTCCAGGAAGCCGACCCCGGCGGCGCGGATCGCGGCGGCGACGTCGGCGGCCTCCTCGGCATTCGATGCGAACGGCTTCTCGCTGAGCAGCGCCTTGCCCGCGGCGGCGATCTTGCGGTTCCAGGGGCCGTGCAACGAGTTGGCGAGCGGGTTGTACACCACCTCGACCTCGGGGTCGGCCAGCAGCGCGTCGTACGATTCGGCGACGCGCTCGATTCCGTGCGCCGCCGCATAGGCGTCCGCTCTCGTCTTGTCGCGCGCGGCGACGGCGACGACTCGGTGGCCGAGTTCGGCCGCCGGTCCGATGATCGCGTCCGGTCCGATGCGGGCAGCGCCGAGGATGCCGATACGCAGGGGTTCGAACGGGGCTGCCTCAGTCATGTGCGCCGACCACGTACTGATCCCAGTCGATCACCGAGCCGGTCACCACGCCGCACCGGTCGGACAGCAGAAAGGTCACGAAGCGGGCCGTGTCGGCGGGCTGGTTCAAGCGGCCCATCGGAAGCCTGGTCGACGCCTGCGCGGCCCAGTCGTCGTCGGCGTCGTGGAACCGCTTCTGAATCTGCGCCTCGCCCTCGGTCTCCGTCCACCCGATGTTGATCCCGTTGATCCGGATGCGGTCGAAGCGATGCGCGTACGCGGCGTTCTTGGTGAGACCGGCGAGCCCGGCCTTCGCAGCGGTGTACGGCGCGAGGTACGGCTGGCCCGCGTGGGCGGCCATCGAGATGATGTTGACGATGCTTCCGCCGTCGACCGTCCCCGCCTCGTTCTGGGCGATCATCTGCTTGACCGCGGCCTGCATCGTGAAGAACGGTCCGCGGAGGTTGATCGCGATGTGCTGGTCGAAGAGATCGGGCGTGGTGTCTAGCAGGGTGCCGCGGGTGGTGATCCCCGCCGCGTTGCACAGGCCGTCGAGGCGGCCGAAGGTGTCGACCGCGGTCGCCACGGAAGCGACCGCCGAAGCCGGGTCGGCGACGTCGGCACGGACGTAGGCGGCGCGGGCGCCGGAGGCGGTGAGTTCGTCGAGCAGGGCCTCGCCGAGTTCGGGTCGGCGGCCGGTGAAGGTGACGGCGGCGCCCGCCGCGGCGGCGGCGCGCACGACGGCGGCGCCCACGCCCTGAGTGCCTCCGCTGACCACGATGGAGCGTCCTGCCAAAGTTTGTTCGTTCATATGTACTTTCTAGACGAAGTGGTCTCGACTCCGCTCGACCATCGGGGAATGTGGTCTCGACTCCGCTCGACCATCGGGGTCTCGACTCCGCTCGACCGTCGGGGGTCTCGACTCTGCTCGACCATCGGGGGTCTCGACTCCGCTCGACCATCGGGGGTCTCGACTCCGCTCGACCGTCGGGGAATTCTCGACCGTCGGGGGATGCGGCGAGGTCAGGCGCGGTGCCGCGCGTCGAGCGCGGCGAGTGCGGTGGTGAAGGCCGCCGCATCCCAGCCGGCGTCCAGCGCGCGGCGAGTCAGTTCGGCCTGCGTCTCGCCGTGCATACCGTCCAGCGGCTGATCGAGATCCAGGTTCGACGGGAAGGCGTAGCCCTCGGCGCTCGCCGCGATCACGTTCTCGGCGGCGCCGCGATCGCTGCACCACAGGTCGACGAGCGACGGGTACACCGCGCGCAGCAGCGCCGAGCGGTCGACGGATTCCATCGCCCGGCCGAACGCTGAACCGATCTGCAGCAGGTTCGCCATCCGCGCGAGGTCGCCGGACACGTTGGCGCCGGCGGCGTGGAAGAGCGCCGGGTTGAAGAACACCGCGTCGCCGGCGTGCAGGGGCAGCTGAACGTAATTGTCCGCGAAGTACTCGCGGAACTCCGGCAGGTTGAAGGCGAGGTAACCGAGCTCGTAGCGCTGCGAGTACGGCAGATACATGGTCGGTCCGGACTCGAGCGGCATGTCGACGTGGGCGACGGCGCCCTGCAGGGTCAGTGCCGGCGAGACGCGGTGGACGTTCAGCGGGAAGCGGGCCGCGGCCTCCGGGGTCATGAAGCCCAGGTGGTAGTCGCGGTGCGGCTGCTGGGCCACGCCGCCGGGATTGACCACATTGATCGCCGAGGTCACCTGGTACATGGGGCCGAGCCAGGTCTCGCTGATCAGGGCGAGCACGTCGTTCGCGTAGTAGCGGGTGAAAAGCTCGGGGTCGCGGGCGGCCAGCTTGCCCAGTGCGTTCCAGATGCGATCGTTGACCCCGTTCGCGGCGAAGTGATCGCCGCCCGACGTGCCGGCGGCGCGCTGTTCGGCGACCATCGCCGTGAAGGCCGCCGTGGTCTCCGCGAGTGCCGATTCGGCGCCGAAGGCGCCGGCGAAGACGACGATTCCGGGTCCGGTGAGCAGGGCCTGGGCGAGTTCGTCCTGCAGCGCCGTGCGCCGATCGGCGTCGGATGCGGTCCGGCGCACCTCGGCGGAGTCGTAGATCAGAACGCCGCGGTCGGTGCGGGCGGCGTGCGGGTAGGCGGACAGATCGGTTCCGGTGTCGAGGGTCGCGACGAAGTCGTCGAGGCGGCAGTCGGCGGCGGTGATGCGGCGGGCGGACGGGATGGCGGCGGACGGAATGACGGCGGAGGCGGAAGCGAGGGTCATGGCATCGATGGTGACGACTCCGGGCCCCGGGCGGAAGACGGGAAATCCCTCAAGAATCCCTCAGCGCGGGCGCAGAATGAGCAGCATGGCTCATCGCTTCCCCGTTCGGGAGATCGCGCGGCAGGCCGGCGTCAGCGAGGCGACGGTCGACCGGGTGCTGCACGGCCGTCCCGGGGTTCGTCCGGGAACCGCCTTGCAGGTGGAACAGGCGATCGCCGAGCTCGATGCGCAGCGCACCCAGTTGCGGTTGTCCGGACGGCAGTTCATGGTCGACGTCGTGATGGAGACTCCCCGGCGGTTCTCCACCCTGACCCGCCGCGCGCTGGAGGCCGAACTCCCCGCCCTCCGCCCTGCGGTCCTCCGCGCTCGCTACCGGGTTGCCGAGCGCTGGCCCCCCGGCGGCCTCGTCGCCGAGCTCGACGGCATCGTGCGGCGCGGCAGTCACGGGGTGCTGCTCAAGGCACCGGACGTGCCGGAGGTCGCCGATGCGATCGGCCGCCTGGCCCGCGCGCGCATCCCGGTGATCACCTTCGTCACGGACGTCCCCGACAGCCTCCGCCTGGCGTACGTCGGCCTGGACAACCGTGCCGCCGGTGCGACCGCGGCCTACGTGATCGGGCACCTGGTGGCGGGCAGGCCGGGGCGCGTGTTGATCACCACCAGCGGTGACGACTTCCGCGGTGAGTCCGACCGGGAGCACGGCTTCGCTGCCACGCTCGGCGAGATCGACCCCGGCCGTCCGACGACGACCGTCACGTCGGACGGGCTCGACGAGACCTCCGCGCGGCGCGTGGGCGGTGTCCTGTCGATGTACGACGACGTGGTCGCGGTCTATTCGGTCGGCGGCGGCAACCGCGGGATCCTCCGGGCATTCGACGACGCCGGCCGGGACTGTGCCGTCCTGGTGGCGCACGACCTCACTCCGGACACTGTGGAATTGCTCCGGCAGGGGCGGATCGGCGTCGTGCTGCACCACGATCTACGGGCGGACCTGCGCGACGCGGCCCGCGCCCTGATGGGATTCCACGGCGCGCTCCCGGAGTTCCGGCCCCAGCCCGCGTCGGTCGCGGTGGTGACGCCGTACAACCTTCCGGCGCGCTGAGCTGTGCTGTGCGGTGCGCCCCGAGGTTGGACCCGCCGGCGCGGCACAGACGCGGCGAGGGCGACCGCCGGGCCCGCCGACCGCCGTCAGGTCCGTGATACCGGTCGGACGCCCCGCACAGCCTCCCGCCGAACAATTAAGTCAAAACATCCGTATGTCATTACAAATGCGCTATGCTCATTCACTGTGACGTGACACACAGTACGCCTGGCGGGCGTGCGGTGGACGGGAGCGTCGCGGGCACAAGCGGCGATTCGGGCGTGGAGTCCGACGGGGGACGCCACTCATACGAAAGGACTGGACATGGAGAATCACGACAGTAAGGCGGCTCTCCGATGAGCGGCGCGCCGACGGGCGGCCACGGGGCGCCGGCCGCCGAAGCGCAGTTGCCCCCGCTGACCAAGGGGCCGCACAGCAGGCGCATCGGACTGATCTCGATCATCGCCTGCCTCGGTGGACTGCTCTTCGGCTACGACACGGGTGTCTCTTCCGGCGCCGAGGGTCCGATGTCACGGGAACTGGGATTCTCGGACCTGCAGACCGGTGTGGTGATCAGTTCGCTGGTCTTCGCCGCGGCGGTCGGTGCGTTCCTCGGCGGCAAGATCTCCGACCTCATCGGCCGCCGGAAGGCGATCATCGTGATGGCCGTGATGTTCTTCGCCGGCACGCTGTTCGTGGTCTTCGCACCGGGCTCGCACACCGCGGGCTTCGCGACCATCGTGATCGGGCGCATCATCCTCGGCCTCGCGGTCGGCGCAGCATCCACGGTGGTGCCCGTCTATCTCGCCGAGCTCGCACCGTTCGAGATCCGCGGTTCGATCACCGGACGCAACGAGATGGCGATCGTCTCCGGTCAGTTCCTGGCGTTCTCCGTCAACGCGATCCTGAACGAGACACTCGGACATGTGACCGGCATCTGGCGCGTGATGTTCGCCGTCTGCGCGATCCCCGCGGTGTTCCTGTTCTTCGGCATGCTCCGCATGCCCGAGTCGCCACGCTGGCTGGTCGAGAACGGAAGGATCGACGAAGCGCGCGCCGTTCTGGACACTATCCGATCCAGGGACAGGTCCAAGGCCGAGCTCGATCAGGTCATCGAGCTGACTGTCGACGAAGAGCAGTTGGAATCCGGTAAGCCCGGACTCAAACAGATCCTCAGCGGCAAGTGGCTGCGCCGCATCATCCTGGTCGGCATCGGAGTGGCCGTCGCGCAGCAGCTGACGGGCATCAACGCGATCATGTACTACGGACCGCGCGTGCTGCAGGAGTCCGGGTTCGACGAGGGCGCCTCCCTGATCGCAGCCACCGCCTTCGGTCTCGCCGCCGTGATCGGCGGTGTGATCGCCCTGCGCAACATGGACCGCCTGGATCGTCGTACGACGTTCGTCATCGGCCTCTCGCTCACCACTCTCTGCCACCTGCTCGTCGGCGTCGCCGGCCTGGTGATTCCCGAAGACGCCGGGTACCGTCCGTACGTCATCGCCGTGCTGGTGTTCCTGTTCGTGCTCTCCATGCAGTCGTTCCTGAACATCGCCGTGTGGGTGTGGCTGGCCGAGATCTTCCCGTTGAACGTCCGCGGCCTCGCCATCGGCACCGCGGTGTTCTTCGGCTGGTTCGTCAACGGCATGCTCGCGCTGTACATCCCGACCCTGGTCACCGCGCTCGGTCTGGGCACGTTCTTCCTGTTCGCGATCGTCGGGGTCATCATGCTCGGCTTCATGTGGCACGAGGTTCCCGAGACCCGCGGTCGTACGCTGGAGGGACTCGAGGAAGACCTCCTCGACGGCACCATCTACAACGAACTGCCGCGTCGCCTGCCCTTCGCCGGCGTCCTCTACGACCGCGACCGGCACTGACCGATCCGTCACCACCAACCAGTACAGAGAAGGAGTCAGTCATGACCGTCGTCGTCGCCGTGTCCGACAATCGAGAGAGCCGGAACGCGTTCATCCAGGCGATCGCCGAAGCCCGCCTGCTCGGCACCGATCTGGTCGCCGTCAATCTCGGGGCCAAGGCCCTGAGCACCGAAGGCACCGACACCGCAGGGGTTCAGATCACCGTCCTGGACAAGGGCGGCTCGTCCGATGCCGCCGACGTGGTGCTCAACGAGATCGCCACGCGCAACGCCCAGCGGCTGGTGATCGGCGTCAAGCGCCGCACCCCGGTCGGCAAGGTGCTGCTCGGCAGCCTCAGCCAGAAGCTGCTGCTGTCCAGTCCGGTCCCGGTGCTGGCGGTGAAGACGCCGGAAGAGGAGTTTCAATCGTCGGCGCTGAGCGAGATGCCCGGTGGCATCCCGAGAGTCACCGGATAGCGAGGGCGACGTCGGCCCGACCACCCGGCCGGGCCGACGTCGTTCCGCAGACGAGAAGGATCGATGAACCAGCTGCCTGCACCGCCGGCGGATCACGGCCGGAGCGCCGGAGCTGTGGTCTGGACTCCGCGCTACCTGGACTACACGTGGTCGCCGTACCACCCGATGAACCCGGCGCGCCTGGATCTCACCATGCGGCTGTCCGCCGCATTGGGCCTGCTCGACGAGGTGGAGTTCGTCGACCCGGGCATCGTGAGCGACGGCGAGCTGTTGCGCGTGCACGCTCCGGCCTATGTCGAAGCGGTCCGCGCGGCGGTGCCGTCGTACGGTGAGGAGCCCGACGAGTTCGGGCTGGGCGGCGACGACAATCCCGTCTTCGAGCGGATGCACGACGCCGCCTCGGCGATCGTCGGCGGGACACTGCAGGCGGCGCAGGAGATCGCGACCGGGCGGGTGAACCGCGCGGTCAGCATCGGTGGGGGCATGCACCACGCGATGCCGGATTCGGCCGCCGGCTTCTGCGTCTACAACGACATCGCGGTCGCGATCTCGTGGCTGCTGGACAACGGCTACTCGCGCGTCGCGTACATCGACGTCGACGCGCACCACGGCGACGGCGTGCAGCGGGCGTTCTACGACGACCCGCGCGTGATGACGCTGTCGGTCCATCAGGATCCCGCGACGCTGTGGCCGGCGACCGGGCCTGCATCCGACGTCGGGGAGGGGCGCAGCGCCGGCACGGTGGTGAACCTGCCGCTGCCGCCGGGCACCGACGACGCGCTGTGGCTCCGAGCCTTCGGTGCGGTGGTTCCCGCGGTGATCGAAGCCTTCGAACCGCAGATCATCGTCAGCCAGTGCGGCGTCGACACACATCGGGAGGATCCGCTGGCGCAATTGGAGATGACGGTCGACGGTCAGCGCGCCGCGTTCCTGGCCATGCGCGCACTCGCCGACAGGTACGCCGGGGGCCGTTGGCTCGCCGTGGGCGGCGGCGGATACGAGCTGGTCCGCGTGGTGCCGCGGGCCTGGACCCACCTGCTCGGCGTCGTGCTGGACCGGCCGGTGGAGGTGTCCACTCCGGTACCCGGGTCGTGGCACCGCCACGTCCGCTCCCTGCTTCCCGACGACGAACTGCCCGCGACGATGGGTGACGGCGCCGACCTCGTCGTCGAACCGTGGTCCGGGCCGCGAGAGACCGGAGACGCCGACCCGGCAGATCGCGCCGCCGCCGTGGACGAGGCGATCGAAGCCACCCGCCGGGCGGTGTTCCCGCTGCACGGCCTGGACCCGGACGATCCGTCGTGACCGCCGGGGACCACGAGGGTGTCGCCGCGCCGCATTCCGAGGGGGAGCAGCGGTCCAGCTACCCCGAGGATTGGCGCGCCGACGTGCTCGCCGCCGACGGCGGGGTGATCCACCTGCGGCCGATCGAGCCGGACGACGCCTTCAAGCTGGTCCAGTTCCACTCGAAGCTCTCCGAGGAGACCCGATTCCTCCGGTACTTCGAGCCGCACGAGAAGCTCGAGGCCGCAGAGGTCTACCGGGCGACGCACGTCGACAACCGGTACCGCGTGAGCCTGGTCGGGCTGCTCGGCGACGAGATCATCGCCGTGGGCGTCTACGAGGGCAGTCCCGATTCGACCTCGGCCGAGGTCGCCTTCACCGTCGCCGACGAGCACCAGCGGCGCGGCCTCGGGTCGGTGCTGTTGGAGCACCTGGCCGGTGCCGCCGCAGAGAACGGGATCGAGCGCTTCGAGGCCTACGTGCTCGCCGAGAACCCGAGCATGGTGCGCGTGTTCAAAGATGCCGGCTACCAGGTGAACGGCACGGACGACGGCGAGATCATCGAGCTCGAATTCGCCATCGACCCCAGCGAAGCACTTCTGCAGGTGCGCAACGCGCGGGAGCGCGCATCGGAGGCGCGCAGCGTCCGGAATCTGCTCTCGCCGCGGTCGATCGCGGTGATCGGCGCGTCTCCGACCGAGGGCAAGGTGGGGCACGCGGTACTGGCGAACCTGTTGCAGGGCGGCTACACCGGGCCGATCTTCCCGGTGAACGCCGGGCGCGGCGCGGTGCTCGGCGTCCGGGCGTTCCCGAGCGTGCGGGACATCCCGGACCGGGTCGACCTCGCGATCGTCGCGGTGCCGGCATCCGACATCGACGAGGTGCTCGACGACTGCCTCGACAAGGGCGTCAAGGGCCTCGTCGTGCTCTCGGCGGGTTTCGCCGACTCCGACGCCGACGGCTATGCGGCCCAGCGCCGGCTGGTCCGGGAGGCTCGCGCTCACGGCATGCGGCTGGTCGGTCCCAACGCGCTGGGCATCGGCAACAACGACCCCGCGGTCTCCATGAACGCGACGCTCGCGCCGGAACTGCCCGGCTGGGGGCGGGCCGGCTTCTTCTGCCAGTCCGACCCGCTGGGAGCGCTGGTGCTGAGGGAGGCCGCCACACGCAGGCTGGGCCTGTCGACGTTCGTCTCGGCCGGCAATCGCGCCGACGTGTCGGCCAACGACCTGCTGCAGTACTGGGACTCCGATCCGGACACCGATCTGGTCCTGTTGTATCTGGAGTCGCTCGGCAACCCGCGCAAGTTCATGCACCTGGCACGCCGGATGGCCAGGTTCAAGCCGATCGTGGTCGTGCGCAGCAGCCGCATCGATCGCCCGGATGCGCATGGCGACGCACCCGCCATCGACAACACGGTCGCGGCGAACGTGTTCGGCCAGGCCGGGGTGATCGCGGTCGATTCGATCGTGGAGATGTTCGACTGCGCGACGGTGCTCTGCCACCAGCCGCTGCCGGCCGGGCCGAGGGTGGCGGTGATCAGCACGAGCGCCCCGCTGGGCCGGCTCGCGGTGGATGCCGCGCGGTCCGGCGGCCTGACGGCGACACGGACCGAGATCCTCGGACCGTCGGCCGATCCGGACGAGTTCGCCGCGGCACTGGCCGAGGTGATGGCCGATCCCGACGTCGACGCGGTGGTGGCGCTGGTGGTGCCGCCGGTCCCCATTCCGATGGAGCCGTTCGCGGCGCCGCTGCGGGCGGTCGCCTACACCTGCGCCAAGCCGATCGTGACGACCTTCGCCGGCGAGAACGGCATCCCGGAACTCCTGGCGGTGAACGGCTCCGACGGCATGCCCGCGTTCGGTTCTGTGCCCTCGCTCCCCGATCCGGATCGCGCGGTCCGTGCCCTGCAGCGGGTGTGGGGGTACGCGCGCTGGCTGAAGCTCCCGGTGTCCGAGCCGCGCCGTCCGGACGGGGTCGACGACGAACGCGCCCACGGCATCGTCGTCTCGGCTCTGCGCCGGGGAGCCACCGACTGCGGCTGGCTCGCCGATCGTGATGTGGCCGAACTGCTGGACTGCTTCGGCATCCCTCTGGTGGACTTCCGCGAGGCGGCCTCGACGGACGAGGCGGTGGCCGGCGCGGAGGAACTCGGCTATCCAGTCGCGCTCAAGGCGACGAGCGAGGGCTGGCGCAATCGGCCGGACATGCGCGGCGTGCGCTTGGACCTGGACCGCCCGAGAGAGGTCCGGCGTGCGTACACCGATCTCGCCGCCGACTCCGGATCCCCGCGCGTGCACGTGCAGCGGATGGCCGCCAAGGGGATCGGCTGCGTGCTCTCCGTGCACGACGACCCGTCATTCGGTTCGGTGATCTCGTTCGGGCTGTCCGGCATGATCACCGAATTGCTCGGCGACCGCGCCTTCCGCGCGTTGCCGCTCGGCCCGGACGATGCGCGACAGCTGATCGCCGCGCCGCGCGCCGCACCGCTGCTGGCCGGCGTCGCGCACACCGAACCCGCCGACACCGAGGCGCTCGCCGACATCGCTGAACGGGTGTCGGCGCTCTGTGAGCGGATCCCGGAGATCCGCGAGCTGCGGCTCGAACCGATCCTCGCTTCGGCCGGCGGCGCCGCCGTCCTCGCCGGGCATGTCCGGATCGACACCGCGCCCCGGCGTCGGGGGATCGATCCGCGTCGCATCACGTGAGCGGTGGTTTCGACTCGCCCGACTTCGGTGACCCGAGGCACTAGCCCCTTGAGCCCCGTCGAAAGGCTGCGCTCGCTCAAACCATCGAAGTGGTCGACGTGGTTTCGACTCGCTTCGCTCGCTCAACCACCGAAGTGAGATGCTCGCTCAATCACCGAAGTGAGATGCTCGCTCAACCGCCCGAAGGGCTGTGTCCCCTCGATGGTTGAGCGAGCGTAGCGAGTCGAAACCACGGAGCTCGGGAACCGGGAAACCGCGACTCCGGTCAGCGGCTGTGGACGGAGACGTCGAAGAAGTAGAGCGACGAGCGGTAGACGTGGCGGCCGAGCTCGATCGCCTTGCCCATCTCGTTGAAGGCCACGCGCTGCATGGTGAGGACGGCGCAGCCCTCCTCCTCGTGGAGCAGCCGGGCCTCGTCGCCTTCGGCGATGCGCGCGCCGATCCGCTGCCGCGCCAGCTGGATGGTGAGGCCGCGCGAGCGCAGGCACTGGTACAGGCCCTTCTGGCTGAGCTCGTCCGGCGCCGGCGCGAAATCCGCGGGCAGGAAGTTCGTGAGGATGGCGATCGGCTCGCCGTCGGCCAGCCGCAGCCGGCGCATCTCGACCACGGGGGCGTCGTGATCGACGCCCAGCTCGTCGGCGACCTCGGTGTCGGCGGGGCCGAGCCGGTAGTCGAGCAATTCGGTCGTGGGAGTCCGGTGGGCATCGGCGAGATCCTCGTACAGGCTGGTCAGTTCGACGGCTCGATGCACCTCGTTGCGCACCACCTGGGTGCCGACCCCACGCTTGCGGACCAGCAGTCCCTTGTCGACGAGCGCCTGGATGGCCTGCCGGGCGGTGGGCCGGGACATGTTCAGGCGCTTGGCCAGGTCGATCTCGTTCTCGATGCGATCGCCCGGCTGGAGCTGACCGGCCACGATCGCGTGCTCCATTGCCTGGGCCAGCTGGAAGTACAGCGGTACGGGGCTCAGTCGGTCGAGCTCGACGTCGATCTCAGTGGGGCTCACCCTGGTCATGTTAGGTCAAATCCCCGCCATGTCGGTTGCGGTGTTCGCGTCCAGCGTTTCGGCCGGTCGCCCGATTGTCCTGACAATATCGTCGACCCTCCGATACTCTACGGTGATGTGCTTCGGGGTCCCAGGAAACCTCCTGTTCAGAACCTATGGACAAATCAACCACGCGTAGCTAGATTGTACTGACAAATAGACTAATTGTTGCCGACGTCACGTTCGGCAGCCAGTAACGAAAGGGCCGCGACTCGATGACGACACCCGCACCCTACGACCTGGTCACCGTCGGCCGGATCGGCGTCGACATCTACCCGTTGCAGGACGGCGTCGGTCTCGAAGAGGTCGAGACGTTCGGCAAGTATCTGGGCGGCAGCGCGGCCAACGTCGCCGTCGCCGGCGCCCGGCACGGGTTGCGTACCGCGATCGTCACCGCGACCGGCGACGATGCCTTCGGGCGCTATCTCCACCGGGAACTCGGCCGCCTGGGCGTCGACGACCGCTTCGTGGGCACGGTGTCCGGGCTGAACACCCCGGTGACGTTCTGCGAGATCTTTCCGCCGGACGACTTCCCGCTGTACTTCTACCGTGAACCGATTGCACCCGACCTGACCCTCGAAGCCGGCGACCTCGACCTCGATGCGATCGCGAACGCGCGCATCTACTGGTCGACGGTCACCGGGCTCTCCCGCGAGCCGAGCCGAGCCGCTCACCACGTCGCCTGGGAGGCGCGCGCCCGGGAGCGCGTGAGCGAGGCTGATCGATCGGCCAGGGCGGCCCGCACGATTCTCGACCTCGACTACCGGCCGATGTTCTGGAACTCGGCACAGGAGGCGTCCGAGGAGGTCGGCAAGGCGCTCGACCACGTCACGATCGCCATCGGGAACAAGGAGGAGTGCGAGGTCGCGGTCGGTGAGACCGAACCCGATCGCGCCGCCGACGCACTCCTCGAGCGCGGACTGGAACTGGCCGTCGTCAAGCAGGGGCCGAAGGGCGTGCTGGCCAAGACTCGCGACGAGCGCGTGGAGGTGCCGCCGTACTTCGTGGACGTCGTCAACGGGCTGGGTGCGGGCGACAGCTTCGGCGGCGCCTTCTGCTACGGCCTGCTGCAGGGTTGGGACCTGGAGCGGATCCTCCGTTTCGCGAACGTGGCCGGAGCGATCGTCGCCTCCCGCCGCGAGTGCTCGACCGCCATGCCGACCACCGACGAGGTGGAGAACATCCTTGAGGAGCTCGATTCATGACCGCGCTGTCGCTGCCGCCACTCATCACGCCTGGCCCGCTCACCGACGCTGACTTCGTCCAGCTCCGCCGCAACCGCCTGGAGGATCCAGCGGCGCTCGGCCGCACGCTCGCCGAGCGTGCCCGGCGGCCGGTGGTGCGCGGTGACGGGCGGCTGCTGATCGTCGCCGCCGACCATCCGGCCCGGGGTGCGCTCGGCATCGGGTCCGATCCGATGGCGATGGCCGACCGGTACGACCTCCTCCAGCGCATGGCGACCGCCCTGTCGAGGCCCGGCGTCGACGGCGTCCTGGGGACGCCGGACATCGTCGACGACCTCGCCCTCCTCGGCCTTCTCGACGACAAGATCGTCGTCGGCTCGATGAACCGAGGCGGGCTGCGCGGGGCGTCGTTCGAGATGGACGACCGCTACACGGCGTACGACGTTCCCTCGATGATCCGCGACGGCCTCGATTTCGCCAAGGTCCTGGTCCGCATCGATCTGGACGATCCGAGGACCGTCGCGACGCTGGAGGCCACTGCCCGGGCCGTCGACGCCGCGGCCGCGGCGCGACTCCCGATCATGCTCGAACCCTTCCTCAGCCGCCGTGTGGACGGGAAGGTGGTGAACGACCTCTCGGCGGACGCGGTGATCGCGTCGATCGCCATCGCCGCCGGGCTGGGCAACAGCTCCGCATACACGTGGATGAAGCTGCCGGTGGTCGACGACATGGAGCGCGTCATGGCCGCCACCACGCTGCCCACGCTGCTCCTGGGTGGTGAACCGGCCGGCGACCCCGACGAGGCGATGGCCACCTGGCGCAGCACGCTCGCGATGCCCGGCGTGCAGGGTCTCACCATCGGCCGCAGCCTGCTCTACCCGCACGACGGCGACGTGGCAGCCGCGGTCGACGCCGCCGCAGACCTCGTGCACGGGTAGATCTCGGCTCCGATCGATCGACGGAGACTCCTTCGACAGTCGTCGGACGAGGAGACCGGACATCGCCGCCGGCGATATCGAGACACCCCTGAACCGCACACAGACCCCCGAATCACCCCACCCGAAAGGGGACCATCACATGACCGAACTGCCCATCGTCTCGCACTGGATCGACGGCGCCCCCTACGCCTCGTCGAGCGGCCGCACCGCCGACGTCTTCGATCCCGCCCTCGGCACCGTCACCAAGAAGGTAGCGCTGGCCGACCAGGCCGAGATCGACGCCGCCGTCGCCTCCGCCAAGGCGGCCCAGCAAGCGTGGGGCGACCTGTCGCTCGCTCGCCGCCAGGCAGTGCTCTTCAAGTTCCGCGAGCTGCTCGAAGCGCGCAAGCCCGAGCTCGCCGAGATCATCACCTCCGAGCACGGCAAGGTGCTCTCCGACGCGCTCGGCGAGATCAGCCGCGGCCAGGAGGTCGTGGAGTTCGCGTGCGGCATGGCCGACCACCTCAAGGGCGAGTACAGCGAGCAGGTCTCCACCGGCGTCGACGTCTACTCGACCCGGCAGCCGCTCGGCGTGGTGGGCATCATCAGCCCGTTCAACTTCCCGGCCATGGTGCCCTCGTGGTTCTTCCCGATCGCGATCGCCGCGGGCAACGCCGTGGTGGTCAAGCCCAGCGAGAAGGATCCGTCGGCGTCCATCTGGATGGCGGAGCTGTGGAAGGAAGCCGGCCTGCCGGACGGCGTCTTCACCGTGCTCAACGGCGACAAGGAGGCCGTCGACGGACTCCTGGAGCACCCCGACGTGGCCGCCGTCTCGTTCGTCGGCTCCACCCCGATCGCCCAGTACGTCTACGAGCAGGGGGCCAAGCACGGCAAGCGCGTCCAAGCGCTCGGCGGCGCCAAGAACCACATGCTGGTGCTCCCCGACGCGGACCTCGATCTCGCCGCCGACGCATCCATCAACGCCGGCTTCGGCTCGGCCGGCGAGCGGTGCATGGCGATCTCGGTGGTCGTCGCCGTCGAACCGGTCGCCGACCCGCTGATCGAGAAGATCGTCGAGCGGATGAACACCCTGCGCATCGGCGACGGTCGCCGGGGTTGCGACATGGGGCCGCTGGTCACCCGGGCCCATCGCGACAAGGTCGCCTCCTACATCGACGTCGCGCTCGAGGACGGCGCCACCGTCGTCGTCGACGGCCGCGCGGTGCAGCCGGACGGCGCACCCGACGGCTTCTGGCTCGGCCCGACGCTGATCGACCGGGTGCCCACCACCTCGCGCGTCTACACCGAGGAGATCTTCGGCCCGGTGCTGGCGATCGTGCGCGTGGACTCGTACGAGGAGGGCGTCGAATTGATCAACGCCGGCGCGTTCGGCAACGGCACCGCCGTCTTCACCAACGACGGCGGAGCCGCTCGCCGCTTCCAGCGGGAGATCCAGGTCGGCATGATCGGCATCAACGTGCCGATCCCGGTCCCGGTCGCCACGTTCAGCTTCGGTGGCTGGAAGGCCTCGATGTTCGGGGACACCAAGGCGCACGGCGCGGAGGGAGTCAAGTTCTTCACCCAGCTCAAGGCCGTCACCAGCCGCTGGCTCGACCCCAGTCACGGAGGCCTGAACCTCGGCTTCCCGCAGAACGACTGACCGCACTGACCCGACCGAGGAGTACGACGATGACGCCCACCCCGAACGAGTGGTTCCACGCCCGCGGCGCGCTCGCGCGCGACGGCTGGGAATCGGTGGTCGACGGCACGATCGACGGCTGGAGTCACACCGGGCTGCGCGTCGCCGTGCTCGACGACGACGCATCCGTGGAGTTGCCCGCCGGCGAGGTGGAACGCATCGTCGTGCCGCTGGCCGGGTCGTTCTCGGTAGAGCACGAGGGCGGCACGACCGTGCTGCACGGCCGGACCGGAGTGTTCGCCGGTCCGACCGACGTGCTGTACCTCGGGTCCGGCACCGCCGGTGTGCTGCGCGGACGGGGCCGGGTCGCGGTGGCCGAGGCGCCGACCGTCGTCGTGAAGCCGACCGCGTACCTGTCCGCCGGACAGGTGCCGGTGGAGGTGCGCGGCGCCGGCCGCGACACTCGGCAGGTGCACAACTTCGGCACCCCTCAGGCCCTCGATGCGGCGGCGCTGATCGTCTGCGAGGTGATCACGCCGGGCGGCAACTGGTCGTCGCACCCCGCTCACAAGCACGACGAGCACGTGCCCGGGCACGAGGCGCAGCTGGAGGAGATCTACTACTTCGAGGCTGCGCCGGCCCGGCAGTTCGTCGACGCCGGGGTGGTGCCGGAGCAGACCGACGCCTTCGGCAGCTTCGTCACCTACTCGTCGAACGCGGGCGAGATCGACACCCAGGCGATCGTGCGCACCGGGGACGTCGCGCTGGTGCCGTACGGCTATCACGGGCCGGCGATGGCGGCGCCCGAGTACGACCTCTACTACCTCAACGTGATGGCCGGGCCAGATCCCGCGAGGGTCTGGCTGATCAGCGACGATCCCGATCAGGCCTGGCTGCGCGACACCTGGCCGCTGCAAGAACCCGACCCCCGACTTCCCTACGGCGACGCCTCGCAGGGGACCGACTCTTCCGAAGGAGCCTGAGCAGATGAGCACCACCCGCCGCATGACCGTGTCCCAGGCGCTGGTCGAGTTCCTGTCGCGTCAGTGGACGGTCGACGGCGACCGCCGCGAGCGCACCGTCCCGGGCACGTTCGGGATCTTCGGGCACGGCAACGTCGCAGGCATCGGACAGGCGCTGCTGCAGTACTCGGCGACCGATCCGGGCCTCATGCCCTACTACCAGGCTCGCAACGAGCAGGCGATGGTGCACCAGGCGGTCGGCTATGCGCGCATGCACCGCCGGCGAGCGACCCTGGCCTGCACCGCATCGGTAGGCCCGGGCGCGGCCAACATGCTGACCGGCGCCGCACTGGCCACCGCCAACCGCATGCCCGCGCTGCTGCTGGTGTCGGACACCTTCGCCACCCGCGTCGCCGACCCGGTGCTCCAGCAACTGGAACACCCGCACGACATCGGTATCCAGGTGTCCGACGCGTTTCGCCCGCTGTCCCGGTTCTTCGACCGGGTGCAGCGCCCGGAGCAGTTGTTCTCCATCGCACTGAACGCGATGCGCGTCCTGACCGATCCGGCCGAAACCGGTGCGGTGACCATCGCCCTGCCCGAGGACGTGCAGGCCGAGGAGATGGAGGTGCCGGTCGAGTTCCTCGCCGACCGCGAATGGCACCTGCGGCGTCCGGTGCCCGAACGCGGCCCGCTGGCTCGCGCGGCGGCGGCGATCCGGGCCGGCCGGCGCCCGCTGCTGATCGCCGGCGGCGGCGTGATCTACTCCGGCGCCGAGGACGCGCTGCGCGAGCTCGCCGAGGCCACCGGCATCCCGGTCGCCACCACACAGGCAGGCGGCGGTGCGCTGCCCTGGGATCACCCGCTCAACCTGGGCGGTGTCGGCGCCACCGGCAGCGCCGCCGCGAACCGGATCGCCGCCGAGGCGGACGTGGTGATCGGCGTCGGTACCCGCTACAGCGACTTCACCACCGCCAGCCGCACGGCGTTCCAGGATCCGGGCGTGGCGTTCGTGAACGTCAACGTCGCGTCGTTCGACGCCTACAAGCACGGCACGCAGCTACCGGTGATCGCCGATGCCCGGGAGGCGCTCGAAGCGCTCACCGCCGAACTGTCCGGGCTGCACGTCGACGAGTCCTATGCGCGGACCGCCGCCGATGCCAAGCGTTCCTGGGACGACGAGGTCGACAAGGCCTTCGAGCCGACCGGCGGAGCGCTGCCGGGGCAGCCGGAGATCATCGGCGCGGTGGCCGGCGCGATGGGCCCGAAGGACGTCATCGTGCAGGCCGCCGGCTCGCTGCCGGGCGACCTGCAGAAGCTGTGGCGGCCGAACGATCCGCTCGGGTATCACGTCGAGTACGCGTTCTCGTGCATGGGGTACGAGATCGCCGGCGGACTCGGGGCCAAGCGGGGCCTGGAGGCCGACGGCGACGACCGCGAGGTCGTGGTGATGGTCGGCGACGGCTCGTACCTGATGCTGCACACCGAGCTGGTGACAGCGGTGGCCGAGGGCATCAAGCTGATCGTCGTCATCATCCAGAACCAGGGCTACGCATCGATCGGGCACCTGTCGGAGACGGTCGGCAGTCAGCGGTACGGCACCCGCTACCGCTACGCCGAGAAGCCGGGAGACGAGCCCGAGAAGATCACCTTCGAGCACGGCGACTTCTTGCCCGTCGACCTGGCCGCGAACGCGCGCAGCTACGGCTGTGAGGTGATCGACCTAGAGCCGGGACCGGACGTGCTGACGAAGCTGAAGGACGCGATGGCCGTCGCCAAGAGCAACCACGGCCCCACCGTGATCCACCTGCACAGCGATCCCTTCGTCTACGCCCCCGAGGGGAACGGATGGTGGGACGTTCCGGTCGCCGAGATCTCCGAGATCGACAGCACCGGCACCGCGCGCGCCGAGTACGTCGAACAACAGAAGAAGCAGCGACCGCTCCTCGGCTGAGACCTCGACGACGGTCGGCGCCTTGCTCGACGGCCGACACCGCACTCGATGGTCGAGCGAAGTCGAGACCACTACCCATCCAGAACCCATTCCCGACAAAGGACCACCGACATGACCGACCACACCGCGTCCGACCACACCGCGTCCGACCACACCGCGTCCGACCACACCGCGTCCGACCACACCGCGTCCGACCACACCAAGGGCCTCCGCATCGGCACCGCGCCTGACTCTTGGGGCGTCTGGTTCGCCGACCATCCGCGCCAGACCCCGTGGGAGCGCTTTCTCGACGAGGTCGCCGAGGCCGGCTACCACTTCATCGAACTCGGACCGTACGGCTATCTGCCGACCGACCCGGTCCGTCTCAAAGAGGAGCTCGACAAGCGCGACCTCGAGATCTCCGGAGGCACCATCTTCACCGGATTCCACAAGGGCGAGGGCCAGTGGGACCGGGCCTGGGAGCAAGTCCGAGACGTCGCCACCCTCGTGCGTGCCATGGGCGCAGAGCACATCGTGGTGATCCCCGACCTGTGGCGCAGCGACCTGACCGGTGAGGCACTGGAGGCCCGGACGCTCGACGACGAGCAGTGGACGGCGCTCGCCGCCGGGCACGACCGCCTGGGCAAGGCGCTGCTCGAGGAGTTCGGCATCCACCAGCAGTTCCACAGCCATGCCGACAGCCACGTCGGGACCACGGGCGAGGTCGAACGGCTCCTCGCCGAAACCGATCCGCAGTACGTGAACCTGTGCCTGGACACCGGTCACTTCGCCTACTACGGCGGCGACAACGTCGCCCTGATGCAGCGCCACCCGGACCGCATCGGCTACCTGCACCTCAAGCAGATCGACCCCGAACTGATCTGGGAGGTGCTCAAGAACGACAAGCCGTTCGCCGACTGCGCCAGCGAGATCATGGTCGAGCCGCCGAACGGGATTCCGGATTTCGCCCCGGTGATCGAAGAAGCCGTCACGATCAACCCCGACATGTTCGCGATCGTCGAGCAGGACATGCCCGGATGCGACATCGATCTTCCGCTCGGCATCGCCGGCCGCACCCGGCAGCACATCTTCGGCTGCCACCCCCTGACCCGCACCCACTGAACGTCGGTCCGGGATCTCGACTCCGCTCGATCAGCGGGGATCATCCGCTCGATCAGCGGGGATCATCCGCTCGATCAGCGGGGATCGACAGTCACTCTCACCACCTCTTCCACGAAAGGCCACCCAATGAACTCCGAACTGCGCGTCGGCGTCGTCGGCGCCGGAGCCATGGGCTTCGATCACGTCAAGCGCCTGACCGGCACCATCACGGGTGCCCACGTGAGCGCCGTCGTCGAACCCGATGAGACCCGGCGGAACGCCGCCCTGGAGCACGCGCCGCAGGCGCAGGGTTTCGCAAGCGTCGAAGCCGCTCTCGCCGCGGGCGTGATGGACGCGGCGTTGATCGCCACTCCGGGCCAGTTCCACGAGGCCGGGCTGCTGGCCTGCCTGGGTGAGGGACTGCCGATCCTGTGCGAGAAACCGCTCACCAAGGACCCGGCGTCGTCATGGCACGTCGTGGAGGCCGAGATCGCGGGCGGCAAGAAGCTCATCCAGGTCGGCTTCATGCGGCGCTTCGACCGCGAGTACGAGGCGCTGCGCGAGCTCATCGCCTCGGAGCGGGTCGGCGAACTGCTCATGATCCACGCGGTGCACCGCAACCCGTCGGTGCCCGACAGCTACGACCAGCACATGCTGATCAACGACTCGGTGGTCCACGAGTTCGACGTCGTGCCGTGGCTGGCCGGCGGCTCGGTCACCTCGGTGGAGGTGCGGCACGGTCGCCGCAACCCGAACACCCCGGCGCACCTGCGCGAGCCGATCCTGGTCCTGATGGAACTGGACAACGGCGTGCTGGTCGACGTGGAGATGAACGTCTCGGTCCGGTTCGGCTACCAGGTGGCCACCGAGGCCGTGATGGCCGACGGCATCGCGCGGATCGGTCAGCCCAGCGGCATGCAGATCTGGCAGAACGCCACCTATTCGGTGGGCGAGCACGCCGACTTCACGACCCGCTTCGTCGAGGCCTACGACCGCGAGGTGCAGGCCTGGGTCGACGCCGCGAAGCAGGGCACGATCGCCGGTCCCTCTGCCTGGGACGGCTACAAGGTGGCCGTGTGCTGCGAGGCCGGTGTCCGCGCCCTGGAGAACCCGGGCCGGGTCGCCGTCGAGCTTCCCCCCGTACCCGACTTCTACGCCTGACAGCCAGGAGATCCCCGATGGCTCGCATCGCCCTCGACCCCACCCCGTACCACTCCACCCACGACTTCCTCGACTTCTTCGACGTCGCGGCCGCCAACGGGTACGAGTGGATCCAGCTCACTCCGCACCCCGATTGGATCCCGTTCTTCGGGCATCCGCGCGTCGACGACGCGTACGTGACTCGGGTGCGGGAGCGCTCGGCGTCGACCGGCGTCAAGATCACCTCGCTGCTGCCGGTGCAGCGGCTCTCGTGGCCGGAGGAGCCGCTGCGGCAGGCGGCGGTGCGCAACTTCACGCGCATCATCGAGATCGCCGCGCAACTCGAAGTCCCGGTGATCAACACCGAGTTCTCCGGCCGCCCCGAGCGAGCCGAAGAATCCGAGGCCGGATTCTACCGGTCGATGGAGCAGCTGATCCCAGTACTGGAACGGCACGGAGTCACGCTGAACATCGATCCACATCCGGACGACTTCGTCGAGGACGGGCTGGCCGCATGGCAGATCATCCGCGGGCTGAACTCGACCGCGGTCGGCTTCGTCTACGTCGCCAGCCACACCTTTCACATGGGTGACCGGGCCGAGTCGCTGATCCCGCAACTCGGCGATCGGCTGGGCGCGGTGTACGCCGCGGACACCTTCGACCACAACCGCAGTCACGGTCTCCGGTACATCACCAATCCGCCGGGGAACGCGGTGCGCGTCCACCAGCATCTGGCGATCGGCGACGGCGACGTCGACTGGGACCAGCTGTTCGCCGTGCTCGGCGAGAGCGGCTTCCTCGCGCGCGAGGACGCGATCCTCTGCTCGAACGTGTTCGGCGAGGACGAGCGCGCCGACGAGGTCTCGCGGTCGCAACTGGCGAGAATCACCGACCTGGTCGCCAAGCACAGCTAAATCGCTAGTTGTTACTTCCCTGACACGTTGTGAACAGCTGAGGTAGGCGAAGAGGCTAGTCGGCTGTCCCGACTCTGCTGGAGCCTTCGGGCAGCCGATAGCGTGTGCCGCGAATCCCGCGGCCACCGTCGACGACGACCGTCCCAGCGCCCTCCATCTTCCGCAACGCGTGTGTGACCTGTGCATCCGTCAGGCCGGTGGCGGCCATGATCGCCTTCTTGGACAGCCCCAGGCCGGGGCCCTCCTGCAGAGCGTCGACGATAGACGGGGCGTGCTTGGTGTCGACGGCCTTGCGGTCCGCGACCGTAGTCTCTTGGGAGTCAGTCTCTTGGGAGTCGGCACGGAGACTCTCGGAGATGACCTCCACTTCCGGAACGGTGCGGTCCGCGGCGTCGAAGAGGTCGGGAGCGAGGCGATAAGTTGTGCTGCCGCGATCACCGACGGAGACGGTCAAGCCCTCGTTGACCAGACCTTGGAGGACACCGAGTGCCTCCCGTGAGTCGATGGGTGCGAACTCTTCGCGGACCAGCGAATTGGTCCACTCCTGACCGCTTCGCATGGATGCCAGGATCTCCCGCTGCATATCGGAGAGCGGGGCATGGGCGGCAACCCGCCCGAGTCAGTCCAGGTCCTTCTCAGACAGCAGCGCGTGCCGCGAGATCCTCGCGGTGAAGCGCACGGCGGTGTCCTGGAACTCAGGTGGCCGCATGCCGGCTTTTCGCAGGACCAAGCGAGCTTCCCGGATTCCGCCGCCCTCGCCTTCGATGACGCGATTTCCCTCAACCGTGCGCTGCGGTCCACTGCATGTGTGCACTTTGATATGCACTCCGACAGTCGTAAACAAATTTGAACATTTACTGTTGGGGCCTACGCTGTTCACTCCCTCGAGGCTTCGGCGTCGGCGATCCAGACGGAGTGAGCTCTGGACGGATCAGTGCTTGGCCATTGCGGCCCGGTCCTCGTCGCCGAAGGTGTCCTCCAGGACGGCGGGGGAGTAGTCGAGGTCGATCTCCTCGACCGGACGTCCGCGAGCCGACTCGATGGCGCCCAGCCGGCGCTGCGCGCGATCGGCCGCGTAGGCGACGAACTCGTCGTTGTCGATGCCGAACGGCGGATCCTCGAACTGATCGTCGACCCATCCGATCATGCCCAGGGCCAGCGGCAGCAACTCGCCCATCCGCTCGGTGACCACCTCCCAGAGGGTGTCGTCGGCCGCGACGTGGCGGCGGCAGGTGAAGGTGCCCCACGCCATGTGCCGGCGTTCGTCGTCGGCGATGCGGCCGATCAGTTCTTGCATACCGGGCAGGATCCCCTCGATCGCACACACTTTGTTCCAGGCGTAGTAGCCGGTCAGCGCCAGACTGCCCTCGATCACGTGGTTGTAGGTGACGCTCGCTCGCACCTGATTCCGCGGCGACGGGTCGCTCTGCAGGATGCGCAGCGATTCGGGAAGTTCGGTGTAGAAGAGCTTCCGGTAGTACGGGTTCTCGGCGACGTACGAGTGCATGTCCGCCGTGAGTCCGACGGCGTCCATCCACAGTCGGAATCCCTGCGCGTGCTTGGCCTCTTCGAAGCAGAACTGCGACAGGTACATCTCGTCGCCGAAGCGGCCCTCGGCGCTCATCGCCGCCAGGAACGGCTGGATGTCCTGGGTCACAGCTTCTTCGCCGGCGACGAACTGGGCCACCAGATAGCAGGCGCTGCGCCGCTGTTCGTCGTCGAGCCGAGCCCAGTCCGCAGCGTCGGTCGAGAAGTCGATCGCGGCGGGATCCCAGAACTTCGCGTTGCCCTTGGTGAACAGGCGCAGCGGGAACGCATCCCAGTGCAGTCCACCGGCCCGGAGCGACGAGAAGCCCTCCCGGAGATCGATCTGCGGTTCGAGCACGGTCATCGGGCACCACCTCGGGGTCGGCTGCAGGGTGTGACCTAGACCATAGTTGAACTTACGGTCGAGCGGGTTCGGTCCCGGTGGCGGACGTGACCGCCGCGGTCAGACCGGAAGCGGCGAGGGTGGCGGCGGCGACCGAGGGCCACGCGCCGATCTTCTTGGCCAGCGGGTGCGAGGCGCCGAATGCGCCCAGGTAGGCGGCGGTCAGCCCGGCGGTGACGACTGGACCGCGCCGGAGCCAGCTGCGGCCGGCGGCTGCCCCGGCGACGGCGAGAACTGCGCCGCCGAGCGGGCGCACCCCGGTGTAACGGGCGACGGCGTAGCCGCCGACGAGGCCTGCGGCGACGACAGGAACGGAGGGATCGATGTGCATGCTTCCACCCTACGGCCGGTGGTCGGGTAGCGACGGAGGAGCGTATCGAGGTCTGGTGGTCGAGTAGCGACGGATGGGCGTATCGAGGTCTGGTGGTCGAGTAGCGACGGAGGGGCGTATCGAGGTCTGGTGGTCGGGTAGCGACGGAGGGGCGTATCGAGGTCTGGTGGTCGGGTAGCGACGGAGGGGCGTATCGAGGTCTGGTGGTCGGGTAGCGACGGAGGGGCGTATCGAGGTCTGGTGGTCGGGTAGCGACGGAGGGGCGTATCGAGGTCTGGTGGTCGGGTAGCGACGGAGGGGCGTATCGAGGTCTGGTGGTCGGGTAGCGACGGATGGGCGTATCGAGGTCTGGTGGTCGGGTAGCGACGGAGGGGCGTATCGAGGTCTGGTGGTCGAGTAGCGACGGATGGGCGTATCGAGGTCTGGTGGTCGAGTAGCGACGGAGGGGCGTATCGAGGTCTGGTGGTCGAGTAGCGACGGAGGAGCGTATCGAGACCTAGAACGTGTTCTAGTATCGAGGTGTGGAGCTGACATTCGAGAACACTCGCCGAGAACTTGCCACCGACGCCGGAGTGATCCGCTATCACGAGGCCGGCGCGGAGAACGACGACGTCCTCCTGCTGCTGCACGGCAGCGGGCCGGGCGTGACCGGGTGGCGGAACTACCGCCAGAACCTGGGGTTCTTCGCGCGGACCCATCACTGCTATGTGGTCGAGTTCCCGGGTTTCGGCGTCTCCGATCCGGTCGACGGTCATCCGGTCCTCACCGCGGGGAAAGCGGTGATCCGGTTCATGGACGGTCTGGGAATCGATCGTGCCGCGGTGATCGGCAACTCGATGGGCGGGGTGGTGGGGATCAATCTCGCGGTCAAGCACCCGGACCGGATCGTCAAGCTGGTGACGATCGGCGGTGTCGGCCCCAACGTCTTCAGCCCGAGCCCGAGCGAGGGCCTGCGCCTGCTGCAGGAGTTCACCGACGACCCCGATCGCGACAAACTCGTGCGCTGGCTCAATTCGATGGTCTACGACAGGGCGATAGTCACCGAGCAGTTGATCGAAGAACGCTGGGTGGCGGCGACCGATCCGGACGCGCGTGCCACCGCCGCCATGATGTACGGCTCGGCGGCCTTCGACATGGCGCAGAAGTACCTGGCGCAGGCCGACGTGCCGCCGTACTGGGCGATGATGCACAAGGTGACGTGCCCGACGTTGCTGACCTGGGGCCGTGACGACCGTGTCAGTCCGCCGGACATGGCGATGATCCCGATGCGGCTGATTCCGGACGCCGAACTGCACGTGTTCCCGCGATGCGGGCACTGGGTGATGATCGAGGCGAAGCAGGCCTTCGAGGCGACGGTCGGCGCATTCCTCGCGCGCTGATCTTCCGTGCCTGATCGGCGGCGTGGCTCAGGCGGTCTCCCGGCTCGCGCGGAGCCGGGCCGTCACCACCATGCTGAACAGGCGGAAGCCCAGACCGATCAGGATCAGATTGCTGACCATCTGGATCGACACCGCGATCCGCGCGCCCTGCGTGAGGGCGTCGATGTCGCCGAAACCCGTCGTCGTGAACACGGTGAGGCAGAAGTACAGTGCGTCCATGCGGGTCAGGTGCTCGTTGAAGCTGCCGGGATCGTAGTCGGAGAAGATGAAGTAGACGGTCGAGAAGCTGATCAGGTACAGCATCACCAGGGCGGCGAGCATTTCCAGGGCCGCCGCCAGCGGGTACGTCGCGTGCAGAAAGCTGCGGATCTCCCAGACGCAGAAGGCGAGCAGCAGCAGCGCGCCGACCACCGAACCGAGCACGTTCCAGTCGCTCTTCTGATTGAACGGCAGCAAGAAGTAGGCGATCAGCATCACGCACGCGGCGAAGACCGGTCCGAGCAGCGCCCGTGAGATCCAGCCGGCGTTGACGTTGTCGAGGGCCGCGGATTCGACGACGCCCTGGGGCTTGATGACCGGAGCGTCGTCAGTCGACTCGTCGGCGGGTGCGTCGGTCCGATCGGGACTGTTCTTGCTCACCCGGCCATTCTCGCCGAACCGCCTTCTTCAGGCGCCGTCTGCGCGGTCATGGCACGATTCGGCCACCAGATGCGCCGCCCCGCGTCGAGGGTCACCGCGGGCACCAGGAGCGAGCGCACGATCAGGGTGTCGATCAGCACGCCGGCGGCGACCAGGAACGCGACCTGCGCCAGGAACAGCAGGGGGATCACCGCGAGCGCCGCGAAGGTGGCGGCCAGCACGATGCCCGCTGCGCTGATCACCCCGCCGGTACTGGTCAGCGCGGTGATCATGCCCGCCCGGGTGCCGTGGCGCCGCGCCTCCTCGCGGGCCCGGGTCATCAGGAAGATGTTGTAGTCGATGCCGAGCGCGACCAGGAAGACGAAGGCGAACAGCGGGACCGTCGGATCGGCGCCCGGGAAGTCGAAGGGGCCGTTGAACAGCAGCGCGGCGATTCCCAGGGTCGTCGCGAAGGAGAGCACCGTCGTCGCCAGCAACAGGGCCGGCGCGGCCAGCGAGCGCAACAGCAGGATCAGCACCAGCAGAACCACCACGAGCACCGCCGGGATGACGAGATTACGGTCGTGCTCGGCGGCCAGCCGGGTGTCGAGGTCCACGGCGGTGGCGCCGCCGACCTGCGCGCTGGGCAGACCGTCGAGTTCGTCGCGGAGCGTGGCGACCGTGTCCTGCGCGGCCAGTGAGTCCGGATCGTCGGTCAGGGTCACCTGCACCGCGGAGCGTCCGTCGCGGACGACGGGCGCACCGTCGCGGTCCAGGACGGCGGCCTCGGCGACTCCGGGCGTGCCGTCGGCGATGCGCTCGGCATCGCCGGCGGCCGAGGCGTCGACGAGGATCCAGGTCGGACTGCCGGAGCCTGCTTCGAAGTGCTGCGCGTGGATCCGCGCGCCCTCGACGGACTCCACCTGGCCGAGGAAGAAGTCGTTCGTGGCCACGCCGTCGGCGCGGAACATCGGGGCGAACACGGCACCCAGGATCAGTACGGCGAGGGTGGCCGCCCAGACCCGGCGGGGCGCCGCCGCCACGAACGCCGCGATACGCGCCCAGATCCGGTGCGAGGAGGAGGCGGGCGACTCCCTGATCCCCGGATCGGTCGCGATCGGAGCTGGCCCGTGGTGAACCTCCGGCCGGCGGGGCCAGAACGCGGCGCGGCCCAGCAGCGCGAGCATCGCGGGCAGAAAGGTGATCGACGCCAGGAAGGAGGCCGCGATGCCCAGCGCCGCGATGGGGCCCAGACTGCGGTTCGAGTTCAGGTCGCTGAGCAGCAGGCACAGCACGCCGAGGATCACGGTGCCCGCCGAAGCGGAGATCGCAGGGAGGGTGGCCCGCCACGCTGTGCGCAGGGCGGCGCGCGCATCGACCAACTCGCCCAGCGTCTCCCGGTACCGTGCGACCAGCAGCAGCGCGTAGTCGGTCGCCGCTCCGAAGACGAGGATGAACAGAATGCCCTGGCTCTGGCCGTTCAGCTCGAGGACTCCGGACGAGGCGAGCAGGTAGACCAGCCCGGAAGCGAGCGCGAGCGCGAGGATCGCCGAGATCAGCACCACGATCGGCAGGATCGGGGACCGGTAGACCACGATCAGGATGAGCAGCACCAGCGTCCCCGCGACCAGGAGCAGCAGCCCGTCGATTCCGGCGAACGCCCCGGACAGATCGGCGGCCTGTGCCGCCGGTCCGGTCACCGCGACCACCAGCCCGAGCGGTGGATCGGCGAGGGCGGTGCGCAGTTCCTCGATCCGGGGCCGCGGCTTGCCGTCGGTGGAGATCGGCACGAACTGCTGCGCCGCCGCACCGTCCGCGGACGGCAGCACCGGAGAGAAAGCCGGGCCGAAGCCCTCAGCGCCGGCCAGCGGAGCGGTGGCTTCGCGCAGGTAGGCGCGATCATCGGCGGTGATGCCGCCGTCGCGTTCGGCGACCACGATGGCCGGGAAGTAGCCGGTGTCGGTGAATGCGGGGAGTTGCTCGGCCACCGCCGTCGACTCCGCGGACGCGGGCAGAAAGGCGCTCGCCTCGGTGGTGGTGACCTGGCTGAGCTGGCCGGCCAGGGGTCCGGTGGCTCCTCCGATGCCGAGCCAGACCAGCACGGCGATCGCCGGCAGCAGCCAGCGCGCCGCCGATCGCGCCTGCGCGGGGGTCACGTCACCAGATCCGGACGCGCTCGTCCGGTGCCAGATAGAGCGCCGCGGTCTCGGGAACGTCGAACGCGTCGTAGAAGGCGTCGATGTTGCGGACGACGCCGTTGCAGCGGAACTCCGGCGGGGAATGCGGATCGATCGAGAGCCGGCGGATGGCCTCCTCGTCGCGCGTCTTGGTTCGCCAGATCTGCGCCCAGCTGAAGAAGACCCGCTGCTCGCCGGTGAGGCCGTCCACCACCGGTGGTGTGTCCCCCTCCGTCGCGATCCGGTACGCCACCAGCGCGATGGACAGACCGCCCAGGTCGCCGATGTTCTCGCCGAGGGTGAACTCCCCGTTGACCGTGTACTTCGGGTCGAGGCCGTTCGGCGTGTACTGCTGGTACTGGGCGGCCAGAGCGGAGGTGCGCTGACCGAACTCGGCGCGGTCGTCGTCGGTCCACCAGTCCACCAGATTGCCGTCGCCGTCGTACTTGGCGCCCTGGTCGTCGAAGCCGTGGCCGATCTCATGCCCGATCACTGCGCCGATTCCGCCGTAGTTGGCGGCGTCGTCGGCTCCGGCGTCGAAGAACGGCGGTTGCAGGATCGCGGCCGGGAAGACGATCTCGTTCATGCCCGGGTTGTAGTAGGCGTTGACTGTCTGCGGGGTCATGAACCATTCGTCGCGGTCTACCGGCTGCCCGATCTTGCGCAGCTCGCGTTCGGTCTCGAAGGCGGCGGCACGGGCGACGTTTCCGATCAGGTCGGCCGGGTCCGCCTGCAGGGCGCTGTAGTCGCGCGTCGTCGCTGGATAGCCGATCTTCGGAGTGAAGCGGTCGAGCTTGGCCAGGGCCCTCTCCCGGGTAGCCGGGGTCATCCACTCCAGGTCGGCGATATTGCGGCGGTAGGCCTCGATCAGGTTGTCGATCAGCTCGTCCATCCGCGCCTTGGCCGCGGGCGGGAAGTGCTTGTCCACATACAGCTCGCCGACGGCGAAGCCCATCGCGTCCTCGACGAAGCCGACACCGCGCTTCCAGCGGTCCCGGTTCTCCGGCGCGCCGGACAAGGTGGTGCCGTAGAACGCGAAGTTCTCGTCGACGAAGGCCGACGAGAGGTACGGCGCCGCACCGCGGAGCAGTCGCCAGGTCAGCCAGGTCTTGACGTCCTCGAGCGGGCGCTGCGCCAGCACCTGCGTGCCGCCGGTGAGGAACGACGGCTGGCCGACCACCACCTCGCCGAACGGATCCGCGTGCGGACCCCCCGCGTACGAGTCTCCTGCGCCCCTTGAGCTTGTCGAAAGGGCTGCGATCCAGGCGTCGAGGTCGAATCCGGCGGCGGCCGAGGCGAACTCGTCGCGCGTCATCAGGTTGTAGGTCGCCTCCGCATCGCGCCGGCGCACCACGTCCCAGTGGTGCGACGCGAGCTCGGTCTCCAGGTCGACGACGGTCGCGGCGCGGGCGGCGGCGTCGTCGAAACCGGCGAGCGCGAACATCCGCTCGACGTGCTCGGCGTAGGCCCGGCGCGTCTGGGCGTGCTTGTCTTCGCGGTAGTACGACTCGTCCGGCAGTCCGAGGCCGCTCTGCACGATGTGCACCAGGTAGCGATCGGAGTCCTTCGAGTCGGTGTCGACGTAGAAGCCGAACAGCCCGCCGATGCCGCCGCGCGCCAACTCGCCGAGCACGGTGGCGAGCTCGGTGGCGGTCTGGATCCCAGCGATCGCGGCGAGGCCGCCGGAGATCGGTGAGATCCCGAGTTCCTCGATCCGCTCGGTGTCCATGAACGACGAATAGAGCGCACCGATCTTGGCGGCGTTCGACGCCGGGTCCGCGCCGTCGTCGGCCGCGCAGGCCTCGATGATCTCGCGAACGTGCGCCTCGGCGTTGTCACGCAGGAGGTGGAACGCCCCGTCGACGCTGCGGTCGGCGGGGATCTCGTGCTCGGCCAGCCAACGTCCGTTGACGTGGCTGAACAGGTCGTCGCCGACGGCGACAGAGGCATCGATCCAGTTCAGGTCGAGGCCGGAGGGCTTGTCTTCGAGAGTGGTCACGTCGTCCATACTGCCGGACGGACGACGCCGGGGCGCCTCCTCATCGCCCAGAGCGTAGCCGGGCCCGCCCCGTGGAGGGCCCGTCATTCGCCGAGTGCGCTGTGCATCGTCCAGAGGAGGATCTCGGTGTCGGTGAGCGCGGTCAGCACCGAACCGGCGAATCCGGTGGCACGTAGGGTGTCGGCGGTCTGCAGGACCGTGCCCTCGACTTCGGCGGCGCCGGCGGTGACGAACAGGTGGGTGTACGTGCCGGCGGGCACCGTCGCGCGTTCCCCGGCGGCCAAGCGGGCGACCCACAAAGTGGCGCCGGCGTTGCGTATCCGGATGGCCGAATCGTGCGCGGGGTCGCCGGAGGCGAGCGGCAGGAGACCACCGGCAGCGAGCTCGGAGGAGACGTCGCGTTGTTCGTACGACGGGTCGAGGCCGGTCTCGTCGGGGAGCAGCCACATCTGCACGTAGTGGACCGGTTCGCTCGCCGCGGCGTCGGCCGTCGGGCCGCGGTCGTTGCGTTCGGAGTGCAGGATTCCGGTGCCGGCACTCATCCGCTGGGCCAGTCCGGGATGAATGAGGCCGCTGTGGCCCCGGGAGTCCTGGTGCACCAGGGTCCCCGACAGCACCCAGGTGACGATCTCGGTCTCTCGGTGCGGGTGCGTGTCGAAGCCCCGGCCCGGCGCCACCACCTCATCGTTGTGCACCAGCAGCACGCCGTGGTGGGTGTCGGCCGGATCGTAATGATCACCGAACGAGAATCCGTGGCGGGAGGTGAGCCATTCGGTGACGGTGACGGGGCGATCGGCGGCCCGGACGACGTGCGCAGACATGGTTCCATTATCGGCCGATCCGGGCGTAGACCGGATCGTGACCACTTAGACGCCGGAACGTGAACGCGGGCGCTGGCCAAGGTCGCGTTACTACAGTGAAGATTGTGACCATGGGTCTGCGGTTCCGGAGGGTGGTGGCGGCGTGCGTCGTCAGCGCTCTGGCCGCGGTCGCTCTGGTCGCGTGCGGAAGCGACGACGACAGCGAGCCCGCCCGCGCGGCACGTGCGTTCACTGAGGCGATGTCGGCCCAGGACGTGCAGGCCTCCGCCGAGATGACCACCTCGCCCTCGCAGGCCGCGGAAGCCCTCGGCGTGAGCTTCGCTGGCATGCACGCGCGCAAGGTGGATGCGAAGGTCACCGAGACCGTCGAGTACAGCGACGGCACCGCGTCGTTCAACATGAGCACCACCTGGCGGTGGGCCGACGACCGCGACTTCTCCACGACGACCAGCGGCAGCCTCCGGCGACTGTCCACCGGCTGGAAGGTGCAGTGGGATCCGGGCCTGCTGCACACCGGCCTGCCGGTCGGCGGACGCTTGCAGATGATCCGGACGGACGCTCGGCCCGCGCCGACGGTGCGCAGCGTGTCCGGCAAGTCGTTCATGCAGATGCAGCCCGTCAACGAGATCATCATCAACCCTGCGGCGACCAGAAACCTGCAGCGCTCGGTCGACGCGCTGGCCGCGGCGATCAAGCCGATCGCGCCGCTGGTCACCGCGAGGGTGATCAACGACAAGATCGTCGCCAATCAGGGCGGTGAGACCGTCACGGTGACGCTCCGCAATCCCGACATGAAGATGCTGGCCTCCGACCCCGAACGGATCGTGGGGGTGACAGTGGTCCAGACGGGCATGCTGGTGATGACCGACCGCCGACTCTCCACGCCGCTGTCGACCGGGCTGACCAACTACTGGCAGGCGCTCCGGGACGCGACCGCGGGCTGGCAGGTGCAGCAGGCGGTTCCCGGCTCGCCCCCGATCAAGCTGGCCGGTGAGCAGGGCGGCCCCGCTCCCGACGTGATGACCACGATCAACCAGAACGAGCAGCTGACGCTCGGGGACGCCGCGGTGGAGGTGGCGCAGCCGGCGACGATCATGAGTTTCGATGCGCGCACCGGCGGGATCCTGGGCATGGCGCAGAACAGCGCCGCCGACGGCAATCGCGTCGTCGCCGACATCGCCTACCCGACCGGAAGCACCCTGGACCCGGTCTTCTCCGCGCTGGATGCGGCGTCCGAGAACGACGGCGAGGCCACCGAGAAGATGCACAAGCTCGGGCTCGGCGTCACGTTGACCGTGCCCGGGGTGGTGGCGCCGCACCAGAAGGCCGAGGGATCGGTGTCCGCGGCTGCGTTCGCACCGCAGGACTTCGCCGCCACCATGCTGAACATGGGGACGCTCGGCGTCTCGGTGGCCCGGTCGCTGGCCGGGCAGCACGACTCCGAGCCGCCCGACCTCATCAAGGGACCGCCCACCAAGGTCACCGGGGGACGGCTGGGTGCGATGGACCGGGAGGTGACACGCCGCATCGCCGCGGCGATGGCGGCCACCGCACGCACCGGCGACGCCAGCGAGATCACCGGTGCCCCGGGCCTGCGGGCCCTGGTCGGCACCAACGGACCGGAGGGTCCGGGCTGGTTCGTCGGGATCTCCGGAGGCAAGGTGATCGTCGTCTACTGCGAGGGCCAGCGCTCGGGCACCGCCGCGCTGCAGGTGGCTCAGAAGTACTACCGGATCTCCTGACCCGCCTCAGCTGCGGATCCGGCGGCCGCCCAGGATGAGGGCGATCACGCGCCAGCCGAGCAGCAGGACCGCCGTGGCGATCGACGCGACGATGACGAACGCCGTCGCGACGCCCTGGTCGGCCACCCAGCGCAAGGCCATGCCCACCGCGACGGTGCCGACCCAGATCACCACGCCCGCCGGGAAGACCCGGTGCGGCGCCCATCGGGAGCCCTCGGGGGTCGTCGCTCGCGGTCGGCGGGCGGCCGCGGCGAGACAGAACAGCCAGCCGACGGCGAGTCCGGCCAGGAACGGCCACAGGGCGTTCAGGTAGCCGGTCACCGACGCCGCCTCGTCGTGCGTGGACCTGCCCACCGCGATGAACACCGCCACGGCTGCCACGTCGAGCACGGCAGACCCGGCGAGCACGGGGCGGACGGGAGAACTCGGTGTGGTGGCAGAAGGCGGGGTGGACGACTGGGGGCTGGACGACGGCGGGGTCATGAAGGCAACGCTAGCCGGTCCCGGTTCGCCCGCAGGGCGAGGCCGGTCAGTCCCGGGCAGCGGTGCTGCCCGATTCCTCCCCGTCCTCGGAGTCTTCCTCGCGCTCCATCTCGATCCGGATCTCCTCGCGCGAGGTGATCGCATGCCGGTAGCGGAAGGCGATCACCACCCAGCCGACGAGGGCCACGAGCAGCCAGCTGATGATGCGGTAGATGATGATCACCATGATCGCGTCGGGACCGGTCATCCCGGCGCTCACCAGTGTCGGCATCATCACCGCCTCGAACACGCCCAGACCGCCGGGCAGCAGCGGAATGGCGCTGCCGGCCGCTTTGCTCGCCGCGTAGGCGACCATCAGGCCGGCGATCCCGGGCTCGGCGCCGATGGCATAGCACGCGAACGCCAGGCACGCGACGTCTGCGATCCAGTTGAACAGGCTCCAGCCGAAGGCCTCACCGGCGTCCCGGCGGCCCAGTTTGACCGCCCGCAACTGCTCCAGAACCCGGCGGAGGCGAGCGGTGCCGTGGTCGGCGGGTTTCTCCCGGAGCCGGTTGATCCAGCCCAACACCTGTCGGCCGACGCCCTCCAGCGACTCCGGGCGGCTCGCCAGATACTGCATCACGACGACGAAGACGACGAATCCCGAGATGCTGAAGATCACCGAGAACGGACTGGTCTTGGCGCCGGCCAGGAAGGCGCCGCCGAGGCCGAGCAACGCCAGCCCGACGCCGGCCAGCAGGCCGGACATCACCAGTTGCCACGACGCGGCGATCGGCGTCGCACCCCACTTGCGGCTCTCCCGGTAGATGAACGCGGGCGCGAGCACCTGACCGCCGGGCATGGTCTGGGAGATCGAGTTGGAAGCCAGGATCACCGCCAGCGACTCGCGCTGGCGGACCCGGACGCCGGCCGAACGCATCAGGACCCGCTGCACCTGGGCGGGCGCATCCATCGACAGCATCGAGGCGACGATGCACGCGGCGATCCACCACCAGTGGATCTCCCCGATCCGGGACCACGCCGGGGAGAGATGCGGCCACACCAGGACCAGCTCGACCGCCAGGATGACGACGACCAGCAGTACCCCGCCGAGCTTGAGCCACCGCCGCCATGACCGGCGGGATCCGCTCGCCGGGACGTCGGCCGAGTCTCCGGCGGCGACGCCGTCGGAGTCGGTGGTGTCGTCGGCCATACGGACGACCCTAGTGGGACCTTCGGCCCCGACACCAACTCCTCCGACGGACGACGCGCCGTTCAGTCGTCGTCGGAACTCGTCTCGCGGCTGCGGCGCAGCAACTCCTGCACGCTGATCTGGTCCTTGCGATCTTGTCGTCGCCCACGGGAGACCGGCGGCGTGCTCGGCAGCTGATCCAGACCGACGTTCGGATCGAGCGGGTCGGCGGGACGGCCGTACTGCGGAGGGATCCGGTTCGGTCCGGTCGGGGTGGGGCCGGGATACGGACCGGCCTGCGGTCGCGGCGTGACCGGCGGCTGCGGGGCGGGGCGCTGGGGGCCGGGTTCCGGCTGCGGCCGGACCGGACCAGTTGCCGGCCGTGTTCCCGTTTGCGGCCGGGGTTGCGGTCCGGTGTGGGGCCGCGGCTGAGGTCCGGTCTGCGGCCGCGGCTGGGGTCCGGTGTGGGCCCGGGGTTGCGGTCCGGTCGCCGGTCGCGGATGCGGTCCGGTGTGGGGGCGAGTCTCCGGCCGCGGCGCGGGCGCGGATTCGGTCGGCTGGGGCCGCGGGCGAAGGTCCCGGTTGCCCAGGCGCACCCCGCCGGCGCCGAGTCGCCACGATCCGGTATCGGGTCCGGTGCTGCCCCGGCGCAGCGGGGCCTCGCGTGCGGGTTCGTCGTCGACCAGGTCTTCGAGGTGTCCCTCGGCCAGGTGGTTCTCCGGCGCCGCGGTGGCCGCCGAGAACTCGCCGGAGTCGGCGGGCTCGTCGCCGGTGGTCTCGTCGTCGTCCCGCTTGCTGCGCAGCGCCAGACCGCGCAGACCCCTCGGTTCGGCCTTGCCCGCCGGGGTCCGTTCACCGGTGCGCGGCTGAGCCTTGAGCACCGTGGTCTCGGCCTGCGCGACGGCCACCACCGTGCCTGCGCTGGTGGTGCCGGCGGCGACCACCGCCTTCTCCTTGAACTCCGGCTCGTCCTCGAGCACCTTCTCGCCGAGGCCGATCTTGCGCTGCAGCTTCAGCATCCACTTCGGCGACCACCAGCAGTCGTCGCCCAGCAGCTTCATCACCGACGGCACCAGCAACATGCGGATGACCGTCGCGTCGAGGATCAGCGCGGCGATCATGCCGAACGCGATGTACTTCATCATCACGATGTTCGAGAGACCGAACGCGCCGGTCACCACCACCAGGATGGCTGCCGCGGCGGTGATCAGCCGGCCGGTGAGGGCCGTGCCGTCCCGGATCGCCTCGGTGGTCGACGCGCCCTGCATCCTGGCCTCGACCATGCGCGAGAGCAGGAAGACCTCGTAGTCGGTGGACAGGCCGTAGACGATCGCGATGATCAGCACCAGCATGGCCGCGAACAGCGGACCAGGGGTGTAGTTCAGCAGCGACGAGCCGTGGCCGTCGATGAACATCCACGTCAGAATGCCCAGCGTCGAGCCGAGGCCGAGCGCCGACATCAGCGCCGCCTTGATCGGCAGGATCACCGAGCCGAATGCCAGGAACATCAGCAGCCCGGTCACCAGCACCAGGGTGATGGCCATCAGCGGGAGTTTGGACATCAGGGAATCGATCGAGTCCTGCGTCAGCGCTGGGGTGCCGGCCACGTAGACGATGACGCCGTCCGGTTTCTCGATCGCCCGCAGTTCCTTGATCGCCTCCGGCGCCGTCGTGCGGTCCACCAGGCCCGCCGACATCTGGGTGACGCCCCATCCGGTCTCGGGGTCGCCATAGATGCCGTCCATGCCGCCCAGGTCCGCGGACGGCGAGAACTGCTTGGTGAAGCCGGGGATCTGGTTGGCCTGGGCCGCGATCTCCTCGATCTTGGATCCGGCGTCGGCGTCGTTCTGGTCGTACAGGACGACGAGTTTGAGCTCTTCGGTGCGTTCGGCCGGGAAGTAGCGGTCGAAGTCTTCCTGCGCCACGCGGTGCGGATCGTTCGGGGGGAGGAACTTCTCGCTGATACCGCCGAAGGCGATGTTGCCGAACGGGATGATCAGGGCCAGCAGGAGCAGCACGGTCGGGACGGCCGTCTGCACCGGGTGCCGCATCACCCAACTCGACAGCTTGCCCCAGAAGCCGCCGATGATCTCTTCGCGGGTCTTGGTCCGGTTGAGGAAGGGCACGCTGAGGGCGTCGACGCGGCGCCCGAGGATCGCCAGGATCGCCGGCAGCACGGTCACCGACAGGAGGGCGGCCAGGACGATCGAGGCCATCGCTCCGTAGGCGACCGACTTCAGGAACGCCTGCGGGAACATCAGCAGGCAGGCGAGGGCGGCCACGATGATGGTGGCCGAGAAGACGATCGTCTGACCCGAGGTCATCACCGATCTTCGGACCGCGGCCTCCACGGTGTATCCGGCGGCGAGTTCTTCCCGGAATCTGCTGACCATGAACAGGCCGTAGTCGATGGCGATGCCCAGCCCGATCAACGTGACCACCGACTGAGCGAAGATGTTCAGCTCGGTGACCTGGGCGAGCATCGTCATGATGCCGAGCGAACCGGCGATGGTCAGCCCGCCGATCAGGACGGGCAGCACCGCGGCGACGATGCCGCCGAACACGAACAGCAGCATCAGGGCGACGATCGGCAGCGCGATCACCTCGGCGCGCTTGATGTCCTCGTTCATGCCGTGACTCATGGCGCCGGCGACCGGCTGCAGGCCCGCGGTCTGGAAGGTGGTGCCGGGCATGTCGTACCGCTCGGCGAGGTTCTCGAAGAACGGTTCCACCTTCATGTAATTGTTCAGGATGGTGGTGTCGTCGTTGCCGACGATCCCGATCGAGATGAAGCCCTTGTTGGCCTCCCGATTCCACATCCGGTCGCGCTTCATCTGCTGCGCGGCCTCTTCGGCGCCGTTGGTGCCCTCGGGGAAGGGGTCGATCAGGCCGGCGCGGGAGTGGTCGTCGGGGCCCTCAGGCGCCTCGCGGCTGATGATCCCCTCGTTCTGCTCGACCATGTCGTCGACGATCGTCTCGATCTTGGCGGCGAACTCGGGGTCGTCGATCGACGTGCCCTCGGGCGGGGTCACGATCAGCAGCAGGTCCGACTTGTGGTCGCGGCCGAGCGCCGTGTCGGCGACGACGGAGCCGGTCACCGACTCGGACGTGGGGTCGAACCAGCCGCTCTGGGACAGATACTTCGGCAGTTGCATGCCGTACAGCCCGAGCCCGCCCATGAGGGCGATGAGCACCACGATGACCGTGTAGCGCATCCGGTAGACGAATGTGCCGATGGATCCGAACACGTCGGTTCCTTCCTTCCGCGGACAAGACCCCGAGCGGCATTCTCTCAGGTCGTCCTGAGAAAACGCAGCAAGCCCGGGCCCGAGACCGCTCTCGGGGGTTACTTGAGCAGGGTGGAGAGTGCCCGGAACGGAGTGAGCCAGGCGCCCTCGTCGGGGAGCGAGTCGAGACTGATGCGCGGCAGCGGCTCCCGGAAGACGGCGGGGATGTCTTCGAGGTCGATGAACTCGAGCTCGGTGGCCGTCGTCGCCCAGGACGCGTGTTCGCGGAAGCCGATGACCGTGACCGGGACCCCGGCACGGGCCAGTTCCAGGAGCGGCTCGCGGAACGCCTGGCCGTCGGCGGAGGCCACGAACACCCCGGCCAGGCCGGTGGTGTGCTCGCGCAGGGCGATGTGGTCGAGCATGTCCTGGTCGACGTCGCTGTCGTCGGTCAGCTTCGGTTTGGCGAACACCGCGAAGCCCACGTTGCGCAGCGCGTCGACCCACGGACGGACCACGTCGGCGCTGCCCGGGACGATGTTGGTGAAGACCGTGGCCTCGGGTTCGATCGGCTCGTCGGCGCCCTCGGCGAGATCGGTGGTGCGGCTCAGCAGCCAGCGGCCGAGCGCGTCGAAGCGCGGGCGGTGGGCGGCCGTGGGCCGGCCGCCGAGGATTCCGCCGAGCCCCATGTCCATGTTGGGGGCGTCCCACACCAGCAGAGCTCGCTTGGCGTTGCCCACGCCGGCGACCGTCGTGGCGAAGTCGGGCGAAGGTGTCATGCGCCGTCCTCTTCCCTGTGCGGTGCGGTCTCATCCGGCCGAGAGTCGTCCGGCGCCGTGTCCGGTGGCGCCGCCTTCGGCTGCGGCTTGACGTACACGAACTCGTTCACGCCCCGCCCTTCGCGCTCGGCGCGGCCTTCGAATTTGGTGGTCGGCCGGTCCAGCAGGATCGGCGAGTCGTATGTCAGCGGTACGACGTGCGGACGGTCCGGATCCTGTGTCGCCAGGAGCTCGGCGATCCAGCCGGCGTAGTCGGCGTGATCGGTGGCGATGTGCAGGATGCCTCCGGGCCGGAGGCGGTCGGCGATCAGCTCGATGGTTCCGGACTGCAGAAAGCGGCGTTTGTGATGGCGCGACTTGGGCCACGGGTCGGGGAAGAAGACGCGCACACCGGCCAGCGAGTCCGGGCCCACCAACTCGGTGAGGACCACGGTCGCGTCGCCGCGCACCATGCGGACGTTGGTGAGGCCGCCCCGGTCGATCAGGCCGAGCAGCTGCGCCAGACCCGGCTGGTACACCTCGACGGCCACCACGTTGCTGTCCGGCTCCTCGGCGGCCATCGCGGCGGTCGAGATCCCGGTGCCGCTGCCCACCTCGATGATCAGCGGCGCCTCGCGCCCGAACCAGGCCGCGGCGTCCAGCGGGGGTTCTTCGGTGCGGTCGGGCCCGATTCGCAGGTCCCGACCCAGGTCGGGCCACAGACGCTCCCAATTCCGGCGCTGCCCGGGGGTCAGGGTGCCGCGCCGGAACCGGAAGCTCGTGACGCGCGGGTACAGGCGCGAGCGGTCGGTGTCGCGGCGCTGCTCGGTCTCCGAGTCGGTGTTCACTACACCATCGTCGCGCATCGGACCTCGTCGCCGGAATCCGACACCCGAATCCGCCGCCCCCGCGTACCGTGGCGACCACACGACCTTGGGGGAGGTTGCGGCATGGGGGAGTTCGCGCAGGCGTGGCCGCCGGAGCTGGCGGCACGGCTCGATGAGGTGGAACGACGACGACGCGCGCCGCTGCGCATCGTGGTGACCGGTCACCCCGGCAGCGGGCGGGCGACGATGGCGGCGGCGCTGCAGAAGTGCTTCGGCGTCGACGCCGCACCCGGCGACGGGTCGGCGCCGCCGGGTGCACCGCCGGCAGATCTGGCGGTGCACGTGCTCGGCGCCGGCGTCCGAGCCTGTGATCGCGAGTTCCTGAGTGCGCTGGCGGTCCCCGCGGTAGTGGTCTGCGGCAAGGCCGATCTGCGGGGCGGCGGTGAGGCGGTGCGGAAGGCGGAGGGCGCCGCGGCGCGCGAGCTCGGCCGTCTCGTCGTCGGCGTCTCGGGCCTCCTCGCAGCGGCACCGCACGAACGTCAGATGTCCACCGAGTTGTGGACCGCGCTAGGCGTCTGGGCCGAAGCCGGCGTCGGGGTGCCGGTGCTCGCGGCCGCGTTCGCCGAGGACGGTGATCCCGCCGAACATCGTCTGCGCACTGTCGCGCTGCGCGAGTTCGGTGCGGTGGGGCTGCGCGTGGCTCTCCGGTACCGCGCGGCGTGTCGCGATTCGGACCCGGACGGGTTGACCCGACGGCTCGTCTCGCTCAGCCGGGTGCCGTTGCTGGCCGGTCCGATCCGGGCGTGCGGGCCGGCGATCGCCGCCGAGCGCGAACGCCGTCGTCGCCGGGACATCTCCCTGCAGGCCGCGCGCGGCCGGGGCCGCGACCTGATGGAAGCGGAGCTGGTCCGATGACCGGCGACGTGGCGGGCGTGCCGCCGGAGCGGCTGCCGGTCGTGCTGGCGGGTCTGGCCGGCGCGCAGCCGGGTGTGCTCGTCGCCGGGCTGGCGGCGGAGGGAGTGCACGGGACCGTCGTCGTCGGAGAAGCGCAGACACCGCCTCCGACGGCCCGTGCCGCGGTCCTGGCCGTGGACCTGACCATCGATGCGGGCAGCGCCGAGGAGGAACTGCTCGCGGCGCTGCGGGCGACCGGCGCACCGGTGGCGCTGGTGGGCGCCGGGGCCGGCGCCGATGCCGACTGGCCGGGCCGGCTCGCCGCGGCGCGGCGCCGTCTCGATCCGGCGCGGCGACTGCCCGTGTTCGCGGTGTCGACGGATCTGCTGCGCGCGGGAGACCCGACGCGCAGCGGACTGCCTGCGTTGGCCCGGTGGTGCGCGGATCCGGGACCCGCGGCAGGCCCGGATCCGTCGGCGGCGCCGGCGCGGGACCGCGTGCGCCGGGACGGGCGCGCGGCGGATCCGGCCCGCGAGGGCGCGGCGCGCCTGGCGGGTGCGCGGGCGGGCCTGGCGGATCTCCGTGGCCGGCTGGCCGTCGACCTGCGGGCCGGTGCCGCGCAGCTGACCCGACGGATCCAGTCGGCCCGCGGCCCCGTCGCGACGGAATAGCTGACCGATGCGCTGACGATGTACGCCGGGCGCGTCGAGCAGGAGCTGACCGCCGGCCTGGATCACATCCGGGCGGCCCTGCTGGTCGGCCTGCCCGCCTCGGACCCCGGTGTCCGCGTTCCCGGAGGCGCAGCTCGAGGACGCACTCCCGGTGGGCCGCCCTTCGCTGCGCGGATCCGGCCGCCGGAGGTCACGGCGCGGTCGGCGCAGCTCGCGGCGGAGGACCTGGTGTTACTGGTGCTCGGCGCCTCGGCCGGCTTCGGAGTCGGCCGGATGCTGGTCGGTCCGCTGGTGCAGTGGGCGGGCCTCGGGGCGGCCGCCACCGCGCTGACCGTGCTCGCCGGGCTGGCGGTGGCGGCGGGGGTGGTGCTCGTGCGCAGGCAGGCGTCCAGGGCGGCGGCCGCGCGCGCGGCGGCGGTCGAGGCGGTCGGCGGACTGCGCGGGACGCTCGAGCACGCGGTCGCGGCCCGGCTCGGGGCGGCCGAAGCGCAGCTCGCCCGCGAGTTGTGGAACCGAACCGGCCGCTCGTGCGTCCAACCTTCTAGAGAGAAGGAGTGAGCGCATGGGCGACTGGATGGAACTGCCGGATTCGCCGGCCGCCGAGGAGGCTGGTGAGAAATCTCTCAACGGTCTAAGATCCGGCGAGCCGCCGGGCGCCGACGGACTGCTGGCCGACCACCTGGCGGTGTTCGCCGACGGCGCGGTGTGGGATCTGGGTCCGGCACAGATCGATGCGGACTCCGACGGCGTCGCCGATTCGCTGACCAGGGACGTCGACGGGCTGCTCACGGTCTACACCGACACCGACTCGGACGGTCTGGTCGATCGCATCACCGAACTGGACGCGTCGGGCCTCTGCGCGGTGCATGATCTGGACGCCGACACCGGCCGCTGGCAGCCGACCGTCCTCGGTCGTCTCGACTGACCTGCGGAGGGGCCGAAAGTCCCGGCCGGACCAAGGGCATGTGTGGGCGGCCTGCGGGCGGCGGTATCATGACGTGGACTGCGCAGGCGTGGTGAACTGCGCAGAGTCAGCAAAATAAGGAGACAGCTCACAATGACCGCTGCGACCATCCCCGGCCTGGAAGCCGGATCTGCACCCACGAATCATGCCGGCCTGTTGGCCTGGGTTGCGGAGGTCGCCGAGCTCACTGCGCCCGACCGCGTCGTGTGGGTCGCCGGTACCGACGAAGAATGGGATCGTCTGACCACCGAGCTGGTCGAGGCCGGAACGCTCGTCAAACTGAACGAAGAGAAGAAGCCGAACTCCTTCCTGGCGCTCTCCGATCCCGCCGACGTCGCCCGCGTCGAGTCGCGCACCTTCATCTGCAGCAAGACCGAGGCCGAGGCCGGCCCGACCAACAACTGGGTCGACCCGGCCGAGATGCGTGCGACGATGACCGAGCTCTACCGCGGCTGCATGCGCGGCCGCACGATGTACGTGATCCCGTTCTGCATGGGCCCGCTGGGCTCGGACGATCCCAAGCTCGGCGTCGAGGTGACCGACTCCGCCTACGTCGTGCTGTCGATGATGATCATGACCCGGGTCGGCACGCCGGTGCTCGACCTGCTCGGCGAAGACGGGTTCTTCGTCGAGGCGCTGCATTCGGTGGGCGCCCCGCTCGAACCCGGCCAGGACGACGTCGCGTGGCCCTGCAACCCGGAGAAGTACATCGTCCAGTTCCCCGAGGACCGGGTGATCTGGTCGTACGGCTCCGGCTACGGCGGCAACGCGCTGCTGGGCAAGAAGTGCTACGCGCTGCGGATCGCCTCGGCGATGGCGCACGACGAGGGCTGGCTGGCCGAGCACATGCTGATCCTCAAGCTGATCAGTCCCGAGGACAAGGTCTACTACGTGGCGGCCGCCTTCCCGTCGGCCTGCGGCAAGACCAACCTCGCGATGATCGAGCCGACCCTGCCTGGCTGGCGGGCCGAGACGGTCGGCGACGACATCGCCTGGATGCGGTTCGGCGAGGACGGCCGGCTGTACGCGATCAACCCGGAGTTCGGCTTCTTCGGCGTGGCGCCGGGCACCAGCTACGACTCCAACCCGACTGCGATGAAGACCATCGAGGCCGGCAACACCTTGTACACCAACGTCGCCCGCACCGACGACGGCGACGTCTGGTGGGAGGGCATGGGCACTCCGCCCGCGCACCTGATCGACTGGCTCGGCGACGACTGGACGCCGGAGTCCAGCACCAAGGCCGCGCACCCGAACTCGCGCTACTGCACGCCGATGGCGCAGTGCCCGACTCTCGCGCCGGAGTGGGACGACCCGCAGGGCGTGCCGATCTCGGCGATCCTGTTCGGCGGCCGCCGCAAGACCACCGTTCCGCTGGTCACGCAGGCGCGCGACTGGAAGCACGCGGTCTTCATGGGCGCCACCATGGGGTCGGAGCAGACCGCCGCGGCCGAGGGCACCGTCGGCGCCGTCCGCCGGGACCCGATGGCCATGCTGCCGTTCCTCGGCTACCACGTCGGCGACTACCTGCAGCATTGGCTGAACACCGGTGAGCGTGAGGGCGCCCAGCTGCCGGCCGTCTTCTACGTCAACTGGTTCCGCCGCGGCGACGACGGCCGCTTCCTGTGGCCGGGCTTCGGCGAGAACAGCCGCGTCCTCAAGTGGATCGTCGACCGGATCGAGGGCACGGCGAAGGGCGTCGACACGCCGTTCGGCATCGTCGCCTCCCCGGACGAGATCGACCTGGACGGCCTGGACGCGGCCCCCGAGGACGTCGCCGAGGCGCTCGCGGTGAACCCGGCGGAGTTCCAGGCAGAGATCCCGTCGATCAACGAGTGGTTCGAGTTCATCGGCGACAAGCTGCCCGCCACCCTGCAGTCCGAGCTGGACGCACTCGTCGCCCGCCTCGACGAGGCCTGAGCCTCCACGCCACCGCGGCGCCCCCGGACCTCCCCTCGTGGGGTCCGGGGGCGCCGTCGTCGCGGTCGCTCGCGAGCGGTGCGACCCGAGTGGGGGACATTCCCCATCGACAGGCTGGGCCCGGATCTGAAAACGTGTATCTCATGACGCAACCAGCAGAGGTATCGCAGGCCACGGTCGCCGCGGCGGCACAGCAGGTATTCAAGACATACGGTTCCGGCGACACCGAGGTCCATGCCCTGCGCGGGATCTCGATCGCCTTCGGCTCCGGCGAGTTCACCGCCATCATGGGACCCTCGGGCTCGGGCAAGTCGACGTTGATGCACTGCCTGGCCGGACTCGACACCGTGTCGGCGGGTCTGGTCACGATCGGCGACGTGAACCTCTCCGGGTTGTCCGACAACGAGATGACCCGGTTGCGGCGGGACCGCATCGGCTTCGTCTTCCAGGCGTTCAACCTGGTGCCGACCCTCACCGCGGAGGAGAACATCACCCTCCCGCTCGACATCGCGAGCCGCAAACCGGACCAGGAGTGGTTCGACGCCGTCGTCGACCGGCTCGGTCTGCGGGATCGGCTCGGTCATCGTCCGAGCGAACTGTCCGGGGGGCAGCAGCAGCGTGTGGCGTGTGCCAGGGCGCTCGTGGGCCGGCCGGACATCATCTTCGGCGACGAGCCGACCGGAAACCTGGACTCCCGCTCGTCCGGGGAGGTGCTCGGCATCCTCCGCGCCGCCGTCGACGAGTTCGGTCAGACCGTGGTGATCGTCACGCATGATCCGCGGGCGGCCTCGTACGCCGACCGCGTGGTGTTCCTGGCCGACGGCCAGCTGGTGCACGAACTCCGCAAGCCGACCGCCGACGACGTCTTCGCCGTGATGCGCGGCCTCGGCGACGGCGGGGAGACAGCGGATCCGGGCACTGGCGCGGCGGCACCGGGCGGGGAGAACTGAGCAGATGGCTTCCTCCGTCATCCGGAAGGTCTCTCTGAGGAGTCTCGCCGCACACAAGCTCCGCCTGGTCCTCACGGTGTTCTCCGTGGTGCTGGGCACCAGCTTCGTGGCGGCCGCGATGATCTTCACGGCCACCGTCCAGGGTTCGTTCAACAACATCTTCGACAACGTCGCGCGCGGTGTCGCCGTCCAGGTGTCGGCAAGCGACCCGCAGTCGCCGGGTGTCCCGGTCGACCTGGTGGACCAGTTGCGCGACGAGCGCGGGAATCTCGGCATCGACCGCCTGCAGGTCAACTACAGCGGCCCGCTCAGCGTCGCCGACGCCGAAGGCGCGGCAGTGCAGACGGGCGGCGCACCGAGTGAGGGCTCCGGCTACATTCCATCGGACCAGGCGGTCGTCACCGACGACATGAAGATCGTCCAGGGCCGTGCCCCCGAGGCGCCGGGCGAGGTCATCATCAACACCTCGGCCGCCGAGAAGGCCGGTCTCACGGTCGGATCCACGACGCGGGTGGCCCTCGGGGCGGGCACGACGCCTCCGATGGAGGTCACGGTGGTGGGCCTCTACGACCTGCCGACGGCGACCGGCGGGTACGTCAACGTGGTCTTCACCCAGGAACAGGCCAAGGAACTCTTCAGCGACGGCGAGTACGTCCGCTTCGTGGACATGTCCGCGGCGCCGGGCGTCAGCGACACCCAGCTGCGCGACCGGATCGACGCGCTGATCAATCAGATCGACGGCGAGGGACCCGACGCCAAGCCGGCGTTCAAGGTCCGCACCGGCGACCAGGTGCGCGAGGATCAGAAGGCCGAGGTCGCCACCTTCCTGAACGCGTTCCGGTACATCCTGCTGGCGTTCGCGGCAATCGGGCTGCTGGTCGGCACGTTCATCATCTACAACACGTTCTCGATGATCGTCGCGCAGCGGAATCGTGAGCTGGCCTTGCTGCGGGCGATCGGCGCCAGCCGCAAGAACGTCTCCCGGTCGGTGCTGCTCGAGGCTCTGCTGGTCGGCATCCTGGGCGGCGCCGTCGGTCTGGGCCTCGGTGTCGGGATCGCGGCGCTCATGCAAAGCCTCACCGCATCGAGCGGACTGCCGCAGGGCGGTCTCGACGTCGGGTGGCAGGCGATCGTGGCCGCGATCTTCGTCGGAGTGGTCGTGACCTTGCTCAGTGCCTGGATCCCGGCGCAGCGCGCGGCGCGGATTCCGCCGGTGGAGGCGATGCGGATGAGTGCGGCCGAGCCCGGGGCCGGCTCGCTGAAGGGCCGCACCATCACCGGAGCGGTGTTCGGCGCGGTGGGAGTCCTGGCGCTGATCGGCGGGATCTTCGTGTCCGGCGTCGGGGCGTTGCTGCTGATCGCGCTCGCCGCGGTCCTCATCATCGTGGCCGTGGTGCTGGGCGCTCCGGCGCTGTCGCAGCCGGTGGTCGGTGGGATCGGGCGAGTGCTCCAGGTGCCCTTCGGGACGGTCGGGAAACTGGCCCGTACCAACGCGATCCGCAATCCTCGGCGCAGTGCCGCGACCGCCTTCGCGCTGACCATCGGCCTCGTACTGGTCGTCATCATCGGTTCGCTGGGCGCCTCCCTCAAGGGGGAGATCGATTCGAGCATCGACGAGTCGATCACCGCCGACTTCGTGGTCTCCAGCAACAGCGGCGGGCCGATGTCGGCGACCGTGGGCGACGTGGTGGGCAAGGAGGTCCCCGACGCCCAGACCACCGTGGCGTTCGACGTCGTGATGGCCAAACTCGACGGGCTCGACGTGCCGCTGAGCACCGCCGTCGGCGGTCCGGTCAGCGATGTCATGGAGATCGACATGATCACCGGGCAGGAACAGGTCCCGGGCGACGGCATGGCGATCAGTCAGCAGGTGGCCGCGACCCGCGGGTGGGGCGTCGGCGACGAGGTGACCTTCACCTCGACCACCGGGGTCCAGGTGCCGGTCACCGTGTCCGGCGTCTACCAGAACAACGCCGCCCTCGGCGAATGGTTGATCGGCAACGAGGCCTTCGACAAGTTGACGCCCACGCCGTCGTCCCGCATGACGTTCGTGGTGCTGGTCAAGGGCAAGCCGGGAGTGAGTCAGGACGCGTTGCGCGAACAGCTGGTGCAGGCGGTCAAGCCGTTCCTGGTGGCTCAGGTGCAGGACAAGCAGGAGTTCAAGAACTCCTTCACCTCGCTGATCGACCAGATGCTCGCCACGCTGTACGCGCTGCTCGGCCTGGCGCTGGTGATCGCCGTCCTGGGCATCATCAACACCCTCGCTCTGTCGGTGGTGGAGCGGCGTCAGGAGATCGGCATGCTGCGGGCCATCGGCATGAGCCGCGCGCAGGTGCGTCGCACCATCTACCTGGAGTCGACGTACATCGCGATCTTCGGCGCCTTGCTCGGGGTGATCGTCGGACTGGCCATCGGTCTGCCGCTGGTCCACGCGATGCGGCACTGGGGTCTGGAGACCCTGGTGGTGCCGTGGAGTCTGATCGTGATCACCCTGGTCGGATCTGCGGTGGTGGGGGTGATCGCCGCGGTGTGGCCTGCGGTCAGTGCCGCCCGCACCAAGCCCCTCGAGGCGATCACCGAGTAGTCCGGGTCCGGCGGCTCGGTGCGGCGGACCCGGGTATTTTGGTGGGATGAGCGACCCCCGCGACGACCAGCGCCCGGCCACCCGGCGGATGGAGCCCCTCGATCCGTCCGCCGGGTCGGCGCATCAGCCGCCGACCGAGGGCTATCCGGCGCCGTCGCCGGCTCCGGCGTCGGGGGCGTACCAGGATCCCGGCTACCGGGACCCGGCGCCGTACGCCGGAACGACCGGAACCGGAACCCAGCCCGCGGCCTCGCCGCCGCCGAACCGCAGCCGGACGGTGTTGCTGGCCCTGATCGCCGGTCTGGCGCTGCTGGTCCTGGTGCTGGCGGGTTACCTGGTGATCAGCGGGCCGGGGTCATCGGACTCCGACGACGCGGCGGCGGGGGCGGACAGCTCCACCACCGCGCCGTCGGCCACCACCGAGTCGACCGCGTCGTCGACGACGACCAGCCAGACGACCAGTGAGAACACCCGCCCCACTGCTGCGCCGGGAGCCGTCACCTACCAGTTCACCGGCAACGGCAGTCTGATCGGCGTCCGCTACCGGGACGGCTCCGGCGAACAGGTGGTGGCCGCCGCCGGTTCGCCGTGGTCGGTGCGGGTGACGCTGCGCCCGTCGGCTTCGGCCGAGGTGACCGGCATCGTCGTGAACGGTGCGGTGACCTGCAACATCTTGCACGGGGAGGAACTGCTGGCCTCGTCGACGAGCCGCGGCGGCCCGCTCAGCTGCAACGCCACGGTGCCGGACTGAGCACAGTCAGCGCTTGCGCAGCACCATGACCAGATTGGTGGCGGCGATCTCCCGGACCACCGGGATCTTGATCACCGGCCACGCCCAGCGCGGTAGATAGCGGGGGAATGCGGCGACCAACTCGGCATCGGTCGTCCGCCGGGCCCAGTCCAGGCCGGCCTGCGCGGTGATCGGGAACAGGGACACCCCGTAGAGGTTCTTCGGCAGCCTGCCGTGCCTGCGGGTATACCACCGGGCGGCCCGGTGCCCGCCGAAGTAGTGGGTCAGGCCCATCTCGTGGCCGCCGAACGGCCCCCACCACAGCGTGTAGCTGATGATCACCGTGCCGCCGGAGCGGGTCACCCGGACCAGTTCGTCGGCCATCTCCCACGGCTGGTCGGTGTGCTCGGCGACGTTCGACGAGTAGGCCACGTCCACGCACCCGGTCGCCAGGGGCAGGTGCTGTCCCTGGGCGCGGATACAGGTGCGGTGATCGATGCCCGCGGCGTGCATCTCGCCGGCGTCGGGCTCCACGGAGAGGTAGTCGGCTCCGCGCCGGGTGAAGGCGTCGGCGAAGAACCCCGGCCCGCCGCCGACGTCGAGTACTGCGGCGCCGGTCAGCGGCTCGGGGTGCAGTGCGGCGACCATCTGCGCGGTGTCCTCGGCGAGGGCGGAGTAGAAGCGGTCCGGGTCGCTCTGCTCGAAGCCGAACTCGTGCAGCAGGGACCGGGCGCGGCGCCAGGTGGCATGGCGGGCGAAGGCGGACTCGGGCATGCCTGACACTCTCGCATACGCTGGATCCTCGTGAGTGTTCCCACCGACCAGCCGCGGCCGGCTCCCGGCGCCGAGGTGCTGCTGCTGTGCTGGCGCGACACCGACCATCCCCAAGGCGGAGGCAGTGAGCGCTACCTCGAGCGCGTCGGCGCGGAGCTCGCGCGCAGCGGCTGCCGGGTCACCTATCTCACCGCCGCTTATCCGGGCGCGCCCCGACTGCAGATGCGAGACGGCATGCGGGTGCTCCGCGTCGGGGGCCGCCTCACGGTGTACCTGCGCGTGCTCGGCATGCTCCTGGGTGCGCGGCTCGGCGTCGGCCGGCTGGCCGGTTATCGGCCCGACGTGGTGGTCGACACCCAGAACGGCGTCCCGTTCTTCGCGCGGCTGGTGGTCGGGGCCCCGACGGTGGTTCTGGTACACCATTGCCACCGCGAGCAGTGGCCGGTCGCCGGGCGAGTGCTCGCCCCGATCGGCTGGTTCATCGAGTCGCGGCTGTCGCCGCGGGTGCACCGCCGCTGCCGGTACGTCACCGTCTCGCTGCCGTCCCGCGACGAGTTGGTCGCGCTCGGCGTCGACGCCGAGCGCATCGCGGTGGTGCGCGGCGGCATCGACCCGGTGCCCGACGGCGTGCACGACGAGGAAGAACCCGCCCGCTCTCGCCGACTGATCGTGGTCTCCCGTCTGGTCCCGCACAAGCAGGTCGAGGATGCGTTGACCGTCGTCGCCCGGCTGCGGGACGAGGGCGTCGGTGTGCACCTGGACGTGGTCGGCGACGGCTGGTGGGCGCCGGAACTGCTGGCGCGCACCGCCGAGCTCGGGCTCGACGACAGGGTGGAGTTCCATGGCCACGTCGACGAACTGACCAAGCACCGACTGCTGGCGGTCGCCGACCTCCATCTGATGCCGTCGCGCAAGGAGGGCTGGGGACTGGCCGTGATCGAGGCCGCCCAGCACGGCGTCCCGACCCTCGGCTACCGGAGTTCGGCAGGCCTGACCGACTCGATCGTCGACGGGCAGACCGGCCTGCTCGCGGACGGAATCGACGATCTGACCGCGAAGACCGCGCGGTTGATCGGACGGCCGGACGAGGTGCGCCGCCTCGGCGACGCCGCGCGCGACCGCGCCGCCGGCTACTCCTGGCCCGGCACCGCCGCCGAGTTCGCGGCGGTCCTGCGCGAAGTGACGCGCCGCAGCTGAGCGCTCAGCCCGGCGATCAGCAGGAGCAGCCAACCGCCGTGCGTGATCGCGGCGGCGGCCCATGCGAGCGGAGTCGGGGCGGGGAAGTCACCCGGACCGGACACCCGGTAGACGGTGAGATCGTCGCCGTCGAAGACGCGTTCGGCATGGTGCCCGCGCAGCGCCGAGACGATGAGGTCCCGCGGCGCAGCCACGGCCCCGCTGTGCGCGGTCTTCTCGATCACCACCCAGCTGACACCGAGATCGGCCAGTGCGGCGGGGAGACCACCGCGCGCGATCTCGTCGATCACCCGCCGGCTGCGTTCCGGCGGTGCGTCGACGGGTTCGCCGTCGACCAGCAGGGCGCTGCCCAGGATCACGGGTGCGTCGAGCATGCGGGGCAGCGGCGACAGCGACGGCCCGTTGTTCCACGTGTAGTGCCGCATCGCGCCGGACGGCACCACGGCGGCCGCGCCCGTGCTGTGGCCCACGAGCGCGGTGACCGCCGCGTAGTCGCTCGGATACCGGATCGGGCGCAGTTTGCCGCCGACCCCCCACGCGAGGTCGGGCAGGGGAGCGACGACGAGGAGCATGACCAACGCGATCGTGAACCAGGTCGGCACCCATGCTCGGAGTCGTGCCGCCGCGGCGGCCGCGGCGAGGGCGACGAACGGGATCGCGAGGGCGAGGTACTTCTGGGAGTCGCGCAGCAGTCCGGTGCCGGGGACTCGGGCGAGGAGGAACTCGACGACGGCCAGACCCGGCCCGGTGGCCGCGAGCGCGGTCAGCAGAACGACGATCCCGGCGAGCACGGCCAGCGCGCGCACGGCCGGGAGCAGAGCGGTTCGCCGCCGCCACAGTGCGAAACTTCCGAGCGTCACGACGATCAGCAGGCAGGCGGTGGCCACGGCGGCCCACCAGAACGTGCGGCTGGCCGGCACGGCGTCGGCATTCCAGATTCCACCCAGGCCGAGGACGGAGCCGAAGGTGCCCAGGCCGGTCTCTGCGCGCGCCGCGAACTCGCGCGCCCCGCCCACTCCCGACGTGCCGCCGTCGCTGAACGCCGTCGCCACCAGCCACGGGGAGGCGGTGAGCACCCAGAGACCGATCACTCCGGCGAGCAGGCGCGCCTGACTCGGGGGCCTTTCGACACGCGCCTCGGCTAGCGCCTCGGCCCGGCTCAAGGAGCGATGAGGGTCGTGTCCGCGGTCGCGGCGTTCCCGCGTAGAGCGATGGGGGTCGTGTCCGCGGTCGCGGCGTTCCCGCGTTGAGCGTGGTGTGGTGTCGGGGTGGGCTGCTTCGCTCGTTGCGCGAAGGGTGGTGTCGGGGACTGTTTCTTCGCTCGTTGAGCCGGGCGAGGCGCCAGCCGAGACCGAGTCGAAACGCCCTGCCGGGGACAGCGCTGCCACCACCGCGACGATCACGCCGAGCACCGAACCGGTCGGGGTGAACCCCGCCGCGGCCAGTAGTCCGGCGAGTACGAGCCACGAGGCCCAGCCGGGGCGGACGCGAAGGTCCAGCACGGCACACACGATCCAGCCCAGCGCGGCGTAGCCGGTCAGCAGACTCCAGTGACCCTGCAGCAGCCGCTCGGCCACGAAAGGATTCCAGATCGCCACGATCGCCGCGGCGACCACGCCGGCGGTGCCGCAGCCGGGCACCAGCCTCCCGGCGAGTCGCCCGTAACCGACCCCGGCGAAGAACAGGGCCAGCGCGGTGACCGCGGCGAGCAACAGACCGCCGTCGAGAACCTGCGAAGCCAGTGCGATCAGCGCGTCCTGGGGCACCGCGCGCGGCGGCGTGCCGTCGATGCCGAAGGCAGCCGCGGTCAGCGGCGAACGCGGGGTGGCGACGGCGTCCCGATGCAGCAGGTAGCCGCCGAACAGAGGAGCGCAGATCGCCGCGCTGAGCAGGGCGCTCACCGTCCACAGCGCCGCGCGATCTCGACTTCGCTCGATCAGCATGGCGGCTCGATCAGCATGGCGGCTCGGTCAGCACGCGCCCGATCAGCAGGTGAGATCACGGCCGTGCCAGGGGCCTCAGTAGTGGAAGGTGTCGGTCGGCGGAGGACGGTGGTCGTCGTCGTACTCGCTCGACGTGATCCCGTACGACCGCGCCAGGTCCAGGATCTTGGTCGCCCGCGCGATGCGCGGCAGGTCCGAACCGTTGCGGATCTCGCCGCCGGCGGCCTCGAACTCGGCGAAGAACTCCCGCGCCCAGCTGATCTCGTCCTGGGACGGGGACAGACCCTCGTTGACGGTGGCGCACTGGTCCGGCGTCAGGCAGATCTTGCCCGTCATGCCGAACTCGGCGCTGACGGCCGCGGCCTCGCTGAGCTTCAATGCGCTGGAGCCGACCGTCGGGCCGTCGATCGCCGACGGGAGGTTCGCGGCCTTGGCCGCGATGGTGAAGCGGGACCGGGCGTAGGCCAGCGTGCTGGGATTCTCCCCGAAACCGGTGTCGCGGCGGAAGTCGCCGATGCCGAAGGCCAGCCGGAAGGTGCCCTTGGCTGCGGCGATCTCGGTGATGCGCTCCAGACCGCGAGCGGTCTCGACCAAGGCGACGATCGGGACGTCGGGGAGGCGTCGTGCGGTCTCGGTGACGTGGTCGACCGACTCCACCATCGCCAGCATGATCCCGCCGAGCGAGGTCTTGGCGAGAGCGTCGATGTCCGCCGCCCACCAGGGCGTGCCGAAGCCGTTGATCCGGACCCAGTCCGAGTGACCGTCGTTCATCCAGCGGACCACGTTCTCGCGCGCGGAGTCCTTGTCCTTCGGGGCCACGGCATCCTCGATGTCGAAGACGACGATGTCGGCGCGCGAATGCGAGGCGTGCTCGAAGCGTTCGGGTTGCGCGCCGTTGACGAGCAGCCAACTCCGCGCCAGCACCGGATCGATCCGGGAGCCGATGTCGCTGGGATCGATCTCGGTGGGGGAATCGGTGTCGTACATCGAGTCTGTCGCCTGCTGTCTTCCGTGGTCACTGCTGCTCGACGTCCGCCGACGGGCAGGCGCCGTGGCCGATAACAGGCCGTTAGCAGTCTATACGGGCCGCCGACGAGTGCGGTTCGCAGTCGTTCGGCGACTCCGGATTGCGGCGGGGAGACCGGGACCGGGCAGTATTGTCCGCATGACAGCGGTCGACGGCGGGAGTGGGCGTTCGACGGTCCGTTCCCTCGGAGTCGTGACCGCAGGCTCATTGGTGGCCAATCTCCTCGCCTACGTCGTGCAGGTGCCGGCCAGCCGGATCCTCGGCCCGGCCGGATACGGCGAGTTCGCCGTGCTGCTCGCGGCGATGCTGGTGATGGCGGTCCCGGCCCTGGCTCTGCAGAGTGTGGTCGCTCGCGAACTGGTCCGTGGAAGCGACCGTCGAAGGCTGTGGCGGTTGATCGCGGTGGTCACGGTGATCGTCGCGGTGGCCTCGGTGGGCGCCGCATTCGCGATGATGGCGATCGCCGACACCGGCGCCGGTCCCGCGTTCGCGGCGATGGCCGGCGCCGCTCCGCTCGCGGTGATCGCCGGAGGCCAGGGGTTCATTCAGGGAGACGGCCGATTCGGATTGCTCGGCGGCGTCCTCGCCGGCGTCGGTGTCCTGCGCAGCGTGCCGGTGATCGTCGCCGTGCTGCTCGGCGGCGGACCGGCCGCGGCCCTGGCGGCCGGAACCGTCGGCACGGCGGCGGCGGCGCTCGCCGTCGGGGTGGTCGCGTCCGGCGGGTGGTCACGGGTCGGGCGAAGCGGCGTTCCGGACCAAGCGGGAGGTGCGGCGCCGGATTCGGCGGGCCGCGGTCGAGTGTCGGCGACGTCGGTGCTGTGGGCGTCGGGTGTGCAGTTGGTGATCATCGTGGCCGTCTCGATCGATCTGCTGCTCTCGCGCACGGTGCTGAGCGCCGCCGACGCGGGTGTCTACGCGCTCGGAGCAGTCGCGACCAAGGCGGCGTTCTGGCTTCCGCAAGCCGTCGGCGTCGTCGTGTACCCGCGTCTGGCCGATCCGCTGCGCTCGACTGCGGCGCTGCGGTCGGCGTCCCGCGTACTGGCCGGAATCGGCGCCGCGGTGACGGCGGCCGCGGCTGCGGCCGGACCGCTGGTGCCCGTCGTGGTCTCGGCGGACTACCGCCCGATCGCAGGTCTGCTGTGGCTGTTCGCGCTCACCGGCGCGATGCTCGCCGTGCTGCAGCTGCTGCTGCTGGCGGCGATCGCCCGCGATCGCTCCCGGGGCGGCCTGCCGGCATCGGTGGTGCTGCTGATCGAGGTGGTGCTGATTCTGACCCTCGCCGACTCGGTCCTGTCGCTCGCGGTGATCGCCGCGGTCTGCGCGGCGGTGTCGGTCGTCGTCACCTATCGGTGGATCGCACTCACCGGCGGAGCACCGCAGGACAGCTGACTCGCGGTGACCGGGTCGAGAAACGGGTGCCCGGCACCGCAACCTCGATCTGGCATCCACAGCTGACGGTGCTGAGCGAAGCCGGGGTGCCGGGCCCCCGTGTCTCGGATTCGCCGGGTGCCTTCCCGGTTCGGGAGGTGCGATCGGCCGGCGCGATCAATCGGTGCGCGGACCGGTCGGGGTCGCCGGCGGAGCGCCGCGCGGCCGCTCGGGGTCGGGTGCGTCCTCATCGGCTCCGGATCCGGACGAGTCGGCGTCCGGCGGCTGCGTGCGCCGGCCGGACCGGACCAGGACCCAGCCGCCGATCACCAGCAGGACCGCTCCCAGCACGCCTGCCACGACCGGGACCACCCGGGTGGTGACGGTGACCGGCCAGGCGCGGCTCGAGGCGTACTCCGACGATTCCCGGACGGTCTGCCGGTCCGGGGACAGGGTGACCTCCAGGTTGGTCAGGGCGAAGTCGGCGAGCGCCCGATTCCGCTCCCGCAGGTCGGGAGTGAAGCGGAAGACTTCGGAGATCTCGGCGCGCTCGGCCACCAGCACCCCGGTCGCGGTGTCGACGAACAGCTCCCGCTGGGCGCGATGCTGCAGGGTTGCCGTCAGTTCGTCGGTCGGGCCGACGCCGGGGAAGCGGCCGAACCAGCGGGCAGGCTTGGTGATGACTGCGCGCGGATCCTGCTCCGCCGCGCCGAGGTCGGTCAGCGGCACGGTCACCGAGAAGCGGGTCACGTCGCGGCCGCCCATGGTCTCCGAACCGGTCGGCGTCATCGGCAGGGCCTGCCGGGTGACCGGATCGAAGTACTCGGCACGATCCGCATCGAAGCCGAACGGAAGCAGATAGGTGTAGCCGCGGCGGTCGTCGATCACCGTGGCGGCGCGTTCGTCGTCGTATTGCACCTCGGAGTTGCCGGTGGGCGAGGCGGTCCGGCGGTTCAGCGTCACGCGGTCGACCATCGCGGTGATCGTCGTCTCGTCGCAGGCGTCCTCGGTGTCCACGGGTCGTCCGTCGATCAGGTACTCGTCGATGCCGAGCGCAGTGCCGGCCTGCAAGGTCACGACGTCGGCGTCGGCGGGCCGGACCGCCACGACCCGGCGCTGCTGCTGGATCCTCGCCTCGACCACGCGGGCCTGCGGAGCCTGCAGCGAACAGCGGTCCAGCGCGCGGGCGCCGTCCGCGCCGTCGGACACCCAGGTCTGATCGACGCTCAGCGGCACCTTGCGCAGGCCGTCGGCGACCAGCGGACCGATCGCGAAGGCCACGGCCACCAGCAGAGCGCCGAAGAACACCAGAACCGGGCCGATCAGGTCGCGCGTGGACAGGCGCGGTCGCTGGTCGGGCATACCACGACCCTACTGGGTGGGCTGTGCGGACTACGCTGGCGGGCGAGATGACCACCACCGAGACGCTCGCTCCTACCTACCGCCGCTACTTTCCACAATTGGAAGGCATGCGCGCGGTTGCGGCGGTCGGCGTGCTCACCACCCACGTGGCGTTCCAGACCCGGGCCGTCGAATGGCCGGTGCTCGGTCCGATTCTGGGTCGCCTGGACCTGGCGGTGGCCCTCTTTTTCGCGTTGTCGGGCTTCCTGCTGTGGCGGCCGTGGGCGGCCGCGGCGCGTCACCCGGACATTCCCGAACCGCCGGTGATGCGCTACCTGCGCCACCGCTTCGTCCGTATCTGGCCGGCGTACACCGTCGCCGTCGTCGCGGTGTTCCTGCTGCTCCCGCAGGCGCGCGGCGCCTCCCTGGAGGTCTGGCTCGCGAATCTGACGCTCACCCAGGTCTTTTTCCCGTTGACCCTGGCACCGGGCCTGACCCAGATGTGGAGTCTCTCGGTGGAGGTGACCTTCTACCTGCTGCTGCCGGTGATCGGGTTCGCGTTGGCCGTCCTCCGCGGTCCGCGGGCGCGGCTGCGGATCCCGCTGCTGTTCGCCCTCGGCGTGCTCAGTCTCGGCTGGGCGTGGGTGGTGACCGCGGTCGGGCTGCCCGAGGGCGTCGAGGGCAAGAACTGGGTCTTCGGGCACCTGCCCTGGTTTCTGGCCGGGCTGATTCTGGCCGAGCTCACGGCGACAGTCGAGCTCGCCGGCGACGCGGAGCCGTCTCCACTGGTGCGGCGGGCCGCGGGACTGTCCGCCAACCGGCCGCTCATGCTCGGCGTCGCGGTGGTCTTCTACGGGCTGGCGTGCACGCCGCTGGGCGGGCCGGTGGGCCTCGGCGACCTGAACAACTGGCAGTACGTGGGCAAGATGGTCTTCGGGGCGGTCGCCGCCTATGCGGTGCTGGCCCCGCTGGTGTGTTCGGCGGGACCGTTCCGGTTCCTGAACTCAGTGCCGATGACGATGATGGGCTGGTGGAGCTACGGCATCTTCATCTGGCATCTGGCGGTGCTCACCTGCGTCTTCGGCCTGTTCGGGATTCCTGCGTTCAACGGGCAGTTCGTCACCGTGTGGCTCCTGACGGTGGTGCTGACCCTCGGCGTCTCGGCAGCCAGTTACGCCTTCCTCGAGGACCCCTGCCGCCGGGCTCTCAACGGCTGGGAGCGACGTCGTCAGACCTTTCGACAAGCTCAAGGGGCTGGTGGACGGGCTGAAGGGGTTGGCAGGGCCGGGTCGTCAGCTCGTTGAGCCGCCGAGGTACGAGGCGAGTCGAAACGTGGGGTTCTTTCGACGGGCTCGAGGGGCTGGTGGGCGGGCTCGAGGGGTTGGCAGGGCGGGGTTGTCTGCTCGTTGAGCCGCCGAGGTACGAGGCGAGTCGAAACGTGGGGTTCTTTCGACGGGCTCGAGGGGCTGGTGGGCGGGCTCGAGGGGTTGGCAGGGCGGGGTTGTCTGCTCGTTGAGCCGCCGAGGTACGAGGCGAGTCGAAACGTGGGGTTCTTTCGACGGGCTCGAGGGGCTGGTGGGCGGGCTCGAGGGGTTGGCAGGGCGGGGTTGTCTGCTCGTTGAGCCGCCGAGGTACGAGGCGAGTCGAAACGCGGGGGTTCTTTCGACGGGCTCGAGGGGCTGGTGGGCGGGCTCGAGGGGTTGGCAGGGCCGGGTTGTCAGCTCGTTGAGCCGCCGAGGTACGAGGCGAGTCGAAAACGTGGGGGTTCTTTCGACAAGCTCAAGGGGCTGGTGGACGGGCCGAAGGAGCTGGCGGAGCTCAAGGGGTCGGTGGCCGGGGGCGGCTCAGCGGGGGCCGGCGAAGCACCAGCCGCCGGAGCCGATGCCCCGGGTGACGGTGATCCGCGTGACCTTGGAGCGCTCACCGTTCTGCACGGCGTACAACTGTCGCTTGCCGGTTCGCTTGGGCCACCAGGTGACGGCGGCGAGACCTCCGTCGGCGGCCGCGCGACCGAGGAAGATCGGCTTGGTCTTGGCGTTCTTGCGTTCGTAGAAGCTGACCATCCCCGACGAGTTCACCTGGACGGTCATGCTGTACGAGCACCCGGTGCCCGCATCGTTGGAGGACCAGCCGATGGTCGGGCCGACGTCCACGGCCCCCTGCGGGGCTGCCTGGGCCGGCGCCGCCGCCAGGGTGGCGGCGACCGCGGCGACGCATCCGGTGACGACGGCCGTCTTGACTCGCGACATGGTGACTTCCTCGTTGGTGGGCACAGTGTCCCGTGGGCACAGCGTGACCGAAGCGTACCGTGTGCTGCCGGTCACTACTCGGGGTTCCGGTCTGTCGGGCCGTCACCGTGCCGACCCGGTCCGATTCAGTCCGGCGCGTGCGGCGGATCGTGCGGTCGTCGCAGCGGCAGGATCGCCGTCGCGAGCAGCAATCCGAGCGCAGCCAGTGCGGCCCCCTGCGTGGACGCGTCGTAGCCGGTGTAGGGCATCCCCGAGTGCCACGGTCCCGCCGCGAGGAGCAACGTGGCGGCCGCCATCGCAGTGAACACGGCGATCACCCGGCCCGCACGCGCGAACCACCACGTCGCAGCACCGGTTGCGGCGCCGATGAGCAGACCAAACCAGCCGCCCAGCAGCCACAGGGCGCCCACTCCGGACACCGCGGCGACGAACCCGACGGCGCGCGTCAGGGTGGCCGGGCGATCGGCCGTGTCTGGATCGACCCCGTGTTGATCCGCGCGGTGGCGGCCGGGCCCGGCCCGGCGTCGCAGCGGCAGGCAGGCTGCCGTGAACAAGACCGCGACCAGCGCGAGCCCGAGGGCGAGGGTCCACCGGTACGGTCCGTCGAGAGGATAGGTCAGGGCCACGGTGCCCCCGGCGCCCGCCGGGATCACCCACCCCTGCTGCCATCCGTCGACCGTCACCGGCTCCAGGACCTCGCCGTTCAGGGTGGCCCGCCATCCCGGGTTGGTGCTCTCCGGTACCGACAGGACCCGCGGTGTGCCGCCGGGCTTCACCACCACGCTGCGCTGCGTCGCGGTCCACTCCTGAATCGGGGGCGACGCGGTGACCGGCGGCGTCGGCCGGGGTGGGGCGATCAGTTCCAGGGCGTCGACGGCGAACGCCTGCCCGGGATTGACCGCCACCTCCTGGCGGCCCTCCGGCAGCCGGAGCTGTGGGCCGGGGCACGGGGTGGCCAGCACCGGTTCGCGGTCGCGCAGCGCGCCCGCGGTGGTCTTCACCTGCAGTCGGATCAGCCGGCCGGACGCCGTCAGGCCGAGGCCGTAGTCGCCCGCCGGGTCGGTGTCACAGCCGATCACCACCGGTCGGTCGGGATCGAACGACGCCGAGTCGACCGGGCCGCGCGGCCCGATCACCTGCACCTCGCTGAGCCCGACGGGCGCCCGCGTGGTGAAGCCGAGGTCGTTGGTGTCCAGGAGGTCCTCGGTGTCGGTGACGGTGATCTTCACGGTCCGGGTGCGAGCAGGGTTCAGGGCTACGTCGCCGTCGCGGCCGACGTCGACGCGCTGCGGCCCGTCGCCGAGGTCCACACTCACCTTCTCCGGTGCGGCCGGGTAGCCGTCGGCGCGGCGCAGCCGCAGGCCGGTCACCTCGGTGGTCCGCGGCAGATGCACGGTCAATGTCGGTCGGCGGGACTTCGAGTCGGTCGGCTCGGGTGCGATCCAGGCGGTGGCCGGGTCACCGTCGACGGCGGCGGACGCGTTGCCGCGGACATCGGTCACCGCGGACGGCCCCTCGGCCCAGATCCGGCCGGACCCGGCCAGCAGCCGGTTCAGGGCCGCGCCCGGCACCGGACGCAGGACCACCGACGGCGTCACCGCCGTCTCGTCCGGTACCCACAGCGCCCGGCTGAAGACGCCCGGCGTCTCGGAGGCGAGTCCGAGGGCGGCCGCGCAGCGAACCCGGCCCTGGGCGTCGACGACGCAGTCGGCACGTTCCCGCAGCTCGGGCCCGAGGTACCAGCCCAGGACCGGGCCGCCGGTCTCCGGGAGCAGCACGCGCTGGCGGAGACTGATCGTCTGCCCGGTGGCTGCGTCGGACAGTTCCACCTCGGCGAGTGCGAATTGGTTGCCGCCCGAACCGTTCTCGGTCTCGATCGCCCGGATCTCCACTCGCCGAGTGGGCGCCGACGGTGCGATGATCCGGGTGGGCTGGCCGGGTTCGAGTCCGTGGGCGACGGTGCTGCCGGCATCGGTGCTCACCAGCACGGTGCTCACATCCGCACCGAGGGCCTGCGCGGTGGTCACAGTCAGCGCGAGGTTCGCGACCGGCTCGTCGAACTCGATCGCCAGCCACTGCCCGACGGCCGAGTCGAGACTGCGGCTGACCCATGCGGTGTCCGGATCGCCGTCGAAGGCCGCCGCGGCGGACGACCCGGGCGAGGTTCGTCCCGGTTGCGTGGCATCCGCCGCCGAGCCGCTGGTGCGCACGTCGACCCGGTCGGGTTCCTCGTCGAGCAGCCACTGCGCCTCGACCAGCGGCTGACCTTCGACCGGATAGTCGGCGACGTCGTTCTTGGTGAGGCGCGGGTCGCCCGGTGATCGGATCGCGGAGGAGTGGTCGTCGACCCGCCCGAAGTCGGTCTCCCGGTTCGCCGGGGTGTCGGTGACGATCAGCCCGGGGCCGCGGCCAAGGCCTGCGCGCTCCGCATCGCCGGCCAGCAACGACGGCCCCAGCGGCGGCAACCCGGCCCTGGCTCGCGCGATGTTGACCGCGAGGATCGACTCGGCGCCGCCGGCCACTCTCGGCATCTCGTCGAGCGGTGTGAGCCGTGGGCCGGTGCCGCCGGTCGCGGCATCGACGCGGTACACGGTGACCGCGGGCATCTCCGGACGCAGGCCGTTGTCCACGACGAAGCCTTCTTGCGCGGGCGGCGCGGTAGGCGGTCCGAAGGTGGCGGCGCGGCTGATACCGGGGGAATCGCGCAGTGCCTGGGCGACGAGCAGGGGCCGCGCCGATCGTGAGGTGGTCGGATCGAGATCGGCACGCAGCACCAGGTAACCGACACCCTGCGCGGCCAGCGTGGGGGCGAGACCGGGCGACCCGCGGCCGGCGGCGAGGTCACGCTGGACCGCGTCCATCGCCCGGATCGCGCCGGGCGGCGTGAGGGGGATGGCGTCCCGCACCGCCCACGGCGTGCGCGCCGTGGGTTGCAGTGGTTCGTCGCGCGTCAGCCCCCAGAGCTGGTCGGCGAACGGTGCGCCGGGCACCACCAGCGCCCGGGCCGGGGCCGGCGAGTCGCGTTCCTGGTCGGCCAGCCAGTCGGCCGTCTCCTGCCAGTAGCCGGGTATCGCGCGGTAGCTGCCCGGCGGGGCGATGCCGCCGGTCCAGGCCAGCGTGCCCGCCGAGATCGCCGCGACCACGACCACCAGGGCCGCCGCGAGACCTTGCTGCGCGCGCACCGAGTACTTCGCGGGAGGGCGTGGATCCGTGGCCGTCCGCGACGACGGCACGGTGACGGTCACCCGTGCGAGGAGATGGGCGATCCCGAGGGCGATCGGAATGCGGACGAAGGCGTCGAACTTGTGCAGATTCCGGAGCGGCGCACCGGCGCCGTCCAGGAACGCCCGGTAGTTCTCGGCGATCGGAGATCCCAATGAGCCGGGGTAGCCCAGGCACATCACCAGCAGCCCGATGAGCAGCAGTGCGATCAGCCGCCGCCGGTGCGGCATCCGCCGCATCGCGAGTCCGGCGAGCCCGGCGGCGGCCAGGATCCCGGTCGCCACCACGGCGGCGGGTTCGGAGACCAACACCGCGCCTGCGGCGCGTTCGGACGAGACGAACGGCGTCCACGAACTGGTCCCGCGCAACACCTCGGTCAGCGAGCTCCACTCCGTCGTCACTCGGGCCGACTCGATGAAGTCCAGAAACGGCGGCGACAGCCGGGACATCAACAGCAACGGAACCAACCACCACAGGCACGCGAGCGCGAGTCCGAGCGCCCACCAGGCGCCGAAGATCAAACGGCGCCCCGATCGTGCGCGGTCGGTCTCTCGGCGGAGCAGTCCGAACAGCCACCAGGCCACGGCGACACCGGCGGCGGCGGCGGTGGCGACGGCGTTCACCGCACCCATCAGCGCCACGGCGCACGCCGATCGGAAGGCCTCCTGCCACAGCGGTCGCTCGGTGGGCTCCGTGGCGTCCAACGCTCGGACCATCGGCACCAGCACCCAGGGAGCCAGCATCAGCGGCAGCGTCTCCGAGGAGATGCTGCCGAGAGTGGTGAGGACTCGCGGCGAGGTCGCGAAGACGGCGGCGGCGAGCAGCCGAGACGCAAACGAACCGATCCGGAGCGCTTCGGCCAGCCGGACCAGACCCACGAAGCCGATCGTCAGGAGCAGTGCCCACCAGAGCCGCTGGGTCACCCAGCCGGGCAGGGCGAGCAGATCGCCCAGCGCGAAGAATGCGCCGTGCGGAAAGAAGTAGCCGTAGGCCTGGTTCTGCACCTGCCCCATCGGGGCGTCCGGGGACCAGAGGTGCGCGGCGCGCGCCAGAAAGCCGACCGGGTCAGCGGTGAGATCGAGCTTGGTGTCCGGTGCGATCCGCCCGGGCGCTTGCCAGAACGAGAAGAGGAGCGCGAGGAGTGCGACTACCGAGACGTCTCGCCGCGTGAGCAGCCGGTCGGCCATCGGCGATCGCTGCGGGGCGGAGCGCAGGCTCAGTGCTGTGAGCCGGCGTCTCCGCTGCGGGTGCCGTACTGCACGGAGCCCTCAACAAAGCCGTTCTCGGCGTTGAAGCTGTTCACGTCGGTGGCGGGCGAATTCTCGGCGGCCAGCGAGCCGGCCAGGAAAATCGCGCCCACACCCACGATCAGGCCAGCCGCGGCGGCGACAGCGCCATAGATCAGTCGGTCACGCATCATGAGCACCAAGCTACCATTCGCTCATGCATAGAACCTCGGGAGTCGCCGGATTCCGGCGTGGCGCCGTCCGACTGTTCAGTGCGGCGATCGGCGCGGCTCTCCTGGTGAGCTGCGGCACGGACGCGGAGCAGGCGTCGCCGGCGTCGTCGCCGGTGGTCTCCTCCCCGTCGTCGTCGGTGGCCGTATCCAGTTCGGAACCGGCGCCGGCCGGCTGTGGTGCACCCGAACTGGCGAGGCTCACCTTGCGGCAGAAGCTTGCCCAGCGCCTCGTCGTGGGAGTGACCGGCGCCGCCGATGCACGGCAGGTGGTCGCCGACGAGCAGGTCGGCGGCATCTTCATCGGAAGCTGGACCGACCTGTCGATGCTGACCGACGGGTCGGCGAAGAAGATCGCCGAATCGGCGGATGTGCCGCTGATGGTGTCGGTGGATCAGGAGGGCGGTCGGGTCGCGCGCCTGTCTTCGCTCGGAATCGACCTGCCGTCGGCACGCGAGGTCGCGGCCGGTGCGACGCCGGCCCAGGTACGCGCGCAGGCGCGCCAGGCCGGCGAGGCGATGGCGAAGCTCGGCATCACCGTCGACTACGCGCCGGTGGTCGACGTCTCGTCCCAGAACGATGACGCGGTGATCGGCGACCGCTCCTATTCGGCGGACCCGAAGGTGGTGGCCGAGTACGCGGGCGCGTTCGCGCGGGGCCTGCAAGACGCGGGGATCATGCCGGTCTACAAGCACTTCCCAGGCCACGGCCACTCCTCCGGCGACTCGCACACCGGTGCGGTCCGCACGCCGCCGCTGTCGGAGCTGAAGAACACCGACCTGGCGCCGTACCGGACCTTGCTCAAGAACCCGGGCGATGCGGGAGTGATGATGGGGCACCTGATCGTGCCCGGCCTCACCGCACCGGACACCCCAGCCAGCATCAGTCCGCGCGCGATCAACCTGTTGCGCACGGGGACCGGGTACGACGCCCCGCCCTTCGACGGAGTGATCTTCTCCGACGACCTCTCCGGGATGAAGGCCATCACCGACAAGTACTCGATCGACCGGGCGGTGCTGCGCGCCTTCCAGGCCGGTTTGGACATCGGCCTGTGGCTGTCGACCGACGCGGTGAGTAAGGTTCTCAACACCCTCGAAGCCGCGGTGAAGTCCGGAAAGCTCCGGCGTGATCGGGTCGATGCCTCGGTGGTGCGGATTCTGCGCGCCAAAGGGGTGCTGGACTGCTGACATTTCGACGGATCGGCATGGATCCCGGACGTCCGGACCTGCGAAAACTTACCCGATGGTAAGTTTTCCGGTATGGCCGGAACCAAGCGCCTGCCGAGGGCCGTGCGCGAACAGCAGATGCTCGATGCGGCGATCGCGGAGTTCTCCGAAAGCGGATACAGCGACACCTCGATGGACGCGATCGCGGCGCGCGCCGAGATCTCCAAGCCGATGCTCTACCTGTACTACGGCTCCAAGGATGAGCTGTTCTCGGCCTGCATCAGCCGCGAGTCCGGTCGCTTCATCGACGCGATGAGCGCCGGCTTCGATCCGTCTCTGCGGCAGCGCGAGCAGGCGCGGATCCTGGTCCGGGAGTTCCTCAGCTACGTGCACAGCAACGCCGAGTCGTGGCGGGTGATCTACCGCGTCGCCAGCGGCAGCGCCGGCTTCTCGAATGTGGTGACTCAGGCGCGCACCCAGATCACCGAGATGATCACCGAGCTGATCCGGCAGGGCACCACCGTGGAGAGCGCGTCGGAGGTGGACTTCGAACTGACGGCAGTCGCGCTGGTGGGCGCCGCCGAGGCCGTGGCCGATCGCATCTCCGAGGGCGACGTCGACTTCGACGCCGCGACCGATCTGCTGCTCGGCATCGCGTGGCGCGGCCTGCGCGGCGTGGGCGTCAGCGAGGAGAGCTGACCGTTCGAGCCCGTTCGACGGTCGAGCGGATTCGGTGATCGAGCCTGTTCCCGCTGATCGAGCGGAGTCGAGAGCTCGACTCCGCTCGATCGCCGTCTGGGGGCTCGGTCGTCCCGGCCTCAGCCGCGCGGGGTGAGAGTGCCCGTCAGGTGCGGGTAGCCCTTCTTCCGGTTGAGGATCGAGACGGTGTAACCGCCGTCGTCGTTCTTCGCCGTGTAGAGGTTCACCTTGGCCGGGAGCAGGATCGGCTTGCCGAAACGCACCGTGTACACGACCCCGCCCGGCAGCTGGGCCTCCAGATTGGCGATCGCGGTGGCCGCGCTCCACATCCCGTGCGCGATGGCCCGGCTGAAGCCGAACAGTCTGGCCGACAGGTCCGCCATGTGGATCGGATTGCGGTCGCCGGACGCGGCCGCGTACCGACGGATCAGGCCTAGGTCGACGGACACTACGCGATCGGGGGGCGGCGGTGCCGTTTCCTTCGGTGCGGGGCCACGCGGCTCGTCGGACAGGCTGGTCCGCTGCTGCTTCAGGAAGGTGCCGGTCTGCACGGCCACCAGTTCGCGGCCGACGTAGAACTCCGAGATGACGTCGACCAGCATGCCCTTGCGATGCTCACGCAGGTTCTCCGCGCGCGTCGCGATGGTCAGCGGCTCGTCGACGCCGATCCGGCGGAACCGCTCGATGCGGTTTTCGGCGTGCACCGAGCCGACCGCTGCGAACGGGAACTCCGCGGACACCATGAGCTCCATCGCCAGCGGGAACTGCAGCACGAACAGGTAGGTCAGCGGCAGGTCGGCGCCGAACTGGGTCCCGGTGGTGCGGCAGTACTCCCGGAGGCGGTCACGGTCGACGCGGAGGTTCTCGATCCGGTAGACGGTGTCGGGCACCTGCGCGTCGGCGGCCACGCGCGAGGGCTTGCCGAAGACGGGGAGCATGGCGCCCACGGCCTTGGGGTATTGCGTCGATGCGGACGGCAGTCCGGTGAGGGTGACGGTCTTGGTCATCAGGCACCCAGCAGGCTCTGGCCGCATACGCGCACGACGTTCCCGGTCACGGCGTTGCTCGCAGGGCTCGCGAAGTAGGCCACCGTCTCGGCGACGTCGACCGTCTGACCGCCCTGCTGCAGCGAGTTCATCCGGCGACCCACCTCGCGGGTGGCGAGCGGGATGGCCGCGGTCATCGCGGTCTCGATGAAGCCCGGCGCGACCGCGTTGATGGTGATGCCCTCCTTGGCGAGGATCGGCGCGTAAGCATCGACCAGGCCGATCACGCCGGCCTTGGAGGCGCCGTAGTTGGTCTGGCCGCGGTTGCCGGCGATCCCGGCGATCGACGAGACGTCGATCACCGCGCCGCCCTTGCGCAGCGCCTTGCGGGCGACGAGCTCGTTCACCAGGGTCTGCGGCGCGATCAGGTTGACCGCGATCACCGAGTTCCAGCGGCCGTCATCCATGTTGGCCAGCAGCTTGTCCCGGGTGATGCCGGCATTGTTGACGATGATGTCGAGCCCGCCGTGGCGCTCGGTGACGTGCTCGGCGATCTTCGCGCCGGCGTCGTCGGCGGTGACGTCCAGCGGCAGCGCGGTGCCGCCGATCTTGTTGGCGGTCTCGCTGAGCGCCTCGCCGGCGGCCGGGATGTCGGCGGCGATCACGTGGGCGCCGTCGCGCGCAAGGACCTCGGCGATGGTGGCGCCGATGCCGCGGGCGGCGCCGGTGACCAGGGCGACCTTGCCGGCCAGCGGCTTGTCCCAGCTGTCCACCGTGGTCGCGTTCGCCGCGCCGACCCGGATCACCTGGCCGTCGACGTAGGCCGACTTGCCCGACAGCAGGAAGCGCAGAGTCGACTCGAGGCCGCTCACCCCGGTCTTGGCCTTCGGGTGCACGTAGACCAGTTGTGCCGTGGCGCCGTCGCGCAATTCCTTGGCGATCGACCGGGTGAAGCCTTCCAGGGCGCGTTGGGCGACCTGCTCGTCCGGCGATGCGGCGAGCTCGGGGGTGGTGCCGAGGACCACGATGCGGGCGGAATTGCCCAGCGAGCGCATCACCGGGGTGAAGAACTCGTAGAGCTGCGCCAGAGCGGCGGCGTCGCTGATCCCGGTCGCGTCGAAGACCGCGGCGCCGAGCTTGTCGGCGCTGCGACCGGTGGTGTTGTTGGTCACGATGTCGTAATCACCGGTGTTCTGCGGCCCGCTCGCTTCGCTCCCGGCGCCGGTGCTCTGCGGCCCGCTCGCTTCGCTCCCGGCGCCGGCGGCGCTGAGGATCTCGCGCACCGGCTCGACGAGGCGGCCGAAGCCGCCCAGCAGGACCGGACCGCCCAGCGGAGGCCGAGACGACGAGTAGCGGCGCAGCGAGGGGGGCTGCGGGAGCCCGACCTTGCTGGCGATGAACGCGCCCGGGCCCGAGTTGACGAAGGAAGAGTAGAGATCGTTGCTGCCGGCCACGACAGTCTCCTTTGCAGGTGTGGAACATACAGGCTCTTGCGTCCTGTCAATGGTAGTTCCCACGCCGGTCCAGTCGATCGACGCAGGTACCTGGGTCGACAACTAACTTACTCAATAGTAAGAATAGGGGACAAGTCCGGACTCCCCGATAGAGTCGGAGAGTCGAAGAGAACGTTCAACGCAGGAGTCGATCCATGGCCTCGTACACCCCCCGCAAGCCGGAGACCCGCCAGGCGCGGCCGGTCGCCATCCTCGGCGGCAACCGCATCCCGTTCGCGCGCCAGGACCGCGCCTACGCGAAGGTCGGTAACCAGGAGATGTTCACCGCCGCACTGCAGGGCCTGGTCAGCCGGTTCAACCTCCAGGGCGAGCAACTCGGCATGGTGGTCGGCGGGGCCGTGCTGAAGCACTCGCGCGACTTCAACCTGGTGCGCGAGAGCGTCCTGGGCACCTCGCTCTCGCCGTACACCCCGGCGTTCGATCTCCAGCAGGCCTGCGGCACCGGCCTCCAGGCGATCAACTCGGTGGCCGACGGCATCGCGCGCGGCCGCTACGACGTCGGCATCGGCGGCGGCGTGGACACCACGTCCGATGCCCCGATCGGAGTCTCCGAGGAGATGCGCCTGCAGATGCTCGAGGTGAACCGCGCCCGCACCACGCCCGACCGGATCAAGGCGGCCCTGGCGCTGGTCACCAAGCTGGGCATCGAGATTCCGCAGAACGGCGAGCCGCGCACCGGCCTGTCGATGGGCGAGCACGCCGCCATCACCGCCAAGGAGTTCGGCATCGCCCGGGCCGACCAGGATGCGCTGGCTGCGGCGAGCCACCAGAACATGGCCAAGGCCTACGACGCCGGCTTCTTCGACGATCTGGTGACGCCCTTCCAGGGCCTGACCCGCGACGAGAACCTGCGTGCCGACAGCTCGGTGGAGAAGCTGGCCAAGCTCAAGCCGGTGTTCGGCGTCTCGCTGGGCGATGCCACCATGACCGCGGGCAACTCCACCCCGCTCACCGACGGTGCGTCGGCGGTGCTGCTGGCCAGCGACGAGTGGGCCGAGGCCAAGAGCCTCCCCGTACAGGCGTACCTGGTCGACACCGAGACCGCCGCCGTCGACTACGTCAACGGCCCGGACGGCCTGCTCATGGCTCCGACTTACGCGGTCCCCCGCCTGCTGGAGCGCAACGGCCTCACCCTGCAGGACTTCGACTTCTACGAGATCCACGAGGCCTTCGCCTCGGTGGTCCTGGCAACCCTGGCTGCCTGGGAGTCCGAGGAGTACTGCGCCGAGCGGCTCGGGCTGGACAAGCCCCTGGGCGCGATCGACCGCAGCAAGCTCAACGTGCGCGGCTCGTCGCTGGCGGCCGGTCACCCGTTCGCCGCGACCGGTGGCCGCATCGTCGCCCAGACCGCCAAGATGATCCGCGAGAACGGTGGCGGCCGGGCGCTGATCTCTATCTGCGCCGCGGGCGGTCAGGGCGTCACCGCTATCATCGAAGGCTGACCGCCGAGTCGACGGGTACGCCGATTCCCGGACTCCGGGGCGCGACTCCGTCGTGGCCGACTCCGGCCGCGGCGGAGTTTCACGTTCCTGACCTGGTAATACGGAGAGCTCCAGAATTTCTCCGGCGAAGGTGTAACGCCGCCTGGCGCCCCAGCTATATAAGGGATAGCTCCGGCTGCACTGCCTGACCCCCGACCCGGCAGTTCGGCCGGAGCTTTCATGTGTGCGGGAACTCGCCCCGCCGGCGCGTCGCCGTCCGGTCCCGCCGTACGCGGCGTGCGCCCGATCACTCACTACTATTGAATTCCGTTGTGACATCTTCCAGTGCCCCGCCCCGACACGGCGGATCCCGCCCTCCGCGCGCGGGCACCCGTGTCTGGTTCGTCCGCACCGTGCTGGTGCTGATCCTCCTCGGCGGCCTGGCCTTTGCGATCGATCTCGTCGTCAGCAGTGGCAAGACGGCTCGCGGGGCGCAGATCTCCGAGTTCGCGCTCGGCGGGCTGACCCCTGAACAAGCGCGCGCGGCACTGGCGAAGCTCTCGGTCTCGGCGGCCGCGCCCGTCGTGGTGCACACCGAATCCGGGCAGGCGGAGATCGATCCGGCCGCTCTCGGGCTCACCTTCGACGCCGAGGCGACCCTCGACCGGCTGTTGGAACAGCCGCGCAACCCGTGGACGCGGCTGACCGGCATGCTCGGGCTCGCGCATCAGGTGGCGCCGGTGGTGCACCTGGACGAAGCGGCCTTCCACGAAGAGCTCGACGCCCAACGCAAGGTGCTCGAGCGTGCGGCCGTCGAGGGGGGCGTGCACTTCGACGGCACCACCCCGGTGGCGGACCTGCCGTCGTCGGGTCTGCGGATCGACCGCGAAGCAGCCAAGTCCACGCTGAAGGCCCAGTGGCTGGGCGGGGGACCCGTCAGGCTGGCGATGGAGCCGTTCGATCCGACCGTGTCCGCCGAGACCGTGCAGGCGACGATGGACGGCCCGGCTCGCCAGGTGACCGCCTCGACTGTGCGGTTGCGGGGGCGCGGCCAGACCCTCACGGTGAGTCCGAACCAGCTCGGCGCACTGGTGACCTTTGTGCCCGACGGTGCGGGCGGACTCAAACCTGCGGTGGCGCAGCGGACGTTGCGTGCTGTGCTGGGCCGCGATCTGGCCGAGACCGAGGCGGCTCCAGTCGATGCGTCGTTCCGCATCTCCGGCGGTCGCCCTCGCGTGGTGCCGGCGACCGACGGAGCCAAACTCGACGCGGCAGGCACCGCGGAGGCGCTGGCCGCCGCATCGGTGAACCGGAACCGCCGGGCCGACGTGGCGTACGTGACGAAGAAGCCCAAGATCACCACCGAGCGCGCCCGGAAACTGGGAGTGCGTGAAGTGGTCGCGGAGTTCACGACCGGCGACTTCACGGGCCCCTCGGGGGAGAACATCCGGCTGGTCGCTCAGCAGGTGGACGGTGCGGTGATCTTGCCCGGCGAGGTGTTCTCGCTCAACGGGCACACCGGGCCGCGGGGCGCGGCGCAGGGGTACGTGAGCTCGACGATCATCGACCACGGGCACGCTTCGAAGGCGATCGGCGGCGGGATCTCCCAGTTCGCGACAACCCTGTACAACGCGGCGTACTTCGCGGGACTGGAGGACGTGACGCACACCGAGCACGCGTACTACATCTCGCGGTATCCCGAGGCGCGGGAAGCCACCGTCTTCGAGGGCTCCATCGACCTGCAGTTCAAGAACACCCTGCGCAGCGGTTTGTACGTCGAGACGGTGTGGTCGCCGTCGTCGATCACGGTCCGCCTGTGGGGGACGAAGCAGTACGACGTCGAGTCGGTGACCGGGCAACGGACCGCGCCGACCAGCCCGCAGACCATCGAGCTCCCGGCCGGCGACGACTGCATCCCCAGCAGCGGCAGCCCGGGTTTCACTACGTCCAACACTCGCATCATCAGGGACGCGCGGACCGGGGCCGAGGTGTCGCGGCACACCCGGACGGTCAAGTACGCGCCGGAGCCGATCGTCCGCTGCCGCTGAGCGCAGACCCGACCGAGCGTTCGGTGTGCGACGCATCACACCCGGAGGGCCTGTGGTGGTCGTCACGCCGCACGATAGGCTCGCGGGCATGGACATCAATGGAGCAAGTGCAATCGTCACCGGGGGAGCGTCGGGCATCGGCGCGGCCTCTGCCCGTCGTCTCGCCGGCCGCGGCGCCAAGGTCGTCATCGCCGACCTCAAAGCCGACGACGGCCAGGCCCTGGCCGACGAGATCGGCGGCGCATTCGTCCCGGTAGACGTGACCGACACCGATCAGATCATCGCGGCCATCGAGAAGGCTCTCGAGCTCGGACCGCTCAAGGCCGTCGTCAACTCCGCCGGCGTGGGCTGGGCGCAGCGCACCATCGGCCGCGACGGGGAGTTCTCGTCCGCGCACGACCTCGAGCTCTACAAGAAGGTCATCGGCATCAACCTGATCGGCACCTTCGACGTGACCCGGCTGGCCGCCACCGCGATGGGGCGCAACGAGCCGGGACCGTCGAACGAGCGCGGCGCGATCGTCAACATGGCGTCCGTCGCCGCGTTTGACGGACAGATCGGTCAGGCCGCGTACTCGTCGTCGAAGGGCGGCGTCGTCGGCATGACGCTGCCGGTCGCCCGCGATCTCGCCGCCATCGGCGTGCGCCTGAACACCATCGCCCCGGGCCTCATCGACACACCGATCTACGGTTCCGGTCCGGAATCGGAAGCCTTCAAGGCCAAGCTCGGCGAGAGCGTGCTGTTCCCCAAGCGCCTCGGCGTGCCGGACGAGCTCGCCTCGATGGTCGAGGAGCTGATCACCAACTCGTACATGAACGGTGAGGTGGTCCGCGTCGACGGAGGGATCCGGATGCCTCCGAAGTAGAGGCGTCGCGCCTGGCTTCGTCGTCGTTGCGGCCGGCAGATTTCGGATCTTGCTAGTCCTCGCCACGCGACTTCCGTCGAGATTCCCTCGCTGGGATCGAGACTGGACGCGTGTCGTGCGGAGGGCGCTGCGATTCCGGAATCTGCCCGGCCGCTCGCACGATTCCAGAGGGCGCTCGGTGTTCGCCTGGTGCGGAGGGCTTCGACTCCGAAATCGGCCCACGCGCCCGCGCTCGTTTCCAGGCGGGAACGTTCTCTGCAGCTCCTTGCGCCATCCCCTGCAGCTCCTTGAGCCGCCCGAGCCGCTAGGCGAGGGCGTGTCGAAAGGAACGGCTTAGCCGCGGTCTCTGACGGCGGCGCCCATCCGGGCGACGGCTTCGGTGAGGATCCGCTGGCTCGTGGCGAAGTTGAGGCGGGCGTGACCGGCGCCCCCGGTGCCGAAGGCGTCACCCGAACTCAGCGCCACTTTCGCCTCGTGCCGGAAGAACCGGGCCGGGCCCGCGATCTCGCGGACGTCGCCGACGGTGCCGCGGCCCTCGCCGAGATCGAGAGACCGACAGTCCAGCCAGGCGAGGTAGGTACCCTCGGCCGGTCGGTGGCCGACCGTGGGGAGGTGCTCGGCGAGCAGCCGACCGAGCAGTTCCCGGTTTGCACGCAATCCGGTCAGGAGGGCGTCGAGCCACGGCTCGCCGGCGTCGTATGCAGCGGTGTGTGCCAGCACGCCCAGGTGGCTCGGGCCGTGTGAGACCTCCTCGGGGATGCGCGCGAGATCGCCCGCCGCCTCGGGGCCGGCGACGGCGAGCGCCGCCTTCAGTCCGGCCAGATTCCACGCCTTCGACGCTGACATCAGGGAGAAGGCGTCCTCGGCACCGGGCACGCTCAGGTACGGCGTGAACGTCCCGTTCAGCACCAGCGGAGCGTGGATCTCATCGGCCACCACGCGTACCCGGTGGCGGCGGGCGAGCGCGGCCACCGCCGCCAACTCGTCTGCGGTGTGCACCACGCCGGTCGGATTGTGCGGGTTGCAGAGCAGGAACACCGCGCCGCGGCCGGCGGCGGTCGCTGTGGTGAACGCGGCCTCCAGCGTCTCCGGATCGAGGCGGCCCTGTGCGTCGAGCGGCGCCTCCGCCACCCGGCGATCGGCATGGGTCGCGAACGCGTAGAACGGTGGATACACGGGGGCGTTCACGACCACGACGTCTCCCGGCTCGCTGAGCACCTTGAGCACTTCGACGATGCCCATCATCACGTCCGGAACGATCGCGGTGCGGGCGACGTCGAGCCCCGTCCACTGCCAGCGGCGGGCGGCGAATCCGGCCAGGGCCTCGGCGTAGGCGTGCCCGGGGCCGGGGTATCCGGTGTCGCCGCGCGAAACCGCGCTCTGCAGCGCCTCCGCGACGGGCTCGGCCAGGAGAGTGTCCATCTCAGCCACCCAGAGCGGAAGCACCTCGGCGGGATAGGCCCGCCATTTCATGCTGGTGCGGGTGCGCAAGTCGTCGAGCGTGAGTTGTTCGAGCGGGTTGCCGATCACAGCGGGGTCCTTCCTCGATCCGCCGCGGCGAGCGGCGTTCGACGTCCATGATCTCCGACGGTGCCGGGGCAGGCCGGATGCGGAATCGTCGGCGCGGCGATCCGGCGCTCACGAGCGGCGATCCGAGACCGGGGTGCTCGGCACCGTCGTCTCGAAGTGGCACCCGCGGCCGAGGGGGCCAGAACGAGTTCACGGTGCCGGGCACCGTCGTCTGGACCGGCACCCGGTCGCGAGTGCCCGCGTGGCTCAGACCCCGACCACGGGATGTCAGGTCCGCCCGGCGTCTCGTCGCAGGTCGACGGTCTCTTCGCGGACGCGTGCACGGTGCCGGGTGGACAAGCCGATGGCCGCAGCGCCGAGGCATCCGGCCGCCACCGCCCCGGCGAACCATGGGAAGATCGCGGCGGTGCCGTACCGGGTGGCCAACGCTCCGGCGATCACCGTCGGGATGCCCATAGCGAGGTAGCCGAGCAGGTAGTAGGCGCTCATCACCCGCCCGCGCGCATCGGCGGGCGCCACCTCGCTGATGTGCCGGAGAGATCCGCCGAAGGCCAGCCCGAACACCGCGCCGAGGAACAGTGCGTCGACGATCACCGCCGCCGTGGAGCCGCTGCGCACCGCGAAGATCGCGCCGATCAGGGCCACGACCATACCGAGGTCGCCGATGATCGCGGTGGCGCGCGCCTCGAAGCGCCCGGCGATCCACTGGGCGCCGGACGCGGCGACGGCCATCGAAGCGATCACCGTGCCGACGAACAGCACCGACCGGTGGCCGGTGACCTGCTGGGTCAGCGCCGGATAGAGGCTCAGGAACACCCCGAGCACCGACCACGACGCGAAGATCCCGATGCCGGCGAACCAGAAGTCGGTGCGCACCTCACGCGGGACCGACGGCCGGGCGATGCGGACGCGTCCGCCGGTGCGGCCGGTGTGCGGCTCGACCAGGGCGATGGCGCCGATCAGCAGCACCACCGTGATGGCCATGATGACCGCGTACGGCATGCGCAGCGGGTACGACGACCACTGCGCCGCGCAGGCCGAACCGAGCACCGCCGCGGCGATGCCGAGATTCAGTGAGGCGCCGCTGATCGCGCCGTTCCGGTCGCCGTCGTTCGGTCGGACGTCGAGAAGGGCGGCACCGGAGACCACGATCGTGGCGCCGATCGCGGCGCCGTGCAGCAGGCGAGCCACCAGTAACTGCCACACCTGGGTCGCGATCAGGAAGATCGCCAGGCCGATCAGGATCGTCACGAGGGCGGTGATGAGCACGGGCTTGCGGCCCACCGCGTCGGAGATCGGTCCGACGGTGAGGGCCGCGACCAGGGCGCCGATCGCGTAGACCGCGAAGATGACGGTGGTGGTCAGCGGACTGAAGCCCCACTGCTCGGCGTAGATCGGATAGAGGGGAGACGGCAGCGCCGACGTGCCCAGCGCGAGCGCCAGCAGCGCGAGCAGCAGAAGGAACGACCACCGTTGCGGATGCACGTGCCGGGGATTCCCGCGCGCGACATGTCCGGTCATAAGAGCAAGGGTAGACCAGACGGCCGAGTGAGCGTTCGGTGCGGGTGTGGAATGCCACTGCGCTCCTCCCCGGCCTTTCCTCCCCGGGTCGAGGCTCGAGCCCGATACCGTGGTCTCATGCGGAATCTGGTGCTGTCGGTAATCGGGGACGATCGGCCGGGACTGGTGTCGGCGCTCGCCGACGTGGTCGCGGTGCAGGGCGGAAACTGGGAACAGAGTCAGCTGGCGCAGCTGGCGGGCAAGTTTGCGGGCATCGTCGTCGTGGCGGTGCCGGAAGCGCGGGCGGACGGACTGATCGCCGCGGTGACGGGGCTCGACGGACTGCTCGAAGTAGCCGTGCACACCGGCGGCACTGCGGGTTCCGGTGTCGAGGCGACACCGCTGACGATCCAGGTGCTCGGCACCGATCGCGCCGGCATCGTGCAGGAGCTCTCGGCGGCGCTGAGCCGGCACGACGTCTCGATCGAGCGCCTGACCACGGGCACCCGCGAGGCGCCCATGGCCGGCGGAACGCTGTTCGAGGCGCAGCTGGACGTCCTGGTTCCGGAGGTCGCCGACCTGTCCGGGATCCGCTCGTCGCTCGAGGCGATCGCGGCTGAACTCATGGTGGATCTGGGCATCGCCGGCGCCTGAACGACGGATTCGGTCGCTGCGGGCCCGGTCAGTCGGCGGTCAGCACCACCTTGAGCGCCTTGGACTCGGCGGCGTTCTCGAAGGTCTCGTAGGCGGACATGATGTCACCGAGATCGAAGCGGTGGCTGATGAACACATCCGGATCGAGCTGTCGTGAGGCGACCATCTTGAGCAGCGTACCGAGGGTGTCGGTGTTCACCAGGCCCATCGCGATGGCGATGTTGCTGATCCACAGGTCTTGCAGCGGCAGCTCGACCGGCTTGCCGTGCACCCCGACGTTCGCCACGGTGCCGGCCGGCCGCACGACGTCGAGGCACATCTGAAAGGTCTGCGGAATGCCCACGGCCTCGATCGCGACGTCGACGCCGAGGCCGTCGGTCATCGCCAGGATCTTCTCCTTCCACGCGGGATCGGAGGAGACGACGCCGTCGGTGGCCCCGAACTTGCGGGCCTCCTCGACGCGGTTCGCGTCCAGGTCGACGGCGATGATGCGGCTCGGACCGTAGAGGCGAGCAGTGGCGATCGTCGCCAGACCGACGGGCCCGGCACCGATGACTGCCACCACGTCACCGGCTTTGACGCGGCCGTACTGGACGCCGATCTCGTGACCGGTGGGCAGGATGTCGGAGAGGATCACGCCCTGTTCCGGGCTCACGGTGGAGGGCAGCTTGTAGACGGAGTTCTCGGCGTAGGGCACGCGGACGTACTCGGCCTGGGTTCCGTCGATCAGGTGACCGAAGATCCAGCCGATTCCGGGCGCGCCCTCGTCCCCCTGGCAGTGGGAGTAGACGCCCTGCTTGCAGTAGTCACACTTGCCGCACGCGCTGACACAGGCCAGGATCACCTGGTCGCCGACGGCGAGCGTGGTGACCGCGTCGCCGACCTCGGTGACGGTGCCGACGCCCTCGTGGCCCAGGATGCGCCCGGGTGTCACCGCGGGTACGTCGCCGGAAAGGATGTGCAGGTCGGTGCCGCAGATCGTGGTGGCGTCCATCTTCACGATGACGTCGGTCGGCTGCAGGATCTGCGGATCGGGGACCTCGTCCCAGGACTTCTGGCCGGGACCGTGGTAGACGAGCGCTCTCATTCGCAACTCCCTATATGTCGACTCGTCTTCGACACTAGGTCTGTCCGCCGCGCCGGGCACGGTTACGGCGGAGGATCGGGCACAAGGTCCCCGGACGGGCGGTGCCGTGGTGCCCGGATACGACGAACCCCACCGGAGACTCCCGGTGGGGTTCGTCGTGGATCGTCGAGGGAGGACGACTCGGCTTGGCAGGCGGACCTCTAGAAGGCGGCCTCGTCGAGTTCCATGAGATCGTTATCGATGTTCTCGACGGTGCCGCGAACCGCGGTGAGCAGCGGCAGCATGTTCTTCGCGAAGAACGACGCCGTCGCGACCTTGCCCTCGTAGAACGGCTTGTCGTCGCCCGCGGCGCCGGCGTCGAGCGCCTTGTAGGCCACCTCGGCCTGGCGCAGCAGCAGCCAGCCGATGACCAGGTCGCCGACCGCCATCAGGAAGCGGACCGAGCCGGTGCCGACCTTGTACAGCTGCTTCGGGTCCTCCTGGGCGGACATCAGCCAGCCGGTGAGGGTGGCGGCCATCGCCTGCACGTCCTCGAGAGCGGTCTTGAGCAACGCGTATTCCGCGGTCAGCCGCTCGTCGGCGGCACCCTCGATGGTGGCGTTGATCTGACCGGCGACGTGCGCCAGGGCCTGGCCCTTGTCGCGGATGATCTTGCGGAAGAAGAAGTCCTGCGCCTGGATGGCGGTGGTGCCCTCGTACAGCGAGTCGATCTTCGAATCGCGGATGTACTGCTCGATCGGGTAGTCCTGCAGGAAGCCGGAACCGCCCAGTGTCTGCAGCGACTCGGTCAGCTTCTCGTAGGCGCGCTCGGAGCCGACGCCCTTGACGATCGGGAGCAGCAGGTCGTTGACCTTGTGCGCCATCTCCTCATCGGCGCCCGACACGATCTTCGCAGCGACGGCGTCCTGGTGCGAGGCGGTGTACAGGTACACCGCGCGCAGTCCCTCGGCGTAGGCCTTCTGGGTCAGCAGGGCGCGGCGCACGTCCGGGTGGTGGGTGATGGTGACGCGCGGAGCGGTCTTGTCCATCATCTGGGTCAGGTCGGCACCCTGGACGCGCTGCTTGGCGTAGTCGAGTGCGTTGAGGTAGCCGGTCGACAGAGTCGAGATCGCCTTGGTACCGACCATCATGCGGGCGTGCTCGATGACGTCGAACATCTGGGCGATGCCCGAATGGGTCTCACCGACGAGCCAGCCGACCGCCGGGGTGCCGTGCTGACCGAAGGTCACCTCACAGGTGGCCGAGGCCTTGATGCCCATCTTGTGCTCGACGTTGGTGACGAAGGCGCCGTTGCGCTCGCCCAGCTCGCCGGTCTCGGGGTCGAAGTGGAACTTCGGCACAAAGAAGAGCGACAGGCCCTTGGTGCCCGGTCCGGCGCCCTCGGGACGCGCCAGGACCAGGTGGAAGATGTTCTCAGTCATGTCCTGGTCGGCCGAGGTGATGAAGCGCTTCACGCCCTCGATGTGCCAGGTGCCGTCCTCCTGCTTGACGGCCTTGGTGGTGCCGGCGCCCACGTCCGAGCCGGCGTCCGGCTCGGTGAGGACCATGGTGGCGCCCCAGCCGCGCTCGGAGCAGATGGCGGCCCACTTCTTCTGCTCGTCGGTGCCGTTGTCGTAGAAGATGTTGGAGAAGCCCGCACCTGCCGCGTACATGAAGATCGGCGGGTTGGCGCCGAGGAACATCTCGCCCATGGCCCAGTAGAGGGAGCGGGGGGCCGGGAGGCCGCCGAGTTCTTCGTTGACGCCCACCTTGTCCCAGCCGGCGTCGACGAGGGCCTGGTAGCTCTTCTTGAAGCTCTCCGGGATGGTGACCGAGTGGTCGGCCGGATCGAAGACCGGCGGGTTGCGGTCGGCGTCGGCGAAGGACTCCGCGATCGGGCCTTCGGCCAGGGTCTTGACCTCGCGGATCATGTCGACGGCGGCCTCGTGGTCGAGGTCGCCGAACTCGCCGGACTCCAGGACCTTGTCGAGGTCGTACATCTCGAAGAGGTTGAAGTGCAGATCGCGGACGTTGGACTTGTAGTGGCCCATGGTCTTCCTATCTCGTTCTCTCGGTGAGAATTGCTGTTCTGAGGTCTCCTCAGGAGGGCTGCCCAGACAAGTTACTTGCCGGTAACTGTTGACACACAATACTCCCGGCAACCCAATGGGACAACCTGCGGAAATGTGTCAGCGCTTACATCTGCAAGCGGGGCTGTGACCAGGGGGGGCTTCAGCGGAGTCCCAGGTAGGCGAGATCGTCCGGAATCCCCTCGGCCGGCGTCTCCAGGATGGTCGGCGCATCGGCCTGGGTCATCACCTCGGCGAGCACTGCGGGGTCGATATGCCCGGATTCCAGGTTCGCGTGCCGGTCCCGGCCGGAGTCGAATTCGTCACGCGAGTTGTTGAGATGCAGCAGGTCGATCCTGCCGGTGATCGCCTTGATGCGCTCCACCAGGCCGACGAGTTCCTCTCCGCCGGCCCAGGCGTGGCACGTGTCCAGGCAGAACCCGGCCTGCTCGAAGTCTCCGACGGCGTCCCACAGCCGTTCGATGGACTCGAGGGTGCGGGCCATCGCGTGGTCGCCGCCGGCGGTGTTCTCGATCAGAATCGGCACCCCGAAGCCGCCCTTGTCCTGCTGGCGCTCGAAGAGCTTGCGCCAATTGGCGAACCCCTCGGCCGAGTCCTCACCGTCGCGCAGATGTCCGCCGTGCACCACGAGTCCGATCGCTCCCAGCTCGGCGGCAGCGGCGGCCTGCTGCTCGACGGCCTTGCGCGACGGCATCCGAAGCCGATTGTTCAGGCTCGCCACGTTGATCTGGTAGCTCGAATGCACGACGACGTCGATATCCGAATTCCGGATCTCCTCTGCGTGCGGGTGGGGTTCGGGTTTGTTCCACTTCTGGGGGTCGGTGACGAACATCTGGAAGACGTCGATGCCGAGGGCCTCGGCAGTGGCGACCGGGTTCTGGTCCTGGCGAAGGTGTGCTCCGACTCGCATGAGTCCACGATAGGGCAGGCCGACACGCGGCCCTCGCCGATTCCGGTCGCATCCGATCTGTCCGATTCGCGGGTACCCTGACCCCAGGCGGCGTCGGCGTGAATCCGTGCCGACATTAAGGTGAACGGTGACTTTTGCGCCCGCAGGACCTCCGGGCTGCACGAACCTGCAGGAGCACGACGACGTGAGTGTGGACAGTCCGGCCTCGCCGGCCGACGAGGTGGAACCGACCGACGTCGGGGTGGCCGACGACAGCCGGACCGCCGTCGGCGGTGCCGCGGCGGCGTCGAGGATGACCACGGGGATGCCGGAAGTCTCCGCAGACGACACTCCGGTCGACGGCACTCCGGCTGACGCGACCGGCGACGACGCCGTCGACGCGGAGCCGATTCGGGTCGTCGACGAGACCGACCGGCGGCTGGTCTGGATCCGCCGGTCGTTGTTGCTGCTCTGGGCCGCGTTCGTGGTCTTCGAGGTGGCCAGCCGCGGTATCGCTTTCGACCGGACCCGGCTGATCCTGATCCTCGCCTTCGGCATGGCGGCTGCCACCATCGGCCGGCGTCGCGCCATCACGGTCATCATCGACTGGCTGCCGTTCGTGCTGATCCTGATGCTGTACGACTGGACGCGCAACATCGCGATGTGGCTGGACATGCCGACGCACTGGCACCTGGCGGCCGACGTCGACGCGTGGTTGTTCGGGGTCAACCCGACCGTGTGGCTCCAGTCGCACATCAAGCTGCCCGAACCGCCGTGGTGGGAGATCCTGGTCAGCTTCGTCTACATGTCGTACTTCATCGTCCCGTACGCGACGGCGGCGGCGCTGTGGGTCAAGAATCGGGCGGTCTGGCGGCGTTTCGCGGTGTGCTTCATCGCGACCAGCTTCATCGGCCTCATCGGCTACACGCTGGTACCCGCCGCGCCGCCATGGGCGGCCGCCAAGTGCACCGCGGCCGAGGTGCAGGGCTATCCGCACGATCCGCCGTGCATGTATCAGCCGGAGGGCGCGGTGCCCGACAACCTGCTCGGACAGGTCGATCCGCGGCACGATGATGCCAAGCCGTACGTCGAGCGCATTTCGGCCCGCGGCTGGAACGTCCTGGGCATCCACCAGGCCGAGAAGCTGATCAAGGGCGGACAGGGCAAATCGAACCTGGTGGCGGCCATTCCGTCGCTGCACGCCGGTCTCACCATGATGCTCGTGCTCTTCATGTGGCCGCGGACCAAGGCGCTGGGCCGAACACTCTTCATGGGCTACGCACTGGTGATGGCCTTCGCTCTGGTCTACACGGCCGAGCACTACGTGTTCGACATCATTCTCGGCTGGGGACTGGCGGCCGCCGTGGTCGGCACCGTCACCTGGGTGGACAAGCGCTACGTCCAGCCTCGCAAGCAGGCCAGGCACGACGATGAGGAGGCCGAGCGCGAGGAGGCCGTCGCTGAGGCGGTGGCCGAGGGGTCGCTCGCGCGGTAAGAATGGGAGGCATGAACGCGAACCAGACAAAACTCGTCCGCCGCCTCACCGTCGCCGTCGCGGGAGCCGCCGCGGTCGGACTGCTCGTCGCCTGTGGGTCGTCGGACGACGGGCACGACGATCACTCGGCTCCCGGCGCTTCTTCGCACACGGCCTCCGGCTCGCCCACTTCGGTGGCGCCGCAGGCGAACTCGGCTGACGTCGAGTTCGCGACGATGATGATCCCCCACCACGCGCAGGCGGTCGAGATGGCCGACCTGGTGCCGTCACGGACCCAGAACGCCTGGCTGATCGGTTTCGCGCAGAAGGTCAAGGATGCACAGCAGCCGGAGATCGATCAGATGGCCGAGGCCCTGAAGGCGTGGGGGCAGCCGGTGCCGGGCACCGACTCCGCGCACGACCACGCCGGCCACGGCGGCATGGAGGGCATGATGACACCCGAGCAGATGGCGAATCTGGAGAAGCTCTCCGGGCCGGAGTTCGACCGGGAGTGGATCACCATGATGATCGCCCATCACAGGGGCGCGGTCGCGATGGCCAAGACCGAGCTCGCCGAGGGTGAGAACCCGGAGATGAAGAAGCTGGCGCAGCAGATCGTCGACTCGCAGCAGGCCGAGATCGACGAGTTGCAGGCACAACTCGGGTAGACCTGGACCGACGCGGCCGGCAGTTTCGAGCCTGCCGCCCCCGGGGACCGCAGTTGCGGTCTACGCTTTTCCCATGATCAACAACGACATTCGCCCCGCGCTGCCCGACGAGGCCGTGAACGCCGTGCGGTCCGGCGTCCTCTTCACCTCGATCCTGGGCATCGTCCTGGGTCTGCTGATCATGGTGTGGCCCGGAGTGACGGTGTTCATCGCCGGCCTGCTGTTCGGCATCGCACTGGTGGCTGCGGGCTTCTTCCGGCTCTTCTTCGCCTTCGCGACCACCGGGGTCGGCTTCGGCATGCGCATGCTGATGCTGGTGCTCGGCATTCTGATGGTGTTCTGCGGTGTCATCGCGATCATCAGCCCGGCGGACGCCTGGTGGATGTTGGCGATCTTCATCGGCGTCGGCTGGATCTTCAGCGGATTCCAGGATGTTTTCGGCTCGTCGGCCACCGCGACCCTCGCCCCGCGCTGGCTGACGATCGTCGGCGGAGTGATCTCGGTGCTCGCCGGCATCGTCATGCTGGTCTTCTCACCGGGCAGCACCTTGCCGACACTCATGTGGCTGCTCGGGCTGATGCTCATCATCGTCAGCATCGCCAGCCTGGTGAGCATGCCGAAGAAGCCCGCTGCGGCCGGCGGAGCCGGCACGCTCGACGCGTAGTACCGGCAGCGCGAACCCGTCCGCCGGTCGGGACCTACACCGGCGTCGCGCCGTCGAAGTCGATCGATGCTGCGGCGCCGGAGTCGGTTCCGAGACGGTCGGCCAGCCGGCGGAGCGAGTCCGCGAGCTCGGTGGTGTGGGTCAGCGACAGGCCGGCCAGAGCGTCGTCGGGAACCTCCGCGATGCGCGGCGTGTGCACGGCGGCGGCACCGAGGAGTCGTCGTGCCGTCGACGGGTCGGTGTCCCAGACGGCGTCGGCGGTCCGCAGATACAGATCCACGGCGGCGTTGACCGCGTCGAGGTGCAGCATGGCCCACGCCCAGTGCTTGGCGACGTCGACGGTGTCGGGTTCGCCGCGGCCGTGGGTACGCACGTACTTGCCGTGCAGTTCGCGGCAGAGCAGGTCGGTGTCCTGCCAGAGCCGCAAGTGCCGCATGCAGCGGACGCTGTCGTGCAGGGCGCGCAAGTACTTGACCGAGTAGGGGCCTTCGCGCCGGGCGCGGACCTCGCGGAGCACGGAGAAGTCGGCGAGCGCGTGGTCGTACTCGCCTGCCGCGTAGTACTCGCGGGCCTGGGCCTCCAGCTCGTCGAGCATGCATCCAGGATGCCCGGTGCCGGGTCTTCGGGGGAGCCGTCGACGAAAACGAGACGGATTCCCCGCCACGTCTCGCCCCGGCGCCCTCGCCGGCCGAGCGAGTCTTGGCGGCCGAGCGAGTCTTCTTGCTGGTCGAGCGAGTCTTCTTGCTGGTCGAGCGAAGTCTAGACCATGATGCTCACATGGACCACACGTCAGGCACGGACCTGAGTCGATGGGCGCTGCTCAGCATCGCGACGGCGATCGCCACCATCGCGCTCAAGAGCGGAGCGTGGCTGATCACCGGTTCGGTGGGTCTGCTGTCGGACGCGGCCGAGTCGGTGGTGAACCTGGTCGCCGCGGTCGTGGCCTTCGTCGCCCTGCGGATCGCCGCACGGCCCGCGGACGATTCCCACCACTTCGGGCATGCCAAGAGCGAGTACTTCTCAGCCGTGATCGAGGGCGTGATGATCGTCGTCGCCGCCGGCTTGATCATGTATACCGCGATCGACCGGCTGCTGCACCCGCGGGAATTGGAGTCGCTGGGCATCGGTCTGTTGATCTCGGTGGTGGCGGCGTTGCTCAACGGCGTGGTCGCCGTGCTGCTGATGCGTGCGGGGCGGCAGCATCGGTCGATCTCCCTGGAAGCCGACGGCAAACACCTCCTGACCGATGTGTGGACGACGGCCGGCGTGATCGTCGGAGTCGGTCTGGTGGCGCTCACCGGATGGGTGCAACTGGATGCGATCGTCGCGATCGCCGTGGCGATCAACATCCTCGTCGTCGGCTTCTTGCTGATCCGCCGTTCCACGGCCGGGCTGATGGACGCCGCCCTGGATGCCGCCGACCAGTCCGCGATCGGCGAAGTGCTCGACCGTTTTCGCGTCGACGGCGTCGACTTCCACGACGTGCGCACCCGCGAGTCGGGCCGATTGCGATTCGTCCAGCTGCACATGTTGGTGCCCGGGGCGTGGACGGTGCAGCGCGGGCACGACGCCGTCGAGGAGGTGGAGCGCGCATTACGGGACCACGTGCCCGGCCTCGTTGTGACGATTCACCTGGAACCGGTCGAGGATCCGCGCGCGTACGAATCCTGGCGCCGCTGAGCCGATAGAGTTGAATCCATGAGAGATGCCGACGACCTGGTCGATGCCGACAACGACGGCGCATACGAAGCCGATCAGCTGCAGCCCGACGACACGCTCGCCGACCACGAGCTGTCCGACGTCCTCGACCGCGGCTACTCGCCGCCCGATCATCGCCCCGCCGAGCATCCCGAGCACGAGGATCTGGATCAGCGCCTCGCCGAAGAGGTCCCCGATGTCTTCGACGAAGAACCGGCCGACGCCGAGCGCGACCCGGACTTTCCGTCTGCCGACGAGGTCGGAGACCGCCGCGCGGGACGCCTGGTGGCACCCGACGAGGGCGTCGGTGTGGATCGCGACGCACAGTTGCTGGCACACGACAGCGGGGTCGACGGTGCCGGAGCGTCCGCCGAGGAGGCGGCCGTGCACATCATCGACGACCCGCGGTAGCGATGGACAGAGATCGGCTGGTTGACGTCGGCGTCGGCCTGATCTCCAACGTCGGCGCGCGAGCGCTCAGTCTCACCTCGGTCGCCAGGCAGGCCGGTGTCGCCCGGGCCACCGCGTACCGGATGTTCGGCGGGCGCGATGCCCTGGTCGCGGCCATCGTCCAGCGCGAGCTCGGTCTGATGCGCGAGAAGATCGTGGAGTGGGGCGCCGACGAGGCGGACGTCTCACGTCGTGTCCACAAGCGTGTGGTGGAGGCGCTGCGGTACATCCGGGAACACGACGCATTGCAGTATGTGCTGGCCAACGAGCCGGACGTGATCGTCGGAGCGTTGGTGACCGCACGGGATTCCGAGGGGCCGACGCTGATCGAGATGATCGTGGAGGCCACGCTGGAGGAACTCGACGACGACGAGGCTGCTGCTCTCTACCCGGATGCGCGCGGGGGCGTCGAGTTCATGGTGCGGACGGTGTACTGCTGCATGCTGGTGCCGCAGAGTGCGCTGAGCGACGAGCAGATCGCGAACCTCGCCGTGCGCGCGATAGTGCGCTGATTCCGGTCCCCGGCGCGACTACGCTGAAGCACATGACGGGCAACGGGGCGCAGTCCGCGCGCGGGATCTACATCGCTTCGGCGGAGGGCGACACCGGAAAGTCCACAGTCGCGCTCGGCGTGCTTGTGCGGCTCGCCGCGACCGGAGGCCGCGTCGGGATCTTCCGGCCGATCTCGCGGGCGGCGGCCGGTGAGCGCGACTACATTCTCGATCTGCTGGTCGAGTACACGTCGGTGGACCTGCCGTACGAGGACTGCATCGGCGTCACGTACGACGACGTGCACGCCGACCCGGAGGCCGCGATCGGCGAGATCGTGTCGCGGTACCACGTCGTCGCCGAGCAGTGCGACAACGTGCTGATCCTCGGTTCGGACTACACCGACATCGCCGCGCCTTCGGAGTTGAGCTACAACGCCCGGATCGCCGCCAACCTGGCGGCGCCGGTGCTGCTGGTGGTCAAGGCGCTGGGCCGGTCGCCGGCGGAGATCAAGTCGCTGGTGGAGCTGCTGGAGGGCGACATCGCGAGCTCGCACGGAGTGGTGGCCGGCGTCGTCGCCAACCGCTGCGATCCGCACCAGCTCGTCGAGGTGGCTGCGTCTATCGCCGAAACAGGCTGTCTCGCCTGGGCTTTGCCGGAAGAGCCGTTGCTGGTCGCGCCCACTATGGCGGAACTCAAAGAGGCGCTGGATGCGACTCTGTACAGCGGGGACTCCGATCTGCTCGACCGCGAGGCGATCGACGTGATGGTCGGCGGCATGACCGTCGAGCACATCCTGGAGCGCCTCAACGAGTCGACGGTGGTGATCGCGCCCGCCGACCGTTCGGACGTCTTGCTCTCGTTGGTGAACGCCAATGCGGCCCAGGGCTTTCCGCGACTCGCGGGCATCATTCTCAACGGCGGACTGAAGCCCCATCCGATGATCGACGCGCTGGTGAAGGGCCTGCGGCCCACGCTGCCGATCCTGCAGTGCGACTACGGCACGTACGAGACCGCACGCCTGTGCTCCACCACGCGCGGGCGGATCGCCGCTGGATCGGTCCGCAAGATCGACGCCGCGCTGTCTCTGATGGAGCGGCACATGATGGCCGACGATCTGTTCGCCGAGCTGAACCTCCACTTCAGCGAGGTGGTGACGCCGCAGATGTTCGAGTATCAGTTGCTCGCACAGGCGAAGTCCGATCGGCAGCACATCGTGCTCCCCGAAGGGGACGACGACCGCATCCTGCGCGCCGCCGGGCGGCTGCTGCGCCGCGGCGTCGCGCAGCTGACGATTCTCGGACAAGAGGACGCGGTGCGCCGTCGTGCCGAGGAACTCGGTATCGACCTCTCCGAGGTCGACATCCTGGACCCGCGCACCAGCAAGCTGGTCGACGAGTTCGCGGAGATCTACACCGAACTCCGCAAGCACAAGGGCATGACGCTCGATCGTGCGCAGGAGATCGTGCGCGACGAGTCGTATTTCGGCACCATGATGCTGCACACCGGCATGGTCGACGGCATGGTGTCGGGTGCGGTCCACACCACCGCGCAGACCATCCGCCCGGCGTTCGAGATCATCAAGACCCAGCCCGGCGTCGCCACGGTGTCCAGCGTGTTCTTCATGTGTCTGGCCGACAAAGTCCTCACGTACGGCGACTGCGCCGTCGTCCCGGATCCGACGGCGGAGGAATTGGCCGACATCGCGATCTCGTCGGCGGGCACCGCGGCGTCGTTCGGCATCGACCCGCGCGTGGCGATGCTCTCGTACTCGACCGGCGGCTCCGGCAGCGGCGCCGATGTGGACAAGGTGCGCAAGGCCACCGAACTGGTCCGCGAACGGGCGCCGGAACTGCTCGTGGAAGGCCCGATCCAGTACGACGCCGCCATCGATCCGTCGGTGGCCGGCACCAAGATGCCGGACTCCCCGGTGGCCGGCCAGGCGACGGTGCTGATCTTCCCGGATCTCAACACCGGCAACAACACCTACAAGGCGGTGCAGCGCAGCGCGAGCGCGATCGCCATCGGCCCGGTGCTGCAGGGGCTGAACAAGCCGATGAACGACCTCTCCCGCGGCGCGCTGGTCTCCGACATCGTCAACACCGTGGCGATCACCGCCATCCAGGCGCAGAACAACAAGAAGGCCGCCACCGTCGCCGACGCCGGAGCCACCGCGTAGTGGAGTCCTCGTTGCCGGTCGGGGCGTCGATGGTCGGGTCCTCGTCGATGGTCGGGTCCTCGTCGATGGTCGAGCCCCCTTCGATGGTCGAGTCCCCTTCGATGGTCGAGCGGAGTCGAGACCACCCATTTCCCCTCGAGGAGTCCGAATGACTGACATCGCACCCGGCGCCGTCCTGGTGATCAACGCCGGTTCGTCGTCGTTGAAGTATCAACTCGTCGATCCGCGCACCGAGGACGTCTATGCGGACGGCCTCGCCGAGCGGATCGGCGAGGATACGCCGCGGATCAAGCACGAGGCGGGCGGCCGGGAGCGGGTGCTCGAGACCGCCCTTCCGGATCACCGTGCGGCGATCGCCGCGGTGACCGAGCTGCTACACGAGGACGGCATCGATCTGGCCAGTGCGGAGTTGGCGGCGGTGGGTCACCGGGTGGTGCACGGTGGACGCAGCTTCCACGCGCCGACCGTGATCGACGACGAGGTGCTCGCCGAGATCGCGCGGATCGCGCCGCTCGCCCCGTTGCACAATCCGCCGAACCTCGTCGGCATCGAGGCGGTGTCGGCGTTGCTCCCGGACGTGCCGCAGGTGGCGATCTTCGACACGGCGTTCTTCCACGACCTGCCCGAGGAGTCGGCGACCTACGCGATCGATGCCGAGGTCGCCCGTGAGTACGCGATCCGCCGGTACGGCTTTCACGGCACCAGCCACCAATACGTCTCGCGGCGGGCGGCGGAGTTTCTGGGCCGCCCCGTCTCCGAGGTCAATCAGATCGTGCTGCACTTGGGCAACGGTGCGTCGGCCTCGGCCGTGCGCGGCGGGCGCCCCATCGACACGTCGATGGGAATGACTCCGCTCGAGGGTCTGGTGATGGGCACCCGCACCGGAGACATCGATCCCGGCATCGCCTTCCAGCTTGCGCGTGTGGCCGCCGCCGGGAGCGAAGGGAGCGGGCCGAATTCGCAGGGGATGACCATCGATCAGATCGACCGCCTCTACAACAAGCAGTCCGGTCTCAAGGGGCTGTGCGGCGACAACGACTTCCGGTCCGTCCTGGAGCGGGTCGACGCCGGCGACGAGGCCGCCGCACTCGCCTACAAGGTCTACCTGCACCGGCTGCGGCATTACATCGGGGCGTACATGATCGAGCTGGGCCGGGTCGACGCGATCGTCTTCACTGCGGGCGTCGGCGAGAACGCGGCGCCGGTGCGCGCGGATGCGCTGGCGCACCTGGAGATGTACGGCATCGAGATCGATCCGGAGCGGAACGCCGTCCGGTCGGGCGAGCCTCGTCGTATCTCCACGGATTCCTCGACGGTCGCGGTCTTGGTGGTCCCGACCAACGAGGAACTCGCGATCGCGCGCCAGTCCGCCGCCGTCGCGGCCTCGTTGTAGGGGCCGGTCGTCGGATCTGCTGAACGCGGCCACCGCGCACGACTTCCTACTCGAACAGCCGGTACAGAAGGCGCAGCACTGTGATCGCCATCGCCTTGTCGAGAGGTTCGTTGCCGTTGCCGCACTTGGGACTCTGGACGCACGACGGGCAACCGGCCTGGCACGCGCAGTCGGTGACGGCATCGGCGGTGGCCGCGACCCACGCGCCGAACGCCTCGTAGCCGCGCTCGGCGAAGCCCGCGCCGCCCGGGTAGCCGTCGTACACGAAGATGCTCGGCAGGCCGGTGCCCGGGTGGGCGTTGGTGCTCAGGCCGCCGATGTCCCAGCGGTCGCAGGTCGCGACCAAGCCGAGCATCCCGATCATGGCGTGCTCGGCGGCGTGGAGTGCGCCGGGGAATTTGTCCGGCGCGACTCCGGCCGCGATCAGGGCGTCCGGCTCCAGAGTGATCATCACCGACTTGGTCTCGAGTCGTTCGGCCGGCAGGTGCAGGCTGACCGAGTCGAGGATCTCACCGGACAGCGCTTTACGCAGGTAGCCGACCACTTCTTCGGTCACCAGGACATCGGCGAGCGCCACCGTCAGCGGGCCGAAACTCTGCGAACAGGGTAGGCCGAGCACCTCCACCTCGCTGTTCTCGCGCACCGAGGTGGTCCAGTCGGGTTCTTCCGGGTGCGCCAGTGCCAGGCACTCGTCGAGGTCGAGTTCGTCGACCACGAAGCTCTCTCCCTGATGGAGGTAGACGGCGCCGGGGTGGACGGCGCGTTTGGCGCGGGCGGAGTCGACAGTGCCGAGCAGTCGCGCGGTGGTGGTGTCGACGATCAGCACCTGGCCGCCGATGCCGCCGCGGATGTCGATGTCGGCGTGCGGTCCCCCGGTGCCGGAGTTGGTCGAGGGTGCCGGGTACCAGCCCGCCTTGCGTCGGCGCAGCAGTCCTTCTTCGGTCAGCGTGGCGACCACGTCGTGTGCGCCGAAGGCCTCGACGTCGGCTTCCGTCAGCGGCAGTTCAGTTGCCGCGCACAGCATGTGTGGGCCGAGGATGTACGGGTTGGTCGGATCGGTGACGGTCGCCTCGACCGGGCGGTCGAGCAGGGCTTCCGGATGGTGGACCAGGTAGGTGTCGAGCGGGTCGTCGCGTGCGACAAGGACCACGAGCGATCCCTCGCCGCGCCGGCCCGCCCGGCCCGCCTGCTGCCAGAACGATGCGACGGTGCCCGGATAGCCCGCGACGATGACGGCGTCCAGACCGCTGATGTCCACGCCGAGTTCCAGTGCGTTGGTGGTCGCGACGCCGAGCAGTTCGCCGTCGGCGAGAGCGTGTTCGAGTCGGCGGCGGTCGTCGGCCAGGTAGCCGGCGCGGTAGGCCGCGACGCGGCCGGCGAGCGCCGGGGCCGACTCGGCGAGGAGTTGCTGCGCGCGCAGGGCGGTGATCTCGGTGCCGCGGCGGCTGCGGACGAAGCACAGCGTGCGCGCCCCTTCGATCACGAAGTCGGCGAGCAGGCGCGCGGCCTCGGCGGCGGCGGGGCGCCGGACGGGGGCGTCGTTCTCGCCGTGCTGCTCGTCCAGGAAACCGGGCTCCCACAGGGCGACGGTCCGCTCTCCGTGCGGCGACGTGTCTTCGGTGACGGCCTCGACCGGGCTGTTGATCAGCCGGGAGAGCGCCTCGGCGGGGTTGGCGACGGTGGCGCTCGCCCCGATCACCACCGGGTCGGCGCCGTACTGCCGGGCGATGCGGAGGATCCGCTGCAGCACCAGTGCGGTGTGCGAACCGAAGACCCCGCGGTAGTGGTGACATTCGTCGACCACGACGAACGTGAGCTTGGCGAAGAACTGCCGCCACTTGGCGTGGGTGGACGCGATGCCGAGGTGCAGCATGTCGGGGTTGGTGAAGATCCACCGCGAGTGCAGGCGCGCCCATTGCCGGAGCTCCTGCTCGGTGTCGCCGTCGTACATGCACGGCTGCAGGTGGCTGAACTCCGGTCTGCCCGCGATCAGCTGGGACACCGCGCGGAGCTGGTCGGTGCCGAGCGCCTTGGTCGGGGAGAGGTACAGCGCGGTCGCGTGCGGGTCATCGGCGAAACGGGTGAGGATCGGCAGTTGATAGGCGAGCGACTTGCCGGACGCGGTGCCGGTGCACAGCGAGACGTGCCGACCGGCGGCCGCGTGTTCGGCGGCCTCCACCTGGTGCCGCCACGGCGTGGCGATCCCGCGTTCGGCGAACGCCTCCCGCACCGCTGCGGGGACCCACTCGGGCCAGTCGGCGAACTCGGCTGTGCGCGTGGGGATCACCGCGGTGTGTGTAAGCGGGCTCTCGACCTCGGGATCGGCGCCGGCGAGGGTGCGGCCGAGCAACTCGGTGCCGTACGTCACCTGCTCCATCGTCGTGCACCTCGCCGTAGTCGCGCCCGGCGTTCCATCTTATCGATGCGGATCTCGGGGTTGAGCGGGGAGATCCGGCCAGGCGCGGCCCTGCGGGATACTCAGCACTTCAACGAGGCGGCACGCTCCGGCGGGAGCGACCCGTCGGGGACGACCCGTCCGTTCTCCCATCGGTAAGTCACCGTGGCCCGACCCTTCATGTCGGCGAACGATTCGTCGTCGACCAACCACCGGTAGGGCACCGTGACCCTCGTGCCGTCGCCGTTCACCTGACCGAGCGGGCCGAAGCACGGGGTCGACGGGCCGACGAAGTCGCCCTTGTGAAACAGGAGAACCGCGCCGGCGGACGAGACGGTCATCCCCGAGTTCACGACCACGTAGCTCAAATCCAGGCAGGGGTCGTAGTTGCCTTCGCGCTGATCCAGCCACGACAGGTTCTCCGGGGCAGGAGTCTTGGCGACCGCCGCGTCGACCTTCGGGGCGTCGTTGCCGGAATCCTGCGATTCGCATGCCGCTGTGGTCGCAGTCGGGGCGGGGCTCGCTGTGCTCCGTTGCGGACTCTTCGCGTCCTTTTCGAGCATCGAGGTGCAGGCGAAGAACTCGGTGCCGGGCGGCGAGGTGATCGATTCCGGCGAGACGTTCTCGGGCTGACTCGTCATCGTGTAATCGGTGCCGTGCCCCGTTCCTGACATGGATCGTTGGTACTTGTAGGCAGTTCGAGTGGACGGCCCGGCCGTTTCGCCGCCATACGGGGTCTTGGCCTCGCCGACCGCGATGCCGTCTGCGGTGCAGAGCACGCGCGAGCGCTCACCCTCGCCCGCGCGGAACGACCAGAGCGAGAAGCCGCCGTCGCTGGGCCGGAGCAACGATCCGGGTGGTTGGAGACGCGAGAGCTCACCGTCGCGCCAGGCCAGAACGGCGAAGTGCATCGAGGTGGAGCCGGAGCTCACCGGCACGACGATCTGTGCCGCGGAGCCGATCCCGAGTCGATACGCCTCGAGCGGCTCGTCGACCAGAGTGGACTGCGCGGGTAGAAGGTCGCCGTCGACCTCCAGAGATCCGGTGGCGCCGCCGGCGAGGTGCACCACGACGACGCGGTCGTCACCGGCGACGACTTGGCCGACCGCATCGAGACGGCCGTCCCCGTCGACGTCAGCGTTGCCGACGGGGGTGCAGTCGGTACGGCCTTCGCACGCTGCGTCGGCGCTCAACGCGACAGGGCTCTTGGCGCCGGCTGTCGTGTCTTCTGGCGAGTCGAAGTAGGAGCCGCAGGCGGTGGTGAGCAGAAGCGCGGTGGCGAGGGGAACCGCTAGAAGGGAGTGAATTCGCATGGCAGTGAATATCCTGTTTTCGGTTGGCGAAGGACGTGGGCGACCGGTTGGAGTTCGGCGTAGAGCGCGACTCGTCGACTCAGGGAGGCGAATCAAACGGTGTTCCTGACCGTGGCGGCATGATTAGCTGGTCTCGGTCAAAGGGCCTCCGGTGCGATGCCTTGCGGCGGAATCGGCGAAGTCAGAAGAGGAATGCAGTAGATGGCACAGGGAACTGTGAAGTGGTTCAACGCGGAGAAGGGCTACGGCTTCATCGCGCCTGACGACGGGAACCGCGACGTGTTCGTTCACTACACCGAGATCGAGGGGAACGGCTTCCGCACCCTTGAAGAAGATCAGAGAGTGGAGTACGAACTCGGGCAGAGCGACAAAGGCCTGCAGGCGACGGGCGTCCGCTCGGTCTGAAGTCACGTGCACACGTCCTCCTTGCTGATTGCTGATTGCTGATTGGCGAGGGGTGCCTTGTCCCGGCTTCTCAGTCACAGTAGGGACAAGCGTTGCGCCTGTCGCGGAGAACTCCCGACGGATCGTCGTAGAGTTCTCCTGTGAGCCAGTTGTCGTTGTTCTCTGCCGAGACGGAGGATCCAGCCATTGACGACCTGGCCGGACTGCTTGCGGCACAAGGACAATCGCTGCACACGGCGACCGGAGCCAGGGTTTCGGTGGTGGTTCCGGAGCTGTGGCGTGCCGAGGCGATCTGCGCTGACATCGCCGTCACCGGTATCAACGCGGAACTTGCCGAAGCTGAGGGCAAGCCGATCGCCCGAACCGAGGCGAATCCTCGACTGACCGCGCTGCACCGTCGCTGGTCGGCCGGTGCAGTCAAGACCGTCCCGGAGGGTTGGACGCCGTCGCCGCGCGCGCTGCGCCTGTGGGTGCTCGCCGCCGGTCACCCGGAGGGTCCGCACTACGTGCTGAATCTGGACCCACATGCCCCGGACACCCACGGCCCGCTGTCCACGGCGCTCATGCGGATCGGCATCGCGCCGACGCTGGTGGGTTCGCACGGCAGCCAGCCCTCCTTGCGGATCACCGGTCGCAAGCGTCGTGCGCGGCTGCTCGAGACGGTAGGCGGTCCGCCTCCCGGCGCCGAGGCTCGGGCCGCCTGGCCCGCATCCCCTTAGACGCGGTCGCGGCACGACGCGTGCCCGGTCAGCCGTCCGCACGGGCCTCGGTCACGATGCCGTCGTCGATCCGGAAGCTGGCGGCAGGCCCGACGCATTCGACGCCGTTCGGAGTGAGCGTGGTGCAGGTGAGTCCGTAGGCGCTGATCCGATGGTTCGCCGGCATGGATCGCGGTGTGGCCGGTCCGCCTTCGTTCAGGGACGGCTGCACACCCTCGACCGTGAGGACCACGCTGTTCGGCGGACCCGTGAACGGACCGTTCTGCACATCCGGCGTACCGGCGGGGTACTCGCCGAAACAGACGACCGACGCGGGAGACGTGCCGCTGTGCGCCGGACTCAGAGAGCAGATCTGCTCGCCGTCGCCCTGGTTGTACTTCCAGGTGTAGAAACCTGGATACCCCGGAGCCTCGTACTCGGCCGGATCGACGTCGACGATGCCGCTTCCCGGTTCGGCGGTGGCCGCTCCGGGGCCGGCATAGGACGCGCCGCCGGCAAGCCCGACGATGAGCGCAGTTCCCGCGACAATCCGAGCGGTGGATGCAGTGATGGCCATGAAACCGACTCCTTCGATGAGTGCTCGTGGGCGGCAACTGTGTCGACCGGCTTCTCCGTTCCCGGTCCTGCCCACGCCGAGAATGCTAGGAGGGGTCTGCGCCCCTGTACATGGGGAGAACTCCCCTCTCGGCGACGTCGCGCGTCGGCTACTCCGACCGCCATCTGTTTGTGCCTGGAGCACGGAGAAGGCGCAGGGAATCGGCGGTGATCAGTCGGGTGTCGAGTGCGTACTCGACGAGTCGCGTGCGGCGATTGGCGGCCAGGCCGCGACCGCTGCCGACCAGTCCGGTGACGCCGTCGTCCGCCAGTCGCTCGCACAGGCGGTCGAGCTTGCGGTTCACCTTGGTCGCCGACCATCCGAGACGATCCGCTACCGCGTGGAGCGAGGGGATGCGGTCCAGACCCGTCCCCGGATAGCGGAGCAGGGGCTCTGCCATGGCGGCCAGCAGCATCGTCTGTTCCACGTTCAGGTCCCGTGGTTGGGCGGTGGGAACGCGTCCCGGGTCGCCCTCGAACGACGGCGGCGCGGGTGACTCGGAGAGCCGCAGGGCGATCTCGTAGACCGTCGGCCCGGCTTCGAAGACGGCGACCACTCGGTCTGCGACGAGCACGTCGGACGCGCCGGAGCGCAGCACCGATACCGCGCCGGTCCGCTCGTCGAAGACTTTGACGGGAATCCTGCGGCCGACGTTCGAGATCCACCACAGGCGGTCATGGAAGGCGAGATGGATCAGCTGCCGGTGCAGGTACGGATTGTCGGGGAACGCGAGGTCTCCGTCCCGGCCGACGGTGAAGGTCTGACCTGGAGCGATCATGTGATGAGAGCCCATCCGGTCGTCGATCCGCAGCACGGGTCCCGTCATTGAATCGGGGTGGGTCTCGGTCACCTGTCAGCTCTCTCCTCGTGCCGCAACATGGTATGCCGCCGATGTCTGGTATGCGTCATGCAGGGTAATGTCTAGGCCCATGGGGAGTCGGGATCGGAGTGGGAGCGCGCTCGGCGCGTATCACTTGGTCCGGCAGATCGGCCGTGGCGGCATGGGCGAGGTGTACGAGGCGTTCGATGCCGACAGGGACCGCAGAGTCGCCCTGAAGGTGTTGCCCGAGGAATTCGCGCACAGCGCCGAGTTGCGTGCCCGGTTCCTCCGCGAGGCTCGCGCGGTGGCGAAGCTGAGCGATCCGCATGTCATCCCGATCCACGATTACGGAGAGGTCGACGGCCAGCTGTTCCTGGACATGCGCTACGTCGACGGCGGGGATCTGCGAAGACTGCTCCGCTGCGGTGGGATGACTCGCGAGCGCGCGGTGGACATCGTCACGCACATCGCCGCGGCGCTCGATTCGGCGCACGCGGCGGGATTGATTCACCGGGACGTGAAGCCCGAGAACGTCCTCGTCGACTCCACGGGGTTCGCGTATCTCGCTGACTTCGGGCTTGTCCGGACCTCGGGCGAGGATTCGCTGACCCGAACCGGAGTGCCGATCGGATCGATCAACTACATGTCGCCCGAGCGTTTCGGCACCGAGACGGAGGTCGGGCCGAAGAGCGACGTCTACGCGCTCGGCTGCGTGTTGTACGAGTCCATCAGCGGGGAGAAGCCTTTCGGGATCGACAGCGTCGAGCGGATCATCGCAGGGCACTTGCACCGGGAGCTGCCACCGACCGGTACGGCCTTCGATCAGGTGATCGCTGTGGGCACCGCCAAGGATCCGGCCGCACGGTATGCCACTGCGGGTGAGCTTGCTCGGGACGCACGACGCGCACTGGCCGGAGAGCCGATCGCCGGACTGGCACCGCCGGTCGCCGACCAGTCGACAGTCGAAACACTCGCCCCGCCGGCTGCGATCGAGCAGGATCGACCCGAGCGGCGGCATCGGAAGCGAGCGCTGATGGGTGCGGGAGCGGTGGCGGCGGTCCTGCTTCTGGCCGCCGGCGGATACGGGCTCGCGCAGTGGATCGGCCGGGATCAGGGCGAGCGCGTGACCGCCTCCGGCGCCGGCGCGACCACGACGTCGTCGCCCGATGTCTCGGGTACGTCTCCCCGCGCGGCGAGCCCAGTCGGAGAATTGAAGGGTGCTCTCGACGTCGGTGTCCCGATCTCCACAGTGCCGTGCGACGGATCCAGCGCCCTGATCGTCTATGCGAATGCGACCGGGGGCGATCATTCGGCCTATCGCGACGAGATCGAGGCGGGCCTGGCGGCGCACCCGGGGAGCAGCTACATGCGCACCGACCAATTCGTCCTCGATGACGGGACCCGGCTCGGGGAGTGCGGGTCGATCCGCGGCCGGCTGGCCTCGACGCAGGGCGGTGACACCCCGATCTACATCGTTTTTCGGCAGTTCCCGAACGTGCAGGCGGCGTGTGCAGCCGACGATCCGTCCGATGCCGCCTACGTGCGGATCCTTCATCCCGACGGAGAAGTGGGCGTCGATCCGTGCTGACACCGGATCAACGGAGTTGCTCGTAGTACGACCGGCTCGATGTGGGGAACCAGAGAAGGCAGATCACCGGGACCGCGATCAGGATCCCCACCCAAGAAAAGATCCATAATCCCGCGAGTGCCGTCATGAAGATACGCGTCGGATTGCCGGGAAACAGCCAGAGCAGCACGCTGGCGACGACGGCGAGGGCGACCAGAATCCAGAGGAACGGTCCCTGGCCGGAGTACGCGGCGACGGCGGCGATGAACGCGGCCGCCACGAGGCCGAGAACCGAGGCGATCACCACCGGCGCGGGCATAGGCGGGCGCGACTGTCGAGCCGCGGGGTAACCCTGACCCGGTGCGTAGACCGGGTAGCCCGGCACCGGGTACTGCGGCGTGACTGGAAGACCCGGCGGTCCTGTCGGCGGGAACGGCGAAGCAGGGTTCGGCGGCTGGCGAGGGGGACTCGGCTCGAACGGGTTCTGGAACGGATTCGTCACGTCGTCAGTACCTCCGGTTGTGGGCCGATCGATTGAGATAGCGGGTCTTCGCGGCCCGGTACGCGCCTGCTGCGCGTGCCTCCCGCCAGTTGCCGTAGGCACGGAATCCCGCCCCCACGCCGCTGACCGCCCCGGCCCCCAGGTGCAACGCCCCGGCACCCACGTTCAGCAGGGTCGCGTTGCGCTGGCGGCGCGCGGCCTCGTGCTGGAGCTGGGTCGTCGTCGGGGTGCCGTGCCAGACGGCGGCGATGTCGAAGGCGTGCGTGGCGTAGAAGTCGATCTGGCGCTCTGCGCGCGCGTGGAAGAACTCGATGTCGAGCTCGTTCATCGCGGCGAACGACGAGTAGCGGGCCCGCGTGTGCGTGTCGGCCCGCCAGGCTTCTGGTCCGCGTTCTTCAGCCAGCCGGAACTCCGCCCGCCGTCCCCACTGGACCGCTGCGAAGCTGGTCGCGTCCGCGGGACCGAACAGGTCCGCGTGCTGGTCGAGCCGCGCCGCGAGCAGCGCAGGCTCAGCCGGCGGATTCGCTCCCATCTCTTCCACAATCCGCCACAGGTGCTCGGCGACCGCTGCGGCCTCGACCTGGCGCCGACTCGGGTCGCCCGACGCCGCCGCCACCGCCGCGCGGTGACCGGCAGCGCCCATCGCCCAGTCCCAGCAGTGAATCACGCATCGGCGTACGACTTCGGGCGACAGCGGCGTCTGAGCAAGTTGCGGAAAGACCCAGACGATCTCCTGCTCGAGCTGAGGATGGCCGGGCAGCAGAATGTCGCCGGGGATCCGTCGCTGCGGAGGAGGCAGCGGGTGATCGACGGGAGTCAGGAGCATGAATCCTCCCGGATCGAGATACGGGGCGAACGGTCGGTGCGGTGGTCTCATGGTCTCCGCCTAGGTCGAGCGAGGTAACAGGTGACGTGCCGATTCAGAACCTCTGATGTGCCACCGCTGAGTCGACGGCGGGGGAGCACCACAGGGCGATGATCACGATCAGGGTGAAGACGGCGGACAGTCCGACGAACGCGATGCCGATGTACGGCGTCCCGATGCCCAGGACCGCCGGTGTGAGCGGAACGAGCGACGCGGCAATCCGGGTGCTGCGGGACATCCGGGTGACCACGAACACCGCCATGGCCAGCATCCCCAGGCCGAGGAAGATCGCGAAGAACGCCGCTACGGCGCCCAGGGCCCACACGGTAGTGGCGAAGTCGTCGGAAGCGTTTTCGACGCCGCTGACATCGGTGAACTGAAGAATCGACCCCACGATCAGCAGGAGGCCGTACACGCCGAACGCCACCGAGGCGCCTTTGACGGCGCCCGGAGCGAGGTCCCAGCGAGTCGGTGGAGTCTGGTTCGGCGGACCGGGAGGTCCAGGGAGCGGCGCGTGGCCGAAGCCGTTGGTGGCAGGATTGCCCGGCGCCGGAAGCCCGTGATTTCCGGTGGGCGGCGGCGTGCCGGCGGGTTGCGGCGGTGGGATCGCGGTCATTTCCGAACAATAACCCATTTTCGGTTGACGATGGAGGCGCAGGCGCATACAACGATGTGTGCAAGAGGCGGCCCCACTGGCGGCAACCGCGGTCAACCGATCTTTGGGTATCTCGATGGGGAGGGGATCATCGATGAATGGCCTTGCGGGGAGACGGATACGTGAAGCGCAGTGAGGCGCTCTGCCGCATCCTCAAGGGCTATCGACAGGAGAAGGGGTTCACGCAGCAGGAGCTCGCGAACCGGCTGGGCGTCGTGCAGACGCTGGTGTCCAAGGTCGAGTCGCGCGAGCGCAGGCTCGACGTCGTCGAGCTCATGATGTACCTCAAGCCGCTCGACCGGACCGTCGCCGAACTGCTGGACGAACTCGAGCAGCTCGCGCCCGAGTCCGACGACGATCTGACTGGTTCAGGGACTGTCGAGATCAATCGCCTCGTGGTATCCGGCACCGATCTGTCGTTGTCCCGCGTTCTCGGGTCGCTGGAACGCTCGCTCGGGTCGACCGGAGGGGCGACGGTGCCGGCGCCGGAATTGATCGTGTCGCTCACCCGGGGCGAGGACGGCATCGACGAGGTCGTCGTCGACCTGGCTGGGATCCGCGGACCGGCTCATCTCGCCGTCATGGCTGCACTGGAAAGCCTGGGTGAGACTCGCTGGACCGACGACGCGGTGCTTCCGGGCAGTTGACGGCGGGCGAGACGTGCCGGTGGGCGACGTTCGTGGGAGTGCGGACCAGCTACCTGCGGATCACCAGTGAACTTCGACCGACTTCGAAGGGGCCCAGGACGTTTCGCCCGCTGTAGGAGTCGGCGGTCTGCCGGGTCAACAGGATGCGCTGACCCCAGTGGTCGAAGTGCCCGCCGGCAGGTGTCTGGTGCACCCGAGAGCGGTACACCCCGAACGGCGTGAAGACGGTGATCACGCTGTCGTCGATCCGCGCCGGGGTGACCGTCGGATAGACGCCGTAGTTGTTGCTGGTGAACGTGTAATACCCGTCGTCGACCCTCGCTGCCGATTCGCCGGCGGTGAGGGTGGTGCCCGCGAACGCGGCCGCGCTGACGGCCAGGGCCGACAGGGCGACGGCGGCGCGGCGTCTTGATCTCGTCATCGTTCCTCCTGGGATCGACTGATACCGGCCCCGGCCTGGACGTCGCCGTCAGAACTCTGCCACCCGCCGTCGCACCTCGGGGAGCGGCGATCCCGCTCAGCTGGGCCACGCATTGAGCACGATCCCGACGCGTGCGAACCCGGGCGACGAGCAGGTGAGGCGGTCGCCGTTGTAGACGTAGTGGCGGTACTCGTAGACCCCGACGTGCGTACCGAGCCCGTCTGACAACCACCAGCCCAGACACTGCACCGTGCCGTATGCCAGCTTGTTCGACGGCGCGCATGCGAAGGTCGCCGCCTCCCAGGTGATGCTGGAGACCCGGCACGGGTGCGGAGCGGCCGCTGCGGTCGCCGGAACGGCCGTCAACGCCCCTCCGAGACCCAGGACCGCGAGCGCCGCCGCTGCTGCCTTGCTCCGCCAGGTAGACATCAGACCCATCCTTCCCGAGGGTTCACTTGTGATTATCGTCACAAGTGCCGGGGGTGTTAGCAGGACTGGAAGCGGGGCGTCGTCGGACGCGCATCGGGCCTGCGGATGGCCGGCGGCAGAAGACTGCTGATATGCCGATGTGCAGAAGGCCCTATATATAAGGTACAACGGCAACGAGTAGCGATTCTCTTACCGAAGGGCACCCGTGGCCGCCACCGATACCGATTCCTCCGCCGTGCGGCGGCTCGTCATCGTCGAGTCGCCGACCAAGGCCCGCAAGATCGCGGGCTACCTCGGCGGCAACTACATCGTGGAATCCTCCCGCGGGCACATCCGCGATCTGCCCCGCGGCGCCGCGGACGTGCCGGCGAAGTACAAGGGGCAGTCGTGGGCCAGGCTCGGCGTGAACGTCGACGAGGGCTTCGAGCCGCTGTACGTGGTGTCCGCCGACAAGAAGTCGACGGTCACCGAACTGAAGTCCCTGCTCAAGCAGGTCGACGAGCTCTACCTGGCGACGGACGGCGACCGTGAGGGCGAGGCCATCGCCTGGCACCTGCTGGAGACGCTCAAGCCGAAGATCCCCGTCAAGCGGATGGTCTTCCACGAGATCACCGAATCCGCGATCCGAGCTGCCGCCGAGAACCCCCGCGATCTCGACATCGACCTGGTCGACGCCCAGGAGACCCGCCGCATCCTCGACCGGCTCTACGGCTACGAGGTGTCGCCGGTGCTGTGGAAGAAGGTGATGCCGAAGCTGTCGGCCGGCCGTGTGCAGTCGGTGGCCACCCGCATCATCGTCGACCGGGAGCGCGAGCGGATGGCCTTCGTCTCCGCCGGCTACTGGGACATCGCAGCAACCATGGATGCCGGCGCCGATGCGTCGCCGCGGAGGTTCGCCTCCAAACTGCTGTCGGTCGACGACGCCCGCGTGGCCACCGGCCGCGACTTCGGCCCGGACGGCAAGCTGAAGAAGGCCGACTCCGTCGTCGTGCTCGACGAGGCCAAGGCGTCCGCGCTGGCCGCCGGCCTGCAGAACGCGGCGCTCACCGTCACCTCGGTGGAGGAGAAGCCGTACACGCGGCGCCCGTACGCCCCGTTCATGACGTCGACTCTGCAGCAGGAGGCCGGCCGCAAGCTGCGCTTCTCGTCGGACCGCACCATGCGCACCGCGCAGCGCCTGTACGAGAACGGCTACATCACCTACATGCGTACCGACTCGACGACGCTCAGCGAGTCGGCGATCACCGCGGCACGGAATCAGGCGCGGGAACTGTACGGACCAGAGTTCGTCCATCCGACACCGCGCCAGTACAACCGGAAGGTCAAGAACGCGCAGGAGGCGCACGAGGCGATCCGCCCCGCCGGCGACACCTTCCGCACCCCCGGCCAGCTGGCATCTGCGCTGAGCACCGATGAGTTCCGCCTGTACGAACTGATCTGGCAGCGCACCGTCGCCTCGCAGATGGCCGACGCCAAGGGCACCACCATGAGCCTGCGGATCGGGGGCACCGCCACCACGGGAGAGCAGGTGATCTTCAGCTCGTCCGGCCGCACCATCACTTTCCCGGGCTTCCTCTCGGCATACGTGGAGAGCGTCGACGATCAGGCCGCCGGACAGTCCGACGACGCCGAGAACCGCCTGCCGAACCTGCGCGAGGGCCAGTCGCTGACCGCGGCCGAGCTGACCGCGGACGGGCACACCACCAATCCGCCGGCCCGCTACACCGAGGCCTCGCTGGTGAAGGTGCTCGAAGATCTCGGTATCGGGCGGCCGTCGACCTACGCGTCGATCATCGGCACCATTCAGGACCGCGGCTACGTGCTGAAGAAGGGCAACGCCCTGGTGCCGTCCTGGGTCGCGTTCGCCGTGGTCGGGCTGCTGGAGGGGTATTTCGACAGCCTCGTCGACTACGACTTCACCGCCTCGCTGGAAGACGACCTCGACGAGATCGCCAACGGTGACGCCGACCGCACCGAATGGCTCAGCGAGTTCTACTTCGGCCGCGCGGATGCGCAGGAGGAGTCCGACCAGGACGACGCCGCACACACCATCGGGCGGCTCGGCGGACTCAAGAAGCTCGTCGGCGTGAACCTCGAGGGCATCGACGCCCGCGAGGTGAACTCGATCAAGGTGCACGACGACGCGCAGGGGCGCCCGATCTACGTCCGAGTGGGCCGCTTCGGTCCGTACCTGGAGCGCAACGTGGCCCCCGAGGGCGCCGAGCCGGATCTGCAGCGCGCCAACCTTCCGGCGGACATGACGCCGGACGAGCTGACCGTCGAGGTGGCCGAGAAGCTCTTCTCCACGCCCCAGGAGGGTCGGGTGCTGGGCGTGGACCCGGTGACCGGACACCAGATCGTGGCCAAGGAAGGTCGCTACGGGCCGTACGTCACCGAGATCCTCCCCGACGACAAGGACGAGGACGGCGACGCGGCGCCCGCCACCATCCCGCCGGGGCCGACTCCGCGAGACCCGTCGTCGCCGCTGGGAGCCGGTGCCGGAGAGTCGGGCCCCGCCGGTTCGGACGAGGTCGTCGCGCTCGACGAGGTCGGGTCGGTGGCCACCAAGGCGCCGGCCAAGGTTGCGAAGACCTCGACCCAACGGAAGACCGCGGCCAAGAAGGCGGCCAAGCCGAAGCCGCGCACCGGATCGCTGCTGCGCAGCATGGACATCGCGACCGTGACCCTCGAGGATGCCCTCAAGCTGCTTTCGCTGCCGCGGGTGGTGGGCAAGGATCCCGAGAGCGGCGAGGAGATCACCGCGCAGAACGGCCGATACGGCCCGTATCTGAAGAAGGGCACCGACTCCCGTTCGCTGGCGAACGAAGAGCAGATGTTCACCGTGACTCTCGATGAGGCGCTGAAGCTGTACGCCGAGCCGAAGCGGCGCGGTCGTGCGGCGGCCGCTCCGCCGTTGCGTGAACTGGGCGAGGACTCGGCCAGTGGCAAGCCGATGGTGATCAAGGACGGCCGCTTCGGTCCGTACGTCACCGACGGGGAGACCAACGCGAGCCTGCGCAAGGGAGACGAGGTCGCCACCATCACCCCCGACCGGGCGATGGAGCTACTGGCCGAGCGCCGCGCCAGGGGCCCGGCCAAGAAGGCTGCCAAGAAGACGACGAAGAAGGCTGCGGCCAAGAAGACTGCGGCGAAGAAGGCCGCGGCCAAGAAGACCGCGGCCAAGAAGACCGCAACCAAGAAGGCCGCAACCAAGAAGACCGCAACCAAGAAGACCGCAACCAAGAAGGCCGCGGCCGAGGACTAGACGCGCTGCCGAGCAGCAGCTGCCCGGCAGATGAGACCGGCCCGCTCGACTCGGCACCCGACCGACGGTTGCTGTCGGAACCTGCCGGAGTGCGTCCGTCGCGATCGAGCGGGAGTGTCCGTACCCTGACGTACGGAACCGGCTCGGCGCCCTTTCGGGCCAGACGTGCTGGGCATTCGCGCCGAAGGCGAAACTGTACGTCACGGTAGGGACAGCATCGGGTCCGCAGTTAGCTGTGTGGCAGGCATCGGCAGGTGCTCACCGCGCTCGACCACCGCGACGACGGCCTGCACTCGTTCTTCCCACTCGTGGACCACATGCCGGTAGGCGAAGCGCATCGGGAGAAAGCCGAGACGGTACGCCTCCAGGTCCCGTTCGCGGTCGCTGTGGAACTGCTCGCTCGAGGAGTGGTATTCCTCGCCGTCGACCTCGATGATCAGCCGGTTGCCGAGCAACAGGTCGATCCGGCCGAGTCCGGGTACCTCGACCTGGGGTCGCACCCGGTACCCGCGGTCAGTCAGTCGGAGCCGGGCCATGCTCTCCGTCCCCGCCTCAGCCATGGCACACAGATCCAGCAGCGACTGCACCCGCTCGGGCGTCGAGCGGAGGAGGTACTCGATCTCCTCACGCGACAGGAGTCCCTTGTGCATGATCGAGTCGAGCACCACGACGGTGTCCTCGCGGTTGAGGCAGCGCACCGCGTGCGCGAGGGCGGTGGTGACGTCGTCGACGGCGCAGCCCTCGCGCAGCGGGCGCCCGAAGCGCCGACAGAACCCGCGGACCTTGCGGTTGTGGTTCGCGGGTCGAGTACGAGCGTGGACCCGGCTGTGACCCTCGGGAATCCAGACGCCGTGGAGTCGAAGTGCGGAGACGCAACTGCAGACGCCGCCCCGCTGGACGGCCTCGACGACCGCGGGGTCTGCCGTCGGTGTCGCGTACCAGCCCGGGCGCAACCGGCGGAGGTCTGCGGTGGAGAGCGCACGTCGCAGGTCAGTCCTGGTAGCACCCGCTTTCTGCAAGGCGGCCCAGGAGGCTACGCCGTGCCCCTGCTCCAGCGGTGCTTCGATACGCATACTGACGAGTGTCGGCATCGACGCCGGCGGACGGCAGGCCCGTCGGCGGCTGTGGTGGACAACTCCGGCCGTCCACAGGTGGGCGGCGACGGCGCTGGACATTGACCGTACCGTGACGTACAGCGGAGTCCGGCGACTACAGCACCATCGAACGCACTGGTCGGCGAACACGCTAGCGCAGTGTGGCCGACCGCTACGTCACACCCGTGTCACGGGACACTAGGGTCAGTCTTCCTCGTCCGGTGTCTCCGAGATGACGTCCGGGGCGATCTCCACGAGGTTCGGCCGCGCGAGCAGCGTCTCGATGCCGCGACCGCGGAGTTCCACGCCCTCGCCGATCTGCCAGTGCTCGGCCTCGCTCTCGCTGGCCAGAAACACCGCGCGAGCCGAGCCCAGCACGCGCGTCGGCTCGTCCTTGGCGAGTTCGGTCAGGCGCGCGGCCTCGTTCACCGGGTCGCCGATCACGGTGTACTCCAGGCGCTGTTGCGAACCGATGTGTCCGGCGACGGCCTTGCCGGCCGAGACGCCGATGCCCATGTCCACGTCACCGAGGCGCCTGGTGAGCTCGACGCGGAGCTCCCGGCCGGCGGCGAGCGCCCGGCCGGCGAAGTCGTCCTGGTCGAGCGGAGCGCCGAAGATGGCCAGCGCGGCGTCGCCCTGAAACTTGTTCACGAAGCCGCCGTGGTGACCCACGACCTCGACCACCACCTCGAAGAACTCGTTGAGCAGTTCCACCACTTCCCGGGGAGGGCGGTTCACCGCGAGGCGGGTGGACCCGACGATGTCGACGAAGAGCACCCCGACGTAGCGCTCCTCTCCGCCGAGCTCGGTGCCGCTCTCGATCGCCCGCCGCGCCACGTCCTCCCCGACATAGCGACCGAAGAGGTCCCGGAGCTCCTGTCGCTCTCGGAGATCGTCGACCATCTCGTTGAACCCGGCCTGCAGCAGTCCGAGATCGTTGCCGTCGTAGATCTTCACCGCGACGTTCAGGTTGCCCGCGCGCACCTGGCTCAGCGCCGTGCGCAGCTGCTTGATCGGATCGGTGATCGAACGGACCAGTCGCACGAAGGCGAGCAGGCCGATGATGATGGACGCCACCGCCATCCAGATGATCGGACGCTCCAGATCAGCCGAGGTGGCGTCGATCACGTCGGTCCGCTGCAGGATGATCAGAAAAAGGATCACCGACATCGGCAGTGCCACGGTGATCGCCCAGAAGACCCCGATCCGGAGGGTAATGCCCGGTGCCGAGGCCGATTCGGGATGGTTGGCCATCGCGGCCACCGTGATGGGGCGTAGCACCTTCTCGGACTGCTGGAAGCTCAGGATGGCTGTCACCAGAGCACCCACGGCGCTCGCGATCGCCACCAGGATCGCGGCCTTTCCCGACTCGCGGAGGTTGAGTGCGGCCAGCAGCACCCCACCGATCAGCCACAGTCCGACGTTGACGAAGGTCAGCAGCCAGGGCAGCTGGAGGGCGCGCCGGCGGGCCGCTTCGTCGTCGAGTCGGGTCCGCCGACGATGCCAGATCAGCACCGGCATCGACAGCTGGATCGACGCCAGGGCGCCGATCACGATGGCGGCCATCAGATAGCCGATGAAGAACGCCTGGTTCTGGGCGCTGATCTCGTTCAGTGCGATGGCGTCCGGCTCAGGCATGCCGAAGCGCAGGAACGCGAAGGTGAACAGGGCGCCGATAAGGTTGGCGCGCAACATGTCCAGGGCGAGGATCGGCCACGGCGTGTGCGACAGCCAGCGCAGGGTATGCGCTGCCTTCGAGAGTCGCGACCGATGCTGCACCACAGAACCAAGGTACCGGGGTGCTTGCAAGAGTTAAACGCTTTGCCGGGAGAGGCGATGTCTGAGCAGGGACTTACCCTGGTCACTGTGACCAATGTCTTCGAGGGACTGATCGGGCAGGAGACGGTGGCGGCCGACCTGACCGCGGCCGCCCGCGCTGCTCGCGGCATCGCCGCCGAGCTGGAGCGGGTGGCGGACGGCGCCGTCTCGATGTTCGGGGACGACCTGGTGCCGGCCGGTCTGAACGGAACCGACGGGACCGGTGGATCGGCGATGACGCATTCGTGGCTGTTCACCGGGCCTGCGGGCAGCGGACGTTCGGTCGCGGCCACGAGTTTCGCCGCGGCGCTGCAATGCACGGACCCCGACGTCGTCGGCTGTGGCGAATGCCGGGCGTGCACGACGATCCTGGCGGGGACGCACGGGGACGTGCGGCACATCGTGCCCGAGGGGATCTCCATCTCGGTGGCGCAGATCCGCGACATCGTGCGCCTCGCTGCTCGCCGGCCGACCACCGGTCGCTGGCAGATCGTGATCGTCGAGGACGCCGACCGCCTCACCGAGCACGGCGCCAATGCGCTCTTGAAGGCGGTGGAGGAGCCTCCCGATCGGACGCTGTTCCTGCTCTGCGCACCGTCGGTCTCGCCCGAGGACATCTCGGTGACCCTGCGATCGCGCTGCCGTCACGTGGCGTTGACCGCGCCGTCCGCCGCCGACGTGGCTCAGGTGCTGATCCGGCGCGACGCCATCGATCCCGAGCGTGCCGAGTGGGCGGCGAGCGTCTCCGGCGGTCACATCGGCCGCGCGCGGCGTCTCGCGACGGACGAACACGCCCGAGCGCAACGCGACCAGGCGCTGGCCCTGGCGAGTGCGGCTGTGCGCGAGGGTGAGATGTACGCGGCGGGAGAAGCTCTGGTGAGCGCTGCGAAAAAGGTGGCCGACGAGATCGCCGCCGAACTCAACGAACCGGAGATGGCCGAACTGATGACGGCGCTCGGCGCCGGCGGTACCGGAAAGGGCACGGCGCGGCCCCCGCGCGGGAGCGCCGGACCGATCAAAGACCTGGAGCGCCGGCAGAAGGCGCGGCACACCCGCATCGTGCGGGACAACCTCGACCGCGCTCTCGTCGACCTGGCCGCCCTGTTCCGGGATGCGCTGACGCTGTCGACCGGAGCGACGGTGACGATGATGCACCCGGACAGGGTGGCCGACGTGTCATCGCGAATGGCCTCCTACGCCTCGCCGGAGAAGCTGCTCTGCTGTGTCGAAGCGGTCCTGGAATGCCGCGAGGCGCTCGACCAGAACGTGAAGCCGAAGTTCGCGCTCGACGCCCTCATGGTCCGGTTGGGCCAGAATCTGTCCCGCCGGTCCCGGCCGGCGTGATACCAGCAGGGCTGTCCGTCAGTCGTCGGAGGTCGGCTCGACGACGGCGGTGTCGTCGTCCTCGTCGTGATGGGCCAGGGGATCGTCTCCACCGGCGCCCTCGAGCACGGTCAACTCGTTGTCGATCGCGGCGGAAACGGCCTCAGCCTTCGCCTTGAGCTTGTCGGTGAAGTCGGACATCGGTCCTCCTGGGAAGCGAAGTGGCGTCACCCAACTATAGGGCGGCCGCGATTTTCGACGGCGACGGCGGTCTCGACTCCGCGGACCCTGAGCCTGTGGGCCCGAGCATGCGCCGGCGTCGGTCCAGGGGGCGCCGGGGATCGGACTGCGCGCGACAGGCGAGCCGATCACCACTCGTCGAGTGTGGTGTACCCGTCCTGTACCGCCCGGGCGAAGAGCGCGGCCTTGCGTTTCGCCGGACGACCGACCGCCGCGTACTTGGCGCGGATTCGCAGGATGTGGGTGCTCACCGTCGCCGCGCTGATGAACAGTTCCTGTGCGGCCTCCTCCTTCGACGTGGCACGCAGCCACGCCAGAAGCACCTCCACTTCGCGTGCCGAGAGGGTCGGCCGCGGCGGTGCCGCGACCGCGTGCAGACGGGGCGGCTGGGCGGAGTACGGGTGATCGTGTACGTCGGTGGGCGACTGATCGTTGGCAAGCACGTCGGACTCCTCGGGTTGTGGATAGGGTCATCGTGTCGCGCCTGCCGGCGGCCACGCGCGCCAAGAACGCCTGAAAGCCAAGTCGATACGTATTCCGATACGCTGACCTGCGAAAACGGAGGGACGAGGATGTCGGAGACCGTACGCCCGGACAGGGTCGGCAGTCGGGAGGATCTGGGCAGAGCGCTCACGGATCTGCGTTTGAGCGCCGAGCTGAGCGTGCGTGACGTCGCCGCGGAAGCCGATGCGCTGGTCGGAACGGTGGCCGGCTGGTTCGCCGGCCAGCACGCGCCGACCCGCGCCAGCCGTGAGATGTTCGAGCGAGTGCTGGCGGTGTGCGGGGTCGCCGAACCCGACGAGCGGGAGGCGTGGTGGTCGGCAGTCGAGCGGACCTCGAAGCGCCGGGGCCGCCGCCGGCCTCCGGTTCCGTCGCCCTACCGCGGTTTCGAATCGTTCACCGAGGGCGACGGCGATCGCTTCTTCGGCCGGGACGAGGTGATCGAACGCATGGTCACGCTCGTTCGCCTGCGCGCTGCGGGACTCCCGGTGCCCGACGACGGGCAGTCCGGTCCGGAGTCGCCCGCTTCGGGGCTGCACGGCGCCGTGGTGGTCGTCGGTGCGTCAGGCGCGGGGAAGTCGTCTCTCGTTCGGGCCGGTCTGGTCGCGCAGACCCGGGACGGGGCCGCGCTGTCCGGGATGCCGTCGGCGCTGATGGTTCCCGGGGACCGGCCGGGACCCGCACTCGAGTCGGCGCTGGAGTCGCTCGGCGACGCCGCGGGCCCGGCGCTCCTCGTCGTCGATCAGTTCGAAGAACTCTGGACTCAGACCGAGCCGCCGGTCCGCGCCGCCTTCTTCACGAAGCTCTCCGAGGCGTTGGCGGGACGGGCCCTGGTGCCGGTGATCGCGCTGCGGGCTGACTTCTACGCGTCGGCCGCCGAGGTGCCGGGGCTGGCCGAGGCGTTCGGCCAGGCGCAGGTGGTGGTCCCGCGGATGACCGAGGCACAGCTGCGCGAGGTGATCGTGAAGCCGGCGGAGGGGGCGGGGGCCGTCGTCGACGACGACCTGGTGACCCTCCTGCTCGAGGACCTCGCGGCGCCGGGTACGGGCGGCCGGGTCGACGCCGGAGTGCTTCCACTGCTCTCGCACGCGCTCCGTGCGACGTGGGAGCAGTCCGACGGACGCCGGCTCACCGTGGCCGACTACGTGAAGACCGGCCGGATCGGCGGCGCCGTGGAGCAGACCGCCGAGGAGGTGTACGACGACCTGCCCGCCGAGGAGCAGGAGATCGCCCGCGAACTGCTCCTGGCGATGGTGAACGTCGACGAGGACGCCGTGACCCGGCGACCGCTGTGCACCGCCGAGCTCAGTGGAGAACCGGCGCACCGTGTGGTCGAAGCCTTCGCCGACGCGCGACTGTTCACGCTCACCGCTTCGCAGGTCCAAGTGACCCACGAGGCGTTGCTGTCGGCGTGGCCGCGGCTGACCGGGTGGATCGATGCCGACCGCGAGCGGTTGCTGCTGCAGCGCCGGCTGCGCGGGCTGAGTGAACTGTGGGAGGCCGACGGCCGCCCCGACGACCTGCTGCCGGGCGGAGCGCGGCTGGAGATGTTCCGGCCGCTCCTCGACGACGGCGACGAAGCGGTCGTCGACCGTTCGCAGCGCGAGTTCCTGGAGGCCGGCTACGCGCGTGCTGCGGCGAACGAGGCCGTTGAGCGCGGCCGGGCCCGGAAGCTTCGGAGGTTCGCCTGGTCGGCGGCGATCTTCGGGCTGGTGGCCGTGATCGCCGCGGTGGTGGCGGTGGTCGCCGGCCAGAGTGCGGTGGATCAACGCAACGAAGCGGAACGCTCTCGCAACGAGACGCTGAGCCGGCAGCTGGCCATCCAGGCGAACCAGATGGTCGATCGTGATCCCTTCCTCGCCGGTCAGCTCGCGATGGTCGCCTACCGGCAGGCTCCGACCGTGGAGGCGCGCTCGACCCTGATCGACACGATGGCCCGCGGTGTTCCGGACCGCTTCCCCGGGGCCGGCGGCTCGCTGCTGCTCGCGCGCTCCGGATCGTTGCTGGCCGCCGCGAGCGGCAGCGGACAGGTCCGGCTCTTCCGGTTGGGCGAGCACGGTATCGACGAGCAGATCGGTGACTTCTCCGCCGTCGACCCCGCCGACCCGCACCTCGGGGGTGTCGCGGTGGCACCGGACGGCGAGACGCTCTATCTCGGCGGGCGCGGCCGGATCGACGTGTGGAACATCGCCGATGCGGCCGCACCGGTCAAGAAGGGCTCGCTGCCCGACGTGCGGGGCGACGCGAACGCCCTCGCGATCAGCCCCGACGGGAGCTACCTCGCCGCCGCCGAACTCGGGGCGGGTCTGCAGGTCTGGCGGCTGGCCGGCGACGGAGGCCGACCGGTGACGATCGACGGCGACACCGGTGATGTGGCGGGTGCGGTGGCGTTCTCGCCGGACAGCCGGGCGCTGGCGAGCAGCACCGCCAACCAGCGACTCGACTTCTGGACGGTCGACGGCGACCGGCTGCAGCACACGGCGGAGCTGGACCTGGGCTGGCGTGGCAATCAGCTGGCGCAGGGGCTGGCCTACAGCCCCGACGGCAAGAAGGTGTATGCGGCGCTGCGCAGCCGAACGGTCGACGTGCTCGACGTCGCCGATCCGGCGGCACCGCGTGTCGAACGCCGACTGGACGGCCACACCAGTTATGTGAGTGCCCTGGCGCTGTCCGACGACGGAGCCACCCTGGTGAGCGCCGGCGCCGACAACAGCGTGCTGGTGCACCAGTTGAACGACCCGGCCGCGGCGCCGCGCGCCCTTCCCACGGCCGCGAACTCGTCGGCGGTGGCGCTGGCGGGCCAGAATGTCGTCGTCGCGAGCGACGACGGCCGGGTGCAGGATTGGCCGCCGGCCACGGATCGGTTCACGGTCGGCAACAAGACGGTGTTCCAGATTCCGTTCGAGAGCTCCTCCGGCCGACTGCTGGCCGCCGACACCGAGTTGGACGGCCGGATCACGCAGTGGCGGATCGGTCCGGACGGGCCCGAACGGGCGGGGCCGGATCTGCCGCCCCCGCCGGGAGTGGTGTTCGCCGGTTCGGTGGTGCAGTCGGCCGACGGCGCCACCGCGACGCTGGGGTCGGTGTCGGGCACGGTCTACTTCGCCGACTTCTCTGATCCGGCGGAGCCCCGGATCGTCGGCTCGGTCGACGGGCACCCAGGACTGAACGAGACGGTCGACTACAGCCCGAAGACCGGGATCGCGGTGACCGGCGGAACCGACCAGCGGGTGCTGACCATCTTCGATGCGTCCGATCCGGCCGCACCGAAGAAGATCGCGACCTACGACCCCGGGGCGGGTGTGTGGTGGGCGTCGCTGAGCCCCGACGGACGGCGGGTCGCGGTGGCCACCAACACCGGTCAGGTACGCCTGCTCGACATGAGCGATCCCGCCAAGCCCCGCGCCTACCCGGATCCCGTGGCCTTCGGCGGCTCAGCGCTGGCGGTGCGGTTCGACGCCGAGGGCAACCGTCTGGTGGCCACGTCCGAGGACAAGACCGCGGTGGTGGTCGACGTCAGCGACCCGGAGAAGCCCCGGCAGATCGCGGAGATGTCCGGACCCGCCGGGCAGCTGTACAGCGCCACGTTCTCGCCGGACGGCAAGCGAGTCGTCGCCGGTGGCGCGAACTCGGAGATCTGGGTCTGGACGATCGACGACGACGGCGCGCGCGAGGACGTGGTGCTGCGCTCCTACCCCGGCACGGTGTTCGACGTCCGGTTCGTGAGCGACGACCAGATCCTGGCCGCGGGCCAGGCGGGAACCGTCGTCGCGTGGCAGCTGGATCCCAAGGACCTGGTCGACGAGGTGTGTGCCCGCCCCGGCGATCACATCAGCAGGGCCGAGTGGGACACCTATCTCCCCGGCGTACCCTACGACCCACCCTGCTGACCGACGTCGGACGGCGCGGCCCGACGGCGGGTGGATCCGGTCAGGCGAGTTGCGGAGCGACCTGCGAAGCCACCAGTTCCAGGTGGTCGACGTCGGACAGGTCGAGGACCTGGAGATAGATCCGGCTCGCCCCGGTGGACCGGAATCGCTCGATCGCGGCCACCGCCTCGTCGACGGTCCCGGCCACCCCGTTCTCGCGCAGCTCGTCCGGTTCGCGCCCGATCGCGGCGGCACGTCGTACGAACTCCTCCTGGGTACGCCCCACGCACAGCACCAGTGCGGCCGAATAGACCAGGTCGTCGCGCCGTCGCCCCGCCGCTTCGCAGGCGTCGCCGACGCGCTCGTACATCTCGGCGGCCTTCCCGGTGTCCACGAACGGAACGTTGAACTCGCTTGCGTACTTCGCGGCCAGCGCGGGAGTGCGCCTGGGTCCGGTGCCGCCGACGATGATCGGCGGACGCGGACGCTGAGCCGGCTTCGGCAGGCCCGGCGAATTCTCGACGCGCAGGCACTCCCCGGCGTAGTCGAAGGTCTCCCCCTCCGGAAGGTCCCACAGGCCGGTGACGATGTCGAACGTCTCCTCGAGCCGGGTGAAGCGCTCGCCGACCACGGGGAACGGGATCCCGTATGCGGCGTGCTCTTCGGCGAACCAGCCGGCGCCGAGCCCGAGCTCGACGCGGCCGCCGCTCATCTGGTCGGTCTGCGCCACTTGAATGGCGAGCTGGCCGGGGTGGCGGAAGGTCGCCGACGTGACCAGTGTGCCCAGCCGGATGCGCTCGGTCTGCACCGCCAGCGCGGCGAGGGTCAGCCAGGCATCGGTCGGGCCTGGCAGCCCGTCGGTGTTCATCGCGAGATAGTGGTCGGAGCGGAAGAAGGCGTCGAAGCCGAGGTCTTCGGTGGCGCGGGCGATGCGCAGGAGATCGTCGTACGTGGCGCCCTGCTGCGGTTCGGTGAAGATGCGGAGATCCATGCCCGCCATGATGCCCGCGGATGCGGCGAGCTGTCAGCGGGTGGACAGTTCCTCGACGACGCTCGCGCCGGTGAAGTACCGCGAATGGGTGCGATGGACGTCATCGAACGAAGGAGCGATCAGAGGATCGGTCAGAACAGAGTGAGGGCGGGCTCCCGGGGTGTGCTGTCGGCGGCAGGCGCCGCAGCTGCGGTGTCCGCGGGTGCCGGGCGAGCCAGGCCGTGGCGGGCGACGAGCGGGGTCATCTTCTCGCGCAGCCGCGCCGAATACTCCGGCCGGACGTAGCCGCCGCGGCCGTACAGGCTGCGATAGCGGCGGAGCAGAGCCGGATGCGTCTGGCCGAGCCATTCCAGGAACACTCCGCGCGTCGACCCGCGGAGATGCAGCGGGAACGCGGTGACCCGCGACGCCCCGGCGTCGGCGAGCGCAGCGAGGAGATCGTCGAGCTGTGATGCGTCATCGGTCAGATAGGGGATCACCGGCGCGACCATCACGTGCGGTGTGAACCCCGCATCGGCCAGCGCGGCGATCAGGTCGAGCCGGGCGCGCGGCGACGGCGCCCCCGGATCGAGTTGCTTGCGGAGGTCGTCGTCGAGCATGGCCAACGAGATGCCGACCTGCACGTCGACCGCGTGCCGGGCCGCTCGCAGCAACGGCAGGTCCCGCCGCAGCAGCGTGCCCTTGGTCAAGATCGACATCCCGGTGCCCGATTCGGCGAGTGCTCGGATGACGCCGGGCATCAGCCGGTACCGGCCCTCGGCGCGCTGATACGGATCGGTGTTGGTACCGAGGGCCACGGTCTCGCGCTGCCACGACTTGCGCCGCAGTTCCTTGCGGAGCACCGCGGCGACGTTGAGCTTCACCACGAGCTGCGAGTCGAAGTCGTCCGCGGGGTTCAAGTCCAAGTACTCGTGCGTGGGCCGGGCGAAGCAGTAGCGGCAGGCGTGGCTGCAGCCGCGCATGGTGTTGACCGTGTACTTGAACGGCAGTTGAGCGCCGTCGGGCAGCTTGTTCAGCGCGCTCTTGGCCAGGACCTCGTGGAACGTGATCCCCGCGAACTCGGGGGTCTGCACGGTGCGGACCAGGCCGGCCCGATCCAGGCCGGGCAGTCCGCCGTCGTCGGCATCCGCCGATTGACCCGCCCACCGCATGCAGCCATACGAACATATGTTCGGATAGTGGTCAAGTCTCGTGCCTGATCGCAGCACCGGTGGGCGGACTCAGTCGGGGTCGTCGGCCGAGCGTCTCCCCTCGGCCTCACGCGCCCGGCGGCGCTGTTCTTCGGCGCGTTCGCGGACCTTCCGGCGGACCTCCTCGTCGTCGCGCCGGGCGAGGGCTTCGCGGTATTCGGGGCGCTCGTACTCGGGCATGCCGGTCGGCCGGGGCGGGGCGGCGGCAGTTGCGCGCTCGGGGCGGCCCGCTGCGAACCAGATGATCGAGCCGACCAGGGGCAACAGGAGCACGATCAGCAGCCAGACCAGCTTGGGGAGGTGCCGTATCCGGTGTTCGTCGGCGGTGATCAGATCGATCAGGGCGACGATCCAGACGAGCAGGACGAGGATGCCCAGGTATGGCACCGTGCACCTCCGGAGTGCTGGGGAGCGGCCGACTTCTCAGCGTAGCCTCCGTGCCGGAGTCGGGTGCGGCATCCGGCCGTGGTCCGCCGCCGGTGTTCCGTGATCCCTGCGATCGGCGGTGACTTCTGTTACAGTCGAACATGAAACCATGTTCAACTCGGTGGTCGCGACGCTCCCGGGTGGAGACCAGGAGGGCATAACGGTGGACGTAGCTGGGCGGGTGGCCGTCGTCACCGGAGGCGGTGCCGGCATCGGGGCGGCGATCGCCGGAGCGCTGGTGGAACGCGGCGTGCGCGTGGTCGTGACCGACATCGATGCCGATGCCGTCGAAGAGGTCGCCGCCGGCCTCGATCGACGCACGCCCGGCGCCGTCGCGGCGCTGAGCGGAGACGCGTCCTCCGCCGCGCACATCGACGCCGCAGTCGCGCTGGCCGAGGAACGGTTCGGCGCGGTATCCCTCTACTTCGCGAACGCCGGTATCGCCGGTGGCCCGGGACTCGAGGCGACGGACGAGCAGTGGAGCGCGGCCCTCGACGTCAACGTGCTCGCCCATGTCCGGGCCGCGCGACGGCTGGTCCCGGAGTGGATCTCGCGCGGCGAGGGCTACTTCGTTTCGACTGCGTCGGCGGCCGGACTGCTCACCCAACTCGGCTCGGCCACCTATTCGGTCACCAAGCACGCGGCGGTGGGCTTCGCGGAGTGGCTGGCGGTCACCTACGGCGACCAGGGGATTCGCGTGAGTTGTCTATGCCCGATGGGCGTGGACACGCGGCTGTTGCGGCCCGGCGACATCGACGACGACTCGTCCGCGCAACTCATGCAGCGTGCGGTGGAATCGGCCGGTGAGGTCCTCACGCCCGAACAGGTCGCCGACGACGTGATGGCGGGAATCGCCGACGAGCGGTTCTTGATCCTCCCGCACCCGGAGGTGCTGACGATGTACCGCCACAAGGGCAGTGACTACGACCGCTGGCTGCGCGGCATGCGCCGGCTCCACCAGGGACTCGCCGAGTCCGGTCGTGGCGAGTAGCGCAGTCGACCGACACCCAGAAGATCCGTCAGGAGAGACAATGACCAACGCCCTGTTCGAACCGTCCGACCGCGCCGAAGAGTACCGACGGCGTCTGCTCGACTTCATGGAGACGCGGATCTATCCCAACGAGTCGGTGTACGAGCAGCAGATGCGGGAGTCCGCGGACCCGCACGCCAGCCCGCAGATTCTGCTGGACCTCAAGAAGGAGGCCAAGGCCGCCGGCCTCTGGAATCTCTTTCACCCGCACCCCGACTGGGGTCCCGGTCTGACCAATCTGGAGTACGCGCACCTCGCCGAGATCATGGGACGGGTGGTGTGGGCGCCGGAGGTGTTCAACTGCAACGCTCCCGACACCGGGAACATGGAAGTCCTGACGCTGTTCGGCAACGACGAGCACAAGGATCGCTACCTGCGTCCCCTGCTCGACGGCGAGATCGCGTCGGCGTTCGCGATGACCGAGCCCGCGGTGGCCAGCTCTGACGCCACCAACGTGGAACTGCGCATGGAGCGGGACGGCGACGAGTACGTGCTCAACGGGCGGAAGTGGTTCGCCTCCAACGCGGTTCGTCCGGACTGCAGGGTGCTGATCGTGATGGGCAAGACAGATCCGTCCGCTCCGACGCACCGCCAGCAGTCGATGATGGTGGTGCCGACGGATGCTCCGGGCCTGACGATCGTGCGGAACCTCCCGGTCTTCGGGTACGTCGACCGCGAGAGCCACGGCGAACTGGTCTTCGAGAATGTGCGGGTTCCGGCGAGCGATGTTCTGAAGGGCGAGGGTGAAGGGTTCGCCATCGCCCAGGCGCGTCTCGGGCCGGGCCGGATTCATCACTGCATGCGCACCATCGGGATGGCCGAACGCGCACTCGAGTTGTTGTGCGCGCGCGCCACGCGGCGGGTCACCTTCGGTGCACCGCTGGCCGACCGGGCCAACATCCAGGATTGGATCGCCGAGGCGCGGATCGACATCGAGATGGTTCGGCTGCTGACGCTCAAGGCCGCGCACATGATGGACACGGTCGGCAACAAGGCGGCGGCGACCGAGATCGCAGCCATCAAGGTGGCGGCGCCGAACGTGGCGCTCAAGATCATCGACCGGGCGATTCAGGTGCACGGCGGCGCGGGCGTCACCGACGATTTCCCGTTGGCCATGGCCTACGCGCACATCCGGACGCTCCGGCTGGCCGACGGGCCCGACGAGGTCCACAAGAGGGCCATCGCGCGCCGTGAACTCCGCCCCTATCGGGACGCCGCAGCCGTCCCCGAAGCGGTCGCCGGCGTGTCCGACGACGCACTGAGCGCGCGGTACTGAAAGGCCTCGGATGGATGAGAACCACGCACGCACGCCTGCGCCTGCCGAGATTCCCGGTGTCGACATCAGCGGACTCCGAAAGTGGTTGGCGCGGATAGGCATCGAGCCGGACGGAGAGCTGGCGGCGCAGCGGATCGGCACCGGTCAGTCGAATCTCACGTACCTGCTCACCGACCGCGCCGGTGATCGGTGGGTGCTACGCAGACCGCCGCTCGGAACGCTGCTGGCCTCGGCGCATGACGTGGCTCGGGAAGCCCGGATCCTGTCGGCGCTGGCCGGCACCGACGTACCGGTGCCGAAGGTGCACGGTGTGTGCACCGACGAGACGGTCAGCGAGACGCCCCTCGTGGTGATGGAGTTCGTGGACGCTACGGTGCTGGACAATCTCCCGGCGGCGGAGGCGATGAGTGCGGCGGCGAGGCGAACCCTCGGGGCGTCGATGATCGACACGTTGGCGCATGTGCACGCGCTCGACGTCGAGCAGGTCGGCCTCGCCGATCTGGCGAGCCACAAGCCGTACGCACAGCGCCAGCTCAAACGCTGGAGCGCGCAGTGGGAGAAGTCGAAGACTCGCGAGGTGCCGGCGCTCGATGCGCTCACCCGCCGACTGGCCGCGGACGTTCCGGCGCAGCAGGAGGTCCGGCTGGTCCACGGCGATTTCCACATCAGGAACGTGCTGGTCGATCCGGCCGTCGGCCGGGTGCGCGCCGTATTGGACTGGGAGTTGTCGACGCTCGGAGATCCTCTGGCCGACATGGGCAGCACTCTCGCCTACTGGCCCGCTCCGGGTGAGCTTCCGCTGTCGGCGGCGCCGGTGGAACTGCTGGAGGGATTCCCCGATCGGGACCAGCTGGCCGCCGAGTACGTCGCGCGGACTGGACGGGATGCGCGTGCGCTCCGCTATTGGCACGCGCTGGGGCTGTGGAAGGTCGCGATCATCGCCGAGGGTGTGCTGCGGCGCGCGCAGGACAACCCGCAGAACCGGGCGAAGGCCGGTGTGCCGACCGCCGACGTCGTCGACGTACTGGTCACGAAGGCGACCGAGGTGGCCGATTCCGCGGGCTTGTGAGGTCCCCGGCCGCTGTGCGGCCGCTCACTCAGTGGTCGGCAGTGGTCAGGCCGTCACGGTCGATGGCGCGTTTGAGGATCTTGCCGGTGGCGCCCTTGGGCAGTTCGTCGACGTAGGTGATCACACGCGGCACCTTGTACGCGCTGAGCTGCTCCTTGCACCATGCGCGCAGCGCGTCCGGATCCAGGTCGGCGTCGGCGCGCACGGCGACGACGGCGGCGACCTCCTCGCCGTAGTGGTCGTCGGGAACGCCGAGGACGGCGGCTTCCACGATGTCCGGGTGGGTGTAGAGCACCTCTTCGACCTCCGGGGATAGACGTTGTAGCCGCCGCGAATGATCAGGTCCTTCTTGCGGTCGACGATGCGGACGTCTCCGTCGGTGTCGATCGTGCCCAGATCGCCGGTCGCCAGCCAACCGTCGTGCAAAGCCTCCGACGTCGCGTCGGGACGATTCCAGTAGCCCTTCATCACCGACGGTCCGGACAGGAAGATCTCACCGACCGACCCCGGCGGCAGCGGCCGGCCGTCGGGGCCGCGGACCTCTGTGCGGAACCCGGGCAGAGCTCGGCCGACGGTACCGGTCTTGGGTGGAGCGGTGAGGTCCCGGAATGTCGCCGCACCGGACGTTTCGGTGAGTCCGTACCCCTCGAGGAGGGTGGCGCCGAAGCGTTCTTCGAACGCGCGAATCACTTCGCCGGGCAGGGAGGCTCCGCCGGAGCAGGCCAGCCGCAGGTCGGCGAAGTCGTCGGACGAATATCCGGCGCCCTGCTGCAGCAACGCATTCCACATCGTCGGCACACCGCACGCGATGGTGATGCGCTCGTCGCGCAGCCGGTCCATGAACGTCGCGGGTGCGAACGGGCTGAGGAGCGAGAGGGTGCCGCCCCAGGTGAGGGCGTCGTGCATCACCACCAGTTGACCGAAGCAATGGAACAGCGGCAGGGCGGTAGCCCACCGCTCGTGGTCGCCCAGTCGCAGCGCGTCGCGGAATGCGATCGGCACGGCGTCGACGTTCGCGACGGTCAGCTGAGCGCCCTTCGGTCTGCCGGTGGTGCCCGAGGTGTAGAGGATCACGGCGGTGTCGTCGGAGGCTCGTTCCGTCAGGTCCGCCGATCGCGGCGGGACCGCTGTGGACTCGTACGGGCCCAGTTCGGTGAACGGGAGGCCGCGGTGGGCGGCGACCGAGGCCGCCGCGGTGCGGCAGCCGTGCCACGCCACGATCGACGATGCGCCGGAATCCTCGGCGACGTAGTCGATCTCGGGGGCGGTCGACATGACGTTCATGGTGATCACGGTCGCGCCCAGAGCATGAAGGCCGTAGTAGGCGATGACGAACTCGGGAATCGACGGAGCGATCAGCAGGACGCGTTCCGCGTGTCGGGTGCCGTGACCGGCGAAGACCTGCGCGGCCGCTGCTGCATGGTCGCGAAGTCGGGCGTAGGTCAACCGGCGATCGCCGTCGCGCACGGCGATCCGGTCGGGCAAGGAGTCGGCGTTGCGCCACAGGGCGGCAGCGGGATTAGGCATGTCGCGGGAGCCTCACTCGAAGTAGGCGCGCGGAACGTCGACGAGCATCGTGGTGATCTGCCGGCCGGTGACCCCGCGCTCGCGCAACGCGGGCAGCACGTCTTCGCTGATGTGGCGGAAATTCCACTTGGGCACGGCCTGGCGCTTGGCTTCGGGATCGAACCAGTCGATGAAGCACGACGCGTCGTGGGCGAGGGCCATCCGGTCGGCGTACCCCCGCTCGGCGAGTTGAACGATCGTGTTGATCCGGTCGTCGAACGGCAGGAGCACGTCGAGCCCGAACCGGTCCATGCCGAGGATGGAGCCCGCGTCGGCCAGTTCCATCAGATAGTCGAGGTCGGTGGAGTCGCCGGAGTGGCCGATCACCACCTTGCGGAGGTCGACGCCTTCCTCTTGCAGCACCCGCTGTGCCACGAGGCCGGAACGGGTGTGCGGATTGGTGTGCACGGTGATCGGTGCACCAGTCTGCACCGAGGCCTGGCCGACGGCACGCATGACCCGCTCGACCCCCGGGGTGAGGCCGGGTTCCTCGATGGCGCACTTGAGGAACGCCGCCCGCACGCCGGTGTCGGCGATTCCCTCGGTCAGGTCCCGGACGAAGAGCGTCACCAACGGCTCCGGGCAGTCGAACAGCAGGCCCGGGCCCGTGTAGTGGAATTGGAACGGGATGTCGTTGTATGTGTACAGGCCGGTGGCGACGACGATGTTCAGTTCGGTCTGTGCGGCGATCCGCTGGATCCGGGGAATGTAGCGGCCCAGACCCAGCACCGTCGGATCGAAGATCGTGTCGATGCCCAGACCCTTGAGCTCGTTGAGGTCGCGTACCGCGTCGGCGATCTTCTCCTCCTCGTTCCAGTCGTACTGGTAGTTCTCCCGGTGCTCTTCGCCGAGCACGAAGATGTGCTCGTGGACCAGGACGTTGCCCAACTGAGCGGAGTCGACGGGGCCGGTGACAGTTTGCACGGTGCTCAAGGACATTGCCCTTCGGACGGGCGGCGACGGCCGCGGTGTCGGGTGCGGGCCGGCACTCGGCTCACACGGTCGCAAAGCGTGATGTGCATCACTCTCGCTCTGCCGATTCTGGCCCAATATGAATCTGACGTCAACCTCATATTTGCTCTCCGTGTCCCGCAGAGCGGGCGCAGAACGGCGCGAGGGGAGTACTAGGGTGTTGGCATGACCTCGGAGAACGACGTGCCCGACGAGGCTCCCGCGCTATTCGATCCGGACAAGTTGGGGGTCACTCCGCAGACGGAGCGTGGACGCCGGACCCGGTCGGCGCTGATCGCCGCTGCCCGGCGCGTCTTCGAGCGGGACGGCTTCGTCGACTCCCGTTTGGTCGACATCGTCGCCGAGGCGAATTGCTCGATCGGGAGCTTTTACACCTGGTTCGAGAGCAAGGACGAGGTGTTCGCGGCTGTCCTCCACGAGGCGCAGAGCGACATGATGCATCCGGGGACCGGCCGGATCGAAGAGACCGACGACCCGGTCGCCATCATCGCAGCGAGCAATCGCGCGTATTTCGAGGCGTATCGCCGGAACGCGCGACTGAATCATCTGCTCCAGCAGGTCGCCGCCGTCGACCCGCGCTTCCGGGCGATGCGGATCGCCCGCACCAACGCCTTCGTCGCGCGCAATGCCCGCGCGATCGCGGATCTGCAGTCGCGCGGACTCGCCGATCGGCGTGTGGAGGCCGAACTGGCCGCCACGGCCTTGTCCGGCATGATCTCCCGCTTGGCCTACGACACCTATGTCATCGCGGGCGACGATGCCCCTGAAGAGGGATTGTCGGACGCGACGGATCGCCTCGTGGAGTCGGCCACCCGCATGTGGACCAATGCCCTCGGGCTGACCACGCCGGAACTGCGCGCCGACTGAATCCTGCGGCGAGGCGCCTGCGATGCGGCCGCCTACCAATAGTTGAGTTCGGATTCAAGTTGTGTCAGGGTGGCGCGAAGAACCGTGAGCGAAAGGACCCACTCCGTGCGCGCCATCCAGATCACCACCCTCGACGGCCCGGAGGCCGTCGAACTCGTCGACATCCCCGAGCCGGCCGACCCCGGTCTGGTGACCATCGCCGTGCAGGCCGCCGGCGTCGCGTTCCCGGAACTGCTCCAGAGCCGGGGTCTGTACCAGGTGAAGCCCGCACTTCCCTTCGTTCCCGGTGCGGAGGTGGCGGGCATCGTCGAAAACGCGCCGGAAGGCAGCGGGTTTGCCCCCGGGGATCGGGTGGCCGCGCTCACCCTGCTGGGCGGGTTCGCCGAGCGCGCCCAGGCGCAGCCTCATCTGACCTTCGCGCTGCCCGACGAGGTCTCGTTCGAGGACGGTGCCGCCTTCACGTTCAACTACGCCACCTCGTACTTCGCGCTCGTCGAGCGCGGCGGCCTGGCTGCCGGGGAATCGGTGCTGGTGCACGGCGCCGCCGGCGGCATCGGCACCGCGGCGATCCAGATCGCCAAGGCGTTCGGTGCGGGCCGCGTCGTCGGAGTGGTCTCCTCCGAGGAGAAGGCCGAGGTGGCCCGCGCCGCCGGGGCAGACGACGTGGTCCTGGCCGACGGCTTCCGCGACCAGGTCGCCGGCAAGGTCGACATCGTCGTCGATCCGGTCGGCGGCGATCGCTTCACCGATTCGCTGCGGACGCTCGCCGAGCACGGGCGGCTGCTGGTCATCGGCTTCACCGCGGGTGAGATCCCGACGGTCAAGGTCAACCGGCTCCTGTTGAACAACATCTCCGTCATCGGCGTCGGCTGGGGCGCCTACGTCCTTCCGCGTCCCGGGCACGTCGCCGCCGAGTGGGAAGCCATGCTGCCGCACCTGCGCAGCGGCGCCCTGAAGCCGCTCATCGGGGCGCGCTACCCGCTGGACGAGGCGGCGCGCGCGCTCCTGTCGCTCGAGGGTCGGACCGTGACCGGCAAGGTGATCCTGCTGCCCTGAGGGTCCGGCGGCTGTGGCTTCACTCTGCCGGCGCGGTGACCGGAGTAAGGAGCCCAGGTCAGATACTGCGTCTGACCTGGGCTTCTTTGAGCCGCCTAGGAGAATCGAACTCCTGACCTATTCTCAGAACTGGGTCATGCCTCATTCGAACGCGCATTGACCTGGTTGGACTCGCCATAACATCCGACCAGGTGTTTTCGTGTCCAACATTGTCAGCACGTGTTCGAACATGTTCAGCGGCGTCAGGGTCAATTCCGGGGATATTCCGGGGATTCAGGTGCCAGCAAGTCCAGCACGTCGGACACGTCCGGCGCTACCACAGACCGCTCGACGTAGTGCTTCGCTGTCACTGCCGACCCCGCGTGGCCGAGCTGCTTCGACGCCGCCTCCAACGACGACTCCCGCTCCACCAACGTCGCCACGGTCTTGCGGAACGTGTGCGGCTTCACCCACTTCCACTCGTCGCCCCGCGCGGCCCGCAACTGCGTCCGCAGATTCGACGGAGACCGCAGGGTGCCGGTGCTCGACGGGAAGATCACGTCGTGCGGGTTCTTCTTCGCCGTCGTCTTCAACCGCAGCAATGTGGCGACAGCGAAGCGCGGCAGATGCACGGTGTAGCGGTCCTTCGCCTTCCGGTGCTCCTGCCGGACCAGGCCGCCCCCGTTCTTCCTCCCGCCGGGCAGATCCACCAACGTCCCGCAGATGTGCGCCGTTGGACGCTCAGATTCCAGATCGACGTCCTGCCAGCGCAGCGCGAGAACCTCGCCGATCCGCGCGCCGGTCGCGAGCTGCAAGTCCACGATGTCGAGCAGATCGGTCGCCCGCGGCTTCCCACCCCGCTTGATCGGCCGCCCATCCTCATCGGTGGGGCCGGCCATCCACAGCCGGATGCACTCGCGGTACGCCTTCAACTCGTCCATCGTGAGCGCTCGCGGCGCCTCCCGCTGCGAGCGCGCGATCACAACTTCGCGGGCCGGGTTCTCGCCGTCATACGCGTCGTGCCGGATCGCGAGGCCCATCATGCCGCGGATCGTGCGCCGCAAGTTCGCCGCCTTCGACGGCTTGTCGGCGGCCTCGACTCCGATGAACCACTCGACGGTCGCCGTCGACAACTCGCTGATCCGCAGCGCGCCGAGTCCCTCCTTCACCACGTCGCGGTAGTACCGGTAGTCCGGGAGCGACTGGTCGGCGACGTCGCCGGACGCCTCTACCTGGTTCATCCACATGTCGGCCAGGTCAGCGATCATCGTGTCCGGCCCGAGAACGATCGACGGTGCGCCAGGTCGGGTGCGGCCGGCGGTCGCTGCTCGCTCGACGGCGCGCGCTTTCACTCGGTCGGCCGCCGCAGTCTTCGACGGCCCGTCCGCCTGCACCGAGCGCACCTTCCCATCCCGGCACCGCACATCGCATCGTGCCCGGATCTTCTTCGGGCCGATCGTCTCGAACCGAATCTGCCCGTACTCACCAACCTCCAGCCGCCGACGGCCCATCAGCAGCCGTCCAGCCGCCAAGCGCCGTTGATGAACGTCCACTGCTCAGGCTTCATCGTGCCCTTCCCGTCGTACGACTTCGACACGACGAGCGCCGAGTCTCCGTTCATGGTGATCAGGTATTCGGGTTCGCCCGAGAAGTCGCGGCCGGATCCGGGGCCGTAGGCCTCGGCCATTCCGGACGCGAGAGTGTCGGCGTCGACCTCACGTTGACAGCGCGGCGACAGGTAGTCGTAGGCCTTGTCCCATTGACCACGCTGCGGGACGGTGCGGTAGTAGTCGGCCAGCGTCGCGCGGAGCGCGGCTTCGCTGTTGGGCGCGGGAGCGCTCGAGGTCACCACGGGCGCCGACTGCTGCTGCGGGCCCTCGGCGGTCGTGTTGTCGCTTGACGAGCATGCAGCGAGTGCGAGCGCTGCCACGGCACCGGCGAGCGTGCTGGTGATGGTTCTCATTCGGATCTCCTTGGACTATGCGGCCCAGTCGCAGTCGGCGAGCCGCCCGGTGATGTAGTTGCGCTCAGCCGGGGTGAGCGTGTTCATCCGTACCGCGAGGGTGTGACGGTCTGTCCACACCTCGTCGGCGCACTCGCTGGTGGCTCCCCGGCACCAGCGCAGCGCATCGACGAGCTGATCGAGGGTGATGAGGGCCCGGGCGGCGATCTCGTCGACGGTCGCTTCCTCGCGGGCGGCGAGCACCGGGTCGAGCGGGATCACGCCGCGTTCGATGTGCGCCATTTCGTGCGCGAGCGTCGAGCGCCGTTCGGCCTGTGTCGCTCGCGGATCCATCACGATCCGGTTCGCGCCGTCCCAGTAGCCGCAGACCGCGCCGGCGATCCGCTGCCAGGTGATGTCGACGTGGGGGAGGTGGTCGCGCAGTGCGCGCCACGGGTGGTGTCTGCTCATGCGGGATCAGTATCGCCGGGGTCCTGCGATTCCTCGCCGAGTTCAGCGAACTCGTCGTCGATCTTCTCCCCGTCGCTCTTCCCGTCGAGAGTCCGGGCCGCCATCCCGCGCGGCATGCGGTGCTCGTCACGACGGACTCGCTCGACCTCCTCATCTGTCGGCGGCACGCCGGTGAGCCCTTCCTTCTCGGCGCGCCGCATCTTCCACGTCGCGAGGTCCATGGTGTCGTCAGTGCCGATCGACCCGGCGTGCGGTGCACTCGTCCGCTCGGCGAGGATCTGCGCAAGCCGCGGAGTGCTCAGCTTCCGATCGACGAGTTCGAGGAACAACTGCTCCTCGTCGGCCGTGGCGAGCAGTTGTCCGTCCGAGTCGGCGAAGTCGATCGCTTCGTTGATCGTGACGAACTTCAGCTCGACGAGCGCCTCGACGGGGTTCACGTCGAGAGCCCGGCAGAGCGTGATGACGTCGCTCGCATTCAGGCCGTCCGCTAGCCGCTTGCGCGCGGTCTTCTCTGTGACTCCGAGGATCTCGCCTATGCGGACCGCAGTGAGGCGCACTCCTCCGAGTGATCCGAGGATCGACTGCTGTGTGCTCATGCGACCAATCTAACCGGCAAGTTTCTTCCGGTCAATACGTAATCGACATGGGGAAACAGTCGTTTCGGTCGACTTAAGCGGTAATTAGTGGTTGACAGGACTACTGGGACCGGTAAGTATCTTCCGTGTAATCCACATCAAACGGAGGAACCCGGAATGTTTCTACTGAGTCTCGATGAGATGGAGCGGGTGAAGGGAGCCAACAACCTCCCGACCTTCGCCAGCCTCGAGGAGAAGACCCACGTGTCCGAGCGGACCTGGCGTACCGCGTTCAAGTCTCGCCGTCCCACGCCCGCAGTGCTTGACGCGCTGGGCGGGCTTGGTGCCCGCCCTGATCGCATCTTGATCTGGCAGGAGCCGTCTCAGGTTGTCCGTGCGGGTGCTGTCCGACAGGCGGTGTCGGCATGACCGCCGTGGTCGCGAGTCTGCCCGTCCCGCCCGAGGGCATCGAGGTCGACGGCGGCCCGGTCCGTCCGTTGTACACGTTCGTGACCCTCGCCGCGCTCCTCGACGTCACGCCCGGCACTGTCCGGCAGATGCGGCACGCCGGCCAACTTCCGCCCGCCGTGAAGGTCGGGAATCGCGTCCGATGGCGGCCCGAGACGATCGACCGCTGGCTCGCCGAGCAGGAGGAGGGGGACCAGTGACCCGTGAAGCCGCCGACCTCCTAGCCCGTGTCGAAGCGCGCCGCGCCCGCGACCACGAGGCCGGGATCACCCACCCCGCGCCGACGCCCACCCTGGCGCGCGACGTCCTGGACGTGTTGAAGCCCGGCAGTCCGACCTAGTCGGAAGGGGGCACCACACCCCCCAGCACGTGCTCTACCGGGCTTCGGCGATGTCCATGAAGGAGACGATCACCCGCCGCCCACTCTACCGCCCGCAATCACCGCTGCCGCGCAGCAGCGGTAAGCGACACACCACAACCCATGAAGGAACCCCCATGCACAACCTGACTCAACTCCTCATCGAGGCCGAGCACGCCGCCGGCGGAGGCGGTGCCCACGCTTCCATCGACTTGACCCGAAGCATCAGGAACCACGCACCGACGATCTCCGTGAACGTCCACTTCGCGCACATCACTCACTCCGACCGCGGCACCTGGGGCGAGCCCGGGATCTACGTCAGCACTAACAACACCACCCGCAACGTCCACGTGTTCACCGACGATCCGACCGCTGATCCGGCGGACCTGCTGCGCGAGTTGATCGAGTTCCTGCGGCGTGCACCGATCCGCGAGGAGGTCGTGCTGTGAGCGCCATTCGGCGTGTGACCGTCGAGATGCCCTGCACGGTCGCCGACCTCGAAGGGTTCTGCGCGACCGCACGCCGCGACGGCGCCAGCGGCGGCACGCTCGTCACCCTCGCCGAGGTCGCCCCGTTCATCAAGAAGTACCGGCTGCAGGCCATCTGCCCGCCCCACCCGAAGGAGACGCGATGACTGCCGCGTTCAAGCCGTCCACCGACTACAACCCGTACGAGATGCACGCCCGACTGCTGCCGACCCCGGCGGACGAGACGGCATGGCTGATCCAGCGGCGCGAGGGTGTCGGCGCATCCGACTGCTCGGCCATCCTCGGCTTGAGCACCGTCGAAGGCGTCACCCCCTTCAACACGTGGCTGGACAAGACCGGTCAGCTCCCGCTCGGCTCGGTCGACTCCGAGATCATGTTCTGGGGCCGCAGGCTCGAGCCGACCATCCGCGACACGGCCGCCGAACGCCTTGGCTACGAGGTTCGCCTGATCGGTGGTCTGGCGTCCCGGGACCGCGACTGGCAGCGCGCGAGCCTCGACGGCGTGCTGCTCACCGAAGACGGGCCGATCCCGATCGAGGTGAAGAACACCAACCAGTGGCTCGCGAAGGACTGGGCCGACGACCAGGTCCCCGATCATGCCGAGCTGCAGGTGCAGCACCAGATGGCGGTCACCGGCGCCCCGTACGCCTACGTGGCCGGTCTGGTCGGCGGGAACCGGCTGGTGGTGCGGCGAGTGGACCGCGACGACGAACTGATCGGGCACATCAACGCCGAGGAGGAGGCGTTCTGGCAGCACGTTCTCGACGGCACCGAGCCGTCGATCGTTGCCCGCGATTCCCTCGCCCAGATCGTCGGCGCCGCCGGGCGTCCGGACGACGACGGCCCGCTGCTCCTGGACCCGGATGATGCTGCCGAGGCTCGCCGCTGGGTTGAGGCGTACGAGCAGGCCACCGTCGAGGAGAAGGCGGCGAAGGCGAAGAAGACCGAGGCCCGCAACAACCTGGTGTGGTTGGCGAAGGGACACGCCGAGGTGTGCGACCTGGCCGGCGACGTCATGCACACCCTGTTCAAGCTGCAGCGCGGCGTGTTCGCGGCGAAGAAGTTCGTCGAAGCCGAACCGGACCTCGCGCCGCTGTTCGAGAAGAAGGTCACAGTCGTCGACACCGCAGCATTGCGGGCTGAGGATCCCGATCTCTACCGCCGTTTCCAGTCGGTATCGGTGCGCGTCCCGAAGGGCGGTGCGGCGTGAGCGAATTGACCCTGACCGATCTGTTCTGTGGTGCCGGTGGCTCGTCGACGGGCGCGATTCAGGTGCCCGGCGTCCGTGTGCGCGCGGCGTCGAACCACTGGCAGCTCGCCGTCGAGACGCACAACGAGAACCATCCGGCGGCCGATCACATCTGCGCTGACCTGAGTCAGATTGACCCGCGGTATTTCCCTCCGTCGGACATCCTCTGGGCGTCGCCCGAGTGCACCTCGCACAGCGTTGCGCGCGGCAAGAAGCGGGCGACGGCGCAGCCGGATCTCTTCGGCGAGGTGCTGCCCGACGCCGCGGCGGAGCGCTCACGCGCGACGATGTGGGACGTCCCGCGGTTCGCCGAAGCGCATCGCTATCGAGCGGTGATCGTCGAGAACGTCGTCGACGCCGCGAAGTGGATCCCGTTCGACGCGTGGCTGATGGCGATGCACTCGCTCGGCTACCGGCATCAGATCGTGTGGCTCAACTCGATGCACGCCCAGTACGCCGGGCCGGGCGCGCCGCAGTCCAGGGATCGCATGTACGTGGTCTTCACCCTTGAAGGCAACCCGGCACCGGCGCTTCACAAACTGAACCGTCCGCCGGCGATCTGCCCGGACTGCGGGCCGGTGCTGGCCATGCAGGCGTGGAAGAAGCCCGACCGGCCGTGGGGCCGCTACCGCGCGCAGTACACCTACCGGTGCCCGAACGTCGCCTGCCGCAACCAGATCGTCGAGCCGACCGTTCGCGCCGCCGCCGAGATCATCGACTGGTCCCTCGAAGGGCAGCGGATCGGGGACCGCGCCAAGCCCCTCGCCGAGAAGACGATGCGGCGGATCCAGGCCGGGATCGACCGTTACTGGCGGCCCCTGATCGTCGAGGCTGCCGGCAACACCTACGACGCCTCCGACCCGCGGCACCCGCAGCACGGGCAGCCTGGCGCGTACATGCGGGCCTGGCCGGCCGACGATCCGCTCCGCACCGTGCACACGACAGCGTCGAAAGCGCTCGCCGTGCCAGTGGAGGGCCGCGACGGGAAGACAGCGCAGCCGCTCGACGGTCCGCTGCGGACGATGACCACGCGCTCGGAGACGGGGATCGCGGTGCCATGCGGTGGGACGTGGCGGGAGTCCGCGACGTCGCTCGCCGATCCGTTGCCGACCCGCACCACGCGCGAGACTGACGGCCTGGCGTTCCTCACGCAGTTCCGTGAGCGCGTCCGCGACCTCGACCCGCACCGTGAGCCGCTGACAACCGTGGTCGCCGACGGCGCGAACCACGGCCTCGTCCAGCCGCCAGCCCCGTTCATCGCCGAGCTGCGCGGCGGCGGATCTGACGCCCGCTCTACGACCGACCCGCTCTCGACGGTCACCGCGTCCGGGAATCACCACGGCTTGGTCACCTCCTACTACGGGAAGGACGGAACCGTCCCGACCGGGCAGCCGATTCCGACGGTCACCGCGGTGGAGAGGCACGCGCTGCTCATGCGGAACAACACCGCCCGCGGGGACCAGGGCCAGATGTCGACGCCGGTCAGCGAACCGGCACGCACCGTCACCACTGCCGGCCATCAGTCGCTCCTGGCCGCCGAGATCCCGACGATCGACATCAACGACGTCCGATTCCGCATGCTCGAACCCCGCGAGATCATCGCCGCGATGGACTTCCCCGGCCACTACGTCGTCCTCGGAAACCGCCGCGAGCAGGTGCGGATGGCCGGGAACGCGGTCACGCCGTGCGCCGCGCGGGATCTCGTCGCCGTCGTCGCAGAGTCCCTCGGAGTCGTCGGATGACCGCGGCATCGATCGCCGAGCAGCTCGACCTTCTCGATCTGCTCGACGCTGGCGACGAGCCCGCGATCGGACCGGTCACCGAGGACGAGTACAAGGCAATGGTCATCCTCGCGTCCGGCTTCGGTACCGACGACAACCACCTCGGCTACCTGCTGTGCGCACCGGAACGCGAGATCGCACACCTGCGACGCAACCGCATCAGCAAGACCGCCAACGGTGCCTGGGCGTGGACCGCGCACAGCACCGGGGTCACCGTCACCATCGACGTCGTCCCGCCCCGGATCGTCGTCGACCTGAGCTACGCGCGGCTGACCGAGTGGGCCGAATCGATGCCCGCCGAACTGCGCGCCCGCGCACAGGCGGCGCACTGCGGCGCACTGGCGCACTGCGCCGACCACCTCTACGAGATCACCAAGGAAGCCCTCGCCCTCACCCCGAAGGCCACCCCATGACCGCGGCGACGGTGTGCGCGATCTGCTCCGCGGTGTACCCCGCCCACGACATCCACACCTGCACCTACGAAAACCCCCACCAGGAAGGAAACACCAACATGCAATACCCGCCGGCGCCATACGCGCCCACATACCCGACACCCGCGGGACTGAAAATGCCCGACGACCCGGAACCCGACTCCGGGCAGGACATCCGCCTCACCTGCCTCCGTCTCGCAGTCGAGACCGGCATGCCCGAACACCTCATCGCAACCCGAGCCGCCGAATGGGCGGACTTCGTCCTCGGCACCACCACCAAGAAGGAGAACTGATCACCATGGCGAACAATCTCAAGCAGCGCGCAATGGCGCCCGCACAGCAGCAGGGTGAACCGACCCTCGCGCAGCTCATCGAGCGCATGAAGCCCGAGATCGGGCGTGCCCTCCCGAAGCACATGAACCCCGACCGCATGGCGCGGATCGCGACCACCGTGCTCCGGCAGACACCCGCGCTCGCCCGCTGCACCCCCGAGAGCTTCCTCGGCGCCCTCCTCACCGCGTCCCAGCTTGGCCTCGAGCCGGGGCCTCTCGGCGAGGCGTACCTCGTCCCGTACGGCAACACCGTCACCTTCATCCCCGGATACAGAGGCCTCGTCAAGCTCGCGTTCCAGTCCGGGCGCGTGCAGACGCTGCAGGCCCACGTCGTCCACGAGAACGACGACTTCGACTACTCCTACGGACTGACCCCCACGCTGCGGCACAAGCCGTCACTCGGTGACCGCGGTAAGCCGATCGCCGTCTACGCCGCCGCCGTGTTGAAGGACGGCGGCTCCCAGTTCGAGGTCATGTCCGTCGCCGACGTCGAAGCGATCCGCCGCCGCTCCAAGGCCGGCAACAACGGCCCGTGGAAGACCGACTGGTCGGCGATGGCGCGTAAGACCGTCGTCAAGCAGCTCGCGAAGTGGCTCCCCCTGTCCACCGAGTTCTCCGACGCCGTCGTCCGCGACGGCACGATCCGCACCGACACCCGCGACCTCGTCGACGTCCAGCCGGTCTACGCCGAAGGAGAGATCGTCGACGAACCCCCGGCCATCCAACCCGAGCAGCCCGCCGACGACCAGCCTGTCGCGGTGGACCGCGAGTCCCTCGAGAACTCGGTCCTTGCCGCCCTCGCGGACGCTGGCGTCACTGACGTCGCCGCACACCTGTCGTCGCTGTTCGGCGACAAGATCGAGGGCGTCAACGCCCTCACCGACGAGGAACTGCAGAACATCCTCGCCACCACCAACACCAGCCAGGAGGGCTGACACATGACCGCCGAGCAGTGGCGTCCCATCGCTGGATGGGAGGGCTACTACGAAGTCAGCGACCACGGGCAGGTGCGATCGGTGGACCGCATGATTCCCGACCGGAATCGCCGCCTCCGCGGCCGATTGCTGCGCCCGAATAGGACCTCGGCCGGGTACCTGGCAGTGAGTTTGTCCCGCGAAGGAGAAGTTCAGGCGCGGCGAATCCACCGGTTGGTCCTCGAAGCCTTTGTCGGATCAGGGGACGGACTTGATGCCTGCCACGAGGACGGCGACCCGACGAACAACCGCCTCGACAACCTCCGCTGGGACACACGCTCCGAGAACATCAAGGACGTCGTCCGTCATGGCACTCACCACCTGTCGGCTCGCACCCACTGCGAGGCCGGCCACGAGTTCACCCCGGAGAACACAGTTCCCCGGACTGGGGGAGGCCGTCGTTGCCGAACCTGCCGGAATGCCGAAAGTCGGCGCCGGAAAGCAGAGAAGAGGGCTGCAGCATGAGCAAAGTCGAGAAACTGAACGGCACCGGAGGAACCGCAGACGGGCTGTACTTCTACAGCTTCGCCGGGCGTCCGATTGATCAATACGACTGGGCGGATGGCACTGACCCGAGGGCGAACATCGGCGACGTGTACGTGCTGACGATCCGCGCAGAGGTGCAGAAGGTCGTGACGGACGAGATCAAGGACGGCCAGCGCCAGACGATCGGGTTCAAGGTCATCGACGCCAAGCGCGGGCAAATGGTCGCGAAGGCCGACAAGTCCGACCCGAACCAGACGTCCATCGACGACGTCGACGTCGACGAGGACACCGACTACGGTGACAGCCCCGACCCCGACGATGTGATCGACGTCGATGTGATCGACGACCCCGACGACGACACCGTGGTCGCCGGTGACTTCGGCCCGAACTTCTCCGAGGCCTGACCCATGAGACACGCACTCACCCGCACCCTCACCCTGCCGCACGGCGTCTACCCGCCCGGGCTGCGGGTGCGGGTGGTGCGCGTCAACCGGCGCCGCCACCTCACCACCATTGACCTCTCACCGGCCGGCACTCCCGCCCGCTATCACGTCGTGCCCGACCACTATGTGCGCACCATCGCCCGCCGCCGGGCCGGCAACCCGCACGAGCACGGCACCCTCGCCGCAGCGAACCGGCACAACGCCCGCAAAGAACCGCTGTGCGAGCAGTGCGCCCCCGTGTGGGCCGACGCCGCCCGCGCACGCCGCCTCCGCGAAGGCACCCAGCAGATCCGCGTCGACCGGCAGGCGCTCGCCGCGCTGCTCGTCGACCGCGACGACGACCAACTCGCCCGGATCGCCGACACTCTCGGCCCGCGCACCCTCGACACACTCATCGACCTTCACCACGCAGACCAGCAGAACGCCGGTTGACGAGTGACTGCAACCGATGAACGCCGCTATGGTCGGTCGGAGATGAGTCGGCCCCGCGCGGCGCTACCAACACCGACGGGGCCTGACCAACCCCATCTGACAACGACAGAAGGAGTGGATGACGTGGATTCTACCCACAACCCCGACGCCAAGGGCAGGTCGATCTAAGTGGCCGCCACAGGCAAAGACTTCGCCGCCGTCAACGTCGCGATCTGGGGAGACGACGACTTCCTCGACCTCACCATCGACGAGCAGATGCTGTTCATGCGGCTGTGGACCAGCCCCGGCCTCACGTACTGCGGCGCGGGGGACTGGCACCCCGGGCGTCTCGCGCAGTCGGCGACCGACTGGACCCGTGAACGGATTGAGCGCGCGGCGGCCGGGTTGTCACGCGGCCGATTCCTGATCATCGACACCGACACCGACGAGTTCCTCCTCCGCTCGTGGATCCGCCACGACGGACTCTGGAAGACCCCGAACATGGCCGTCTCGATGGCCAACGCGCGCGCCGATCTGGCGTCCCGGACGCTGCGCGCCGTCGTCGTGCACGAGGTCCGCAGACTCCGCGACGAGCACCCAGAGGTCAACTCGTGGAAGCGAACCGCGGTGGTGTCCCTCCTCGACCAGAAGGCCACCGATCCGGCGACTCTCGCGCCGTTCAACCCCCCGTCCAACCCCGGCGCTAACCCCGCACCCGAGGGAAACCCAACCCCTCCCGTAACCCCCGACTTAACCCCTGGCCTAACCCTTAGCGGGGGGGTTGACCCTAACCCCCCGTCTAACCCCGGCCCTACTCCTGCTCCTGCTCCTGCTCCACACCAATCTCCGGCTCCTGCTCCAGAAAGACCCGCCCCTAGCGCTAGGGATGCATCTCACTTGTCGCCGCAACGCGAATCGAGATCGGTGGCGCGCATGCGCGAACTCAACGCCACCGCCGTCAGTGGAGCCGCCGTCGAAGTAGCCCGCGGCTACGCCGCATGGGCAGGCGGGGGGATCGACACCAAGACCCAGCACGACGTCGCCCGCGAAGTCGAACCACTCCTCGCCGACGGAATCGACCCCCGCCAGATCGCCGAAGGGATCAAAGCCTGGCAGCGCTCCGACTCCTGGTCGCCCTCCCAGATCCGCCGCTTCGTCGCCAAAGCCGCCCGCACACCCGACGACCCCGTCACCACCAAGGCCACCAAGAAGGCCGAAGCCACCATGACCGCCGCCGAACAGATCATCGCCGAACTCCGACAGGACCAACCCGCATGACCACCCCGCCCACCCTCACCGAAGCGGTCGTCCGAGCCGCCGGAGCCGCTCTCTCCCGCGCCGAAATCCACGACGACCGAATCACCGTCGACCGCAACCGCATCGAAACCTGGGCCGCCAGCATGCAGACCTACGCCTGCGACGACCCCGCCATCGCCTGCCGCGCCGCCGACACCCACTACTCCCAGCCCAACGCCCCCGCCATCAAAGTCGGCGACCTCATCGCCGCCTACCGGAAGATCCGCGGCGAACAAGCCGAACGCGAGAAAGGCGACGCGATCGCCGCCCTCCCCGCACCACCAGCACCAGACCCGCAACTCGGCGGCCTCCCCATCGGCGCCGCCGACGGACAACCCATCTGGCACGCCTACGAACACGCCTACAACGCCATCCGGCACGCCTGCCCCACCTGCGAGGCCCAACCCGAAGAATCGTGCGTCAACGCCATCAACGGCCGCACCCGCAAGATCCCCTGCACCGCCCGCGTCCAAGCCGGAATCACCGCCGGAACCGACTACTGCGAGACCTGCCACCGAATTCCCGAACCACCCAGCAACGACGAGGACCCGTACCGCCGCCCATTCGGACGCTGAGCGCACCGGAACATCGGATGACGTACCCCAGTAACCCCCAAACCCTCAAAACGGCACACAGGCCTTAACGAAACCCATTCCCAGCAACCCAGAAACGGACACCACACCGTGAAGAAGGAGCAAGACATGGCACCACCCCGAACCGGCGAGAACCGCACCTGCCCCGTATGCGGTAGCGAGTTCTATGCAGTCCCCAGCGACGACAGGCGGGGACACCGTCGCACGTACTGCTCGATGACATGTCGAGCAGAGGCATACAAGGGCGAGGGAAATCCGAAGTGGCGAGGCGGAACGTTCGTGACCGCCAGCGGATACCGGATGATTCACCTGCCCGGTCACCCCCACTCAGACAAGGCCGGCTACTACGAAGAGCACCGGCACATCGTGGAGCAGCGGATCGGACGGACGCTAGAACCCACCGAGTGCGTCCACCACCTGAATCACGACCGTCTCGACAACCGGCCAGAGAATCTCCAGCTCATGGAGAGCTGGGCGGAACACCAGATTGCGCATGCCGAGTACCGAGACGAACCGTGTGGAACGTGCGCCGCCCCTGTGCGTCGATCGAAGGCGCACCGCAGGAAGTGGCAGCGCGTATTCTGCTCTCGCTCCTGCGCGGCCGCCGCGGGGTCAGTGTCGAATGCGGCGAAGGCTGGTGCGCGATGATCGTCACTGGGCTTGATCTCTCACTCACCGGTACGGGTATCGCCACCATCGACACCACCGGCCACCAAGGCCTCACCGCCCAACTGAAAACCATCACCAGCAGCGGCAAGAAGACCGCCACCCTCGACGACCGCACCACCCGACTCCGCAAGATCCGCAACGCTGTCATCACCCACGTCACCCGCACCGACACCCAGCTTGCCGTGATCGAAGGCCCTGCGTTCGCCTCCCAGGTCGGCCAGATGTGGGATCGCGCCGGCCTGTGGTGGCTGGTGCTGCAGTCGCTCCACCACGCCCGGGTGCCCGTCGTGCAGGTGGCGCCGGCCCAGTTGAAGAAGTTCGCGACCGACCACGGCGCGTGCGACAAGGATCTGGTCGTCGAGCGCATGCAGCGCTTGTGGGGGGATCGGGTGCGGATCAGCGACAACAATCAGGCCGACGCGCTGGCGCTGGCGACGATGGGCGGGGTGCGCTGCGACCGCCGCAACATGACGATGACGCTGCATGAGCATCATCTGCTGGTGGTATCGGCGATCGAATGGCCGGTCTAGCCAGTTTTCGCGCGTATGACAACAGCGGTAAACGACAGACTGTAACCTGTCTGGACACCACTTGAAGGAGACAAACCCATGACTGAACCGCATTCGCATGTAGAAGACCCAACTCGTCGCCCGCAGCCGGGGGAGTGGTGGTGGACGACCCTCCGCGGTGGTCTCGCGCAGTTGACGGAGCAGGGCTGGGCGTGGCCGGGCGGTGCCCGAAGACCGCCCGCGAAGGCCGCTACCTCCTCACCTGCTGCCGACCCGCAGGACACGCCGGCGACTGCTGGTGCCCGCGACATCCGCCTCGCCGACGACGAGGACGGTGCCAGCGATGAGTGACCTCCCTGCCCGGCACCGCACCCGCCCCGACCTATGCCCAAGCCTCGACCACCCCGGCGTCACCTACAACGCCCGCGAGGACCGCACCTGGTGCCTCTGCGGCCATCGCACCTACCCCGGACGCGCCACCACCGTCGACCAGCACCTCGCCTGCTGCGGCGGACCACTCACCCAGGAGATCCCATGATCGCCGTCCTGATCCTCGCCGCCATCCTCGGTGCCGCCGGCCGCCTCGTCTGGCACTGGGGACAACGCCAGAACGCGCGGCCAATCGAGCACAACACGATGACCGGAGAAACCCGCCGATGACCAGCCCAGACATCCCCGACGACCTCTCCGGCATGCCCGACCCCAGCCTCCGCGTCCGCGAAGAAGACGCCGACCACATCGACACCATCATTGCCGCGCTGCACGACGAGCTCCCCGCCGCGTGCGTCTCGATCGTCATCATCCCCGCAGGCCTCGACAACGGCGACCCCGACATCCGCATGCGCCTGGACGCCCACGCCTACCCCGACGTCGCGGCCCTCGCTGACCACCTCGAAGGCATGGCGAACACCATCCGCGAGCAGCAAGGCGAGATCAATGCCGACACCCACCGCCGGATCGTCGAGGAGGGACAGTGAGCCTGAAACGCGTGCGTTGCCGATCCTGCGGCGCAACCATCGTGTGGGCGATCACGAAGCCCGGCAAGAAGCGTATGCCCGTCGACGCTGACCAAGACGACCAGCGCGGGAACGTCGCGCTCACCGCCACCCAGAGCGACGAGTTCGGGCCGCACTGGGCCGCCGTCGTCGTGCCGACCAGCAAAGCCGCCGCGATGCGCGCCGCCGGCCAGCCCTTGCACCTGCCGCACCACGCGTCCTGCCCGGACGGGGAGAAGTGGAGGAAGAAACGATGAGCGACTTCACCCTCCGAGACCTCGAAGACATTCTCGAACCCGAACGGTTCGTGCACATCGACGACGCCCTCGAACGCGCCACCAAGTGCGCGTTGTGGGCGGGGCGGCCGTGGCTGATCACCGACCCGGCCGGGCGCGCCGCCTACTCCCACCGCTACCCGAAGGACACCTGATGTCCGCCCCAGAGCGGTGGATCACCACCAGCGGCTGCAACCAGACGATTGCGAGCCTCCAAGCGTTCCTCGACGCGCTCCGCGCCGACGGCGCCCCGGAAGACGAGCCGATCTACACCGTGCGCCGAGGAACCCTCGACCCAGCCGACCACTGCACCGTCCACCGAGCCCGAATCCCCAACCCACCGAAAGGCACACCATGACCACCCCGAACAAGACCAGCAAGATCACCGGCGAGGTCGTCGAGCTTCGCGCCGGCCACCTCGACGACCGGCAGCTCGCCCGCGCCGAAGCCCTCGACCGGGCACGGAAAGTACTCACCGCGAAGGGCTTCGCATCCGACGGCGCCGCCGACGCGATGGACCTGATCAACGTCGCCGGATGGATCATCGACGGCCGCGACCCGTGGGTCGAGCACTCCGAGCCCGACACGTTCCGGATGGCTCTCCGCGCCGCCACCGACGCAGCCGTGGACCAGCTCGCCGACGCGACCGGTATCGACCCCGACGCGCCGCTGCTGGCCGACGGCGACGCACGGTCCGACGACCCGGAGTGGCACGACGCCGACGACGACCAGATCGGGAGCGTCACCGCATGAGCACCGATATGCCGACGAAGTCGCGTAAGCCCTACTCGAATCGGATGCCGCGACCAGACTGCCCCGTCTGCGGAACGCCCGTCCCGAAGGCGCGAGCGAAGTACTGCGGCCGAGCGTGCATGGCCGCTGGGAAACGAGGCGTCCAGCGTGATCGCCGGGTGGCCGACCCGATCGCCCATATCCGGGAGCGCTGTGCGATCACAGACGACGGCTGCTGGGAATGGCAGAAGGCGCTCACCAGCCAGGGATACGGAATCGTCGCCATCAGCGACTACCTCCACGTCTCCAAGCTCGTTCACATCTTGACTTTCACAATCCTCGTTGGGCCCGTTCCGGCCGGGCTGGAACTTGACCATCTGTGCCGGAATCGGGCCTGCTGCAACCCTGAGCATCTTGAGCCCGTGACGCACGCTGAGAACGTGCGGCGCAGCGAGGCTGCGGCGGTCCAGCGCGCCCGCCACGCCGCTCGGACCCACTGCAAGCGAGGCCACGCCTTCGATGAGGAGAACACGGCACGCGACACCAGAGGCCATCGGCGGTGCCGCACCTGCAACCGTGAGTGGGCACAGCGGAAGGCGGCATCGTGATCGCCGACATGCCGCTGGCCGCCTTCGACATCGAAAGTTCAGGTACAGACGTGTTCACGGACTTCATCGTTACGGCAACCGTCGTCACCATCGACGGCACGAACGTGCACGCTGACGAATGGCTACTACAGCCGCCGGAAGAACGCGAGATCCCCGAAGGCGCCACAAACGTCCACGGGATCACCACCGAGAAGGCGCGCGCCGAAGGGCAGAACTATGCCGAGGGGTACGTCGCGATCCGCGACCGCCTAGAAACCGTGTGGTCCAAGGACTTCTTGATGTGCATTATGAACGCGTCGTTTGACTGCTCGATGATGCACCATCAAGGCATCGCGCTCGGGCATCCGCCTTTGGAAGTCGGTGCAGTGGTTGATCCGTTCGTTCTAGATAAGGCTCTCGACCGGTTCCGTAAGGGGAAGCGCACCCTGACGGCGTTGTGCGATCACTACGGGGTGAAACTCGGGAACGCGCACGACGCTACCGCTGACGCACTCGGCGCCGCCCGGCTCGCGTGGAAGATGCTGCGGCTGCCCGAGTTGGCGTCGTTCTCTGACGTCGAGTCGCTCATGCGGGCACAGGCGCAGTGGAAGGCCGAGCAGGCCGAGTCCCTGTTCACTTACTTCAAACGGCAGGGCAACGACGAAGCTGCGGCGTCGGTGTCCGGCGAATGGCCCGTGCAGAGGTCGGCATGAGCGTCTCTGGCTGCCCGTTCTGCGAGTACGCCACTTTCCAGCCGCCGATACGGCCGGGCGGGTACCGCTCTACCAGCGTCGATGTCAGCGGCCGCACGGTCACCTTCTTCTCGGGCTGGTGCCCGGTCATGTGGTTCGAGCCGCTCAACCCGGTCACTCCCGGGCACATGCTGTTCGTGCCAACCATGCATGCCGTCCACCGCGACAACGTGCTCGCCTCCGCCGCCTTCCGCGCCGCCTATGACCATGCGACCACCGGCGACCAGTACGGCACCGACTTCAATCTGATCGTCAACGCCGGACCATCGGCCACGCAGACGGTAGACCACCTGCACGTCCACTACGTGCCCCGCCGCGCAGGCGACGGCCTCACCCTCCCATGGACAGGACAACGATGACCGACCACAAGCACCAGCGGATCGCCGAGCCGAACACAATCCTGCGCGGACAGGTCGGGTCCGGCCTGCACGGCGTCACCACCGGCGCCGACGACCGCGACGAAATGGGCGTCTGCATCGAACCCCGCGCCAACGTCATCGGCCTCGATGTCACCGCGGCCACCGTCCGCTGGTCTCGGACGCCGATCCACTGCGCGACATGCACGACGCCGGCGAAAGGTCCCGCCTCGCGCACCAGCGACTCCATGACCACGCCCCTCGACGTCTTCCTGCCGCTCGGCATGACGTCGCTCGGATTCACCGCAGACTCCGCCGGCGGGGACGACGGACTGGGAGTCGTCGAGGGATGGACGCTCCCGTCATACGGCGAGGTGGTCGAGGTGACGTTCACCGACGTCAACCCGAACCTCGCGCGTCTCCTGTTCGGGCCGGACGCCCCGAGGGTGCCGCTGTTCTGGCCGCGCATGAAGTACCGGGCCCGCCGCCGACACCGCGGGTACACCCGCACCGGGAGACGACGATGAACCGGGCAGACCGGCGCCGCGCCGAGCGAGAGAACCGCCGAGCACGCCGCCGACAGCACGCCGACCAGCCGATCGAACGCACACCATGCGAGACGATCCCCGCGTTCTACGAACAGCGGCCACCGACCTGGACCGGGGGACGACGATGAGCGACGTCGTGACCCTCCGGCCGCGTGACAACCACCGCTGCCCGCTCCCGACGGCCCGCGACCATCAACGCGAAGTCGTCATGTGCCAAGCCTGCGAGAAGGTGTGGCGCTCATGTCGCGACCAGCGTCCGGGTCGCCCGGACCGCTGGCGCTGGCGGCGCGTCCGCTGGCTCGCCTTGTGGTACCGCCTCGCCGCCCCAGCGACGATGCCCCGCTGATGGGCGCCCACGGGTACGCCCTCTGTGACGCGTGCAGGCACCCCCTCTGCCTCCACCACCACATCGACGGCTGCCTCGTCCGATACTGCGAATGCTGGCGCACTGAATCGGCGCAGCACTCGTCAGAGAAGGCTCTCGAAAGAGTCGATTGCCGCCCCTAAGAACCACTCCGCGAACGTCATCCGATCAGCGAGCGAGTCGTTCCGGATATTGGCCGAAACGCCCTTGCTATGGGCGTCGACGTACCAATCAACCAGCTCCAGTTTCGAGTCCGCACTAAAGCCGAGCTCGCCAACTAGCGCTATAGCGTCCTCCTCGGTCTTACAGACATAGACGAGCGGGATGAACTCACGCGTCGCCGAACAGACCGGAGGGATCTCGTCGGTATCGGCGTAGTAGTACGTATCGACCCGAGCCTCTGCGCCCTCGGCGAACTCGGGGACTACCCGCTCAACTCTGCCGCCCATTTCCCAGTCAGTCCGATGGCGATCGATTCGTGCGTGATCATGGATCCACAGGATGACATCCCCATCAGGTCCGTACTTGCCATTCATCGGCTGCATTGCGCGGACGGCGTTGATCGCGGTCTCACCGAAGCCGTGAAGTGGCCTTGTCCGTCCGGTAAACAGGGCGTTGAATTCCTCCTGGGTGCGGCACACAGGGAATTGCCGCTGACCGCTGCGGGTCGGAGGGTTCTGTCCGGTCTCCAGTACTGCAAGCTGATAGAAGAGATGGTCGAGAGTGGCTCGAATTGCGCCCAACCAATCGCCGAACATGGCGCCAAGCATCGGATCGCAGGGCTGCGTGAGAGCGAGGTAGACCGCAGATCCATCCCGTCTCACTTCGCCGTGAAGTCTGTGCAGGTCCTTTGTTTCTACGAACCGGTCGTGCATTGACTCGCGGTGCGCGACCGCGCGCTCGAGTCGGCGACGCGGCCCCGAGTAGTCCGCCCGATTAGGTTCGTTCACCATGCGTGCCTATCCTACGGATCTCACGACCGGCGATTAGCTCTTTTGGTGCCTCGTGCAGCTGGTGAGGTCTGCCTATGTGTATTCGAAGGGCTCGCCAGCCTACGAGCTACGTGCGTCGAGCCACGGCTGCAGCGTCTCCAACTTCCACGCCGGCGACTGCCCGATCCGATAGTCCGGCTCCGGCAACGCCTCACCCGATCCCGGTGTCACCTCGGTCAGCCCCGCCTTGCGGGCGTCCTTCGAACGGGCGAAGTACACGCGCACCGTACCCACCGACAGGCCGGTCAACTCGGCGATGCCTTTGAGGTCGTACAACTCGTCAGCCATGGTCTCCTCCGTCGTGGTGTGCTGTCAGCTTGCCAG